>JAIRUA010000017.1 GCA_031254645.1 Dysgonamonadaceae bacterium
GTTCTGATAGAAAATAAAGGCAAAACACAAAAAAGACAGGAAAAATTTCCTGTCTTTTTTGTATCACAAGTTTTCAGTAAACCGATACTTTCTTATTTTGAGTAGCTGGCTCTAAACCAAGAGGCATCATTCAAAAAGTCAAAGCTTACTCCAACACTCTCTAATGGGGTCATTCCTTCAGAATATCTTTCAACCTCAACTACCATATATCTAGCTCCTGAGTTATCAAGATTATTGAAGATGTGTTCAAAATCCATTAATCCACTTTCACCTAACTCCATTTCATCTTTGATGTGAAGAAGGTCGAAACGACCGGGGTATTTGTTGAAATAATCTACAACATCATATCCGCCTTCCATTACCCAATATACGTCTAACTGGAAGAATACTTTTGCTGGATCGGTATTTTGAATCATATAATCTAAAACGGGCATTCCGTCCACTTCAATTGTAAGTTCAAAGTCGTGATTATGATATCCAAAACGAAGTCCGGCTGCATTGGTTCTTTCACCGATTTTATTGAAATAATCAACGTAAGCCTGTACGTTTTCTACCGTCCGAAGTTGATCGGGATTAATATAAGGTAATATCATATATGTTATTCCTGCTTCTTTGTGCGCTTGAATTGCGGTATCCCACCAAGCCCAAAGCTCGTCCCAATCGGTGTCAGCCGGATTATCGGGCAAACCTCTTCCTACGTGCGACGAAATTAGTGTCATATCTACATCTTCAATAGATCGCTTGAATTCTGTTGGCGACATTCCAAACCATTGTCCATTGTTGTATCCGAATGCCTCCACGCCTGTGAAGCCTATCTCGGCTAAAGCTGCGATTGTTGCCGAATAGTCGGCACGTATATCATCGCGCACCGAGTACAATTGGATATAAATTTCTTTGTCCGTTTTTGACTGTTCTTTCTTTGCTTCGTTGCAAGAGGTGAACATACTTGCACATATTAATAGAGCAAGCGTAAGAAGAAAATAATTTCTTTTCATACAATTTTTACTTTTTCTTTTTGATGTATTGTCGAAATTCAACTATTAATTAACGGAGTTTCACTCTGATGTTGCGGAACCATACGTCATCGCCGTGGTCTTGCAAACCAAAATAACCACTCGTGGTTTCACGACCTAATTTATTAAGCAGTGTAAATGCAAGGGGCCAAGCTTCTTCTCTAAATTTACTTGCCTGCAGCATATCCGTCCATTTTTGATTGCCGAGATTGTAGCTTACAACTCTTTCACCATTTTGGAAGTGCAAAACATTTCCTCTATCCACGATAATTCTTGTATTGTTCCACTCGCCATAAGGATTAGCATTTTGCGGATCAGCTGCAATCATATCATACAAAGATGAAGACATACGGTTAGCACCTGCCAATGCATCCATGTGATGTTCGTTGTCCAAAATCTGCGACTCAGGTGCAGAAATGTAGATAGGCTCCAAACGCCAGTTTCCTTCTCTGTTTCTGGCTTCTACCTCCTGTGCTAAATAAAAAATACCGGAGTTACCTGCTCTCGACACTTTCCAATCAATCGAAAACTCGAAATTACTGAACTGATGCGCAAAGATAATGTCGCCGCCTTCATTGGTTTGTGCTTCGCCTGTACCGGCACCATTAAATTTCATAGTACCATCTTCGATAGTCCATTTACCCGGAACGTCGGGTCTTCCGTAGCCACGCCAGCCGTTGAAAGTTAGACCATCAAAAAGTACGATATAGCCTTCGTCATCAACCGGTAACAAACTCAAATCCATTTGCGGATTATCAAGTATTCTGTATTCGGGAACATTTCCTTGTGCAGGAAAAACTGTTGCTGTCGCTTCCGGATCGTTTAATGTTCTGATTGCCGGTTGCTCCACCACATTGGGAATGATAATAACTTCGCTGCTTTCATTATTACCTGCTTGTCTATTTGCATTGCCACCACAAGATGTCAATAGTAAAGCTGCTGCCATTGCTGTATAAATAACTTTTTTCATCTGATTATTTATTTTTCTAATTAAATTATTTTTTATCGAACAAAACTGTTAGACCTAAAAATCGAAAGATATAAAGGTCTAACAGTCAAAAAAATTAAGCATAAATTAGATTATGGCATTGCCGGTAATCTAAATCCGTTTTGATATGTGCTGTTGATCAAACTTTCAGCGAACTGGTTTGCATTAACGCGGTCTGTCCAAGCTCTATCGAATGACGGGTGTCCGTCTGTGATGGAGAATTTGTCTTCGATGATGGTTCTGATGGTAGCGTCGGAAGGAATGTTGGTGAATTTCATATTTTCACCGTCCCAATGCAACTCTTGGTTGAGCGATTGAAGTCTTACCGCAAGTACACCCATTACCACCATTTCGTTGAACGGACCTGCTTCACCGAAGTAAGAAGCTGTCTCAACACGGTTTGCGGGGCTTTCTTTACAAGCGCGCACCCAGTCTTCATAATGCGAAAGGGTCACAACACGCTGAGTTTGTGGAGATTCTGGCTTGCGTCCTGAAACTAACCAAGGATTCACACCGTAACAACCGCAAACGAGTATATCTTTCGTTCCGTAGAAAATAACACCACCACCTGCATCGTTCAAATTATGTCCGGCAGGAATACCTTCGGGACGGTCAGGTAATAAACCGCCGTCATACCAGTTTACTTCCACTTCAGGGAATGCTATTTTGGGTAGATTTTTACGAGCGGGGAAAGTCAATTTCACTTTTTGCGCTACCGGAGCACAGTCCGTTAATAGCAGGGTAGAAGAACCTTGCACTTTGGTCGGATAACCTAAATTCAATGCTTTAAATACCGGATGCAAAACGTGGCAAGCCATATCGCCAAGCGCACCTGTACCGAAATCCCACCATCCACGGAAGTTCCATGGTGTATAGATTGAGTTGAACGGACGCATTGGAGCCGGACCAACAAACAAATCCCATCTCATCGTTCTTGGAACGCGCATTACTTCTGTCGGGCGATTCAAACCTTGTGGCCAAATAGGACGGTCTGTAAAAGCGTCCACTCTTGTTATTTCTCCGATTTGTCCGTCTTGAATCCAGTCAATTACCTGTCTTACACCGGGACCTGATGATCCTTGGTTACCCATTTGGGTAGCAATTTTATGCTTTTCGGCAAGCTTGGTAAGAAGACGCGACTCATACACATTGTGTGTCAATGGCTTCTCCACATATACGTGTTTGCCCATTGTGATAGCATCAGCAGCTTGAATGGCGTGCGTGTGGTCGGAACCTGCAACCATAACAGCGTCTATTGAACTGCCAAGTTTCTCATACATTTCACGATAATCGAAAAATCTTTCCGCATTTGGATAATCACCAAATACTCCCTGTGCATATCTGTGGTCAGTGTCGCAAAGACCAACGATATTTTCACTGTTCATTCCTCTAAGTACAGCACGTCCACGTCCACCAACACCAACACCTACGATGTTGAGTTTATCACTTGGAGCTTTGTAACCCATACTTTTACCAAGTACCGTTGATGGTACAATAGTTAAACCGGCAGCAGCAACTGCGCCACTTGCTAAAAACTTTCTTCTTGAAATTTTTGACGACATAAGTTCATTTTTAAGTAATTAAACTTCTTATAATTATTATTTAATATATTAATTCATCCATTCTCTTAAATTACAGAATAATCCCCTTTGGGAAATGCTTTTGATAGAGAGAACTCCCAAAAAACTATGACTTTATGCCCATAGAAGTCTACAAGCACCACAAATAAAGCCGTAAAAATAGAACAAATAATTTTGAAAACAAAATTTTCGATGCAATAAATAACAAAAAATATGGTTTTAATATATTCGCACAAAAATAATCAATCCATTTTCTACTATTCTTTGGTATATTTTGGTCTATTAAAAAAAAGGCTTTCCCGAAAAAATCAATACAATTTATTGTTTCAATTTTTTCGGGAAAGTTCTTTCTTCGCTTTTTACTTCATTTATTTATTCTCATTCGAAAATGAATAAGGAAAATCGGATTTATTAATACCTCTCAATTTATTCGGTGTATTCGACATTGTGATGTCTATTTTGGTGCCTTTCATCAACTCCTCGTGGGTAAAATAGTTTTTGGTGTGCATCCTGCCGTTCAGTTTCATTTCGGAAATGTATCTTCTGAAATGTGTGTTATTCGGTGCATTGATTTCTATTTTGTTTCCGTTTTCCAAATGAATGGTTACTTTGGGGAACAATGGCGAGCCGATTACATATTCACCGCTTCCGGGGCAAACGGGATAAAATCCGAGTGCTGAGAAGACGTACCAAGCCGATGTTTGTCCGTTGTCTTCATCACCGCAATATCCATCGGGAGCGGCGCTGTAGAGTTTATCCATCACTTCACGTGCCCAATATTGCGTTTTCCAAGGCTCTCCGGCGTAGTTGTAGAGATAAATCATATGCTGAATGGGTTGATTGCCGTGTGCGTATTGCCCCATATTCATAATTTGCATTTCGCGAATTTCGTGAATGGGAAATCCGTAATAACTGTCGTCAAACGTGGGTGGCATAATAAATACGGAGTCAAGCATTTGAACAAATTTCTTTTGTCCGCCCATCAAGTCGATTAATCCTTGCGGGTCGTGGAAAACCGACCAGGTGTAATGCCAGCTGTTTCCTTCAGTAAAGGCATCGCCCCATTTGAAGGGATTGAACGGCGACTGAAAAGTGTCATCTTTGTTGCGTCCGCGCATCAGATTGTATTCCGATGAGAAAACGTTGCGGTAGTTTTGGCTACGTTTGGCAAATAGATCAATTTCTTCTTGCGGACGCCCCAACTCTTTTGCCAATTTATAAATTGTCCAATCGGCATAAGCATATTCGAGCGTTCGAGCAGCATTTTCGTGAATTCCTACATCGTATGGTATGTATCCGAGTGTGTTGTAATATTCGTGTCCGAGTCGTCCGGTGGAAGATACTGTAGGATGTACGTTTTCTGTTCCGTGCAACATTGCTTCGTAGAGTATATTAATATCGTAGCCGCGAAGTCCTTTCAAATAGGCATCGGCTACTACCGAAGCGGAATTGTTACCAATCATAATACCTCTATGTCCGGGACTTGCCCATTCGGGCAAAAATCCGCTCTGTTTGTAGGCGTTAATCAATCCTTGTTGAATTTCTTGATTAACTGACGGATACACCAAGTTCAACATCGGAAACAATGCGCGGAATGTATCCCAAAAGCCGGTATCGGTGTACATATAGCCGGGAAGCACTTCACCGTTGTAGGGACTGTAATGGTAGATATCGCCGTTGGCATCGATTTCATAGAATTTTCTTGGAAACAGGGTCGCACGATATAACATTGAGTAGAATGTACGCATTTGGTCAAGACTTCCTCCTTCTACTTCAATCCGTCCGAGTACATCGTTCCACGCTTTTCTGCCTTCGGCTTTGACGGTTTCAAAACTTCTGCCTTCAACCTCTTTCAAATTTTGCCAAGCTTGCTCATAGCTGATAAATGACGAAGCTACGTTTGCAATAACTTGTTCGCCACGTTTGGTGGAAAAGCCGATAAATGCACCTGCGTGGTTCACTTCTGCTTTGGTTTCACCGGCAACAATTTCGCCGTCTTTTACTATATATCGGTATTCGAACGGTTTATCGAAAACTACCACAAAATAGTTTTTGAAGTTATCAGGCACACCGCCACTATTACGTGTTGTGTAGCCGATAATAGCATTCCTTTCGGGGATAATTTCGATAGCCGAACCTCTGTTGAAGGCATCTACTACTACAAATGCGCTATCGGTTTCGGGAAATGTGAAACGGAAAACGGCGGCACGTTCGGTAGGCGTAATTTCAGTGGTCATATCATAATCGGAAAGATACACACTATAATAATGTGGACGTGCAATTTCTGCTTTGTGCGAGAACCAACTGGCTCTATCGGCTTGGGCAAACGCCATTTTACCAACCATGGGCATAATGGCAAATTGTCCGTAATCGTTCATCCACGGACTTGGTTGGTGTGTTTGTTTGAAACCGTTGATTTTGTGGGCGCTATATACATACTGCCAGCCATCACCCATTCTTCCGGTTTGCGGTGTCCAGAAATTCATTCCCCATGGGCGCGCGGTTGCAGGATAGGTATTTCCGTTTGACAGTAAAAACTCGGACAGGCTGCCTACGAGTGTACTGACGTAATCCACAGGCTCGTCAAATCCGTGATTGTATGTTTCTTTTTTGACGCAAGAGAATAATAGCAAAAGGGCTGCTGCTAACAGACTTAATTTTTTTATTTGCATACTTTTTTTATTTTGATTTTGTAAATTCGTATTATATATTATTCCATTTTCGTTTCTAGTGTGCAAAATAACAATAATTTTTCCCAACCTCAAAAAAATCGTCTCAAAAATAAAACGAAAAATGGAGAATACCGGTAAACTAACACTTTTTCTATAAAAAAACATCCGATATTCTCACGAATACCGGATGACAAATATGTTTATACTTTCTCTGTTGTTACAATTCCTGCACTTAGGGCACAAGAATGAGAAGATACAAACAGAACATTGAGTGTGTACTTTTTGAATGCAATTCAAAATTCATAAAGTTATCAATCCCATATCAGGGCACGGTTTGCAAAACCGCGCCAGCGGGGGGATAGTGTCTGAACTGACAGCAAATCGCGCCTTAGCCCGAATGGGCTTAATCTTCATAACCGTGGGCGAGCGAAGCGTTGCCTGCGGATACGAAAGACGAAATCCTCTGCCTGAAAGGCAGAACAAGACAGGAATAGTCCTGCCTTTCAGGCAGAAGTCAGCTGTTACAATGTCCGTAGGTCGATGACCTGCGGTTATGAAAATCAGGCTTTTCAAGCCTTTTTGTGCCCTGCCGTCCAACAAAAGACGGCAGAGTTATTGTTTTGTCTATGGCACGGATTGCAATCCGCGCCGGCAGGGGATATTTTTTTGGTTTAAAGTTTAAGGTAAATCAATAACCTTGAATCTTTAAACTTTTAAATCTTTAAATTCGCGCAGCCCAAAGGACGCAACGATATAACACCTACAACCCCAACACATTACACTACATATTTACTACAAAAACCAACCCAAACCACTATTTAAGCTCCCTAAGTCCTCCTTAATGGGACCTTGCAATATCCATCATTCTATTTGAGTATCAGGTGATAAAGTCCCCCTTGAGGGGGATTGAGGGGGCTTTACCCTTTTTGCTAAACCATAGGGTAGCGCTACCGCTACCCTATGGTAGAAAGGGAAAACAAGACTAAACCTTCTGTTGGTTTTTGCTTTATCTGGGCACGGATTGCAAATCCGCGCCAGCCAAAGGATGTATACATATTCAGCGATTTATGCAGCGGATGGCATACCCGTTAGAAAAAGCGTACTGATTTCGATTATCTGGGGCAAAGTTACTGACATCAAAGAAGAATCCGCTCGCGTTAGTAGCGTTGGTGGGTGTTGATGACCAATATCTTCCGCCGGTACCGCTATGAGGGTTGCCAGTCCCGCCACGGGAGGAGGCGGCGGGGAGGAATGTTCCCCCCGAGTTGACTCCCATCGCAACTCGTGGCAACCTGACGCCGGGAAGTCGGGTGCCGGACGTAACAGCTGGCCATAGAGCCCCAGCAGCAACCCATGGATTTGCACCTACTCCGGCAAATGCAATATTTTCAGCACTTGTCGGCAAGCGCCAGCCGCTATCGTGTTGCATCAACTCAGTCTGAGACATCGTCCGCGCCTGTGTGGCAGTCAAACCTACCAACATACAAATATCACCCTTACCGGCACGAATATTAGTAAAAGTGTGGTAAGCCAAAGGACCGGAAGTTTGGGAAACATTGCTGATGCCTGCGTTCCAGTCACTAGCAATGAAATTTGGTATGTCTGCATACGTAGTCGGAGCTAACGTAGTAGGGTCGAACCTAATGCTTGTAGCATTCAAAGTGGTTGGAGTTATGCTGAAACCGATAACACCACCAAACTTAGCATAAACCATATTATTCGAAGTGACAGCCTCTTCACCATTAACAGCCTCTGCCCATCTACCCACGCGTAAAGTTCCATTGCTGTGCAGATACAGGATATCGGCAAAACCGGCATTGAATTCATTACGTGCTTGCGTCCAAGTACCTATAACTTCCGTATAATCAAACTCGGTACTGAAAATACGAAGTTCCAAATTCCGAGCCGTAGCATCGGAAGCATTATTAGCAGTAATGTTGACAGTGGATTGGGGGTTGACGGGGTTTAGTCCTGTACCACCCGTCCCATTCCAAAAACTCAATCTGCTGGGAGTAGAGGTAACATCCCAAAGCTCCCAGCCCCAAGTACCATTGGCACTGATCAGATTGCTCGTGAGGTTGAGGGTGAAAGATTGTGCACTATTACCCAATGCGCCGTTGGCAGGCTGAGTGGTGGCACTGCGGAATAGCACCGGCAAGTGTTGCGTAACCTCAATCGGACTACCGTTCAATATAGAGATACCCGAGCCGCCTTGGTCAGGATTCTGGTCTAAGTTGGTGAAAGAAACAGTCACCGTACGAGCCTGACCGGTAGTGGTTGTTACCAAGTTTGTTGCCACACCCGAAGGCACTGCAGGAACGATGATAGTGAACGGTGTATTTCTGACAAGCGCAGCAGCCGTACCGGGAGTCTCAGTGATGACGCGGTCGTTGCGCGTAGTACCTGCGGTTGGCGTGGCAGCAGGCGTGACAGGTGTACCGTCTGTGCCCAACTGTACGGACACCCAGTTGGCCGGCGTAGCAGGAACCCAGCTGGCAGCAGTTACTCCCCACGTTACATTATTGGTAATGGTGTAAGCCTGAGGAGTCGAAAGACCGGTGTAAGGAACTGCGAGCGACTCGGTGGTCGGCACACGACCCCACACCTGGTTGGAGCGCGTGAAGCCCATAGAGAGCGGCTTAGACGTAGCGCCGTCCATTGCCGTAAAGGCAAACGAAAAAATAACCGGCGACGAGAAATTGGTGTTATTGAGCATAACAAAGTTACCTTCGTAAACCGGCAAATTGTCGGGGCTATAAGTAGTGCCATCCCAAGGCGAGAGTGTCAGGGTTCCGCCGTGCAAAGTAGAATTGACGGTATTGACCACCGGGTCTTGATGACTTGTTACCACGTCGAAAGTAATGGCAGTGGTGTTCCAAGGGAATAAATACCCGGTCGTACCATCGCTGTATCTGGCAGGACTCCACTGCGGCGTGCCGAAGAACGAGCTTTGGTTCCAGAAGAAATCAAAGACATCGGCTTCGCTCGGAATAGTAACGGTAGTAGTAGCGGCTTGTAAATCGCCATACTTACCTGCCGGAGGCAAAACGCTGAACACGCGACTGGAAAGCATCGGACTTGCAGCGCTACTGACCGAGATGGTAAAACGCTGATAACGGGCGTTCATCGCATCGCCAATGGGAGACAATCCGGAACTGGTAATGTTCGGAGCGTCATCGCCGAAGTCCGTACCGCCAACGTTGAAGTCGATAGAAAGATCGCCTAACGGCAAGTTGGTCAACACATCAATCGGCGGATAGGTTATTCCCCCTCCCGGCACCGGTCGCTGAACACGTATAGCAGGCTCGCTGACAATAAGAATAGGTCTGCGCTGAGTGATGGTGTATTCAACAGTGCTCTCATTATCGGGCGTAATCTTCACAATTGCTGCACGGTCATAAGTGCCGCTGACCCAGTTGTAAGGCTGTACTGTGAGCGCAAGCTGCCCGATGTAGAGATTATTTGCATCGCGATCAGTGAGATCGCCGAAGCCTTCTACCCAATTTACCGGAATGCCGGTAATGGCATCTACCACCTCAACCGTTACCGGTACCTGAGATACGATGGCGATAGGAATAGACGTGATTTCACGACCTGCGCCCACACCTTCCGGAAATACGGTAGTGGAAGAACCGTTCACAACCGATACATAAAGCCTCGTCCACTCCTGTCTGACGGTGAACGCTGCTTTGAGGCGAGCGGCAGTAATGCCCCACTCCTCAAGCCTGTTTGTCTGCACCGGCGAAACATTGGGCAAGCGGGGTGCGATTGTGAAGGTGTAGCTGTTGCCGCCGTTGGGCGTGATGGTGTAAAGGTAATAAGGCGTGGCTACCGTAACGCCGTTGTTACGAATGGTATGATTACCCATTGTCAGTGTAAAGTCGGAGACGTTGGTCTCAATGATCACCTCTCGCTCGCTGACGAAAGGAGAGAAAACAATACGCTGATCCGAAATACGGAAATAATTGGTGCCATCGAAATAGATATTGTCCAAATCGCTGTCGTTCCAGTTCAGGATATCGGCTTCCATATTCATCGCCGTAGATTCGTAAGCTGTGATGGGGTCGCCGTAGCCATCGCCCGAAACGCTGATGATATTGAACTGATACAGGAAGTTGCGGTACACGTCAATCAAACTGCCGCCTTTTGCAAAATCGAGACGGTAATAAGTGGTTGGATTGCCGTTGAAACTGCCGCCCACCACAATAGCCATACGCTCGGTGTGATTGTCGTCCATAGACGCACCGCCCAGCGGATTCATATTGATATCAGCCTCGGGAACGTAAATACTGCGCGCAGTCCAAGTACCGGTACCAACGGCGGCAGTGGTGATGCCGGTAAATAAAAAGTCGGTTTCGGAATCTGTGGCGCTAAACGCAGTCGTTCCTGCAGGAACAGTCGGTGCATTGATAGTAGTACCGGTACGGTTAGCCGCAGCAGGCGCCACAGCATACCGGTTATTGGGGCGCATCACATACACTTCCTGAAGCACGAACGGAATCTCTGTGCCGCCTGCATCTTCACCGTTCCACGTCCAATCGTCGGTAGTGTCGGTAGAAGCGCGAGACGGGAATCCTACCCCCACATCAATACGCGCAATAGCGCGCATCAGCTCCACCGATTGGCTGGCGCCGGGATCGATAGAAATCTGTCCGGTTTCGCCCCACATCGGAATCACACTGCCGGGAGCAGTAAACATTTTGCCGGTGATGGAGGTGAAAATCGCACGCATCACGTTGTCGTAGTTCGGTGTAGCAGGGAGGGTAGCCGTTGCAAAATCGGTGCCGACAGTGGCATCCAATATCGCACCGGCATTTGCCAATACAACTAAATTCACGGTTGCATTACCCATCGTTTGCGGAAGCGTAATGGAAAACTCACCCGTACCGCTGTAGATGCCGGAAGAAGGGTCAACGGTTCCATTATCAATAACCAAACCTTCTTTGATATCCATCAGCGCACTGTTGTCACTGTTGAAAACCAGTACATAAACGTCGGAAATAGCATTTTCCTGCGCAAAACTCAAACTGCGCATAGCGGGCGCTTTAAAACCGCCCGGGGTACGGAGGCGAAGCTTCACTTCGGCTTCACCGGGTTTAACGTTGGGGTTATCGTTCCCCCAAGGTATTTCGCTGATACAGGAGGCGGTGAATGCCAACACTGATAACAGCAATAGAAAATTAAAAATCTTGTTCATATTTATTTTATTTTTATTGTTAAATCGTTGAACTGTTGAATTGTCTTAGCCCGTTTAGCCCGAATGGGCTTAATCTTCATAACCGTAGGCGAGCGTAGCGTTGCCTGCGGATAGACGAAAAACGAAATCTTCTGCCTGAAAGGCAGGACTTATCCTGTTCTGTCCTGCCTTTCAGGCAGAGTTCTTTAGTTTGGGTTATACCGCAAACAACGCTTCGCTCGTATGCGGTTACGAAAATCAGGCTTTTCAAGCCTCTTGCTTATGCAACCACCGAATAAATATACTCCATTGTCCAACCCTTCACCGAAATGCGAATGACGAGGTTACCCTCATTGTTATTCCGAAATTCAATGTCTATCAAGAAGGTATCCTCGCGGTCAATGTATCCCTGATTGGGATAGAGCGGATTACCGGCATCATCTTTCATCTGCTGGATGAGGTATACTACATCCAAAGGTGGAATCAAGGCAGTATTCGTTGCCGCATCGCGCACATACAGTATGGGGCGTGCTGCGACAGGGTTTTGGCTCAAACGCTGTTGACGGATATTGAAAACTTCGGTTATCTTGCCGCCGGCTTCGTCTCGGTTGCCGTCGTGTGGCAGGAAGAGCATACGTGGCGTATCGGCAAACAGGTTATTGTCGTTACCGTAGAGCCAGTTACGCCCTACGGTGAAAACATCAAGCTCCATACCGGTCAGCGCGCGTGTTGAGAGATTCTCCAAACCGGCAACATTCACAGTCAGCGTATTGGTATTACGAATCAGGTCGAAGTCAACCGACTGGTCACGACCGCTGCTCAACACCGTAACATCCTTCGCAATTGCCCAAAAGAGGTCGCCAAAACCGGCTGTCTGCGGAACAACGTCTGCCAAGCCTGCGTACGGACTGCCTGAAGGAAGGGAAGCGGTGGCGAGCGTCATACGGAAATCGTTTAACGTGGTCTGACCCACTGTTCCGGCTGCTGCATATCCGCCGTTTGTAATATTGGTGTTACTGCCCCAAGCGACAAACGTATAACGTCCGCCCAGAAGATCAACGTCAATATACCCACGAGCAATATCCTGCTCCGTTACATTGATCATATCAACCAAAAGACCGGTTACCTGATCGAAGACGTAAACACGAATGTTACGCACTTCGTCCGCTAACAGATCTTCGTGCTGATTATTCAGCGTAAAGCTGAACTGCAGCCGGAAATCCAACCGACCACAATCGTCTAAATTATCCTTTATACAGCTGCTTAACAAAAGAACAAGCAACGGAAGAAGGAGAATCTTTTTTAAAATATCCATATTCATATTTTGTCAATTAATTTTTTTGAGTAAACGAGTGGACAAGTAGACGAGTAAACGAGAGTGAACAAAGCTTGCCTACTTGTTTACTCGTCTACTTGTCCACTCGTTTACTAATTTATAAATTATGATACATATCTTCAACATTCCAATCCAACACATCAACATCTGTGGTAACCGTCACATCTTCCGAAGGATTCGGAGTGAAGCTCAGGTTATTGATGTTAAACTGTACACCGTTTATCCGGTAAATATTACCGCGTTCAAAAGCGGTGATGGCAGCGCCACTCACATTGTTATGCCTGTAACTGACTACGGTTACAAAACGGATTTGACCGGCGAAATTAACGGTACCCGAACCGCCGCTGTCGCTCCACGAAGCAGAGATATTCTCCAACCTGAGAATCAGGCGGGGCATATTGCCGGTCATCGCCGGAAGATTGTAAGCCCATACGTTATCGTTACCCGGAATTGCTGTGCCGGCAACGGCGCCCCACGAATCCTCATCACCGATACCATCAAACTGCTTAAACTCCGTACCCTGCGAGAACAACTCGTCGCCGACACCCGCAAGCGTGAACTCCTCGTAGTAATTATCCGCAAAAACACCGGTTACGGTAAAACCGGTAATGGTGTAGGTACGATTGGGGTTTACCGCAGCAGCACCGGTGGTATAATCGACAGCGACTGCGCTAACCAATTCCAAACGACCAACAAGCGGCGAAAGGTTGACACTCACCGAAGCTGTAGTAGCGCCGGACACGTGGTTGATGGGAATGGCATTGCCACTCTCGTTTGCCAAAGTAACGCCGGTGTGCCCTCTGCCGTCCTGACCTTCTGTGTTCAACACATAGTTTTGGATAGCGGAAAGGGTTGCAAGGTTTTTGATAGCGTCATAGTTACCCGGGTAAGCGCCGGGCAGGTTACCCACAATGTATATACGCGCGTTGGACGGAACACCTGTAACAATCTGACCGGTACCGGCTCCGGACTGTAACGCCTCGCCCACATTCAACTCCACACTCCTAACCACGTTACCAGTAGTGGAACTGACCAAGAATATCCATCCGTCGGTAAGGGTGGCGGCAACAGCCGTACCGGGAGCCTCTACGGCTCTGCCGCTTATGCTTGTGTTGGTAATCCTGACGGTGAGGTTTATCGTTTCGTCTTTTGTGCCCGAATTGTCTTGGGAGCAGGAGACGAATGTAAATACGATTGCCGCAATGGTGATTAATAAAAATATATTCCTCATATCATTTAATTTATTTATTTCTTTGTGATGTGCGGAAATATCACTTTTCTGCACATCTTTTTTTGGTTTAAAGATTTAAGGATTAAGGTTTAAAGTTCAAGGCAAACTTTGAACCTTAATCCTTTAAACTTTGATCTTTAAACCTTGAACTTTTAAACCTTGAATTTATTGAACCACCGCCCAAGTAGGATTAAGCGTCCACTGTCTAACCGTAACTTCTACGCGAGTATCAGCAATAATCGGATTCGGTGTAGAGTGCAGTTTATCCGCAGAGAACATAATATTTGCCACTTGATAAACATTAGCCCTACTAAAGGTGCTAAGCGCGTTGGTACCTGCTGCGTTTGTTGCCCAAGTAACGGTCAAATAGCGAACAGATGTGTCAGGAGCAGAACTCGCTGACCACGCTGCGTTATCAAGCGAAGTTTGGGTTACAACGTTCGTTACCGGAATAATCAAACGTGGTGCCGCGCCTGCTGCAAGGTTGTATGCCCATACAGTACCTGCCGGAGTAGGTGTTACAGCCGGAGTAGCATTCGAACTCCAAGGACCGTTATCGCCAAGTCCGGTGTTAGCAAAGGTCTGATCCATCTCGGCCAAAGTACCCGAACCTGCGCCGGCAAATGTATAGTTGGGGGAATAACCATCAACATAAACACCATTTACATCAAAAGAAACAATACGCGTGTAAACAAGGGTAGCCGTATTATAGAATACACCCGTGCTAATTTGAGTAACCTCTAAACGTGAGATAGCCGGAGAAACCTCGATAACAGCCTGGTAATCGGCATCACCGGCAGGCGTACCGGCAGTACCGCCTGTATTCGGAACCATAGAAGCGGCATCAGTGTGGTTAGACATAGGTACAAAACCGTTGGCTTCCAAACTCGTAAGACCGGTAACAGCACCACCTGCAGCCTTAATGGCGGTAAGTGTAGTAAGTGTGTTCACACTGGTAGGAGCGTTAAGCACAACATAAACACGCCAAGAAGCTACAACATCTGAAATAACCTGACCTTCACCATCAATAGCTTGAGTAGGATCTAAAGCTATTGACCGAATTACATTATCACCGGCGTCTACAAAGAAAATACGGTGGTTGCCGGCAGGATCCACATCGGCATAGACAGCACCTGTCGTGGGAGCCTGAGTAGCCCTGTTTGCCGTACCCGGTGTTACAATTTTAACGGCAAGAGCGCCTTTACCCGGATCAATTACCGGCACTTCTTCGTTGTTACACGAAGCGAACATCATTGCAACCGCTATGGCTGCCAAAAATAATTTACTTTTCATCTTGAAAAAAATTTAATTAATTAATAAAATTGATTGTTTTGTGCCCCGAAGGGCGGGTTTTGTTTTTTGTTGATTTGTTGTTTACTTTGAACCTTGAACTTTAAACCTTGAATCTTTAAATTATTGAATTACAGTTTCGACATTCCTGTTTGCGCGATAATTGACCGTATCGACAATGAAAAGCGTGAACACCAAAATCATAATAATGCAGAGAATAATCAAAAACGTTTTTTGTTTGGCGATACTCCGCTGCCGCAAGATGCTGTTGTGTCGCTTTGTGTATTGAATGGGGGATGAAAATTTCTCCATGATTTTTGAACCTTGCGCTTCGGCTCCGCTCAGCGACCGGCTTGAATTTTGAATCTTTGAATTTTTATAACGATTGAATATGTCTGTTCAACCCCTCCGCATTGCTTGCACCTGCTCCGCCGCTGCGTCTGAAACTTTCTGCCGCTGCCGCTTTATCGCCTTGCAAAAATTGTAAGATGCCCATATTGTTCCAATACTCACTGTTGTGCTCCCGTACCCTGCTCAGGTGTCTTGCAGCCGTCGTTGTATCTTTTCTGTCTAACGCTGCCGCTGCCGCATTCAGATTGGCGATATCGCTGTCGGGGAACAATCGCGCGGCAGTCTCAAACACTTCGTTTGATTCCGGACTTCCCGGTGCATAGGTTTGCGCAATTTGGAACATCTCGTCCAACGACAAGTTACCCGGTCGGGTACGAAATACCTCTTTACCTGTTTCTACCGTAAACGGCAGAATCGTATAGTGCAATGTATAATCCACACGACGAAGAAGAGGGAAGAATTGATCTCTCATTTGTCGATAAGGATTGCCGCCGGCAAGATCCATTAATCGTCTTTCGCGTCCGTCGAAAATATCCGTACCCCTGATGATTTCCAAAATACGGAATCTGTCGGGCATATTGGATGCTGCCACAAGGCTGTCAAGTGTTGCCCAGTCTTCACCTGCGCCATGCACAGTAAAGAGACGTTCCGGCAGGTTATGTATTGTTCTGATATGATTTTTGAGCGCTGCGGCGCGACGTTCCGAAAGCGTCAGGTTGGAGGCATACGAACCGTCAATAGATGCGTGTCCTACGATGCTGATACCGGTAATGGTGGTGTACGTGTCGCGTATTGCCGCTTCGAGCTGGTCGTGAATCTTTTGCAATTCCGATGCATTGTTTCTAAACGCAGGATTGATGGTAGAATTACCTGAAGCAAATTCCAAAAACAGACTGCCTGCTTCTCCGCGCGCTTTGACTTCTTCCACAGGAGGCGTTACGAAACTCGCTATGAATGTGGGGTGATAAACCTCAACAACCGGAGGTGTCGGAGGTAATATCGGCTGAACAGGTATCGGTGCAGGCGCAGGTGTTGCGCCTCGTCTACCGCCAATACCATATATCAATGACAATCCTGCTTTGGTAGGACCAAAATAGTTCTTTTTGTGACTGCTTAAAAATTCACCGCAATTGCCGCACTCATATTTGTCATAATCCAAATAGGCATAACCTACACCAACAGTAGCTTCCATTGCCCAACGGTTGAAGTTCCAGCGATGACCGTAGCTTACGCCCGCACCGGCAAGCCAGCCTTGAAAACGGTGTTCCTGCATATACGGTGAAAAGGGTTTGGGAAGATTGCCTGCGTTATAATAGGCATAGTGTCCGTGCAGACCGAAAAAGTGTCCGTCAAAGGTCTCTCGTGTCCAATAGCGAAATTCGGGTTGAATCAGGAAGTGCTTCCACTTGCGATTATCGCTAAAGGTAAACGGATTATAGTTCAACGGAAGGTCTAACGATGTTTTTTCGCCTGTGCGAAACTCAACAGCTAAGTTGAAGGTAGTGGTAGCATCGTACAATAAGTTGGTTTTGATACCCCACGAAGGCAAAGCCACTCCGTTGGTTCGAGCGTTTCTTTGCCTTCGCTGTGCGTGCTGAATCTCCTCCATTCGCTGTACCATATGCTCTTCCGTCAATACACGACCGGTGTTCATATCCACAAATACACGACGTTCGGCATCATCTACCACAGCAGTGATTACGGTATATACGCCGCTCGAATGATACGAATAGGCTCTGCCGCTAAGCACCTGACCGACGAGCATATCGCCAATCAGTACATCTCTGCCCGCAAAAGAAACGGGGTGGCCGAACACATCATCAATGCGAACAACCCTGCCGTCGGAATCCACAAAAACCTGTTCAATGACGCGTTCGCCCTGTTCGTTTTCACGTTCTATCGTGATAAGGGAATAAGTGGCACGAGAATCAAAGACAAAATCGGTACCGGCAAGCATTTGGTCGACCGCTTCGCGAACCATTTCGGGAGAGGTAATATCACCGATCACCTCATCGCGGTTCAGGTAGATGCTGCGATTCATAATACGGATATCGGTCTGCGCTTCAACTTCACGAATGAGCTCGCCGATAGTAAAACTTGTCCCCTCGAGAGAGATACGACGGTCTTGGGAGAGCAACGGCGCAACACATAACATCAGAAGGAATACGAGTGAAAAAATAGATTTCATATTTATAATGATTAATGGTTAGTGATTAATGATTAATGGTTAATCATTCGTCATTAACATTTGTTATTAGCTATTCGTTGGCTGATGAGTAGCTACTTATTCGTCCATGAGTAGCTACTCATTCGTCTGTGAGTAGCTACTCATTTGCCCGTGTGTGGCTACTCGTTTTTTATTATCAATTGACTTTCTGAAAGCGTGCATTCTTCAGCATATCCTGCATCTTCTTGCCGGGTGTAAAAATAACACCGGTTCGTCTGATTGCCGATGAGGTCACCTCTTCGGGCGTATCTCTGCCGTCACTGCTAAGGCTGATACGAAGGCTGCCCAAATCGCCCAGGCGAATAACGCGACCTTCAGCCAAACCGTCAGCCGCCTGTTCTACCATTGCGTAGAGTACCGCGCGAATATCCGCGCCGCTGAGGGTGCTTTTGCGTTCGATAGCACGGGTAAGCGCTTCGAGGGTTACTTCTCTGCCCAATACGGGAGTGGCGTAGAATTTTCTGGTGCCGCCGCCGGATACCCCCGGCTGCGGGCGTTCGATTGTTTTGAATTGAATGGACATAATAGTTTATGTTTTAAGTGATGTAATTATTAATCAAATTATGTATTGTAACAAAGAATGAATAAATAGCTTTCTGACATTGACTAAACTAT
The DNA here is from genome assembly GCA_031254645.1 of Dysgonamonadaceae bacterium. GTDB lineage: Bacteria > Bacteroidota > Bacteroidia > Bacteroidales > Dysgonomonadaceae > JAIRUA01. Next base: position 18,480 of record JAIRUA010000017.1, read on the forward strand.
ACGACCGATTATTTTCGATAGATTTAATACATGTGAAACTGTGAAGGATGCACTTTGTTAAAATGATAGCATATCATTGCAAATTGAGTAAATCTACAATTTATCCTAGCGGCTTTCTTTTGTTAAATATTTATAATCATCAAAATAAAACTATGAAATAATTTTTTAATTCCAAAAGAAGCAATACCTTTGCAGCCGTTCATTGATTCAAAATACAAGAAAAAGAACAAAGTAAAGAACAAAAAAATACTTTTGATGTACAAAAGCATTTGAACAAATTGTCAAGATAATTGTTACAATAATTATAAGGCAAGAATGAACAAAATAAACACAAAAACGTTGATAAAATATGATGCATTTAATCGGTCGTTTAATTTAGTCAGTTTTGACAAAAAACTGTTTAGGTACTTCTCTACTTTAAGGCTGTACTAATCTATATATCAGAAAATAGAGGTATAAAATCTACATGAATAACAATAATCCTTTCACAAACTTCACTACTATAAGTTGGTGTATACCTAAAATTCGTACAATGAGAATTTTAATACTTTCTTAAACATTCATCATCAAATTTTTTAATTACCTTTGTAATCTCAATAATTTAAAGAAAGTATGTGCCAGATTTTTCCGGCAGCAACACCGGCAGTCAAGATATTTTATCTATTTATATTCTTGATACCCTGCACAATTGTTGCCGTTGTGTCTATTGGCTTAATAACGATGGTGATAGGCAAAAGCGAACAGTCCGGATTATGGACGCTTTACGCAAGTATGTTTGTGCAAGGCGTTTGTATGTTTGTTTTGCCTGTCTATTTCGCACTAAAAGCAACAAATTCGCAACCAATAACGTATCTGAAATTGAATAAAAATGAACGATTAGACGAAAAAATTCTGTTCGGCTTGTTCGTGTTTTTCGCTGCATACGTATTCGTTTTGTTTCTAACGCATTGGAATAAAACAATCGAATTGCCCGAATCGATGCGCGGTATTGAGCAATGGATGCACACAAAAGAAGATATGGCAATAGCTACAACAGAGCGACTATTGTCTGTGCAAACTATTGGCGAATTACTGATGAATATTCTTATCATCGGTGTTGTGGCGGCGGTAGCAGAGGAAATTATTTTTCGCGGCGCTTTACAGCAATTTTTGCAAGAATGGACACGAAACGGACACATTGCCGTATGGATTTCGGCATTTATTTTCAGCGCGGTACATTTACAATTTTTCGGCTTTTTTCCGAGACTTGTATTGGGTGCACTGTTGGGTTATCTATTTTTATATACGCAAAATTTATGGATACCGATTTTCGTGCATTTTTTCAATAACACATTAGTTGTGATAGTGAACTACTTTTGGAAAAATGCAGAGTGGTTGAAAAATACGGAAAAAATAGAGATCACACCAACATTTTTTGTTTTGGCAATGGTGAGTTTAGCAACAACTATTCTACTATTTCATAAATTCCGGAAAAGCGAAAATCCCAAGGTCTTATAGTCTTATCTCTTATAGTCTTATAGTCTCAAAAAAAATGATACAAATTCAACATACAATTTTATCACGTGATATATTTGAAGAATGCTTCATTTGCGACCTCGCCAAATGCAAAGGACAATGTTGCATTGACGGCGAATCGGGCGCACCACTCACACAAGAAGAATATGAGCAAATAAATAAAATTCTTCCCGCAATTTGGAATGAACTTTCGCCAACAGCGCAGCAATTAATTGAGAAACAAGATGTCGCTTACACCGATTACGACGGCGAACTGGTAACTTCCATTATCAACGGCGAAGAATGTGTGTTTACCTATTTCGATGCCGAAGGTGTATGTAAATGTGCCATTGATACAGCATATAGAGAGGGGCGAATTGCAGTGCAAAAACCGGTTTCGTGTCATCTTTATCCCATTCGATTGCAAGAATATGAGGATTTTACGGCTGTGAATTATAACAGATGGTCTGTTTGTTCTTCTGCTGTAAAATTAGGAAAAAAAGAGGGCATGCCGTTGTATCAATTTTTGAAAGAGCCGTTATTGCGAAAATTCGGCGAAGAGTGGTATGAAGAAGTGTGCGAGGCGGCAGAATTATTGAAAATATCTGAACCGGGATTTTCACAAGATTTGCAAGATGAACAAGATTTTTAATCTTGGAAATCTTGATACTCCTGTTAAAATCTTGGTTCAGACAAAATAAACAATAAAAAAATATCAATATATATGCAACCAATACAAAACGACAACCCAATCACCAACAAATGGTACACATTTAATACCGCAAAGGTTGTCAGCCTTCTAAAAACCGATACAGGCGAAGGTTTATCAGACAACGAAGCAACCAATCGCCTACAAAAATATGGCAAAAATGCACTGCCCGAACGAAAAAAAGAGAGTCTAGTTTTCAAATTTTTGAAACAATTCAATGACATTTTTATCTATATTCTTCTCGGAGCGGCGATGATTACGCTTGCCATCGGCGATTACGTCGAAACAATTGTTATCGTGGGCGTTGCGGTTATCAACGCATTCATCGGCTTTATTCAAGAAAACAAAGCAGAAGCAGCGCTGGAAGGTATCCGGAAAATGCTTTCGCTGAAAGCGCACGTCATTCGCAATGGAAAACGCACGGAAATAGACGCATCAGACTTGACCGTAGGCGATATTGTAATAATAAGTCCGGGAAGTAAAGTGCCGGCGGATTTACGACTCATTCGCGCAGATAATCTTCACATCGAAGAATCGGCACTCACAGGCGAATCCGTTGCAAGCGAGAAAAATATCGAAATCTTACCTGATGACACTGTGTTGGGAGACCGCTTGAATATGGCGTTTTCGGGCACTTCGGTAAGCACAGGTACAGGTGTTGGCATTGTGGTTGCTACAGGTGGGGAAACCGAAATCGGCAAAATCAACCAAATGATGTCCAATGTAGAAACGCTGAAGACTCCATTATTAAAACAAACGGCACAATTTGCGAAATGGCTGTCAATTATCATCTTGTCCGGCTCTGTTTTAATATATATCTTCGGTTATTTCTTCCGCGATTACGAACCGGTTGAGCTTTTACTTGCCATTATCGGACTCGCTATTGCTGCCGTTCCCGAAGGACTTCCGGCAATTCTTTCCATCATTCTTGCCATTGGCGTGCAAAATATGGCAAAACGAAAAAGCATTGTACGCACCTTGCCGTCGGTGGAAACATTGGGCTCGGTTTCGGTCATCTGTTCTGATAAAACAGGCACATTGACCAAAAACGAAATGACCGTTAAAACACTGAAAACCAAAGACGGTGAATACCAAGTAACCGGAACAGGTTACGCACCCGAAGGCGATATTCTCATCAATAACACAAAAGTCGATTTTGAAAAAGAGCCTGTTCTGCGCGAATTGATTGAAAGTTTCGATATCTGTAACGAAGCTTCTATCGGAAAAGATGCCGATGGACATTGGATTGTAAACGGCGCACCTACCGAAGGCTCGTTGGTTACAGTGGTGCAAAAGGCAAACCTCAATCTGCCGCATGTGGAGCGAATTTCGACTATTCCGTTCGATTCGGCATACAAATATATGGCTACCTTAGTTGAAAAAGACACGCATAATGTTATCTATATAAAAGGTGCGCCCGACAGATTATTGCAAATGGCGAAATTTGAAAAAACCGCCGCAGGCGAAAAGCCGCTTAAAAAAGAATATTGGGAAAACGAAATTCACGACATCGCCATTCGCGGACAACGGCTTATCGGGGCTGCATATAAAATTGTGCCAAAAAGTATTACAGCCATTTCGCACAAAGACATTCAAAACGGGGCTGTATTTCTCGGACTTGCCGGCATTATCGACCCTCCACGCGAAGAGGTAATCGCCTCAATAAAAGAGTGCAAAGATGCGGGAATTACGGTAAAAATGATTACAGGCGACCACGCCGACACCGCCCGCACCATTGCGAAAGAACTCGGTATCGGTGATGGGATAACAGCTTTGGAAGGTAAGGAATTGGAAGCAATGACCGATGCCGAAATGGAAGAAGCGGTAATGAATTGCGACGTTTTTGCCCGCACAAGTCCCGAACACAAATTACGACTGGTCAAAGCATTACAAGCTCGCGGTGCCATTTGTGCAATGACAGGTGACGGTGTAAATGATGCACCTGCACTAAAACAAGCCGACATTGGCGTAGCAATGGGCATCAAAGGAACGGAAGTAACGAAAGATGCGGCAAAAATCGTATTGGCTGACGATAATTTCAGCACCATAGTTGCCGCCGTAGAAGAAGGTCGCCGCGTGTACGATAATTTGAAAAAAACAATCCTGTTTATTTTGCCAACAAATGGTGCACAAGCATTTATAATCATTGCCAGTATTCTTTTCGGATTTGTGATGCCGCTCACAGCCGTACAAATTTTGTGGGTAAATATGGTGATTGCCGTTACCGTTTCGCTGGCATTGGCGTTTGAGCCGTTAGAATCCGGTACAATGCACCGACCACCGCGCAGTCCGAAATCGCCATTATTGAGTAACTATTTCATTGGGCGCGTCTTATTTGTTATTTTCCTCATCGGAATCAGCACACTTTGGCTCAATATCTATCTTCTAAATAAAGAAGCTGATATAGAAATTGTTCGAACAATCACATTGAATGCCATCGTTTTGGCGCAGATGTTCCATTTATTCAATTGTCGCAGTATCAGAGAAAGTGCATTCAAAAAAGGATTTTTCAACAACAATGCTGTTTGGGTTGTATGTGGAATATTGATTGTGTTGCAATTAGGCATCACATATCTTCCATTTATGAATGCAGCATTCGCTACTGTTCCGCTAGAGGCGAAGGATTGGATTTTCCCATTTGTGTTGGGTGTCGCCGTTTTCTTGATTGTTGAAGTAGAAAAAGCGATAATGAGAAAAATAGATAAAGTAAAAGGGCGGATGTTGCAAGTGTAGAAAAATGTGTACATTTGTGGAATATAAATTTAAAACTTATAGATATGAAACAAAGTTTGAAGATATTTTTTTATTGTGCTTTTGTAGCATTGATGTTGTCCTCTTGTAGTGCGTTATCCTTCCCTGTTAATAGCTCAAAAATATAAAGACTTGAACTGGGAATGACAAGAGAAAAAGCAACCGGAATTTTAGGGCAAGACTTCCAAATTGTAGAGAAGCGCATAGAAAATGGCGATGAAATAGAGGTTTTATCTTATGTTTACAGTCACCAAGAGTTTTTCTTGTTTCGATTTGTAAATGACAGATTAGAAGAGTGGTATCGAGAATTTTTCCCTAGAACAGAAACAATTATAAGACAAAATTAAAATGGACAACGAAAAATTAATCACTATTCTCACATTCGAATTCGCACACGAAGCACCGATTGTGAAAGGCAAATTAGAATCAGAAGGGATTCCCTGTTTCCTAAAAGATGAACTGACTGCTCAAGTTACACCTTTTTATTCGAATGCAATCGGTGGCGTAAAACTGCAAGTGATAGAAAGCAATGTGCCGCGAGCCATCGAAATTCTGAAAGAAGGCGGATATATCAAAGAATAGTGTGCTAATAAATAATGTGCTAATGCAATTATCATATTGATTACAATTAGAGAATCCGTGAACTTGCGCATTAGCACATTATTTATTAGCACATTAGCACATTATTTGACACAGCGAATATTAAATCCGTAAGCTCGATTAGTAGCACTCAAACTTACAGAATTTCGCAGAAAACCTAAATAACGGGCAAAACCACTTCCGGTACGGGAACTACTCCAATAATATCCATTCACGCCTACATTAACCAGCGCTCCATCATATTCAAGACGCCAACCGGTGGAAGGCAGGAAAATCTGATTAGGTGCATTACCAAAAAGGCGACCGTTTACACCATTCAATGTTTTTTGTTCGCTGTCTACATATCGAAGCAAGCGTAATTCTTCACTCGTAGGCATACGCCAACCTGCCGGACAAGGGTCATCAACACGTCCCCAAGTCGTACCTTCAAATGAAACAGAACTATCCCAGCCGGTAACCGTACCTGTTACTGCCCAACCTTGTGCCCTACCCCATTGATAAAATTGTCCCACATTTTCAGGATTAGCAGTAAAAGTGCCGGGCGCATCAACATTGCGAGTTGCCCAACGAATACCGGAAATAACTACACCCTCATCAACCGGCGCATTTGTGCCGTAGGCAACAAAAATAAAGTTTACCATAAGCAGCAAACCAAATAAATAAGATAATTTTCTCATCGCTGTTTGTTCCTATTACTAAAAAATGGGCGACAGTACCTTACTTCCGCCCATTCTTTATAATTATTGTTTCGCTTAAAATGATTAAATCACAGCCTCTTCCCACTGTTTTCTCAACAATTCCAAAGCTGCAGGTAAAACCACATTTCTATCACCCCGAGGACCACATTCGAAACTGACATATTTGTCATATCCCAACATTTTCAAACCCTTGAATCCGGCTATGTAGTTATCTGCTTCGCCGTCTTCGCCTGGCATATTGCGATGTGCGCGACTGGCAACGTGTACGTGTTGCAAATATTTTCCGGCTGAAAGGAACGCTGCCATATCGCACGTTTCTTCCCAAGTCATATGCCAGAAATCGCCCATACACGTTACGCCCGGATTATCAATATCACGACATAACGATGCCGCGTCGGCAACTTGACGTAGATAAAACGTTTCACGACGATTCAACGGCTCAAAAATAACAGTCGTTCCGTGTTTTTGCGCAAAATCACCCAGTTTACCAATCTGTTCACAAAGGAAATCTCTTGTTTCCATTGTGTGTGGCAATACAGGCACTTGCCGGTTAAATGCCGGCACGAAAATAACACCTGTCGATTCGAGTTCACCCGCACCGATAATGATTTCTTCCATTGTGTTGTGAAACTGTTTCAATATGTCGGGATCGGTAGAAAGAACAAATCCATCGAATCCGGCACAAATGGCATTTACTTTTATATTACGCCCACTGAGTGCCTCTTTGATCTCACCCACTCTTTCTCTCAATCTTCTGCCGCCGGGCTCGAAACCAACCACGCCGTGCTTCTCCATATAATCGAACTTTTCGTTCAAATTCGCACCGGGTGCAGTACCCTCTTGAAACGAGATTTTCAGCTTCGCCGATTTCGGAGAAGTTACACTTTGCTCTTTCGCCGAAACCAATGCCGGATAACCACCAATAGCAGCTACTGCTGTACCTGCAAGGCTTGTTTTAAGAAAATTCCTTCTGTTAAGTTCCATAAGATTTAATTTTTGCGTTGAAAACTATCCTCCCGTTCCCGGTACCGGCACAACAAACGTACTCATATCCATACGACCGTTTATATTCAAATCCTTCGGAGTGAAATCTTGCGGTGAAGCAGACATTGCGTCCCACGTGATTTCTTGCCCCGTGTAAGCTGCTTCGCGTCCCATAATAGCTACCAAATTCGAAATGGCTGTTTCCGTTGCTTGCTCAAGTCCTCTGTTTGCTCTGATAGAACTGATTAAATCAACATGCTCCAATGTATAAGGGTCGTGTTGCGTGTAAATTTCTCTGGCAGCCGCATCGTCGTAGCGCCAAATTTCATTTCCTTCAAGGTCTCTGATAACGTGTCCGTTGCTCGTCCATGAGCCTTTTGTGCCTTGTATAAATTCACTTACATTGTTGGCGCAACCGTTTATTTGGCGACACATACTATGCAAATGAATGCCATTTTCCATTGTAAAATCAATACTGAAATTGTCATACTGGTCGCCTGTTACACGGCGATGACGCGATCCGTTACCTACTGCCGATGCAGCTCTTAATCCCGAAAACCAACAGAATACATCAATATTATGGTGATGCTGCTCTACGATATGGTCGCCCGAAAGCCATTTCCAATTTACCCAGTCGCGTACCATCCATTCAAAATCGCTCCAACCGGCTTGGCGTTCTCTAAACCAAAGTTGAGCTTGATTCCAATACACCACACCACCTGTTATCTCACCGATAGCACCGTTCATAATCTGCTGAAAAGATGCAACATAAGGACGTTGATGATGGCGCTGCGTTCCTGTAACTACCGACAATCTTTTTGCCTGTGCCTGACGCGCCGCCGCTATAACTGTACGGTATCCAACAGCATCCACACAAATTGGTTTTTCAAGGAAACTATGTACACCTTTCTCTACTGCATATCTAAAAATTTCAGGGCGAAAAAATGGAGGTACTGCTTCAATAATCACATCTACTCCACTATCAATCACCTGCTTATAAGCGTCTAATCCTGAAAATCGCTTTTCGGGAGGAACAATAATACCTCTGTCGGCAGCTAATCTGTCGGCTAATCTGTCAGCGTTTGGCAAATAAGCATCACCCAATGCTGTAATCGTAACATTGTTTGCTGCATTTAAGAAATTGAAAGCTGCACCCGAGCCACGTCCACCACAGCCTATTATACCTGCTTTGATTTCTCTTCCGTCTGGCGTCAAATCGGGTAATTCGGGAACGTAATATGTGCCCGGCTCTCTCAATGGTCGGTTTGCATTGTCTTTATTACCACCTCCTGTGCAGGAAGTGAACAAACCACCGGTTCCTACCACACCAACTGCTCCGGCAGCGACAGATGTTTTTAGGAATGTTCTTCTGCTTACGTTATTCTCTTTCATTTTTTTATTTTGATGATGTTTTAAATAGTTTATTTGAAATTCTCCGTTGCCGGCACAGATTTGTAATCTGTGCTTTTTTAGCTTGGGACACGGATTGTAAATCCGAGCCAGCGACGAAAGACAACGTTTTATTTTATTACTGAATCCATTTCTGCCACTACACGAAATCCGATACCTCTAACATCGGTGTACCACCAAATACTTTGTGGTTGCTGTGGATCGGTTCTTAACCAAGCCGCGTGCTGTGTGTGCGCACGAGCGGCGCTACGCACCTGCGAGGCATCGGAGCCGAAAAATCCGCCACGTACAACCCATTCTTCGCCTTCCGTTACAATCGGGTCAACGGTTATGCCTGTACGATTTCGATAAGCATTTGGGTCGTATTTATCGGCTGTATATTCCATCACGTTTCCGAGCATATTGACCAATCCAAATGGGTTGGGGCGTACTTCCGAAGGTAGTTGTGTGCGTCCGTTACTATTGTAGTCAAAAATCACGTATGGGGTTATGTTGTCCATTTTCGGTCTGGAAAATATTCTCCAAAATCCGCGTTCAGAAAAATCTCTCGGGCTTCCGGGAAAGAAATAAGCGGTTTGTGTGCCGCCGCGTGCAGCGTATTCCCACTCCGCTTCAGTGGGAAGACGATATGTTTTGCCTGTTTTTTCAGACAGCCACTGACAGAATATCTGTGCGGCATAATGTGTCATCGTAATGGCGGGACGATCACCACCCCCCCAGCCTTGCTCGGCATTACCAAACGGTGATGATGGTCCTGATATTCCATCTACATCAGTTGCATTTAGATTATTGGCAATTACTATATTGGGGGGTGTTTTTTCACCTGTTGTTTCCGCATAGAATGCCCAAAATTGCTCCCACGTAGTTTCTACTTCTGCCATAAAGAATGGACTAATTTGAACTTCGTGTTGCGGCGACTCATCGGCATTACGATATGGCTCATTTTCAGGACTTCCCATCAAAAATGTTCCACCCGGAATGGCAATCATATTTAATGAAACGGCTGTACCCGGTATTTGTTCGGTGTAATTGACAAATGCTGTTACTGTTGCCGGTTGTCTGAAAAACAGACTTGTATCAACGGCGGCACTCGACATTCCGGGTACGCCTATCATTTGTCCGTGAGAATAATTGGGATTGAAATGCCCTGCATATAAATGGCAATTGATACATTGCAAGTTTAGCCGTGCGTGATTTTCTTCATAGTATAAGTGAGCCGTGATGCCGGCATCCGAAATACCTTGCGGAAACATATTTTGGTGGCAGGCTATACACGATGCGTTGTAAACATAGTGTTGAGCGTTTTCCACCCCTCTTTTTCTTTCCCAATCAATGCTTTCGGTATCTTTTGTGAGATAGCCCCACACGTGATGCAGTCCGTGATATGCTTTTGCATAGTAGTACGCTATTGTATTATCTCTTGGTGGAAGATGACAGTCAACGCAATTTACCATTACACCACTGTTATTATTACCGCCGTGCTTGCCCATTCTCCAACTTTCTTCTGCGTGCGGGTGAACGTGACACATCATACACGATTCATTGCTCGAAAAATAAACCGTTGTTTGATATAATGCACTAAATAGCACTACTCCGATGAAAACTCCGATAAAAAGGAATAAACCTCGTCTATTTTTATTGGAACTGCCTGTGTTCCTTGTATAACTTGACTTTTTCATCAACTCTATATGAATTTGAAAACTACGTATATGAATTCAACGGCGAAATTACAACAATTTTGTGAGGTAGAAAAGGTGTTGAATCAACAAGCGCGAATTTTACGATAATTTAATTGTTTTTTATAATCCCTCTCGCTTTTTCAATAATTGTGTCAATATTTTTCTTCATATCGTCTTCGCTCATTGATACAAAAATGTCGGGGTCAACACCAAACTCAATATGCTCTTTATTAGCATTGAACATTGGCGAAGCCGAAAAACGTACCGACCAGCCATTGGGCAATTCCGACGAAAACGGTAAACCACTACCACCTCCCGTTCTGTCTCCGATAATAGTAACGTTTGGTGCATGTTTCATTATACTTACGAATTGGTTGGTCGCACTGTAACAAGCTCTGTTTGTAAGCACTACGACGGGTTTTTGATAACGTACCCGATTAGAACTTTCAATGTATTTGGGGAGCAGTGGTGAAAAATCGTTATGTCCCGGTCCTGTTTTGTGAGAAATGTACCCAATATGTTGACGTTCATTGAAAAAACGGCTTGCTATTCGCTCTACATTCACCAAACTGCCGCCACCGTTATTTCTCACATCAAAAATAATTCCTTTACATACTGCCATACGATTCAACACTTGGTCGAGATTTCCATCGCCTACTCCACTCGAAAAACTACCATAATAAATGTACCCGATATTGTCTTCCAATATTCTCCAACGAAGTCCGGCAGCAATGCCAAAATCATCTCCCGTTCCCAGATAATGCCGTTGAATATTTATATCGAAATTTGCCGGATAATCTTCGTGCCATCGCCAATAGCGAGTAATATTGTGGGAGGCAATTAAGTTGACATGTCCATCTCTCAATTCAGCAAGCATTTCTCCCATTAGTTTGAAAAGTGCATCGTTCGTAATATCGGGTGTAATGCGAGCACTATATTTATGGTAAACCGCGTTCCAATCAATATCTTTATATTCGAAGAAACAATAACTTCTGTCCAATATTGTCCACAAGGCGTCGAAATTTCCTCGTGGAGTGTTGTCAAACTCCATATCATTATCACAACTCGGAAGTGTGATGAGACAGAAGGCGAAAAAGAGGAAAATAAATTTCTTCATATTTTTTCTTTTATGCTTTGTAGGGAATTTTTTCAATCCGTTTTTCGTGTCGTCCACCTTCGAATGCCGTATTGAGAAACATTACCAAGATTTCGTAAATCTCCTCTTCATTCAACAATCGTCCGGGAAGTGAAAGTACATTTGCATCATTGTGTGCTCGTGCATAATAAGCTACTTTCGTATTCCAACACAATGCACCGCGAATACCTTGATGCTTATTTACCGTCATATTGATGCCGTTTCCAGTGCTACAAATAGCAATGCCAGGGTAACATTCGCCACATTCTACAGCTGTTGCCATTGGATGAGCAAAGTCAGGGTAATCACTACTTTCATCGGTATATGTTCCGAAATCCTTGTAGGGTATTCCTTTGTCTTTGAGCACTTTAATAACGTACTCTTTAGCGAAAAATCCTGCGTGATCGGAAGCAAGTCCGATGGGTTTTTCTGAATTGTTGAACAAACTCATAGTTTATAGTTTTATAGTTAATAGTTCAATAGTTGATAGTTTGATAGTTGATAGTTCCGGCAGATGCAGACACTAAAAACTATCAAACTATAAACTATCAAACTAATTTCTTAACTTGCTCATATACATTTTTGCCCGTATAACCGAGTTTTTCATCGAGAATGTTGTAAGGTGCTGAAAATCCGAAAGAATTCATTCCCCAAACAGTTCCGTCTTCGGCAACGAGTCCTTCTAGTGTAACAGGTAATCCGGCGGTAAGACCGAATTTCTTTTTGCCTTTCGGCAATACAAGCTGCTGATACTCTTTCGATTGAGCGCGGAATAATCCTTCTGACGGAACGGATACGATTCGTACTTTTACACCATCGGCACGAAGCAATTCCGCACCTTCTACCAATGAGGAAACTTCTGACCCCGATGCCAATAAAATCACATCATAGTCGGCTTCATCCTGCACAATGTAAGCACCCTTTTCGATTTGCAATGCTTCTGTATAGCGACATTCTTTTACCGGCAAATCTTTGATATTCTGACGCGAAAGAATTAATCCTGTCGGCGTTTTTGCGTTTTCCATTGCCATTTTCCACGCAACGGTTGTTTCGTGTACATCGGCAGGACGAAGCACAAGCATTGAGTTGTTTCCGCTATGGTTTTGCAGTTTTTCCATTAAGCGAATTTGCGCCTCTTGTTCAACCGGTTGATGTGTAGGTCCGTCTTCACCAACGCGGAAAGCATCGTGTGTCCAAATGAAAATCACAGGTTTTTCCATTAACGCCGCCACACGAATAGCGGGTTTCATATAATCGGAGAAAACGAAGAATGTTCCGCAAGCAGGAATCACACCACCGTGCAAACTCATTCCAATACACAAACACGCCATTGTAAATTCAACAACACCGGCTTGAAGGAATGCACCCGAAAAATCACCCTTCTCAAGCGCTTTTGTATATTTAAGGAATCCGTCGGTTTTATCCGAATTAGACAAATCAGCAGATGAAACAATCATATTTTCAACCTGTTGTGCCAATGCACCTAACACTGTTGCCGATGCTGCGCGCGTTGCCTGACCCGATTTTTGTTCGATTTTTGCCCAATCAATCGCGGGAAGTTCACGTGAAAACCACTGGCGTTTCTTTTCGGCAAGTTCGGGATTCGCTTTTGCCCACGCATCAATAGTTGCATTTTTGGTAGCAACGATTTTTTTCAATTCTGCTTTTCTTTTCTCGTAAAGAGCCACCGTTTCGGGGAAAATCACGAAAGGATTTTCGTGGTTTCCGCCTAAACCTGTAATTGTAGCATTAAAATCCGCACCGGCTGCGCTCAACGGTTGTCCGTGTGTAGAGACTTGATTTTCAAAATTTAATCCTTCTTTTCCAACAGCGCCTTTCCCCATAATTGTTTGACCGATAATGAGTGTCGGTTTTTCTTTTTCGGCTTTTGCTTCGATCAATGCTTTGCGAATTTGCTCGGGACAATTACCGTCGATAGAAATCACATTCCACTGCCAAGCCTTGTATTTTTTCGCCACATCTTCGCTCGTAACGACATCGCAAGTGGTGGAAAGCTGTATATTGTTGGAATCGTAAAACATAATAAAGTTGTTCAATCCCAAATGTCCTGCGATTCGACCCACACCCTGCGAAATTTCTTCTTGAATACCACCGTCGGAAATGAAAGCGTAAATTTTGTAATCTACTTGGTCGTTAAGTCGCGCTTGCAAAAATTTTGCTGCAATTGCCGCACCTGCACCATAAGCGTGCCCTTGTCCTAACGGCCCGGAAGTATTTTCGATACCACGCGCTATATCTATTTCCGGATGTCCGGGTGTTGGACTTCCCCATTGACGAAAATTTGCCAATTCTTCCATCGAAAATTTGCCTGTCAAACTGAGTACTGAATAGAGCATCGGCGACATATGTCCGGGATCGAGGAAAAAGCGATCTCTCACTTCCCACGCAGGATTCTCGGGATCATATTCCAAAAATTCGGAAAAAAGCACATTTATAAAATCTGCGCCCCCCATTGCGCCGCCGGGGTGTCCCGATTTTGCTTTTTCTACCATTGCCGCCGAAAGAATACGGATATTGTCGGCAGCCTTGTTTATCAACGTGTTATCGCTCATACAATTGTATAGTAATTAAGTTATTATATTATTTTAAAACAAAATCTGCTCATGTTTTCACAACACTTCTACTGATTATCGGCAAAGATACGATTTTTTGAGTTGAAAAGGGTAGAAATATTTTTTTTTGATGTAATTTTTATGATTTGTGAAATGAAATAGCTAATTTTACGCTCACAATTATATATTAGAATATGGCACTCAGCAAAAACAAAATAAAATATATTCAATCACTCAAAGACAAAAAACATCGTTTGGAATACGGTGTATTTGTAGCGGAAGGCACAAAATTAGTGTTCGATTTACTCGCTACGTGCAAGTGTCAATTCATTGCAGCATTGCCCGAAATTATTGCCAAATATCCAAAAATAATTGCTGAGGAAGTAATTATTGCCGATGAAAATGAATTGAAAAAAGCAACTTTTCTGAAAACACCACCACAAATTATCGGCGTTTTTTATCAGCCCGATTTTGATATTTCTACAACAAATTTCGATAAAAAACTCTCGCTTGTGCTTGATGGCATTCAAGATCCGGGCAATATAGGAACGATTGTTCGCCTGGCAGATTGGTTTGGTATGGAGGACGTTATTTGTTCGCCCGATACGGTTGATATTTACAATCCGAAAACTGTACAGGCAACAATGGGCGCTATTGCGCGAGTGAAAGTGCATTATACGAATTTGACGGATTTTCTGCAAAAACACAATCACTTGCCTATTTACGGCACGTTTTTGGAAGGAAAAAATATTTATAACGAATCACTTTCCGAAAATGGTTTTATTGTGATGGGAAATGAGGGAAACGGCATTCGTTCCGAAACGGAAAAAGCGATTAATCGTAAATTATTTATTCCGAGTTTTCCGTCCGAAAGAGAGACATCGGAGTCGTTGAATGTGGGTGTGGCTACGGGAATTATTTGTGGAGAGTTTAGGCGTAGGTACGACTTTAATCCCTCGCCAACAGCCAATCCACCACATTAACCGATTTTACTCCTTTTTGGCTATAATCAAATTTATCGGTGGTAATCAATAATTTTTTTTCGGTATACCTTGAAAAACTCTGCAAATCTATAGAGTTTTTTCGGTATAGTAATAAAAACTCTTCAGAAAACGTTTTTTTTGCGAATATAGTGGGAAAAAGTTGCCGAGATTTTGATAAGAACCATTTTCACTCTCGACTCTGCCACATTTTGGCAACATTTTTTTATTATCTTTGTACAAAAACTTCAAAAACAATGGCAAAAGACCTTTTCAAACGCTACATTTGGCTCATAGACACTATTTATCGGTCAAAGAAAATTACGCTCAAAGAGATAAATAACAAATGGTTACGTGCCGACAGCGAACACGAGCCGATACCCAACCGCACATTTCACAACCACCGTGCGGCAATCGAAGATTTTTTCGACATTATTATTGATTGCGATAAAAGTACTAACGAGTATTATATTGAAAATGCAGAACAACTTGTAGGCAGTACAGCGCGAAATTGGCTATTGAACACGCTTACGGTAAGCAATCTTGTAAACGAAAGTCATAAGTTGAAAAACCGAATTTTGTTTGAAAACATACCGAGTGGACAGCAATATTTGACAACAATAATCGAAGCGATGCGTGATGAATTGACGCTCGAAATCACGTACCAACCTTTTTGGCACGATGAAGCACATACTTTTGAAATTGAGCCATACACGCTCAAAATTTTCAAACAGCGTTGGTATTTGTTGGCGTATAATCCTTCTGTTGAAGGGTTTCGTATTTATTCGTTGGATAGGGTACAAGATTTGTGTGCGACTGAAAAAACGTTCAAACTGCCGAAAGATTTTGATGCGGAAATATATTTTGAAAATAGTTTCGGCATTATTGTTGATGAAAATATCGAGCCTTGTGTGGTAAAAATCAAAACATTTGGGCAAAAAAGCAAGTATTTTCAAACGTTGCCTTTGCACGCTTCGCAAGAGGAAGTGGAAAGGGCGGAAGATTATTCGGTTTTTAGTTATTTTATTTCGCCAACATATGATTTCAGGCAGGAAATTTTGTCGCACAGCGATGAGGTTGAGGTATTAGAGCCGATGTGGTTTCGGGAGGAAATTAGAGGAGTTATGGAGCGAATGGGGGAAATGTATTTTGAAAAATAATTTTGTGTATCTGCCGCGTTTTGGCATAGTCAGGCTGTAATTTTGCAGTCAAAAAATTCAAGATGAAAACAAAAATTATAAACGACGAGCAGCTCCAAATAGAAGAGCTAACTATTAACGGAAAAAAGTTACCCACACTCATCATCAAAAGAAGCGAAGAAGAGTTTTTTCGCAAAGCAGAAAAATTGCTGAACAAGATGATAATCCAAATGCACGCAAAATTTGAGAAGAATCCCGAATGGGAAATACAGGACTTTTTGGTTATGATTGCTTTGCAGGCAATAGCAGAAACCTTTACATTGGAAGAAAGAAATGACACGAAACCTTATGATGTTAAAATACAGAAGATGATAGATGAATTAGATGATTATGAAAAAAAATACGGCATCAAAATGGGATAACGATAGGAAAATGGAATAAAATATGTATATTTGTAAAAAAATGAGAGATATGAAATTATTCAAAGTAGTAAATACGCAAAAACTGCAAAATTTAGATAAACTGAATGAAACAGAAATATCGTTTAGCGGAACAATTATCGCTGTGCGTGAGGGACAAACGAAAAAGGAGTTCCGTTTGCTATTTTCGAAATTGAAGATAACGTGGGCAATTACGAAATTCCGCTGTTTGGCGAAGATTACATTGAGTACAGCAAATTTGTGCACATCGGGGTATTGGTTCACATCACGGCAAGAGTGCAACCGAAAGAGTGGAATCCGACTGAATTTGAATTGAAAGTACTGTCTGTCAAGCCTATTATTCCTTGCGAATACAATGAGGGAAGCCATTTGATAACATTAAAAGACGGGCGATACATTATAATGGTAGAAAAAACCAAAAATGGGGTGTGATTGATATTCACAACAATATTATGATACCTTTTGAGTATGAAGATTTTATTTATTTTTGGGGCTCTGTTCGCATTTTTATTGAGAACGAAAACAAAAAACGGACTGAAAAGGAAGTCTTCATTTTTGAGGTGAGAAAAGAAGATAAACTTGGTTTTGTTGATTGGGAAGGGAATATTTTACTTCCTTGTGAATATGAAGAAATTGATATTGTTTGCAGGGACACAAAACTATATTTTGAAACCAAAAAGGGAAAATAGTGAAGAAACCCGGAATTGTTGATGAGGACATAATAGTATCTATGGTAGATGTTTATGAGTTTGAAGAAGAAATTGAATTTTGTGAGGGATATATTCCTGATTAAAAAATAAATGTCCGCAAAAGGAGTGGACGTAAAATGAAAAAATATGAAATATGAAAACTACCAACGAAATCACGTCATAGTAAAAGGACGTGAAGAGGAATTAGAAAAATTTCTTGATGCGACAATGAAAGGTACAGGAATAAAGCATAAACGGAAACATAGCACAAGTTCAAATAGTGAAGATGCTTTAACGTGGTCTTGTTTCGATATATTAAGAAGTCAATCGCAAGAAAAAGTGAAACAAGCATTAAATGAGATTTTAGAAGATGCATTTGACAATAACAAACCATTTGACTCCAATAATGAGCAAAACATTAAAATTGAAATTGGGAAAGAATACTTTTCCCTAACAACAAAAGAAGAAACAGAAGTAGATGCAAGTATTGAAACCGATGATAAGTTGATTTTTTTTGAAGCAAAACTATACTCATCAATGAGTTTGAAAAAAGGAAAACAACCATACGACCAAATTGCAAATAAATTAAGGGTCGGATTAGATTATGCTCGCAAAGAGCAAAAGCTATTTTATTTCATTTTTCTTGATATTGCGCCATTAGAAAAACTATCACTGCACAAATCAAAAAAGGAAGCGGAAAATAAAGGTAGTAGTTTTGCCGACAAGTGGAAAAGTGCTTGGTGGTTTAAGTATTATAGAGATGGTAGGAATAATAGTATAAAGCCGTTGAGAAAAATTTTGAAAGGTATTGCTAACGAAGAAGAATTAAATCAAGTACGTCAAAATATGGGTTGGCTCACTTGGGCAAGTCTTTTCAAAACAACATTAAGAGCAGTAATATAAAGTGAAAATCCTCCACCTTTCCGACACGTACAATCAACACTGTTTGTTACAGCAACTTTGAACTGAACAAAAAAATCAAGACAATTATCAATGCTTGTGTTGATAAATAATCTCAGTTTATTTATCAACATACTGATAAATAATTAATATCTTTGCACCAAAACACAAACATTGTTTACGATGGACAAAGAAATAATAAAAAGAATTATTCTTGAAAAGCAAAAAGAAATTGTTAGTATTGAGCTTTTTAAGCGAGATATTGTACTTGAACCGAGTGCAAATTATGTATTTGTCGGGCTACGACGCGCGGGCAAATCGTATTTGATGTATCAACATATCCAACATCTGCTACAAACAAAACAAGCGCATCTCGAAGATATTTTATATATAAATTTTGAAGATGAGCGAATTTCATCTGTAAAAGCCGAAAATTTAGGCGTTTTTCTTGATGCATACAACGAAATGTTTGACAGAAAACCAATTTTATTTTTAGATGAAATTCAAAATATTGTTGGTTGGGAAAAGTTTGCACGTCGGTTGGCGGACTCAAAATATCGGATTTTTATAACCGGAAGTAATGCTAAAATGCTTAGTCGTGAGATATATACTACACTTGGCGGACGTTTTATTGCAAAAGAGATATATCCTTTTACATTTTTGGAGTACCTAAATTATCACAGTATCGAGTTAGTGAAAAATTGGGAATATAGCGACTTGTCGAATAAGGTGTTTAAGCTTTTCAGCAACTATTTTTATTATGGTGGATTTGCCGAGTCGTTTACGATGAACGATAAGCGAAGTTGGCTTAACGCTTTGTATCAAAAGATATTGCTCGGCGATATTGTTTTGCGAAACGATATTCGCAATGAAAATGCTATCCGTGTTTTGGTTAAAAAGCTGGCAGAAAGCGTTATGCAGCCTTCCTCATTATCAAGAATAAACAATGTTGTGAATTCATCAGGTGCCACCATTGCTCGCAATACTATGGTAGATTATTTACGTTTTTTAAGTGATTCGTATTTGACGTTCAGTATATCAAATTATTCGGATAAATTAAGCGAAAAGGAGACTTTCAAAAAACGCTATTTTTTTGATAACGGCTTGTTAAATAACTTTTTGATAGACCCCGAAACAAAATTATTGGAAAATCTGGCGGCAATAACATTAAAAAAACAATACGATGAAGAGTTGTTTTATTACAACAAAAATGTGGAGGTCGATTTTTATATCCCAAAAGAGAAATTGGCACTACAAGTTTCATACAGTATTAAAGATGATTTTACGCGGGAAAGAGAAGTATCAGCACTTTTGAAATTGGCACATAGTGCTGATTTGAACAATCTCATAATCATTACATTCAATGAAGAAAGCACCATCATTGAAAAAGATAAAACAATTAACGTAACACCCATTTGGAAATGGTTGTTGTCTGAAAAAAGAGAAAATAATGAATAGCTTCGCCGCCATCGACTTCGAAATCGCCAACGGCTACCGCACAAGCATTTGTTCCGTAGGCATCATTATTGTGCGCAATGGCGAAATCATCGAAAAAATCTACCGCCTCATCCGTCCCGAGCCGGAATATTATTGGCGGTCGTTTACCAAAATTCACGGATTAACGCTTGAAGATACTGAAAATGCTGAAATCTTCCCCGCCGTATGGGCAGAAATTGCACCGAAAATCGAAGGTTTGCCATTGGTAGCACACAACAGCGCATTCGATGAAGGCTGTCTGCGAGCCGTACACAAAATGTATCAAATGGATTACCCCAATTATGAATTTCACTGCACCGTTCGCGCTTCGCGTAAGGTTTTCGGCAAAAAATTACCCAATCATAAGCTACCAACCGTTGCTTTACATTGCGGTTTCGATTTGACGAATCATCATAACGCTTTGGCTGATGCGGAAGCGTGTGCATATATTTATAGGTCGATAGTTTTATAGCACATAACCCGCCAGCTATAAAACTATAAACTACCTAATAAACAACAATTCTCGATACTTTGCCAGTGGCCACATTTCATTATCCACAATCAATTCCAATTTATCAACGTAGTAACGAATGTCTTCTAAATACGGCGCCACATTATCGTGATAAGCAATTGCTTTTGTGCGTTCGCATTCAATATTATTCGCTATTTTGCGAGCATCAATCATTTCGTGTACTTTTGCGTTAATAGCATTTACGTTTGTCGATATTTTTTCGATTAATCGCATTTGTTCTGCGCCAAGTGTTTTATAATGCTCCGAAATTTCTTTCAGTTTTGATACATTTGTCAATAAAACGGATTGATAAGAAATAGCGACAGGAATAATGTGATTCAACGCCAAATCACTCAACACACGCGATTCGATTTGAATTTTTTTCGTATAAATTTCCCATTTCACCTCGTTGCGTGCGTGAAGTTCTACTTCCGATAAAACATACTCGAACGTTTTGATACTTTGTGCCGAAGTATAGGCATCGTAAATGAGCGGAACGCTTGTTTCACAGTCCAATCCACGCTGTTCAGCTTCGATTTTCCACTCATCGCTATAGCCGTTTCCGTTGAAGCGAATGGGGCGCGATGCTTCGATGTATTTTTTCAGAATTTCGTACAACGCTTCATCTTTCGATTTGCCTTTTTCGATAAGCGCGTCCACCTCTTTTTTAAATGTGCGCAACTGTTCTGCCATTGATGCGTTTAACGCAATCATCGCCGCAGCACAGTTGGCGGAAGAGCCTACGGCACGAAATTCGAAACGATTTCCAGTAAAAGCAAATGGCGATGTACGATTACGGTCAGTATTATCAAGCAAAAGCTCAGGTATTTGTCCAACACCAAGACTGACTTGTTTTTTGCTATCAACCACAATCGCATCTTTTACCGAACTTCTTTCAAATTTATCCAAAATATCACTCACTTCTGCGCCGAGAAACACCGAAATAATTGCCGGTGGCGCTTCATTTGCACCCAAACGATGTGCATTGGTTGCCGACGAAATAGACGCTTTCAACAATGCGTTATTTTTGTGAACAGCTGCTAATGCATTTACTACAAATGTAATAAAACGAAGATTTGCTTCTTTATTTCTTCCCGGCGAAAACAAATTAATTCCGGTATCGGTAGAGAGCGACCAATTGTTGTGCTTGCCCGATCCATTGATTCCTTTGAACGGTTTTTCGTGGAAAAGCACGCGAAAAGAATGTTTACGAGCAACCCTGTCCATAACAGACATTATCAGCAAGTTATGATCGATGGCGAGGTTACATTCTTCATAAATCGGTGCTAACTCGAATTGCTGCGGTGCTACTTCGTTGTGGCGGGTTTTTACGGGAATCCCCAATGAATACGATTCATATTCAAGCTCTTCCATAAATTTTAGTACTCGCAATGGGATTGAGCCGAAATAATGGTCTTCCAATTGTTGATTTTTCGCACTTTCGTGGCTCATCAACGTTCTGCCTGTAAGCGCCAAATCGGGACGAGCCATAAAAAGGTCTTCATCTACAAGGAAATACTCTTGCTCCCAACCCAGATTAGTTTGTACTTTTTTGACATCTTCGTTGAAATAATGCATCACTTCGGTTGCCGCTTTATCAACAGCTGTAAGTGCTTTAAGTAAAGGTGTTTTGTAGTCTAGCGCTTCGCCTGTATAAGAAATAAAAACGGTGGGAATACAAAGTGTATCGCCAACGATAAATGCCGGTGATGATGGATCCCAAGCTGAATATCCGCGCGCTTCAAACGTATTTCGAAGTCCGCCCGACGGGAAACTCGATGCGTCAGGCTCCTGCTGAGCAAGCAATTTCCCTTCAAACTCTTCAATCATACCGCCTTGTCCGTCGTGTTCCACGAAAGCGTCGTGCTTTTCAGCAGTACCGTCTGTGAGCGGGTGAAACCAATGTGTATAATGCGTTGCACCGTTTTCCAACGCCCACATTCGCATTCCGGCGGCAACGTGTTCCGCCAAATTGCGTTCAACCGATTTTCCTTGCTCTATGGCATCGTTTAATGCGGCGAATGTTTCTTTCGACAAATATTTCGTCATTGCCTTGCGATTAAACACTTTTTCGCCGTAATATTCAGATACTTTCCCTTTCGGTTTTACTACTTCAATCGGTTTTCTTTCCGATGCTAACGCTACTGCTTTAAAACGTAACTTTGTCATATTGCGAGATTTCTAATTTTTTACACAAAAGTACTATTTTCATTTTGAGAGACAAGAAAAATTCGTTGAAAATTGCTACCTTTGTTTTCTTAAAATATCCGCATACACGATAACGAATGAATACAGAGTTATTTATCGCACGCCGTATTTATCGAGGCGACAAAAAAAACGACAAATTAGTCTCATCGCCGGCAATACGAATTGCCATTGCAGGCATTTCCGTAGGGTTGGCTGTGGTGATTTTGGCTGTGAGCATTATCGTGGAATTCAAGAACGAAGTTCGCGGAAAAGTAATCGGCTTTGGTGCACATATTCAAATTACGGCATTCGATAATAATTCGTCACACGAACACACGCCTATTGCCCTTTCCGGCACACTTATCGAGAAATTTTCATCGAATCCGGAGATTCGCCATATTCAAGAATTTATCACAAAACCGGGTATTATCAAAACCGAAGATGATTTTATGGGCATCGTTTTCAAAGGCGTTTCGGATAGTTACGATTGGAATTTTTTTCGTCAAAACCTCATCGAAGGCTCCATCATCAACCCAAATGATACTACATCAGGCAATCAAGTAATTATCTCAAAATATATCGCCGATAAACTTCATTTGGAACTCGGCGACAGGTTTGATACGTATTTCGTGCAAGACCCGCCACGCATACGACGATTTACGATTGTGGGTATTTACGAAACCGGATTTGAAAGTTACGACAAATTGTTTGTAATGTCAGAAATGCCCATTCTTGCCCGACTCAACGGCTGGGACGATGATATGGTCAGCGGAATCGAGCTTTTGGTGCACAATTTCAACCGATTAAACCGCACCACGCAAGAGCTTTTTTTCGAAATGGCTACCTTTCAAGACCGTTTCGGAAATTCACTTCACACACTTTCAATAAAAGACATCAATCCAATGATATTCAACTGGTTGGAATTACTGGATATGAACGTATGGATAACCGTTATTCTGATACTCATTGTATCGGGATTTACAATGATTTCCGGTTTACTGATTATTATTTTGGAGCGCACGAATATGATTGGCATGTTGAAATCAATGGGTGCGCGAGATGTTAGTATTCGAAAAGTATTTCTCTATCTTTCAGCCTTCCTTATCGGAAAAGGGATGTTTTGGGGGAATGTTATTGCGCTGACACTCTGTATTATTCAAGATAAATTTCAAGTTGTAAAACTCAATCCTGCTACTTATTATGTATCAGCAGTGCCCATTGATTTGAGTTTATTGCACATTCTTCTTTTAAATATCGGAACGTTGACTGTTTCGTTGTTGATGCTGATTGCACCATCGTTTTTAGTTGCGAAAATTACGCCGGCGAAGTCGATAAAGTTCGAATAAACAGCTAATAATGAATGTGAATGATGGGGTGAGAAACAACTTTAAAAACCTTATTTTCAACTTGTCATTCGCATTAATAACAAGAACATTTACTACACACTAGGTAAAATTGTTGAAAACCCTGTTGATAACTTGTTGATAATTATCACGAACAAAAAAGAACATATCTTCCTTCTTACACGTTATAATGACAAAGAGCAATCATAAGCGGTTTTCAAAATCGTAAAAAGATACTAGGAGTTCTTTGACATTTTGCCCATTAACGTCCGGAAAGTATTTTTCACTGAGAGATGAACAAAAGAGATTATTCGACTTGAAAAGAAAGATATTTTATCGCATAACAAAAAAAGCAACGGTCTTTATTTTTACTTTTGCAATGCTGCAGAATCATATCGATTGAGTCGCCAAGTTAAAAGAAAAATAATCGACTGAAATGTAAAAAGGATTTTCGGATATTTTGCAGCTATTTCCGTTCTAAAACTTAAATCGTAATTATACAGGAAATCGGCTAATAATGTTCCGAAAAGTACAGAAAGATTACTTCAAACAGTATTTTCTTAAAAAGAATATTGTTCGGGCTATTTCTCGAATTTAATTCATTCCGAAACAAAGATGTCTTTTTCAATCCAACGTGGATTGTGTGAATGCAAACACCTTTGACAAATAGTTTTTTCTAAGTAACTTTCTTGTTTCAAGAAAAGGAATTTTACTGCAAAACCGTTTCCTAACAGGGGAAATGATAACAAGATGTAAAATATCCAAAGCCTAAACATTTTTTATGTTCAGCAGTATTGTTTCAAAATCCGAAGTAATTATCATCAAAAAAGTAAACTTGTAATTTTTCACTATTTCTAACCAGGTGGTAAACAAGACTTCACAGGATAGCTTTAATGGTTTACAACAAGCTGTTTTAGATGTTTTTTGAAGTATTCGTATTTTGAAGTATATGCGTTGTGGAAGCTAAAAGAAATGTCAAATATCATTCTTTTATATTCCGAGAGATTTGCTTAATCTTATTTTTATTTTGTCATTCAAGGAACTCTTTGACTACAAAATAGTTGCTAAGATTGTTTTTTTATAATTTTAGGCAAACTCAAAGGCTATTCTGAAACAGCCCTTTGAAAGCAAAAAGCGTTTGTTTTGACGATAAATCCGTGTAAATGATGCAAAACGATTTGAACTCCTACCGAACACGAAAAAGCTGACTTTTCAAGAAAAGTCAGCTTTTTTGCTTTCAAATAATCAAATCGCAAATACTAATAGCCATTCATCAAAAAAAGTGCCTTAGATAGCAAATCGCTACTAAGGCACTTTCTCAATTCGTGAAATGTGAAATCTACTTATGATTCATCATCTTCTTCTTTTTCTCTAAAATTTGCCAATTCTCTTTGTATAAAAACTCTTTCGGCTTGTTGTGCTTTGAAAAGTTTTTCAGAAGAAAGCACTGTTTTGAATTTCTCGCTATAGAGTTTGTCAAGCGCTGCTTGTTGCTGTCTGACCTCTACATCGTTTTCCAAAAGCTTTCTATACTCTTCGTCCGTCATTCCGGCTTGGCTTTCTTTTATCTTTTCTATTTTTTCGAGATGATTTCTGTGAAGCTCGAGTTTTCTTCGTGTCAATTCTCTACTCAATGGAAAATATTTATCCGCTTCCTCTTGCGTAAGTCCTGCTTCTTTTGTTACATATTCCATTTTTCGCTTTTCAAACTCTTCCATATTCATTCGTCTGTTTTGAGCGGAAAGCGTGAATGAAAATACGCTAAGAATGAGGATACTACATAGTAATATAATACCTTTTCCCATATCGCAATTTCTTTATTTGATTATTATATTGTTTAGTTCAGATGCAGTTGGTTGAGAAACTCATGATAGCTATATTCTGCAAGTTGAGCTTCTACAAATTGAAAAAATTCTTCTTCCGTAATATGCAGGCTTGCCCAGTGATTATCAATATTTGGCGAGTTAAGTGTTTGCTGCTGTTCTGCTTGTCTGTTAGTTAGTAAATTGAAATCGCTATTTTTTGTCAGCAAATTAATAGAAAAATATAAACCGGCAAACATAGCTGCCATATATACCAAAGGCTTCGCTTTATCCCACATAGACACTCTTTTCGTTTTTTGTGGAGCCACCTTTTTTTCTTTTTCCGGTAAACGACTCATTATCTCTTCATTGAAGTGCGAAAAATAATTATTGGGCACCTTGAAAGGGTTGTTTGTCTTGTAGCTATTTATTATTTTGTCTAGTTTAGTTTCCATAACTTCATTCCAATTTTCTTATTATATAGACTTCTATGTTAGCAAATGGTTTAATCCGATTCTTCAATCTTTTTTTCTATTTTCTTAACGGCGTGATGATAGGAGGCTTTCAGTGCACCGACCGATGTACCGAGAATTTCAGACATATCTTCGTATTTCATTTCTTCGAAGTATTTCATTTGAAATACGATTCGCTGTTTTTCGGGAAGTGATTCAATGGCTTGCTGTAATTGAAGTTGGGCTTCATCGCCGTCAAAATAATCATCGCTACTCAAAGTATTGAATACGAGAGATTCTTCGTCATCAATAGAGATACTGTTTTGATTTCGCTTTTTGTTCAAAAACGTAATGCTTTCATTAATAGCGATACGATATAGCCACGTAGTCAGCTTGGCATCGCCTCGAAAGTTTTCGAGATTTGTCCACACTTTGATAAATACATCTTGCAGAATATCATTTGCATCGTCGTGCGAGAGTACCATTTTACGTATCTGCCAATACAGTTTCTCGCTGTATTCAGATACTAACTTCGAAAACGCCTGACGTTCTTTGCCGGGCGTTCGTAATTCTATGAGAAGTTGTTCTTCGCTAGTTTTTTCCATATTAAAATGGTAAATTCGTCGCAAAGGTACAGATTTTTATCTGTTCTGCAAACTTTATGAGATAATCACGTACAATTTTCTGTTGGCTGTTGTTCAATTCAACTTGTGATTCGAAATAGTTAAAAATATAAATGTGAATAAAAATATTCGTTTTTTTATTGTTGATATTAAAATTTTACACTACATTTGCAAAGTCATTACTATTTTAGCGAGAGTAAAATTAATCACATTGCTTACATAAAGCTAAATTAATGCGTAAAAAACAAATTTATATTGTCTAGAAATGCGCGATATATCATCGATCTACTAATTTCAATAGACTATTTGTTATTTTTCATCAAATTATTGACCACGTATTATTATTTAAAATTATAACTCTAAAACGAATGAAATGAAAAGAATGTTGTATTTAATCAAAACACAAGGGGCTTTTCTTATGCTTCTTTGGGCATTCTCCATGAGTGCCAGTGCACAAAACATTACCATAAGGGGTAATATTACCGACACCGGCGGCGAACCGCTTATCGGTGTTACCATTCAAATTGCCGGTACTGCACATGGTGTAGTAACCGATTACGACGGCGACTACGTGTTGAGTAATGTATCGCCGGAAGCCACATTGCAAGTATCATACATCGGTATGGTAACACAAACCATCGCCGTAAATGGAAGAACAGTCATCAACATTGTGTTGAACAGCACATTGACCGATTTGGACGAATTAGTTGTTATCGGCTATGGCGTTCAACGAAGGGCATTGGTAACAGGAGCCAACTTGAACGTAAGCGGTGAACAAGTAGCTAATCTGAGAACAACCACCGCGATGGAAGCACTGCAAGGCGTAACGCCCGGTGTGCAAATCACGAGAAATCACGGAGCACCAGGAGCAGGTACAAGGGTTACCATTCGCGGACAGGGTACCATCGGTAACTCTTCGCCACTTTACATTGTGGATGGAGTTGCTGTTGGGGATATCAATTTCCTCAATCCTTCCGATATTGAAAGCATCAACGTACTGAAAGATGCGGCATCGGCAGCCATTTATGGTTCGCGGGCTGCCAACGGTGTTATCCTCGTTACCACAAGAAGAGGGCGTGCCGGCGCACCACCTCGAATCACTTACGACGGATATTTCGGTGTACAAAATATGTATCGCAAGCCTGCAGTGTTGAATGCCCAAGAGTATATGTATCTTTTCGACGAAGCTCGCCTGAATGACGGTGCTGCCCCTTACAACTGGGAACAAATGGTGAAAACCAACGCTTGGCTCGAAAGCATTTCGCCCGGTCTTGGTACAGAGTACGGAAATTATGTGTGGAACAAGTTGCAATCGGGCTGGAAAGGTACTGATTGGGTAGATGAAATGACGATGCGCAATGCTCCCGTGCAAAGCCACGCCTTGAACATTACGGGCGGAAAAGAAGATTATATCTACGCACTCGGCGTTTCGTATCTCGACCAAGCGGGTATCATCGGCGGTGATGTTTTCGATGCAGGTTTCAAACGCTTGACAGCACGGATAAATACCGAAATGGTGCTCTTCAAAACCGGTAGCCACAACATCCTTACCATCGGTCAAAACCTCACGTATACGAACTCTCAAAACCGTGCGGCAGCAACGGGTAATATTTATTGGAATGATTTGCACAATGCTATTGTCGGTAATCCGTTATTGCCGCTTCATTACGACAATCGCAGAATCAATTCACTTACAGGCGGCTATGCACCGACATTGGAAGGAGTCAGCCCCGTATTAAGCAATCCTGTTGCACGGATGTATTTCGGTCGAAACTTCAACTGGGGTAAGGGCAACACTATTGTCGGGAATGTGTACGGTATTTTGGAACCGATTAAGAATTTGAAATACCGTTCATCTTTCGGTATCAATGCGTGGTTTGGGCACAGCAGACAGTACGGACCTATCAGTAGGCTTGATGGTCGGTCAGGAAGCGATATCGATGTAGCTATCCAATCGATGTACCAAGGTGTCAATTATACATTTACCAATACATTGACGTACGATTGGCGAATGAATGACGTGCACAGTTTCAGCGCACTCATTGGTAGCGAAATGCTTCAAAACGTACTGAGTACCGAAATGAGTGCTTCAAGACGCAACACAGTTTTCGGACTGCCCGATTATGCGTATCTCGACAATACGGCAACGCCCGGAAGCGCTTCTGAAATTTCCGCAACGGGGCGCGACTGGTCGGCAGGTGGCGGCGGACTGATGTCGTATATGACCCGCGTATCGTACAACTACGCTGAAAGGTATATACTAGATGCCACTTTCCGTGCCGACGGTTCTTCAAACTTTGCCCGAAACAACCGTTGGGGATACTTCCCATCCCTATCGGCAGGTTGG
Source organism: Dysgonamonadaceae bacterium (assembly GCA_031254645.1). Lineage (GTDB taxonomy): Bacteria > Bacteroidota > Bacteroidia > Bacteroidales > Dysgonomonadaceae > JAIRUA01. The sequence continues at coordinate 47,402 of JAIRUA010000017.1, forward strand.
AATTTCACGGAAGAAGAATTTTTTCCACACGTCGACTGGTTTAACTTCGGAAGATTACGCGCAAGTTGGGGGCAAAACGGTAATCAGTCTATCCCTAACTTCATCTATTTGGCAAACATCGCCTATATGGAAGGAGGCTACTATTTCGGACCCAATAAATTAGCTCCCCTGCCGGCAGCTGTTCCGGCAAATATTCCCAATTCAAACGTCAAATGGGAAACGTCAGAACAGATAAACTTCGGGTTGGACACCCGAATGTTCAATTCGCGTATGGGCTTCACTTTCGACTGGTACAGAAAACAAACCAAAGACTGGTTGGTAAGAGCCCCCATATTGGGCACAAGTGGTGCCGCTGCCCCCTATATCAACGGTGGCGATGTGGAAAACAAAGGATTTGAATTGATGATTTCGTGGAACGACAAAGTAGGTAACTTTAGTTACGGCGCAACCGTGAGTGGTGCTGCCAACAGAAATAAAGTAACCCGTATAGCCAATGCCGAAGGCATCATACATGGCACAAGCGGTACTTTGGCAGAAGGTACGGCGTATGTATCGCGCGTATCGGTAGGAAAACCCATCGGTTATTTTTGGGGATACAAAACCGACGGCATTTTCCAAAACCAACGAGAAGTAGATGCTTGGATTACGGCTGACGGAAAACCAATCGTCATCGGGTCGGAGCCAAACATTCCTCGTCGTCCGGGTGATGTGCGTTTCGTTGACCAAAACGGCGATGGCGTTATCAACGAAAACGATAAAGTGATGCTCGGCAGTCCACACCCCAAATTTGAACTGGGTTTACAGTTGAATGCTGAATGGAAAGGCATTTATATGAATACCACCCTTGTAGGGAAATTCGGAATGCAGGTAATGCAATCATATCGTGATTTTACAGGACAACCAATGGAAAACTTCCCTACCTCAGCTTTCAATCGCTGGCACGGCGAAGGCACGTCCAACAGGTTGCCGCGCCTCAGTGCAGTTGTCAATGCAAATAATGCCCTTATGTCGGACATTTATTTGTACAATGCCGACTTCCTGAGAGTAGCAAACCTGACGTTTGGATATCGGTTCGACAATTTGCTCAAATCCGTGAACTGGATGCAGGCGGCATCGATATATATATCTGTCAATAACCTGCATACGTTTACAAAATATGATGGAATGGACCCCGAAGTCGGTTATGCACCCGATTCGTGGGCAAGCGGTATCGACTTGGGCTTGTACCCATTGCCACGTACAGTTATGTTTGGCGTGAACCTCACATTTTAAGAAGCAAACAGTTTAATAATTTAACGATTTAACAATGAAAAAAATAATATATCTCGCAACCATTTTCATAGGCTTATTAATAAGCGGTTGCACCGATTTTCTTAATACAAGAAATCTGTTCGAAAAAAATACTGAAAATTTCTATCGAACGCCCACCGATGTGAATGAAGCATTGAGAGGTGTGTACAGCGCGCTCTACTCGGATGCCGAACAATTAGTAGCTACCGTTTTGGAAGACCTTACCCTTGGCGGCGGTGGAAACGATGATGCCGCTATACATAGCATAGCTGCTTTTACTTATCACCCACACAATATCTATCAAGAGCTGTGGAACGAAACATATAGAGGTGTGCGTCGCGCCAACACACTTATAGAAGCGTTACAAAGAATCAACTACAGCGAGTTTTTTTCCTCCGATGCCGAAACCGCGGCATTTGTAAATAACACACTGGGAGAAACCTACTTTCTGCGTGGATTTTTTATGTTTCGTGCAGCACGGTTTTTCGGCGAAATGCCGTTAATCATTTCTACCGAAACACCACTCAACGTACCTCGTTCGTCGATTAGCGCCACATTTGGACAAATTGCCGAAGACTTCAACAAAGCCATCTCCCTTTTGCCCGAAGTAGATGTCAATTTACTCAATATCAACACTTACGGACACACAAACAAGTGGATTGCAAAAGCCTATCTGGCACGTACATTCCTGCACTACACAGGATATATGACCAATATTGAAAAAACGTCCACTACAGAACTGACGTTGCCCGACGGCTCAAAAATCAACAAAGCACAGATCATAACGCATTTGGAAGATATTATGAGTAAAAGCGGACATAAGCTGATTGACGATTTCCGTAACCTGTGGCCCTACTCGTATGTAAACACCAGTGCGGGAAGGGATGTCTTGCCGTGGGCAGCCAACGAAGGTTTGTCGTGGGCAGGTCAAGACGGACCTCGCTCCAACACCACTTTCGGTACTGGCAACCCCGAAGTAATGTTTGCACTAAGGTATGCCTTTGGCGAATGGTTGTACCGACAAAGGTATCAAAACGGTGCTGTTCTCGGATTTTCGATTCGTGGTAATAACAACCTTGTACCCTACGGTGAGGGATGGGGATTTGCACCCGTGCACCCTGTGTTTTACAGTGAATGGAACGATGCCGACAAACGGAAAAGAGGTTCTGTGCTTAATATACACAATCCCGACGAAGGAATAGCAGGTGGCTATAATCCCGCAACTAACAACGGATTTCACCAAACCGGACTATCTATCAAAAAATACATCAATTTACAGCACGAAACCACACGAGAAGGCGCGTCTGGTATACGAGGTATGTTTTTCGAAATGTATAGAGCTGGAGGAGGTTCTCAAAACTTTATGCTCTGGAACGCACAAGATTTCTTCTATCTACGTTATGCCGATATTCTGTTGATGCACGCCGAATTGACCGAAACGGTAGATGGTATCAATGCCGTTCGCCAAAGAACAGGCTTGCCTTCCGTTCCAGGCTACTCGTTGCAAGCATTGAAAGACGAGCGTAAATACGAATTTGCTTTCGAGGGTATCCGCTGGTTTGACCTTGTAAGGTGGGGCGATATAGAAAATAGCGCCAATAACTATTACTCGCGAATAGCCGACGTGCTCAACAACAATGTACCGGCTCAATATTCTGTTACGTATCGTCCCGAAACAAAAGGATTGGTCGCCATTCCGGAATCGGAGATTCGTTTGTCGAACGGAGTTTATAGACAAAATCCGGGGTGGTAAAATTATCAAGAAACAAAGAATATACAACATAAAAAGAAATTGTTATGAAATTATATAAAACAATAAACGCAATAATATTGGGCATTTTCGTTCTGATGATGTCCTGTACCTCGATTATCGACCAAGGTATGGAGGTAATGGTTGAAGAAGAAGTTTATACTTCAAGATTTCACGTTCACTATGTTGATAACTGTGGCTACCTTCTTTTAGAAGACATCGAAGGCTTGGATAATACAGGGTTTTACAAACCCGTCAATTTGCCGGAAGAATATAAACAAGAGGGACTTCGTGTGGATGTAACATACCGGTATCGTCTTCTACGAGGCGAAACATGTAACTGTTCCGAGCGCTCTATAGAAATAGAAGGGATTATGGAAACACCTGAAACACAAACGAGAATTACCGGCGGCTATACCGTCAATATATCTCAAATACCATGGCAGGTAGCAGTTGTAAGGATGGGTAATCTAGACTGCGGCGGAGTCATTATTGCACCCGGATTTATCTTAACGGCAAAGCATTGTGTTACTATCCCTGACACTCAAATTCCGCTTCCGCCCAGTTTCATACAGGTTAGAGCCGGCGTTTCCTGCCCGATAGATCCGAATAGCGGCAATAGGTTTGATGTTGCCCGTATCATAGTTCATCCTAACGATAGCGTAGATGCAGCGTTGCTGCAACTGTCAAGCAACATTACATACAGCGATAATATGAAATCCATCAACTATTGGGCTTCCAGCAATAGCACTCTTTATTCTCCCGGTAACCAAGTACGTACTTCCGGCTGGGGGTTAATGGACATCACCCCGGGAGGAGCTCTAATTGCTGCTCCCTGTTTGCAGGCTGTGGATCTGACTATCGTTCCTAATGAAACTACGATTAATGTATGGAAGGAACGTCTGCCCGCCCATGAAATGGTTGCTACCGGTACTGGCAATATTCGTCAAGGTGGCTGTAATGGTGACAGTGGCGGTCCCTTGACCATTCGTTCTGCCTCTGGCGAGCACTTGCTCATCGGTATTGTAAGGGGAGGGGTAACTTGTGAAGGTAGCAATGAATTCGCTCTATCGGTATTTACGCGCGTTTCGAGTCTTTTGGATTGGATTCTTCCTCACACTGCCGCCATCACCGGACCTTCTGTGATTTATCCTAATTCATCTGCCTCTTTCACCGTATCCAATATTCAGAGTAGTAGCATAATGTGGACAAGCAGTTCTAATTTGGTTCGGACAAGCCCCTCAATTCCTGTAGGTGAAACTGCCACTTTTTCGTGGATTGACACCAAACAAAGTGAAGGCTGGATAAACGTCCGTCTACTAGATTCGGGTGTGCAGTTAAGGCATATCGTGCGGAGTAGCGATGATCCAGCACCTCCCGTACCTCCAAATCAAAAAATATTTGTACGGTATATTGATTTTGGTGTTGAAAGCCATCCTTCCGCCTTTGTTGGTCTTGGGCAACCAATCGTAGGGTGGCAATTCTATGACCGCGGTATACCGCCACAGAATATTCCTATTATGCCATTTGGTGGACGCCGGTTTGGAGGAGTAACTTTTGTTGAATTGGTAGCAGATTTCACCAACGATGACTTTGTCGCTCACACTATTACACCTGAGGTCTTACAAATGGAGATGGCATTACACGGATCAACATCAAGGATTACTATGCGCGATGGTGGGTTTACTCATTCTCCCATTATTACTTCCAAACAGATAGCCTCCGGAGCTACAGTCCGGTTACGCTTTTCGGGCACTATTGATAATATGACAAATTACACACTTCCTCCTCAAACCGCTTTTGCATCTCAATATGCCGAAATGCATGTTACTCTGAGTTATAAACTTCAAGGAGCACAGGCAATCCACTTTCCGCGCCAAAAGGTAGAGCGACGCTTGGCATGGCGATAGGATTCGGTTGAAAGTAATCAAATCGCTATATAATTCTGAAAAGAAAATTATAACAAACATAATTAAAGAAATAATCGTATGAAACTATATAAAACAATAAACGCAATATTGGGCATCAGTTTAATGCTAATGACAGCTTGTGCTCCAATCGAAAACAGGGAAACGTTGAAAAACGCTTACGAACCCAATAACATTGAACTCACAGTTATTCATAATTTGCCCGGAAGTAATATTTTCACATTGAAAATGAACACTCCGGGTGTCATCGGATATTGGGATTACAATATAGGTAGAAAATTTAGTGACGAAGTTCGAGTAATATATCCAATTGTAGGAAAACAAACATTCAAGTACATTGTTTCATCCCCTTATATCGTCAACGGCGATATTACTAATAGTCAGCTCATCACAAAAGAGATTGAAGTAGATATCACATTTATAGAAGAGGGATCTATTCCTCCTCATCCGGGAGCAGAATATTTGACTGGTGACGGAAGTAAAACTTGGGTTTTTAACGTATCAAATCCGGCTACAGACCTTTGGTGGTATATGACAGATTCCGATCCGAGCGCATTTTGGTGGCAGCCTCGTCCCGGAGATGATCTTCCTTCAGATATAAATGGTCGTATGGTTTTTAGTAGGAATGAGGATATAGACAGTTTTACCTACTACGCCTCACCCAATGACACAGGTATAGGTAACACGAGATGGCAAGCAAATATCGATTGGACAGAACTACGATTAGTGGGCGATGCCAATATTTTGGGTATTTCCTATGGTGCCGTAAGAGTTCCTGATGCTACTCCTAATGATGGTGACCCTCTAAGGCAAGTATTTCAGATTTTGGAACTTACAGAAAACCGATTAGTGTTATTTCAAACACCGATGGCGTGGAGCCCCGGTTGGGTATGGGTATTTAAACCAGAGTAGTTTAGATAAGATAACAGAGGCTGTCCTAAACGTATTTTAGGACAGTCTCTTCCAACACATCAACTAAAATGTGGCAAAACACCCTATTCGCCACAAAAATGCGATAAATATTTTGTATATTTGCCACAAATTTATTTTGGTCTAAAATAAAAACGATGAATATGAAAAAAACAAACATAATTGTAATAACGCTATGTCTATTATTAGGACTCGTTGGATGCGATAATGAAGCGAACCAAGAGATTAGCAGCGAAAAACTCTGCCTGTATCTCGATTCGGAAGATATGAGCAAGGCAATGTCCGTTATTAATGAGTTTTTGGCAGGTTTGCCGAACAACAAGGGACAAGGTTTCGCGGAAGACGAACGAAACTTGCACCGTTTTGCGGAATGGTTAAAATCAAGCACTTGCATTATTGATGCAAAAGTTTTGTGTATCGGTTGTATTTATACACTCCCGGCAATAAGTGAGGTCGAATTTTCATTTAGGGAGAATGGCGTAGTCAAGAATGTAGTTCTTGATATTGTGATGTCTTATCCATTACAGGCAGGGATATGTTCTATACAACAAGAAGATGACGACTCTATTGTTGATGATTGCGAATGTAACGACGAGCTAGATGGAGAAGACCTCTCTTCGCAACTCTACTCAGGGAATATGGATAAAGCAATGCTCATTATTAATGAGTTTTTAGCAGGATTACCGCAATCAGAGAATGAAAGTCAGCATTCGCAAAATGTGCAATCCTTTGTAAATTGGCTAAATGATGCGCCTTGTATTCTTCGCGCATACCAGAGGGGCGTTATCTTTACTCTTCCCGGCATACAAGAAATCGGATTTATATTCAAAGAAAAAAATGCCATTAGGTCAGTAATGCTTGACATACCTTTGGTTTTCCCTTGGAAAGCATATATATGCTCATTTCAACAGGATGTTTCTGTTTCTGCAGATTGCGAAGTTGACAAGAGATTGGTACAAGCCCATGGATTATATTATTTCTTTGAAAACGGTAAACTTATCCCTGTCCATCAATACCAGATAACTGTAAAATTGAAATCCGGCGAATATATCGGCAATGAGTTCGAAGTGATTAGTTCTAACGAATTAGGTTTTATTACCCTTGCCGTTCCAAATGGCGTTAATGTTTTGAATTACTTTTGCAGGCTTCAAAGAACAGGAAAATTTGAAATAGTAAGGTTGAATTATTGGGAGTTATAAGAAGCTTTTTTATGACACGCATCATTTACACTATTATCACACTATTAACAATCTGCCTAAGCTGCAACAATTCACCCAATCTTCAAATTTACGATTTACGCTGCGAAAACTTAACTGCTCCCTTAGGTATCAACACTACAACGCCGCGTTTCAGTTGGAAATTAGCGTCCGATAAAAATGGATCACATCAGGTAATGTATCAAATTTTGGCGGCAACCGATAGTCTTTTGCTGAGCGACGGAAAAGCCGATTTGTGGAACTCGGGGCGGGTCAGTTCGTCGGCATCGGTAATGGTGCCATACTTAGGTAAAGAGTTACAGGCACGTTCCAATGTTTACTGGAAAGTTGGAGTGTGGGATGATGGAGCGAAACGTCCGGTATGGAGTAAGGTTTCCCATTTTAGTGTGGGATTGTTAGAGCCTGCGGATTGGTACGGCGCATCTTACATTGGGTTTCCGGATGAAGCGGGCGATCCGCAAAGTCCGCTTCTGCGAAAGCAATTTGAGATGAAATCTTTGTCCGAGAAGACTTATTTATATGTCAATTCGTTGGGCTATCACGAAATTTATATCAATGGCGAAAAAGTAGGCATAGATGTTTTATCACCTGCCGTATCGCAACTCGACAAGCGTTCGCACGTGATTACTTACGATGTTTCGTCTTACGTTAGTCAAGGACGTAATGATTTGATAATATGGCTCGGTCGCGGTTGGTTTCAACCCAAACATCCCGGAGTAGTATACGATGGTCCTGTGGTAAAAGCGCAATTGGAAACGCTGACCAAAGGAAGTTGGAACACGCTGTTCGTAACCGACACTACTTGGAGTGCACGAGAGAGCGGATACACGGGAACTAGTGATAGCTGGAGTATGTGGCGATTAGGTGGAGACCGAATTGATGCTCGCAGTGTGCTGGCTGATTTCAATGCTGCTACGTTGGATGCCGCTTCGTGGGTTTCGGCAAATGTAATAAATATACCCGCTCATATTGTATCACCGCAGATGGTAGAACCAAACAGGATTGTTGAGAAAATTCGCCCGGTGAGCATCACTCCTTACGAAATTGAGGGCAGGTGGTTGGTTGATATGGGAAGAACATTAACAGGACAGGTAGAAATCACCTTTCCGCAGTTAACCGAAGGGCAAGAAATTGTGATGTTTTATGCCTGTCATCTGTTAGACGGCAGACCGTACAATCCCGGACAGGTTGACCGTTATATTGCATCGGGCAAAAGCGGCGAAAAATTCAGAAATAAGTTCCATTATCACGGATTTCGTTACATCACGATATCCAACCTGCACACCGAGCCTTCCCTTGATGACATTACGGCTTACCTCATTCAAACCAATTTTAGAGATGCTTCTTCGTTCGAAAGCTCGGATGCCGATATGAACGCCATTCACGATATGGTGAAATATACCTTGCGTTTGGTTGGTTTGGGCGGATATATGGTCGATTGTCCGCAATTTGAACGAATCGGATATGGCGGCGACGGCAACGCAAGTTCGATGACTGCGCAAACGATGTTCGATCTCTCACCCCTGTATTACAATTGGATGCAGGCGTGGGCGGATGTTATGCGCGAAGACGGTGGATTGCCACATACAGCTCCTAACCCGTTCAGCGCGGGCGGAGGACCTTATTGGTGCGGTTTTTTCATCACCGGCTCGTGGGATACATATATCAATTATGGCGATTCGCGACTGATAGAAAAATATTATCCGCTGATGCAACGCTGGATGGAATATGTACAACGATATAGCGTGAACGGGCTTCTTCAACAATGGGGCGATGTCTATTATCGCAATTGGTATCTCGGCGATTGGGCGGCTCCCGATGGTGTTGACCAAACGAACAAGGCTTCGATTGATTTGGTGGTGAACAGTTTCATTAGCGTATGCTACGAAACGATGGCAAAAATAGCCGCCTTTTTAGGAAAAGAAGACGATGCCGCCATTTATACAACCCAAAAAGAACAACTTAGAAACACGACACACAAACGGTTTTTCGACAGTGCCACAAACAGTTACGCCACAGGTTCACAAATCGACCTTATTTACCCGATGCTTGTGCAGGCAACGCCTCCATCACTCATACCGGCTATAACCAATACTTTGTACACAATGACCGAACAAGACAAAAATGGACATTTGGCTACCGGATTGGTTGGCATTGCCGTGCTCACGGAATGGGCAATCAAAAACCACGCCGTAGATTGGGTATATGATATGCTCAAAAAGCGAACATATCCCGGCTATCTTTATATGATTGACAACGGTGCAACAGCCGTGTGGGAACATTGGGAAGGAACACGTAGCCACATCCACAATTGCTACAACGGCATCGGACAATGGTTTTATGAGGCAATAGGCGGCATTCGTCCCGACAGAAATTTTCCCGGATACCAACGTGTTATTATTTCTCCGCAAATTCCACACGGAATCACTTGGGCAAAAACATCGAAAGAAACGCCTTACGGGACTGTTGTTGTGCATTGGGAGCTTACAGAAGATAAGACGCTTCATATTGACCTCATTATTCCTCCCGGAAGCACAGCTATGTTAGAATTTCCCGAAAATGTTGAAGATTACACGGTAAACGGCACAAAATTCCGGGTATCAACAGACGCGATAAATCCGATAGTAAGTGGTAAACACAGGATTGTTTATAAACTATGAAGCATCTTTTTCAATGCGTATGAGATATGAAGGATTTTTTTTGTAATTTTGGATTTTTATTTTCACTAAAATCATTTGTAGTATGAAGCAATATTTATCATTATTCATCTCATTTTTCTTCATATCCGCTTTACAAGCGCAAGAATTACCTTTCAAATTAGAAGAATTGACGGCTCCCGAATTTATAGAAGCCGTAGAAAAAAGCTCCAAAACAATTATCTTGCCAATTGGTGTTTTCGAAAAACACGGTGCGCATTTGCCATTGGGCACGGATTTATACATCGCTCGCGAAATGGCGCTTCGCGCTGCGGAACAGGAATATACGGTAGTATTTCCATCGTATTATTTCAGCCAAATCAACGAGGCGCGTCATCAGCCCGGTACTATCGCTTACTCACCCGAATTGATATGGAAAGTGCTGCAAGAGACCTTAGACGAACTAAGCCGCAACGGTTTCAAAAAGATTATCATTGTAAATGGGCATGGCGGAAACAACGCCTTTCTCAACTATTTCGGTATGGCACAACTATCCGAACGAAGAGATTATGCCTTGTATCTGTTTCAGCCAACATATCCGCAAGATATTCTACGTCAAGTAGAGGCACTCACTATGCACGACCAATATGACCAACACGGCGGAAATCGCGAAACATCAATAGCCAAAGCCATTGTGCCGCATTTGGTGCATACGGACAGAGCTGCGCAACAATCGGGCATTGACCTCAACCGGCTGAACAATCTGCCGAATGTCTATTCCGGCATTTGGTGGTATGCGCGCTATCCCAACCACTATTCGGGCGATGGTAGCAAAGCATCTGCGGGAGCTGGCGAGCTTTTATTAAATGCTGTTGTTGAACAACTTATAAAAAGTATTCGCGATATTAAAGCCGATACGAATGTGCCGGCATTACAAAAACAATTTTTCGATGAAGCGGAAAATCCGTTAAAAACAAAACAGTAAAAGATTATGCCAAAACATATCTCCATCATCGTTATTGCAGACGAGCGAAACGCCATCGGGAAAAACGGCGATTTGCTCTGTCATCTACCCAACGACTTGAAATATTTCAAGCGAATAACCGAACATCATACCATTGTAATGGGACGAAAAACGTTTGAATCACTGCCCAAGGGAGCATTGCCAAACCGACATAATATTGTGCTGACAAACGATAAAAACGCACATTTTAAAAATGCCACTGTTTGTCATTCTCTCAACGAGGTATGGGAAAAATGTAAAAATGAAAGCGAAGTTTTTTTCGTTGGTGGCGGTCAAATTTACAAAACGGTTATTGATTATGCCGACAAACTTTATCTGACACGCATTCACCACACTTTTGCAGGTGTCGATACGTTTTTCCCCGAAATTGACCTAAATAAATGGAAATTGATTGAAGAAGAAAAAAATAAAGCTGATGAAAAACATCAATATGATTATACATTTCTTACATACGTAAAGATTAAAGAATGAATATCTTAATCGCCGACTGCGGCGCCACAAAATCCGAATGGTGTTTTCTTGAAAACGGAGAAGTCAAGCAACAATTTACCGAAAAAGGCATCAGTCCCATTTATCAAACGGAGGAGGAGATTGCCATCAATATTCGTTTGAATGTACTTCCGCATCTTCTCGAATATAAGGCAGATGAAGTACATTTTTATGGTGCGGGGTGTATTCCCGAAAAAATCTTTAGCGTGCGCAGCGCTATTTTTCAATCTTTCCCAACGGACAAAATATTCGTATATAGCGATATTGTTGCGGCTGCACACGCGCTTTGCGGCGATTCGCCGGGTATTGCGTGTATTTTGGGGACGGGCAGTAATTCATGCGAGTGGAACGGTGCGGAAATTGTGAAACAAGTGCCGCCGCTCGGTTTTATTTTGGGCGATGAAGGAAGCGGAGCTGCGTTGGGAAAACAATTGGTAAGTGATGCGCTTAAAAATCAATTGACTACCGGATTAAAAGAAAAATTATTGACAAAATATAACCTTACGACCGAAACAATTATCGACAAAGTATATCGACAACCGTTTCCGAGTCGTTTCTTGGCAAACCTCTCGTTGTTTATGTTGGAATATCTCGATGATAAAACCATTCGTCGCATCTTAGAGAAAAGCTTTACCGATTTTTTCGAAAGAAACGTTATTCAGTATGATTATCGGAAAAATAAGAGTAATTTTACCGGCTCAATTGCGTGGTATTTTGCCGACGAAGTGCGTGAAGTAGCTGCAAATAAAGGAGTTGAAATTGGAAAAATAGAAAAATCACCGATGTCAGGATTGATAGATTATTATGGCAATTATTATTCAAACAAAAAATCCGCACTTGTTGTTGGACAAAATATATGAAGCAATTGACACGAAGCGAGCCGATAAATGGCAACGAACTGCCGACGGACGAATCACTTACGGCACACTGCTTTTGAAAAATGAAGCGTTTTTTAAACCACAAATATGGCTCGACGAGAACCAATTGCGTTTTGGATTGTTGAAAAGAAAAGACAGGAAGCATATTTCGTCGAAACTGTACACTGCTTTCCACACGAAATTTGTGGAAATGCTTTTGACAAACTTCGACACTATTTTTCATAGCGTTACTGCTACCGCTGTGCGCGAAGAACCTGATGATTTTTAAGACACTTAAAACATTACAAATATGGGAACGAAACATTTTTTCAAAATCAGCACATTATTGCTCATTGCATTGATTTTCAACAGCTGCAATGCTCTCACATACATTGGAAAAGTGAAAGATAGCCGCTGGGAAAACGATATTGTTTATCAAACCCTCACGTGGAATAGTCGTTCTTCGGAAGAAGATATTCGACAGGACTTTACCGCTTTTGTGCGTGAAATATTATTTGAAAGCCGGTATTTAGACTATGTTTTGCTGTTTCAATCCAACCATCGACTAGAAGAAGGCGAGCGAACTTATGTGATAAAGATTTTTCAAACCACAGATGCAAAAAATATTTTTCTACGCGACTCGCAGGATATTATTCGGCGCACACGGGCACTTACCACCAACGACTTTACAAATCGCTGGGAACAACTAAATACAAGAATGACGGTGGAAGAAGTGTACGGATTGCTGCCCGAGTTCGCTAATTTCAGAGCAGAACAGAGATTATATCTCAACAACTCCTTACTTCGCTTATCCAATCTTTGGCTTTCTTTCGACTTGAGGGGATTTTTAGTCGATTTTGGAAAGGGGAACGCCCCTACACAAGCAAACGAGTGGGTATTTTGATGAATAGAATATGAAACGAGCATTAAAATCAGTTCAAGTCAAAGAACATCATTATCGCGAGTTCCATACGACCGACAAGAAAAAATAAATAATGGTATGAAAAAAACAATTATACAACTATTTCTAATTATGTCGATCACGGCATACGGACAAACGATAAACGAAGTTTTCATTTCGATGCCGGCAAGTTTTCTGCCCGGCTCTTTCGAAGCAAACAGACGTGTACTTTTAGCAGATACCATCGGTACAACCGTGAGTACTACACTTGGCGAAATCACGAAACTGAATCATTCTGATAACTTTCTTGAAATCAGAACATCAGCCGTAGGCACAACACAAATAAAATTGTTGCCCATTGCCGCAGATTCTATGATTATCTGTCTCGTGCGCACCGTGTGCGGACCGACGTGCGACAGCCACATCTCGTTTTACACCACCGAATGGGAAAAATTAGAGACTTCCACGTTCTTACCTGAAATCTCGGCAAAAAATTTCTTCGATTCTTCCCAAAAAGATTCCGAAAATTATAAATATGCCGTATCTTTGTCGGATATTTTACCTATTTCGGCGCAATTCAATGAAAGTAATACAGATATCGAATTGACATTCAATTACAAACAGCATCTTTCTGCCAATGTAATTGCCGAAATGACGCCATTTTTGAAAACTGATACGATTGTTTTGCAATGGCGAAATAGAAAATTTCAAACTAATGATTAGTGATTAATCATTAAACACTAACCATTAATCATTAAAAACGCACCCGTAGTTCAATGGATAGAATTTCAGATTCCGGTTCTGACGATATGAGTTCGAATCTCATCGGGTGTACTCAAAGAGTGTTATTCACACCGAAAAATGTTATATCTTTGTTCTAAAATCAAAAAAGAGAAACGCAATGAACATTTGGAAATCTTGGAACAAAATAAGTTTGGTAAAACGAATCCTTATCGGGCTCGTTATCGGTATTATGTTAGCCCTCACGCTGGGTGAGCACGTTGCTTTTATCACCATATTCGGTAACTTATTCGTGGGCGCACTCAAAGCCATTGCGCCAATATTGGTATTTATTCTCGTAATGGCTGCCATTTGCAAACAAAAAGGCGGAAGGCAAAATAGCTTAAAAGCGTTTATAATGCTTTCTTTTATCGGAATGTTATCTGCCGCCATATTGGGCATTACTGTCAGTTTCATTTTCCCTACCACACTGGAATTAAATAATATAACTGCCGAAGAAGTGAGCGCACCAAGGGGTATTACTGAAGTGCTATTGAATATTCTAATGAATTTGGTAGATAATCCCGTAAATGCGTTAGCAAGAGCAAATTATATCGGAATCCTCGCTTGGTCAGTATTATTTGGTATTACATTGCAAAAAGTAGCGAGTGATAATACAAAAGAAGTGATTGCCAATTTCTCTGATTCGGTTACAAGCGTAGTGCGTTTCGTTATCGACCTCGCTCCCATTGGCATTATGGGACTTGTTTATTCTTCGATAATGGAAAGCGGACTGGAAGTATTACTTGGCTACGGACGATTGATTATCATATTGGTATCAACAATGTTGTTTGCAGCGCTGGTAATGAATCCGTTGATTTCGTTTATTGTGATGCGCCAAAATCCGTATCCTTTGGTATTGAGAGCGTTGAAAGAAAGTGGTATCACTGCGTTTTTCACACGAAGCTCCGCTGCCAATATTCCAGTCAATATGGCATTATCCGAAAAGTTAAAGCTGAATAAAGATACCTATTCCGTTGCTATTCCTTTAGGTGCTACCATTAATATGGCGGGTGCGGCGATAACCATTTCAGTACTTTCGATGGCTGCCGCCCATACACTTGGGATTACGGTTGATTTTCCCACAGCTCTTATTTTGAGCGTATTGGCTACGCTTAGTGCAACAGGTGCATCGGGAGTTGCAGGTGGTTCATTATTGCTTATTCCATTGGCTTGTAGCCTTTTCGGGATTCCTGACAGTATTTCGATGCAAGTGGTTGGGGTTGGTTTTATTATCGGCGTGGTGCAAGATTCATGTGAAACTGCACTTAATTCTCATTCCGATATAGTTTATTTGGGAAGTTTGGAAGGAAGAAGATTGAGGAAAGAGGGAAAAAAATTCAGGGTTTAAAGATTCAAAAGTTCAAAGATCAAGGGTTTAAAGTAATAAACAGTGTACTCTCAAACCCTTGATCTTTGAACTTTTGAATCTTTAAATCTTTGAATTTATCTTCTCCCTTTTGTTGCTGCTTTCGCACGCTCGCGCGCTTGTTGCTCCTGCAATTTTTGTGCTTCAGCCAAACGAGCCATAAAGCCCGATTTCTTTTTCGGTTTGTTTTTGTTCGCCTCTAATTGCGCCAAAATTTTCTTCTCGTCAACACTCTTTTTAATGATAAACATAATGATTACCGTGAAAAGTGTAGAGAGGAAATAATAGTAATTCAAACCTGCGGGATACGAGTTCAAGAAGAAGAACATAAACACCGACATAAATATCGGCATATGTTTCATTCCGGGTAATGCTTGCTGTCCGGTATCGGCTCCTGCCATTGTATGACGCATATACAATACATTCGTTATCGTCATCAACACGCAGAATATACTAATATGATTACCCAAAAAGCGCGTAATCAACGGAATATTCGCGCTCCACGAAATTAAATCGTCATACGACGAAAGGTCGCTTGCCCAAAGGAAACTTTGCTGACGCAATTCTATCGCCGACGGGAAGAAGAAAAATAGTGAGATCAACACAGGCATTTGGATAAGCATCGGTAAACAACCACTCATCGGGTTGGCTCCCACTCGATTGTAGAGTTCCATTGTTGCCTGTTGACGTTTCATCATCATTTCGCGGTCTTGTCCGGGGTATTTCTTTTCGAGCTCCTGCACCTGCGGACGCAATACACGCATTTTTGCCGTTGACATAAATGATTTGTATGTGAGTGGCGATACAACGATTTTCACTATCAACGTCATAATGAAAATAATCAACCCCATACCCCAACCTAACGACAAAAGATAGTCAAACAGCGGAATAACAAACCATTTGTTTATCCAACTCAACCAACGATAACCTAAAAACACTAACTCTTCAAGTTTTAGTCGCTCATCACTCGCAACGCCGGCATCATAAGCTCGTAGCGTATTGAAGTGAACGGGACCGAAATAGAAGTTAAATCCGGCGGAAACAAGATCTTCGTTAGCATCTATCGTAGCCGGAGCCCATACTTCGGCTTTATAAGATTTGAGATAATTGGGATCTTGTAGCAAATTAGAAGTAAGAATAGTATTGTTAAACGGACGTTCGCCAATGACTGTCGAAGTGAAAAATTGGCTTTTAAACGCAAACCATCTTACCGGGTCGGAAAGCTCTACTGTTTCGTTTTTAGTTTCGCTCAATCGTTTCACATCTTGCCTGTCGAACTTGTAATGTATACGCGAAAAACGGTTTTCAAAGGTACGTCCTTTTTCTTGTTGACGCACTTTCTGCTCCCAATTCATTCTGAAATTTTGAAGACTTTCGGGGTGCAATCCGTTTCGCATACCTACCACACGAACATCAAAATTCATCATATATTCATCGGTAGGAAGCGTGTAAACGAAGTCAATATACTGTCCCTCTCCGCTTTGCAAACGCATTATTACGGCTTTTCCGTCATCGGTACGTATCGGTATAAAAATCTGATCTTCGGTAGAAAGTCGAATACTGTTGCGATTGAAGAGATCGAGATTGAAACGCGATTCATCTTCTGTTTCAAACAGATATAACGGGTCGCCGTTGAAGCGAAGGTAATCTTTCAATTGCACTGATTTAATACCACCGCCACGTGTGGAAAGTGTCAAACGAATTTTTTCATTTTCCAATACAACAGTTTCTTCAATCGGTGCTTTAGCGTTAATCAGCAGCGAGTCTGATATTTGATTCATCTCCTGCAATGAATCTGCTACTACAGTTTGTGTAGGTTGAAAATTGAAAAAATCCGAAACAGCGTTGTTTTCGCTTACTTCGCTTACGGTATTTTTTTGTGTTTGCGCCTCCAATTCCGCCACTCGATGCATTTCTACCAAATGAATGGAGTCGCGACGACGACGCTCTTCTTCGAGCTGTTTCTGACTCGGCTGATTGAAAATTGAAAACCCGATAAGAATCGCAGCTATCAAAAGTAATCCTATAACTGAATTTCTGTCCATTTTTTATTAAGCCCCCTAAATCCCCCGAAGGGGGACTTCCAGAAGCATTATTTATTATTGTTTTTTATATATTTCTTATTTGTACTTATAGTCATCCGTTAGGTAAGTCCCCCTTGGGGGGATTAGGGGGCTTTTGCTGCTGCATCCATAAAACTCATAAAAAGCGGATTAGGCGAAACAACCGTACTATTATATTCTGGATGGAATTGCGCACCCAAAAACCAACGAAGTTGTGGGATTTCTACCACTTCTACCAAATCTGTTTCAGGATTAATGCCGGTACATTTCATTCCTGCGGCTTCAAATTGTTCTTTGTAATTGTTATTGAATTCATAACGATGACGATGGCGCTCTTGAATTTTCGTTTTGCCATACGCTTTGTTCGCCAATGAGCCTTTTTTCAACACACAGTCATACGCACCAAGACGCATTGTAGCACCCATATTTGTGATATGTTTTTGCTTTTCCATCAAATCAATAACCAAATCTTTTGCTTTCGGATCCATTTCCGACGAATTAGCATCGGTCAACCCCAATACATTGCGTGCAAACTCGATAACCATACATTGCATTCCGAGGCAGATACCAAGTGTAGGGATATCATTTTCGCGTGCATACTTCAATGCGGCAAATTTTCCGTCGATACCGCGCTGTCCAAATCCGGGTGCGATAACGATTCCGTCAGCATCTTTCAATATTTCGGCAACATTTTCGCCTGTAATTTTTTCGGAATGACACATTTCCAATACCAAGTGTCTATCGTGATAAATTGCCGATTGCAATAATGCTTCGTTAATTGATTTGTATGCATCAGGCAATTCTACATATTTACCTACAAGCTTGATAATCACGTTTTTTTTCGCCTCTTTTCGTTTTTGTAGAAAAGCATTCCAATCTTCCAAATTCGGCTTCTCGCCTATCGGCATATTCATTTTGCGAAGCAACACTTCGTCCATTCCCTGTTTTTGAATCATTACAGGTACTTCGTAGATGGTGGACACATCAATCGATTGTATCACAGCATCAAGCTCAACGTTGCAGAAT
The DNA here is from genome assembly GCA_031254645.1 of Dysgonamonadaceae bacterium. Taxonomy (GTDB): domain Bacteria; phylum Bacteroidota; class Bacteroidia; order Bacteroidales; family Dysgonomonadaceae; genus JAIRUA01. The sequence goes on from JAIRUA010000017.1 coordinate 65,662, forward strand.
AGCGCCACTTTGTCCAAAATCTCTTTGCTGAGCTTTTTTTCAGTGCGTAAAACCAACATATCGGGCTGAATACCGAGTGTTTGGAGCTCTTTTACAGAGTGTTGTGTAGGTTTTGTTTTTACTTCGCCGGCAGCGGCAATATAAGGAACGTAAGTCAAATGTATACAAAAGCAGTTCTTACCCAATTCCCAGCGAAGCTGACGAACGGCTTCCAAAAACGGCGTAGATTCAATATCGCCTACCGTTCCACCAATTTCGGTAATCACAAAATCGAACTTATTTTTTACACCGAATGATTTAATATTTCGTTTGATTTCGTCGGTAATGTGTGGAATTACTTGTACCGTTTTTCCCAAATAATCGCCGCGACGTTCTTTTTCAATCACATTTTGGTAGATTCGTCCGGTGGTAATATTGTTATCCTTAGTGGTTTGAATATTAAGAAAACGTTCGTAGTGCCCTAAATCCAAATCGGCTTCGTGTCCGTCCACCGTTACATAACACTCGCCGTGTTCGTACGGATTCAATGTGCCCGGATCTATATTAATATACGGGTCAAACTTTTGGATAGTTACTTTATATCCTCTCGCTTGTAATAGCTTGCCAAGCGATGCGGCGATAATTCCTTTTCCTAATGAAGAAACCACACCACCTGTAACGAAAATGTATTTAGTATCAGCCACGATAATATATCTTTAATGATTAATGGTTAATGATTAGTGATTAATCAGTTAAGCATTAAACGACTTTTTGATTTGAGTTTGAAATTTTTTCAAACCGCAAAGATAGTAAAAAAAGAGGAAAGAGTGTTGGTTTTGTTGATATAAAAAAACACCATCCAACATTCTCACGAACATCGGATGGCAAGTATGAAAAATACTGTTTTTCACAGTATAGAATCAAGGTAGCAGGAATGTATTTTTACACTGCTATTTCAAAACTTACAAAATACCATCCGATATTCTCACAAACACCGGATGACAAATGTCCCTGTTCTCTAAGACAAAAAACACAGACATACTATAGAGTGTGTATCTTTATTGTTTGGGTTTTGCAATAACCCATTGCCGAATCTGCTCTCCTTCGGGCTGATAAACATAATCGAACCACATATAAAAGAATCGTTCGGCGTTGACTACGTAATATCCGTCTTGATAATGATCGGAGGTATCGTAGGGATCGGCGAGAATGAGGATGTCGCTGCCGAAATGATCGGTTCCCATCGTGTCAAACCCAATGATGTTTTGCCAGTGTCCTCCCCAATCAACCCATTCTACCATAATGGGTGTACCCTCTCTGAGGTTGTCTATCACCCATTTTCGAAAAAGGGCATAGTTTGCTTCTCCAAAAGGGTTGTGTGTAAGAGAAGACTCTACATACCAACCCCTTGTCTCAAAATATCTGACCATATTGCCCACTGTGGTACCCACTTCGGTAAGTTGTGTTGGTGGTCCGCCATCGGGATCCATATGCGTTCTGAGTCCTTTGCCTATTGTGAGCTCATCTTCGTTGGTAATGCCATAGTGATACATCACCATTAGCGCTACCGCTGCTCCGCAATGATATTCGGTAGTTTGCTGGTAGGTTTTGAAGTTGGGGATAATGGTTAAAGAATGGGAGCTCTTCATATTGAAAAAATCGGGGTGCTTGAAGTAGGGCGAATAATGATGGTCGCCTAAACCATTGGCAGCTGATGCTCCGCTACTTGTAGTGTCGTACCCTTCGGGATAGGGAATCGTATGTTTTTTGGGAGGCGTGCCGGTATCGGGAACAATAACCGGAGGCTCGTTTTTCGCACAGTTATTGATAGCGATGAAACACAGGACTACGAATGCGACGTATACCGCAATTCTTGTTTTTTGGGAAGTTTTCTGAAAATGCATAGGTTATGTTGTTATTTGTTTATATTTTTTTCTATTTACATCACCGTTTCATTGATACCGTTCAAAATTGAATGCCTATAAAAATAAATCGGATGCGCATAAAAATAAATTGAATGCTGATAAAAAATAATTCAATGCGCATTCATTTGCCAACGGATGCGCATTCGTTGACCGGCGAATGCTTATTCGTTTTTAATCCGATAATGAAAATTCCGTTTTCGTCCGCTTTTTTGATAACGGCGTCTTTTTCAATCAACAAAATGCCACCAGCCTCTACAGCAATTCCACCAATACCGTGTTTGATAAATAAATCTATCGTTTGCAAACCGATAGCGGGTAAATCAACACGCATATCTTGACCCGGTTTGAGCACCTTTACCATAATCGGCTTTTTGCCGTCTTTGCGCAACGAAGCCGCACGAGCAAGCATTTGGTCTGTTCCCTCGATGGCTTCCATTGCCAGCACCAAACCCTCCTGCACCACCACCGCTTGACCAACATCTACTGCGCCAATGGCTTTTGCTACTGTCCAACCGCGCTCAATATCGTTCATATCGTCTTTGCCCGGTCTCACACTGCCGTAAATGCCTTCTTGAAAAAGCATTTGAGGCACCACTTCTTCTATACCTACGATTTTGAAGCCGTGGCTTTCTATTTCATCCATTACGGTGCGGAAAAGATTGTCGTCGCTCATTTTTTTCATTACCAGCTTTGCCACAATTCTTACCCCTTCCCAATCGGGAATCAGTTCTTTGAACGATGGGCGTTTGATGCCGCCGGCAAGTACAATCTTGTGTACGTTGCGCTCTTTAAAAGCTTTGAGAATTTTTCCCGCTTCGCCTATTTTGGCAAAGGTATGTGGCGCTTCGCGCAACTGCTCTTTGGCAGCAAACGGCTCTAAGCCAACCACAAAAACGGGGATATGATGTTTGTTGCAGTGTTTGATAATTTCTACAGGCATCATTCCGCTGCCGGCAATGATACCTATGGGTTGTTGTTGTTTCATATTGTTGTAAATAGCTCTTTTTTTTATTGTTTTATATCTATATTTTGTCTCATCCTAAAATAGGTTGACATAAAAAAACGTGTAACCCTTTTTTATTTGGTTTACACGTTCTATTATCGAAAGTCCGGACATGGTGTCCAAACGCGAGATAATTTATTTTTATTTTTTTATTTGCACTACAAAAATACAAAATAATTTTGTTTAGTTTTGTCGTTCGATAGTTTTATAGCCAATAGCCTGCTTGCTATCGAACTATTAACTATAAAACTATTCTACGTGTAAACCAATATGTCAAAGAACGATTATCAGTTGCCGATCGGTGTAGAAACAATGAAAAGCAATGTCTTTATGTGCATATGTTCCACCAAAACGACCTTCTTTTACGAGAATGCCAATCGCTTTTGTTCGCTCAATCCATTGTCCGGCAGACATTATAAATCTATTTGTTCCTGCTTCCGATTCAATTACCCCGAATTCGAGGTAATTAAAACCTGGGTTTTTAAATTTCTCCCAAATACCCAAATATTCTAATGTATTTTTGTTACTTATCCACTTCCCAATTAACCCACTACCCTCCCTAAAAGAAGAAGACATATCAGTCAACGAAATATAATCATTTCTATTGTCAGAAATAATTGTTATTTCCGTACCTTGTACGTTTATTTTTTCTTTTTTGCTCACAACAGCGAATTCCTATTGTTTTATATATCCATTATTTCTAAAACTTACAAAATTCCATCCGGTATTCTCACGAATACCGGATGATAAATATGTTTGTACTTCCTTTGATTGTCATTCTTGTACTAGCGATACAAGAATGGGAAATACAGACAAAACATTGAGTGTGTATCTATTTACTTGACTCTTTGATGTGTATAATATTGAAAATAACATACTGTTATCGAACTTATTCTGCGACGCACCTAACGGAGAACCCGGCGGCGCGGCTGACGCTGCCGGCCACGCTCGCGATGCCGCTATCGAAGTACAAGAGCATCGCAAGCGCCAGACCACTGAAGGTACTGCTCCAGTAGTGCCCGTCCGTGCCGGCGAAGAGGAGCGCGCCATTGCTGCTGCTGCGGACCCCGGCGGCGGGCAAAAAGAGAGCGTTACTGCTACTACAGCCGGCAGCCGCGCCGGGACCAAAGCAACGACCATTAACACCGCCAACAGCAGTCCAAACACCACGCACAGAACCTGTAAGCGGACTGTTGTCAAGAAGCTGTTGAAACTCTGCTTGCGTAGGTAAACGCCAATCGGCAGGACAAGGGTCGTTAGCAGGTGTTTGCCAAGCGCTGCCGGTGTCTTCGGAGTTGTTCCAAGATCCGGCTTGCCAAGTACCGGTACCCCAAGTGGTAGTGCTCCAAGTTTGCAAAGCTGTACCGTTATTGTAAGCAGTGTTTCGGTTGTATTGAAAAAAGCTACCGTAATCTGCAGGTGTAGAAGCGAAGCCGCTGACTTGAGTGGCATCTACATTGCTTTCTGCCCAACGCACACCATCGATTTCTACGCCCTCTTTTACGCAACGTACCGATAAAGCAAATGAAGCTGTAAAGTTTCCATACATAGGAGGGGCGGAGCCGTCATTGTTATTTACACCTAATGTCATCGCGAAATTTCTGTTGGTTGAAGAGGTTCCCATTGCCCAATAGCCACCAAAAAACGGAGAAAATGCTCCAAAGTTGTCGCGAGTAGATCCCGATATAAGAAATAAATGATTGTTAGGATCGAAATTGGCAAGATTGTTTGTACCAAAAAGAAAACCGGGAGCACAGCCAAAACCAAGTGAAGCAGCTTCAGTCGACGTGAGCCATTTACGTGGCAGATTTCCAAGATTTCCTATTTCCAACTCATTAGGCAAACGCCAACCGGCAGGACAAGGTTCATTTATCCAATCTGATGTACCGGGAGAAGAATTATCCCACAGAGAACCATCGCTACTCGTTAAAGGATTTTCAGCGCTCCATCCCACATTTCTATTCCATTGAAACAACATCCCGGGCTGTCCGGGATGGTTTACAAACCCTGAAGAAGTACTTAAGTCCACATTGCGCGTACTCCAAGTGATACCGCCAAGGTTAACTTCGTTGGGAAAAATACCAAGCGTTGGCAATGATATCAACGCCGCATCGCTCGGATACTCCGTTCCGTTCCAAATCGCTACGCGACGGAAGTAAGTATTAGCAGTAAGCATACCGGCAGCAATAACATAATTTTGCGCATTGTTAGGTGCCGGAGCAGGTGTCCAAGTAGTGTTGTCGGTGCTCATTTCCCAACGGTAAGTAATACCGCTTTGTCCTGTAACAGCTGCCAAAGAAATGGTATTGGTTTCATTGGGACAAATAGTCATTGGAGAAGGGGGCGATTGGGTTATGCCTGCCGATACACATCTCACTGCACCCCCAAACGAAACGCTGCCTGAAGCGAAAGCCCCGTTATTGCCAATCGTCAAAAAATTAAAATACCGAGCATTATTTCCAATACCGGTACGCGACCAGTAGGTGCCATATGAACTCTGATTTACCAATGAACCATCTGCGTTGCGAAATCCTGAAAAAGTCAGGAACGGGGCGATGCCGGCACCACCGGTAGTGAAACGACCATTGTTTGGGGGATTACCGACACTAACAGTGTTAAGAGGAGATATAAAGACCGGAGAGTCTTGGTCAGTGGGCGTTCGCCAAACAAAACCCGAAGTGCCTTTATCAGCCAGTAAGCAGGGGTCTCCTGTACCCGCAGTCAAGCTAGGGGTAGTAGAGAGTTCACCGTTAATGGTCGTGAAAGAAACTTGAGCATAAGTAGTTACAGTACTCAAGTTAAACTCCGCCGGCGCCCAAAGAATATCACGGGTAGCGTCGAACATATCACCGGGAATAGAGTAAACGTATGTGCTACCGGAGGCATTTATCGCAATAAGAGAGCCAAACTTGAAGAGAGCCAAATACACAGCTTCATCTTCCAAACCGCCAAACTCATTGACAGCAAAGGTATTGATAGCAGCTTCACCGGCATAAGTGTTAGATCCCCGCAAGGTTAACTTACCGCTTTCAGTAACACCCAACACACCCGGAGGTGCAAAATGAAAGTAAGTCTGGTTTACGGTTATTTTTTTCTTTAATAAACCAGTTACTACATAGAACTCGCCTCTTCTTTCCGAAGAGGTGCTATTATCATTACAGGTAATGATTATATCCACAAAATCCACCGTATTGTTTTCATCGCCGGCATTCCAATCCAAAGTAATCCAATCCGGTTTGCCTTCAATCTTCCAACCGCCAGGAGCATCCGAAAATATCTTCAGCGTCTGCGATGATGCAATCTGCACAAACTGAAAAGCAGAGCTGCTGGTTACCAACCGGTATTGTCCGCTGTAATCTACATCCATTTCAGCGCCCAGGTCCCATTGAAGAACTGTTGCGGTGATATCCACCAATTCGGAGTCATAAGCGATTTCGCCGGTATTGGCGCCGGAACCGAAAACGTCTTGAATCACGATATCGTAGTTGTTATTACGCGTAACGCCGTAATACACGCCAGCGGGACTCTTTAAGTCAACACGGTAGTAAGAGTCTGCGGCGCTGCCTTCGAAATGTCCTCTGATAATAACACAGGTAGAGGCTACGCGGTCTGCAATTGCGGGATTGCTTGGGTTGGCAGGTGGTGCTACTTCGAAGAGGAATATCTCATCCATCATTTGGTTGTTATCAATAAGGGTAGAAGAGAAATATATTCCGTTGACATATCCTTCTCGTTTATTGCTGATATGGGTAGGTGTATTGGGACTCGCCCAAGAGGCTAAGTATCCGTTTGTATGGTAATTATACAAAGAAATCTCTGTGATTTCCAACTTACTGCTGATGGTTGGGTTGAGGAAACGGATGTTTATCTTTGCCAATGCCCGTACCAGTGTTACGGATGCTGTGGTAGCCGTATTGGTATTGACGGCAACTTCGCCCCACATTGGGAAGGGTTTGTAACCCGGGTCTTGTGGGTCTGCGTTCCAAATGTTATTGAAAGGCAGCGATTCGGTAAGTTGCGTATAGGCTTGGGCTTTAGTGGTTGTACCCACTGTGAAAGTAGCGGCATCTATTCTGTCTTTGGCATTGGCAAAGATTGCCAGTTCGAGGTTACCTTTGGGCGCTTTCACTGTAAACGATTGGCTCGTTTGATTGATGCCAAACACCGGCGATACGCGACCTACGTATCTGCCGCCATTGTTTAAATCAAAGATTAGGACATCAATCCGGTCGATGACGGTATCATCCGTACTGCCAATAGCGCGGCTGGCAGCGGTGCCGGGCATATCTATGACAATGGTTATCTCGCTCTCATCGTTGTTGTTAGGGATAAGGGCTTCTGCAATACAACTCGAAAGAGCGAATGCGGAGAGAAGAAGTGAGACAATGTAGAGTCTAAGTTTTTTAATTTTGTTCATCTATTATTTTTATACTGTTTTATTATTTGTCTTGTTAAGGGATACCTATAAAAAAAATCGGTAAAACTCATATTGAATTTTACCGATTCGTATAGGTGACAAAATTATTTACGTGACTGGAGATCTTCTTTAAATGCTGCTAACGTAGCGATTTTTAGCGTTTTACTCTCCATCGGAGTTTCCAACACTCTTTTATCTCCGGAAACCAAATACTTAGCATTTCCTTGTATAGCGAGATCGAAAAGAAAATTATCTTTCGGGTCAGGACAGTCAATAAACTCCGGCTTTGTTTTGCAAAAGTCGGAAATCCCAATATAAAAATCTATCAATTTATCTACATCGAGATTGTTCTTTTTAAACTTATCACGACTTATAACATCTTTCAGTTCTGCCACCGAGGGCGTTGAATGTAGAAAAAGTACACTGTTTTCACGTCTCAACTTAATGAGCTCGTCGAACTTTCCGCCTAAAAAATAACTAATCCAAATATTGGTGTCAAAAACTGTTCTATTTGCCATTTCTATAATCCCTTACTTCTTGTATAATCTCAGTCATTGACATTTTTGGTGCTTTGGGATTCATCGAAGATTTAATTTCCTCTGCCAAATCACACAGTTCTTTGTCGGACATCTGTTTTGCAGGCATCTGCTGTGCAGGGACTGTTACCCATTTGAATTGTTTTGCCAATCTTGCAAAAAACTCTAAGTCATCCGGTGGAACAGTTATGAGTATTTGATTTTGTACTGCTGTTGCCATAGCTGTCATTATTAAAATTATTTACGCTACAAAAGTAATACTTTTTTCGGTAAAATTCAATATGTCAAATTAACTGTCTAAATGTATCAATATCAACAACATTTATTTGGGGAAAATCAATCTCTTTCAACACATTGAAATGTTTGTCGTTAGAAACAATACACGCTGCATTCGCACTAACGGCACAATCTACAAACTTGTTATCATCAAGGTCTGCAGTTATTAATTGCCATTTATAATATACTGTTACAGACTCTGCGTGACGCGCATTCAGAATGGCATCAATAACATAGTTTGCTAATGCGTCGGAATAGTAATGCGACAAAACCTCTTGATATTCATTCAATATTTCGTCGGTGTAGCACAAAACAAATTTTTTATTGCAAAATGCCTGCCACAACCAATGATAATCGGAATAATCCTGTATTGATACAAGCAAACAGTTTGTATCTATTACTATTCTCATTTGTAAGGTGTTCTGATGTGCGTATTCAACATCTCGCGCATAGTCTCATTACTCATCTTTTTTTTATCCCAAACCCGTTTGCTTTCTTCGCTCACTTTTTGGCAATAGTAATTAAACAATACATCTTTTAATTCAAAAAGACTTTTCTCATTTCTGTTGTATGAAAACATACGCAACAAGTGTAATTGAGTTGGATTTAATGATGTTACTTCCATAATCTTTATTTTTAATTCACCCTACAAAGATACAAAATAATTTTGTTTAGTTTGATAGTTTGATAGTTTTATAGCTAATAGTCTATTACTATCGAACTATGAAACTACCAGCTATCAAACCAAAATTCGGTAAAATTCAATATGTCAAAGAACGCTTTTTTGTACCTCTGATGCCGCACTGTTTATTCCGGCATTCGGGGTGGCTTTGTGTTACCACGCGATGCAATCGCGCGGTAGCGCAGGGTAGCGCGGAGTAAATATGTTTATTCCGCCACGCACCGCACACTAAATCCCATAGCACGGGGATTGCCGAACACAAGCGGAGGGGTACTATCAAAGGTCAAGTTCCCCGCATCACTAATCCCAATCTCCGTGCTGCTCCAGTACTCGCCCGGTGTGCCCGAGAGAGTGCCGTCACTATAGGCACGGTACCCGACAACAGGTAGAAAGATCCGGTTAGGCTCAGTGCCGAAAAGACGACCATTTACACCTGTACCCTGCCAATTGGTTTCCCAAGTACTACCGGAGTTCATCAATGAATTTAGTTGCATTTGCGTAGGCACACGCCAACCCGCAGGGCAGGGGTCATTAGCCTGCTCCCAAGTTGTACCTCCGGGATTCGTATTATCCCATCCCGAAACAGTACCGGTAGGAGACAAAGCGTCAGGACGATTCCATTGATAGAACATTCCCGGTGCTTCGGGGGTAAGGGCGAAAGTACCGAATGCATCTACATTGGTTTCTGCCCAACGAATGCCGTCAATTACTACACCAATATCATCATCTTTTACACACCTCACACTACGCCCTACGGTACCAGTCCCAACGCCTAAGCCAGAAGCTAAGGTGGAGGTGGGCAATATTATGTAATACGAAGATCCAGGTGCTGGCGAATCGCCGTTGTAGAAAGTTGCACTCGAGCCTTGGTTAACGGGCAAATTATTAGGTGTATAGCGGCTTCCGGCAGCCGGCAAGAATATCAGATTAGGCGCAGTACCCAAAACATTTCCGGGATTATTACCATAACCGGCAGTGACAGCTTCAGCAGCAGTTAACCACTCGCCGGTTACACCGCCAACAAAAGAATGTTGACGAGTTGCGTTAAGAAGTGCGTGGAATTCATCTCGTTTGGGTACGCGCCAACCGATGGGGCAAGGGTCGTAAACAGATTCCCAATCGATAGCAGCAGATGCCACCGGATTATTGTCCCAAACAATAGCACCGGAATTAGCCCAAGCTCCACGATAACCCCATTTGTAAAACATACCAAAATCTGCAGGATTCGTTGCAAAAGTGCCGGGTGCATCTACATTGGTTTTCGCCCATTGAAGCGCGGTTTGAGATACGGTAATCTCCTTACGCAACCCTCCGGCTACAATAAAAAACGAGCCGGTACGAGGATAAGAATCGTCGATAGTGTTGTAAGGGCTACACATAATTTGCACAGTGGTTGACTCAAATGGCACCATACTGTTGTCATACGATATTCGTGAAACCGATATCCAGTTACTGGCAGCAGGAATTTCAATCGTCCATCCTGCCGGAACATCGGTATATATTCTTAATGGTTGAGAAGAGCCGACAGTAATATAACCATTCTGGCTGATAGAATAGCCAATATAATCGGCTGTGAAGTTGCTATAATCAACCGTGAGTTGATACCTGCCGTCGTAAGTATGGTCATTCATCCCCGATTCGTCCCAAGCATTGATTTGGGTCAGTATATTGAACGGTTTATTATCGTATGCTTCCTGTCCGGTAGCATAGCCGGGTCCGTTGATGGCGGTAATCACGATATCATAATAATGGTTGCGAATGATTTCGAGGTGATCACCGTTATTGTCTGCCATATCAATACGATAATAGGAAGGGGTGGAACTGCCTTCATAATACCCTCTGATGATTAGACTAACGTTTTCTTTGGGATCTGTTCTAGTGGATGCCTCAAACAGGAATATTTCATCCCTGAATAAATCGGCGTAATCCGACGGATCGGCGAGCGGAGGAATATCATACACTATTCCATTATCGAAACCAAGTTGGGCACTCGCAGGTACGTCGTCGGGGCTGTGCCCGGAAACACCGGGAGCGCCCCAAGTCCAACCGCGGGAGGTAAGCAATCCTTCCTGTTGGTAGTTGCAAAGTATGATTTGGTCAATTTCTAACTTACCAGTACCGGCAGCTGCTTGGCTCGCAAATGATATGTTTATTTTTGCCAGCATTCGCACCAAGTCTACACCTTTACTCAAACCGGCTGTTGTAGAAGGATCGAAGTTTGTAATTTCACCCCACATCGGGAAAGGTTTGTAGCCTGTGCCGCCGGGATTGGCGTTCCATCCGGATGTACCGACGCTTTCTCGAAGAAATCCGGATTTCACATCCGCCATAGACGTACTGTTGACCGTAAGGGTGGCTGCATCAACAATATCTTTTGCGTTTGCCAACACCAGTAAATCGTAATTGCCTCGCGGCATACGAACGGTAAAGTCTTTGGTATTACCGCCGGTACCGGTGCTTGTGATGTACTCGCTGTATACGCGATTGGTATAAAGCTTTGTGGTGGCATCAAACATCAGGATATCTACCCGCGTTACGGCGTTATCATCAGTACCGCCTTGGGTAATGGCGCGTGTGTTGCCGCGAGAGCGTCCGGGTACTTTGATGGTGATGGTAACCTCATCGTCGGCAACGGTTTTCAAAACGGGCTCTTCTATACAGCTTGCCAGTACAACTGCCGATAGTATAAAAATAATACAAAGTCTTAATCTTTTTATCTGTTTCATAGTTTCTTCTTTCTTATTATATTCTTTCTTTTCTTACATCAATATTGTTCCTGTATCTACAATTATCCAATCGTTGATGGTGATGGTTACGGTAAGGGTTACCGAGTCTCCCGGCTCTATTTCCATTGTGATGGTGAACAGGTCTTCGCGGTCAATGTCAGCTTGGGTTTGGTAAGCAGGATTTTGACGAATGGTTTCGATGACGTTGAGCGGCGTAATAAGATCGGCGCCATTAACGTCGCGAATATACAGCAAAACAGGATCGACTGCCAATTGGCTCATATTGAGACGTTGCTGTTTGATAAGCACTTCCGTTGCATTTGCCGTAGCGGTTTCGGTTTGGGGCATATAAAGCATACGCGGTACGGACGCATCGGGCGCGTTGTTGTACCGGTACTGCCAGTTTTTGCCTGTAGAGAAAATATTGAGAGGCGATGTGCCGGAACGCAGATGCTCCAGCCCGGTAACGACTACTTTGAGTGTATTGGTGTTTTTGATAAACGCCAAGTCGGCAGGATGTCTGTTCCAACCGGTTACAGAAAGGTCTGTAGCAGCGGCGTAAAACAGGTCGTCGAAATCTTTAACTTTTGGCGTTACATCTGCCAATGCGTTGCCGGACAACGGATCGTAAGCAAGCATTCTGCGGAATTGGTCGAGCGTGGTGGTACCAACGGTTGCCACATCTGTGTATCCGCCTATATTGTCTTGAAACATATCGATACTACTGCCGCCCCAAGCGATAGCGGTATAGATACCTTCGGCAAGGTTAACATCTATATATCCTCGGGCAATATCCTGTGTGCCTGCCAAAACAACATCTGTCAATATACCTGTACTTTGGTCGAACAGGAACACGCGGATATTCCGCACTTGCTCAGATAACAAGTCTTTGTCCTGGTTATTGTGGGTATAGCTGAAATTCAGTCTGAGACCGCGTTGGCAATCGTCTGAGTCTTCCTTTATGCAACTGATGGCTAAAAGGGATAGTAATGAGAAAAATAATAGTCGTTTTATCATATTTTCTTTAATGATTAGTGATTAGTGGTTAATGATTAATGGGCTGGCGCTGTCAAGCATTAATCATTAACCGTTAACCATTGATTTTGTAAGCAGTAGAGGTATCACTCCTCTACTGCCTTGTTTTAATTCCGAGCGAAAAAATTATTCCAATCCCGGAGTTGTTGGTGAAAGAACCCAAGGTGCAATCGTTACGTTTACAGTAAGATCGAGATCAGTTGGATTCGGAGTCGAATGCAGATTATCAGTAGTGAATTCCAAGTCAGATATCTGATAGATAGTGCCTCTAACAAAGTTAACTACAGGGTTACCGCCAACAGTGTACCCACCAACAGTGATGAATTGCGTACCACCGTAATTATTACTTGTTCCGGTTGTCCAAGTAGTACCGTTATCGTCTGATGTTTCATATGTAACATTAGTAACACTAATAATCAAGCGAGCTACATTATCGGATGCCACGTTATACGCCCATACATTGCTACCACCTGCATTAACTGAAGGCTGGGTAGGATAAGGCTGTACACCTGCCGTCCAACCTGTCCAGTCACCAATAGTAGTACCGGGTACAACAACGCTCTGATTTTGCTCTACCAACGTCCCTGTTCCGGTGCCTCTGTAAGTGAAGGTTGGGTAATAAGAATCTACAAAAATACCGGCTACATTAAAACCTGAGATGCGGGTTTGATTGCCGGTAGCTGTACCGCCGGACATTTCTACATAAACCCCACCGGTAATCTGTGCCAACTCCAAACGAGCGATAACGGGAGCGATGCCAACGTTTACTGCCGCAGTAATGCCTGATACAGTAATACTTGCAGGAACGCCTGAAGTGTTAGACAAAGCTACGTTGTTGTAAAGCGTAGATTGATAATCAAGTACACTTTCGTTGATTGCATAAATCTCAGTCATTGACGTTGCACTTTGTAGCGCAGTCATACCGGTTGCTGTGGGGTTACCCACAATAAAAACGCGAGCAGAAGAAGAAACGTTAGAGATAACTTGTCCCGATGGTCCTTGTACTTGAGAAGGATCTAGCGCTATCGGGCTACCATATACACTACCATCAGGTGCAATCAAGAAAATAAGACCATCGTTAAGGGTAGCCGCAGTGGCTGTCCCGGGCGCTTGAATCGCTTTTGTTGTGGACTCTGCCGAAATTTTAACGGTAAGGGTTGTAGTGCTGTTGTCTACTACCTCGTCATTGTTACAGCTTGTAAAGCCTAACAGGATGGCTGCTGCCATCAACATTGAATTTCTAAAAATTTTTGTCATTGTTTTTGTTTTTGAATTAAATAAATAAATTGAATTAATAAATAAAATGTTTTGTATCTCTTAATGAGACGGGTTTTGATTTTATGTAACAGGTAACAAGTTACGCGTTACAAGTTTTTTAATGTTTGGTGATGAAATGCTTAATGATGAATGGGCTGCCGTTTACCACGCGATACAATCGCGCGGTAGCGGAGTAACTTTCCGACAGACAGCGTCAACACAATTTAATCTACTAAAACATTTAATGAAAACTTTATCATTTAACTACAAATATTGCTACCATCGGGCATTCATCAATAAAGCATTCATCACTAAACATTATTTTATGGTGTAAATGAGTGATACGGATGCATTGGTAGGTCCGAAGTAATGTTTCGTTTCCGCACCGATGAATTCACCGCACCGTTCGCATTCAAACTTTTGATAATCGAGGTACATATAACCAACATTGAGCGAAGTTTCGATGCCCCAACGCGGCGAGAGTTGCCATTGGTGCCCATATTGCAGACTTACGCTGTAAGCATCGCCTTGAAAACGATGATTTACCAAAGCGGGTATGATGTTACCGGGCAAATCGAGACCGCCTACGTTGAAAAAGCTATACATCAAACTTCCACCGACAAAATGTCCGTTGAACGGCGTTTCTTGAAGCCAATAACGCAATGTGGGCTGTATCATCCAGTGGGCAAACTTTTTGTTGTTGCTGTACACAAAGGGATTCCAACCGGTTGATATATCCAGTGTGAGGCGATTATTTAAACGGAACTCCGCACCCACATTAGGGGTGGTGGTAGCGCCGTACAGCAGGTTTGTTTTGAGCGCGAAACGAGCCTCGGGTTCAGGCTTGGTTATCTCCACTGCTACCACTTGACCGGTCGCCATCTCTACGGTAATTTGTATCTGCACGTCGCTACCGGAGCGGTCTTTTCCTATGATGGTAACAACGCTATGGTCTTCGCCTAAGTCATAGCTGTAAAAGCTAAAAGGGGAACCGCTCAGTACCTGGTCAACGACATCGCGCACCATTTCGGGTGAAGTTACGTTTCCTCCTACCACTTCGCCTCTATTAATAGAGAGGCTTTTATTGACTATTTGAATGTCAGATTGGAAATCAATCGCCTCGAGCAGTTCTTTGATGGTAAAGCTTGTTCCTTCGAGCGATATATGCCTGCTTTGTGCGTGCAGCGGTGCGGCACACAACAAGAGCAGGAGTACGAATGAAAAAACAAATCTCGTATTATATACTATCATATTTATTGGGTTGTTTTTTTGAATGCAAATTGAATGGCTATAAAAATAAATTTTATGCGCATAAAAATAAATTCAATGCTGATTCGTTTATCAACGGATGCGCATTGAAAAAAATTGTATGCGCATCCGTTGGTTGGTGAATGCTGATTCGTTTTATAATTATGAATTATGAATTATAAAAACTGCAATTCATCATTCTTAATTGACCTTCGTGAATCGTGCCATTTTCAGCATATTCTGTATTTTTTTGCCGGGTGTGAAAATAATACCGGTTTTTTTAATGACCGATGATGTTACCTCTTCAGGTGTATCTCTGCCTTCACTGCTGATAGAGATGCGCAGGCTGCCCATCTCGCCAAGGCGAATGATACGTCCTTCTGCTAATCCGTCAACTGCTTGCTCTACCATAGCGTAGAGTACCGCACGAATATCGGCGCCGCTAAGGGTGCTTTTGCGTTCGATTGCTTTGGTCAATGCTTCGAGGGTGATTTCTCTACCCTGTACGGGCTTGGCGTAAAATTTTCTTGTGCCGCCACCGATAACGCCCGGCTGGGAGCGTTCTGTTGTTCTGAATTGAATAGACATAATGTTTTGTTTTATATATATATTTTTAGTTGGTTGACTTTGAAAGACGAGGCGCGCCTCGTCTCTACCACGTGCCTGTTTTGCATAAAAAATCCCCGTCTTTTTTCAATGAAGCTACGACAACCTCCAAGCAAACAGAATGAAACGCAGTTGAAAAAGACAGGGGAATACTGTGTGATAAATTGTTTTTTAGTAAATTCGCGCGCGCTACTATGTATATGTATTGTGTGTGTGTGTGTGTGTGTGTGTGTGTGTGTGTGTGTGTGTGTGTGTTTAAACAAAATGCCGTAACTTCCAAATTTTCAGGCGAAAAAATGGAAAAAATATGCGTATGTTTTTGTTGTAAAATCATTGTTATTTTGTGGCGTTGTTTTGTTTAAACTTTGCGAAAAGCGCCTAAAAAGCCTGCATCAATTGATTTATCGATGCCAACAGCGTTCTTTTCGGTTTTGATGTAATTGTATGCAATCACATCATTGATAATAAAAAAATGCTTAATTAGAAAGTGAACAGGTAAGCCGAATTATTGTAGTAGAAATTCAGCTTTGTGTTTTATAGTACGGGTGGTGGTCGTCCGTCGCCATCAACTGCAAGAAGTGGGGCAACATATAGTAGAAACGTTGAAGGTAAAGAAACCGCCTTCTTGATAGAAAAAAAGCATTGGACAGTATTTTTAAGTAATGATAAACTATTGTCTAAGTGAACAGACAAGGTTTGTCCGATTATAGAAATGTGAAATAACACACTTTCGCCTATGGCGCTAAAAGCGTGTGTTACAACTTTATTTCTTTTAATCTTATTCATTTTAATGTTCTGTCGTTTTATCTTTTCAATAAGAAAACGATGCAAAAGTAATGGTAAAAAATTAATTCGCAACTATGTTTTCAATACTTAATTAGTTAAATAAAATAAAAGTCGGGTGGGTAGGAGCATACTGCACTGCTATCATTCACTCAAAAATTAGCGCAATATTATTTGGTTGATTATTATATGGAGAAATAACCAGTAGGGCAAATGCACGAATTGAAAATCGACATAGTCAAATTTTGAACAGGTAAAGTCGGCAATAAAAAAATAAATTTATTTTGTATTGCGCTCAACTTGCACTACCTTTGTGGAGTGAAATAATAAACAACAAGAGATGACAACAATAATAGTTGACAATAACAACTCACAGGCACAAGCTTTGCTGAATTACATCAGTACACTCCCATTTGTGAAAGTGATAAAAGATGATTTATATCCCGATACACTGCAAAAAGGATATACGATTGAGGAAATTCGAGAAATGGGATACGATAAGTTAAGTGCACATTATGGAGTGGATATCAGAAAATTATAAGTTCATTGTTTCGGAAGAAGCGAGATGTGATATTAATTCATACGTGGATTATATAATTGATGAATGCGATGCACCAAAAACAGCCAAAATACATTATGACGGTCTAATGGCACTATTGGAACAAATACAGAAAAATCCTTTGGCTTTTCCCGTTAAAGCAAGCATCTCATTTTTGAGATATGGCTATAATGTGCGCCGTGCCAATTATAAAAAATGGCAATCATTTATAGTATAACAGACTTTACAGTTTGTGTACATCGAGTGGTGGCTGCAAGTATGATTATGGATAATTAGTTTTTTAGAAAAACAATCACTACTTAAACAAAAGATCAGTAAAATTCAATATGAGTTTTATTGGTCTTTTTTGTATATATCCCCACACGATTGTAGTGGAGCCCGTTGCCGGCGCTCTTACTGCCACGCAATCAATATCTGTTTTTGTAAATAAAACCTTAACTTTGTAGTCTGATAAAATAGCCGTATGAAAATTATTGCTCACGCCCACACCGATTTCCCCACCAAATTCGGAATTCCGCGACAAAGTGGTGTTATTCCCGAATTGACGGCACAAATCGTTTTCAAGCCCGAATATCGCAACCCCGAATCTTTGCGCGGATTGGAAGATTTTTCGCACTTGTGGCTTATTTGGAAATTTTCGGAAGCTGAACGGGATGAGTGGTCGCCTACGGTGCGTCCACCACGCTTAGGCGGAAACAAACGAATGGGTGTTTTTGCTACTCGTTCACCATTTCGTCCGAATCCGATAGGATTATCGTGTGTACAATTGGATAAAATTGAATGGAGTACGCCAAATGGTGCTATATTACACGTTTCGGGTATTGATTTAATGAATGGCACGCCGATTTATGACATAAAGCCTTACATTCCATATACCGATAATCGTCCCGATGCTACGAGTGGATTTGTCGGTAGAGACGAGGCGCGCCTCGTCTCTACAATTACAAACGTTGATTTCCCCGGATATTTATTACAAAAAATCCCGCAAGAAAAACGCGAAGCATTGCTTGCTGTTCTTGCGAATAATCCGCGACCATCGTATCAAAATAATCCCGAACGTGTGTATGGGTTAGAATTTGCGGGGTTTGATGTGCGGTTTGTGGTTGATGGGAATAGACTGACGGTTGTAGATTTACGATATTTTTAATTGATACATTCTACAACACGCATATCCTCACATTTCACAATCCGTCCCGGAAAGGCTTGCACAATAGAGTAATTGTGTGTAGACATTACAACTGCCGTGCCTTTTTCCGAAATTTCTTGCAGCAGCGCCACAATTTGGCTTCCCGTTTCGGGATCGAGATTTCCGGTAGGCTCGTCTGCCAAAATAAGTGCCGGCGAATTGAGCAATGCACGCGCAATAACCACGCGTTGTTGTTCGCCTCCCGATAGTTCATGCGGCATTTTGTACGTTTTATTCTGCATTCCCACCTGCACAAGTACTTCGTGAATACGGTCTTTTATCATTTTCCGACTACTCCAACCGGTGGCGCGTAGCACGAATTCGAGATTTTTTTCCACTGTGCGATCCATCAACAACTGAAAATCTTGAAAAACGACACCGATTTTCCGACGTAAATAGGGTACATCGCGCGTTTTTATTTTTTCGAGTTCATAATCGAACACGCGAGCATAGCCGGAAACAATCGGGATTTCGGCATACATACTCTTCATCAATGTACTTTTGCCCGTTCCTACTTTTCCGATAATGTAGAGAAAATCGCCACGATTTATTGTCAAATTTATATCCTTGAGAATCGTATTTTCATTTCGATTGAGATATACGTTTGAGTAGCTAACTATTTGTTCTTTTTGCATTTACTTAATAAATTCAATTGATAACGGATATTTCCAAGCTTCGCCATTCGCTGCTTTTATGGTAGCGATGATGATGAATATTGGAATCAGTATTACTAAAATTATCAATAAGGGGATTCCAATCAAAAGGATAATCAGTGGAATCAAAATAAGCATATAAATGAAATAGCTGATGGTAAAATTGATAATATTTTTTCCGTGTTGGTCTATTTTTTCACTACTATCCTTTCCTATGATCCACATTACTAGAGGTATGATAATATATGATGCAAATTGAGATAAGTGCATTAGTACCGCATATAGATTCTCATTGATTCCCAAGGACGATGAATTTGGTGGCGGCGGTGGTGTACCGTTCAATATTTTCGCTTTTTCACGCTGATATTCCTCTTCGGTAATACTTCCTTTTTCTCGCAATTCGTCGAGAAGTTTTAAATCTTCGTATTTCATCTGTTTATTTTTTATTTCTTTCTGATGGTCAGATGGAACTCGCAACAAACATTTCTTCGTGTGGCAAAAGATTGTCGTGCTCGTTTCATAATGGTGATGTTTTTATTGTTGAGACAAAAGTTTATCAATTAATTCGACCATTTCGTTGAACTCATCCATTTCGAAAAGGCGGGTCAGTTCCACAATTCGTCCGGCTCTGTCGATAATAATATTACGTGTAATGCCCGCATCTTTTTCGGCGTATAATCCGAAAATATCCCCTTCGGGATCCATTCCGATAGGATAGGTAACTTTAGTAGCCACTCGCATTGCTTCGATTTGTGCGGGAGTGTCGCCACGTGCAATACCATAGAGCGCAAATTCGAGGTTATCTTTGTACCGTTGCCATATTTCGGATTCTATATACGGCATTTTTCTTCTGCATACGCCACACCAACTTGCAGTGAATTGCAACATTACTACTTTTCCGCGAAGCGAAGAAAGACGCACTTTTTGTCCGTCGGGCATTTCCATTTCAAAGTCGGGCGCCATATCACCCACCTTTACCAGGTATTGGTGTTCATACACTGTTGGCTCTGTTACTTGCTCGGCTTCGATAGTTATACTTGCTTCATTATTCCTTTTGGAAGAATTGTTGCACGAAGCCAGCATTACTATAGCAAACAAGCCGAATAATACGTGTTTAGTCATATTCTCATTATCTTATATTGCTCACAAAGATAGAAAAAGTGTTTCAATATTTCTACTAATTTCAGTATTTTATAAAAATATTAATCCTGCTACACCCGCCAACACAATCAACAAAATCGGATTTACCTTTCTCATCGACGCCACAAAAACAACACCAAAAATAATCCAGCTGCGATAATCAATAAAAATAGTTTCGTTCATCAACAGAAGCGCGGCAGCAGCAATCAGTCCGATGGTTGCCGGCTTAAGTATTGACAGTGAAGATTGTATCCATGGATTGTCTTTCAATCGAACAAAAAATGCACAAACAGCTGTCATAATCATAATCGACGGACTACTCACAGCAAGCGTAGCCACTGCCGAGCCAATTGCGCCTTGAACCGGAGAAAATCCCATATTCGTAACCGCAGTATAACCCACGTGCGTAGCCATATTCACGGCAATGGGACCGGGTGCGGTTTGCGCAATAGCCACAATATCTGCAAATTCGTATATCGAAAGCCAATGGTGCGTCTCTACAACTTCCTGTTGAATAAGCGGCAGCATAGCGTACGCACCACCAAAACCAAATAGTCCGATTTTGAAAAATTGCAAAAAAAGCGATAGATAAAGGTCGAAAAGTTCCATTTTTATTTTCTAAATATCCGTTTCAACCACGACAAGTGAAATACGCCCAACAAAATGGCTGCGAGCACAATATATATAGGCGAAACACCAAACCACCACACTGTGAATGTCGCAACGGCAGGTATCCAAATATTTTTCAGCTTCACACCTGCCGATTTTCCCAAACTGAAAAGCGGCGCAGCAATCAATGCCACCACTGCAGGGCGAATACCTTTGAAAATACTTTCAACCACAGCATTATCCTTGAATTGCGTGAGCACAATAGCTATCAAAAGCATAATGAGAAAAGAGGGTAAAATAACACCTGCCGCCGAAAACAGACTTCCTTTAAAACCCAGTCGCCTGTTGCCGACAAACAACGCAGTGTTTAATGCAATAGGACCGGGTGCGGATAGCGCAATCGACAATGTATCCATAAATTCCTCCTCTTCAATCCAACGTCTTTTTTCTACTACCTCATTTCTGATGAGTGGCACCATTGTATAGCCTCCGCCGAACGTGAATGCGCCAAGTTTGAAGAATACGAAAAAAAGTTCCCAATATTTTTTCATTTTGTTTAAGGGGGAGAACGCAGATGACACGGATTAAGCGGATTTTCGCGGATAAAATATTTTTCATCCGCTTAATCCGCGTCATCTGTGTTCCCAATAAACAAAAGACAGACTGCAAACCAATTGCAAATCTGCCTTCTTTATAAAAAAGCCGCATTGACGGAATAAGACGAAACTCCCTATGACAAGGTTTGAGTGTCTGAGTATCTTTGTAATCTGTTTGCCCGAAAGCTGCAGCCCGCCATTGATGTTCAGAACGAGTCTCGGTTTGTATAATTTAATTGATGAGTTTCCCAATCGACCAATGCGGCAACTCAATTCATTTTACACGTTGCAAAGGTAGTGCCCTCGCTTGAAACTTCCAAATAAAAACCATTCTTTTTTACGAAAACACTATCAATTTAACATTTTTGATAGATGATTTTCAGAAAACTGATTGTATGACAATGATTTATCAACCTTGTCATTATTGCTCAATAATCACATCTTTACCTTGATGCCAATATCGAATCCACGAAACTTTAACGCGAATCATACACATTCCGGGGGTATCTTCGCGATTATGCCACCATGTATCGAGTTTCTTGTCCCAATGCGGCGCCATTTCAATGGGTGAATTCGCGATGTCGGCTTCACCGTGTATTTGTAGGAATATCGTATTCTCTTTGTCTTGGTACGTGAGCGATATGGTCGGAATATCGTTCAAATCACGCACCTTTCGCGTATCTTCCAAACTGAAAAAATAGAGATAACCATTGTATTCCGCTTCCTTGTTTTGTAGCATCGGACGGCTGTTTATGTCGCCGTTGCAACTGATAGTGGTCATCATACAAACGTCAATGCTTTGTAATAATGACGAAATCTCTTGTTGAGTCATAATTATTGTTTTATTTTCCCACAAAAATAATCAAAAAGAAGTTCCCATCATCTTTTTAGTCCTCATTTTTTTGTTTGTTGCAAACTTTATTCTAATTTTGCGCACTAATAATAGGAAATGTGCAAAATCATTTCTTTGTAAAATGACAGAATAGCTTTGACAACATCGAAAACAAAAAAAAATCTGATAGAAATAGCTCGACAACTTTTCGCAAAAAATGGAGTCGAGGGCACTACGATGAATGATATCGCGGAAGCTTCGCAGCGCGGTAGACGTACATTGTACACCTATTTCGGCAATAAAACCGAAATATATAAAGCGGTGGTTGAATCGGAACTTGATGTATTATATAAAAAACAGGCTGATGTTTTGAAGCGAAATATTCCTGCCGACGAAAAATTGATGTTGCTCATTTTCACTCGAATAGAAACCATAAAAGCCGTTGTTTTTCGCAACGGAACACTTCGTGCCGGGTTTTTTCGAGATATTTGGCGAGTAGAAAATGTTCGAAAAGAGTTCGACCGAAAAGAAATTAGCTATCTAGAGGCTATTTTGAAAGATGGTGTAGAACAAGGAGTTTTCGCGGTAAACGACATCAAACATACCGCAGAAATCGTACATTACGCCCTCAAAGGATTAGAAGTACCCTCAATTCGTGGCGTTATTGCGTTGGATTACAATAAAAAAGAGGATAGAGATATTATTTCGAATCTGATTTTTAGAGGGCTATATAAAACATAGCATTTGTTTGACTAAGTAGTAAAAAGCATTTATTATTGCATTTTAGGGGATTGCGGGTCAAGCCCGCAATGACAAAAGAGCCGTTTTTAAGAATTGCCCTGTGTAACTCTCCTCGCACTTCACAATTTCCTCCGGCATACCCACGCACACCACATTTCCACCTGCTTGTCCACCTTCGCGACCAATATCAATAATATGGTCGGCACATTTAATTACGTCCATATTGTGTTCGATGATGATAATCGTGTGTCCGCGTTCGATAAGTGCGTTGAAGGCTTTGAGCAATGTTTTTATATCGTGAAAATGGAGGCCTGTGGTCGGTTCATCGAAAATAAAGATAGTAGGGTCACTCTTTTCTTCACCGAGAAAATAGGCGAGTTTCACGCGCTGATTTTCGCCGCCCGAAAGCGTTGATGATGATTGTCCGAGTTTGATATAACCTAATCCTACGTCTTGTAACGGCTTCATTTTTTTTGCAATTTTCTTTTCCGTCGTTCCTTTTTGTGTGCCGAAAAAATCCATCGCTTGGTCGATGGTCATTTCCAACACATCGTAAATATTTGCGCCATTATATTCTACTTCAAGCACTTCTTGCGAAAATCGCTTACCGTGGCACGTTTCGCACTCCAATTGAATATCCGCCATAAATTGCATTTCAACGGTAATCGTACCTTCGCCTTTACACTCCTCACATCGTCCGCCCTCGACATTAAACGAAAAATAAGCCGGTGTAAAATCGAGCTGTTTCGCCAATGGTTGCGAAGCATACAGTTTACGAATTTCGTCATATGTTTTCAGATAAGTAACAGGGTTTGAGCGTGATGAACGACCAATAGGGTTTTGGTCAACGTACTCTACATTTTTCGCCATCGTAATATCACCCGTGATACAGCCAAAATCTGCTTGCTCCAATGCGCCGCCTTTATAATAATACTGTAAAGCATTGTACAACACGTCGTTTACAAGCGATGATTTTCCCGAGCCGCTCACACCTGTAACCACCGTCATTACGTTAAGCGGAAATTTCACGTCGATATTTTTCAAATTATTTTGTCGCGCACCATTCACTTTGATATAGTTGTTCCATTTGCGGCGAACAGCAGGAATTTCAATTTTTTCTTCGCCGGTAAGGTATTTTACGGTGTAACTGTCTGTGTTTCTTTCGAGTTCGGCGACATTACCTTGATACATCACTTCACCACCCAATCGTCCGGCTTTGGGCCCGATATCAATAATATAATCGGCGGCACGAATAATTTCCTCATCGTGCTCAACGACAACTACCGTATTTCCAACCTGTTGCAATTCACGCAACACTTTGATAAGCAAGTGCGTATCACGCGAATGAAGTCCGATACTTGGCTCATCTAAAATATAAAGCGAACCGACCAAACTACTACCGAGCGACGATGCGAGATTAATTCGCTGACTTTCACCGCCCGAAAGCGTGTTCGACAAACGGTTGAGCGTCAAATATCCTAACCCAACATCAATCAGAAATTGCAATCGGTTGTGAATTTCGGTGAGCAATCGTTTAGCAATAGTAGCTTCATTTTCATCTAGTTGTAGTGTATCGAAAAATACTTTTAATTCCGTAATCGGAAGTAAAACAAGGTCGCCGATGGATTTTTCACCCACTTTCACGTACATCGCTTGCGGTTTCAGGCGTGCGCCTTTGCAGTCGGGACACGTGGTTTTCCCTCGATAGCGCGCCAACATCACACGATATTGAATTTTGTACAGATTATCTTCCAACATTTTGAAAAAATCATCAATACCCGGAATACCCAGCGTGTGATTTCCTCTCCAAAGAAGTTCTTTTTCATTGTCCGACAAATCGAAATAAGCACGATGAATCGGGAAATCGGCTTTGTAAGCGTTGTGCACAAAATCGCGCCGCCATTCACTCATCGTTTCACCTTTCCAACATTGCACACACTCCTCTTGCACCGAAAGACTTTTATCGGGAATCACCAAGTTTTCGTCAATGCCCATTACTTTCCCAAAACCCTCACATTTCGGGCACGCCCCTGCCGGACTATTGAAATTGAACATCAAATCAGTAGGCTCTTCAAACGTGATGCCGTCAGCTTCAAATCGATTCGAAAATTTGAACGATTCCGGTCCGTTCTCGCCCCAAAATCGCACGACACATTCGCCGTTTCCTTCCAAAAAAGCGGTTTCTACCGAATCGGAAAGCCGATTGATAACCGATTTTTCCGACGAAACCGAAAGTCGATCAATAACCAACATTACCTCTTCCGCAGGTGGTAACATTTTCTGTTCCAACAACTCATCAATTCGATAAAATTGTTCGCCCACATCAACGCGCGTAAATCCTTCTTTCATCAAAATTTCGAGTTGTTCACGCAATGTGCGGTCGTTGCGCAACACGATAGCCGAAAGCACCGCCATACGTGTACCCTCTCGATATTTCAGCATTTTTTGCACCACATCTCCCACGTATTGTTTCTTAACAACCGTACCCGAAATCGGCGAAATAGTTTTGCCGATTCGTGCAAACAACATTCGCAAATAATCGTAAATTTCGGTAGAAGTGCCCACCGTAGAGCGTGGATTGCGTGTGTTTACTTTTTGTTCGATAGCGATAGCGGGCGGAATCCCTTTGATATAATCGGTTTCGGGCTTGTTCATTCGCCCCAAAAACTGTCGTGCGTAAGCTGAAAGGCTCTCTACGTAACGACGTTGCCCTTCGGCATACAACGTATCAAACGCAAGCGACGATTTTCCGGAGCCGGAAAGCCCTGTGATGACTGTGAAAGTGTTGCGAGGAATATTTATGTCAATGTTTTTGAGGTTATTGACACGTGCCCCTTTTATTTCGATTTGTTTTGGATTGCTCATTGTGAGAAAAAATAGGATGCAAAGATAGTGAGAATTTACGGTTTTTGGGTTTGCCGAATGTAAAATTTGGATAGGGCTGTTTCAGGGTCTTGCTCAATATTTATGATGATGGGTACATTATTTAACTGCTCACTTTTATCAAATTGAAATTCGAAAGACAATGTAAATCTTGCTCTAAAAGGTTGCCCTCGACTACGACCGGGATTCCATCTGGGCATTGCTTCCACCACTTGCAACACTATTTCATCAAGATATGGGTCAAGGCTTTCAATTAATTCAACATCAGTAATGCTACCATCTCTTTCTATAAAAAAATCGACAAGTACATTGCCGGAAGGGAAGTTGGGATGTGCAGCAAGTTGAAGGCGTATAATAGGCTCATTAGAAGATAGTTTTGCGTATATTTGTTTAGTGGTCCATTTTTTTAGGGCAGATTGACCGCCCGGAAATTCGGTTTCTCCTCTGTGGGATTCCCAAAGAATATCATACCAATCACGTTCATTTTTTGGTATTTGTGTGTAATATGGCACATATAATCCAAATGACACATTTACTTTTTCACCTTTATATTCAGCCGGAATCCAATGAGAAGTAGGCAATGTTTCCACTACGCAAAGTGCTCTCTCATCTTGAAAATCATGTATCATACTAATATTGGTTATTTCCCCTGTTTTTCGCACAATAAACCAAACGTGAACACTCACTTGCCAATTTTCGTTTAATGTATCACGAGAAAGTCGCAAAGTTTCCGAAAAAAACTCGTCCATCGCCGTTTGACCGCCCGGGAATTCAGGCAGTTTATCTACCGCATCTCTATAAAAGATAGTGTCCCCACGAAATTCCGCAACCTCAAAAGTTTTGCCCTCTACCGCCAAACTTGATAAAATATACAAAGCAGTTATCGAAAAAATGATAAGTCGGTTGTTTGATTTTTTTGTTCGATTTTTCATAATGCAAAATGGAGTAAGAATTTAGACTCAAATCAAGAACACAAGTAGACTGTAAATGGGAATTTTTAATTCACTCCACGAGGTTCATATTCTTCTTTCTGCTCTACCAGCAATTTTCTCATTTCGGCAATTTTTCTTGAATATCTTCTGTCATTTGCCAAATTATTGATTTCCCAAGGATCGTTTTTCAAATTGAAAAGTTGTAGGGTTTCAACATCGTTCACGTGATACTCAATCAGTTTATAATCTCCTTGTCGTACAGCTCGTTGAAAATGACGATAAGCAAAAAACATCACATCACGTCGCTCGGGAGAGAAAATGGAAATTGATTCTACCGACGCAGGAATGAGAATTTGGGCAAGGTCGCAAAAAGTGGGAAATAAATCCGAAAGATAAGTAAAGCGTTCATCTTTTTTTCCCGCTTCAAAACCCTGTCCGGAAATGATTAGCGGCACGCCAATACTATGCTCATATACGTTTTGTTTACCGAGAAGTCCGTGCTGTCCGACAGCGATACCATTATCGGCAGCAAAAACGATGATAGTATTTTCATATAAGCCGCTCTTTTTCAGCGCATCGATAACTCGTCCGATTTGTTGATCCAAATGCGTAATCATTGCATAATATCGGATTATTTCTATTTTTACTTTTGCCGGATCGCGCGGAACAGGGAGCAGTGATTCGTCTCTGATTATCAATTCGCCGTTATCAAACGGATGTTCGGGCATAAAATTGGGCGGTAATGCAATTTTTTCGGTATCGTACATTGCCAAAAATTCCGGAGGCATCACACGCGGGTCGTGCGGAGCAAGATATGATACGAACATAAAAAACGGATTTTCGTCGTCGTAACTGTTGATAAAGTCAATGGCTCTATCGCTGAACAATTCGCTCGAATGATAACCACTATTGATACGATCACCATCACGAAACCCTACCGCCTGGGTTTGAAAATTGATTATATAAGGAATACGTGCACTATATTTTCCTTCGGGGTCAAAATCGTACACTTGCACATTCCATTGGTCGGTCATTCCACCAAAAAAGATGTCGCCGCCATCAGTAAAACTGCGATGAAAAGCAGGTCTGCCATTGTGCCATTTTCCGGTTCCGAATGTTCGGTATCCGGCATTTTGCAATGCTTCACCTATAGTAGTGTGCTCTTGCGGAATATTTTCTCCTGCTCCATCAAGCGAAAACAGGTGGCGACCGGTCATCAACATCGCCCGACTAGGGATACTAACGGCACCGGCAGTGCTCCCCATAATATAAGTGTTTACAAATGATGTCCCATTTCGCACCAATCTGTCGAGATTCGGCGTGATTACTTCGCTATTGCCCAATGCGTGAATGGAATTGGATTGCATATCATCGGCAAACAAAAAGAGAATATTCGGACGTTGTATGTTTTCCGGTGCTTGCGCAAAAACATTGGAAGATGCCAGTAAACAACCAACCCCTATACTTGTGAAAAGTGATTTTTTGATAAGAGTGCAATATGTCATAGTAGTGAAAAATAGTTTTATTTTTTACCTTGCAAAGATAGAAAAAATAATGTTTAATGATTAGTGTTTAATGATTAATGACGGACGAATTTAAACATTAATCATTAAACATTAATCATTGAACAAAAAAATGCTTACTTTTGTACAAAAAATAACGTTCATTCAAAAAATGCAGGATATTCCATACAATAAAAGCGTTATCGACTTCATAACCGTAGCCGTAGAGTTTTGTGCTTTTCTCGAAAAAGAAGAAGTACAATCACGATCGGAATGGATTGATAGTATGTTGAAAATACTTCCGTTGATGTACCTAAAAGCATCGCTTTTGCCCGAAACATCGGCAATAAACGACGAAGATCCGCCTACATTTGTAAAAGAGAACGATTATTTGCGTGTAGCCAATCGCGTATCGGAAATTATGGGCGATGAAGACACTTATCTTGATGTTTTTGTGGAAGATATGAAGTATAGCGACACGCCTGTTTCGGCGTTCGTGTCGGAAAACGTTGCCGATATTTACCAAGATGTTCGTAACCTTGTGTCTATCTATCAATATGAATTGACGGAACAGATGAATGATGCGCTACACGCGTGCATTACCAACTTTCGTGAATACTGGGGACAAAAACTGGTCAATTCGTTACGTCCATTACACGCTATGAAATACAGTGAATCTGACGAAATGAATGAAAATGAGATAAATACGGAGGATTCGTGGGACTAACAATTTCAAAAGAAGATATCTCAAAACTGCCGCTCGAAACGTTTGATGGTAATATTGTGGTGATTGACCACGGACGAGAAGTAGCAAAAGCCGTAGATTATCTTTCCGCGCAATCGATTATTGGTTTCGATACCGAAACGAGACCAACTTTCACCAGCGGCAAGTCAAACAAAGTGGCTCTATTGCAATTATCCACCGAAGATACTTGTTTCCTCTTTCGCCTAAATTTAATTGGTTATCCCGACGCACTTAAAGATATTATTTGTAACTCGAGCGTCAAAAAAATCGGACTTTCGCTGCGCGATGATTTTGCCGCTATGCGTAAACGTACGGGGCTTACACCCGAAAATTTTATTGATTTACAAGTTTTTGCGGATAAATTCGGTATCGACGACAACAGTTTGCAACGAATTTATGCCATTATCTTCGGAAAGAAAATATCAAAAACTCAACGTTTGTCGAATTGGGAAGCACCCCAGCTATCTTATTCGCAATTAACTTACGCTGCATTAGATGCGTGGGCGTGCTTACGAATTTACAACCACTTGATGAACGGAAGTCAAATCAATGGAACTATATAAAGAAATAAAACTACGTCCGAAAAAAGACGAATCGCTGAAACGTTTTCATCCTTGGGTATTTTCGGGTGCGATTGCATATAAGCCTGATAATATGACGGAAGGTGAAATCGTAAGAGTTTTGGCATCTGACGGCACCTTTTTAGGTATCGGACACTATCAAATCGGGAGTATTGCCGTTCGTATTCTTTCTTTTGAAGATGAGCGAATTGACGTGTCATTTTACGAAAAACGAATCGCTGAAGCGTATAAAATGCGTGTCGATATCAATCTCGTTCGCACCGATAATAATACCTATCGTCTCATTCACGGCGAGGGCGACAATTTGCCCGGACTAATTATTGATATGTATGCGAATACGGCTGTCGTTCAAGCACATTCGATAGGAATACACAAAGATTTGACACTGATTACCGATGCGTTGAAAAAAGTATTGCCCGATAATGTATTACAAAATATCTACTACAAATCTCAAAGCACTTTGCCCTACAAAGCAGATATTGAGCCGGAAGATGCGTACATCTCCGGCGGAAAAAACGCATCCGAAACGGCTTTGGAAAACGATTTGAAATTTCATATCGATTGGCTGAAAGGACAAAAAACGGGCTTTTTCGTCGATCAGCGCGAAAACCGAAAACTACTTGAATATTATGCCAAAAATCGCAACGTGTTGAATATGTTTTGTTACACAGGCGGCTTTTCAGTGTACGCTTTGCGAGGTGGTGCAGCACAGGTAGATTCGGTTGATAGCTCGGCAAAAGCGATGATGATTACCGAACAAAATGTGCAAATAAATTTCGAAAACAACGTTCGTCATTCGTCTTACACGGAAGATGCTTTCAAGTTTTTGAAAGAGTCCGCGTACGGAAAATATGATTTGATTGTGCTCGACCCGCCCGCTTTCGCCAAGCATCGCGGTGCGATAAACAATGCGTTGCAAGGATATAAGAAATTGAATTTGTCGGCTTTTGAGAAAATCAAATCGGGCGATATTTTGTTCACTTTCTCTTGTTCGCAGGTGATTTCGAAAGAGCAATTTCGATTGGCAGTATTTAGTGCAGCTGCCATTTCGGGGCGAAAAGTGCGTATTTTACATCAATTGACGCAACCTGCCGACCATCCTGTCAATATTTATCATCCGGAAGGAGAATATTTGAAAGGGTTAGTGTTGTATGTAGAATAAATTTAATGGTTTAAAGATTTAAAAGTTCAAGGTTTAAGGTTAACAAATGAAGATTGATTGTCGCAAGATAGCCATTTCTTCTTTTAGATTTCCCATTTTTCAACTTTTCCATACGCGATAAATGATTTTTTAATATTCGTTTCACATAATATAAAACTTTAATTCGCCCGATTTTCTGTATTTATTATTATTTTTGTAGTGAGAATTATTTGATTCAAGCCACAATAAAAAATCAGATGGATTTCAGAACGCGCGTACATATTCCCAAATCGGACATTTCTGTTTGTCATTTCACCCAGATGATGCTTTTCGGCTCGTGTTTTTCTGAAAATATCGGCGATAAGTTGTTGGATTACAGATTTCGAGCCAATGTCAATCCATTTGGTGTTTTGTACAATCCATTGTCTATTTCGCAAGCGATAAAACTTTTGTTGTTAGGAAAACAGCCCGTTTTCGGAAATGACCTTATTTTTCACAACGAGATGTATCATAGCTTGATGCATCACGGCGATTTTTCGAAAACAGATAAAAATCATTGCTTGGAAAACATCTCTGAACAATTTTCAAAATCATCAGATTTTATCGCGAAAACCGATATTTTTCTGATTACTTTCGGCACAGCATACGTTTATCGCTGGAAAGAAACGGGCGAAGTGGTTGGGAATTGTCATAAAATTCCGCCAGATAAATTTGTTCGTTTTCGATTGACGATTGACGAAATTGTGGAGCAATGGTCGGACATTATCTCATTGATAAAAAGTAAAAACGACAAAGCGAAATTTCTTTTTACGGTTAGCCCGATTCGTCATTGGAAAGACGGTGCACACGAAAATCAAGTGAGTAAATCGATTTTGCACTTGGCGATAGACAGCTTGCAAAGCCGTTTTGCGGATGTACATTATTTTCCTGCGTACGAAATTCTATTAGACGAGTTGCGCGATTATCGCTTTTTTGCCGAAGATATGATGCATCCTTCATCTGTCGCTATATCGTATATTTGGGAACGATTTTCGGAAACGTATTTTTCGGATAAAACGATAGAAATCAATCAAGAATGGTCGCATATTTATCGCGCTATCCATCACAAACCGATTAATCCCGAAACGGAAGCGCACAAAAATTTTTTGGAACAAACGAAATTGAAAATGGAGGAGTTTTATAAAAGGTATCCTTTGATTAGTAAACAAGTTGACGAGTAAACAAATCAACAACAAGCAAATCAACAACAAAAATGACTTATACACCACAACAAATATCCAAAATATTAGGCGTTTCGCTCTCTCAGCCAAATGCTACCGAAATATCTATTTTGTTGACGGACAGTCGCAAGTTGAGCCACCCGTCCGAAACACTGTTTTTTGCACTCGAAACAAAAAACAACGATGCGCACGAATTTGTGAAGGAATTATACGAATCAGGCGTACGGAACTTTGTTGTTTCCAAACAATTAGCAGTGTGGAAAAGTTTCGACAACGTTAATTTCTTCAAAGTAAAAAATGTATTACACGCTCTACAGAAAATTGCGGCGTTTCATCGCTCAAAATTTGATATTCCCATTATCGGTATCACGGGAAGCAACGGAAAAACCATTGTAAAAGAGTGGCTTTACCAATTAATGGAAGGCACATACAACATCGTTCGTTCGCCGCGAAGCTACAATTCTCAAATCGGTGTACCGCTTTCGGTATGGCAGCTAAACGAGCAGGCACAACTCGGAATTTTCGAAGCCGGTATCTCGCAACCGCACGAAATGGAGTATTTGGAGCCAATTATCCGCCCCACTATCGGCGTGCTCACGAAAATCGGACACGCGCATCAAGAAAATTTTACTTCGCTGCAACAAAAATGTATGGAAAAGTTGGAGCTTTTCAAGAATTGCGAAGTATTGATTTTCGATGAAGACAATCCGATTGTAGAAAAATGCGTGGACGAAATGTTGTTGTCAACCAAAACTTTCACGTGGTCGAGACGAAACTCGGAAGCGCATCTATACATTTCAAAAATTGTCAGAAAAGAAAGCAGTAGCACCATCAATTATACGTTTTTGCACTACGATTATTCATTCACGATTCCATTTATTGATGAGGCGTCTGTCGAAAATGCTATTAGCTGTCTTGCCGTTTTGCTTTATTTGCACATACCGACATCTATTATTTGTGAACGAATGTTGCAACTTGAACCTGTTGCTATGCGTTTAGACGTTCGTCAAGGAAAAAACAACTGCTTGATTATAAACGATACATACAATTCTGACATCAATTCGATAAAAATCGCGCTGGATTTTCAACAGCAACGAAAAACAGATCGTTCGTTGAAAAAAACATTGATTCTTTCCGACACGCTTCAATCGGGAATGATTCCGAAATCGCTTTATCGAAAAGTGGCGGAAATGGTTGAGCAGGCAGGCGTTGAAAGAATTATCGGTGTCGGCACAGATATTTATGCAAATTCTGCTGCTTTTGCAGTGCCCGAAAAAGTATTTTTCCGAAAAACCGAAGATTTTATTCATTCGGGCATTTGGAAAACTTTTAATAATGAATTGATTTTGGTGAAAGGCGCACGAAGATTTCATTTCGAAAAAATAACGGCACTCATCGAAGAGCGCAAACACGAAACCGTGTTGGAAGTGAATTTAGATGCATTGGTACACAATTTTAATTTTTACAAATCGAAATTGGCTCCGGGCGTAAAACTCATTTGTATGGTAAAAGCGAATGGTTACGGCGCCGGAGCAGTTGAAATTGCCAAAACATTGCAATATCATCGTTGCGACTATTTGGCTGTAGCTGTAGCAGATGAAGGAATTTCGCTTCGCAATGAAGGAATTTCGCTGCCTGTCATTGTGTTGAATCCCGAAATGAATGGTTTTGAAGAATTGTTTTCCAACGACCTCGAGCCCGAAATGTACAATTTTCGCATCTTAAACGCTTTTGTAAAGGAAGCGGAGCGTAGAGGAATTACTAATTTTCCCGTTCATTTAAAAATTGATACGGGAATGCATCGACTTGGTTTTCAGGAAAATCAAATTCCGGAATTGATAAATATTCTCAAATCGCAAAAAGGGTTGCGAGTGCGTTCGGTATTTTCGCATTTGTCTGCCGGAGAAAGTTGGCTATTCGACGATTTTTCTCAACAACAGATAGATACATTACAAAACATCACGGATATTATCGAAAAAGAACTGAATTATCCCATTCACAAACATATTCTTAATTCCGCCGGAATCGAGCGTTTTCCCGAAGCACAGTGGGATATGGCACGTCTTGGCATCGGTCTTTACGGCGTGAGTGCGAGTGGGTTAGACGGTCTGCAAAATGTTTGTACATTGAAAACAACCATTTTGCAAATCAAAGAAATTTCCGCCGGTGAAACCATCGGTTACGGACGAAAAGAAAAGTTGGAACGCGACGCGCGCATTGCTACCATTCGCATCGGTTATGCCGACGGATTAAACCGGCAATTTGGCAACAGAAAAGGGCGAGTGCTCGTTAACGAACATATTGCCGAAATTGTCGGCGATGTATGTATGGATTTGTGTATGATTGATATAACCGACATTGAAGCCAACGAAGGCGATGTGGTTACTATCTTCGGCGAAGGACTTTCCGTTGTCGAATTGGCAAAAAGTATCGGTACAATTCCGTATGAGATTTTTACATCGATTTCGCCGAGAGTGAAGAAGGTGTATGTGAAAGAATAAGTCTGAACTATGATTTTTGTGATTTATTTGATTTTTATGATTTTAAGAACAGCATTCAATCATAAAAATCAAATAAATCACAAAAATCATAGTTCAGACATTCACCCTATATCTGTCATCACCTTTCTCAAAATAATCAACAATTTGCTGTGCTGCCGCAAGTCCCGCATTGATATTCGCTTCCGATGTTTGTGCACCTGTTTTTTTGGGCGTAGCAAAATAGCATTTGGGAAATCTCGCTATAAACTCGTCGTGTTTATCGGGTTTCACATCGGTAATATATTGAAATTTTGGACGTTCTTCCATTATTCGTATCAAATCATCTTCGTTTACTACTTCTTTTCGCGCCGAATTAATTAAAATACCGTCTTCGGGAAGAAGCGACAAAAGTTCGTAGTTTACACAATGATATGTATCATCCAACAATGGCATATGCAACGAAACAATATCACTTTTTTCGAACAAATCTTTCGCATTATAGGCAGGCAGAACGCCTAATTCGCCCTCTTTTCGCAAATCTTCGTGCGTGAGAATCGGCGAATACGAACAAACGGTCATATCGAAACCGCGCGCTATTTTCGCCACCATTTTTGCCACGTGTCCGAAAGCAAATAA
This sequence comes from Dysgonamonadaceae bacterium, assembly GCA_031254645.1. GTDB lineage: Bacteria > Bacteroidota > Bacteroidia > Bacteroidales > Dysgonomonadaceae > JAIRUA01. The sequence goes on from JAIRUA010000017.1 coordinate 100,571, forward strand.
TCCCAATCGTCTATCCCTGATTTCGTGCCCAACAGAGCCGTCAAAACCGTGCCGCTGTTGATAAATCAACATTCCGAAAACGAGTTCGGCAACGGCATTGGCATTTTGTCCCGGTGTATTCATCACACAAATTCCGCGTGCGGTAGCAGCTTTCAAATCCACATTGTCGTAGCCCGCACCGGCTCTCACAATCACTTTCAGTTGTGGCGCATTACTCATCACTTCTTCGTCGATAATATCGCTTCGGATAATAACAGCATTCGCGTCTTTTATCACATCAAGAAGTTGCGATTTGTCGGTGTATTTTTCCAACTTCTCAAACGTATGTCCCACTGTTTCAACAATGTTTTGTATTTTTTGTGTCGCTTCGGGCGCGAATGGCTTGTCAGTTGCTATTAATACCTTCATATTGTATTTTATTTTGAGAGATTATTGCATTTTATTTACAATCAGTCAAAATGACAGGAAAAAGAGATATTTATCGTCGTTTTTCCACGAAAGAGAATTTTTATTATCTGATTGACAAATAAATAAAGGCACAAATATACAAAATAACATCGAATAAAAAGCAGATTTTCGATAAAAAATATTTTTTCTCAAAAAACATCTGTATTTTCAATATTTGCATAGTCCTCAAATTCATAGTATCTTTGTGGATTAAAACAGTATTATAAATTAATGAACACTCATTATCCGTCCGTTTTACTCGAAAATGCCGTCAATGAATTTGCGAAACTTCCCGGCATCGGGAAGAAAACTGCGCTTCGGCTCGTGCTACATTTGTTACGACATGACAATGAGTCTGTTAGTCACTTCGCACATACACTCGCTCGGTTGAAAGAAGAAATACAATATTGCAACTGTTGTTACAATATCTCCGATACGGAAATTTGCGGCATTTGTGCCGATTTGTCGCGTGATGCAACTACTGTTTGTGTGGTGGAAAATGTGAAAGAGGTGATGGCAATTGAAAAAACGATACAGTTCAAGGGATTATACCACGTGTTGGGCGGTATTATTTCACCGATTGACGGCATCGGTCCATCGGATTTAGAAATCACAAGTTTGGTAGAACGTGTAAAAAACGGCGAAGTAAAAGAGGTAATTATGGCGTTGAGTGCCACAATGGAGGGTGACACAACTAACTTTTATATTTTCCGTAAACTGCAACCTTACGATGTGAAAGTGAGTATCATTGCACGCGGCGTTTCTATCGGCGATGAAATTGAATATGCGGACGAAATAACACTCGGTCGGTCAATTTTGAATAGAACACCTTTTGATGAATCATATAAATTAGTGAAATAGTATTTAGGAATTTAGTATCTAGACAAATATGCAAGACAACAATATTATCAAACAACTAAAAATGCACTATCGCGGAAATATCATTTTTCTTGCATTATTTTTCGTTCTCGTTTTTTTTCGCATAGTGAAGTTTGGAGCGGGTGAAATGGATTTATCCGTTGCGTTGAAACAATATATCATTGTATTTACGATGATTATCATTCCCGTATCGCTAAAATGGTTTCCCACAAAACTAAAAAAACTGCCACGTCCGGCAGAAAAATCGGTAGCCGAAAAAGTGTACAAAAACGCATTTTTGTGGCGATTGTATCCATTATGTATCGCAACATTGATTAATATCGTGTTTTTCGGGCTGACAAGGAATGTTGTAGCGGTAGAAGGACACAACATTGCTTGGTTTGGAGTGAACGATTTTTTTTGGTTTAGCATTGTGATGTTTATCGTATTCGCTTTTTGCAGAACATCGAAAGATGAGTTGGCGAAATTGAGCGAAAAACCCATCGCCACCATCATAGAGACGGGAGACACACCATCTCTACAAGACAAAAGTGACGAAAACATAATGTGGTGGGAAAAAGGCAAAGAAAAAAATGTTCCGATAGATTCCGTCATTTCCGAAAATGCTGTAGAGACGTGGCGTGCCGCTTCTCAAAAAGAAAACAATGACAAAACTACTTGAAAATAAAAACATTCGCCTACGCGCATTAGAGCCCGAAGATATCGACACGCTCTACACGTGGGAAAACGATACCGAATTATGGGAATACGGCGCATCAATCACGCCTTTTTCTCGTTTCGTCATCAAAGAATATTTGATTGATTCGAAACAAGATATTTATCAAAACAAGCAATTGCGTTTGATGATAGAATTGAAAGAATCGGGCGGAACAATCGGCACAATCGACCTATACGATTTCGAGCCGTTGCATCACAGAGCCGGAATCGGAATTCTTATCGACAAAAAATACCGGCGTCAAGGATATGGATTGCAAACATTATCGATTATCAAAGATTATTGCTTTGATTTTCTGAAGATGAAACAGCTATACGCTTTCATTCCCGAAAAGAATCAAAAAAGTATCGAACTGTTTCAAAAAGCCGATTACAAACAATCAGGCATATTAAAAGATTGGCTATCATCAAAAAACGGCTTTGAAAACGTATTGGTTATGCAAAAATTTAACGATTTAACATCAAAAAAATGCAAGACGAAATAAAAAAAGCCTGCGAAACCTTGAAACAAGGCGGCATAATTCTCTTTCCCACAGATACATCTTGGGGAGTCGGATGCGACGCTACCAACGAAGCGGCTGTTGAAAAAATTTTCACAATCACACAAAGTAGCGATAAAAAAACTATCGTTGCCTTGTTGGACAATCCCATCAAATTACAACAATATATTTCCAACGTTCCGGAAATAGCTTGGGATTTGATTGAATTGGCAGATAAACCTTTGACCATTATTTATGATGGTGCGAAAAGTTTGGCGCAAAACCTGATAGCGGAAGACGGCTCTGTCGGTATTCGTATTACCAACGAGCGATTCTCGAACGCATTATGCAAACAATTTCGGCAACCGATAGCATTTGCATATTTAAAAATAAATCCCGAAATAAAAAAACAAGTTGATTATGTTGTTGATTATGGAAAGATTAAAGACAGTGAAATCATTCAACCAGGTATCATCAAATTAAAAAACGATGGAACAATAATCGTGATTCAAAAATAATTATCAATTATAAATTGTCAATTATTAATTTAATGAAGACAGCATACAACAAATTTCTACTTTGGCGCAGTTCTCATATCAAAGAACGCCATTTTTTAGTCTTCGTGGCTTTCCTTGTCGGAATATTCACGGCATTGGCAGGTTTTGCCCTGAAAAAAGCGATCTTGTTTATTCAAACAACGCTCACATACAGTTTCAGCCAAACCGATGCGAATTATCTTTATCTGCTTTATCCGGTTGTGGGGATTTTAATTGCCGGATTGTATGTAAAGTTTGTGGTGAAAGATGATATAAGTCACGGCGTTACACGAATTCTATTTGCCATTTCGCAACGAAAAAGCCGGATCAAGCCGCATAATATGTATTCGTCGCTCGCAGCAAGTTCGGTTACCATCGGATTTGGTGGATCGGTGGGTGCGGAAGCGCCGATTGTGCTTACAGGCTCGGCAATTGGCTCTAACTTAGGTCGATTCTTCAAAATGGAACAGCGTAGTTTGATGATTCTTGTCGGTTGTGGTGCTGCCGGAGCCATTGCCGGGATTTTCAAAGCTCCGATTGCGGGCATTTTGTTTGTGATAGAAGTGTTGTTGCTCGACCTCACACTTTCATCTATTCTTCCACTTTTGGTAACCGCTGTAACAGCTACCACCGTATCGTACTTCTTATCGGGATCGAGCGCAATGTTCGCTTTTTCGCAAGTAGATCCGTTTGTGCTTGACCGTATTCCATATGTTATTTTGCTCGGAATCTTTTGCGGATTACTTTCGCTTTACTTCATTCGTGCGATGAGTTGGTTTGAGGGAATTTTTCGAAAACTACCTTACTACAAGCGATTTTTGCTTGGCGGAACAGTATTGAGCGTGTTGATTTTCTTCTTTCCACCGCTTTATGGCGAGGGATACAATTCCATCAATGCATTGCTCGCAGGTGGCGAGAGTTTTAAGACCTTGTTGAACGAAAGTTTCTTTTACAATATGGAAACTCGTTGGGGAGTAGTGTTGTTTCTCAGTCTTGTTATTGTTTTCAAAGTATTTGCTACAAGTGCAACAAACGGTGGTGGCGGAACGGGTGGAGTGTTTGCGCCCACGCTATTTCTTGGTTGCGTTGCCGGATTTGTTTTCTCATACGTGCTTAATCAATTGGGGTATACAACCCATCTTCCGCAGGAAAATTTTGCATTAATGGGAATGGCAGGCGTAATGGCGGGCGTGATGCACGCACCGCTCACAGGTACATTTCTTATTGCCGAACTCACAGGCGGATACGAATTGTTTCTTCCGCTGATGATGGTATCGGTTTGTTCTTACGGCACGATTTTGCTTTTCGAAAAACATAGTATTTATGCCATTCGTTTAGCGAAAAAAGGCGAATTAATCACACATCACAAAGACAAAGCAGTACTCACTTTTTTGAAAATTGATGATTTACTGGAAAAAGACATTCCAACCGTAACGCCCAATATGTCGTTGGGCGATATGGTAAAAATCATTTCCAAATCCAGTCGCAATATCTTTCCGGTGGTGAATAAAGACGATATTTTGTTGGGATTAGTAATGGTAAACGATATTCGTAATATTATTTTCCGACCGGAATTGTACGATAGATTTACGGTTGAAAAATTTATGATTGGTGCGCCGGCAAAAATCAATATCCATTCATCAATGGAATCAGTAATGCACACGTTCGAAGACACTAAAGCGTGGAATCTGCCTGTGGTTGATGATAAAGGCGTTTATTTGGGTATTTTATCGCAATCATCGGTATTTAACTCTTATCGAGAGGTTTTGGTGAAAAATTATTCGGAAGAAGATTAATTTAATGTGCTAATGTGCTAATAAGTAATGTGCTAATGTACAAATAGGGAGTATATCAATAAAATTAAAAATATGGGCAACAAAGAAAAATATGAACTTCTAGCTGAAGGCAATATCGGTCTGCCATCAATAATGGGCATTTTCGCTGCCGATAAGAATTTCAAATTCGAGACAGTGCAAATAGAAGAATCTTTGACAAATGTCAAAGATTTTAAACTTGTTTCATTCAACAAAACAGAAGAAACAGAAGGTTTCAATGCCGAAATCGAATACAAGGAAACCATTTTCAATGTCAAGTTATATATTAATAGTGCCGAAAATGTAGATTTGAACAACTTCGGATTTGCAAATGCCATAGATGAACAATCGTTACGTTTGGCTACAGAACAAAAATATTTCCTCGAAACATTAATGTATTTCGAACTCGATCCATTGACTTCATTTCATTTACAGCTGAAAGTGATGAATGCCATTGTTCCCAATGCAAGTTTGGTTATTGATTATTCGTCGTACAGACTTTTGTCGGCAAAGTGGGCAGATATGACTGCCAAATCCCCCACTCCACCTTCGCCTGATTATCTCTACACCCTGCATTCGGTATATGACGACGAAGGCGAAAATCGTCGCTATTGGTTTCACACGCACGGATTACATCGCTGCAAATCGGTCGAATTAGAGATGGTGAATATCGGTCAAGGGGCAGAGCAGATGCACACGTTGATAAATATGACGGTAAAAAACTTTCTCACACGTCCTGTGGAAGAACGAGAGCCGTTTATGATTGGATACGACGGTTTGGGAATAAATCTATGTTGGGTACGATGGGAAGAAGCATTAAAAGATTTCCCCGAAAATATACTCGGCGGTTTTTCCGACAGGAATGAAGAAGACGTTGTTCACACCGAGCCGTCAGGGATATTATTTGCCGTAGAAGACGGGAACATCACTTCGCCCGAAATATATGTTTCTACATTGGCAGAAAACCCTATTTTCTATATCACAACCGAAGAAACCGAGCGAATGAGCGCACTTGCCAAAGAGCGTTTTCCGGCGTTTGAAAAAGTATTTCGGAAAGAATATAAACAGCCGGCAGCAACAAAAAAGTCACTGTTTAAGAAAGTATTTGGCAGTAAAAACGAAGATGTTCCGGGTTGGCAATTTCTTGTAAAACTCGGACTGCCGGTTGATGATCCCGACAAATCGGGCAGCGTTGCCGAACATTTATGGTTTGAGGTTTTAGCAATAAACGGTACAAACATTACAGCAAAGCTACTGAATCAACCCTATTGGATTGCAGCCGCTAATGAGGGAGATATAAACACTTATCCGATGGAGTTTTTGACCGACTGGTTGATATATTCGCCCGATGATACTTATACATCAGATTCGATATATATGTTGGAACATTAAGACTCTATATTTACTTGTACTTGTTACTAAGCACTCATAACTAATTATGAATAGTTTTTTTGAATATATTACTCACGCTGCCGCTCAACTTAGTTGGATTGAGATAATGAGCACATTTATAGTACTTTTTCCCATTATTGATGTAACCGGATCGGTGCCCATCTTCCTAAGTTTGAGAGAACGAAAAAAAATCATCGAGCCGGCAAAAGCGGCTTTATACTCGTTCAGTATTTTGCTTCTTTTCTTGTTTTTGGGTGAGGCGGTGTTGAATTTGTTTTCGGTAGACTTGTCGTCGTTCGCTGTTGCCGGTGCGCTGGTAATTTTGATTATTGCGGTGGAAATGATTTTCGGCGTACAGATTTTCAAGTTCGACGGCAACGAGTCGGGCAGCAACAATGCTACACTCGTTCCGGTAGTTTTTCCACTTATTGCCGGACCGGGAACATTTACCGCTCTGTTGGCAATGCGAGCCGAATTTAGTATTATCAATGTATTTATGGGATTGTTACTAAATATGGTACTCGTATTTTTGGTTATCAGATATATGGATATTGTGAAAAAAATCATCGGCGTGGCAGGTGTGTATATTTTGCAACGATTCTTCGGCGTGGTTTTATTAGCAATTGCTGTGCGTTTGATTACATCTAATTTGCACGTGTTAATAGAGTTGGTAAGTAGTACGGCGAAATAACCAACTTTCTATAAAAACATATCGCTTAATCGCAAAAAAACAAGTATCTTTGCAGCCTAAAAACAAAGCTACTTGTTTTAAGTTATCAGATTGTTTTAGAGCAAATTGAAAAATAAATCATTAAATAAAAATCAACAAAAATGGAAATTGCAAGTATTTTTGGACGTGAGATTTTGGATTCAAGAGGTAATCCAACTATTGAAGTAGATGTAACGTTGGAGTGTGGTGTGGTAGGTCGTGCTGCCGTACCATCGGGTGCATCAACGGGCGAACACGAAGCGCTTGAATTGCGCGACGGCGACAAAGGTCGTTATCTAGGAAAAGGTGTACAAAAAGCGGTTGAAAATATCAACAAAGTAATTGCACCGGCTCTTATCGGTTACTGTGCAACAGAACAACGCGCTATCGACAAAAGAATGTTAGAACTCGACGGCACGCCAACCAAATCGAAATTGGGTGCAAACGCTATTCTTGGCGTATCGCTAGCAACGGCAAGAGCTGCTGCCGAGTGTCAAGGTCTGCCTTTGTATCGCTACATTGGCGGCACAAACGCATACACATTGCCTATTCCGATGATGAACATCATCAATGGCGGTTCGCACTCTGATGCGCCGATTGCTTTCCAAGAATTTATGATTCGTCCTGTTGGTGCAGCATCGTTCAAAGAAGGTTTGCGCTGCGGTACGGAAGTATTCCACGCATTGAAAAAAGTATTGCACGACAAAGGTTTGAGCACTGCCGTAGGCGACGAAGGCGGTTTCGCACCAGCACTTGCAGGTGGAACGGAAGAAGCGTTGGAAAGCATCTTAACAGCTATCAAGAATGCAGGTTATGGAGCCGGAAAAGACGTTACTATTGCTCTTGACTGTGCTGCTTCTGAGTTTTATGTAAACGGCGTTTACGATTACAGCAAATTCGAAGGACCAAACGGTAAAAAACGTACTTCTGCCGAACAAGCTGATTATTTGGCTGAATTAGCAGCGAAATATCCCATCGATTCTATCGAAGATGGTATGCACGAAGGTGACTGGGAGGGTTGGAAAATTTTGACCGACAAAATCGGTGCTACGTGTCAATTGGTGGGAGACGACTTGTTTGTAACAAACGTTGATTTCTTGAAAAAAGGTATCGAACTTGGTTGCGCAAACTCAATCCTCATCAAAGTAAACCAAATTGGTACGTTGAGCGAAACATTGGACGCTATCGAAATGGCACATCGTGCGGGTTATACTTCGGTTACTTCGCATCGTTCGGGTGAAACAGAAGATTCAACAATTGCGGATATCGCTGTAGCAACAAACAGTGGTCAAATCAAAACAGGCTCGGCAAGCCGTTCAGACCGTATGGCGAAATACAACCAACTTCTTCGTATTGAGGAAGAATTGGGCAGCTTAGCTGTATATGGATATAAAAAAGTAGTGAAGAAGTAAGAAATTATTTCGATAAATAGAAAAAGCCGCTTCCTCAAGCGGCTTTTTTGTGCCTAAAATATCCCGTTAATGTCATACAAGTGTTATACAAACAACATACAAGTGATATACAAATGGCATACAAGTGGTATATAAATATACGACGAGTACTACACCATATTAAAGTATTCTTTATAACGATTATAAAGATGTCCCGCCTGCAAATATGCCGACTGTGGACTCATAAAATGAGAGAACTCAAATGTTATCGCTTTTTCAAAATTAGCTCTTTTCGCCGCTTCCAACTTCAACCTTAATTTTTCAAAATTGATAGGTAAAAATTTAATAGGCATATCTCTGTCGAATGACTCGGCATTTGTCCAACACTCTATACCGTATTTATCTGCAAGCCTTTTGTTTACCTCGAAAAAAGCATCTAATTCATCGTAGTCGATATGTCCGTCTTGAAAGGCACAAGCATCAACCACGCCTTGTATACCGGCAAATATTTCGCCCCACTCTCTTTCGTGCTCTTCTATCGAAACCGCATCTTCTCTCGATATTTGGGCTGAAGCTGCCATTACCGCTTTTTTGCCGTCAATCCAAGGAGATATGAATGTAGGCAAACCGCCAGATACGTCTTTACATTGCTGTCCCATAGCGCGAAACGCATCAATTGCACCTTTGGTTGCCCGGCTTATTTCGCCGCTAAGATACCAACCCTGAAAACTCTTGTGATGCTGTCCGTATTTTTCCCACACTTCGTCAATTACAAACTTATTGTCTTCAATCTCATGCCTCATATCGCCGGTAGCCCAATAATGTCCGGAATCATACAAACCGAAATAAAATTTCATTCCGTGTTTGTCCGACAATCGGAGGTACATATCCAATAAATCGACCGAAGGTTTGTAGCACCCTCTGCCTATCAGATATTCTGACGGGTATGTGATGAATTTTTTATATCCGCAACGAATCATTATTACGGTATCAATTCCCATATTTTTCATATGGCAAAAATCTTGGTCCCACTCTTTTTCGCCCCAGTTTTGGGAGGGGATATCATGTGTTATTTCGTCCAAGAAAGTTCCGGTAATCTTCAATCCGTTTGCAGGCGGAACGATCAGTTTTGAACTTGCCGTTGATACACAGACATTATTTGCCGAAAGACGTCCGCCTTCGCAAGAGCCAATAATAGGAACGCTTGCGGCAACTGCTGCGCCCATTCCTATTTTCTTTAAAAAATCACGTCTATTATTTTCCATTATAAATTGTTTTGGTTTGTTGTTTATGTTAATGGGGATAGCATTTTTTCTTTCACAACCCGACAAGCGCCTATTACTCCGGCTCGGCGTCCCAAAGTAGATTTTTTTAATGTAACATCTCTGCTTACAAGTCCAAGTGAATATTTTTTCAGACTCGATTTTATCGGCAATAGAACAAAATCTCCCAGTTGTGAAAAGTCTCCACCAATGACTAATAATTCGGGATTTAAAATATTGATTAAGCCTGCCAATGCCCGACCCATTATTTCGCACTGCCTATTTATCAGCTCAATACAAAGATTATCTTCGTCAATCATTGCGCCGGATAATATTTTGTGGTATTGCTGAATATTGGTCATATCATCATCTATCGAAATAGCTGATGCACGTCCGGCAGCTAACGCTTGCTTAAATTTTTCCACCATCGCCCAGCCCGATGCTTCGGTTTCTAAACAACCTGTTTTGCCACAATGACACAGTATTTCGTTATCAAACAACGGGTTATGTCCAAATTCGCCGGAATAACCTGACTTTCCATAATAAAGTTCTCCTTCGGCAACAATTCCGATACCGACTCCCCAACTGTAATTGAGGAATATTACATTTTTTTCGCTCTCTATTACGCCTTGGGCATACTCTCCGAAGGTCATTACCCGTGTATCATTTTCCAAATAAACCGGTAATCCGATTTGTTCGGAAATAATTTCAACAAGCGGACGATTCTCTTTAAAAAAATAGTTATAGCTGAATCCTTCCTTAGAGTTAATACGACCGGATAGACTCACGCAAACGCCGGCAATAGATGATTTATCTACTTGGCTATCGCAGATAAAAGCATCAATACGGCTGCAAAACTCCATTAAAGATTCATACGTATTTTCAAGAATAAATGGAGTATTTAATTCAATACTAACGAACTCTTCTTTCAAATTTTCAAGTCCAAAAGAGGTGCTTGAACGATTGGCTTCGACACCTAAAAAATAGGTTTTATCACAAGCTATACTATATAGAGAAGGGCGACGACCGCCATTATTCTGCGCTTTTCCCGAATCTATAATCAGTTCGTCGGCTAATAATTCATTGACCGCTTTGGTTATGGTGGGTATGCTTGATTGTAACTCAGTTCCTAATTCCGATATTGTGGCATCTCCGGTAAATAATAGATATTTTACAATCGATTGTTTTAGCGAATGCCATTTAATGCCACTTAAACTGTTGTCTAAACTGCTTGATAAAAGTTTTTTTAAAGTCATTGTTCGATAAATTAATTCTTTTTCAAATTCGGAACAAAGTTAATAAAAAGAGTGATGTAAAACTAATCAAACTGTTATTTGCTTTTTTTCAATTCAACTTCCGCCCTATCAATCCCTCTTTTAATATCGTCCCACAAATTATATCTGATTACCTGCACAATATCGAAAACCATCAAACCGGCACTTTGCGTAAGACATACATATACGGCATCTTCCATATTCGTAATATTATTCTCGCCGTAAACTGTGCCGTAAATTAAACAGTCATCACCGATAAGATTGTACGCTCTGGCGATGGCGTATTCTATCGATTCAGGATTGTCTAGTCCAAACACATCGTCTAAATACGAGCCGAGCAAAAATACATCTAATTGCGGTGCATAACCTGTGTATTTGTACGTGGGTGATGCCCAATGAAACGCAGAATAAGGGTCGTAATGATCCGGGCTTGTCCAATTTTGCCCATTCTGATAGATGGAATGTATCCACGAAGCTGCCCAAAGGCTGAGTTGCACATCGGGTTTTATAGACTTGATTGTTGCACGGATATCGGTAATGAGGCTCGTGATGTTTGTGGAACGAAACTCCCACCATTGCTGATAATGTTTACCCGGTACGCGACTTCCGTCGACATTGTAAGTAAAGATATCTTCGGGAAAACGTTCTACTTTTTCACCGATAAACCTCTCAAACGCTACGCGCGATGAGTCCGAAAAATCATATCTCGGACCATAATAGCGACAATAATCCAAAGCGAAAGAATCGAAATCATAATTGGTAACAATTTCTGTAATGTAATCCAGCACAAAACTTCGTACCGATGACAATACCGGATTCAAAAATACGTGGTGCGGCTCTACTTCTTTCATCGATTTCAATCCTTCGGTCGTATAGGCGATGCATATTTTGTCGTCCCAACGTTCGGGGTCGTCGTAAGCCGGTCCGCTCTGCGTCAAGGCAAATCCTATGGGAAGTATTCCTGCTGATACGGTTATTTTCATATCGCGCTTACGGGCTTCGTCGATGAAAAATTGCAAATAATCCCAATCACGTTCATACACAAAGCCGTCACCAAATGTAGTCAAGGGTTTTAAGATTTCACTTCTGTATAGCACATCGCCTTGCAGTTGACGAACATCAACCACAACTTCGTTAAAACCTGTTTGTTTCGCCAAGTCCAAATAATAACGGATAGTATCTTGGCTTGTAAAACGTTCGAAATTGGCTTTTGCGTCGAGCCAAAGTTGTTTTGGTTTTTCAACAAAAGTTTCTTCCTTTTTTTCCGCACAAGCTGTTGTCAAAAACAGTGCGACTATTGAAAATAAAATATATCTCATAATATTAATTTACGATTTTAGATTTACGATTTTAGATTTGCAAAGTATGTGCTTTTCAATCTAAAATCGTAAATCTAAAATCCAAAACTACCTCCTATAATACCTGTCGATTCCTTCTTTTATCGTTGCCCACTGATTAAAATGAATCACGTGCGAAATTTCAAATACCATTAATCCGTCTGTATGCGTCAAGCAGAGAAAGATAGCATCTGAAAGGTCGCCCGGTCTTGTTCTGTACGATTGGGCATAGGTGGCTATCGATCCCATCACTTTACAATCGCCCATTGTATAATTGTCATACGTGGTTACGAAATTTTCCACCGACCACTGCGAACCGGGGTTGTCTTTTATCCAAACGGCTTCGGCATACGCGCCCAGCGAAAAAACGTCTAATTGATCGGCAAATCCTGTGTTGTGATATGTTTCCGTGTACATATGTCCTGTTGGGATAAATCTTTTGCTTGCCCAATTTTGCGCCACTGTGTAGCGCGAATCCCAATGCGCCGATGCCCACAAGTGAACTTCTATGTCGGGATTAATAGCTTTAATTCTCGAACGAACATTAATAATAAAATTGGTAATCGTCATCGAACGAAACTCAATCCATTGGGCAAACAGAGGTCCTGTACCACCACCGGCAGTAATAATATCGTTTTTGTTTACACTACGTCCGATGTATGATGCGAAAGCTGATAAAGTTTTGTCCTCAAATCCGTACCATCTTCCATCATCGTTGTTGTACCAACGACAATAATCGAAACAAAAACCTTTCAATTTCGGATATTTCGTAACGATTTCTTCGATAACGGACATCACAAACGCTTGCACTTCGGGATCAGCAGGATTCAAAAAGGCCGCATCAACTCCTACGCGATCGCGTATATCTTCCATATTATTGGGGTCGCCATTCACTAATGCTACTTGGGTTTTTCCGTCCCAGCGACTATCGTTGTAAACCAATCCTTCTCTCGTTCTTGTATAGCCGAAACCAAATGTTGAAATACTTGCTATCACGCTCATATCTAATCGCTCCGTTTCGTCGATCCAATATTGAAGATAATCCCAGTCGCGTTCCACTATTTCATCTCCCCATATGGTTAGCTGTGGCAAAATATCACTGCTGTACAATGCATAACCGATACCAGGTTTTACATCTAAATACACTTCGGTAAAGCCTGTTTCTTTCATTCGCTCCAAATAAGCTGTAATATTTGCTTTCGTTGCAAATCTGCTGAAATTTGCTTCCACATCAATCCACATTTGGACTGGCTTTTTCGCCACTTCCGGTCTTTCGATATCTATTGGGATATCGGGGTTGTTATTATCATCATCACTTCCTTGTTTTGAACAAGAGGCAGAAGAGAATAAAATTGCTAAAAGTAGTAGTAAAAAATTCTTCATATTATTTATTTTATGCTGTTGGCTGTTGGCGTTGGCTGCTAAAAGCCAGTACCAACAGTCAATAACTATTATTCAAAACAAGTCATTTTAAATGTATATAATCCAAGTCTTCCAAACCAAACGGCAAGATAAGCCTCATTGTTATCGTCGCTCCAATACCAATCCAAGTAAGAACCATAACTCCAATTACGATTTATCGACTCGGCAATATTCAAATTTGGGTGCGCAAGCGTTTCAAAATCAGTGTGTAAAACAGCTGCTGCGTGCCACCAACCCGAACCGCTTGTTACAGCGATATAGGTTTTTCCATTAATCGGCAATGCTGAAACCACAGGCGAACGACCGCCATAACGAACTGTTGTAGCTCCGGTACCTACCCACCACGTTTGTAGCATATTTTGCCACAATCCGGGCATTACGTTAGTAGTAGTGCCTGCCCACGAATTGATATAACCTTTTATCGAATTATTCGTTCCTGCGCCGCCTTCACCATCTCCTACTACAAAAGCCGGCTGGTCTGAATCATTAAGCGGCGAAATCATTTGAAATCCGCTTGAATCGTCGCTTGCAAAGCCTGTTGATACGATAGTGTAGCTTGATGCCAATTGTCCGTTCGTAACTTTCACTCGATAATGGTTACCGCTTGCACCACGTGGTGCCAATGCCGTAATCCAAGCATTACCCGTAATATCTCCAGCCACTTGAAAATTAGCAGAGCCATCGGTAGATGATGCCATATTAATTGCGATTTTTCCTACCGAGCGTGGTGCGCTTGTAGGTGTCGTCCAAGAGAAAACCTCTGTTTCATCACCTCTCACTACCAAACCAACCAAATTTCCTTTGTAGTCGGATGAGATTAATTTTAAATCCGACACCGAAATTGAGCCTAAATTCAACGTTCCGGCAGGATTCAAATTCACTTTGTCCACCACTTTTATTGCGTGTGGCGATGCGGGATTTGCATCAACATACGCACGAGAAAGAAGCACGATATAATCACCGCAAAATGCAGGGTACATTATCAAATCACCATACTCTTTTGAGTCTTCTACTCCATAGTTCCAACCTTCAAATACACCGGGATAACCCAACCCTAAGAAGGTTTTCGCCGTTCCGATTTCTGCGAAACTAAACCCTTCGCCATACGGAAGCTGGTCGGATATTCCCCAAGATACGATGTAATCCTGTTTCGTTTTTCCGTCTTGCGATGTGATGGTGTATTTCACTCCACCCGCTTGCGCAAAGTTTTGCGGAATAGTGGGATCGGGCGATACGGTTGCTCCTCTTGAAAGAAAGAAAGAGGGAACTGCAGATTCAAGCGCGGATTCGGCATCCAAATACGGAGATACTTTTATCGTTACTGTGTTGTCGTCGTTTATCGTTGCTCTAAAAGGCATAGCTCTTCCATCAACTTGACCGGTAACGGTAAAGGAGTGAAGGAAAGTTGCCTCTGTACCCAAATCATTGTCGTTGCACGCTCCAAGCAATACAACGAGTGCAAGGGCAAATAGCTGATATAATTTTATATTTATTTTCATACGATTATTTTTTTTATCTTGTTTGATACTATTATTCGTAAACACCTCTTACACGATATTGTCGCGTTGTTCCGACACCCGACGTTACGGTAATAATAATTCCATCGCCTGTAATATCGTGTCTTCCGGATAAACCCGGCGCGATGAATACAGTAAATGTAACATTCGCTCTCAAATACACGTTAGATAAATTAATATCGTTTTCGAGCGATCTTGGGATGCGAAATATAATCAATCCGTAACCACCTTCTACCTCTTGCTGTGTAAATGCGCCTTTTATCAATTCTCCGGCTTTATTAAACTCGTGTATCTCACCCGTAAAAGCACTTCCGGCATGAGAGGCACTTAGAAACATCGCCTCAATGGTATTGGTGTCGTGCACAAATACAAATTCTTCGTTTACATCGGCGCAGCTCCATAATGAAGCTGTCATTAAAACAGTTAGCGCCAATGTTCCTATTTTATATATTGTTCTCATATTCAATATTTTTAATGTTTTAATTACCAAAGAGGATTATTGCCACCCAATAATTTGTTATTAGACAGTTCTGCCGTAGGCAATGAAAAGAGATAATATCTTGCGGGGAAAATTCTTGTAGTTCCGCCATCAACCGCTACTCTTTCGTAAGAGAATGTATCATCAGCGTTTTTTGTAATTCTCACACCGTGTGCATTTCGCCCGTTAATAACGATTTCGGCTAATCGCCAACGACGCAAATCCCAATAACGGAAACCTTCCCCTGCCAATTCCACAGCACGCTCTCTACGCAACAATGCCATAAACTCGTCTTGTGTTGTGGCATTTACCGCCGGCAAATTCACTCGTGCACGCACTTGATTTAATGCTGCGAGGGCTTCCATTCTGTACCTGCCGAAATCAAGCATAGCATAAGCTTCCGCTTTATTCAACAACACTTCTGCATAACGAAGTACGGCATCGTATTGATAACTGCCTCTTGTTATAAAATCAGTATATCCCTCTTGTAAATATTTACGAAGATAGTAGCCCGTGCAAGTGCGACCATTGGTTGATCCGGCTTGCTGAAATTCCGTGAATCCATCTGTTCCGCCCACAAAAGTTTCAATGGTGCGTCCTTCCCAACGTGTGCCATTGTATAGAATGGTGGCGTGGAAACGCGGCTCGCGATTGGTGTACGGATCTGCCGAATGAGTGTTCCAATCGAATTTGGTACCGTCTGCAAATTCGTATAAATCTGCCAGTTCTGACGTAGGAACGTGTCCTGCATACGTGTCTGTAGAATGTACGGCTCTATCACCGAAGGGACGATTTTGTCTGTCATAATCGTGGGTTACGGTTCCTTCCAAAAAGTACAATCCGAATAAAATTTCGGCAGAGTTATCCTGATTACTATCTACTTGAAATACTTTCGCGTAATCCGGCGCCAAAGCTCCTCCTAATTCTTTTACCTTTTCGGCAGCATCAACGGCATCTTGCCATTTTCCAGCAAACAGTGCCATACGCGAAATTAATCCGTACGCTGTTTTTTTCGTGGCGCGTCCTGTCCATCTTGGCGCCCAAAACGTAGAGGATTCGGGCAAATGCTCTGCCGCCCATTTCAATTCGTTTATCACGAAATCCCAACTTTCGGCTTCGGTGGCACGCGCTCTGTGAATATCTGCCGGATTAGCACCGTCATCTACGCCACCGTTTACACCCGAAACATCAGTACGAATCACCACGCCGCCATATACGCGAATCAAACGATAGTATGAAAACGCGCGACAAAGTCGTATTTCGGCACGGCGAATATTACTCCACTCTGCGCCGAATTTATCTTCGCCATATCGTTTAAGCTCGTCGAGCATTACGTTTGCACGACGAATACGAATATATACACTCTCATCACCATTTGCCCAACATTCAAGAGGTCCTGCACTTCCTGTAGTAAAAGTACTTAGTTGTAGTAGCGCTCTGTTATAACCGTGTCCATACTGGTCCCAAGCGGTGGATTTCATAATATCCGAATAGCTGTCAAAAAACTGCAGTCGACTATTTTGAACTTGCGAAACATCGGAAAATGTTTTGTAAACCGACGTAATATACAATTCGGCAGCGCCTTCGGTACTCCATATAGCCGCATCGGATAATCGTTCCGTATTGTCTATATTCAACGTATCGTTGCAAGAAGAGAAGTGCAATCCGAGAATTGTGAGGCTCAATAGAGCTATTATTTTTATTTTCTTCATTTTTTTTCCTCCTAATATTAGAATGTAACATTAACTCCTAAACTGTATGTCCTTTGTTGCGGATAATAGCCGTTACTTACCGACGGACTTTCCGGATCGACATATTTAAAATGACTCAGCGTAAGCAAGTTTGTACCTGCAAGGTAAACATTTACGTTGCTAAACGGCGTTCCCTGTAAGGCTTTAGCAGGAACGTTGTAGTTGATATTGGCATTCTTCAAACGCAAATAATTACCGTTTACAACCCACCACGAAGACCTCCACGCATTATTTCCGTTATCAATCGTACTTAAGCGCGGAAATTTGGCGTTCGGGTTTTCGGGTGTCCAAGCACCTAAAATGCGATAATAGGGCGAGTTGCCTTGTTCGAAAAATGAGGCAGTATACGCGGTGGAAGCAGTGGTTCCGGTTTCATACTCGCCCGACAACTCATAATCGGTATTGGCAACTCCTTGCCACAACATACTCAAAGAGAAATTTTTGTACGATACTTCCATATTCATTGCGAAATTGATTTCGGGAATGGCGCCGTATCCTATTTTCACATAGTCGAATCGATTACTGATGATACCATCTCCGTTTACGTCTAAGTATTTGATGTCTCCCGGTCTTAACGTTCCGCTTGGGGCAGCAGGATAGTTATCGATTTCTTCCCAAGACTGGAACAATCCGAGTGCTTTGAAACCATATCTTGCACCCATAGATTGACCAATTAGCGAACGATAGTTAGGCACGTTATCGCCTACAATTCGTGATAATACTTTGTTTCGAGCAAATGCGAAATCACCTCTCAACGAATAACTCCAATCGGAATTGATGCGATTATGGTGTTTGAGCGTAATTTCGAATCCTTTGTTTTCAACCTTTCCCGAATTTTGAAATTTTGGGAAGTATCCGCCCAATGAGGGAGGATAGTTGCCGGTTTGCTCTTCCAAAATATCTTTTGTGAGTTTGTAAAACAGGTTGAGTTCTACACCCAACATTCTATTCCACATATCAAAATCGATACCAATATTATAGCTATCCGTGCTTGCCCAAGTGAGGTTACGGTAGATATAAGGATTGGTAGAGAAGTATTGTGCTATTGGTCTTCCGCCCAGAGCCATACTATTGGGTGAGATGTCAAACAGTGAATTGTGCATAAAGGCATCCACCGCATCATTTCCGGCTTTTCCATAGCTGGCGCGCAGTCTTAAATAATCAACAGCGGGTAGTGCATCTCTAAAAAAGTTTTCTTCGGAAACTGTCCAACCGATCGAAGCGGAAGGGAAAAATCCCCACTGATTGCCGGGTGCGAATTTATAAGATCCATCGTAACGGAAAGCTACTTCTGCCAAATATTTTGATGCATACGTGTAGTTCAAACGACCAATGTAAGCCAAATATCCGTCATAATATTTATGAGATCCGGTAACCGGATTTGTGGGAAACTCCGAGCCTAGTGTTATATCTACCGGATAGTCACTGTTGTATCCTCTTTTTCTTCCGGTCATTGTGTTCGAGTAGCTTTGTCTTGCTTCGTAAGCAAACAGTGCACTTACAAAATGTCTGTCGAACTCTCTAAAATAATTTACCTGTGGACGCACCATCCAAGTGTCGCCCCAAGATGCCGATTTCTCATACGAGTTACCGGGAGAAAAACCGCTTGCGCCGGCTATTCCTTCGTCAAAGTTTTGATTCACGTAATAGAGTTCATAGTAGCGGTCGTAGTTTGAATCGGCTGTATTGCCGTAATTATAAGCGCCGAACATAGATACTTGCAAACCTTTCAAAGCATCTGCCAAATCGGACAAATCATATTCCAACTTGAAGTTGGTGTCGACGTTCCATTTCGTTTGACGTTTATAACCCGATTCGGTTAATGCTGCTAAACCATTTACACGATACGGTGTTCCCATCCAAGCAACAGGATAA
Organism: Dysgonamonadaceae bacterium; assembly: GCA_031254645.1. GTDB lineage: Bacteria > Bacteroidota > Bacteroidia > Bacteroidales > Dysgonomonadaceae > JAIRUA01. The sequence goes on from JAIRUA010000017.1 coordinate 119,848, forward strand.
CCATTGAACTCAGATTTGATAACAGGTATCGAGGTAATCGCCTGTCTTATGGGATTAAAACTGTCTTGGTTAGCGATGGTTGTGCCGGGCCAATCTCTATCGGAACGCTGTCCGGCTATATTGGCAACAAATTTAAGGTTTTTGGCAATTTGAACATCCAAGTTTGTACGCACATTGTAGCGTCTGAAACTTGTGTTTCTCAGTGTTCCTTCTTGGTCCATTATACCGATGCTTGTAAAATACTTTGTTCTTTCATTGCCGCCGGAAGCCGAAATATTGTGCTGGTGCATCATACCTGTTCTGAAAATTTCGTCTAACCAGTCCGTTTGTCCCCAAATGCTGTTGGGGTCGTTGTTCATCACTCTATTCTGTATATCTGCTGTCCATAGAAGCGGCAATCCGTCCATTTCACGGGCTTTGTTATGCCAGTACATATAGTCGGGCGCGTTCAGCATTTTCGGCATAGCTGTGTTTTGTGCCATTGTAACAGAGCCGTCGTAAGAAATTCTTGCCGGACCTTGGCCTCCGGATTTTGTTGTAATCAAGATTACCCCGTTGGCTCCTTGTACACCGTAAATAGATGCGGCTGCATCTTTCAATACGGAAATCGATTCGATGTCATTCGGGTTTACCTGATTTATCGGACGTGGCACACCGTCAATAATAATCATCGGGTGTTGATTTCCGTGAAAGGAGTTGATACCACGCACGTACAATGCCGTACCGTCATCACCCGGTTTTCCCGATCTTTGAATACTTGTTAATCCGGGGATTCTTCCGGTAAGCATATTCGATACATTTTGCATCGGCGCTTTTGTCAATTCTCTCGCTGATACTGAGGAAACCGCTCCGGTCATATGCACTCTTCTCTGCACACCGTAGCCTACTACTACAAATTCCTCTAACAATTCCGAGTCTTCCTGCATCACTACATTAATAGTAGCTCTGCCGTTTACAGCAATTGTTTGTGTTGCCATTCCCACATACGTTATTTGTAACATAGCATTGGAAGGCACATTGCTTAACACGTAATTGCCGTCAATATCTGTTACCACTCCGGTAGTAGTTCCACTTACCTGAACGGCAACACCGATTAACGGCTCTCCTTCTGTGTCCGTAATATTACCTCTTACAGTAATACTTTGAGCAAAAACATTCAAAGAGAATGTCAATAGGAGGAGAATCACCCCCCCCATTTTGATTAAATTTAACTTTTTATCCATCTTTGCATTTTTATGATTATTGTTTATTTAATTGTTTTATATTCAAACTTCGAACAATATCTAATTAATATGTTACTTGGATTTTTCTAAGAGGTCGACTGATTACAAAATCGCAAAACTCGTGATACAAATCTTGGTCTTCCTCATTTGCCGAGTTTTTCAATCTCCACAGTGCATCATTACCTTGATAATAAGCTAAACGTTTATTTTCCCAAATACCCATTTCTTTAAAAGCTCTCATATAGTCTCTTAATCGGTCGGTTTTTCCTTCGCCGGCAAGTACTCTTTCATCAAACTCCACTTCCATATCCATATCGTAGGCGATTGCTTTTTCACAAGCATCTATCAAACGAGAATAAGGAACTGCCTCATTGAAAAAATGATTGGGTTGGAGATAAGCGAAGTTAAATCCGTGGGCGCGCCACTCTCTAAAACCGGGTGCATTGTAATATGGAATCCAATTAAAGCTGTATTTCATATCGTTGAGGTACGTTGCCACCACCGGTAATATCGTATAAGTATGATTTGACTCTTCGGCAAGCCAATAAAATCCTGTCAATTCCACGTGTTGATAATTCATTTCTGCGAATTTGGCACGTACACGATTGATAAACCATTTGCACGCTTTTATTCTATCTTCCGCTACCAAAAAGTCAAGTACAACACCATCAATTTCCCCCCAATAAACGGAGGTTGATAGAGTGTCTCGTGGATCTTGATAACGAATCGGTTCCGGCATACTAATCACTACCTGATGTTTGAAATTGGGTTTACCCAAAACGGCAATAGCTTCCCCTATACACTTGTCTAATGCCCCGACTTGTTTTTCAGCTTGAAAATAATAATTGATCAGATTTTCCCAATCTGTTTTAGTGGCTGACGATGTTCCGTAACCGGTTGCAAATATATTATTAGTTCCTCCCGTGCCTCCATCGCGAAATTCTAAAAACAGAAAGCTGTCAAACAAGTAATGTGTCTGTTGATTCCTATCGGTATAAGTTACGTAAGCACTCAATCTATCCGTTTCCCAATAATAGGGCGAACGTTGATGTCCTCCTCCATATATTAATACCATATCGGTTGAGCCAAGAATTTCTGTGCGCTGCTTTTCCCAGCTATACATAACAGTTTCCTTTTTGCCTCTGCAACCTGTCAATCCCAAAAAGAGAAAGCTGAAAATTAAAATTGATATGTTTTTTTTCATCTTAAATATATTAGTTAGAATGAAGTAGAGAGTGTATGATAATTGCAGTGAATTTTCATCATACACCCCTACCTCATTATTAACACATTACTGCCCCCAGACATTAAAATCTCCAATGATAGCTTGCGTACCGCTGAAACATTCTGTTATCCACAAACGAATATATCGCCCTCTTATCGGTGCAGGCGCACTCACACGGAAGCTTTGTCCATTTACCATTGTCCAATTAACCAATCTTGTCCAGTTTGCATTGTCGGTACTTACCTCTACATATCCTGCACGTGGGCTTGGCCTCCAGTTTTGACCGGGATCAGTAGTATGGGTCAGTCCTATATCATACACCGTAAACTCTTGCATCATATCGAAAGTGAAATACATCGGAATTACGCCCGGCACAGTCCAAACTGACATCCAGAACGTTGCCGGATTATTGTCGATTATCAATTGCGGTCCACGCGTTGGTAGCCAACCTGCACCGAGACCGGGATCATCTGCAACAGAGTTGTTGTAGCCGATTACTTCCCACTGCGTTACTCTCGTCAGTTCAATTAATTCGTAGAACACCGGAAAAAGCATTGTTGCCGTTTCGGGGCTTGGTATTACTGTGCCGCCTTCAGAAGAGACGGAAACAATGCGAATCGGCACTACGTATTGTCCCTCCATCGGTATATTACCGGGATTCAATCCTACGCCGTGATAAGTGAGCGTGAATGGAGCCTCGTTTTGGGTTGCCGTTAGCGTTCCTTCCGTTTGCAGGGTGAATGCTGCTGCAGGCAACATCAGAAAGTTGGTGCCATTGGCTTCGTTATACGCTTCCAACAGTTGCGGATCTACCTCCAAACGATAGGTGATGTTGGCATTGTTAAGGAACGTAGTTCGCACATTCAACTGTACCTGTGTATCGCTCAAATCGCCAAACACCGGATAAAGAGGTATGGGATAGAAGCCCGAATTTGACATTTCCAAAGTAGCATCTCTCACATTGAGGATGAAGAGTGCTTCGGCACGATCTGCTGCTACAAATGATTGCGGGTTTGCACTGATTTGCAGCGGAAGTCCGTACGAACCAGGTTCGAGGCTTCCCATTAGGGTATTGTTCCACTGCACTTCGAAAGCTTCGCGATAGTCATCGTTGCCAAAGAAAATAGATGGCGGCACAATGTTGTAAAAGTTCGACGGAAGCAACTGAACCGATGTCCCATTGGTCTCGTTATACTGACTCAAGATGGCATTATTCACTATCAGTTGTACATTTGCACTTTGAGGCAATATACCGCTTTTGATGACGTGCAGTCGGGCGGGATTTATATTCATCCCAACAAATACGTCCATTTGTGAAATGCCCGGATTCACAAGATATATCCTGCTATCTACCAAAAAGTTGTCTCGATTATCCACGCAAGCGGATAGTCCTGTCAGCGTGAGTATCAAGAGAAGCAACGGTTTATAAAGTATTCTGTTCATAATATACATTTTTAATTCATTCATAAATCATTACCAACCAAAATTTTGTGTGATATTTTTCATCTCGTTCAACTGTCTCTGGTTGATCGGGAAGAGATAGTGTCGGGGTTGGAATACGCGGTCGTCGCCTGCCCACACGTTTGCCGATCTTTGCCACGAAGCTTCGTAATTGGTAGCCCGAAGCTCCAACGTGAAGTTGGGTCCTGTGAAAGCCTCTTCGGCAATCATCCAACGACGAGCATCGTAGAATCTATGTCCTTCAAAAGCCAATTCTACTTTGCGCTCTTTGCGAATCAACTCGCGCAAGAGTGATTGGTTACCAATCACTTCGGGGTATGCTACTTCAAGTCTGTTCAATCCGGCGCGCTCACGCACTCTGTTGATATACTTCAATGCTTCTGCTTCGTTTCGACTGGGTTTTTCGTTACAAGCTTCGGCATAGTTGAGATAAATTTCTGCTAAGCGATAGAACGGGCTGAAAATTCTTCCCCAGTTGGCATTGATGGTGTTCAATTGCGGATTGGTCATACGCACCCATAAGAACCCTACTCTTACCGCATCGCCTTGGCTGAATGGCGATGTACCGCCTGTGAAATAAGTTACCGGGTCTTTTCTGCCGTAATCATTGATCCAAAGGAATCCATTGGCGTGAATTGAAGCGTAGAATCGGGCATCGCGTCCCACCGTACTGTTGTGCGCTTTGATGGTTTGCCAGTTGCTGAGCGGATGCAAGAAGTCATCGGTAAAACCCACATTGCTGAATCCCGAAAGGGGGTCTATAATGGGGTTTCCGTCGCTATGGTATCCTGTTACTGGATATCTGCCGGAAGCAGCCATTGGATAAGTATCCACAAGCTCCAACGATGGCGCAAATCCACCATAAGCGTTTGGCATAAACTGGGGCGGCTGAACACGGGAGTTGAAGAAGAAGCCGAAATCGCCGGGCGGAGTACCGCCAAAACCTGTACCTACATTTCGCGACCACGAACCCCAAATCGCTTCGCTGTTCCATTCGTTGAAAAGAACGCCTTGATAAGAACGAATGGATCGAAGAAATGGGTCTGATGCGCTTCTATCTTCATACAATTGATAAAGGTTCAAGTTGATAACATCTAATGCAGCTTGTGCTGCTCTTTCCCATTTTTGCGGATCGGGCGTTTGTGGGAACAGATAATTTCCGTCTCTGTTTCTCATCTGCCCTCTATAAAGCTCCGTACCATTAAACAATGGACTGGCGGCATACAATAAAATGCGCGATTTTGCTGCCATAGCTGCACCACGCGTGATGCGTCCTGCCCAACTGCGCGTATCACTCACCTGCAAAGGCAAATAAGAGAGTGCACGGTCGATTTCGGAGATAATGAATTCGATATTTTCATCTACCGTGTGTCTGTCTACTTCGTCTGCTTTAATGAGCGGGTCGGGTGTTTCGTCTCCCCAGATAAACACGGGTCCGTATTTACGGAATAGTTCAAAATAAAAGTTCGCTCTCAAGAAGCGCGCTTCGGCTTTCATCATATTTCGCGTGTTTTGATCAATTTCCAAGCATCTGTCAACATTGTTCATAAATATGGTGGCTTGACTGATGCCTGTGTACTTCGAATGCCATATATTATAAGCAGCTGTGGTTGGACCCCAGTTGCCCGTTCTAAAAGGCAGATAATCTACCCATTGATACCACGAGAAAAGCGCTTCGTCGCTTCGCGGAACCGAACTGCCGTGCCCGTCATTGAGAAAATCCCTTTCGTTGGGTAGGTAACTGTATATATGTGCCAGATAGGCTTCGGTGGTTGTGCGCTTGCTGAACACCTCTTCGAGTGTCATCTGATCTAACAGTTGTACATCCAAGTAGCTATTACAAGCAGGTGCGGATAAAATAACCAAAAGTGCTATTATTAATCGTATTTTTTTCATTTTTGCTCGTTTTTAAAAATTAATATTCATACCTAGTGTAATTGTTCTCATTTGAGGATACACATTTCCGTAATCTGAAGTTAATTCAGGATCCCATAATTTGAAACCACTAAATGTTAACAAGTTCACGCCTTGTGCATAAACGCGTACACTCGAAAGTCCGATGCCGGAAGATACCCTTTTAGGAAGCGTATAACCAATCTCAGCATTTTTCAAACGCATAAAACTCATATCGCGCTGCCAGAAAGTAGAAGGTTGTTGATTGTTTTCAACACGTGTCATCGACATACGCGGATAGCGTGCATTGGGATTGGGATTTTCTAACGTCCATCTCAAATCGGCTACTTCACTGTAAATCTGACCGGTGTTGAAAACCGCGTTCGATGCACCATAAAAAGCATCTCCTCTGACCAATCGGGTTACATTGCCCACGCCTTGAAAGAAAGCAGAAGCGTCAAAACCTCGCCAACCCACACTTAAACCAAATCCGTAATTGATTTCGGGCGTTATTGAGTAACCAATAGCCACTTCATCATACGCATCAATTACACCGTCACCATTAATATCTTTATACTTGATATCACCCGGGCGCACATTGCTAAACGTGTGGCGCGGACTGTTGGCTATATCTTCTTCGCTCTCAAACAGACCGATAGCTATCAAACCTCTTTGTTGCTGAAAAGGAAATCCTGCCGCACTTTGGTATGCCCAAACAGGTGTTGGGCGGTCATCGTACAATACTTCGTTACGATTGAACGTAAAGTTGGCGCGACCGGAAAAATACCAATCATTGAAACGCCGCTCATACTGTAATGAGCCGTCAAAACCTTGGTTTTTCATCTTACCCAAGTTGACATACTGCAATACGTTTAATCCTACCACCGAAGGTACACTCTCTTGCTGGATATAAATTCCTGAGCGGTCTTCGTAGAAATAGTCCATTTGGAATCGTAAACTGTTGAAAAAAGCCAATTCGATACCAATGTTGTTTTTTGTAGCATTTTCCCAAGAAACATATTCATTGCCGGGAATACCGGTGGCAATACCGGGTATGAGATTGGGTGTGCTGCCAAAGATGAATCCGGGCTGATTGTTCAACATTGTTGTATTGAAAGCAAATCGACGGTCGCCACCAATCTGGTCGTTACCAATTTGTCCGGTAGAGGCTTTCAATCGCAATTCGCTCACCACGTGTCGCACCGGGTTCCAAAATTTTTCGTTGCTTACCATATAGCCTACCGCGTAGGAAGGGAAGAATCCAAAACGGTTGCGAGGCGAAAAGTTTTCCGAGCCGTTGTAACCGAAGTTAAATTCGGCAAAATACCGGTCGTCAAACGAGTAGGTAGCTCTTCCGGCAATACCAATGTTGCGAAAAGGGAATGCTGCGATGTAATTTCCCGGAAAATTGTTGGTACGTTCGCGCATATTGAATAAAAATAGTCCGTTTACACGATGCACCGCCGAAAAAATTTGGTCATAAATAAGCGACGATTCAAAATTGATGGTGCGCGACCCGGAGTTTTCTCTCGTCAAAACCATATAATCGCTTCCTTCATTTCCAGTACGCTGAAATTGCAAGTTGCCCTCTTCGTCTCTACCTGTTGCATAATAAGCCGAAGGTGCTATCCTGCGATGGAGTACTGAACCATTGTAAGCATCCCAAGAGAATTTTACGTTGGCGCGCAATCCGGATATTACGAAGTTCGACAAATCTTGTGTCAATGACATCAACGACTGTGCATTGTTGTTAAAGTCTTGCGAATATCCGGTGTTGTTCAACATAAAATAGGGGTTTGAACCATTTGCCGGTCTTGCCAATGTGCCGTCTGAAAAAATGGGTGGTGTGGAGACAGGCGTTGTCAAAATCGTAGCGGCGTAAATATTTGCCAAAGATGAGCCCGGTCTATTTCTTGTATCATATTGCGTTGAGATAGACAATCCTAACTCGGTCGTAGGTGTAATATTAATATCAATATTGGTACGGAAATTGAATCGTTGATAAACCATCGAAGCATCATAACGGCGTGTATCGGCAATGTTTAAAATACCACCTTCCGAATAAAATGATCCACCTACATAGTAGCGAACTTTTGGGTTTCCACCCGATACATTGACGTTGGCACGAACGGTATTCGACATATTTTTGAAAATCGTACGCATCCAATCTACATTAGGATATAGATCCGGATCTGCTCCGCTTAAATACATTGCCTCTTGCTCGGGCGTAATACCCAAACGTCCGGTAGCATCCATACTGATGTCATTGTAAAAACGAATCCACTGCTCAGCATTTGCCATTTTAGGCATACGGGTTGGTGAGTTCATACCGTATTCAACCCGGGCACTTACCCTCGCAGGTGAATCTGTTCCGCGCTTTGTGGTAATCAAGATAATTCCATTAGCGCCACGCACACCGTACAGGGCTGTAGCTGTAGCATCTTTGAGAATCGAGAGTGATGCAATATCTTCTACATCAACCAAATCAATGTCTCGCTCTACACCATCGACCAGCATCAGTGGCCGGTTATGAGAACCGAAGGAAGAGATGCCGCGAATCCAAAAATCAGCACCGGCACCCGGCTCGCCCGTTCGCTGCATCGCTACCACACCTGCCAATTGTCCGGCAAGTCCCGTACTCAATGTGCCAATCGAACTTCTCAACTCACCTACCGGAAGCGTACTCACGGCACCGATCACACTCGCACGCCTTTGTGGAGCAAAAGCCATAACAACATATTCTTCGAGCATGCCGGCTGTTTCGCCCATCACAACGTTAATTTCTGTTCTGTCTCCAACAACTATTGTCTGACTCTCCATACCGATAAAAGAAAAGATAAGTCTTTCATTATCGGAAGCTTCAATCGTGTAGGTTCCGTCAATATACGTTGTTGCACCTCGCGTGGCGCCTTCTACCATAATGGTAACTCCGGGCAACGGATCTCCTAATTCATCCATTACCACTCCTCGCACTGTTTTTCGCTGCTGCGTTATTTCCAATTGCGATAAATTTCCCTTTGAGTTCTCAATAGACATATTATCTCGAGCAAAAACATTCAAAGAGAATGCCAATAGAAGAAGAATTACCCCCCCCATTTTGATTAAATTTAACTTTTTCTCCATTTTTTGCATTTTTATGATTGGTGTTTATTTAATTGTTTTGTATATCTGATACAGTCCACGAGGTATGTGGAAACAACCTTTCCATTTTCCACCTTTTAAGTCCAATAACACTTCACCCTGTCTATTGAGATATCCGTACCATTCAGGGTATTGCGGGTCTTTAAAATGTTGCCACGTGTAATTGTGTATGGTTTCAAACCATTTCGCACACTCTGAATTTCCTGTCAACTGGTACCCTTTTGCCAAAGCAATAAGTGTTTCGATATGCACCCACCACAGTTTTTGATCCCACTCCAATTGTTGTGGCGGATAGCCTTTGTAGTCCATAAAGTAAAAAATTCCACCGTGTTTTTTATCCCAACCATAGTCGATCATTTTCAAGGTGTTTTCAACAGCGAAATCAATCAGTTCTTTGTTGTTGAATCTTACGCCGATGTCCATTAGAAACCACATCGCTTCTATCACGTGTCCGGGATTGATGATCCGTCCTTCGAAACTATCGGAAAGTGAGCCATCGGATAGTATATTTTCAAATATAAGTCCTTTGTCTTTTTGATAGAACGACTCAGTTATTTCTTTTACTACGTTTTTCAACAAATCTTCCACTTCTGCAGTGCCAATAATGTCTTCGATAATCAATGCCAGATTCGACAAAATCATCGGCAGAGAGAAATTTTTCAACGGTCTCGTTTCGGGAATTAATTTTGAATAACATCCTTTAGGATTATTCTTGCGGTATATTATATTATGGTAGGTATCGAGCGTAATTTTTTTGAACTCTTCGCTATCTGTAGCTTTATATAGTTCGCCGAACCCCATTACGGCAAAGCAGTCGGAGAAAATATTGTACGGTTGCACAAGCGGTTTACCTTCTTGTGTAAGGGAGAAATACCAATTGCCGTCTTTGTCTCGTCCGTGTTTTTTTGCAAAATCTGCCCCGTGAAGCGCAATATCCAACCACGACTGTTTTTTCTCTACATTATTATAGAGCATAGAGAAGGTAAAAATTTGCCGTCCTTGCAACCACATAAATTTATCCGTATCAAAAACATTTCCTTGACGATCGAGGCACGAAAAATAACCTCCGTACGTTTTATCAAGGGAATGTTTTTCCCAAAAAGGAATTACATTATTTAGTAATTCGTCAAAGTAAATAGATGCGTATTTACCTAAATCACAACTATTTGATTTCTCTTTACTGTTAACATCCATAGAGTATACACTTATAATATATTTTATAAAATCAATTTATCTCTCCGCAAAGGTAAATAAAATATTTTTACTTACAAGCATTTTGATAATAAATTTATTGTCAAACAAGCATTCCATTGTGAAAAACGCTTAACCATCCACACAAAACCATCGAAAAAAACCTATAAATCCTGTATATTCTATCTTTATCTACACCAAAATCCATTTAAAAAGGCTTTAGAATGAATATAAAATCAACAAACTCATATTTGTTTATAAAATAATTTATCAATCAATTTGGAATAAATAAAATAAATACATATCTTTGTCGCGTGAAGTATAAATTTAGATTAGTTTATATTTAATATTCGCACGGTTATTTTGAATAATATTATAGTATAAAATGCTTATGAACAAACAAATATTTTACTTCTTGTTGTTTTCACAAGTCGCTTTTCTCGTTGGCTGCAACGCATCCAAGCCAAGAACTGTTGATGTTCTCATCATTGGAGGAGGAGCAAGCGGCACGGCCGCAGGTATACACGCGTCCCGTTTGGGTGCAAAAACACTTATTGCAGAAGAAACCGTATGGTTGGGCGGAATGCTCACTTCCGCCGGTGTAAGCGCGATTGACGGAAATTACAAACTTCCCGCAGGCATTTACGGCGAATTTAAAGATTCGCTTGTTTCACATTACGGAAGTCTCAATGCATTGAAAACCGGATGGGTTAGCAATGTTTTGTTTGAACCGTCGGTTGGAAACAAGATTTTTCAAACAATAACTTCCAACGAAGAAAATCTTGAAGTGTGGCATAAAACATCTTTTGTTTCGGCAGAAAACAAAGAGGGCGTTTGGCACGTAATATTAAATATGAACGGAGATATAAAAACGGTGAAAGCCACCGTACTCATAGATGCGACGGAATTGGGCGATGTGGCGAGATATTGCGGTGTAACGTATGATATAGGAATGGAAAGTCGCTATGTAACAAATGAATACATCGCACCGGCAGAAGCAAATAATATTGTGCAAAACCTTACTTACGTTGCCATTTTGAAAGATTACGGCAAAGATGTTCGCATTCCGAAACCCGATGGATACGATCCTTCGTATTTCGCTTGCGCGGCGATTAATGATTTGTGTATCACACCAAAAGAACCGCACAGAACGCGGTCGAAAGAAGTAATGATTACCTACGGAAAACTTCCCAACAATAAATATATGATTAATTGGCCTATTGAAGGGAACGATTTTTACACGAATATCGTAAACTTGTCGCCTGCTGAAAGAACAGAAGTGCTGAAAGATGCCAAAAACTTCACGATGAGTTTCCTCTATTTCATACAAAACGAACTGGGTTTTACCACTTTAGGATTGGCTGACGATGAATTTCCAACCGACGATTTACTGCCTTTTATTCCCTATCACAGAGAATCAAGACGAATACACGGAAAAACAAGATTTACATTGAATTATATTTCAGATCCTTTCGACCAAGAACTTCCGCTTTATCGCACGAATATAGCTGTGGGCGATTATCCTGTCGACCATCATCACGGACGCAATCCCAACCCCGAAAATTGGCTTAAACTCTATTTCTACCCCATTCCCTCCTACGGGCTTCCGTTGGGAGCGCTTATTCCTCAAAATGTGGATGGATTAATCGTTGCCGAAAAATCCATTTCCGTATCCAATTTGGTAAATGGTACCACTCGCCTGCAACCTGTTGTGTTACAAATCGGACAAACGGCGGGTACTTTGGCAGCTTTGGCAATCAGAAATAACAGTCGCATTGAAGATGTTTCGGTAAGAGATGTTCAAAAAGAGATTTTGGCTGCGTGCGGTTATTTGATGCCTTATTTAGATGTCGAAAAAGATAATCCCTTATTTCCTGTCTATCAAAGAATTGGTGTTACCGGTATTCTTCGAGGCGAAGGAAGAAGTATCGGATGGAGTAACGAAACTTGGTTGCGAGTTGATGAGCCGCTATTAAAATCGGAGTTAGACGGATTGAGTGAAGTTTACAAAAATGTATCATTAGCGCATTTGGAAGATACGGTTACGCTTGAAAATGCTATAACGCTGATAAATAACATAAAACAAAATGCAAATATCTACGAAGAAGCACAAGCGTTGTATGAAAAATACAATTTAGGCGAATTTGCACTGAACAACTCAATTAAAAGAGGTAATTTCGCCGTATTGGTTGATGCATTACTAAATCCGTTCGACAAGGAAATAGATATTTATGGTAACTTCATGTAATATGAATAAACAAATAAGCAAATAAGCAAATCAACAAAAAAAACATGAAACAAGACGTAAATTTGAAGTATATCAGCTTTTTATCCGTTGTAGCTGCATTAGGCGGTTTCTTATTCGGATATGATACGGCTGTAATTTCGGGAACTATTTCTCAAGTTTCAACACAGTTCAATCTTGATACCATTTCGCAAGGATGGTATGTAGGTTGTGCACTAATTGGCTGCATTTTAGGTGTTTCGGTTGCCGGATTATTGAGCGATAAATTTGGTCGTAAACGAGTGCTTATTTTGGCAGCTGTACTTTTCACAATTTCTGCTATCGGTTGCGCAATCAGCGCCAATATTTCGGAATTGGTGTTTTATCGCATTATTGGTGGAATTGGCATAGGTATTGTTTCAATCGCTTCGCCATTATATATTTCGGAGATATCGGCAGCCGAATACCGGGGACGAATGGTCATTTTGTATCAATTGGCGATAACTGTCGGATTTTTTGGAGCATATCTAGTAAATTTCGGATTGTTGAATTTTTCGGCAAACGGAGCTGCCAGCATTACAACCCCTCTTCTCAACAAAATATTCCATATCGAAGCGTGGAGGGGTATGTTAGGAATAGAAGCAATACCGGCTTTTCTTTTTCTTGTCTGTATTTTCTTTATTCCGGAAAGTCCGCGTTGGCTGATTCTGAAAAACAGGGAACAAAAGGCAACAAAAACACTTACGCGAATATTCCGCACAGAAGAAACGGCTCTTTATGAGATGAATGAAACAAAAAAAGTAGTTGCCAGCGAAGTAAAATCCGAGTGGAAAACACTCCTGAAACCGGGAATTAAAAAAGCGGTATTAATCGGTGCTGCCATAGCTATACTCGGACAATTTATGGGTGTAAACGCCGTATTATATTATGGACCAACTATTTTTGAAAACAACGGATTGTCTGGCGGCGATTCTCTGTTTTATCAAGTAATGGTTGGTTTGGCAAATATGATAGCCACTATTATTGCGGTGTTTATCATTGATAAAGTCGGACGTAAAAAACTTATTTACTATGGTGTTTCCGCAATGATTGTATTTTTAATACTGATTGCCATCTATTTTTCAATGGGTGCGACGTGGGGATTGCCCGCTATTTTGTTGCTAATCTTCTTTATGGCTTATATTTTTAGTTGCGCTATATCCATCAGTGCGGTAATATTTGTACTTTTATCCGAAATGTATCCGATAAAAGTTCGGGGATTGGCGATGTCTATCGCGGGATTTTCATTGTGGGTAGGAACGTATCTGATAGGTCAATTAACGCCTTGGTTGCTCCAAAACTTGACACCTTCCGGCACATTTATTCTGTTTGCCTTTATGTGTATTCCTTATATGTTGATTATTTGGAAATTAGTTCCGGAAACGACGGGGAAATCTTTGGAGGAGATAGAGAAATATTGGGAGAGATAAATAACAAAGGAATAAGAGAAACACGAAAAAACTGCGCTCATTTTAAGAAAACGACAACTATTTTACTTAATAATATTAATATGAGGCACTTTAAAACATTTTTCACAAAAGGGATACTATCTCTACTGTTTGCCATAAGCAGTATGATGTATTCTCAAGAGACATTGTCCCAAAACACAGTAACGGGAACAGTGAAAGACAATATGGGAGAACCTTTAATCGGTGTGGCAGTTCAAGTAAGAGGAACAAGCACCGGTACGGTTACCGATATGGACGGGCGTTATACGCTTGTCGGCGCAAATGCCAACGCAACATTGGCATTTTCATACGTTGGATTTACTACGCAAGAGATAGAACTCAATGGTCGTAGAACGTTGGACGTAATCCTTTTAGAAACAAGTGAAACATTGGACGAAATTGTGGTAGTTGGTTTCGGTACACAACGAAGAATTAGTGTGAGTGCAGCCGTGTCTCAAATTGATGGCTCGGAATTGCTAAAAGCACCAACAGCAAACATCACTAATCTGCTCGGCGGACGATTGCCGGGTGTTGTCAGTTTACAACAGTCGGGGCAGCCCGGATCGGATGGTGCAGCTCTTTTGGTACGCGGATCAAGTGCCAAGTATATTGTAGATGGCATACCTCGCAGTATTTCCGAAATTGACCCGAATGACATTGCCAGCATTTCGGTTTTGAAAGATGCCTCTTCTGCCGCTGTATATGGTTTGGACGCGAGTGCTGTTATCATCGTTACCACAAGAAGAGGCGCGGAGGGTACTTCACGCATTACATTCACAGGAACTTATGGAGCAAGCACAAATGCTCAGATGCTGCAAATGTTAGATGGACCTCAATATGCGTATTGGTACAACAAAGCTCGCGAATTAGACGGTGACACGCCCATTTTTTCTTCCACTCACGTGCAAAAAATGTTGAATAACGAAGATGGTTGGGGAAACACTGATTGGTATGCAAAAACATTCGGTGTCGGAACAAATTCTAACGTGAATGTAAATGCCAGCGGAGGTACCGACAGAATTAAATATTTCGTATCGCTCGGTAATTTCAATCAGACCGGAAATGTAAGCGGATTCGGTTACAATAGAATCAATGCGCGCTCAAACATAGATGCCAAAATTGCCAACAATTTATCATTGGCATTCAATTTGAGCGGACGTGTAGAAGAAAGAGAACGTCCATTCTATTCGGCAGCGCCGGGCGATTGGAATAATATTCCACAACAGGCAATTCGTGCCCTGCCATTTGTTCCCGAAACAATAGACGGATACCCCGTTTCTACCAGAACGGCAAGCTCTTTTGTCAATCCGTTGGCAGCGTCAGACCTCACAGGCTATCATCGCAGCAGAACAAATGTTGTACAAACGAATTTCTCTTTGAACTACGATGTTCCTTTCATCGAAGGACTTAGCGCGAAATTTTTATTGGCATATGACTTTTCGGATTTGATGTCGAAACAATTTTCAACACCATATCAGACAATGGTAGCAAATGTTCCAACAAATCCTGACGGGAACATCTCTTATTCAAAATCTTATGATGCCAGAGGCAATAATGCCAGCTTGACCGAAGGGTTAACTCATTCGCGTTCAACAACCACCAATACGAGTCTATTCTATACCAACAAGTTTGGATTACACAGTTTGTCGGTATTAGCTTTAATGGAAACTATTCAAGGCAATAACAACAGATTTAGTGCCACCGGCGTTGGATTCGACATTTTTGCACTTGACGAATTGAATTATGCAACACTGAAAGACAGAACTACAATAGGCGGTATGAGTGGCGAAAATCGTCAAGCAGGATTTCTTGGCAGACTAAATTATGGTTATGCCGATAAATATCTGTTGGAAGTTTCTACCCGTTATGACGGCTCTTATCTATTCGCAGGCAGAAACATCAGTGGAAAACGTTGGGTTTTAACTCCGGCAGCTTCTGCGGCGTGGAGAATTTCGGAAGAAGATTGGTTTAAAAATTCTTTTGAAGACACGATCGACAACTTGAAACTCAGAGGAAGCGTTGGTCTCACTGCACTCACAAACGATTTACCTGCTTATTTCTATCTGAATACATTATCGTTTTTGACAAACAATAATGTCAATATTCCGGCAGCAGTGATTGGCGGCACGGCAGTAAATGGTCTCAACACATCTAACCCTGCTAACATCAACCTCACGTGGGCAAAATCACTTCAATACAATGCCGGATTCGACATTAATATGTGGCAAGGTATGCTCGGATTGGAGTTCGATGTATTTTATAAGTACATTTACGATATTCCGGCACGAATATCAGCCACATATCCCGACTCTTTCGGCGGTTTCTTCTATGGTTTTGAAAATTCAAACAAACAAGACCACAAAGGATTTGAGTTTAATTTAACTCATCGAAACAGGATTGGCAATTTCTCTTACTACGTAGGAATAAACGGCACGTATGCCAAACGCAGGTGGTTGAAATACAACGATTCGGAAAATACGCCCGATTGGCTAAAACTAACCGGAAAAGAAGTGGGCGCACAAGTGGGTTATATCGCTATGGGATTATTCCAAAGCCAAGAAGAGATTGACAATTGGCCTATTATGCAAGGAAGAGCCGTTAGGGTGGGTGATATCAAATACCTTGACCGCAATGGCGACGGCGTGATCAGCTACGAACAAGACCGCGGATATGTGGGCAGATCTGCCTATCCCGATTTTATGGGCGGTATCACACTTGGCGCCAATTGGAAAGGAATTGATATGTCGATGCTTTGGCAAGCCGCTTTGGGTAGAGATGTAGCTTTAACCGGCGTTTATTCGGACACCTGGATTATGGATAATACTTCGATGACCAAGCCGTTCTACCACGGTGGAAACTCGCCCGTATATTTGGTAGAAAACTCTTGGACGGAAGAAAACAGAAATGCTGAATTTCCGCGTTTATCAATCGTTCAAGCAAGTACCAATAACGGCTATTCATCTACTTTCTGGTACAGAAAAGGAGACTATCTTCGCTTGAAAAGTATGCAAATTGGCTACAATATACCGCAAAATATCTTGAAAAGTGCAGGAGTAAATGCACTTAGGATATATGTAGAAGGACAAAACCTGCTTACGTTTAGTGAACTGACCAAATATAGTATCGACCCCGAACAGCCGGGTGTTTCCAATGGTTATTATCCGCAGCAGAAGGTATATTCTGTAGGTCTCAATCTAACATTCTAAAAAAATAATCGTATGAAAACTAAGACAATATCATATATAACATTGCTGTTTGCCGTATTGATGCTAAACAGTTGTGATAGCTTTCTTGATACTACGCCGAAAGATAGAATTTCGGATAAATTAGTATGGGAAAATCAGGAAACGGTAACGCTATACGTCAATACTTTCTATGCGTACTTGGATAGATATGGCATTTTTGGTGCCGACCAATTCAGCGGAAATATGACAGAGGGATTAACCGAAACAATGAAGTATGGCTCTTATGTGCCGGGAAGTCGCGCAGGCGATGCGAATATGTATGTATTCACTCCCGAACAGATGTCGCCTACCGGAAACCTTTTGGGCGCTTGGGCAAGAGCATATGAGAGAATCAGACGTGTAAATGAGTTTCTTGTCGGTCTTGAAACGTATGCCAAATTTGACGAAACAACAACCCAACAGTTCGAAGCGCAAGCACGCTTTTTCAGAGCATTTCTCTATTTTCAATTAGCGAAACGACACGGGGGTGTTATTCTTTACAGAGATATGAACTTGGAAAGAAACAAAAACCGCTCTTCGGCAGCCGAAACGTGGAATTTGATTGAAGAAGATCTTGACTTTGCAGCGTTATACTTACCTATAGAATGGGATATGGCAAATAGCGGCAGGGTAACAAAAGGCGCAGCTTATGCGTTCAAATCGAGAGCAATGCTTTATGCCGAACGTTGGCAATCGGCAAAAGATGCTGCCGATGCTGTATTTGCATTAAATAAATATGCTCTGACAGACAAATATGAAGATGCGTGGAAAGGAAAAAACTCGGAATCAGTACTCGAATACAACTATTTAGTAACTGAACCCAACCACTCTTTTGACAAAGATTATTCCACATTCGGCGAAATCATTAACCAAGGTGGAAGCGGTACTCCGACCCAAGAAATGGTGGAAGCATATGAATCAAAAAACGGACAGATAGTAGATTGGTCGCCTTGGCACGTAGCAGGTGGAACTACTGCGCGTCCGCCATACGCCGACTTGGATCCTCGTTTTCACGCTACCGTTATTTACAATGGTTCGGTATGGCAAGGCAGAGTAATGGAAAATTCTGTGGGCGGCACCAATGGTCGATATATGGCATACAGAGAAGATACTTACGCACAGGGACGCACAACCACCGGATATTATTTGAGAAAATTGAGAGACGAAAACCTGAGAGATTTGGTTACTTTTCTCAGTTCGCAAACAATGGTAGAAATCCGGTTGGCGGAAGTGTATCTGAATAGAGCTGAAGCCAATTTCAGATTAAATGCTTCTTCCGGAACGGTATTGGCAGACATCAATGCCGTAAGAGCAAGAACGGGCGTAAGTTTACCGCCGAAAACAGGTTTATCCGGCAATGCACTATTCCAAGCCATTCGTCAAGAAAGAAGAATAGAACTGTCATACGAAGGTCATCTCTATTGGGATATGCGCCGTTGGAGGCTTGCACACATAGAGTACAATAACTATCGTGTACACGGTATGAAAATATCGATGAGCGCCGGCGAATATTTATACGAGCGTGTAGATGCTGATTTACAGGATCGCAAATTCTTGCCGAGAACTTATGTTTTACCAGTTCCATACAGCGAACTTGCCAACAATTCAGGTATTGAGCAGTACGAAGAATGGAGATAAAATCAAACATTATGAGAACAAAAATAAATACATACATAGTATCATTGACAATGATTGCATTTTCATTGTTCAATGGTTGCCAGAGTCCTGACGAACTGTTGCCGTCCGTATCCAGAAACGGTATCAACAGTATTGTCGCAGCTTTTGAGAACGGCGCAGGAGAATTTGTAGGATTAAGCACGGAGGGAAGTAACGAAATTGTGATTCCTATACCCTATTTCTTCCCCGAAAGCAGTAACAATGAAGTTACACAAGCAATGCTTTCAAAAATGAGAGTAAGAGCAAATCTTGACGACAATGTGATTGTAGAGCCTTCCTTGTTTTTTATGGATTTGACAAAATCGAACACGATTACCGTAACAGATCAGCGAAAAGAGAAAAAGCAATACACGGTAAGAGCAGAAGTTAGGAAAAGTAATGCTTGTTTGATAGAAGAGTTTAGCTTACCCGAATTAGGATTAACAGGCGTTATCAATCAGCAAGAAAGAACAATTTCGATTGTATCGTTAGACAATTTGCCGCCAACGAGAGCAAATGTTCGTTTGTCGCATCACGCCACTATTTCGCCCAATCCGGTTACAACCGAAATTGATTACAACAACGAGGTTACTTTTGTTGTAACGGCGCACGATGGCGTAACAACCAATACGTACAGAGTAAACAAATCCATTCCGAATAAAATAGATATGGGAATACGTGAAGGCAGCTTCAAAATAATGTTCGAAAAACGACTTGCCAATGACTTGGGCATCACAACCATTAATATGACAGGCGGAATTGCCGTAACAAAAGATTATGTTGTGCTGAACACTCGTGGCGAAGGAAGCGTTTACATCAACGCCAGAACGGGTGTAAAAGTCGGAACAATAGATTTAGGCGCTATCACAGGAGGTTTGACAAACTTCTACAACACAGCCGATAGAGACGGAAATATCTTGATAAACAATCTTGCACCAAATGCAGGTACGTTCAAAATATGGAAACTCACATCTGTAACAGGAACACCTGAATTGTTCATCGATTGGGATACATCAGGCTCTACCGCCATCGGACGCAAAGTGTCTATCAATGGAAGTATTGACGGAAATGCGATTATCACAGCCGGATTGCACAGCGCAACCAACCAATTTGCGCGCTGGACTGTCGTAAATGGCGTATTGACTTCGCATACCCCGGAGATTGTTACAATCAGCGGATATTCGTGGTCTAACAACAATGTGGACATTGTATGTACGTCGGACACAGACGTTACTGCCGACTACTTCGTGATAGGCTATTCCGACAACCGTTTGGCACGTGTACGAGGAACAACCAATACCGTTGTAGCAGCTCTTAATCAAAACGATCCCAACTACATCGGTAATGCCGTAGATTATGTAGAGTTCAACAAAGGAAAATATGTAACTTACAATCACGTTAACAGTTTCACTTGGGGAGCAGCCGATCAGGTTTGGGTTATTAATGCCGATGGCAACTTCTCGGGGTCGGCATCATCGGTAGCGCTTTGGACATCACCTGCAAATAGGTATGGAGCGAATGCAATAATGGCGCCTGTCAATGGAAATGGGACGGGTGATGTAGCATTCCGTGTATCTGATGACGGTTATTTCCTGTATTTCTACTTTATGTTTACCAACGGATATGTGGTAGGTGTTCAGTTTGATTGTATAGATATGTAGTAATGAGGATTTTTTGGAACACAAATTTCAATTATGGAATTTGTGTTCCTTTCTAAGAGGTTGTTTAAATTTTTCCAAAAACGCCTGAAAGGCGAAATTTTCATAACCGCAGGTCAAAGCGAAGCGGCGACCTGCGGTAAATGCACCCACGAAACCTCTGCCTGAAAGGCAGGACATCACCTGTTTTGTCTCGCCTTTCAGGCGATAGGTGTAGGAGGTGTTGCTATCCGCAGGTCGCCGCTTCGCTTTGACCTACGGTTATGAAAATCTGGCTTTTCAAGCCAATCAACATAAATTTAAAACATCCTCTAAGACAACCATTTAATAATATTTTGTAATGAAACTAAATTATTTTTTAATTTACTGTCTCGCATTGATTATCTCTTTTTCAACCCTTTCCACCTCGTGTGATAAAGGGAAAAAAGAGTATCCTTGGGAATGGGACGATGACGAAAAAGTATCGGAAAAACCCCGATATATTTGGATAGATGCGGCAGCCAATTTTCCTGACTTTGCCGACAGCAAAGAAAATATCCGTCGCGACTTGACAATTGCAAAAAATGCAGGTTTTACTGACATTGTTGTTTGTGTTCGTCCCAATTCGGGCGATGCACTTTTCAGAACATCAAGAATAGCACAAGTAGAATGGCTCGGTGCGTGGCTACCGGCAGGGTATACCAAAATAACCCGAACCGCCACGTGGGATTATCTGCAAGCCTTCATTGATATCGGGCATGAACTTGGATTAAAAGTGCACGCAAGTATCAATACTTTTGTTGGTGGCAATCTTACTTCACTCGGCGGAAGCGGAATGTTATTTAGAGACCCCACTAAAAGAGAGTGGGCAACACAATTGCTCACATCAACAGGAATAAAAAATACATTAGACGAAGGAAGCAGCGGTGCGAAGTTTTTCAATCCGGTCAGCGAAGATGTTCAAAACTTTCTGCTTGGCTTGATAGAAGATTTAGCGAGCTACAAAGATCTGGACGGAATTTTCTTGGATAGAGGTCGTTTTGATGATATTAACAGCGACTTTTCGGACTATTCAAGGGAGAAATTCGAAAATTTCCTGGGCTATTCCATTCAAAATTTTCCGGGCGATGTGATGAATGCCAATATAACAGCAGGGAATCTTCCCGCCACTTTGCCCACTTATTTCAAACAATGGTTGGAATTTCGTGTGAAAACTATTCACGACTTTATGGAAAAAGCGCAGAAAACAGTGAAAACAAAAAATCCGGAAATGAGTTTTGGCGTTTATGTCGGTGGTTGGTATTCTACCTATTACGGCGTGGGTGTTAATTGGGCAAGTCCCGACTATAACACGGCAGCCGCTTTTCCCGCTTGGGCAAATGCCAATTATAAAAACTACGGTTATGCCGACCACATGGATGTCATTCTGATTGGCGCTTATGCTGCACCAACAAGTATCTTTGGAACAACCGAATGGACAGTGCAAGGTTTTGTAACCAATGCCAAAAATAAAATCAGAAATGATGCACTTGTCATTGGTGGTCCTGATGTGGGAAACGGCGCTTGGGCAACAACGGATATTCACGTGGTCAATCGAGCGATAACCGAATCGGTAGATGCCGCTATCAATGCCGGCGATGGTTATTTCTTATTCGATATGATACACCTTAAACAAAAAAATCAATGGCAATATGTGAAAGCAGGCATTGATAAATATTTGGAATCAGTAAAAAAGTAATACAATGAATATTAGAAATCTTTGTATCGTTATAGCTGTTTTTGTTTGGAATACTTCCGCAAACGCGCAAGAAATTCGCGGAAAAGTACATTCCGGTGAAACAGGTCTCAGCGGAGTTGTCGTTACCGACGGTTTTTCTTGTGTAACAACCAATTCTGAAGGCGAATACACGCTTCAATTGGATAGAAACGCTCGATTTGTCTATCTTTCAACACCGTCGGGATATTTACCGAAAGTAGAAAACAGCACCATTCCGCTTTTCTACAAAGAGATTGAAAAAGATGTGTTTGAGTATAATTTTGAACTTCTCCGAAACCCAAAAGACGATGCGCATCATCGTTTTATCGTACAAACCGATGTGCAAATAGCAGATCCTACTGAACTGAATCGGTACAAAGAATTTATGTTGAAAAGTGTCGATTTTGTAAAACAATTTTCTGATGTTGATATTTTCGGTTTCGATTGTGGTGATATTTCGGGCGATAATTTGGGCATCATTCCGAAATATTTAGATGCCGTTTCGGTTTTGGATATCCCCATTTATCGAGCTATCGGCAATCACGATATGAATTACAACGGTAGAACGCACGAAACATCATTTCAATCATTTGAAGGAAGTTTCGGACCCACATGCTATTCTTTTAATAGGGGAAGTGCGCATTATATCGTGCTCAACAACGCGTTTTTCATCGGACGTGAGTATTTCTACATCGGTTATATCGACGAGAATACGTTCCAATGGCTCGAACAAAACCTGTCGTTCGTTGAACACGATACACCTGTATTTGTTGTTTTGCACATTCCGACACGTTTAACAGCCGATAATACGCCGTTTGCGTTCAATCAGTCAGAAATGGCTGCGCAAACCATCAACGCACGGGCACTATATGAATTGCTAAAGCCCTATTATGTCAATATCATTTCCGGACATATGCATTACAGCTTGAATGTTGAACACAACGAAAGATTATTCGAGCACATCACACCCGCCGTTTCGGGCGCGTGGTGGCAAGGCGATGTTAATCTCGACGGAACGCCAATGGGATTTGTTGTGTATGAAGTGAACGGAAACGATGTTACGTGGATTTACAAGGGATTTGAACACCCAATTGACCGCCAATTCAAAGTATATGAAGCGGGAATTTATGAAGAATTTCCCGATGACATCGTTGTCAATGTTTGGAATTGGGACTCGCAATGGAAAGTTGAATGGTTTGAAGACGGAGTAGCAAAAGGAGAAATGACACGTTTTTCGGGTTTTGATGCAGATGCCGTAGAAATGTGTTCGCGAGAATTGAGATACAGTTGGATTTCGCCCGCAAAAACCGACCGTTTGTTTAAGGCAACGCCCGATAATAAAAATGCTCAAATAAAAATTCGAGTTACAGACCGTTTTGGAAATGTGTTTGAAGAAACAATATTAAATAACTAATTAAAAATGAAACATCTATACAAATTATTCGTTCTATGCGCCGTTATGTGCTTCACATTGATTTCTTGCAATGAAAAAAATAGCAAAATTATCAATCCCGAAGGCAAAGTAGCATTGATGTGGTTTGATGCCGAAGCCAATTTTAGTCGTTTCAGCAACAAAGATTCGATCGACTATTATCTCGAAAAAGTAGCTAACTTAGGTTTCACACACGCCGTTGTCTGCATCAGACCCATATCAGGTGAAGTATTGTACGACAGCAAAATTGCACCTCGAATGACGAAATGGCTCGGCGACGAAGAAATACATTTTGATTACCTCGGACACTTTATTCAAAAAGCGCACGCTTTGGGAATGGAAGTGCACGCATCATTGAATATTTTTGTGGCAGGGCACAATTATTACGACAGAGGATTGGTCTATTCCGGTCATCACGATTGGGCTACTATTGTGTATAATCCCGAAAGAGGATTAATCCCCATTTACGTAGAGAAAAGGTCGTACTCAGCAATGGTTAATCCAATCAATGAAGATTATAGAGAGCATATTCTCAGCGTATTGAAAGAAGTAGCGCACCTTTATCCCGCTTTAGACGGCATTATTATTGACCGCGCACGTTACGATGGTATCAGGGCGGATTTTTCCGATTTTTCGAAAAAAGAGTTTGAAAAATATATCGGTGAAGAAGTGGTCAGATTTCCGGAAGATATCTATGAGTGGGTAAAAACAGAAGATGGAAAATACAACAGAGAAAACGGCAAACATTTTCTCAAATGGGCAGAATGGCGTGCAAAAAACATCTACGATTTTTTTGTATTGGCGCACAATGAAATCAAATCGGTTAATCCGAATATTTCATTTGGGACATACACAGGGGCTTGGTATCCGTCTTATTATGAAGTGGGTGTAAATTTTGCAAGCAATACCTACGACCCAAGTAAAGATTTCGATTGGGCAACACCCGAATATAAAAACTTTGGTTATGCCGAAGTACTTGACCTTTACACAACAGGGAATTATTACACCAATATTTCGGAAGAAGATTATTTCACAAACAACTCAATCATTCGCAACGAAACCGATAGTCGCGAATGGTCAGGGCTTTGGTACACCGTTGAAGGCTCAAACAGACATTTGCGAAACATACTTGGAGACAACGAGTTCAGCGGTGGTATTCTTGCCGATCAGTTCTACGAAAATCCCGATGGCTTGAGACGGTCAATTGAAATGAATCTCACCGGATCAGACGGTGTGATGGTGTTTGATATCGTTCACATTATCACAAAAAATATGTGGAATGAGGTAGAACTCGGAATGAGAAATGGAGGAATGATAAGATAGGTTTAAAGTTAAATGATATGATAACATTTAGATTATTTACGCTAATAGCTTGTTTGTCAATTTTTAGTGTAGTATCCAATGCACAGCTGAAATATTACGATGCAGCTGCATTTCCTTTATTCGGAAAAATATCGGAAGAGACAGAAACTCGCTATGAACGGCTACCGGCACATTTACAATCCAAAACGCGACCACCTGTTTGGCGGCTGGGGAAAGATACGGCGGGTTTGTTTATCCGATTTTCGTCAAATAGCTCATCTATTGGGCTAAAATGGACATTGGTTGGAAACAATATATTGAATCATATGACCAACGTTGGCGTCAAGGGATTTGATTTGTATTGTCTTCAAGGCGATAAGTGGGAGTTTGTCAATTCGGCTCGAACGCTGATAGACGGTTTTGAAAATCACGCTATTATCGTTGCCAATATGTCCGCAGAAGGACGAGAATTTATGCTCTATTTCCCTCTTTACGATGGCGTTACTTCATTGGAAATTGGTGTGGACTCAACAGCATTCCTGCATCTTCCCAAGCGAGAAGTATTTACGCAACGAAAACCAATAATTACCTACGGTACAAGCATTTTACAAGGAGCTTGCGCTTCGCGTCCGGGTATGGCGCATACAAGTATATTGTCGCGTTGGCTTGATACGGAGTTTATCAACCTCGGATTTAGCGGAAACGGACAGCTTGACTACGAAATTGCAGAAATAATCGCAGAAAGAGAAGTATCTTTAATCATTCTTGATTTTATGCCGAATGTAAACGTTACACAGATTGAAGAGAAAATGGAAAAATTCTACGATATTATCCGCCAAAAACAACCCGATGTAACCATTTTATTTATCGAAAATCCCATTTTTCCACAAGGCCGATTCGATTTGCGTATGCGAAATGAGGTGGAAACAAAAAACGCGGCACTTCACAAAGCTTTCGCGAAATTATTGTGCAAAGGCGAGCAAAATACCTTTTTAATCCCTTCGGCAGGAATGATTGGCATAGATGGTGAAGCAACCGTTGACGGCGTTCACTTTACGGATTTAGGTTTTATGCGTTATGCGGAGTATTTGTATCCCATTGTAAAACAACATTTAGATGAATAATCGCTCATACGCTTTAGACGCATTAAGAGGAATTGCCATTATATTAATGGTTTTATCCGGCTCAATCGCTTTCGGTATATTGCCGGAATGGATGTATCACGCCCAAACTCCACCACCCACGCACGTTTTTAACCCCGAAGTACCGGGAATCACTTGGGTGGATTTGGTGTTTCCATTCTTC
Source organism: Dysgonamonadaceae bacterium (assembly GCA_031254645.1). GTDB lineage: Bacteria > Bacteroidota > Bacteroidia > Bacteroidales > Dysgonomonadaceae > JAIRUA01. The sequence goes on from JAIRUA010000017.1 coordinate 146,005, forward strand.
TTATTTGCAATGGGAGCAGCTTTTTCGTTTTCCGTCAAAGGTAAAATCGAAAAAGGAGAATCGAAACTTAAACTTGTGTATGACGCGCTAAAACGAGGAGCACAACTGACCTTCTTTGCCATCTTCATACAGCATTTTTATCCTTGGGTCATCAGCAGTCCGCAAGATATAAGGGCGTGGCTGTTATCCTTGTCGTGTTTTTTGTTACTTTTTCCAATGTTTATGCGTATTCCATACAAAATACCCAATTATGTTCGCATAATCATAAAACTGAGTGCGTATGTTGCAGCTTTCGTGCTATTGAACACCATTACTTACGCCAACGATAGAAAGTTTGACCCGCATTTCAGCAACATTATCATCTTGGTATTAGCCAATATGGCACTGTTTGGTACGCTGATATACATTTTTACTGCCAAAAACAGACTTGCTCGCATTGCCATATTGCCTTTTATTATGGCTGTTTTCTTGGGCTCGAAAATTGACGGCAGTATAACCAAAGCGATTTTCGACTTCACACCGTTAAGCTGGTTTTACAAATTCAACTATTTAAAATACCTGTTTATCATTATTCCCGGAAGCATTGCAGGTGAGTATTTATACGACTGGATGCAAACGAGGAAAAACGAAATGCCAACGGAAAAGAAAAGTAGTGAGAAGATATCTTCGGCTGTTTTGCTCGTCATCTCTATTTTACTTATTATCGGCAATGTATGGTTGTTATTTGAGCGATTTCTTGTCGTAAATTTACTCGTTACAACAGTTTTACTTGTTGCAGGATATTTTGTTTTGCGAAAAGATAATTCTACAACTATCATTTTGTGGCGAAGACTGTTTATTGCCGGAGGTTATTTACTTTTATTGGGCTTATTTTTTGAAGCCTTCGAAGGAGGTATAAAAAAAGATCACTCCACATACAGCTATTATTTTGTAACAAGTGGACTTGCATTTATAGGATTAATAGCATTGAATATCATTTGTGATTACTATAAATGCCTAAAAAGCACGCAATTTATTATTATGTCGGGACAAAACCCAATGATTGCATACGTATGTACCGGATTATTTTCTATTCCCATACTCAATTTATTGAAAATATATCCACTGTTTCATCATTCCGGAAATCCGTGGCTTGGATTTTTACAAGGCATTGTGATGGTGAGTATAGCGGTTTTGGTAACAATGTTTTTTACGAGAATAAGGTGGTTTTGGAGGAGTTGAAAAAATAAAAACGAGCGTAAAGATTAGTTTCACCATAAATCGCTGCTACCGCACGGAAGCGAAGCTCTTTTTGAACTTGTAAGAAATTCTTACAAGTTCTTTTTTTTGTAATTCAGACACTTGACAGACTCATTCTCCTCAACCTTTCTACTATACATTACCCACACATTCCTTACGATTGATGTCATTCGTGTCCTTTTAAACAACCTCTATAATATTCAAAAATTTAACAGTCTGATTATCATCCATACTCAAGTCCACATAAAAATAAAATTCTTAAATTATCAAAAAACTAAAAGATTTAGTCCTGTTTGGTCGTGCAAAATACCCAATTTCGGATATTATGAACAGGTAGAATATATTTATACGAACATAGAGTAGAATGTATTCAAAATAAAACAATAAAATTACCTATGAAAGAGATATTGCCCGTTTGCAGGTAGTTTTGTGTATTTTGTAATGATCAAAATTTGACTACGTCGATTTTCAATTCGTGCGTTTTCCTTATTTTATCACAATAAAGCATACATTATTAGGCAATTTGTATTATCTTTGTCCATTATATTGTTCATCAAAATAAACAATGAATGTATAAAAAAGGCAATATAAATAAACAATTAATTTCGACTAAATAGACGATCAATTTTCGCTAAATATTATTAGAATAAAAATGCTTTACTCGTTTTATTCTAATCATATATAATTGATAGAAATTGTCATGAGCAATAGCAGTGAGAAAAAATATTCAGATATAGTAAATTCGTTTTTTGACAATAAACATCCTCAAAGAACACAAAAACTATTTTATGATTGGTTGCTTTCCAAAAGAGATGGTAACCAAAAGGAGATGGCTTTGCAGCAAAAGTTCGACTCTTATGATGTCCCCTATACCGCATCTGTGGAAGAAGTGCTTCCAAAAATTCATGATAAAATTGGGGTTATTGTTGCAAAAACAAAGACGAAATATATGTCGATGTATCCTGCACGTCGTTTAGCAATGCGTATCGCCGCCGTTTTAATTCCTTTTATACTTCTTGCCGGAGGCATTTTCTTTTATTCTAATAACAGGGCTTCTGTGAATCCTATCGAATATATAAGTGTTTATGCACCAATAGACAAAATGCAAATGGTTATACTACCGTGTGGCTCATCTGCTCATATCAATGCGGGAGGTAAAATTACATATTCGAAGAGCAACGTTGGTAATCGTGAGGTGCAACTATCGGGCGAGACTTCTTTTGTTGTTCAAAGAGATGAATATAGACCATTTATAGTAACTACAGAGCACTTACAGGTAACTGTTTTGGGCACAGAGTTTGCTGTAAAAGAGTCGGTTGATGACCATCAAACGCAGATTACACTAGAAGAGGGACTAATACGTGTAACATTAGACAACGGAGAGGTGTTTATGTTGCAGCCCGGAGGTCAACTAATATGCGACCATCTAACCGGAAATGCCGCGATAAGTCAATTAGATGCATTTGATTTGAGGTTGGCATCAATTTGGAAAGAAGAACAACTTTTGTTTGATAGCCTTTCTTTGAGTCAGATTCTTAGAGCCATAGGTGTATATTGCAAAAAGTCGGTTGATTTTTCGGCGTTTACGGAAATAGATGATATGTTTTATTCGATTAGATTCGCTATCAATGAAAGTATAGAAACCAAACTGCACGTATTAAAAGAGTTAACAGGAAGTTTCGACTATCGAATTGAAGGGAAAACCGTATATATTTATAACTAATGCGAATCGGTAAAATAATTCGCATTTACGCGATGAGTATAAGAGTACTATTTTCTTTATTTTTACTTCTATTTCTGTGTAAGGCAACATTTACGAGTGCACAAGATACGAGAGTATCGTTACAAAGAAATCAATTAACACTTTTCGAATTGTTCAACGAAATAAAGCAACAATCCAATATCAATTTCGGCTACAATAACCAAATAGACAGCAACAAACGTGTGATGCTTACCGAACAGGAAGGAACAATTGTACAAATACTTCATCAGGCACTGCAAGACACAGGTTATACCTATCGCATAGTCGGTACATACATCTTTATCATTCCCGAGCCTGAGAAGAACAATGAAAATAACCTCGCAAATACCTCCGAAACAATCCAAACTGTTGTCAATACCGTTGCAGGGAAAGAGTCTAATTATCAGATTGTCAGAGCCGCAAACCCTCCTTCGGTTGCCATTGTAAAAGAAGTAGATGAGGTAGAAAAAATTGAGTCTACAACTGAGCCGGAAGCAGTAGAAACGATTGTCTGTGAAAATGCAACACAACCCGACGATGAGATCATTTTACCAGATACCGAAAATCTTTTTTTCACTTCTCATACTTTCTCCGGCGTGAAACAACCTTCTCGCGTCGCACTAAAAACTAATCTATTGTACGGGGCAACCACTACACTCAATTTAGGTGTGGAATTTCTGTTGAACAAAGACCTCACATTAGATATTTCCGGCGGTTGGAATCCCTTTGTATATACTAATAACAAAAAATTTGCACATTATATGGTACAACCCACGCTGCGCTATTGGATTCAAGAGCCGTTCAACGGACATTTTATCGGCAGCAGTCTAATGTACGCCAATTTCAACATGGGTGGACTTGATTTGTCAGGTAGTATTATGCCCGCTTTGGCAAAATATCGTTATCGGGGCAATGCTTACAATATTAGTTTCCAATACGGACATCGGTGGAGTTTAGCGCCACGCTGGGCAATCGAAACCACTCTCAACGTAATAGGCTATATGTACCTCGATTACTTGAAATTTGAGTGCGGTAACTGTGGTAAACCGGTAGCTGCTGAGAAGAAACATTATCTTGGTCCAACGAACGCTGCGGTGTCATTAATCTATGTCATAAGATAGAGCTGTTCAAAACTACAGCTTCATCAATATTTTCAAATCAATGCTATAAATGCCAAAATAATTGAAACTTTTTGCCTGACCTCGTTAATGGCAAGCCGCAAGGTGTTGCTAACCGTGCGTGGATTTAGGTCTAATATTTTAGCAATTTCTTCAGTCTCAATGCCTTCATCGACACTCATTCGGTAGATTTTCTTTTTTTGTTCTGATAGCTCTTCAACAGCCAATTCAATTCTTAAAAGGAGTTCGCGTGATAAATATTCGTCATCGGCAGCGGCGCTTTTATTTTCTAATACGTATGCAATATCGGATAAAAAACTTTTCTCTTTTAGCTTCTTTTCAATGTACTTGAGCGAGATGTTATGAGAGATTTTGAAGAGAAATGCCCCAAAATTCTTTTCCGGATCAATTCTATCCTTTATTTCCCATAACTTTACAAATACTTCTTGCGCCAAATTCTCAGCTTCGTCTTTCGATTTTACAAGGGCTTGTATAAATTGCTTCACATTATTAAAGTAAGCCCTAAAAATAAAATTGAAAGCCGATAAGTCGCCTTGTTGCAAATTAACGAGAATAGTTTTATCGATGATCATACTTTTTTAAACCAAATGCATACACAAAAAGAGTAGCATTTTTTAGTTTCTATAAAATTCAATACCACTCTTAATTTAGACAGTTAAGAAATTTTCTAAATTTGGGCAAAGATAGTGTATTTTTATTACGTAAACGCGACCTCGAACATAGAAAATTTCCCCCTTACATTAAAAATTAGCAATATTTAATAAATGAGTAATTTTGTATTTTATTTTCATTTTATCGAGCAGAAAAGAGACTTTTACATCTGAAAGATTGTTTAAATCGTAAAAACAGAAATCCTTCATAGAAAATTATTCTACGAAGGATTTTTTCTGTCTATTCTCTAATCAACAATTTCAATCCGAAATCGTCAATCTAATCCTGAATTTGATTCAGGATAAAATTTACTTTACCCAAAATCATCAAACATTACCATTTCCGGCGGAACACCAAGATTGTCAAGCATTTTTTCTACCGCATTAGCCATCGGACCGGGACCACACATATAGTATTCTATATCTTCGGGCGCTTCGTGATTAACAAGATATGTGTCGTGAATTACCTGATGTACAAAGCCTACCGCATATTTTACGCCTGCCGCATCAGCCGCCGGGTCGGGACGGTCAAGTGCCAAATGGAACGTAAAGTTCGGAAATTCTCTTTCCAATTCGTGGAAATCTTCCAAATAAAACGCTTCTGCCAATGCTCTCGCACCATAGAAATAGGACATTTTCCGGTCACGGATTTGACACGTTTTCAACAAGTGCATAATTTGCGCACGCAATGGCGCCATACCGGCTCCACCACCTACCCAAAGCATTTCACGTTTACTGTCGTAAATCGGGATAAAGTGCCCGTAAGGTCCCGACATCATTACTTTGTCGCCCGGTTTCAAGTTGAAAATATAGGACGATACAATTCCCGGATTCACGTCTGCCCACGTATTTTTCTCTTTATCCCACGGCGGTGTAGCTATACGCACGTTCAAAGTGATAATATTACCTTCGGCAGGATAATTTGCCATCGAATAAGCACGAATGGTATCTTCTTCGTTTTTCGACTCCAAATCCCACATTTTGAACTTGTCCCACTCCGCTTTGTATTTGTCTTCAATAGCAAAATCCGAAAATTTGATTGATTTGTATTTCGGAACATTGATTTGGCTGTACAAACCCGGCTCAAACACAAGTTTCTCGCCTTCGGGCAGTTTCACGACAAATTCTTTGATAAACGACGATACGTTTTTATTGGAAATTACCTCACACTCCCATTCTTTCACGCCAAAGACCTCGTCGGGAACCACAATAGACATATAGTCCTTCACTTTTACCTGACAACTCAAGCGCCAATGTCCTTGCTGTTCTCTACGACTAAAGAAAACTTTTTCCGTTGGAAGAATTTCTCCGCCGCCTTCTGTTACACGGCAGCCGCACTGTCCGCACGTTCCGCTACCGCCACAAGCCGATGAAAGAAATATATTGTTCGCCTGCAACGTATTGAGTAGTGTTCCGCCCATCGGCACATCGAGTTTTCGCTCTTTATTGACCACTACCTCCACATTTCCGGCAGGCATCATTTTCTTTTTGGCAATTAATATCATTATCACGAGAAGAAGAATAATCAGCAAGAGAAACACAACACTTGCTAATACCATCAATTCTGCTCCTGTACTCAATAATATGTTCATAATCTATAATTTCTTTTTTGAAAGAAGACAAAAGAAAGAAGACAGAAGAAACAATTTCAAAAACTGCATTCTCATTTTCTTATTCTTTTCCCTAATTCTTATTTCTTATCTCTTAATTCTTATTTCTCAAATACTAATCCCCGAAAAACTCATAAATCCGATACCTACCAAAGCCGTTATAATAAACGTAATACCCAGACCTTTCAATGGTTTCGGAACGTGTGAATATTGCAATTTCTCGCGAATAGATGCCATTACAGCAATAGCAAGCATCCAACCAACTCCCGACCCGAAAGCGTAAGCTGCTGCAATACCGATATTTGCAAATTCGCGTTGCTCCATAAAGAGCGAACCGGCAACTACCGCACAGTTTACAGCCATCAGTGGAAGAAAAATACCCAACTGATTATAAAGTCGTGGCGCGTATTTTTCAACTATCATCTCTACTACTTGTACAAATGAAGCCGTTACCGCAACGAAAATATGCAAACTAAATACGCTCAAATTCACTGACGCAAACTCTTCGCCCAGCCAACTAAGTGCACCTTCTTTTAATACATAAGTTACAACAATGTAGTTAATTGACACCGTTATTACCATTACAAACAATGTAGCGAGACCTAATCCTATTGAGGCTTTGAAATCCTTTGACACCGCCAATACGGCACACATTCCAAGGAAATAGGCGAAAATCATATTTTCGATAAATATCGACCTGATGATTAAATTAATAGCTTCCATATTTTTTTATTTTAGATTTGGGATTTACGATTGAAAGCGGCGTTCGGTAGAACCAATTCTAAAATCGTAAATCTAAAATCGTAAATTATTTATTCTGTTTCCTGTAAATCTTTATTTCTTGCTCTATGAATCCAAATAATAACGCCTGTCAACAAGATTGCCATAGGCGCAAGCGACATAAATCCGTTGTTTTGGTATCCTGCATCGTAAAATATTTGTGGAATAATTTGATAACCAAGCAATGTACCTGATCCAAAAAGTTCACGAACAAAACCGAGCACTACCAAAATCCAACCATATCCTAATCCATTGCCAATTCCGTCGAGAAATGATGGCCAAGGTCCGTTTCCGAGTGCAAACGCTTCCATACGCCCCATCAAAATACAGTTCGATACAATCAATCCCACGAATACCGACAATTGTCTGTTCACATCAAAAGCGTACGCTTTCAATAATTCGGACACGATAGCTACCAAAGTAGCTGCTACCATCAACTGCACAATCATACGCACGCGGGTAGGAATCAATTTTCGAAGCAACGAAATAATCACATTTGCCAATGCTACTACCACCGTTACCGCAATAGCCATTACTATTGCCGGCTCTAATTTGGCAGTTACTGCCAAAGCCGAACAAATACCGAGCACTTGCACGATAACAGGGTTATCTTTATTCAGCGGACCTAACAACGCCGCTTTTGTTTTACCGGATAAAATTGCCATATTCTTTATATTTTTTGGAAATATGAAAAGAAGAAAAGATGAGAGAAGAAGCATCTTCAATGATATTGCATTCTTAATTCCAACCTCTTATTTCTTATTTTCTTATCTCATATGTCTATCTCTGCAAATTCATTAAAAAGTTTTCATACGCGCCGATGCTTTGATACATCATTACTCCTACAGACCTACTCGTGATTGTTCCGCCCGAAACACCGTCAACATAGTCTTCTCCGCGAAGCGAAGAAGCACCGGGTTTTACTACGGACACCGAAGTAAACGCACCGTTTTGGAAAAGTCGTTTCCCAATATATCGCTCACCAAACGCTTGCGTAGCAATTGCATCACCCAAGCCAGGCGTTTCGGAAGTGTGGTCAAACGTTGCACCGAAAATGGTATTTCCATCGGCATTCACTGCCAAATATCCCCAAATAGGTGCCCACATTCCTGCACCTCTCATCGGCAAAATAAATATGGTATTCCCATTGACATTTGCCTCAAAAACAGGAAGTCCTGCCGCATCTCTTCTCGAAATTGCCGAAAATGCACGATCGTAATATTGAGTTCCCTCTGTTCCGACAACTTTCGAACCGTCTGGCGCAATCAGATAAGCGTTTTTAATCAATTCCGCATATTTTGCTTCGGCTTCGGCTGCACTGGCTTCGATATTGAGCGAGCGAAGTATCTGCCGCATTGTATCAACATTTTCGTTTTGGATTTGTTTTGGTCTCAATGTTTGATGAATGAGCGATAATCCGAGTGCGAAAATGACAACCATTATCGCTGAAAACAGTATAGTATATACATTACTTTCTCTATTCATTGCCTTTTCCTCCATTCGTTAAAGTTTTTGCGGCAATGCCTCTTTTCATACGACGTTTGATATTAGCATCTACAATGTAGAGGTCAATAAGCGGCGCAAAAGCATTCATAAACAAAATAGCGAGCATCATTCCTTCGGGGAAACCCGGGTTGAATACACGAATGACTATCGCCAAAAATCCAATGAGGAGTCCGTATATCCACTTTCCTGTTTCGGTACGTGCAGCGGTAACCGGATCGGTTGCCATAAACACAGCGCCGAAAGCAAATCCGCCTAACAAGAAATGATAATAAGCGGGCATTTCCATTACTAAATTTGCAGCAAAAAGATTGATAACAGCAACCGTTGCAAATCCACCGGCAAATATCGAAAACATAATTTTCCAACTTGCGACGCCGGTTACAATCAGAATAAGTGCACCCAATAGAATGGCTGCCAAAGAAGTTTCACCAATTGAACCGGGAATCAATCCGATAAACATTTCTATAATAGAAAGCGGTTGTCCGGTAACGCCTGTAAAGGTGAAGTCGGCAAAATTTCCGGAATCGGCTGTAACCAATTGGCTGAGTGGTGTTGCGCCGGAATATCCGTCAACCACCGTTCCGCCGCCTACACCGAATGTGTCAGCAGTGCGTACCCATACTTGGTCACCCGACATTTTCGATGGATACGAAAAGAACAAGAACGCACGTGCTATCAATGCTACGTTGAAAATATTATAACCTGTTCCGCCGAATACTTCTTTGGCAAAAACAACCGCAAAGGCAGTGGCTAATGCTAACATCCATAACGGTGTATCTATTGGCATAATCATCGGAATAAGGATACCCGATACCAAAAATCCTTCGGCTACTTCTTCCTTTTTCACTTGCGCGACGACAAACTCGATACCAAGTCCAACACCATAAGCAACAACAATTTGCGGAAGCACTGCCAGCAATCCGTAAAGGAATTTTGCCAAACCATCAACCGCTTCTGCTTGCCCTATTGCCAAATAATGCTGCAATCCTACATTGTACATACCTACAAGCAACGCGGGGATGAGCGCAAGGACTACGACAATCATCGTACGTTTTGAGTCGCGTGCATCGTGAATATGCACACCCGATTTCGATGTGCTGTTGGGCACATAAAGAAACGTTTCAATGGCATCAAACGTGGAATGCGCCCAATGCAATTTGCCGCCTTCTAAGAAATTCGGTTTTATCTTATCAAGATAATTTCTTAACGCTTTCAAAGTTTTATATTTTTATATTGTTAATATTTTGGGGAAATAAGAGATAAGAAATATGAAATAAGAAGGCAAGCTCAAAACTTGCTTCTTCTTTCCTATGTCTTCTTTCTTATATCTATTCTACTTCTTTTCTCAACAAGTCCAATCCGGCACGAATGATACGCTGTATTTCAAGTTTCGATGTATCTACAAATTCGCAAAGCGCAAAATCTTCGGGCGCTACTTCGTAGATACCCAACGCTTCCATTTTGTCGATATTGAAAGCGATAGTAGCTTTGATCAATTGTTCGGGGAAAATATCCATCGGGAATACTTTGTCGTATTCGTTGGAAACGATGATACCGCGTGGTCCGCCAAGTATACGTGCATCCATTCGATACGCTTTTTTCAATCGAAGATACATATTACTTGCGCTATAACGATTTGGAGAGAGCGATGCCCAGCCGATTAATTCGTGTACATCATCGCCTTCGGGGATTACGGTTATTTGCGAATCGTAAGCACGAAGCACGCCATTTTTCTCAATTTTACGACCTGTGAGCACGTTTCCGCTGATATATCTGAGCGAAATGCCTTCGGTAACGTTATTTTCGAAAATTGAAGTCAATTCCGTACCAATCAGCATTTTGTAATAACCTGTTTTCTTCACTTCCGAGCCTGTGAGCGCAACCGTACGCGTCATGTCAACAATGCCTTTGTTGAAAAGGTGACCGATAATAACTACATCTAATGCGCTGAGCGTCCACACCGTTTCGCCGATATTAACAGGTTTCAATTTATTGATTTGCACACCCACATTTCCGACAGGATGCACACCTATAAATTCGGTAACTTCTACACCTTTTGCGTAACGCAATCCTTTGTTTATAATGTCGGGTGAAATGCCGAGATAAACCTTTCCGGTTGTGAGTTTTGCCAATGCATCGAAACCGGCTTGCAGGTCATCTTCTTGTCCATTTAATATATAGTCAAACGATGGCGCCAATGGTGCGCTGTTGAATCCGGTAACGAAAATATCGCGCGGTGTTTTTTCGGGATTTGCTACAATATCATACGGACGCTGCTTGATTATCCACCAAATACCAGCTTCGATTATCGCAGCCTTTACTTCGTCAGCCGAAAGCGATGTTACTTTTTTCTTTCCAAAATCCACATACTGATTTACCATATCAGCTTTTACCGTAATGTTGAGAATACGACGTTTTTCGCCCCTATCCACCGCTACTACCTCACCGCTAACAGGTGAAGCAAACAACATTTCGATATGATTTTTGTCGTAAAACAGGGGGGAGCCCGCTTTTACCACATCACCCGGTTTAACCGCCGGTTTTGGGGTTATTCCCTGGTAATCTTCGGGACAAATTTTCACAAATTCGCTCGTAATCGTACCACGCAGTGTCTCTTCTGCATGCCCCAACAATGGAATTTGTAAGCCTTTCTTAATTTTTATTCGTTCAGCCATATATTTTATAAACTGTTTTTGAAACGATGTGTGGCGTTAGCCATTTTTCTTGAAAGAATATTTTATTCATTAATCAACTATGAACCAAATAGTTTGAAGTCGATTTAATCAAAATAAATCCTTTCAAGGCGCAAAGATACGCTTTTCGTATGAAATAAAAGAAAATTTCTCACACGAATTATAGAAAAATTTCTGTAATTGATTTTTGTTCTTTTCGAACGTGTTTTTTGGTGTAATCTTGTGTGTGAAATTGCTTGTAGTTCGATATTTTTCATTATTTTTGATCCGAAAGAAATTGCTTTCAAAAAGCAAAAAATGTCTTTTATGGAGAATCGAATGACTATCAAAAGGTTTCAAAATAGATTTCGGATATCGTCGGCGTGTGCTTCGTGGCACGATTATGGCGAAAAACTATTTTTAATACTCACTCATTCGTTAAATCCAATGCTTTTGTGTAATTTTGCGCTCAATTACCTATTTGTGCCCTTTTGCAAATAGATTGAATGAATAGAAATGATGACAAAAGAAAATACAACTGCAAACAATAAAAAGAAACAAAAAAAAGGCAACCACCACCGACTAATTATAACAGCAATGTGGAGTGCTTTCGGGCTTATCATAGCCGGTATTATGTTGTTTTTTGTTCTTATCGTAAACGGAGCGATAGGTTATATACCGGATATTGACGAATTGGAAAATCCGATTGATAAATATGCATCGCAAGTCTTTTCGGCTGACGGAGAACTGCTCTTCACTTATTCGTTGAGCAACAATAACCGTATTTTTGTTGATTATTCCGAACTTTCGCCACACTTGATTAACGCGCTAATTTCCACCGAAGATATTCGTTTTCACTCGCATTCGGGCATTGATATGAGAGGATTAATGCGCGCCATCATCAAAACCGGTATTCTCAGACAAGCCGAAAGCGGTGGTGGAAGCACCATTTCGCAGCAATTGGCAAAGCTACTCTATACCGAAAGAGCAAGTAACAGAGTACAACGCATTGCACAAAAACCAATCGAATGGGTAATCGCCGTAAAATTAGAGCGTTTTTATTCAAAAGAAGAAATTATCAACCTCTACCTGAATATGTACGACTTCAACTACAATGCTGTAGGAATTGAGTCGGCAGCGCGTACCTATTTCAATACCATACCGAGCGAATTGAAGATTGAAGAAGCGGCAACGTTGGTAGGAATGTTGAAAAACTCATCGCTTTACAACCCCGTTCGTCGTCCCGAAAGAGTATTAAATCGTCGTAATGTGGTACTTTCGCAAATGCAAAGAGCGGGGCATATTACACGTCAAGAATTTGATTCGCTTAGACAATTACCACTCGAAATTGATTTCAATCGTTCGGGACACGTAGATATTGCTGCGCCCTATTTCCGTCAAACATTGGCAAGAATATTGAGGGCGCAAAAACCCGAAAGACAGAACTATCCGCACGCGTGGCAACAACAACAGTTTTTTGAAGACTCTCTTTCGTGGGAAACCGATCCACTTTTCGGCTGGGAAAACAAAACCAGAAAACCCGACGGCACACCATACAATATATATACCGATGGATTAAGAATATACGTTACGCTCGATTCGCGTATGCAGCGCTATGCCGAAGAGGCGATGGCTGAACATCTGAGCCAAACATTGCAACCGCAGTTTTTCAGAAGTAAAGCAAACCAACCTTGGGCACCTTACGCAAGACAAGATCGCGACAGAGTTGACGGATTTTTGGAAGCAGCCGCACGGCAAACCGATCGTTTCCGCCAACTTCGTGCTAGCGGAATGAACGATGCCGATATTTTAAAACATTTTAGAGAAGATAAAGTAGATATGCAGGTTTTTTCGTGGGAGCACCGTGAAGTAGATACGATTATGACACCGATGGATTCGATTCGTTATCAAAAGAGTTTCCTTCGTGCCGCTTTTATGGCAATGGATCCGTTTACCGGACACGTGAAAGCATACGTAGGCGGACCGGATTTTAAATTTTTTCAATTTGATATGGTACGTCAAGGAAAACGACAGATCGGCTCAACCGCAAAACCATTCCTTTACACCCTCGCAATGGAAGAAGGATTGACTCCTTGCGATGTAATGTTTCATCAACAAGTGTCGCTACAACCCGAAGTGGGCGAGCCATGGGAACCTCGAAACGGTCGAGCTGCACTCAACGATTTTGTTACTTTACAATGGGGATTGCAAGCATCTGACAACTGGGTAACGGCTTGGCTGATGGGCGCTTTGGGAGAAACATCTTCGCCCTTTATGCTTTCGCGAATGCTTCGTTCTTTTGGTTTACTTTCGCCTGCTGACCCAGTTCTATCGACTTCACTTGGTTCAAATGATGCGTCAGTATTCGAAATGGCAGGTGCTTATACGGCGTTCGTAAATCGTGGTATTCGCACAGAGCCTGTTCTAGTAACACGTATCGAAGACCAAAACGGACAGGTATTTACCATTATTCCAAGAGCCCCAACAGAAGTTTTCAGCGAAAACACTTCTTATAAAATGATTGGAATGTTACGTGGTGCTATTGATGGCGGAACAGGCGGAAGATTGCGTCGCATCTATGGGTTAAGAGGCGAAATGGGCGGAAAAACCGGAACAACGAATAATAATTCCGATGGTTGGTTTATGTCGTTTACACCCACACTCGTAGCCGGAGCTTGGGTTGGCGGTGAAGATATGACCATTCGTTTCGATAGAATAGACTACGGACAAGGTGCAAGTATGGCGCTGCCAATTCACGGATTGTTTTACCAAAAAGTGTTTGCGAATCCCGATTTACAATATAAAGATGATGGAAGGTTTAATATCCCGGCAGGATTTAATCCCTGCGCGGGCGCACGACTTAACACATCCGATGAACATTTGCAGCCACGAGAGGAGCGAAGGGAAGGGATAGATAATATGTTTAATTAATTCACTTAAAATATAAGAATATGAGAAAGTTGAGCAGTAAAATTGTTTTTATATTATCGTTGCTGATTTTTTCGGTTACACTAATAACCGCATCTTGCAAAAGCAAACCTTCGGAAACAAAAATTCCGAGTGTTGTACTCAGTAATGGTGTTAAAATGCCAATTCTTGGTTTCGGCACAATGGATATCAGAAATGCCGACGATATTGCCAAAGCCATCGAACTCGGTTATCGCCTTTTTGATACGGCTACTATTTATCGTAATGAAGAAGTTGTGGGTCAGGGGATCAAACAGAACGGAATTGACAGAGCAGAACTATTTATTACGACAAAGCTTTGGGTGGACGATTCGGGCTACGAAAGCACAAAAAGAGCTTTTCAAACCTCTTTGGATAAACTAGGCTTAGATTATATAGATTTGTACTTGATTCATCGTCCGCGCGGAAACGATGTACAAGGCTCGTGGAGAGCGATGGAAGAGCTTTACGAGGAGGATAAAATAAAAGCGATAGGTGTGAGTAATTTCGAAGCGCATCAGTTGTCAGAATTGATGGCGAATGCTAGAATTATGCCGATGGTTAATCAAATTGAAGCGCATCCATTATTCCAACAATATAAAGCACAAGCCGAATTAGAATTGCTTGGCATACAGATGCAAGGCTGGTCGCCATTTATCGGAGGACGTGGAGATATTCTCAGTAATCCTACTTTGGTTGCTATTGGCGAACAGTATAATAAAACAGCGGCACAAGTTATTTTGAGATGGTTGCTTCAAAGAGGTGTTATATCGATTCCTAGAACAAATAATCATGCATATATGGCTGAAAATCTTGATATTTTCGATTTTGAACTGACTGCATCGGATATTGAGAAAATCAAGGCACTTGATTTGAATACTACACAGTTTCCGGATTGGAATTAGTGATTAATGGTTAGTGGTTAGTGATTAATGCAAAGTAAAACATTGCTTCTGCACTAATCACTAATTTAATTACCTCTCATAAACAACTCCTCACGCAATTCTCCAATTCTTCTATCAGCAAAACGATAAAAAGCGCTTACTTCCCTATTTGTAGCAAAATCTTCGGGTGCAGTGCGCAAAAACCGTTCGTAAGCGTTGAGCGCATTCTGTTTTTCATTCGCCATTCTGTCGTAA
Source organism: Dysgonamonadaceae bacterium (assembly GCA_031254645.1). Taxonomy (GTDB): domain Bacteria; phylum Bacteroidota; class Bacteroidia; order Bacteroidales; family Dysgonomonadaceae; genus JAIRUA01. The sequence continues at coordinate 161,427 of JAIRUA010000017.1, forward strand.
GCATTGGCGATATTGTACAACAACATCGCATCGTTGCTTCGATTAAATGCTGATTGAAAATAGTCAATCGCCGCTGATGGTCTGTTCGATCGTAAATGTGCATCGGCAAACGACAAATCAAAATCATACAATCTTTCGTTCAATTTTTCAATTTTATCAACACCCTCTTGTAGCACCTGTATTCCCAAATCTCTATCAACCGTGTGTATTAACGACGTACCGTAAAAATAGAGTAGATTAATATCGGTACTATTGCTTTCGTAAGCCACTCCAAGCCAATTTGTTGCATCGAAAAACATTCTTGTTGCAAAATAACTCATTCCCAAAAAATAAGTGGTAGTGTAGCTGCTGTCACCCAATTCTATATTGACTTTCAATCGCTCAATGGCTTTGTCGAACACACCCGAAGAATAATACGCCATTCCGTTGAGTTGTCCCACTTGCCGATGATTGGAATTGATGTTTTGCAGAAAATCTTCCGTCAGTTCAATGACCAAATTATAAAACATATCCACTAATTCGGGTTCTCGCTGGTGCCGAATTGTAATAGATATTCCCCAACCTCATAACCGATATATAGTCGGCAGGATTGCGGGCAATGGCTTCTCGATAATAAAACATTCCTTCTGTGCTGCCTAAATTGGTATACGCATCGCCCAGATAGCGAAGCAACAAGGGAATAGAATCTTGTTCGAATACTTTTTGCGACGCATCAATCGTGCCTTGCCAGTCGGAAACACGATAATGTGCCACCGTTTTTCTGGTTTGAAAGAAAAGATTACCGGGCGAAAGTTCATTGATTTGCGTCCAGTACCGAAGCGATGCATCGGCATCACCGGCACGCCACGTAACTTCAGCAAGAGACAACAACAAGTCCGTATCATTAAGATTATCCGGCAATAATTTTTCATACTCTCTTATTGCCGCCGGAAAATTTAAAAGTTCTTCGAAACTTCTCGCCCGCATTAGTATATTTTCTCGCGTATCAGGGAATTGCTGCAATATTTCAATCGCTTCACGATAACGATGTTGGCGTATCAGCTCTCTTGCTTCATTTTCGGTTTGTGAAAATGAGGCGAAGCTCGACATTAATAGTAGAAGAAAGAAAAATAGTTTTGTCTTCATACGATTATTTGTTTAATAGAATTACGTATATTACGCAAAGGTACGCAAAAAACGTAATACGCAAGTGTTTTTCTATGTTTTTTGCGTAATTGTGGAATAAAAAGTAGAGACATAGCGCGCTACATCTCTACAATGTCCCTAAAATCTAAAATTATCAATTAATCTCATCTTCAAAATCTCTGATACATTGCGCTAATGCTTCCACTGCTTCTCTCGGACAAGCATTGTAAATCGATGCGCGAAAGCCGCCGACCAAACGGTGTCCTTTGATACCCACCATTCCACGTTCTTTGGCAAATTCGAGGAAAGCCGCTTCTTTGTCTTTATGTTCATCTGCCATTACGAAGCAAACATTCATCAACGAACGGTCTTCTTTCGCTGCCGTTCCTACAAACATTTTGCTTTGGTCGATAACATCGTAAAGAATAGCCGCTTTCTCTTTATTGAGTTTGTGCATCACTCCCACTCCACCCATATTTTTCACCCATTTCAAAGTTTCGTGCATCACAAAAATCGAGAAAACGGGTGGTGTATTATACATCGAATCTTCGCTGATATGTGAACGATAATCCACCATTGCCGGCAATTTGCGATCTATTTTTCCGAGAATATCTTCACGCACAATGACGAATGAAACACCTGCAGGACCTACATTTTTTTGTGCACCGCCATAAATCAATCCGTATTTCGAAATATCCACCGGACAACTCATGATATCGGATGACATATCGGCTACCAACGTTACCGGACTGTCGATATCTTCGTGCATTTCTGTGCCATAAATCGTATTATTGGTTGTAATATGAAGATAATCAACATCAGCAGGAATAGTATAGTTTTTAGGAATATAGGAGTAATTTTTATCTTCAGAAGATGCAATTACCTCTACTTCACCATAAAATTTTGCTTCTTTAATCGCTTTTTTTGCCCAAACGCCTGTTTGCATATAAGCTGCTTTTTTGTTGAGCAGGTTAGCGGCAACTTCGAAAAATTGTGTGCTTGCGCCACCTGTGAGAAACAGCACTTTATAATTGTCGGGGATATTCAACAACTCTCTCCACAAATCAGCGGTTTCTTTCATTACTCTTTCCCAACCGGGCGTACGGTGCGAAATTTCCAAAATCCCGATGCCGGTGTTGTCAAAATCTTGAATGGCTTCGATAGCAGATGCTATTGCTTCGCGAGGAAGGACACAAGGTCCGGCGTTAAAATTGTACTTTTTCATACAGATATATTTTATTTTTTTAGTTATGGTCGTATGGAGCTCGCAGCAATCATATTCTGCGTGGAAATGATTTTAATGCTCGTTTCATCATGACGAATTGTTTATTTTTGTCTTTTTGTTATGATTTATGCAATATGCGCATACTTTTTGCAAAAGTACGGAAATATTTTGGATAAATGCATCATTTTTAAACTATCTATCACCACAATCTATTCTCAACCACATTAATCACTAATCATTAAACATTAAACATTATTTTCCTTATCTTTGCCCCCGAATTTTATGGATATTCTTCAACTTCAACACCTCGTAGAGAAACACCCCAATTTCTCTGCGGCGACCCACTTACTGAAAGAGATAAAAACGCTTTCGGTCAAGGGTTTATATGGCTCATCACGTGCAATGTTTGCTGTAGGTTTGTTTCACAAATTGCCGCAAGCATACTTATTTATCCTCAACGACGCGGAAAGCGCAGGCTATTTTTATCACGATATCGCGCAGATTATCAGTACAAATAACGTTCTGTTTTTCCCTTCGGCATACCGCCGAGCGGCGAAATATGGACAACTTGACACAGCAAACGAAGTACTTCGCACCAAAACGCTTAGTCGATTACAAAGCGGCGATGCACCGCTCATTATCATCAGTTATCCCGATGCGCTCGCAGAAAAAACGGTGTCGATGGAGCAACTGAAAGAGAACACGCTGCAAGTTTCTGTCGGCGAACAAGTAGACAGTACGTTTGTAAGCGAAGTGTTGGATTCATATGGATTTCAATACGTTGATTATGTTTACGAGCCGGGACAATATGCCACGCGCGGCAGTATTCTCGATGTGTTTTCGTTTTCGGGCGAATATCCTTATCGCCTTGATTTCTTTGGCGATGAGATAGAAACCATTCGCAATTTTGATGTAGAAACGCAACTTTCGAAAGAGAAATTCAGCGAAATACGCATCGTCCCGGAATTTGGTCGGTCAGGTACACTAAATTCTACTTTATTTGATTCGCTTCCAACCAATTCGATTATCGGAATTGACGATATACGTTGGATTGCAAGCCGCATTGAGTCGTTGAACGAAGACGAACTGCGCATTAATCCGCAGGAAGCGGATTTTGTACGTGCCGATTTGGTTACGAAAGATGATTTTTTGTCCACTTTGCAACCGTTTCGTCAATTACGTTTCGATACAAGAATGTTGGAAACGCCCGATGCTACCCTCGATTTCAAAACATCACCACAACCGCTTTATCACAAAAACTTCGACCTGTTGAGCGAATCCGCGCACCATTTTTTGAACGAAGGGTACACGCTTTATCTATTGAGCGACAGCGAGAAACAACAAAAACGTCTTCAACATATTTTCGAAGATAAAAACGACCCAATTTCTTTTGTTCCCGTCAATAAAACATTGCACGAAGGATTTTTCGATGAAACGCTGAAAATCTGTTGCTTTACCGACCATCAAATTTTCGACCGTTTTCACAAATATAGTCTTCGTTCCGAAAAAACGCGTTCGGGAAAAATCACGCTCACGCTCAAAGAACTCAATCAATTGCAGCCGGGCGATTTTGTGGTGCATCTCGATCACGGCATCGGAAAATTTGCAGGCTTAGTACGCTTAAAAGTTGGAAATCAGGTGCAAGAAGTCATCAAACTGACATATTTAAATAATGATGCGGTATTTGTTTCCATTCATTCGCTACACAAAATTTCGAAATACAAAGGCAAAGAGGGCGATTCACCACAGTTGAACAAACTTGGCTCGGGCGCGTGGGAGCGCGTGAAAGAGCGCACAAAGTCGAAAATCAAAGACATTGCACGCGATTTGATTAAACTTTACGCACAACGGCAACAGGAACAGGGTTTTGCGTTTTCAAAAGACACCTATCTGCAAACCGAACTCGAAGCCTCGTTTATGTACGAAGATACGCCCGACCAAATCAAAACCACGCGCGAAGTGAAAGCCGATATGCAATCCGAACGCCCAATGGACAGGCTCGTATGTGGCGATGTGGGGTTCGGAAAAACGGAGATTGCGATTCGCGCAGCGTTCAAAGCGGCAACAGATGGCAAACAAACCGCTGTACTTGTACCTACTACGGTGTTAGCAACGCAACATTTTCATACTTTTCGCGACAGGTTGGCAAATTTTCCTGTCAGAGTTGATTATTTGAGCCGTGCTCGTTCGGCGAAAGAGCAAAAAGCAATTCTCAACGATTTGAGAGAAGGAAAAGTCGATATTCTTATCGGCACACATCGCCTTGTAGGTAAGGATATTGTGTTTAAAGATTTGGGATTGCTCATTATTGACGAAGAACAAAAATTCGGCGTTTCCGTTAAAGAAAAGCTCAAACAGTTGAAGCTCAATGTCGATACACTTACAATGACCGCTACACCCATTCCGCGAACGTTGCAATTTTCGCTGATGGGTTCGCGCGACCTGTCCACTATCGGCACGTCTCCACCCAATCGCTATCCTGTTCAAACCGAAGTGCATACATTTGATATGGAAGTGATTCGCGATGCGATAAATTTTGAAATCAGTCGCAACGGACAAGTATTTATCGTGAATAACCGGATTCAGAATATTTATGAAATGGAAGCGTTGATAAAACGCGAAATTCCCAACATTCGTGTTGCTGTTGGGCATGGACAAATGGAGCCAAAAAAATTAGAAGGTGTCATTTCCGATTTCGTCAATCACGAACAGGACATTCTGATTGCTACCACCATTATCGAATCGGGCATTGATATGCCGAATGTGAACACGATTATCGTTATCAATTCGCAAAATTTCGGGCTGAGCGACCTGCATCAACTTCGCGGACGCGTGGGGCGCAGCAATCGAAAGGCGTTTTGCTATCTTCTTGCGCCACCCCTATATACGTTGAGTACTGATTCACGCCGCCGGTTGCAAGCGATTGAAAGTTTTTCCGAACTCGGCAGTGGTATTCACATTGCGATGCAGGATTTAGATATTCGCGGTGCGGGAAATCTATTAGGTGCCGAACAGAGCGGTTTTATCGCCGATTTGGGCTACGAAACCTATCAAAAAATCCTTGCCGAAGCCGTGCAGGAACTTCGCAAAGAAGAATTTGCCGATTTATATAATGAAAAACAGACCGAAAAACCCGACGAAGAACAAAGTTTTGTCAGCGAAGTGCTTGTAGAGAGCGATTTAGAACTGATGTTTCCCGTAACATATATTCCCAATGATGCCGAACGTGTGAGCATCTATCGCGAATTAGATAATATGGAAACCGAAACGCAAATTCTTGACTTCACGGCACGTCTCGAAGACCGTTTCGGGAAAATTCCGCCGCAGGGCAAAGAATTGATTCGCATTGTCCGTCTTCGTCGTCTTGTGAAATCGTTGGGCATCGAAAAAATCGTTTTGAAAGGTGGACAAATGACATTGTTTCTCATTTCTGACCCCGATTCGCCTTATTATCAATCAGCTGCGTTTGAGAAATTGTTACATTATATTCAATTTCATCCGCGTGAGTGTCAGTTGCGTGAAGTGGGAAAAAAACGTTCGGTAGTGATTCATGGTGTGAATAATGTAGAAACAGCTGTGGGTGTGATTAATGATGTGCTAATTCAAAAATAACACTGTTTTCGCAAATGAATAAAACAGAAAATCCCACTTTTCCAAAGTGGGATTTTTTATTCCGAAAAGAATTCTACGGCTCCAACACTTTCAATTCTACTTTTCTAAAATCTATTGGATGTCCTTCGCTTTGCAAAGAGATAGTGCCTTTATGAAGCATAATATCACCACCGTTGAGCTCTACTAATTTGGCGAAAGTAGGGTCTCTATCATCAAGTTGCGGTTGGTTATATTCAAGTACCACAACGCCATTGTAGATATGTCGTATCACTTCATTTCCACGAACCTCTACTTCTATTGTATACCAATCGTCTCCATAAAAATGCTCGGAATTGGAGTTAGTGCAGTGTTGGCGAATAAGTTCGCCATTCATCACAATATCTGTTCCGGGCGTGCATACATTTAGGTTCGTTCGCACAGCAACATCATCGCTTCCAAGAAGTTGAACTTCAATTGAGGTTGGAAAGTCTTGATTTACTCCCATTGATTCCGGCGTTTGTCCGTGTACCATAATGCCGGAATTTCGATATGCCCAACCGGGTGCACCTGCCATTTGTTCGCCAAGAAAACGATATTCTATGCGTAACAAGTAATGTGAAAACTCGTCTTTGTAAAAAATATGTCCGAAACGGTCGCGAAAAGGTGCGTCATATTCATCATATCGCACTTGCAAAACACCATTTTCCACGCGAAATGTGTTACCGAAATTGTCGCCAAGTTCATAACCGGCTATTTTTACTGTCCAGTCGTTCAGGTCTTTGCCGTTAAACAACTGAATCCATTCTCCAACTGCAACATCTGCGGCACTTCTTTTAGGCTGTGCACACGATACAGTAATGAGGAGCAAGAGGAGAAAACCAATAAGAGAGACTTTTTTGTTCATTATTAATCAGTTAAAGAATTTATAAGATTTTTTGTAGCCCAGCCGGGAATCGAACCCGGATCTAAAGTTTAGGAAACTTCTATTCTATCCGTTGAACTACCGAGCCATTATTTTGGATTTTAGATTGACGATTTTAGATTTGCATCTTCATCGCAATCTTCATTGATTTAATTTACTATTTATGATTAGCTAATGCATCTAAATAATAATTGGGTACAAAAATAATGTTTTCGTTGTTTATTTGCAAATAAAAATAAAAAAAGTGGTCGAAAAATCAACCACTTAATGAACTTATGATTTCAGTTATTGAGTATTCCCTCTGCAAATCTAAAATCGTCAATCTAAAATCCAAAATAAATTTACGGTAATTCCTTGATTTTTACGTTTCTAAACCAAACTTCATCGCCGTGATCTTGCAACAGGATTAGTCCTTGTTCGTGGTTTCCAAAGTTGGGCCAAACATAGTATTTGCTTGTATTTACCAACGCCTGCCACATATCGGTGTTGCGCTGATATTCAAGCATTTTCACGCCATTCAACCAGTGCTCCACATGGTTACCATTCACAATGATTTTAGCTGTATTCCAATCTTCCCAACGGATTGGTTTGTTTTCCGGTGCGGGCATCAAGTCATAAAGCGAAGCTACTGTTCTATTACCACGGATTCCTTCTTTTGCATCGGGGTGGCTTCTGTCGTCAAGAATTTGAAATTCGCAACCGATAGACGAGCCGGGACCTCGATTCAAGTCCGTATCAACGAAATATTTAATTCCGCTGTTTGCACCGGGTGTCATTCTGAAATCAACCAACAATTCGAAGTTTCTGTACGGACGGGTGGTTACAATATCACCACCGTTGGTAGATTCGCCGCCGTCGCTTTTTTCCACTTTTAACAGACCGTTTTCAATTTTCCAACCGCCTGTGGGGAAGTTGCTTAAGCGAGCACCACGCCAACCTTCGGTTGTTTTACCGTCCCAAAGGAGCTTCCAGCCTTCTGCCGCTTCTCTTTCCGAAATGGTGTTGAGAGTGGCATTCACCTGATGAATTTCGTTGTTTTGGGGTGTTCTAAATCTTTCGAGATCTTGTGTCATAATACGAATATTTCTCCACGATGCCGTGGCGCCTTCAACTCCAAGTCTGCTTTCTCTACGGGAAATACTATGAACTTGCAACCCGATAAAACCCGAAGCTGTCATATCGTCAATCAAGTCAGAGGTTGGAATACCGTTTACCCAACCACGAATTGAGTTTCCGACAGCTTCGATACGAGCCGTATTCCACTGACCATCACCCTTGTAAGCAGTTCGTGCTTCTTCGTTGAATGGTGTTAATGGATAAAGCCAACCGCGACGTGCTTCGTCAAAGATTCCACCCGTCCAGCCTCTTTCCGTTGGGTCGATTTCAAATTGATAACCGTGTACACGTCCGTTTTGGTAGTCTCTGAAACTGTTGCTGCGAATTTGTACACCTGAATTTAAGCCGCCGGTAATTTTGAATTCAAATTCAAGAATAAAATCGCCAAACATTCTGTCTGTTCTGAGGAATGTATTGGGCGTGTCGTATCGTGCAGTACCAACAATAGCGCCATCTACCACTCTATATTGCGCCTCCCCGCCAATTCTTGACCAACCTCTCAAATTGCGTCCGTTGAACAAGTTTTCCCACTGCGGCTCTTGTGCTTGTGCCGAAGTTACAATCATTAATGCAATTATTGCAAATAATAGCTTTTTCATTTTAATTTTTTTGTTTACTAGTTTATAGTTGGGCGAACACATAGGTTCGCCCTTACCTTTATACTATATAAAAATCTTCCCAACCTCTACGTGGTGGCGCTCCTACGAGGAATGCTTCGGCAATTGGATCGCCGATAACGCGCTCTGTTGCACGATCGAATTTAATTTTGCGTCCTAAACGCTGTGCTGCCACGCCAAGACAGAATACTTTACTCAATGGTCCGGCAACTTCAAATGGCGAACGAGTTTTCTCTACACCTTGGCACGCCAACACGAAGTTCATAAAATGATTTGACTGATTCTTCGGATAATCCGGAAGCTGTCCTGCACTTTCCATTGCTTTATGTTTTTCTTCCGGAATAATGGTCAATGGACTAGCATGTGATCCACCTCTGAAAGTAAGTTCTCTACTGTAAATGATTTTACCCGGATTCAATCTTGACGGCTGAACGGTTGTTCCACCACCTGCAGCAGGAATATTCGGATCAAGTTCTACGTTGCCGTATCCTGCCGGAACGGGTGGTATATTATCCATACCATCATACCAAGTGATCACAACAGGAGGCATATCGCCACGACGTGGAAATTTGAATTCAATAGTGCTCGAGAACGGGAAGAAATAATCATTATGTCCTGCAAGCAACAACGGATTTACCTCTTCAGGCATTCCCAATTCGAGGAATCGATGCGCTGTATCGATAATGTGCGCACCCCAGTCACCCAAAGCGCCCATTCCGAAATCATACCAACAACGCCATTGTCCGTTTACGAAATCTTTGTTGTATTCGTGAAATGATTGTGCCGATAACCAAGTAAACCAATCCATCGTTTCCGGAACCGGCTCACCAATCGGAAATCTGTAAATATTCGGATCCCAGTCGTGCCAGCGACGACGGCTGTTCATATGCGCTGTAATGGCAGTAACATCTTTAATGATACCGGCTTCTTTCCACGCTTTGAATTGGTGATAATTATCACCGGAATGCCCTTGATTACACATTTGTGTAACTACATTCGGGTGTTTTTTAGCCATTTTTTCCATCAAGTCTACTTCGTAGTAGGTGCGTGCCAATGGTTTTTCTACAAATGTGTGTTTGCCGAAGGCTATTGACATCATCGTAGCAGGGAAGTGAGCAAAATCAGGTGTACTGATCACTACCGCTTCAAATTCACGACTCATTTGGTCAAACATTACACGAAAATCCTTGAACTGCTTAGCGTTTGGATACATTCCCATAGCTGCTAATGTCTGTTCTGCACCCATATCTACGTCGCAGAGAGCAACCACGTTCACCAGATTTGTTTTTGCAAACTCTTCTATTACCTGCAAGCCACGGTTTCCGATACCGATGTATGCTACGTTTATTTTGCGATTTGCGCCTACAATTCGGTTGTAGTTCGCAGCGCTTGTTTTTGTCGAAGCACCGCCAATCGCCAATCCGGCAGATGCAAGAGCGGCATTTCTTAGAAATTCTCTTCTTGTTGTCATTTAGTTATATTTTTATTTTTGTTTTTATAATTTGAAGCCATAAAGGTAATAAAAAAAATTTGGGTGCAAATAAAAAAATGTTTTTTTCATTATTAAAAACGATAGAGTCATTAAACATTTATGCACCTTTTTATTGCGTACATTTTTTGTGCTTTGGGCAATAAAAGCGTGCACGTACACAATATTAAATAGCAAAGGTATTTAAAATATAAAATATTTCGAAAACCGGAGCGTTAAAAATACAAAAACAAAACTATCTACTCAAATTTCGATACCGTACCAATGCTTCCAAAAAATAATAATCGGCATAAACCAATGGAACATCTACCTCAAATATGCGAGGCATATTGCCAACACTGTGCATCAACAAGAAATTTGCATTTGCCCCCAATTCGGCTCTGTATGCAGGTGATGCTAAGCTGTGAAGCATTTTTATCGCCGTGTCGATATACGATTGATTGTTAGCCAACTGCCCTAACTCAAACAACGCCGAACAAACAATTGCGGCAGCAGAAACATCTCTAAACTCCCCTAACCCTTGCACTTCATATACACGAGATCTGTGCCCCGGTGTATATCCTTCTACTCCCACGTGAAAATCCCAAACCGGTATCAGATCTTCCGGCAAATGGCTTAGGAAATAGTCGGTCGCCTTCACCGCCATATCAAGATATCGTTTGTAACCTGTTTCGCGGTACGTCATTGTGTATCCGTATATTGCCCAAGCTTGCCCGCGCGCCCAAGTGGAGTTGTCGCTATACCCTTGATCGGTGTATTTGCCCAATACGGTTGGACTTTCGGGGTCGAAACAAACGACGTGATAAGTACCGAAATCTTCCTTAAATTGGTGTTCGATAGTGGCATCGGCGTGTTTTATGGCTATGTCGTAGAATTTTTCATCGCCGGTGGTTTCCGATGCGTAGAAAAGCAGCTCCAAGTTCATCATATTGTCGATGATTACAGGGAAATGATACACAGTCGTGTCGCAACCCCAAGGTCTAAATCTGTTCCACGACTTAATCACGCCCGGTTTTTCGTCAAAACGTGTTATCAACGAACCGGCGCTTTCTATCAAGATTTCTCTGTCGCCAGGTTTTGGCGCCAAACGCAGTGCATTGCCGTAACTGCAATACATCATAAAACCAATATCGTGATTTCCGGTAAATGATTTTGCCGGCTCCAGCGATTCCGTCCATTTTCTTGCCTCGTCTCCCCACTTGGCGTCACCTGTCAGTTCGTAGAGATACCACAATGTGCCGGGGAAAAAGCCCGATGTCCAGTCAAACATACCCCTTTGGGTTAGTTCACCGTTTTCGTCCGTTGAACGGGGTAAGTTTCTGCCTGTCGGCTCTCCCAAAACTTGTAGCATCTTTTCCGTTTGAGCAGCGGCAAAGGCTACATTTTCGTTGATAAAGTTTTCTTTTTCTCTTTGTTTGTTGTTGCAAGCTGTCAATAATGAAATAATGACAAATGCGAAAAGGAGTGATTTGAAATTTCTGAAATTCATTTCTTTATTTTTTAGCGTTTATTTGGTTGGTTACGAGTTACAGAGTACGTCTTGAAAGAACACAGATAACAATAATGCGTGTTATCTGCGTTCTTTCAAGACGATTTCTTTTCTATACCCTCATCTATTGGGGTGGTCAATCGGCGGAATGTTATACTCAGTTCCCGCGTATCCGATGTTTTGATTTATACGGCCCTGCATATTGGCAGCTATAGCCCCTTCAGGGATGGGCCACAGAATATGAAATGGCGCCATTGTGTAATAATTGCCCATAGCTGTACGGACATCCTGGTTGTAAAAATCGGTAACTTTCATAATGTGGTCAAACCAGAAATTGGACTCAGAAAATCGCTCAAGTGTGTAGGTTGTGCCGAGATACGTTGTTCTTCCGGTTTGAGCATACAGATAAGCAATCCGTGTCAGCTCGGTTTTACGCGCTTCTTCGTAAAACAGTTCTCTAGCACGCTCATCAATAATCATCCGCATATCCACTTCGGCTGCTGCGATAGGACGTGCGCCGGCTCTTACCCTTATCCGGTTTATATCGGCTGCCGCAAGGTCGGGGCGATTTGTCCAATAATAAGCTTCGGCTCTCAGCAGATAGGTTGCGGCAAGGCGGAATATATACCAATCGTTGTTGCTGCCGCGCCAGTTGTTTACCCTGTGTTCAGGTACATTTATCTTGTAGTGAGGCCAGCCAAACCAGCTGCGTATGGTGTCATTAACATTCAATACGTTTTTGTCCAAAGGTTGCCCATACCATTGCGTACCGCGAAGTGCGGGATTGTTGATCCTTATATTTTCCATATCCACCCAGTTGCGCGAAGTTGTGTCGCGGCGCAAGTCGGTATTATCCAATCCCCATATCAAACGTTGATGATACCAGGTATTGCGAAGCGTTCCGATTCCGCGTCCAAGTTCCGCTAAATACGGATTTTGATTGTTATCCAAAGCTATATTGATGTTGGTAACGGGTGTCTGTATCTGTCCGGTTGCCATCCACCAAGGCGTTGCATTGCGCATTGTTTCCAAGCCTACCGGTGTGGATACTCCCGATACTCCGGGCTCATCCAGTACAACATATATCACTTCACGATTTGCCGGAATCCTTTTGTTTTCGGAACGATGCAAATCCCAGATAATGTTTCGATTGGGGTCGTTTGCATTGATGCCAAATCTGTTTTCCATCAAACTGTGCGTACCTCCGTTGATGAGTTTTGTAGCCGATGCGATAGCGTCTTCAAATTCGCCAAGTGCCAGGTTGATTTTTGTAAGCAGATGAAGCACTGCTCCTTGATTAACCATTCCTCTGTTCGTAACCGCAGGTAAAATATCAACTATTCTGTCTAAATCGTCTTTTATATGACGAAGGGTTACCCGTCTTTGGGTAGAATAGAAGTCGAATCGCGGCGTAGCTACTTCGGATACGATAAGTGGTATGTCGCCAAACTGATGTACCAAACGGTAATAACGAAACGCACGGTGGAAGTAGGCGTTTGCCAAAATTGTCATTTTTTGTTCTTCGCTGTCAAACCGGACATTTTCCGCCCTTGTTATGATGGTATTTGCATCGCTTATCCCTTTGTAGAGACGATCCCAATAGAGGAAAATTCTTGGTCCGTCAGTCAAATCTCTCATATTGGCGCTCGGTATTATTTGAGCGATCAGGTCTTGCGGCGCACTTCGTGTGTCCGTTTTACCGTCCACCACCATATCCGACCATATCAGTTCGTTTCCGAATACCACCGGCTGACCAGTTGCTGTCGGATAAAATTCCAGAAAGCGCAAATCGCGATTCAGCATGTGTGTTGCTGTCATCAAACCCTGCGGGGTGTTTAAGGCGTTTTCGGGTGTATAAAACGAGAGGGGTTTTGGGTCGAGCCACCCCTCACAGCTGTTTGCCAAAAAAGAAAATGCAATCAAGCTGATAACTATCTTTATATTATTGAAATTTTTCATACAATTTTTAAGTTTTAAAACGTTACATTTAATCCAAACTGTACCGATCTTGGTACGTTATTGTCGGTTTGCGGGTCTTGTCCGGGCCAATTAGAAAAATAATGCAGATTTCTTACTGACAGGTTGAGGTTTAGCGCTTCTACCCCCAAGTTTGCGAGTGTAGCGCGTGGCACCTGATAACCAATTGACACATTTTCCAAGCGAACAAAATCGGCTCTTCGCCATATACTGAAAGAAACGGGTTGATTAGTGCCCAAACGCGAATACTGGTTTGAAGGGTTTTCCGGTGTCCAGTACGGATTTTTGATTCGGTTGTTGACATTGAGCAACTGATGGGTATTTATCGCTCTATTATAACTGCGCATATGACCCAAGTAAGAGAACATATTGACCGAAAACACAAAATCACGAAACGTGAAGGAGTTCCGCATACTCATTCTCACCGGCGGAACGGTTAAGCCTAAAAACTCTTTATCCTCATTGGTGTACTCTCCGTCACCGTTTTTATCCCAGATTTTGAAGTCGCCCGGACCTAAATTGCGAGCTTTTGCAGCTGCGTCCATTTCCTCGCCTTCCTGCCATACGCCTATAATCTTCCAGTCCCAGATTTGATCCATAGAGCGACCGATAAAGCGTCCGTTTTGAATGTCATCAGCTTCTCTTTGTCCGATAATGTTTCCGGTTGCATCGTATATATTTTCCATCAATCCGTGCAGACGATTGATTCGACTTTCGTTGTAAGAAAATGCGAAGTCGGTCGTCCACGTAAAATCGCGGGTGCGAATATTATGTGAACTGAGCGATAGCTCAAACCCTTGGTTTTGCACCTCTCCGATGTTACTCATCACGTTATCAAAGCCAATGATGTTGGGGAGTCGGCGCTGCATAAGTAAGTCATTGGTGATGGAGCGATACATGTCCAAACTACCGGTAAGGCGATTGCCTAAAAATGCAAAATCAAGCCCAATGTTGTAGGCGGTTGTGGTTTCCCATTTCAAGTTGTGATTTGCCATTCTGTTGGCGTAATAGGTATTTACGATGGAAGTTACACCGGTTGTCGGATTCGTGATAAAATACCTTTGAGCAGCCATACTCATCAGTGCATCGTAGATACCTACATCACGGTTACCGTTTTGTCCCCACGAGAGTCGGAGTCTTCCGAAGTTAAACCATTCGAGTTCGGGAAAGAAATTTTCTTCCGTAAACGACCATCCTGCTGCCAAAGACGGAAAAACGGCATACGGATTACTGCTTCCGAAGGCTGAAAATCCGTCGCGTCTTATCGTTGCGGTAAGCAGATAACGGTTGTCGAACGTGTAGTGTGCCCTTCCCATTAATGCAGAGGCTGTCCGGTAGGTATCGTCGCTGGTGATGGAAGAGACGGTAGCAAACCCCATTCCGTGGAATCCAAGCGCGTCATCGGGCTCAAAGTTTCCGCCCTGCATGTTGTCCATCCATGTTTTTTGTTGCTCTAGATTGAACAGCGCAGTGAAATCGAAGAAATGTTTTTCGTGCTGCTTTGTCCATTTCAGCAGGTTGTCTAATTGCCACAGAAAAGTTTTGTTGTTTTGTCGCTCTCCGGTGTTAGTCGTATTCGCAGGATTTACCCTTGGATCATCGGTAGAACGATGTATGCGTATGTTTTGCCAACTGAAACGAGGTGCGTAGGTTGTTTGGAGTGAGAATCCGAATGGCAGTTGCGCCCTCAAAAAGGTAGAAACATTGAGCACATTGATGTCATTTTCTCTTTTCGTGTAATATCTACTTAGGAACGGATTTGGCTGATTGGAATTTTCCGTAAGATGTTGGGTTAGCTTGCCCTCGTCGTTGTAAATTCTTCCGAAAGGCGTTGCCGTGCGGTATCTGGTGTCTTCTAAGGCAGTCCCTCCTTCATCACGTGCAATAAACTGCGACTGGATTCCGTACGATAACCATCGGTTGGCACGGGTTTCCAAGTTCAAACGCGCACGCACGGCAGAAAACCGGTCGCCTATCAAGTTGCCCTGATTGTGGACATGATTTAATGAGGTGAAATAGGAAGTTTCGCCCTGTTTTCCCGATACACTTACGGAGTAATCTTGCGTCAATGCGGTTTGATATGTCAAATCTATCCAGTTTACGACATTTCCATCTAAAATATTTCGAATTTCAGTGGGTTCAAATCTCAAACGAGTGAGCCACATTCTGCGAAGATTATCCAAATCTCCGCCATAGTCTGCACCCTCGAGCCATTCGGTGCGCTCGGCACCGCTGAGTTTAGTTGGGTCTTTGAAATAATAAGCCGGACGACCGGGATTTTGTGCCCTCATTACATCACCGCGGAAATCAATAAATTCGTTGCCCTGATAAACCGGCGCTAAGGAGTTTACGAAGTTCCAGCCTATGATGGAGCTAAAACGGACGACCGGTTTTTCGCTCGCTCCCCTTTTGGTAGTGATAAGAATGACACCATTGGCAGCTCTAGCTCCGAAAACGGCGGTTGAACTGGCATCTTTCAACACATCTATGCGTTCGATGTCATTGGGGTTGATGTCGGTCAGCTGTCCGAAGTAGATAACTCCGTCTAATACAAGCAGTGGAGCGTTTTGTGAGTTGCCTCTAAAGTTGTTTCGCCCACGAATAAGGATGTTATCCACATTTCCTTTGGCATTGGTGGCAACACCTACCGACAATCCGGGAACGCCTGTTCTTAACAAATCCTGTACGGTGCCTGGTTGTTCTCGTTCTAATGCTTGCGCGTTGATCATTCCTACTGCTCCCGTAAGATCGCTTCTTCTCATTGTGCCATAACCCACGACAATCAGTTCGTCAAGAAAACTTGACTCTTCTGCCATCACAATGTTTATGACACTTCTCGTGCCAACAACAATTGTTTGTGTCTCAAATCCGACATACGTAACAGTCAATGTTGGATTTGGTGTAGTAAGCGTCAGTGTGAAGTTTCCGTCAATGTCGGTAATAGTTCCGTTGGTAGTTCCGGTCTCTATTACGTTTACGCCGATAAGGGGATCGCCGGTGTTATCGGCAATGTGTCCGGCAACGGATCTGTTTTGTTGCTGATAATCAGCAGATTTTACCCCCCCCATTTTTTCTGCCGCGAGACCGTGAGCGGAAAAAGAGAATAGTAAAACTACCATAACGCCCCATAACAGCGGGGATTTTGTTCTTTTTTGAAAACAACTGTGCTTCATTTTTTTTAAATTCATAATACTTTTGTTCTTTTGTAGTTATTATCCTTAAATGCGTTTTAAGTGTGCACGCGCACATTTTATGAAAAAAGACTCATTATAAGCGTGTTGAAGATCCACATTCTATCCTCGAACTCAGAAACTGTGTACATACACAGCACAAAAATATGAATAGATTATTTAATAGCAAAGATTTTAATGTTAATTTTTCGCCGTAATGGTTTTTGAGTGATTATTTTAACATTTCAAGTATTGAGTTGGTTAATAAAAAAGATTCAAAAATTCAATCTTTAAACTTTGAATTTTTGAATCTTTGAGTTTTTGAGTTTTTGAACTTACAACGTTACTCCCGTCTTAAAAATAGCGACTTCTTTGAATCCGATTTTCTCGTGATGCAAATGTCTGCCATTGCAGGTTTCGATGATAAAGTCGATAAATGATGTCAATGTCTCTTCCATTGTTTCTCCTTCGAGCAAAACGCCCGCATCGAAATCAATCCAATTACGTTTGAAACGATAGAGTTGGCTATTGGTAGAAATTTTCATCGTAGGCACAAAACTGCCAAACGGCGTTCCACGACCGGTGGTAAATAACACCAATTGACAACCCGAAAAAGCAAGCGCCGATGCCGCCACTAAATCGTTTCCGGGCGAATTGAGCAAATTCAGTCCTTTGACGGTCAGTTTTTCCGTGTAATCCAACACATCTACCACTTGCGAATCGCCGCCTTTTTGGGTGCAACCCAACGATTTCTCTTCGAGTGTGGTGATGCCTCCCGCTTTGTTGCCGGGCGAAGGATTTTCGTAAATCGGCTGTTCGTATTTGCGAAAATAGTCTTTGAAGTTGTTGATAAGCAAAACAGTATCATCAAAAATCTGTTCGGTTTTGGCTTGATTCATCAAAATGGTTTCCGCGCCAAACATTTCGGGTACTTCCGTGAGAATGGTGCTGCCGCCCTGCGCAATGAGCCAGTCGGAAAACTGTCCTGCCAGCGGATTGGCAGTAATGCCCGAAAAACCGTCGCTGCCACCGCATTTCAATCCTATTTTCAGTGCCGAAAGCGGTTGCGTTGTTCTTTTATCGTGGCGCATATGCTCTACGAGTTCTTTCATCAACTCGAAACCGATTTCGAGTTCGTCTTCTACCTCTTGTGCGATAAGAAAACGTACACGTTTTTCGTTCCACTCGTTCATTACAACTTTAAAGTCTGCCATTTGATTATTTTCACAACCTAAACCGAGCACGAGTACACCGCCGGCGTTGGGGTGTTTTGCGAGGGCTGCCAATGCTTTTTGTGTAGTGATGTGGTCGTCGCCGAGTTGCGAACAGCCGTAATTGTGTGCATAAACGCGAACATCGTCGATGTGGCTCACATCAAGTTCGGCTTTTATTCTGTCTACAATTCGTTGCGCTTGTCCGTTTACACAACCTACGGTGGGTACAATCCATAGTTCATTGCGAATACCCACATCGCCATTGTAACGCTCGTATCCTTGAAACGTGAGGTCGCTTTTTGGAATATTCAACTTGTGAAAAATCGGATTATAGGTGTATTCCAAATTGTCATGAAGATTTGTTTTCACATTGTGCGTGTGCACGTGCACACCGCAAGCAATAGGAACAATAGTGTGCCCGATGGGATTGCCGAATTTGATAATATTTTCCCCTTTTTCGATGTCGCAAATGGAAAATTTATGCCCTGTTTCTATATCGCTTTTTAACGTAACACAAACCCCGTTACTCAACATAATGCTTTCGCCTTGCGCAAGATTTTCCAGTGCAACGCAAACGTTGTCTTTAGGGTTTATTAGAATGTACTTCATATCATTTCCTCCAATGCAGCTTTAATGCCTTTTGTCAGAATGGTTTCGACGCCCTTCGTTACTTCATCAATAAAATACGGAATGTCGGCAAGGTTTTCCGTCCATATTTGTTGGTTGTTTACTACGGCACTTACCCACCCTTTTATGTCGTTTTCATTGAACGACGAACGGATAAATTCAACAAATTCGGGTGTATCATTTGCCGTGAAATTGGCGCCCGACTTTCCGCTGTATAATATCAGCATTGCTGCAAAAGAGAAAGTAGTAAGCGGCGCTTTTTTACCCAGTTTCGTAAAATTATCCTTCACCGTTGGGAAATCACGCGTTTCCCATTTCGAAAGAGAATTGAGCGAAATATCTTTCAAATAATGCTTGATAAACGGATTGTAGAAACGCTCTACTATTTTTCCGGCAAACGCTTTCAATTCTTCGGGATTGCCGTCGATAACAGGCAACACTTCGGTTTCTACCATTTTGTGGATAAATTGCTCTACTTCGGGCGTGTTGAACGCATCTTTTACCGTTTCGCAACCCATCAGAATGCCCACCTGCGTCATTGCTGTGTGTGCACCGTTAAGGATACGCACTTTTTCCGAACGGAACGGACGAATATCGTCCATAAACAACACGTTGTATCCGGCTTTGTCTAATGGCAGTTTTTCTTTGATTGAACTGTCGCCGCCGATTGCCCACACATGGAAATACTCGCCTTTTACTACCAAATTATCATCGAATTCAATTTCTTGTTTGATTTCGTCAATGTTATCTTTCGGGAATCCGGTAACGATGCGATCAACAAGCGTGTCGTAGAATCCACAGTTTTCGTTTATCCATTTTTCAAAATCGCTACCTAGCTTGTTGAATGTTGCGTGTTTCAACACATATTCTTTCAACGTTGAGCCGTTGTCTTCGATGAGTTCGCAACACACAAAGTGCAATCCTTTGCTTGGGGCACCGTTGAATTTTTTGAATCTTTCGAACAACAATGCGGTTATTTTTGCGGGAAAAGATTTTGGCGGTTTTGCCGTTAAATCGTCGCCCTCTTCGTAGCGAATACCTGCTTCGGTAGTATTTGAAAAAATCAGCTCTAATTCATCGCTCAAAAACAGTTCGCGATAGGTTTCATATTGCGAATAGGGATTGCAGATATTCTCTACTGATTTTACGAGTGAAACTTCTTTCACAGGTTGTTTATCTTTAATGCCTTCCAAATAAACGTGATACAGGCAATCTTGCTTCTCGAAAATGCTTTTCAACGCTTCGCCGCCTTCAATGGGTTGGATGATAGCGATTCCGTGATTCATAACACCTTTTTCGTTGGCGCCGTCAATCATCAAATCGACAAAGGCTCTTAGAAAGTTTCCTTCGCCGAATTGAAGAATTTTTACGGGACGGTCTGTTTTTTGTACGGTTGTTTTGTTTAATGATTTCATATTTTATGAATTAAAAATTGTGAATTAGGAATTAGGAATTAAGAATTAGGAGTGTTGCAACTCTTAATTCTTAATTCCTAATTTTTAAAAACGATACGATATACCTGTTCTCAAAAATAAATCGAATTATCTTGCGACACAGCGTAGACTTAAGCCAAAGGCGCGATTGGAGTCGGACAAAGACGCACCGTACTTACCAACATCAAAGTGTATCTGATCTACGGGATCACGGGACCCAGGTACGTGTGTACGACTCCAGTAGCTACCGCCCGTACCTGCTGGAACGAGCGCATCTCTCCAGTCACAACACCAGCCTGCGGCAGGTAAAAATAGAGCGTTTGGCTCGGTACCAAAGGTAAGACCGGCAACACCCGTACCATTCCAATTAGCATGCCAAGTACCTGCACCAAGATCTCTAAACTCCTGTTCAGAGGGCAGCTGCCAACCGGCAGGACAAGGATGATTAGACACAGCCCAAGCTGCACGATCTACCCAACTCCACCAAGCTGCACTTATAACCGCTCCTGAGTTAGGCCAATGCTGTGTTACGCCAAGTCGAGTGCCATATTGGTAAAACCTGCCATAGTTTTGAGGATTCGCCGCAAAGGTACCGGGCATATCCACATTACGTGTTGCCCAGCGAGTGCCATTAATCACTACCCCCTCCTCAATATGAGGAACAATCCAATCCACAATACTCGAAACGCGCGTAAATATCGATGGAGAATTTTGATTGGTTCCTACGCAATCCGTTCTTCCAAAACTGGTAATGCCAATGAGTACTGGCTTACCGGAAGTTGAAAGAGTGGTTAAAGGTCCTCCACTATCGCCATGGCATCCTCCCTGACGAATGCTTCCGGTACCGGTGGCGGCAATTTCATGATCAAATAAGTCTATCCATAATGCATTGCCGCCCGCATCGTTGGAAATGATATGTAAATCCACAGCATGCAAGCATTGTGCAGTGGGCATACCCTGTCCTTGTTGTGTTCTTCCCCAGCCACTAATGTTTACGCGGGTTCCCACATTATTATAAGAAGAACTTGACGGGAGGTCAATTGGTTGTTTGGTGTTGTCAAATGGAATATTACTTGATAATTGCAATAATGCTACATCTACGTCAGGATCAGGATGAGGTATGATTCTAACAACATCAAACATACTACTGTTCGGATCCTGTCGACAAGTTACACCGACTCTAACTCGTACGATACTTGGTGGATACAGTTGACCGTTATTGCGGATACAATGTTTTGCTGTTAAAATAAAGTTGGGTGCAATAATAACTCCACCACATGTTTGACTGCCCAACAGCAAAACTGCTGCCTGCCAAGGCACTTTGGAGATATTAATAGTATCGCCTCCCGTAACCCTTGTTTGTGCTTCAGGTGTTTCCATAATCCCTTCTATTTCTATAGAGCGCTCGGAACAGTTACATGTTTCGCTTCGTAGAAGACGATACCGGAATGTTACATCTACACGAAGTCCCTCTTGTTTATATTCTTCCGGCAAATTGACAGGTTTGTAAAACCCTGCATTATTCAAGCCTTCTATGTCCTCTAAGAGCAAGTAGCCACAGTTATCAACGTAGTGAACGTGAAATCTTGAAGTATAAACTTCTTCTTCAACCATTACCTCCATACCTTGGTCGATAATGGAGGTACAGGACATCATCAGAACAAAGATGCCCAATATTATTGCGCTTATTGTTTTATTTGTTTTCATTGTTGTTTGTATTTGAATAAATCATATGAAATTAAAAACGATACGATATACCAGTTCTCAAAAAAACACCTGTAAATTCAAGTTCATACGTACGCTCTCTACTTCCGGTATAAATGAAAGCCGGTGCGTTAAGTATATTTACAGCCTCAGCATATAGTTGCATACCCGGAATCAATTGAACGGAAGCGTTCAAATCAATTTGCCAACGCTTATCAACCCAAAGGTCTTGCTCCTCACGGCTACCCAATGAATGAATGAACTTGTCGTTGAAGTTGGCGGAACCTTGCAATGTGAATCTGTTGGTTGAATAAGCCAATGCGAAGTTTGCCGTGTGCTTGGCTTGTCCCGGAAGACGTAGTCTGCCGCGGCTATGATCTTCGTCTTCGGCTACCGTTGGTTTATCTACCATTGCACTTGAATTGGCAAAAGTATAGTTGCTCGTTACCATCAAATTTCTGAGGAAACCGGGCAAAAAGCTCAATCTCGAGTTCATTGTAATTTCCATACCATATACCGTTGCGTACTCTCCGTTTTGAGATTGACGCAATCTCATTTGTCTTTGGTCGGGCTCAAGATTGTGAATGAAGTAAGGATTGTTAGGGTCGGTTATCAACCCTTCGCTTCTGTACAAAAAGTGGTTGATGTGTTTGTAAAACAATCCTCCCGATAACAGACCTACTTGTGGTAAATAGTGCTCAAACAAGAAATCGAAATTGTGAGCAAAAGCCGGCTTCAAATGAGGATTACCCATTTCTATGAAATTGACATCTTCATCGTCATTGAGTTGCACTGAAGGTACCAAGTCAGGTAAATGTGGACGCGAATACCCGGTTGTATAAGCCAAACGTAAAATAGTGCTTCTGCCCAAATCATATCTAAGCTGCAAGTTGGGCAAAACAATGGTATAATTCATCGTTGAATCTGCCGGCGTGATGCGCTGTGCATCTAATGGACTCTCATCAGGACGACCTGTTGCTTCATTGTATCTGAAAACCGTATATGCCTTGTACTCAATATCCGTACGCTCTACACGCACACCTGTCAACACTCTCAAATTGTTGAACTGGGTTTGATTCATCACATATCCTGCCGTTACATTTTCGTAACCTTGATAAAACAACTGCGCGAAAGTTCTCTCCGTTCTTGCTTCATCTATGGGGAATCTGTCCGGATTGTCCCTATAAAACGCTTGAATTCGTTTAAGATCGGGCGCAGGTCCAAAGTTAAGATGACCATTTAAGAAATTCGGTGCTAAACTTTCAGTGTAAACATAGTCACCAAAACGTATCGGATCGCCAGCAACTCTTACGTGGGTTCCCGACGGCAATCTATTTCTCTCGTTGAACATAAACTTACCTTTGGCTCCGAACGAAAGCGTAGAGGCAAATTCATCTCTGAAAAGCCAGTCATACGAAGCATTGGCACGTGCCGTAAAGTTGCGTCCGCGAAAAACATTGTTGCTGTTATCAACACTGTTTAGCGTGAAACGACTTGGGTCGTCCATTGCCCCACCTTGCTCTGCTGTGGGGGTAACCAAATATCGCATTTGCAAATATCGGCTACTGAGATCTACCCACGTTGCCATCGGCTGACGATTGCGAATCGGCACTCCGTCTATAGCTGTATTGGCATTAGCGTTATAGTCAGGAGTCTGAAAGTTGAATGCAGGATTAATTCCTACTCTTTCAGAGAAATTATAAAACAATCCAGCATCTAATTTCCAGTTATCAAAAGAAGTTTCGCCATCTAAGTTAAAGTTCCAATTTTCTACGGTAATGTTTTGTTCCGTAACCTGCATAATGGTTTGAGCGCGTCGTGCTCCAAATTCACCATCACCCATATCATATATTTCGCCACGAAGACGATGACGACGGCGATAACGCACACCGTCATCTTCTCGTCTGCTGTACATTGCACTAAACAAAATTTTTGAAGTGGTATTGGGTGCATAATCCAACGTTACCGTTCCTCCGGTACGAGTACGCGTGTCATCTTGATAACGGTAACGGAAATCAAATGGAAGAACTGCCTGTATTCTATTTCCGTCTTCATCCAATAGGAAGTTAGCGGTACCTACTTCGCCATTGGCATGCATAGCGCGAAGATCTACAACTTCCCATTGATGCGCCTCCAAACGGTCGTAACCATTACGTGCTTGCGAGTAGCTGATGTTGGCAAGCACCCCAAAACGTCCATCCTGATTGCTCGTAGAAGGAGAAAATCGCTGTTGGTATCCTGCTCTCAAAGTGGCAGGCATAGTAGAGCGGAGCGTGCTATATCCCGACCCGATATCTATTGTTCTACGCGGAGTCAAGCTACGTGCTGTTCCGGTACGCATATTGATAACGCCGGCAACAGCATCTCCATCGTTTGACGGCAACAATGTTTTTTGGACTTCCATCGATGCAAGAATGTCTGACGGAATTACGTCTAATGTAGCGTTTCGTAAACCACCTTCTGCTGCTCCCATCATCTGTTCACCGTTTACCAATATGTTTACAAAGTGCCCAGGTGTACCTCTCAACTGCGCCCCGGATCCTTCACCACGCGAACGGGTAATGGTAACACCGCTCAATCTTTGCAGCGCTTCAGCAACGTTGCGGTCAGGGAATCTTCCCATTTCGTCAGACGAAACCACCTGCATCATATTACTGGCGGTACGTTGTTGATTCAACGCTCGTTGCTGTCCAGCAACCACACCGGTGATGACTACTTCGCCCAAAAGAGCGGTGTTTTCACTCATCACGAAATTGCGGTTTGTTGTTTCGCCGGCTCTTATCTGCACTGTTTCTTCAACAGAGTCAAAACCGAGATAGGCGATGACGAATGTTACATTTCCGGCACTGATGTTTCGTAAAGTAAACTGTCCGTTGAGGTCGGTAGCAGTACCGATGGTTGTTCCTTTGACGGTAATGCTTGCGCCGGGGAGCGCATCTCCGGTGTCATCGGTAATTCTACCTGTCAGTATTCCGTGCCCTTGCGCAAAAACCGACATTGTCATTGATACTAACAGCAATAAAGCTATTGCCATTCTACTAAAGTTTTTTCTCATTTGATTTGGTTTAAGTTATTTAAATTGTTCATCTAATATTATTTCTTCTCCATTGATTCTCACATTTTCAAATGTTACTTCTTCAGCATTGGCGATAACAAACGGTATATCGGCAGATTGAATGTCGATATTTCTCAACGTGATATTTTGCAACGGCAATCCAGCAAATCCTTGCATATCAATTCCTCGCTTTGCCCAATGACAAACTACATTTTCGATAGTAATATTCCGGAATATTGTTGGGTATTGTTCTTGACTTTCGGATTTGTAATCAGGCTCGAAACGAATCGCTACATTGTTAATCGTATCCATTTCGATGTTTCTAATCCACACATTTTCAACGTAACCTCCTCTATCAAGATTCGATTTGAAATAGATAGCGCTGTTGGTGTTGGGCATTTTGATGTTTTCTACAAAAATATTGCGCACACCGCCACCGATTTCGCTGCCGATGCAGACACCGTTTGCCTGTGTTTCGAATATGCTGTTTCTGATAATGACGTTTTCGGTGGGTTGTCCCAATCGCCAACCATCTTGATCGCGCCCCGATTTGATAGCGATGGCATCGTCGCCCGTTCTGAAATGGCAGTTTTCAATCAATACATTTCGACTCGATTCGGGGTCAACGCCGTCGCTGTTGTGGTTGAAACTGTACATTGTAACACCACGCACGGTTACGTTTTCACAATTAACAAGGTGAATAACCCAAAAAGTGGCATCAATGATATTCACATCTTCAATTAAAACATTGTTGCTGTTCATAAAATTGACAAATTGCGGGCGCAACCTGTGTCCGTCGCCAAATACACGTTGGTAAACCGGTACACCCTCGCGTCCCATTCGGCGAAGTTCCAATTGGTCGGCTCTTTGGCTGGGTCGCCACGTGGCGAAGTTTTTACTACCTTGTCCGTTCAACGTTCCTTTGCCAGTAAGGGCGATATTGGAAACACTGTAAGCGTACACAAGCGGCGAGTAATTAAATAGTTCGGTACCTTCCCAACGGGTAAGTACGGCAGGCAGGTAATCTTTTTCATCATAGCTGAAAATCAATTCGGAGCCTTCTTTGAGATGCAAATTGACGTTGCTCTTGAAAAAGATGCTACCTTTTACAAACCATTTTCCGGGAGGAACGATGACTCTTCCGCCGCCGTTGAAACTGCATTCGAATATGGCGCGGTTAATAGCTTCACGCGCATCAATAACACCGCCTTCCTTTGCGCCGAAATCGGTTATGCAATAGTCCTTATCTAAAAAAGTAGGTGGGATAATGTTTTTTTCGATTTCTTTTGCCAAGTCCCAGCCTTGTTGAGAATAAGTCATTAAAGACGCTAACAGAGCGAATAGCAATAATAGGTTTTTCTGTCTCTTCATTTTTACTTTGATTTTTTAGTTTTTTCGATTTATATTTAGTTTCTATTTCTGCTTTTGATAAAAAATCGCTGTCCCTCTGTTATGGTAACACGCTTTTGCCATTCTCTAAACATTGTATCAAGACGTTCTACAATTTCGGGGTTTTGTTTCGCCAAATTGTTGGTTTCGGAAGGGTCGTTTTCCATATCGAAAAGCGCCCAATCATCGCTGATACGTTCTCTCAAAATTTTCCACCTGCCATCGCGTGCCGCTTGATTTTCCAACCATTCCCAAAACAGAGGTCGTTGTCTTACAATCTGCTCGTCTTTGATAACGGATAGGAACGATTCTCCCTCGTATGGAAGTACAATGCCGGTGCCAGGACTTTCGGTACCTTCGGGATAAGGCGCGCCTACTATATCTACAATAGTAGGCATAATATCAATAAAGTGTCCCAAAAATTCGGATACACGTCCCGGATTTTTCAGTCCTCTTTCCCACGAAACAATCAACGGAATACAAATACCGCCTTGAAAACTTGAATTTTTCATCTCACGCAACGGCGTATTGGCTACATTTGCCCAATCGGGACCCAATGACACCCAATTCGAAATTGAACCGATAGGTCCATAACTTGCTCTCTCTGTCACCACTTCGCCCGATGCGCCATTGTCTGAACTGAACATAATGATTGTGTTTTCATATTTTCCTTGTTCTTTCAATTTGTTGATAATCCGCCCGATATTGTAATCTAAGTTGTATATCATTGCTGCATATACAGCCATTTTCAAGTCTTCTTCTCTGCGTTGGGCGGGAGTTAGTTTATCCCAATCTTGATAAGTAGCTTCAGATAGAACAAATCTTTCGTCAATCAGTCCGATTTCTAATTGCTTCTCGAATCGTCTTTGTCTGATTATCTCATATCCTTCCAAATATTTTCCTCTAAATTTTTCGATATCTTCTACCCAAGCCATCAGCGGGTCGTGTGGCGAAGTGTATGACATATAGAGGAAAAAGGGTCGTCTGTTGTTTCTATATTTATCCAACCATTTCAGCGCGTAGTTTGTAAAATAATCGGTGGTATAAAAATCCATACTTTCCGGCGTGTATTGCATCATTTCTCGGTCTTCAATCGCCCAAATTCTATCTCGTTTGTGTATCGGTACTTCTTCGTTGGGACGTTGATGCCCGGGATTGAAATGGTTACTTGACCCGTCTTTCAATCCGAAATAATGGTCGAATCCGCGTGTGCGGGGATTTTCTGCGCCGTGATGTTTGCCCGACCACATCGTTAAATAACCTGCCGATTGCAGGTATTCGCCAAGTGTAATACTATTTTCCATCGGTCCCTTGAAGAAACGATGATATCCTACTTGTTGCGCATAAAGTCCTGTGAGTAAGTTCGCCCGCGACGGAAAACTTTTTGCCGAATTATGAAACTGCGTAAAACGAATGCCTTTTGCAGCAAGCGCATCTAAATTGGGTGTGGGAACTTCGCTGCCATAACTACCTAAATCCGACCAACCTAAATCGTCTGCCAAGATGAACAGAATATTGGGTCTGTTCATATCATTGGCAGTATCTACGTACCGTTTTTCACTACAGCTCAGAAAAGTAGTTGCCGGCAATAGAGAGGTAGCTGCCAAAAGTATGTTCGTTTTCTTCATCATCGTTTCTTATTTAATCTGTTGAATGTGGCGGGAACATTCTACTTCTTCCTGCCAAGCGCGGGTAAGAATCCCAAATATGGGGAGTATCACCCATTCGCGAGTCGTTTGTTTCACGAAGTTTATTGTGTAATATTTCTTTCATTTCGGCGAGCGCTTCCGCGTAATCGGAATTGTCAGCCAAGTTGTTCATACAATCTCTATCGGTTTTCATACAGAAAAGTTCAAATTCGGGTCTTTTTCCCATTGCGGCTAAAAAATAGGGGTGAATAAGCGGATTATTTCGATTGTTAATTAGTTCGTCTTTCGACGGCGAAGCATCAATATCTGCGTATGCGTGGTGCATTTCACCCAATGTGCCGTCTTCAAACTTTTCCTGTGGGTCGCCGGCGGGAAAACGTCCGGGGTGAAAGTTGTGAATCAGCATAAAATCTTCGGTTATGGCGGCGCGCATCGGATAGCCTTTATTGTTGTACCGAGCGTATGAATGTCGTTCGCGTCCGGCAAATACGGTTGTATTAAACCGGTGGATATCATTCCCTCTTAATAAAGGCAACAGGCTTCTTCCAACGTAATTGACGTTAGTTTCAATGCCTATTGCGTCCATCAATGTAGGAAATATATCTATCATACTCACCAACGCTTCGTTTACTTGATTGGGCTTGATATTATCGCCCCACGCAATTGCCAACGGAACATTAATGCCTGCGTTATATAAATTGGCTTTTGCTCGCGGAAAAGCCATTCCATTATCGCCGGTAATGATGATGATGGTATTGTCAAATTCGCCGATTTCTTTCAATATATTAATGCTGTTCACTATATGCGAATCAAACCAAGCAACTTCTACAGCAAAATCGAGCAGATCGCCTCTTATTACTTCGGTGTCAGGCAAAAAACCGGGCACTTCGGCATCTTCCAATGATAAACCGGCTTTTTTCCACGAATCTTTTTCGAAAGGACGATGCGGCTCTAACGTGCCAATCCAAAAACAGAATGGCTGTCCAGGCTCTCGTGTTTCTAAAAAAGCTTTGAAATTGGCAGTATAATCAATGCGAGATATTCCGCTATAAGGCGGCACTAACTGATGTTCGTTGTATTCCGGACCGGCAGGATTGTTTTTTCGTCCCGATATTTGCCAATCGCCCGGCAACCAACCTTTTCCGGTATAACCTACGTGCCAACCTAAATTTACCAAAATATCGGGATATGTTTCAAATTGTGCAGAAAACGAGCTTGCGTGTGTGCCGGCTTCTTCCAATTGCCAAGGGAACAGACCGGTAAGTGTGCTTGCGCGTGAAGGACTGCTTCCGGGCGAAGTTACATAAGCGTTACGAAACAGCGTTCCTCTGCTTGCCACATAATCAAAACCGGGTGTCGAAACCATTCTGCTTCCGTATGCTGACATAAATGGATAGGATATATCATCGGCAATAATGAAAAGTATGTTTGGTATTACTTCTTGTTGTGGTGTTTTCGCACAAGAATTCATTCCCAAGCAGACTCCGGAAAGTAAAAATGATGTATATTTTATTCTTTTAAACATACTGAAGTTATTGTGGTGCAAGTTACCCAATAGTTATAGTTTTTAATTGTGTGCGTGCACAAATAGAAAGAAAATTCAAATATTGATTTTGTTTTTTAGCTCTAATTACTAATCAATATATCCTATTATTTGTGCACGTACACGGTACAAAAATATAAAAAGATTATTGAATGACAAAACGATTAATGTTAAATTTTCGGATAAAAAAATCCCGATACTTTCGCATCGGGATTTGCATTTTATCTAAAAAGACACAGAAATTATTCAGCAGCCGGAGTTTCTTCCGTCGGGGTTTCAGCAATAGGCTCTTCAACTACTGTTTCAGTAGCGGCTTCCTCTACTTCGGGAGCAACTTCTTCTACAACAGGAGCATTAGCAGCAGCCAATTCAGCTTTTTTCTTCGCTACGGCTTCGGCTTTTGCTTTGTTTGTTTCTTTTTCGGCTTCTAAACGAGCTTTGTCTTCAGCGCGTTGTTTCTCTTCGTCTTTATTTTTCAACGATTGTACAGCTTGTTGTTTGTTGTTTTTCCAAGCGTCGAATCTTTTTTCCGCTTCCGCTTGATCGAAAGCTCCTTTTTTCACACCACCCAAAAGGTGTTTCATCATCAATACGCCTTCATCCGAAAGAATGTTGCGAACTGTGTCGGTTGGTTGTGCACCTACTTGCAGCCAATACAAAGCTCTATCGAAATCCAAAGTAATCGTAGCAGGATGGGTGTTCGGGTTGTAAGAACCTATCCTTTCAATATACTTTCCATCTCGTGGAGCCCTGCTATCTGCAACGATAATTTGATAGAACGCATAATTTTTACGTCCTCGTCTTTGTAAACGCAATTTTGTTGCCATTTTAGTAGTACTTTTAAATAATTAAGTTAGAAAATTTGTATTTGCTTATTTAAGCGGGTGCAAAGATAGCTTTTTATTTGCGTATCCGCAAATAAAAAGGGTTTAAAGATTCAAAAGTTCAAAGTGCCGTCTTGAATTTTTGAACTCTTGAATCTTTGAATTTTACAGCGGAAACAATAATGGTAAAACAAACACCATCACAATTCCCACAATAATCTGCAACGGTAACCCAACCCGCACATAATCCATAAATTTATATCGTCCGGCAGACATAACCAATGCGTTAGGCGGTGTGGCAAACGGACTTGCAAAGCACATACTCGCGGCAACCGTTACGGCAAACAGGAACGCATAAGGGCTGACACCAAGTTCAAGCGCCGTTTTCAATCCAATAGGAGCGAAAAGTACGGCAGTAGCGGTATTGCTGATAAACATCGTGAGAATGGACGTGGCAAGATATACGCCTGCCAAAACCACAACGGGACCAAACGAACCCAAACCGGACACTATACCATTGGCAATCAATGTTGATGCACCTGTTTTATTCATCGCAATTGCCAACGGAAACATTCCGGCAAAGAGGAAAATACTTTCCCAGTTGATATTTTTATAAGCGGCTTCTACGTTGCGGAAACATCCGGTTAGAATCATCGCCAATGCTGCTAATATAGATGCCATCACAGGCGGCACAATATTAGTAATCATCAGCGCAACCATCGCCACCATAATCACGGCAGCAATCGGCGCTTTGTGATCTAACGGTACTTTAGCGGCTTTTTCCATCGGCTGTCCCACAACTACCCATTCCGAAGTTTCGTGATTAAGCCTGTCAATATTATCCCATTGTCCTTGCACTAAAAGAACATCGCCCGCAAGCATTTTTACATCTTTTACATCGTGCAAAATATATTCGTCTTGACGCTGAATACCTAAGATATTCACGTTGTAAAGCTGACGGAATCCTGATTCTCTCACAGGTTTGTTGATTAATTTCGAAGTAGACATCAATACCACCTCCGCAATACCGATTTTGCTAAACTCTAAACCACCGGCTTCCGACACGGAGCGAACCTCGCTTGCGTTGGCATCTACCATCGATAAGTTCTTGTCGGCTACCATCTTTTCTACATCTTCAAATTTTCCGAAAACATATAAAATGTCGTCTTTACAAAAGATGCTTTGGGGTCCTGCCACGCTCATATCCACTGTTTTGTGGAAACCAAGCTGTGAAGTTGGCTTTACTCGTCTGATTTCTAAAACACTCACGTGATACTCTTGCGTAATATTTAAATCTTGGAGTTTTTTATTCACCAAAAGTGAACTTTTATCTACTTTCACACGATACAAATTATCGGCAAGTCGATACTCTTGTACTAACTGTTTCAGCGACTTATCCGAATTTTTATTCGCTTTATCCGCATCATCTTTTTTCGTAATCAATAGTTTACTCAAATACCACAGAAGCACGATACCTAATGTGAGCGTTATCAACCCAACAGGCAAGAAAGAGAAAAAAGACAATCCGGCATATCCGGCATCAATCAAAGCCTCATTGATAATTAAATTGGGCGGCGTACTAATCAATGTAAGCAATCCCAAGCTGCTTGCAAAAGCCATCGGCATCAAGAAACGGCGCGAATCGGTTTTTGCTTCCATTGCTAAGCTCATCGCGATGGGAAGCATTAGTGCAACGGTACCCGTATTACTTACAAAGCCGCCGATTCCACCGGTTACAAGCATCACGAGAACAAATAATTTCGATTCGCTGTTTCCTGCAAAAGCCAAAATTTTGGTACTAATCATACGTGCCAATCCAGTTTGAAAAATTCCACCACCTACGATAAAAAGACACGCCATCATCACTACCACCGAGTTAGAAAAACCCGATAAACCCTCTGCCGGCGTAAGAATTCCGAAAAGCATTAACGATACAAGCGCACACAAAGCTACAATGTCTGAACGAACGATGCCCCAAACAAAAAATGTTGCCGCTAGAACGATAATGGCAAAAACAATGAGAATCTCTGTTGTCATAATAAACACATTGAAAACAAGAAGTTTATGCTAATTGAAATGTTATATTTTTACTCCATTTTTGAAAAATATCGCAAAGATACGATTTCTTTCACTCTATTTCAAGTATTATGCGGGGAAATAAATTTTAATTGAAAGGTTAACGGTAATATCGGTTAAAAGGTGTAATTTTGCAGTCAAATTAGCTGTTGGCTTTTATAGCAAAACTGGGAATTGCTGCTCCATTCGGCAGTTCAAGCCAATGCCAATGCCAACGCCAATAACCAACGTATATGATATATCCCGATAATTTCGAACAAAAAATAGAATTCTTCAAAATCAGACAATTGGTTTCCGACCACTGTTTGAGCTCATTAGGGAGAGATAAAACAGCGGAAATGCAGTTTTCGCAAACTTTCGAAGAAGTAGATGTGTGGTTATCGCAAGTCGATGAGTTTGCACACATTTTGCAAGAGGAAGACAATTTTCCTTCCGACCATTTTTATGATGTACGCCCAATGCTAAAACACATTCGTGTAGAAGGCTCATGGATTGGCTTAACAGTACTTTTCGAACTCCGCCGCTCACTGCAAACCATTCATAATATTATCGCTTTTTTACTTCGCGATGACGAAAAAGAACCAAAATACCCGCATCTGTTTGATTTGGCGGAAAATGTTATTATATATCCTGAAATCACAAAACGAATCGACGCTATATTAGACAGTTTCGGACAAATAAAAGATAACGCATCGCCCCGGCTTTCGGAAATCCGACGCGAATTAACATCAACATTCAATGGCATTTCGAAGAGCTTGAACGCCATTCTTCGCAAAGCGCAAGCCGAAGGATTTGTGGAAAAAGATGTATCGCCAAGTATGCGTGACGGACGGTTGGTAATTCCCGTAAACCCCTCATTCAAACGCAAAATCAAAGGGATTGTGCACGATGAGTCGACATCGGGGAAAACGGTGTATATCGAACCGTCGGAAGTGGTAGAGGCAAACAACCGCATTCGTGAATTGGAAAACGAAGAACGACGCGAAATCACCAAAATTTTGATTGATTTTACTACTTATATTCGTCCCTTTTTGCCTAGTTTGCTCGAATCATACAACTTTTTGGCAGAAATAGATTTTATTCGCGCAAAAGCAAAATTTGCATTGCAAATTAACGCAATACGACCTTCGATAGAGAATAAACAACAAATTGATTGGGTACAAGCCGTGCATCCGCTGCTTTTTCTTTCGCTCAAAAAGCAAAACAGAAAAATAGTACCGTTAGATATCACGCTCGAAAACGAAAATAGAATCTTAATTATTTCGGGACCGAACGCAGGAGGAAAATCCGTTTGCTTGAAAACCGTTGGTTTACTGCAATATATGATGCAGTGCGGATTATTGATTCCGTTGAGAGAAAATTCTCGTGTTGGTTTTTTCAACGATATTTTTATCGATATTGGCGATGAGCAATCTATTGAAAACGACCTTTCAACATACAGTTCACATTTGTTGAATATGAAATTCTTCGTCAAAAATTGCACAGAGCACTCTCTGCTACTGATAGATGAGTTCGGAAGCGGAACAGAGCCGCAAATAGGCGCGGCAATTGCCGAAGCGTTGCTCGACAAATTCAACCAACGAAAATCATTTGGCGTTATCACTACCCATTATCAAAATCTTAAACACTTTGCAAACGAAAACGCAGGTGTTACTAACGGCGCAATGTTGTACGACAGACACGAAATGCAGCCGCTTTTTCGTCTTTCGATTGGTAATCCGGGTAGTTCATTTGCGGTAGAAATTGCCCGAAAAATCGGTTTGCCCGAAGATGTCATCACTCAAGCATCGGAAACTGTGGGCAGCGATTACATCAATATGGATAAATATTTGCAAGATATTTCGCGCGACAAACGGTATTGGGAACAAAAGCGTGAAGAAGTTCGTCGCGAACGTAAACGTTTAGAAGAACTTACGTCGAAATACGAAATCAATATCGACGACATTCAAAAACAGAAAAAAGAAATCATCACGCAAGCAAGACAGCAAGCCGAAAAATTGATTTCGGAAAGCAACGCACGTATCGAAAATACGATTCGCGAAATCAAAGAAAATCAAGCAGATAAAGAAAAAACCCGATTAGCGCGACAATCGCTCAATGAGTTCAGAAACAAAGAAATAAACACATCTGATATTTCAAAGAAAAAGCAGAAATCAAAAGAAAATAAACCAAAAGAAAAATCCCCTACTCCTCAAACTCCCTTACAATTAGGCGACAACGTGCGCTTAAAAGGGCAAACTTCCATTGGCGAAATTATCGAAATTTCGGATAAAAAAGCCGTTGTTGCGTTTGGTATGATAAAATCGACCGTTGGTTTGGAAAAATTGGAACGCGTAAGCAACAATCAATTGAAAAAAGAGACGAGGATCTCGAACATCCGTGATATTATTCACGAGAAAAAACTTGATTTTAAGCAAGATATTGACCTGCGCGGTATGCGTGGCGATGAAGCGTTGCAAGCAGTGATGTATTTTGTTGATGATGCTATTCAACTCGGTATCGCTCGTGTGCGTATTTTGCACGGAACGGGTACGGGTGCACTGCGGCAAATTATTCGCGATTATTTACGAACTGTTTCGGGCGTGTCGCATTATGCCGATGAGCACGTGCAATTTGGCGGTAGTGGAATTACGGTAGTTGATTTTGAATAATTAAGAATTAAAAATTAGGAATTAAGAATTGCAAATACCTACAACTCACAATTCCTAATTTTTAATTCTTAATTTATTAGTCTTCTTTCTTCGCTCTTTTCGCTTCCCAAACGAAATAGCTAATCAATGCAATGAAAGCAACCAATGCCAAAATTTGCGCGCCATTTCCATCCGGATTACTCCACAAACCAAGATTCAACACATCGCTTTTGCCTGTAAAGAAGATCGCCAATGCGCCAATCACGCCAAATAACGCCGCTCCGGCAATAAATCCTGACGAAACAAGAATCGCACGTTGATGACGAACATTATTTAACTCCTTGTCTTTCGAACTTTTATTAATCCAAGCGTTCAACAAACCACCCACAATAAGCGGCGTGTTCAATTGCAACGGAATAAACATTCCCAACGCAAACGCTAATGGCGAAACGCCCAACCAATTCACCAAAATCGCAATCACAGCACCGATGCCCAACAACATCCATTGCGCACCACCGCCCGACATTAATGGCTCAATAATCGCTGCCATTGCATTCGCTTGCGGTGCAGTCATTGAGTTCGGATTATCGGGTGCAAAACCGTATGCTTCGTTCAAAATAAAAATCACAGCGCCAACGGTTGCCGCCGAAACAATCGTTCCAAGAAACTTGAATTGTTGTTGCTTAAATGGCGTAGTACCAATCCAATAACCCACTTTCAAGTCGGTTATAAAACCGCCTGCCATTGCCAGCGCCGTACACACAACACCGCCAATAATGAGCGCAGCAACCATTCCTTGCCAGCCTTCCAATCCAACAGAAACGAGAATTACCGACGAAAGAATCAACGTCATCAACGTCATTCCCGAAACAGGATTTGAGCCGACCATTGCAATGGCATTTGCCGCAACCGTTGTAAACAGAAACGACACGACAGTAATCGTCAATAACGCCACAATTGCCTGGACAAGTGTAACTTTCACGCCAAAAATCAAGAAAATAAATACCGCAATCAGCGTCAAAAACAAGAAAAGCGTTACAAACGACATTGCTAAATCTTTTTGCGTACGTTTTGTTTCGCCCTCCGTTGCAGTGCCTTTTCCTTTTTTCGAAACCGCCAATTTAAAGGCGCTTCCAATCACGCTCGACGATTTAATGATACCAATAATACCTGCCATAGCAATCGCACCGATACCAATCGGACGAACATAAGCTCTAAAAATATCTTCTGCCGACATCGCAGCGAACGGATTGACACCGCCGTTTGCAACTGCCAAATTGCCAATCTCATTGACCAATGGAATGAAAACCAACCACGACAACAACGAGCCCACCGTAATAATTAATGCAAACTTCAAACCTACCAAATATCCAAAACTGAAAATCAACGCACTAATATTGAATTTCAACACCATTTTGAATTTTTCCGCCATCATTTCCCCCGCAGGAATCACGCGCGTGGTAATTTCTTCACTCCACAAACGGAATGCAGAGAAACAAAAATCGAACAATCCACCAATTAATCCGCTCACAACAAGAAGCTTGGCTTGATTTCCGCCTTTTTCGCCTGTCATCAAAATTTCGGTCGTAGCTGTTGCTTCGGGGAAAGGCAATTTCCCATGCATATCTTTCACGAAATATTTACGGAAAGGAATCAAGAAAAGGATTCCCAAAAATCCTCCCAACAACGATGAGAAGAATATTTGCCAAAAATTAATTTGGATTTCGGGGTACTTCGCTTGCAAGATGTAAAGTCCCGGAATGGTAAACACCGCTCCGGCAACAATCACGCCCGATGACGCACCAATGGATTGAATAATCACATTTTGCCCCAACGCATTTTTCTTACGCAAAGCCGCCGACGCGCCCACCGCAATAATGGAAATGGGGATAGCCGCTTCAAATACTTGTCCGATTTTCAGACCCGAATAGGCTGCTGCTGCCGAGAAAATAATCGCCATCAGTAGTCCCATACAAACCGACCAAGACGTTACTTCTAAGGGCGAACTGTTTGCCGGCAACACAGGCTGATACTCTTCGCCGGGTTTCAACTCCTGATACGCATTTTCAGGCAGTTCTTTGATTTTGTTTTCGTTTTCGCTCATTTTCTGTTTTTTAAAGTGGACAAATGATAAGCAAACGGTGCATAAACACTTAACTATGAACAACAAAGCGTCAAATATTCACGTCCAAACTGTCCATTCTTAATTATCAATTGTCAATTATCAATTATTAATTAGCTTTGAAGTGCCGAAATTACAAAAAAAAACGCAAACACGAGCATTTTTTAAGGTGTGTTTGCGTTTTTTCGAGAATCTGATTCGTAGTATATGATTTTGGATATATATAAAAAAGCGCCACGAATATCTTCGCAACGCTTTTTTCAATATTTCAATTTCAAACCTACAATTAACTAAAATCGTAAATCCAAAATTCACTTACGCTTTTTCCTCTTCAGCTTGAACTTTTTCAACAGCAGGAGCAACAGTTTCCGAAACTTCTTCTACCGCTTTTTCCACTACCGGCTCTACAACTTCAACCTCTTTTTTCGCTTTTGGAGCAGCTTTCTCAGTGGCAACAGATGTTGCCGCACTATCAGCTTTTCTGCGAGAACGACGCGTTTTCGCTTTTTTAGCTCCGCCATCGGTCAGCATATTTTCGTTGTAATCAACCAATTCGATGAAGCACATCGCAGCATTGTCTCCCAAGCGATAACCGGTTTTGATGATACGCGTGTATCCTCCGGGACGATCGGCAACTTTTTGCGAAATGTTTTGGAATAGCTCTGTTACAGCCTCTTTGTTTTGTAAATGGCTGAAAACCAATCTACGTGAACTTGTACTATCATCTTTCGATTTGTTGATGATAGGCTCCACATATTTTCTCAATGCTTTAGCTTTGGGAACGGTGGTAAAGATGCGTTTGTGCATAATGAGCGAAGTTGCCATATTCGACAACATTGCCGCACGGTGCGCAGTTTTACGACCTAAATGATTATTTTTCTTATTATGTCTCATTACTGTTAGTCTTTATCTAATTTGTACTTCGATATATCCATACCGAACTGTAACTTCAAACCATCAAGCAGTTCGTCCAATTCCGTAAGTGATTTCTTTCCGAAATTGCGGAATTTCAATAGATCGTTCTTGTTGTGCGACACCAATTGTCCGAGTGTTTCTACATCAGCGGCTTTCAAACAATTAAGCGCACGTACCGATAGGTTGAGGTCGGATAATTTGCGTTTGAGAAGTTGACGCATATGAAGTAATTCTTCGTCAAAATCTTCAATACCGTCAGAATCTGCTGTTTCCAACATAATTTTATTTTCGTCGGAAAACAACACAAAATGCTGAATAAGAATCTTAGAAGCCTCTTTCAACGCATCTTTTGGTTGAATCGAACCATCGGTAGTGATATCAATGATCAATTTTTCGTAGTCCGTCTTCTGTTCAATACGGTAATCTTCTACTTCATATTTTACGTTTCGGATTGGTGTGTAGATAGAATCAATTGCCAAGGTCTGCAAATCCTTTTTGTCTTCTCTCTCTTTTTCATCAAAAGTGAGCAAGGTACGATTCTCGTCAGCCGGCACATATCCGCGACCTTTGTTGATTGTCAATGTAAGGTTAAAATTAGCCTTTTTGTTCATTCGACAAATCTCAAGATCAGGATTCAGTACTTCAAAACCGGTCAGCAATTTACCAATATCTCCGGCTTTAAACACTTCCGTTCCCGAAACAACGATGTTTACTTTTTCGGTTTCAAACTCTTCCACGACTCTTTTGAATCGTACTTTTTTCAGATTCAAAATAATACCTGTTACATCTTCGATAACACCGGGTACGGAGGCAAACTCGTGCTCCACACCGTCGATTCTTACCGATGTAATTGCGAATCCTTCCAACGAAGACAACAAGATACGGCGCAAGGCATTGCCTATTGTTTGCCCGTAGCCCGGCTCCAATGGACGAAATTCGAATCTACCGGAGAACACATCCTCCTGTAGCATAATTACTTTATCGGGTTTTTGGAATGCTAATATTGCCATAAACTATTATTTAGAATACAATTCTACGATAAGTTGTTCTTTAATGTTTTCGGGGATATCTGCTCTTTCCGGTATATGTAAAAATTTACCGCTCATTGTGCCTTTATCCCACTCTAACCAAGGATATTTGCTGTGATTGAAACCTGCCAATGCATTGTTTATCACTTCAAATGATTTTGATTTTTCTCTTACACCGATTACCTCGCCCGGTTTCACACTGTACGACGGAATATTTAACACTTTTCCGTTTACAACAATATGACGATGCGTAACTAACTGACGCGCAGCGGCTCTCGTTGGTGCAATACCAAGACGAAATACGACGTTATCAAGACGCGATTCGAGCAATTGAAGCAACGTTTCGCCCGTGATACCACGACTGCGTGCTGCTCTGTCAAACGTCAGGCGAAATTGCTTTTCTAACACGCCATAAGTATATTTAGCACGTTGTTTTTCACGCAACTGAATACCATACTCTGATGTTTTACGTCTGCGCGAATTTCCGTGTTGCCCCGGAGGATAGTTCTTTTTGGAAAGAACTTTATCGGGACCGAAGATAGGTTCGCCGAATTTTCGGGCGATTTTTGATTTTGGACCTGTATATCTTGCCATTTTCTTTGTTAAACTTTTTACAGAAGCCTAAACGGTGCAGCCGCGATTACCGAGAAGTTGTGTGTAATCAAAATCACAGCTCAGTTTCTGTTTGTTGTTGATTTGTTGATTTGTTGATTTGGTTATTTGTTGTTTAGCTATTGATTTCTTTGCAAAAAACAAACAATCAAATCAACAAATAACCGAATCAACAATTATTGATTAAACTCTTCTCGCTTTCGGCGGACGACAACCATTGTGTGGTAATGGTGTAACATCAACTATTTCCGTTACTTCAATACCCGCACCGTGAATCGTTCTGATAGCAGATTCTCTTCCGTTTCCGGGACCTTTCACGTATGCTTTCACTTTACGCAATCCTAAATCGAAAGCTACTTTCGAGCAATCTTGCGCTACCATTTGTGCGGCATATGGTGTGTTCTTTTTAGAACTTCTGAAACCCATTTTACCGGCAGACGACCAACTGATTACTTCACCGTTTTCGTTTGTCAACGATACTATGATGTTATTAAACGACGATGAAATGTGCGCCTGTCCTACGGCACTTACTTTTACATTTCTTTTCTTTGCTGCAACTTGTCTTTTTGCCATATTACCTGTTATTTAGAAGCTTTTTTCTTGTTAGCAACCGTTTTCTTTCTTCCTTTACGCGTACGTGCGTTGTTTTTAGTACTTTGTCCGCGCACGGGCAAACCAATACGATGACGGATACCACGGTAACAACCGATATCCATCAATCGTTTGATGTTCAGTTGTACTTCCGAGCGAAGGTCTCCTTCCACTTTGTATTCCGCGCCAATGATTTCGCGAATACGGGCAGCCTGCTCATCTGTCCAGTCTTTCACTTTGATATCTCTATCAACTTCCGCTTTCTCTAAAATGGAGTTCGCTGAACTGCGTCCGATACCAAAAATATACGTGAGGGCTATTTCACCTCTCTTATTTTGTGGCAAATCGACGCCGACAATTCTTATAGCCATATATCTATTTGTATTATTTGATTACAATTACTAATTATCCCTGACGCTGTTTGTACTTAGGATTTTTTTTGTTTATGATGTATAAACGACCTTTTCTTCTTACGATTTTACAGTCGTCAGTACGTTTTTTTAATGATGCTCTTGTCTTCATTATGTTTAGTTGTTTAGTTGATTATTTGCTTATTTGTTTAGTTGGCTTGTTGAACTCGCAACAAATAACCAAATCAACAAATCAACAAATCACCATTTATTTATATCTAAATGAGATTCTTCCTTTCGATAAATCGTAAGGCGACATTTCAACCTTAACCCTGTCTCCCGGTAAGATGCGAATGTAGTGCATACGCATTTTTCCCGAAATGTGAGCCGTGATTTCGTGCCCATTTTCCAATTCTACGCGGAACATTGCATTTGACAATGCTTCTACAATTGTTCCATCTTGCTCAATTGCTGACTGTTTTGCCATTAATGACTTACTTTTTATAAAGTTGAGATTCGTGAATAAATTCAAATGTCGATAA
This sequence comes from Dysgonamonadaceae bacterium, assembly GCA_031254645.1. Taxonomy (GTDB): domain Bacteria; phylum Bacteroidota; class Bacteroidia; order Bacteroidales; family Dysgonomonadaceae; genus JAIRUA01. The sequence goes on from JAIRUA010000017.1 coordinate 202,452, forward strand.
AATATCAGCTCTTCCATTTCGGATAGCAACTGTATGTTCAAAGTGAGCCGAAGGCTTGCGATCTTTCGTTCGCACCGTCCAACCATCATTTTCAAACACTACGTTTTTACTGCCCATATTAATCATCGGTTCAATAGCGAAACACATTCCGTTCTTAATGAGCGAACCTATTCCACGCCGTCCGTAATTAGGTACTTCGGGAGCTTCGTGCATATTCCGCCCTATTCCGTGCCCTACCATTTCGCGAACAACAGTAAATCCGTTTGCTTCGCAATATGTCTGTATGGCAAAACCAATGTCTCCCACCCTATTATCTTCTTGTGCCTGTTCAATGCCTTTGTAAAGTGATTCTTTGGTAACACGAAGTAACTTCTTTATCGCTTCGTCTACTTCGCCCACACAGAAAGTATAAGCCGAATCCCCACAAAAACCATTCTTTTGTGTACCACAGTCAATCGATACAATATCACCTTCTTGCAAAGGCTTATCATTCGGAATGCCGTGTACCACAGCTTCATTCACAGAAGTACAAATCGAATTAGGAAAACCGCCGTATCCTAAGAAAGATGGAATAGCACCGTGATCTCTGATAAACTTTTCTGCGATTTGATCAAGTTGCAGCGTTGTAACACCCGGTTTGATGTGCTTTGACAATTCACCGAGTGTCATTCCAACCAAACGGTTGGCTTCACGCATCAACTCAATTTCTTCATCGGTTTTCAGTATAATCACTTTACTACTCATCTACCAACTGAATCTATTCTTTTTTCTTAATAAGCAGCTATCGAACCTGTTCTACCTTTTATTTTGGCTCCCGATTTGAGGAAACCATCATAATGGCGCATCAACAAGTGGCTCTCTACCTGTTGCAGTGTATCTAAAACCACCCCAACAAGAATCAGCAACGATGTACCTCCAAAGAACTGAGCAAATTGTGAGTTTACACCCGCCATACTTGCAAAAACAGGTAAAATCGCGATGAGAGCCAGCGCAAAAGAGCCGGGTAATACAAGTCTCGACATTATCGTGTCGATGTATTCAGCCGTCCTTTTACCGGGTTTTACACCCGGAATAAATCCGTTGTTTCGTTTCAAATCCTCTGCCATTTGTGTGGGATTAATCGTGATTGCCGTATAGAAATACGTAAACGTGATAATCAGCGTAACAAAAATGGCGTTGTACCAGAAACTATTCGGGTCCATCAATGCCGCCCAAAAACCTCCTCCTTCACGCTGTGCAAAACCTGCAAGTGTGATAGGAATGAACATAATAGCTTGTGCAAAGATGATAGGCATCACATTTGCAGCATTCACTTTCAAAGGAATATACTGACGAACACCACCATATTGTTTGTTTCCAACAATACGTTTTGCATATTGCACGGGCACTTTGCGATTACCTTGTACCATTGCGATACCAAACGCAATAACAGCTACAAGAGCTAACAGTTGGAGTAAAAATATAACAAGATTACTATTTCCTGTCATACTCGCTTCTATCTGTGCTGCAAACGCGTGCGGTGCACGAGCGATAATACCTATCAAGATGATAAACGAAATACCGTTACCAACACCTTTATCCGTGATACGCTCTCCGAGCCATAATACGAACATACTACCACCTGCAAGAATGACCGTTGAAGGTAACACCCAATCCCAAAAACCTCCGGGAATAGCTTGTCCTACAGCTCCGTATAAGTAAGCAGGACCTTGCACAAGCAAGATTGCTACTGTTAGGAAACGCGTGTACTGATTCATTTTCATTCGTCCGCTTTCGCCTTCACGTTGCATTTTTTGAAATGCAGGAACGGCAATACCTAACAACTGCATCACAATCGATGCAGAAATGTAAGGCATAATACCAAGTGCGAAAATAGACGCGTTGGAAAACGCACCTCCCGAAAACATATCCAGCAAGCCTAACAAGCCACCGCTTGCACTTTGCTGCAAAGCTTCAAGATGCTCGGGATTTATTCCGGGTAGTACCACGAACGAACCAAACCTAAATATTGCTATAAAAGCAATGGTAATTAGAATCCTCGAACGGAGGTCTTCTATTTTCCATATATTTTTTAATGTTTGTCCAAATGATGCCATTCTTATTTCAGTTTAACTACGGTTCCACCCGCAGATGTAATTGCTTCTTCGGCTGTTTTAGAGAAAGCGTGTGCTTCAACTTCAAGTTTCGCTGTCAAGGCACCTTTACCAAGTACTTTGATTTTTGATTTGCGCGAAACAAGACCTGCACCTACCAATGTATCAAGATTGATGGTAGTCAATTGTTGTGCATCAGCTAATTCTTGCAGTTTCTCCAAATTGATCGCTTTGTACTCTACTCTATTGAGCGGGTTGAATCCGAATTTGGGAACACGACGCTGCAAAGGCATCTGTCCTCCTTCGAAACCAACTTTTTTTGAATAACCGGATCTTGATTTTTGACCTTTATGTCCTTTTGTAGAAGTACCTCCGCGACCAGAACCTTCACCACGTCCGATTCTTTTGCTGCCTTTGGTTGCTCCTGCTGCCGGTTTTAAACTCGATAAATCCATTTCTGTATATTTTTTTTATCGTTTATAACTAATTATTCTACTACCGTTACAAGGTGGTGTACTTTGCGGATAATCCCTCTGATAGCGGGCGTATCTTTATGCTCCACAACACGGTTCATTTTTCTGAGTCCCAAAGCATCTAACGCTCTTTTTTGATCTTCTGGACATCCAATTCTGCTCTTCGTCTGTTTTACTTTTATTGTAGCCATTTTAGATTCTTCCTTTTATTATCCGTTAAATACTTTATCTAAACTCACGCTTCTGTTTTGAGCAACCATTATCGGGTCTCTCAATTCGCAGAGTGCTGTAATAGTAGCTTTCACAAGGTTGTGCGGGTTTGACGAGCCTTTCGATTTCGCCAATACGTCGGTAATACCAACGCTCTCCAACACAGCACGCATCGCACCCCCTGCTTTTACTCCCGTTCCTGTAAAAGCGGGCTTTAAGAACACTTCGGCGCCGCCATAACGTGCAATTTGCTCGTGAGGAATTGTTCCTTTATAAACAGGAACTTTCACAAGGTTTTTCTTGGCAGCTTCAACACCTTTGGCTATTGCCGTAGTCACCTCGCCTGCTTTACCTAACCCCCAACCTATTATACCGTCTTCGTTTCCAACAACTACCATAGCGGCAAATGTGAACGTACGTCCACCTTTTGTTACTTTGGTAGTACGGTTAATAGCTACTAAACGATCTTTTAACTCAATATCGTTTGTTGTTTTTACTTTATTATTTACTCCTGTCATGATCGTTTAAAATTTAAGTCCTCCTTTACGAGCGGCTTCTGCCAGTTCTTTGATACGTCCATGATACAAGTAACCGTTACGGTCGAAAACCACTTTTTCTACTCCGGCTTCTTTTGCGCTTTGCGCAACAAGTTCACCTACTTTGGCAGCCAATTCTTTTTTCGGAAGCTTGTCTTCCAGTTTCAAAGAAGATGCTGATGCCAATGTTTTACCGGTAGTATCGTCAATTACTTGTGCATATATTTGTTTATTGCTCCGAAATACGGAAAGACGCGGGCATGCTGTTGTACCGCTTATCTTACCACGTACACGGGTTTTGATTCTTAATCTTTTTTCTACTTTTGTAAGCATAGTGATTTCAGTTTACGAATTATTTACCTGCTGTTTTACCTGATTTGCGACGAATCACTTCACCTACAAACTTGATACCTTTTCCTTTGTAAGGTTCCGGTTTACGGAATGATCTGATTTTAGCACAAACTTGTCCAAGTAATTGTTTATCACAAGATTCCAACATAATTAATGGATTCTTGTTTCTCTCCATTTTGGTTTCCACATTGATTTCTTTGGGCAATTGCATAAAGATACTGTGTGTAAATCCAAGCGATAATTCGAGAAGATTACCTGTGTTAGTTACACGATAACCAACCCCTACAAGCTCTAATTCTTTTTTGAAACCTTCCGAAACACCAACCATCATATTGTTTAGCAACGATCTGTAAAGTCCGTGCATTGCACGATTTTGCTTTTCGTCGTTTGGTCTTGTTACCGTCAATACTCCGTTTTCTACTTCCACTTTGATAGCGGGATTTACGTGCTGGCTCAATTCGCCTTTCGGACCTTTGAGCGTAATCGTGTTATCTTCGCCCACAGTTACAGAAACTCCGGTGGGCAAGTTGATGGGTAATTTACCTATTCTTGACATATTATCCTCTCCTTCAAATTAATAAACATAACACAATACTTCTCCGCCAATTTTTTGGACGCGAGCTTCCTTATCTGTCATTACTCCTTGTGAAGTAGATAATATGGCAATTCCCAATCCGTTCAATACGCGAGGCATTTCTTTGTATCCTACATATTTACGTAAACCGGGCGATGAAATGCGAATCAATTTCTTGATAGCATTCACCTTGTTTACAGGATCGTATTTCAAGGCAACCATAATTTTGCCTTGCGGTCCTTCTTCTACAAACTTATAATTAAGAATGTAGCCTTTCTCAAAAAGAATCTTTGTGATGTCTTTTTTGAGATTCGATGCGGGAATTTCTACCACGCGATGTTTCGCTTGGATAGCATTTCTCAACCGCGTCAAATAATCTGCTATTGGATCTGTCATTATAAAAATTTTAAATTGACCCCGTCTTTCGGGGCAATATTTAACAATATAGTTAGGGATGACCGGGACGTGTAACACGTGACACAAACTCGCCACTCGTCACACGTCATGTGTCACATTTTTACCAACTTGCTTTTTTCACTCCGGGTATCAAGCCTTTTGATGCCATTTCGCGAAACTGAATACGCGACAAACCAAATTGTCTCATATATCCTTTTGGTCTTCCGGTGATTTTGCAACGATTGTGCGCACGTATCGGCGACGCGTTTCTCGGAATGGATTGAAGAGCGTCATAATTACCTTCTGCCAAATACTTTGCACGTTTTTCGGCATATTTAGCTATCATTTTTGCTCTTTTTACCTCGCGGGCTTTCATTGATTCTTTTGCCATTTCTTACTGATTTTTTGATTCTGTTTTGAACGGTAATCCGAATGCTTTTAAGAGTGCATAGCCTTCTTCGTCGGTTTTGGCACTTGTTACAAAGGTAATATTCATACCCAAGAGGCGAGAAATATTATCGATGTTGATTTCGGGGAAGATAATTTGCTCATCGATTCCCATCGTATAGTTACCTCTTCCGTCGAGTTTGCTTTCAATTCCCTTGAAGTCGCGAATACGGGGCAGAGCCACGCGTACGAGTCTTTCAAGGAATTCATACATCTTGTCATGACGCAATGTTACGCGAACACCGATGGGCATTTTTTTACGAAGTTTGAAGTTCGAAATGTCCTTCCGGGATACCGTTTGTACGGCTTTTTGTCCGGTAATTGTGGTCATTTCGTTAATCGCTGTATCGATGATTTTTTTATCAGCTACAGCAATACCCAAACCTTGATTGAGAACAATCTTTTCGAGTTTTGGTACTTGCATTACCGATTCGTAAGCGAACTCTTTCATCAATATGGGGACGATACGTTCTTTGTAATCGTCTTTCATATTTACTTTCAACGTACTCATTAAATTTCCTCCCCTGATTTTTTAGCGTAACGCACTAATTTACCTTTACTGTTTTCTTTTCTACCAATGCGGGTTGGTTTGCCTGTTTTAGGGTCAACCGGATTCAAATTTGAAATATGAATAGATGCTTCTTTTTTTTCAATGCCTCCATTCGGGCTTTTTGCATTGGGTTTTGTATGTTTCGATATAATGTTTACGCCTTCAACAACCGCGCGGTTCTTGTCAACTAACACCTCAAGCACTCGACCGGTTTTACCCTTGTCAACACCTGTGTTTACAAACACTATATCGCCTTTTTTAATATGTAATTTACTCATTGCCTGTGATTGTTTTATAGATTATAATACTTCAGGGGCTAACGAAACAATCTTCATATTCGTAGCGCGAAGTTCACGGGCAACGGGTCCAAAAATACGGCTTCCGCGCAAATCTCCACCGTTGTTCAATAGAACGCAGGCATTGTCGTCGAAACGTATGTAGGAACCATCGGCACGGCGAATTTCTTTTTTCGTACGAACGATAATTGCTCTTGTTACTGTACCTTTCTTAATATCACTCGAAGGGATTGCGCTTTTTACGGTTACAACAATAGTGTCGCCGATAGAAGCGTAACGTCTCCCTGTTCCGCCCAGTACTCTAATACAGAGGCATTCTTTCGCACCGCTGTTATCGGTAACGTTTAGTCTTGATTCTGCTTGTATCATCTTACTTAGCCCTTTCTATTACTTCAACCACTCTCCATCTCTTTGTTTTCGACAAAGGACGGGTTTCCATTATACGCACTGTATCACCGATGTTACAGTCGTTTTTCTCATCGTGGGCGTGAAATTTCTTCGTTTTATTAACGAATTTCCCATATATAGGGTGTTTCTCTTTCCATTTTACAGCTACCGTAATGGTTTTTTCCATCTTGTTGCTGAAAACGACCCCAATTCTTTCTTTTCTTAAATTTCTCGTTTCCATTCTATGTTATTAATCTTTTTTCAGTTCTCTTGCGCGTAGTTCAGTGTTGATACGTGCAATATTTCTGCGTTTTGTCTTTAACGAACCTGAATTATCGAGCGGTGTGATAGTATGATTGATACTCAGTTGGTTCAATGAAAACTTCTCAGCATCTAATCTCTCTTTCAAGTCTTTGTCAGACAGTTCTCTGTATTCTTCTTTTTTCTGCTTCATCTTTTTTACGATTTTTGATCATAGTCATAATCTCTTCTTACTATAAACTTTGTCGTAACCGGCAATTTTTGAGCTGCCAAGCGCAAAGCTTCCTTAGCCACATCAAAGGGCACACCTTCGATTTCAAATATTATTCTTCCGGGCGTAACAGGTGCTACGAATCCTTCCGGATTACCTTTACCCTTACCCATACGCACTTCGGCGGGCTTTTTTGTAATCGGCTTATCGGGGAAAATACGTACCCAAACTTGTCCTTGACGTTGCATATAGCGCGTTACGGCGATACGAGCAGCTTCAATTTGACGTCCGGTAATCCATTTAGATTGCAATGATTTTATCCCAAAAGAACCGAATGACAGCTCGTTTCCGCGTCCGGCAATGCCTTTCATACGACCTTTTTGCTGTCTTCTGAATTTTGTTTTCTTCGGTTGTAACATATTCTCCTACTGTTAAGCGTTTTTATTGTTTCTTCTGCTGTTATTGTTTCTTCTGCCGTCACCACGTCTGTCATTGCCGCCGCGTTCTCCGCGTTCACCACGAGGACGGTCGCCGCCACCACGTGAATGACCACTGTCTTTCGATGCTGCAAACGAAGGAGCAAGGTCTTTCTTACCATACACTTCGCCACGGCAAATCCACACTTTGATACCGATTAATCCCACTTTTGTAAGTGCCTCTGCCTGCGCATAATCAATATCGGCACGGAATGTATGTAAAGGAGTACGTCCTTCTTTGTACATTTCCGAACGTGCCATTTCAGCACCGTTCAAACGTCCGGATATTTGGATTTTGATACCTTCGGCTCCCATTCTCATTGTGGAGGCGATTGCCATTTTAATGGCACGGCGATACGCAATCTTACCTTCGATTTGGCGAGCTACGTTGTTAGCTACGATAATCGCATCTAATTCCGGCTTTTTAATCTCGAATACATTAATCTGTATTTCTTTATCGGTAATTCTCTTTAATTCTTCTTTCAGTTTATCAATATCCTGTCCGCCTTTTCCGATGATGATACCGGGGCGTGCGGTACAGATAGTGATTGTAACCAATTTTAATGTTCTCTCAATTACAATGCGAGATACACTTGCTTTGGCAAGACGGGCATTCAAATATGTACGAATTTTGCTGTCTTCGAGCAAAGTATCGCCATAATTGTCTCCGCCATACCAATTTGAGTCCCATCCTTTGATGATTCCCAAACGATTTGCTATCGGATTTACTTTTTGTCCCATCTTACTTAATTTTGTTCTTGTTCTTTTTTGAATGTATCTACCACGATTGTAACGTGATTTGAACGTTTGCGAATTCTGTATCCGCGCCCTTGTGGAGCGGGACGAAGACGTTTCAACATTGAACCTCCGTCAACAGCTATCGTTTTGATATATAATTCGCCTGTTTCGGCTTTACGCTCGTTTTTTTGCTCCCAGTTGGCAATAGCGGAAAGCAATAGTTTCTCAACTTTACTTGACGCTTCTTTGTTGGAAAATTTCAAAACGCCTAATGCTCTGAATACTTCCATTCCGCGAACCATATCGGCTACAAGACGCATTTTTCGGGGCGAGCTCGGAACATTATTCAAAACAGCTAAGGAAATATCCTTGCGGTTCTCTTTTCTTTGTTCGGCTGCTATTTTTTTTCTTCTACCCATTTTTCTATTATTCTTTATTCGTTAAGCGCCTGATTTTATTTTTTACGGTTACCCGAATGTCCGCGGAACGTACGAGTTAGCGCGAATTCTCCAAGTTTATGTCCAACCATATTTTCTGTAACGTACACGGGAATAAATTTATTTCCGTTGTGTACAGCGATGGTATGACCAACAAAATCAGGGGAAATCATAGAAGCACGTGCCCACGTTTTAACGACTGCTTTTTTGCCGCTGTCGTTCATTGCGTGCACTTTTTTCTCTAATTTCAGATTGATATACGGACCTTTTTTTAATGATCTGCTCATAGTTGTTTATTAATTAATCAGATTACTTCTTTTTTCTTCTTTCTACGATGTATTTAGAAGAATGTTTTTTCGGGGCTCTTGTTTTCAAGCCTTTTGAATATATGCCTTTGGGCGATCTTGGGTGACCTCCTGACGCCTTTCCTTCACCTCCACCCATCGGGTGATCAACAGGGTTTTTAACAACCCCGCGCACGTGCGGACGACGACCGAGCCAACGAGAACGACCGGCTTTACCTGATTTTTCTAGAGCGTGGTCTGAATTACCAACTGCGCCAATAGTAGCTTTACACGCTGAAAGAATTTTGCGAACTTCGCCCGAAGGCATTTTGATAATTGCATAGCTTCCTTCACGAGATACCAACTGTGCAAAAGTTCCGGCAGAGCGTGCCATTTTCGCACCTTGTCCGGGACGTAATTCGATGTTATGAATTACCGTACCGATAGGAATTACCGATAATGGAAGTGCATTTCCTACTTCGGGGGCAGCTTCTGCTCCCGACATCACTGTGGTGCCAACCTGTAGTCCGTTGGGCGCAAGAATATACGTTTTCTCACCGTTTGCATAATAAAGCAACGCGATACGCGCCGAACGGTTTGGGTCATATTCTATTGTTTTCACAACGGCAGGAATACCATCATTTTTTCTCTTGAAGTCGATAAATCTGTAACGTTTTTTGTGACCGCCACCAAGGTAACCCATAGTCATTTTACCTTGATTGTTACGACCACCAGACGCTTTTTTACCAACAACAAGAGATTTTTCCGGTACGCCTGAAGTGATGTTATCAAACGAACCGATAATCTTGTGTCTTTGCCCCGGTGTGGTGGGCTTTAATTTACGTATTGCCATTTTTTAAATATTGCTGAATAAATCAATTGTTTCACCTTGTTTCAAGGTTACAATAGCTTTTTTGAACGATGATGTTTTTCCGTGAATAATTCCGGCTTTTGTATAACGGCTTTTTTTCTTTCCATCATATTTCATCGTATTTACACTTTCTACGTGTACGTTGTATAGTGCCTCAACTGCGTTTTTGATTTGAACTTTGTTCGCAGAAGGCACAACAATGAAACCGTAACGATTCTCGAATTTGTCGGTAATCGCGGTTTGCTTCTCTGTAAATATAGGTTTTACTATTACACTTGTCATTGTTTTTTCTCCTTATGCTTTGAATAAATTATCAATCGCAGCCACAGATGATTCCGTAAGCACGAGACTTGCGCAATTCATAATTCCGTATGTATTTATATCTGAGGCAGTTATCACGTTCACTTTTTCTAAATTTCGAGCCGACAAATATACGTTTTTATTTTGACCCGGCAAAACGAAAAGTGTCTTTTTATCAGCGAGTTGCATTTTTTTTATCAACTCTACCAAATTTTTAGTTTTGGGTGTTTCGAAATTGATATCTTCGATGACTACAATAGCATTGTTCTGTGCTTTCAGAGAAAGGGCCGATTTACGAGCCAATACTCTCTCTTTTTTGTTGAGTTTGAAGCCATAATCTCTTGGTTTTGGACCGAATACACGTCCACCACCCACCAAAAGAGGCGATTTGATATCACCGCGACGAGCACCGCCACCACCTTTTTGTTTGATGAGTTTGCGTGTACTTCCGGCAATTTCGTTTCTCTCTTTCGACTTGTGCGTACCTTGACGCTGGTTAGCCAAGTAAAGTTTTACGTCTAACCATATAACGTGATTGTTGGGTTCAATTCCGAAAATGGAATCATTGAGTGTTACCTTTTTATCCGTTACCTCTCCTTTGATATTATAAATATTTAATTCCATTTTATTTTTCTATTGCTACGATTGAACCTTTACTTCCCGGAATAGAGCCTTTTATCAACAAAAGATTGTGTTCGGGTATAACTTTTATTACTTGAAGATTTTGAACGGTTACACGCTCATTACCCATTTGCCCCGCCATTTTAGTTCCTTTGAATACTTTCGCAGGGTACGAACAAGCCCCGATTGAACCCGGCGCACGCAAACGATTGTGCTGACCGTGAGTTGCTTGACCAACACCACCAAATCCGTGGCGTTTTACCACACCTTGAAAACCTTTTCCTTTCGATGTTCCCACTACATCAACGTAGTCTGCATCTGCGAAAAGATCAACAGTGATTTCGGCTCCCAACGCATAAGCGTCTCCGAATCCTTTGAACTCGGCCAAGTGTCTCTTGTTGGTGGTTCCGGCTTTTTTGAAATGACCTTTTTCAGCGTTTGGCGTATGCTTGTCTTTTTTGTCTTGATACCCCAACTGAATAGCTTCATAACCGTCAGTTTCAACGGTTTTAACCTGTGTAACCACGCAAGGACCTACTTCAATAACAGTGCATGGAATGTTTTTTCCCTCGGCACTGAAAACGGATGTCATTCCGATTTTTCTTCCTAATAATCCTGGCATTTCTTTTTTACTGTTTAGTTGTTTATTTGCTTATTTGTTGATTTGTCAACTTGTCGTTTGTTTTAAAAACAAATCAACAAATCAACAATCTAAATTACACTTTAATTTCTACTTCTACACCACTTGGTAACTCCAATTTCATAAGAGCATCCACAGTTTTAGCAGTAGAGCTATAAATGTCAATCAAACGTTTGAAAGACGCGAGTTCGAATTGTTCACGCGACTTCTTATTTACGAATGTTGAGCGGTTTACAGTGAAGATGCGTTTGTGTGTTGGCAGCGGAATTGGACCGCTAACCACTGCACCCGTAGCTTTTACGGTTTTTACGATTTTTTCGGCTGACTTATCAACCAAGCTGTAATCGTAAGATTTCAGTTTAATTCTGATTTTTTGGCTCATTATTTTTATTATGAATTATGAATTATAAATGATGAGTGCAAGAAAGAGCCATTTCCTCCTTGCAGCTCCATTTCTTTATTTTATCAAATCTACTCTACCTTTTACCTCTTCCAATACTGCTTTTGCGATAGAAGAAGAAACTTCTTCGTAGTGCGAAAATACCATTGACGAAGTGGCACGTCCTGATGTAATGGTACGTAACGAGGTCACATAGCCAAACATTTCAGACAAAGGCACTTTGGCTTTTACCACGCGAGCACCCGAACGGTTTGATTCCATTCCTTCTACTTGTCCGCGACGTTTATTCAAATCGGAAATCACATCACCCATATTTTCTTCGGGCGTAACAACTTCGATTTTCATAATCGGCTCCTGCAATACCGGTCCCGCTTTCTCGCTAGCGCTTTTGAATGCTTGAATCGCACAAATTTCGAACGACAACTGGTCAGAGTCCACTGCATGATACGAGCCGTCAATAACCGTTACTTTCAATTTATCCAAAGCATAACCTGCAAGCACACCATTTTTCATTGCGCGAGCAAAACCTTTTTGGATAGAAGGAATGTATTCTTTTGGAATGTTACCGCCTTTTACTTCATCTACAAATTGCAATTCGCCTTCGAAGTCTTTGTCAGCCGGCTCTACACGAACAATCATATCAGCATATTTACCGCGACCTCCGGTTTGTTTTTTGTACGTTTCACGTAACTCAACCGGTCTAGTGATAGCCTCTTTATAAGAAACTTGCGGACGACCTTGATTTGCTTCTACTTTAAATTCGCGCTTCAAACGATCAATGATAATTTCCAAGTGAAGTTCACCCATACCCGAAATAACAGTTTGACCTGTATCTTGATCGGTTTTAACGGTAAACGTCGGATCTTCCTCAGCCAGTTTTGACAAACCAATACCCAATTTATCAAGGTCTTTTTGCGTTTTCGGCTCAACCGCAATACCAATTACCGGATCGGGGAAATCCATTGATTCGAGTACAATAGGTGCATTTTCATCACACAATGTATCGCCTGTACGAATATCTTTGAAACCTACTCCTGCACCGATATCTCCAGTTCCGATAAATTCTTTCGGGTTTTGTTTGCTGGAATGCATTTGAAACAAACGTGAGATGCGCTCTTTTTTAGCTGAACGAGTATTGTAAACGTATGAGCCTGCATCCAACTCTCCTGAATATACACGGAAGAAACACAAACGTCCTACGTATGGATCGGTAGCGATTTTGAACGCTAATGCTGCCAATGGCTCGCTTGGATCGGGATGACGAACTACCTCTTTTTCAGGATTGTTCGGGTCGTGTCCTACGATTGCTTCCTGATCGGCAGGGCTTGGCAAGTAAGCACAAACAGAGTTCAACAATGTTTGTACGCCTTTGTTTTTAAACGATGAGCCACAAATCATTGGGTTGATTTGCATTGACAAAGTTCCTTTGCGAATAGCTGCTCTGATTTCGTCTTCCGTAATAGAAGAAGGATCGTCGAAGAATTTTTCCATCAACGTATCATCGCATTCGGCGATGGTCTCAAGCATTTTTTCGCGCCATTCTTCAGCTTCCTCTAGCAAATCGGCAGGAATATCTTCCGTGTGATAATCCGCACCCATTGTTTCATCGTGCCAATACAATGCCTTCATCGTTACGAGGTCGATTACTCCTTTGAAGGTCTCTTCCGCGCCGATTGGAATCATTATCGGACAAGGATTTGCACCGAGTACTTCTTTCAATTGACGAACTACGTCGAAGAAATTTGCACCCGAACGGTCCATTTTATTTACGTATCCGATACGTGGAACATTGTATTTATCTGCCTGACGCCAAACGGTTTCAGACTGTGGCTCAACACCTCCTACAGCACAAAACGCCGCTACTGCTCCATCAAGAATACGCAGTGAACGCTCTACTTCTACCGTGAAATCCACGTGTCCGGGAGTGTCAATTAAGTTTATTTTATAAGTTTCGTTATTGTATTTCCAATTTGTGGTGGTAGCGGCAGAAGTAATGGTAATACCACGTTCTTGCTCTTGCTCCATCCAGTCCATTGTGGCTGCACCATCGTGTACTTCGCCGATTTTGTGCGTCAAACCGGTGTAAAACAAAATACGTTCAGACGTAGTTGTCTTACCGGCATCAATGTGAGCCATAATACCCAGGTTACGGGTTAGTCTCAACATTTCTTTTGAACCTTTTGCCATCTTTTTACCTTCTTTCTATATATTTAAAATCTAAAATGTGCGAACGCACGGTTGGCTTCTGCCATTCTGTGCATGTCCTCTTTACGTTTATATGAACCGCCTTGACTATTGAATGCATCAACGATTTCGGCAGCCAATTTGTCTGCCATTGTTTTTCCTCCTCTTTTACGTGAATAAAGGATGAGGTTTTTCATCGAAATGGATTCTTTTCTTGCGGGTCTTATTTCCATAGGAACTTGGAATGTAGCACCACCCACGCGGCGCGACTTTACTTCAACTTGCGGAGTAATATTATCAAGTGCAGCTTTCCAAATCTCGAGAGCCGACTTTTCCTCATTAGGCAATTTTGCCTTTACAGTTTCTAAAGCGGAATAGAAAATATCAAACGAGATACTTTTCTTGCCGTCATACATAAGGTGGTTAACAAATCTTGTTACCCTTGTATCACCAAAAACAGGATCCGGAAGGATCTGCCTTTTCTTAGGTTTTGCTTTTCTCATTTTTCTAAATAAGTTTTGTGTTGTTTGGTTGCCTTTTTAGCCGTCTTCAACGATTCCTCCGAATCATTTACTCAACCTGTAATAAGTAGCGTATTCCAAAAATTTCAACAGCGTTTATACTCTTCTTTAAATTATGTGCGATTTCGGATTAAGGAATTATTTTTTCTTTCCTGCCGCCGCCGGAGCTGCACCCGGTTTAGGACGTTTTGCGCCGTATTTTGAGCGTCTTTGTGTACGACCGTTTACACCGGCAGTATCAAGCGTACCGCGAACGATGTGGTAACGCACACCCGGAAGGTCTTTTACACGACCACCACGAACAAGCACGATAGAGTGCTCCTGCAAGTTGTGTCCTTCACCCGGAATGTAAGCGTTCACTTCCTTTGAGTTGGTCAAACGTACACGCGCAACTTTTCTCATCGCCGAGTTTGGCTTTTTAGGCGTAGTAGTGTACACCCTTACGCAAACACCACGACGCTGCGGACAAGAGTCCAATGCGGGCGATTTGCTTTTGTCCGTAAGCTCAACACGTCCTTTTCTTACTAATTGTTGAATTGTAGGCATTTTCTGCTTTCTTTTTTACGTATTTATTTTTTAATCTTCTAAATGTTCTCTTTTGGCTCTGTTGATTTTGGCTTGCGCCGACTTTCAACTCAACCGAGCTTTTTGACAGCGCATTATTACAACAATATGCTGACTATCATTACAATAGCCATCAATACACTGTGAAAAACGGCACAAAATTACAAAGAATCAACGAGATATACAAATAATTGGAAAAGTTTTTTGCGAAAAAACTATAATTTCAGCTGAAAAGAAATTTATGCATCTTTTGTTGACCGTATAAGTTATATAATTCATTATTTCAAAAACAGTTTCGACAAAGTCAATAAAAAATATTAAAAAATAAAAACAAAAAACATCTTATTCAAAAAAATAATTAATCAACAAATAATACCTAAAAAAAGCATTCATACAAAAAATTTATTTATTCGATGTCTATTTACGAGCACTCCAAGCTCAATCGTACAAGAGCTTAATGGTTTCTCTTCTGTGCAAGAGCGAATTTTCACTTTAACATTTAAGCGCATCTATATTTGCTATTGTCATTGAAATTGACTAACATTGTACCCTAATAACTGTCTCTCAGAGGTTACGCCCTCTTTATACGACAGATGATGAATCAAATTAAAACAAAAAATAAATATTACAACGTATGAAGAAATTATTAATGCTATCAATCATTATTTCTGTGTTCGGCTTGGCTGCCTGTGACGGAAACGGTTCACAGCGTTCAAAGTCAGGAAAAGTAATTGAATGGAGAGGTACAGACCGTACCGGAATTTACAACGAGTCAGGATTATTGACATCGTGGGGTGCAAACGGACCTGAATTGCTTTGGCATCACAACGGCTTAGGCGACGGACACTCATCACCGGCAATTGCTAACGGTAAGATTTTCGTTACCGGAATGACCGATGATATCGGCTCTATTTTCGTTTTCGATATGAACGGAAAACTGTTAAATACGGTAGAATACGGACAAGAATGGGATAGAAACTTCAATGGTGCGCGTGGTACAATCACTCCTGATGGAAATAACATTTTCCTAATTAGTGGTTTGGGCGTTATTTACAGCTTTAACCAAAACACTTTGGAATTAAATTGGTCGAAAAATTTCTTGGAAGAATTTAATGCATCAAATATTGTTTGGGGTATTACCGAGTCGCCACTCATTGTGGGCGACAAAGTAATCGCAACACCCGGTGGCGAGCAACACAACGTGGTGGCAGTCAACAAAAATACAGGCGAATTGATTTGGAGTACACCCGGAATGGGTGACCAATCGGCTTATTGTTCACCACTCTTTATCAGCGACCAACAAGTGCCGCTTATCGTGCAAATGACCGGCCATCACACACTCGGTATTCATGCCGAAACAGGTGAAATGCTTTGGGCGCATGAAAATACAAACCAACACCAAGTGCACGCCAACACACCTGTTTACAGCAACAGTATGATTTTAATCACGAGCGGATACGGTCGTGGCTCTACAATGTTACGCCTCACAAACGGCGGACGTGGCGTGGAAGAAGTATGGTTTAACGAACTACTTGACAATCGCATTGGTGGAATGGTAAAAGTAGGCAACTATATCTACGGTTCGGGTGATTTTAGCCGCAGTTGGTTTTGTGTGAATTGGAATACCGGCGAAATTATGTGGCAAGACGGCAGAGACAAGCAAGGAATTGCAAATGGCGTTACCATTGCCAACGGCGATATGCTTTACATCTACACCGACAGAGGCGACATGATTTTGGCACGTGCAACACCTGAAAAATTTGACATTGTGAGTCGCTTCCCGATTACGTTGGGAACAGACCAACATTGGGCGCATCCGGTCATTTATGACGGAGTGCTATATGTTCGACACGGCGATACCATTATGGCGTACAAAATCAAATAATTTGATTAGCGTAAATGCTTATTTGATTTCCCTAACAGGGCTTGGAGTCCTGTTAGGGAAACTATGTAAATATAAATCAATAATCTGATAAAGCTTTGGAAAGAATTTTTACATTATTATTTATTGTCTGCACATTAGGATTATTCTCCTGTGGTAACAATAGAACAAATAGACCCGTTCAAACAGTCGTTCATTCTACAAGAATTGATAATGCTGTTAGTTCTGCAGAAACTATTATTCAGTGGCGCGGAACAGATCGAAGCGGTGTATATCACGAAGAAGGTTTGATGACTTCGTGGGAATCAAATGTCCCTGAACTATTATGGCATTTCGACGGTTTAGAAGACGGACATTCGTCGCCGGCAATTGCCGATGGTAAAATTTATCTCACAGGAATGGCAAATGGTAAAGGCTTCATTTATGTCTTCGACTTAAACGGAAAATTGCTGAATAAGAAAGAGTATGGACGAGAGTGGGATAGAAACTACGATGGCTCACGAGGCACGGTTACTATCAATGATGAGAAATTATATCTCATCAGCGGACTTGGTGTTCTTTACTGTTTCAACAAAAATTCTTTGAACTTGATTTGGGAGAAAAACCTGTTGCAAACGTTCAACGCACCAAATATTAGATGGGGCATTGCCGAATCGCCACTTATTATTGGCGATAAAGTAATCGCTACACCGGGCGGAAGACAATATAATATGGTGGCGCTCAACAAAAATACAGGCGAATTGATTTGGAGCACGCCCGCAATGGGCGATCAGTCAGCTTATTGTTCGCCGATTTTTATCGATGACCAAGAAGTACCGCTTATCGTAACAATGACAGCCAATCACATCATTGGTGTCAATGCCGATACAGGCGAAATACTCTGGTCGCACCCAAACAGCAATCGTTGGAGCGTTCACGCCAATTCGCCCGTTTACGGCGACAATATGATTTTGGTAACGAGCGGCTACGGCAGAGGTTCTACGATGTTACGCCTGACAAACGGCGGACGTAGCGTGCAACAAGCGTGGTTCAACGAAAATTTAGATAATCGTATCGGCGGAATGGTAAAAGTAGGCAATTATGTTTATGGCTCGGGCGATAATAATAGATTTTGGTTTTGCGTAGATTGGCAAACCGGCGAAATCAAATGGCAAGAGCGCGGGCTCGCAATGGGCGTGATTATTGCCAACAAAGATATGCTTTATCTTTATACTGATAGAGGCGATATGATATTGGCAAGAGCAACACCCGAAAAATTTGACATCGTGGGTCGCTTCTCGATTACTTTAGGAACTAACCAACATTGGGCACATCCTGTAATATATAATGGTATATTATATGTTCGTCGTGGTGATACAATAATGGCATATAATATCAAAGTTTAATGATTAATGAAAAAGGATTTCATCATATCAATTATTTTTTCGTTGCTGGTTTTATCGGCTTGCACGAAGAAAATCAATGAAGAAAGCACCGTCATCCAATGGCGCGGAACAGACAGAACAGGTATTTATCACGAAACGGGATTAGCCACTTCGTGGGCAGAAGACGGACTTGAACTTTTGTGGCATTTCGACGAATTAGGCGATGGACATTCATCCGTTGCCGTTTCCAAAAATAAATTGTACGTTGCCGGAATGACCGACGGAAAAGGACATCTGTTCGTTTTCGATTTAAACGGAAAACTGCTGAACAAAATTGAGTACGGCGACGAATGGGACGTGAATTTTTTCGGAACGCGCGGAACGCCAACCATCAGCGACGGCAAAATATATATCATCAGCGGTGTGGGCGATTTGATTTGTTTCGATGAACGTAATTTGAATGTCATTTGGCAAAGAAACATTCTCGAAGATTTCGACGCCAAAAACATCACTTGGGGCATCACCGAATCGCCATTGATTATCGGCGATACAATCATCGCTACACCAGGCGGCGAAGTGCACAATGTGGTGGCTCTCAACAAACACAATGGCGAATTGATATGGAGCAGTCCGGGCGTAGGTGAGTCGGCATCTTATACTTCACCGCTTTATATTCCCGACTTGGAAGCACCGCTCATTGTACAACTGACGGCGCAACACATCATCGGATTGGAAGCGAAAACAGGAAAAGTTTTGTGGTCGCACGAAAGTCGTTCAACGCACAGTATCAATGCAAATACACCTCTGTATCACGACAATATGATATTTTGGACAAACGTCAATTCGGGTGCATTTATGCTCCGCTTGTCAAATGGTGGGCGTGATTCAGAAATTATTTGGGAAATACCCGATCTCAACAATATGCAAGGCGGATACGTGAAAATCGGCGATTACATTTACAGTTCGAGTGGCGGTTACGGCAAGCACGATTGGTATTGTATCAATTGGTACACCGGCAAAATTATGTGGCAAAAACCCGTGATAGGTACAAGCGTAGTTATCGCAAACGATGATTTCCTTTTCGGATATTCCGACAGAGGTATAATGGCTTTGATGAAAGCGGCACCCTCAACATTAGACATCATCAGTCAGTTTGAAGTCACTTTGGGTACCGACCAGCATTGGGCGCACCCTGTTTTATACAGAGGTGTATTATATGTTCGCAGAGGCAACACATTAATGGCGTACAACGCAAAACAATAAGATAAGAAGATGAAACAGCTAT
Organism: Dysgonamonadaceae bacterium; assembly: GCA_031254645.1. Taxonomy (GTDB): domain Bacteria; phylum Bacteroidota; class Bacteroidia; order Bacteroidales; family Dysgonomonadaceae; genus JAIRUA01. Next base: position 221,804 of record JAIRUA010000017.1, read on the forward strand.
TTACACTATCAATGATTTTCACTGTATTTTGCTTGCACGCACAAGATGTAATACAGTGGAGAGGAACAGACAGAAGCGGTGTTTTTCAAGAAACCGATTTAATGAAATCGTGGTCAGCAAACAGTCCCGAACTTTTATGGCATTTCAATGGATTGGGCGAAGGACACTCCTCTCCTGCCATTGCCAACGATAAAATTTACGTAACCGGAATGTTGGAAGACCGTGGTTATCTGTTTATTTTCGATTTGTCAGGCAATCTTTTGAACAGAGTTTTCTATGGTAAAGAATGGGATAGAAGCTACAACGGCGCACGTGGAACGCCAACTATCAGCGACGGAATGATATATATCCATAGCAGTATTGGCGATTTGATTTGTATTGATTTGAATACATTGAGCGTAGTTTGGCGAAAAAATATGACGAGCGATTTCGGCGGTCCCAATATTCGTTGGGGTGCAACGGAATCGCCGTTGATTATCGACAATAAAGTGATTTTTTCTATCGGCGGAAGAGAACATAATATTGTAGCATTGAATAAAAAAGACGGCTCACTCATTTGGTCTTCGTCCGGAAGAGGCGATGCTTCTTCCTATTGCTCACCACTTTTTATTGCGAATCAAGAAGTGCCGCAAATCATTACCACAATGTCCAACTACATTATTGGTATCGAAGCAGCTACCGGAAAATTACTTTGGTATTTTCCGTATGCAAATTTTAGAAATATACACCCCAATACACCTGTTTACGATGGTAATGATATGATTCTCATCACGAACGGTTACGACAAAGGATCGGTGATGCTTCGTCTAACAAACGGCGGACGTTCGATTCTGAAAGTGTGGGAAAATGATAATTTCAAATCGGTACACGGCGGAGTTGTAAAAGTGGGCAATTATGCTTTCGTTGGCGGCGATGATAGAGAAAATAATCGCGACGGCAGATATCGCTATGCCATCAATTGGAATACCGGCGAAGTGGTATGGCGAACCAACGATTTTCCACAAAGCACCATTATTGCCGATGGCAACGGAATGGTTTATTTTTACACAACCCGCGGAGATATGGTATTGGTAAATGGTAATTCTAATCATTTGGAAATCGCAGGTCAATTTAGAATTACACTCGGTACCGAACAACATTGGGCACATCCTGTTATATATAAAGGTGTGCTGTATATACGACGTGGAGATACGTTGATGGCATATAAAATTAAATAAACAACTTCTAAGAGTATATGTTTTAATAAAAAATTAAATTAACTGTAAAAATGATTATTGAAAATCTATTTTGGATAGGTTATGTGGGTGCCGCTGCGGGGCTACTCTTTGCTATCCTGCAAGCTCGTAAGGTATTCAGTTACTCAGAGGGTAACGAAGCCATGGTAAAAATCGCTACCGCCATTCGCACCGGCGCAAACGCTTTTATGAAACGACAGTATACCACTGTTGGAGTATTTCTCGCTGTGATGTTCGTGATTCTTTCGGGATTCGCGTACATCCCTTTGTTGATGGGAGCCGAGCGCGGACTCCTTAATCCATTTACACCGTTTGCATTTATAACCGGTGGTACTTTTACAGCCCTCTGCGGGGTTCTCGGTATGAAGATTTCTACATACGCCAACGCTCGCACCGCTTTTGCGGCAACCGAAAGTCTTAACAAAGCACTTCGCGTTGCTTTTTCATCGGGGTCTTTTATGGGTTTTGTTGTCAACGGGCTTGCGATTCTGGAAATTACCGTATGGTATATGGCACTTAAGTATTGGTTCAAAGTAGATGACCAAACTATTGCGCACACTATGATTACTTTTGGTATGGGTGTTGCTGTTGTAGCTGTTTTTGCTCGTGTCGGCGGTGGAATATTTACCAAAGCAGCTGATGTTGGCGCAGACCTTGTTGGAAAAGTCGAAGCAGGCATACCTGAGGACGACCCAAGAAATCCCGCCGTTATTGCTGATAACGTGGGCGATAACGTGGGCGATGTAGCGGGTATGGGTGCAGACCTTCACGAGTCTAACTCCAATGCCTTGGTGGCAACTATTGCCATCAGTTTTGGCGCAGGATATGGCGTTGCAGGATTTATGCTGCCTATTATTGTATCTGTCATTGGTATTCTTGCATCAATTATCGGCACTTTTTTTGTGCGTACAAAGGAAGTAGTAACGCAGCAAAGTCTTCTGAACACACTGCGCAAAGGCGTTTACATCGCCGGAGGTATTGCGGCTATTGCCACTTTGCCATTGATTAAATTTATTGCAAACAACGCGCCGGAAGGCTCTACGATGGCAGAGAATGCCTGGGGAATTTACGGAGCGGTTCTTGTAGGTATTGCTGCCGGTTTCATCGTCAGTCTATTCACAGAATATTATACGTCAGATGCCAGCAAACCAACGCGTGAACTCGCCGAATCGAGTGATTCAGGCTCCGCGCCTTTGATGATTGGCGGTTTGTCGCTCGGTATGCGCTCTGCAGCAGGTCCACTTTTGACTATTGGAGGTGCTGCAATCGTTAGTTTTATTATTTCCGGCGGATTTAGATATATGGAAACCGGTCTTACTTTGGACTACAATATAGGACTTTATGGAATTGGACTTGCTGCAGTAGCTATGCTTGCTACCAATGCCATTATTCTTGCAACAGATGCTTTTGGTCCCGTTGCTGATAATGCCGGTGGTATCGCACAAATGGCAGGTCTTCCCGCTGAAGTACGTGAACGCACTGATGCCTTAGATGCGCTTGGAAATACAACGGCAGCCACCGGAAAAGGTTTTGCTATTGCGTCCAACGCCTTTACGGGACTTGCTCTTTTGGTTTCGTACGTAAACATTGCGGAATTAGAGATAGGTCACGCACTCAATCTATCCATTGTTAATCCACCGGTTCTGATTGGTTTTTTTGCCGGCGCAGCGGTGGTGTTTCTCTTTGCAGCATTGTGTATGTCTGCCGTGCAGCGTGCGGCACAAAAGGTTGTGCAGGAAGTTAGACGGCAATTTAGAGAGATTAAAGGATTATTGGAAGGCAAGCCGGGTGTTGAGGCAGATTATGCAACCTGCGTTGATATTTGTACGCGCGGCGCATTAAAAGAAATGATAGCGCCCGCGATGCTTACAATACTTAGTCCTATCATTGTTGGACTTTTATTGGGCGCAGCAGGCGTTGTTGGTTATCTTGCAGGTATTATCGTCATCGGTTTTTCTATGGCTGTATTTATGCTGAACTCTGGTGGCGCGTGGGATAATGCGAAAAAGTATATCGAAGCGGGTCATTTAGGCGGTAAGGGAAGCGAAAATCACAAAGCGGCAGTACTCGGCGACACAGTCGGCGACCCGTTAAAAGATACCGCAGGTCCTTCGTTCAATAACGTTATTACGGTTTCTTGTACGGTAGCCATTGTGTTTATTGGTATTACGATTGCTTTCTCGCTTTTGTAAAAGACACAATACAACTTTTTTCCTTCGCTCGCGCGGTTTTGCAAACCGTGCACTCAACTCAAAGCACACCGATTGCAAATCGGCGCGAGTAGAGGATTCACATTATTCAAAAAACTGCTACTCTCATCATTCCGAGCGAAAATATAAAAATGAAACGATTAAACATCTTTTTCTTACTGCTACCAATACTCGCCGGCTGTGTACTGCCTGTACAACAGCAACAACAATACATCATTGAGTGGCGATTCGATCGCACAGGTATTTACAGCAATGAAACCGGATTACTAAAATCTTGGGAAAATGAAACACCTGAACTTTTGTGGCATTTCGAAGGATTAGGTGATGGATATTCGTCAATATCAATCAGTAACGGTAAAATTTTCGCTACCGGAATGGATGAAAATAACATCGGTCATCTCTTTGTGTTGGATATGCAGGGGAACCTACTGCATAAAAAAGAATACGGCGAAGAATGGACGCGAAGCTACGAAGGTGCGCGAAATACCGTGATTCCGAATGACGGAAAATTATATATTGTCAGCGGAATGATGGAATTGCTTTGCTACGATATGCAAACATTGGAATTATTGTGGACGAAAAATCACGAAAAAAATTTCGGCGCAGAAAATACCAGACACGGTTGGCATGGTCCACCGTTAATTGTTGACGAAAAACTGATTATTGCACCCGGAGGAGAAAACTACAATGTAGTGGCATTAAATAAAAATACAGGCGAAATTATCTGGAGTTCGGAAGCCGCAAACGTGATGTCGGGATATGGCGTCCCGATTTATATTGGCGACCAAGAAGTTCCGCAAGTAGCGATTATGATGTCCGATTATATCATCGGAGTAGATATTTCCGATGGAAAATTACTTTGGCAACACCATCACACAAACCGTTTTAGAGAACATCCCAACACACCGGTTTATTATAACAATATGCTATTTGGTATGAGCAGCTATGACAAAGGTTCGGTAATGCTGCGCCTGACAAACGGCGGTAGAAATGTTGAAAAAATTTGGGAATTAACCGAATTGGAACATCAAACCGGACACGTCATAAAGTTCGGGAACTATATTTATGGCTCCGGACAAAGACAAAACTGGTATTGCGTCAATTGGAATACAGGCGAAATAATGTGGAGTAATCAAACGCTTGCCGTTGGCACAATTATTGCAGCCGATGATATGCTATACATTTATTCCGATAGAGGCGAAATGGCGCTGGTTCATCCAAATCCCGAAAAATTCGATCTGGTGAGTCGGTTTTCAATTACGGAAGGTACGGGACAACATTGGGCGCATCCGGTTATATATAATGGAGTTTTGTATGTGAGGCACGGAAATTCGTTATTGGCATATAAAATTAAATGATTAATTAGATATAGTGAAAAAAAACAGTAAAATTATATTAGGTATCTCACTTCTGACTGTATTCATTTACATAGGAGCAATTGTTTGGTGGCATTTATCCTCGCCACAACTACCGATATACGTACAAGCGCCGGGTGCGGATAATCGCCCGGAAGGTGGACGTTCAGCCGACGAAGTCAACATCGGTGAAACTTTTATGCGATATGTCGAAAACCCGCCTATTAGTTCATTGACAGGAAAATGGACTTCTTTTCGCGGACAAAATGCCGATAATATTATTCGTACAACCGACCCAATAATCATTCCCGAAGCAGATTATCCAATTCTTTGGCACATCGAAACGGGCGAAGGATACGCTGCTCCGGTTATTTACAACGGTAGATTTTTCTTCCTCGATTACATAGAAGCGTTGAGTTCCGACGCAATGCGCGCTTTCGATTTGGTAACCGGCGAAGAACTTTGGCGCAGATGGTATCGTGTGCCGATGCGAAGAAATCACGGATTTTCACGTACCACACCCACCGTAGGCGCCAACTTTATTGCATCTATCGGACCGATGGGGCACGTGATGGTTTGCGACCCAAACACAGGCGAAATGCTGTGGTCGCTCGATATGCAAACCGAATTTTACACCGAAATACCGCTTTGGTACACAGGACAATGTCCATTAGTTGACGACGGTGTTATTATTCTCGCACCCGGCGGAAACGACGTCTTGATGTTAGGCGCCAATGTGATGACGGGCGAAATTCTATGGACAGTGCCTAACGAACATAATATCGGAATGTCGCACTCCTCAATAATGCCAATGACACTTGGCGGAAAAAGACAATATGTTTACATTGGTAATGGCGGTATTATAGGCGTTTCAGCCGAAGGATCCGACAAAGGAACACTTTTGTGGACAAATGCCACTACTTGGCGTCCCACGCAAGTATCGCCTTCGCCTTTGCAAATATCTAACAGTGATATACTTTTGGTAGCAGGATATGGCTCAGGTGGCGCACGTTTACGAGTAAACCGTTCGGGCAATAATTGGACGGCAACCATTATCGAACAACACGCGCCGGCTGACGGAATTTCTGCCGAGCAACAAACACCGATTCTTTTCAACGATATGATTATTACCGTACTGACAAGGGATGGCGGCGCAAATCGCAGACGATTGACAATGTTTTCGCCCAACAATCTCAGCACGCCTGTTTGGATGTCCGAAGAACGTTTCGATTACGGTCCGTATATCGTTATCAATAATTATCTATTTATACTAAACGATGACGGCGAATTGTTTGTTTATGAGATAGAAGCACGAAGTATGCGATTGCTCAAACGACAAGTGGTTTTCCCTGACGGAAAAGATGCTTGGGGACCAATTGCATATGCCGATGGCATTTTGATTTTGGGCGACAACTACAACATTAAAGGATTAAAAATTACCCAATAAAATAGTTCCCTATGAAAAAATCAGTAAAACTATTAGTAAACATTGTGATTCTACTCGTGATAATAGGATTCGTTTGGTATTTGATTCAATCACAGAGCAATAATCGACAATTTGCTGCTAATATTCCTGTTGAAGAACCGTTTGACGCACGCTTCACGCAGACATCTTCGTTTAATGTGTCCGAAGAAATCATTCGTTTCGGGTTGTATGACAACGAAACATTGTTTATTGCTTCGGACGGATCGATTTATGTATATAATGTTTCGGGCAATCAAATTGCAAAGTTCCCTTTGAATTCCGGAATTTTAGATGTAGCAGTTTACGAAGATGAGTTTTTTGTTTTATATCAAAATCATATCGAGGCATATAACATTGAAAACCAGCAGCTAGTTCGCGAATGGACAGCACATTTACCGAATACGGAGCATTGTTCCTTTACCATTGCAGCAGGATACGTTTTTGTTACCGATGCCGGCAACAAAAATTTTGTCAAATATGCCATCGACGGCGAATTTATACAAACCGTCATCAGTCCGAATCAATTTGTGATTCCGAGTTTTTCGTTCGATATCGCAGCATACAATGATACGCTTTATGTCATCAATTCAGGCAGACATTTGATTGAACGCTACACCATTTACGGACAATATGTCGATGCGTGGGGCGAATCGGGAAGCGATCCTGGATATTTTATCGGTTGCTGCAATCCGAACTTTATTTCCTTCACGTCCAACGGGAATATCATTACTGCTGAAAAAGGAATTCCTCGTGTGAGTCTTTTCACACGCGACGGGCAATTCGAAGAAATACTTCTCAACAGTTCACTTCTTGGTGGCGGAAATCGCCCATATCAAACAATTGCCGTTGGGAATAAATTGATTGTGGCAGGAAGAAATAGAATAATGATTTTTACAGAAAACATTTAACCACAAAGAACACAAAGGAAATCACAAAGGGCACAAAATAAAAATCCTTGTGAGCCTTGTGTAAAACTTTGTGCCTCTTGTGGTAAAACAATATTTTAGATGGAAAATAAAAATATATCACGCAAACAGTTTTTCAAAACCTGCGGCTCTTTACTTGCAGGCGGAAGTATTGTTGCATTATCGGGCGTTTTGTTACACAGGAACTTAACTGCCGATGAAACAGATTGTCCATTCCCAAACGAAACCGCTTGTTCGAGTTGTAAAGCAAACTGTCCGTTGACAAAAGGAAAAGCGTTATCAAGACTATAATCGTTTAAGATTTAAAGTTATACACCTAAGCCTTAAGCTTTAAATCTTTAAAACCAAAAGATAAAAGATGGAAGTAAAAAATACAAATACAAACGATAAAAAAAGAAGCCCCATAGAGCGTCGTAAATTTCTACAAATGGTGGGTGCGGCATTAGCCGGCGGCTCCATATTGGCTATGACCGGTGCATTGGCTCGTACCACAAGAAACGAAGGAAAGTTTTATTGGCAAATCGATTACAACAAGTGTACATTTTGCGGATTATGTGAAACACATTGTGTACTGCCTGTTTCGGCAGTGAAGTGTATTCACGCCAAACGCATTTGCGGATATTGCGATTTATGTGGTGGTTATCTCGTTTCAAACGCAAGAACGAGGGATACAGCTGCCGAAAATACGCTTTGCCCCACCGGTGCAATAGTACGAACTTACATTGAAGACCCATACTTTGAATACGACATCATCGAAGAGAAGTGCAACGGTTGCGGTATTTGCGCCAAAGGTTGCAATGCTTTCGGAAACGGTTCAATGTATCTGCAAATCAAACGCGAATTGTGCAAAGATTGCAATGAATGTGCAATAGCAGTCGTTTGTCCGGCTGATGCGATTGTACGTCAGCCACTTTCAATGCCTTATAACCTTAAAGATGCTCATATGTCTTGAAACGAACAAAATTAAGATTCGTATGAAAAAAATAGTATACACAATAATATCCTTGTTTGCCGTTGCCGCGGCAAGTGCACAAGCTCGTTTTCCGCAACCTGATTTTCATTCGGGTTATGAATACCCCAATGTCTATATGCCTGTTGCTAACCAAGCGTTGTGGCAAGTGATGGATATCGCATTGTTAGTTGCACTGATGAGTTTGGTTGCGTGGGCAGTTATTAAAAAACGAACGCGTAAGCCGATTATTTGGACATCAATTATATCCGTTGCCTACTTCGGATTTTTCCGCAACGGTTGTGTTTGTAGTGTTGGCTCCGTACAAAATGTAACGTTGGCATTGGCGGATAGTACATATATTTTACCGATATCTGTACTACTTTTGTTTATTTTACCAATAATATTTGCGTTTCTTTTCGGCAGAGTATTCTGTGCGGGTGTTTGTCCGCTTGGTGCTTTGCAAGAACTTGTGAATGTGAAGAATTACCGATTATCGAAAGCCGTAACCACTGTCTTGGGTGTAATTCCTTGGCTTTATTTGATATTCGCATTGCTGTTTGCCGTTACGCGCACAAGTTTTATTATTTGTCAGTATGACCCATTTGTCGGAATTTTCCGTTTGGGCGGAAGTATCGGATTGATAACTTTCGGTGTATTGTTGTTGATTGCATCAATTTTTACGGGACGACCGTTTTGTCGTTTTATTTGTCCCTACGGCGCGCTGCTTAGCTTGTTTTCTCGTGTTTCGATTTGGAAAATCAAACTGACAAGTAAAGAGTGTATCAATTGCGAACTTTGCCACGATGCTTGTCCGGTTGATGCCATCAAACCACCTTACGACAATAAAGTGAAAGAAGATCGATTGATTGGCGTGAAACGCATTATCAATTATTTCGTTATACTTCCGTTGATGGTAGTTGCGTGTGCATTTTTGATGCGTTCTGTGAGTGAAAAACTCGCTAATGCCAACAAAGATGTTCGTCTTTACAAGGAAGTTATCGCATTCGAAGCAAACCCGACAAACACATTGACATTAGAATTGGAAGCTTTCTATAAAAACGAAGGAAATGTGGAAGAATTAATTGCATTGCACGAAAAAATTCAATCGGAATTTAAATTATATTCTACCATTGCCGGCGGATTAATCGGACTTGTGTTGGGCATTACGCTCATTGGTCTTTCGCTCAAACGCAAACGTGAAACGTACGAAATTGAAGATGCCGAATGTGTGGCTTGTGCAAAATGTTTTAGTTATTGTCCACAGAATATGGATGGAGGAATTAATTCTTTGATTGCAAAGAAATAAAACAAAAAATTCAACAACATAACAACAAATAATGAAAAAAGCAATCCTTAGAAATATCGCTATTATTTCAGCTATTTTTATCGTCTCTTTTTCGATAATGCTTATTACCAATCACTTTCAGGTTAGAAATTCTACACCGTTAGAAACGGAGATTATGACAACTTTGATGGAGATTAATAACCAAAATGCGAACAATCCCGAATTGCAAGCACAAATCCGACAACTCGACCTTTTGGCGCGTCAAGCCTATTTTGGCAATCAGCATAGCTTGATGGCAGGCGTTTACATCCTATTGGCAATGTTAGCCGTGTTCATTCTCTGCACGCGACTCTATTTCGCCAAAGACAAAAATATTCCCGATAAAGAAATCGATCCGATAGACGAATGGGCTATCAAAACCAAAGCGCGTAAATATGTGATTTGGGGAACGGCAGGTCTAGCGGCAATTGCTCTTCTTTTTGTAACAATGACATCGCCCTACCTCAAAGCACAAAGAGATGCAAAAGAAAGTTTGAACAACGAAATATCAGCAGAAGTGCAAAATTATCAAGGAAGTGAAGATATCGCTTTCGATGCGGCCAATGCCGCTTACGACCCCGATGAAGCCATAAACGAAGATGATGAAGCGAATGAAAACGACGAAGCCGCCGATATCCCCGAAGCACCACGCATAACGCACAATGCTTTCCGCGGTAACAACGGAACAGGCGTTTCTTCCGCTCGCGGATTACCCACTCGTTGGAATTTAAGCACAAGACAAAATATAGCTTGGCGCACCGAGATTCCACGCCCCGGAATGAGTTCACCCGTTATTAACGGCAATCGCGTTTTTATTACCGCAGGCGATGATACGGCACGCGAACTGTACGCCTACGATCTCAATACCGGCACATTACTGTGGACTTTGGCTGCGCCGAGCAACAATCAAGGTATCAGCGCAAACGATTTTTATTATCCGCCAATGTGGGCAGCTTCTACACCTGCAACAAATGGCAATCAAGTAGTTGCAATCTTCCCAACGGGCGATATTATCGCTGCCGATATGGATGGTAATCAACTATGGACAAGAAATTTGGGTGTTCCGGATAACCATTACGGATACGCTTCTTCATTACTCATTTTCGGAAATCTTGTCATCGTTCAATACGATAATCACAACGACCCACGTGTAATGGCTCTTGATATCGCCACCGGTGCAGAACGTTGGAGTACAGCGCGTACCGAAAGAGTTAGAACGACTTGGAGTTCGCCGATTATGGCTTTCGTGGACGGCACACCACAATTAGTATTAATGGGTAACCCGAACATCACGGCTTACAATCCGAACAACGGTCAGCAACTTTGGCAGGTAGGCGGTTTGAGCGGCGAAGTTGGGTCAAGTGCTACAAGCGCCAACGGTATTATTTTTGCCGCGAGCGAATATGCAAGAATGGTAGCAATCAATGGCGCAACCGGCGAAGTGATGTGGGAAAATAGAGATTTTCTTCCCGATATTTCGAGTCCGGTTGCCACGAGAGACAATGTTTTTCTTGCCGTAGGTTATGGCGTGGTAGCTAACTTCAGCGCACAAACGGGCGAATTGCGCACCGAACACGATTTCAGAGGCTCATTCTATTCTTCGCCGATGCTTGCCGAAGGCAGAATTTACCTGTTCGATACGGACGGAAAAGCGTATATTTTCGCTGCAAATGATGCTTTCACACTTCTCGATTCTTTCGAAACAGGCGAAAAAACATACGCTTCGCCTGCCTTTACCGATGGTCGAATTATAGTGAGAACAGATAATAGTATATATATGGTAATGGCTAATTAAATTTTGAATTATGAATTATGAATTATGAATTGGCTGGCTTCTGCCTTCAATTCATAATTCATAATTCAAAATTCATAATCCAAAAAGATTATGAGCTGTAATTGCGAAAATAACAATACAAATATCCTCGAAGAAACGATAACCAAAGTAGATGCTATTATCGACCAAATCGGGACAACACGCGACATCATCATCCCTTTGCTGCAAGCACTGCAAGATGAGTTTACTTACTTGCCGTCCGAAGCAATCGAACGTGTGTATCAACGTACGAAAATCGACCGAGCACAACTGATAAGTGTTTCCACTTTCTACTCACAATTTCGACACATTCCGTACGGAAAACATTTGATAAAAGTGTGTGTAGGAACGGCTTGTCACGTAAAAGGTGCAGGAAATGTATATGATTCTTTCCGTCGCGAATTGAAAATGGAAGGAGATTCGATAACCACCGAAGACCAACTTTTTTCTATCGAAAAAGTGGCTTGTATCGGTTGTTGTGCCCTCGCGCCGGTAGTGGCAATTGACGATAAAATCTACGCGCACGTTGCGCCCGGAAAGGTCAATGAAGCCATTCAAGACTTCCTCCTGACTGCAGGCGAAGAAGAAGAAAAAGCAGCAGAACGCGCTACGCGACACATTGCGGGCGAAATTCGTTTGGGAATGGGCTCCTGCTGTCAAGCGAGCGGATCGTCTGATATTTACAAAGAATTGATGAATGCTTCGTTTGCTTTAGGCATTGATGTGGATATCAAAACTGTTGGCTGTGTAGGCGTTTGCAACAAAGTGCCGTTAATTGATGTAGTAATGCCCAACGGTGAAATTACACGTTATCCGAATGTAAAAGCGGACGAAATCAAAGAAATTCTGCACCACCATTTCGAGCCTGCCGGATTCTTCAAACGATTGAAAAACAATGTTATCAATCATATTGACACGTTCCATACCGATAGTACATGGGACAATGTGGTTTGGAAATCAGAGCACGAGCGAACACACATTATCGACAGTTTCCTTGACGGACAAAAACATATTTCTACCGAAGGCTATGGCATTTTAACACCTTTGAATTTAGATGAATACATTTCTCACGGCGGTTTCGACGGATTGAAAAAAGCGTTGAAAACCGAAAAACGTTCCGATATTGTGAACGATATTCTCGCAAGTGGTATTCGCGGTCGTGGTGGTGGCGGATTTCCTACCGGAAAAAAATGGGAAATCGTAGCTGCAACCAAAAGCGACAAAAAATATGTGATTTGTAACGGCGACGAAGGCGACCCGGGCGCATTTATGGACAGAATGATGCTCGAATCCTATCCCTTCCGCATTATCGAAGGAATGATTATCGCTGCTTACGCCGTTGGAGCAAATAAAGGGATTTTCTACATTCGTGCCGAATATCCGCTTGCTGTTCAGCACATTCGTCGAGCGATTGAAATGTGTCGAGAACGCCATTTGCTGGGTGAAAATATTCTCGACAGCGGATTTTCGTTCGATATTTCCATTTTCGAGGGCGCAGGCGCATTCGTTTGCGGCGAAGAAACCGCCCTGATTGCCTCAATCGAAGGATCGCGCGGATTTCCGAAACAGCGACCACCATTTCCCGCGGTAAAAGGATTATACGACAAGCCTACTTTGGTGAACAATGTGGAAACATTGAGCCAAATTCCGTACATTATCAAAGAGGGTGCAAACCGATACGCCGAAATTGGAACTCCAAATAGCAAAGGCACAAAAGTTTTCGCTTTGGCAGGAAAAATCCGTCACGGCGGCCTTATCGAAGTACCAATGGGCGTTACGCTCAATCACATCGTCGAAAAAATCGGTGGCGGTATCGATAAAGGCGAAAAATTGAAAGCCGTCCAAATCGGCGGACCGTCGGGCGGTTGTATTCCAGCACGTTTGTGCGATGTCGAGGTCGATTTCGATGCCTTCAACCAAATGGGTGCAATGATGGGATCGGGCGGCTTGGTGGTGTTAAGCGAAAGCGATTGTATGGTTGATATGGCGCGGTATTTCCTCGAATTTACTTGCGAAGAATCGTGCGGGAAATGCACCTTTTGTCGCGTCGGCATTCGCCGGATGTTGGATATTTACGACAGACTTTGTAGCGGAAAAGGCAAACCTGAAGACATTGACAAGTTAGAAGAATTAGCGCACAACATAAAAAAATCTTCGCTTTGCGGACTCGGCAAAACCGCCCCCAATCCCGTTCTTACCACGCTCAAATATTTCCGCGAGGAATATGAGGAACACGTAAACGGCGTTTGTAAAACAGGCACTTGTAAGGATATGATAAAGCTCACAATCACAAACGATTGTACCGGTTGCACCAAATGCGCCAAAGCTTGTCCGGTAGATGCAATTCCATATACGCCATACGAAATCCATACAATTGATATGGAAAAATGTGTGTTGTGTGGATTGTGTATTGATGAATGTGTGTATGATGCGATAAAGCGCGTTCCGTTGAAATAATGCAGGGGCAGACCTGCACGGTTACTAAGCGAAGCCGAAGTATGTCTGTCCATTTTCAACAAATCCATAAAACAATTCATCATATAAAATATTTTTCTTATTTTTGTAGAAAAAGAAAATATGTCACATTTCAAAGATTTAGTTTTACAGATGTTCGACAAAATGGACGATGAATTCAAAAGAGAGAACGAAATAACTATTCATAGTTATTTTGAACAATATCCCGTTTTGTTTTTGATAAAAGATGATTTATTGGAATATTTAAAACGCAATTATCATAGAAAATATGTTGATGAAAGTATTAAAGAAAAAATGAAACAACATATAGAAAACTTTGATGATTTCGAAATGCAATATGTTGCAAAGAAGTTAGTACAAGACCCTATGATGGATTCTTTTTGGATAGGAATAGATTGTTGGCTAGATAGAATATATGATGAGATACCGCAAGATGATGATGAACTTGATGATTAATTACTCAAATTAAAGAGCGATAAACCAATGGAAATTTCCGGCAAAATAACAGGTATAAAATACAAAATTTCATTTTCCGAAAATTTAAAAGAAATTGATTTTGAAGATTTCAATATCAACGAATGTCCTGCATATTGTCTTGTGAAAAATAAGGCAAATTCTTTTGCCATATCCAAATGGGTGTCGCCAAAGCGTACACGCTCTTATCCTTACGAAAGGGTTTATAATACGCTCAACACTTCAAAGAAAATCACAATTATTCCAATTGTGAAAGATGAAGGTGCAAGAGGCGACCGCGATTTTCTGCAATGGGATACTGTTTCCTTGATGTCGCTACTTGATGTTTTTGTGATTTTTGCTTATTATGAAAAAGCGGAAATCAGTCCTCGTTATGAAAACAAAATCACGAACCAACAATTTAACAACGACTATGTTATTGCGAAAATAAAAGAAATAGAGCAATATCATAGCTCAGCGTTACATTGGAATTTGAATGAGTTGAACAACAATTTGCACGATATTATTGACAAAGCAAAAACTTGTTATGCCAAAATTGAAAATAATTTAGGCGTAAAACTTCATAACTTTGACGGTTTGGATAACTTCAAAAAGAAAATCGGCAGAGAAGTGGAAACTTTTATGCAATTTTCGCGCGAAAAAGCGAAAAAAGCACAAGTCCGTGAAATGCTTACCACACAGCCAAAAGAAAATTTATCGACATTCACAAAAGCAAAAATCACAATTACAAATTATCTTGGCGGACAATATTTTTTCACGGTCGATGAAATTTTGATTGAAAACGACATCGTTTATTTGATTGAAAGCAAACACTCCACAACTTCCGTTTTACCAAGCAAAGGCGATATAAAAGACGGCTTGTTGAAAATGATTTTGTATTCTAATCTTTGCGATGTAGAAGTTGATGGTCTAAAAATGAAAAGCAAGGCGGTATTGAAATTAACTTCATCGAAAATGCAAGGCGCGATTACTGAAAAGAGTTTTGGAAGTGAAAGAGCGGAATTTATTTTTTCGAATGATTTGAAAGGGGATAAGCAGGTTTTGACTGCGGAACTTTTTAGGGAGGCGGAGGATAATGGGTTTGAGGTAAAGATAGGTAATTGGAAGTAGAAAAATGAAATAATATGGATAATAATTTATTGACAGCATACTCTTTTTTAGCGGCATTGACTGAAAATGAGACAGACATATACAAAACAGTGTATCTTCCTCTTTGCAAAAGAGCAGTGTCCTTGTATGCAAAAAACCATAAAGAAGGAACTGACGAAGATATTCAACAAGTAATCGAACAAGAGTATGGAATCAGTGTTCCCATTTTAGTAGTACGAAAATTATTAAATTCTATTGTGAATGATTTATCTCGAAAAGAGCAAAAGACCTTTCACTTTAGAGTTTTTGAGAACGGACAATCTTTCCAGTTTGAATCCTTTAACTTTGATAAAGTTGAAGAGGTTTATGAAAGAGAAAAGAGAAGAGCAAATGCTTTACAAACAGCTTTTGAGGACTTTATAAAAAAAGAAGAAAGCGAATTTATTGATAACATACCGAGCTTTGCAGATTTTATTGATAAAAACAAGCAAAAACTCAGCTCGTTTTTTGCAGGAACAGTAAAAGAATTAAACGGACAAGATGATACTGATAACACGT
The DNA here is from genome assembly GCA_031254645.1 of Dysgonamonadaceae bacterium. Taxonomy (GTDB): domain Bacteria; phylum Bacteroidota; class Bacteroidia; order Bacteroidales; family Dysgonomonadaceae; genus JAIRUA01. The sequence continues at coordinate 237,680 of JAIRUA010000017.1, forward strand.
TTATGCCTCATATTGATTTCCTTTTACACATAGAGAAGAACTATCACGAATTATACAAAACTGCCGAGCAGATTTTTTTAGGCTCAATTATTGCGGCTTATTTAGAAGCAGATGTAAACTTAGATGTAAAAATAGATAATGGTATTGCATATTATTTAGATACACAAATAATTTTAGAAGCTTTGGACTTGCAAAAAGCCGAAGATACACAACCGACCTTAGAGTTACTTAAACTAATAAAAGAGACAGGCGGACGTGTTAGAGTTCTTGATATTACAATAGATGAAGTTCGGACAATTATACAAACTGCAATTAATAACTACGATAAAAATTGCCCTACTACAACAGTAAATGCTGCTTGTGTGCGTATAGGTAAGAATAAAACTTGGTTAATTAGTATAAATGGCAGGTTAAATAATTTTATCTCTGATACCTTAAAGGTTGATATAGATAAAGTACCAACAACAGCAATAGAGCAGTACTCTAATACAGAAGATGTAAACTTGTTAAAAAAGACAAGATTAAAGAAGAATAGCGCCACACACGATGTTATTGCTTATTTATATGTTAGGCATAAAAGGAAAAGTACAGATATTACATTCATACAAAAAGCAACATATTGGTTTATTACTGCAAATGAGAGTTTGGCTAATTTCAATATGTCCAGAAAACTAAATGGATATATAAATGAAATCATTATGCCCGAAGAGCTAACGAGCTTACTGTTTTTGAAAAATCCTCAAAAACTTTATCCCAAAGTTTCTAAAATAGGATTAAATGAACTAATCGCTCAAACTTTATCAGAGGAATATGCAAGCAAGGAACTTATCAATGAATTTGATAGTGCTGTGCAAGCAAACTTAAATATAAGTAAAAACGATTACGAAATTTTGTTGTCGTCAATAGCATTAGAGTCCAATACAAAACTGCAACGACTACTAATGGACGCTAACGACACAAAAAAATTCAATCAGGAAATCCATAAAAGAATAGAAAAAACTCGTACAAAAAGAAGTGAAAACGAAAAAGAAAAGATTGATTCAAAAGAAAAACAAGAAATAGCAGAGCAAAACAGCAAAGAATTAGCAAAACAGCTTTCTGATATATCAAGTGAGTTAGAACAGATAAGAAAAGAAAGTGAAAAAGAAAAAGAGCAACGTAAACAAGAAAAAGAATTACGCGAAAACGAAAAAAAGGAAGAGCAAAAAAGAAGAAAACTTATAAATTCGAGGTATATATTAGTAATACTTGTTATTATTGGAGTGGCAGTAGTTTTAATATTTCCTGATATTATAACTTGTGTAAAAAAAGCTGTGATTGGTGTAACTCTACTTAGTGCTGTTACTTTTATTGCTTCTATGTGTGGGATAGGTAGTTTTATTTTAAGTCTATGTGATAAAAGAAAGAAGTAAGCAACCTATGATTAAATCCCCCCTCCGATACCCCGGCGGAAAAAGTCGAGCCATTGATACAATCGCCCCACTCATTCCCGATTTTGATGAATTTCGAGAGCCATTTCTCGGAGGCGGCTCGGTGTTTGTATATACAAGACAACGATTTCCAAACAAAAAATTCTGGGTAAACGACTTGTATTCGGAACTTTATAAATTTTGGTTGATTGCCCAACAAGATATAGACGGTTTGATTGCAAAAGTGTATGAATGGAAAACAAAGCATACAATCGGCAAAGAATTGTACCGATTTTTGAACGAAAACCACGACAAATTCAATGATTTAGAAAAAGCCGCCGCGTTTTTTGTTTACAACCGCATTACATTTTCGGGCACAACGTTGAGCGGCGGTTACAGCGAAGGCGCATTTACAGGGCGTTTCACGGAAAGCAGCATAAAACGATTAAACGATTTACGACAAATAATAAACGGCTCTTTGATAACTAATTACGATTACGAAGAGTTGTTGAAAAAAGAGGGCGAAAATGTATTTATTTTTCTCGACCCGCCGTATTATTCGGCAACAAAATCAGCGCTTTACGGCAAAAACGGGCATTTGCACAAATCATTCGACCACGAGCGTTTCGCCGAAAAGATGAAAGATTGTCAACACAAATGGCTTATCACTTATGATGACAGCGAATATATCCGTGATTTGTTTTCATTTGCGCATATCACGCCTTGGAATTTGACTTACGGAATGAGAAATGTTTCCGAAAATTCAGACCAAAAAGGGAAAGAACTTTTTATTTCAAATTATTATTTCGGAAATACTTCGCTCAAACATAAACAATTACAACTTTTCGATTAATACAACAAACAATATTTCATTATGAAAAAAATAATCTTCCCCCTCGCATTGCTCACAATAGCAATCAGCGCGAAAGCCCAACAAAAAGACGTTATCACATTCGACGTCGGCGATTTCGCAATCACCCTCCTTTCCGAAGGACAAAACGAAGGCAATCAAAACATTCTAATCGGTGCAACAGACGAAATGTTGAGGCAAACAATGCCCAACAGTACATATCCAACTGCCGTAAATGTATTTTTAGTACAAACAGGCAACAAAAACGTACTTTTTGATGCAGGATTCGGCAGAAAACTGTTCGACAACCTGCAAACCAAAGGCGTATCCCCTTCGGATATCGATGCCATTATGATGACGCACCTGCACGGCGACCACATCGGTGGACTGCTGATTGACGGCAGAAAAGCTTTTCCGAACGCAAAACTTTATATTTCAAAATTGGAACACGACTATTGGATGAACGATGCAGAAATGAATAGAGCACCCGAAAATCGTCGTGGAAGTTTCACAAACGCACGCGCCGCTATCAGCGCTTACAGAGATAAATTACACCTTTTCACACCCAATGAAATCGAAACTGCACAGGAAATACTTCCCGGAATTCGTGCCGTTGCCGCTTACGGGCACACGCCCGGACACACTTGCTATATGGTCGAATCACAAGGAGACCGCGTGTTTATCTGGGGCGATTTAACGCACGCAATGGTAATACAAATGCCATTCCCCAAAGTTGCTGTAGCATTCGATATAGATCCGCAAATGGCTATCGCAAGTCGCTTGAAACTATTGGAATATTTGGAAAAGAACGATATTCAAGTAGCGGGAATGCATACGGTGTTTCCGGCTATCGGTAATCTTCGCAGAAACAGAGCAGGTGGATATCATTTTACGCTTATTTGCGAATGTCTTGGAAGATAATAATCGTTTCAAGTTTCAAAATTCCAGGTTTCAGGTTTTAAAACTTCAAGCCTGAAACTTTAAAACCTGAAACCTGAAACTATAAAATTATGCAGATAACAATTAATAATAAATCCATCGAAGTTCAAAACGGCGAAACGATTATCGAAACCGCTCGTCGAATGGGATATTCCATTCCCTCATTATGTTATGCAAAAGATGCGCAACACAAATCGTCGTGTATGGTTTGCGCTGTAAAAAACGATGCAAACGGACAAATCATTCCGTCGTGCACTACCCTTCCCACTGAAGGAATGCAAATCGACACCGAAAGCGACGAAATTAAACAAATTCGCGCACTTTCGCTCGAACTTTTGTTGAGTGACCACCGTGCCGATTGCGAAGCGCCTTGTCATTTGGTTTGTCCAGTAAGTCTCGATATCGAATTGATGTTAAGTTACTATGACAAAAAAGAATTTGAAAAAGCACACGCCGTTATCGCTGCCGCATTTTCGCTTCCCGAAATCGCTTGCGACACCTGCAAAGCACCGTGCGAAAAGGCTTGCCGACGAGGAAGAATTGACAAAGCAGTTGCTATTCGTACAATTATTAAAGAGATAGCAGAAATGTTTATCGGAAAAACAACAAATGATTTCGGTATAAAAGTTGAAAAGACGGATAAAAACGCTTTTCAATCACGCCTAAGCAGTTTCACGACGGAAGAGAAAAAACGATTGGAGGAAACCGTTGTTGTGCCTTCACTTTGTCTTCATTGCGCTTGTACAGGACGAAAAGGCTGTATGTTACGTCAATACGCTACCGAAGCAGGCATCAAACGCTCTCGTTACGAAGCATCTTCCAAACTTCCGATTATGACGAAACAGCATGTGAACGGCAATATTTATTTCGAACAAGCAAAATGTATTCGTTGCGGACTTTGTGTTTACAACACAAAAAATGGTTTTACATTCAAAGATAGAGGTTTTGGAATGGAAGTAGTGTTGCCGGAAGAAAGTCGAGAAAATATTGGGAAAGAAGTAGTAGAATTATGTCCGACAGGGGCGATATATCTAAACAATATGTATATTTGAAACTGATATGGAGAATCCGGGCGAGCATTTAGTCGAACAATATTTGAAGTTGATAAAAAGATGTGATTTTGTTGAATACAATCTGCAAACGATATCCCCACAAGGAGAAATGGATGTGGTTGGAATAAATTCCGGCGAAAACCGGATTTATATTTGCGAAGTGGCAACACATTTAGAAACAGGACTTTCCTACAATAAAGCCGGAAAGCGGGATAATGTCAATAGATTTAAAGCAAAATTCACCAAGAATATTGAATATGCAAAGAAAAATTTTCAGGGATATAAGTGCCATTATATGTTGTGGAGTCCGATTATCAAAATTCCGAAAAAAGAAGATACGAAGGATAATCAATTCCGAGATTTGCAAGAAATAAAAACATTTTTTCAAAACGAATTTAATGTTGAAGTGGAACTCATTTACAATCAAAAATATTTAGATTGTATTAATGAGTTGAGAGAAAAAGCAAAAGCAACAACCCAAGAAATGGCTTCACCAATAATGAGATTCTTACAAATAGAAGAAAAACTGTTAGTTCACTGCAAAAAAACAAACACGAGAGAGCAGCAAATATAAAAAATGATTTATTGTTGAAGTAGAATATTAAAATCCTTTTGACTGATGTTGAAAGGATTTTTTGTGCACTTAAAAAACACAAAAAACTACAATTAAAACCGCTGATTCACTTAATCTTGAACAGAGTTGAAATAAAAAAACAAAAAATGATGAATTAACAGTTTCAGTTTTTTGGTTGAGAAAAAATATTTAATTAATTTCGTTCGGTTAAACTGAACTTTATTAAAAATGAAACTAAAAAATATTCTCTCTCTCATAGTATTATCGTTACTCATACTTTCCTCTTGTACAGGCGGAAGTGGCAGCCACACACACACTACTTTCGGTGACAATACGGACTGGAAGATATTTCGCGGCGACCCTGCATTGAGCGGATTTACAAACATTTCTTTGCCGCGAAATCCGATTTTAAAGTGGACTTACTCATCGAATAATCGCACAGCAGGCTCACCTATTGTTCACAACGGCGTAACTTATTGGAGTGACAGGCGTGGACGAATTTACGGTGTAGATATCAACGGAAATTTGGTTTTCGAATATGACCTGCAAACCGCTGTAGATGCATCGCCGATGATTTATAAATCAACGCTTTACATCGGACGAATCGATGGCTATATGACCGCCATTCCGCTTGCCGAAAAAGAGGTAATTTGGAGTTTCGAAACATTGGGACAGATTTCGGGTTCGGCAAATATTGTGGAGTTTGAAGGGCGTACAGCCATCGTTTTCGGTAGTTACGACAACTATCTTTATTGTCTTGATGCAAGCACAGGCGAAGAATTAAGCCGATTTGCATCCGGAAATTTCATCAATGGAGCCGCCGCCGTTTGGGAAAATTACGTTTTATTCGGCGGTTGTGACTCGTGGATTCGTGTCATTGACACCCAAACGGGAACAGCGACAGATTCGCTTCAATTGCAAACATACGTACCCAACTCGCCTGCCATTATGGGTAATATCGGCTTCGTAGGCGACCATTCGGGCAATATTTATAAAATTCAGCTTGAAGACGGCAGAATTGTTCATCACGAAATGGTGGAGTATCAAGATAATGATGCCGGCTCAAATGTCGCCGTCCCGGCAATATCACCCGATGCGGTTTATTTCTATTCCGGCAGACATCTTTATGCCGTCAATCGCACCGACGGAACATTGATGTGGTCGCAATTGTTGAGCGGAAACACTGGCGAAAGTTCGCCCGTAGTTGCCAATGACCACGTCATCGCTTGCACACGAACAGGAATTATTTCGATTTTCGATGCAAAATCAGGGGAACTACTTTGGGAGTATGATACAGGGGAACAAATTCTCGGCTCGCCTGCAGTGATTGAAGGTCATTTTATGGTACTCACAAGTAGAGGAACATTACTTTGCTTTGGAAATGAATAATTATTTTAGATTTTAGATTGAATATTATGGCTTTAATTGAATTACAAAACATACGAAAATCCTTTCCCGACGGCGAAAACAAACTAAATAACGTTCTTCGCAACGTAGACTTATCCATAAAAAAAGGCGAATTTGTCGCCATAAAAGGCGCTTCCGGCGCAGGAAAATCTACATTGCTGAATATTCTCGGCACATTACTTACGCCCGATAATGGCAGTTATTTACTCAACGGCACAGAAATGACCGCGCCCAGCACCAATTATTCGCAAATTCGCAACAAAGAAATCGGTTTCGTGTTTCAAGACCACCGATTGATGCCGCAATTTACCGCATTGGAAAACATTCTGTTACCAACATTGGCTTATCGTGCCGAAGCGAGTCAAGCGGAAATAGATTATGCACGTCAATTAATGGAAATCACAAATATTTCTTCGGTTGCTAATCAATATCCACATACTTTGTCGGGTGGCGAAGCAAGTAGAGTAGCTGTTTGTCGCGCGTTGATTATGAAACCTTTACTCGTTCTTGCCGATGAGCCGACAGGGCAGTTAGATGCGGAAAACGCGCAAAATATCGCCAAACTGTTAGACGAAATCAATAACAAGCTGAATACCACAATTATAATGGTAACACATTCGGATGAAACTTCGGCTGTAGCGCATAGAATATTAATGTTGAAAAATGGGATTTTAGAATGAAATTCAACAAACTCATACATAAAAATATCACCCATTTCGCCCGATTTTACAAACTGATAGCAGTTGCGGTGATCATTACCGTTGCTGTCATTGTCGGCAGTTTGATGGTGGGTGATTCGGTGCGAAACACGCTTGTACAAAGGGTCTTCGAGCGATTAGGAAATACCGAAACGATTATTTTCAGTCGTCAATCGTTTATGGAACAATCGTTGTTGCAAACATCGCTTTTCGATCAATCGGCACGAGGAATTTTGCTTACAAACGGTTTTATCGCGCAGGGAAACAGACTAATACCTGTTTTCGTATGGGGCGTTGATGATATGGATATTCCGCGTGGCGATGCCAAAATCAACAGACCACTTGCGCGAGAATTAGGTGCGCAAAACACCGAAAGTCTGGCACTTCGGTTGCCCGCAACGGGATTAGTGCCGTCAGGCTCATTGTTCGTAACTGAAAATTACACCACGAGTATGCGCGTTCGTCCCATTGGTGTTGTAAGTGCCGACGCGGGAGGAAATATCAGTATGAGAAACGAGCAACAACTTCCATTTAATATATTTGTCAATCGCGAAGAATTGGCAGAAGTGCTTGAAACAGAAGGAAAAATAAATGTTATTTTGTCCGAAAAAACCATTACTTCCGATGAATTGAACGAAGTGTGGGATTATAGTATGTCGGGATTATCGTTTATTCATAGAGATAAAAGAAAAGCTAATCTTATTCACGAAAGATTTTACGAGCAAGAAGATTTTACCGAAATTACTGCCGACCGAATTTTTCTTCAACAGGAAGTTACGGATATAATCATTCGCGATAATGAAAATCCGAATCGGCTTTTTTCCTATCTCGTCAATTCCATTGAACTCAACGGTATATCTATTCCCTATTCTTTCGTTACCGCAATCGACCGCTTCGCAAAAGAAACATTGGCAAAAGACGAAATTATTCTTTCCGATTATACTGCTAACCGTTTAGGCGCAAGAGTTGGCGATAAAATTCGACTAACTTATTTCGTTTCGCACGACTTGAAAACGCTTGAAGAGAAAAGTATCGAATTGACAGTAAAAAAGATTGTTCCCATTTGGCAACTCACAAACGACACGACACTCAGTACCGATTTTCCCGGACTTTCAGGCGTAGATAGCTGCATCGAATGGGACAGCGATTTACCAATCAATATGGATTTGATTACCAATGAAGATGAACGATATTGGGAAATTTTCAAAAACACACCGAAAGCAATTATCGCCTACGATGCCATTGCCGCCGATTGGAGTAATGCCTACGGAAATGCCACCGCTATTCGGGTTTCAAATGAAATTCCCGATTTATCGAATCTTCGTGCCGAAATGTTTGGAATTCAAATTATCCACCCGCGAGAAGCAGGAATTTATGCCGCTTTGAACGGTGTCGATTTTTCGGGACTTTTCCTCGCGTTGGGATTTTTCATCATCATTTCGGCAATGCTTTTGATGCTCATTCCGCTTTCGGAAATGCTTTATCAACGCAGACACGAAACGGCTCTTTTACAGTCGCTTGGCTATCCTCGAAAACGAATTATCAACATACTTTGGCAAGAATCTGCGCCTGTTGTTTTCCTTTCGTCGATAATCGGTGTAGTGGCAGGATTGATTTATACCACGCTCGTAATGTGGCTGTTGGGAACCGTTTGGAAAGGCGCAACACACACCGATGGTTTTTCTGTTTATCCGAATATTTCTACCGTTATTGGTGGATTTGCTGTTGGTATTATTCTGTCAATGATTGTTTTACGATTGGCAATTTCTCGAAATTTGAAAAATAAAGAGCGAAAAACGAAAAAAATAGGTCGAAAAACGAAAAAAGTATGGGTTATTCTTTTTACTATTCTTTCTGTTGTAGTTATTTTTCTGAATTTTTTACTCATACGTTCCGTTCCTTTATTTGTGGTCGGAGCAGTTATTTTGATTGCCAC
>JAIRUA010000021.1 GCA_031254645.1 Dysgonamonadaceae bacterium
ACTATAATAGATATACTAAATAATAATACTATCTTTGTTTTAGGAATGCACTTTTAGTGCAAAGTGGAATTTTGGTATCTAATCAAATGAGATTTGGTACAATAAAGTATATAGATGCGTGAGAATAATATAAAAATCAAACTACTCCCTGCATCATCATCGCCTTCGCCACTTTCATAAATCCTGCAATGTTGGCTCCTTTCACATAATTGATATAACCGTCGGTTTCCGTACCGTATTTCACGCAATTTTCGTGAATGTTTGACATAATCCATTTCAGTTTTTCATCAACTTGTTCAGCCGTCCAGCTGTATCGCTCTGAGTTTTGTGTCATTTCTAATCCCGAAACCGATACACCACCGGCGTTTGCCGCTTTGCCCGGTGCATAAAGAATTTTATGTTGTTGAAAAATCTCGATTGCCTCAGGTGTACTCGGCATATTTGCTCCTTCGGAAACAGCAATAATACCGTTTTTCATCAATGCTTCGGCATCTGATTTATTGAGTTCGTTCTGCGTGGCGGATGGTAGTGCAATATCCGCTTTTTCCGTCCAAGGACGACCACCGGCAACGTATTTACATCCAAATTCTTCGGCATATTCGCGAATGCGTCCGCGATAAAGATTTTTCAATTCCATCACGAATTGCAGTTTTTCGGTTGTGATGCCTTCGGGATCATAAATATAGCCATCAGAATCGGACAACGAAACAGGAATCGCACCCATTTCTATCAATTTTTCACACGTATATTGCGCCACATTTCCCGATCCGGAAACCAAACATCGCTTTCCCTTGATGTTGATGTTTCGGGTTTTCAACATTTCGAGCAAAAAGTAAACATTACCATATCCTGTGGCTTCGGGACGAAGAATAGAGCCGCCAAATTCACGACCTTTTCCTGTGAAAGCACCTGTAAATTCATCGGCAAGTTTTTTGTATTTGCCATACATATAACCTACTTCACGACCACCCACACCGATATCGCCTGCCGGAACATCAAGATTTGCGCCGATATTTTTCCACACACCTTCAACGTATGCTTGGCAAAAACGCATAATTTCGTTTTGAGATTTTCCGCGCGGTGAAAAGTCAGAGCCACCTTTGGCACCGCCCATTGGTAAAGTAGTAAGTGCATTTTTGAACGTTTGTTCGAAAGCGAGAAATTTCAAAATTGACAGCGATACGGAGGAATGAAAACGAATTCCACCTTTATATGGTCCGATAGCGTTGTTGTGTTGCACACGATAACCCATATTCGTTTGCACATTTCCGTTATCGTCTATCCATGTGATGCGAAATGTGTGAATTTTGTCGGGAATTATCAACCGTTCGATAAGGTTCGCTTTTGCAAATTCCGGATGCTGATTATACACCTCCGTAATGGATTCTACTACTTCCACAACGGCTTGCTGGTATTCCGGTTCATTGGGAAAACGTTTCCTTAAAAGCTCAATAATTTCTGAATGTTTCATAAGCAATACTTTTAATTTTTATAGCGAAAAACAATTTTAGTCGCAAAATTAAAAGTATTTTCGCAAATCAACAAATATATCATCAGATATTTATCATTTTGTCTGCGTTATTTATTATTTTCTTGACAAAAGCGCGTGTCCGATGCGACAATAAAGACATTTTCGCTTATCACAGTATTCTTTTCGAAGTTGAATAATTGCCTGTGTATCAAAAGCGTGTTTGGGATTGATGCCCGAATATTTGAATTCATTGACAATGCTATTACTTTCGGGCTTAATTGATTCAAGAATATGAATGGCACGGTCGCAATATTTTTCCGATGCTGTTTTCTTTCCATAAGCAAACAATATAGGCGCGATGGTATTGATAAGTAGCATGTTGAGCGAAGTATCGCCAAGCAGTTTCACACTTTTCTTCGATTCTTTCCCAAAAGTATAGTGTGTTTGCCAATACTCCGACGGTTCGGCTTGAAAATGCAATCGAAGTCCCTGAAAATCTTCTTTTTCCAACATCACAGAAAACAATCTGCCCGATTTTTGTAACAATGCTGCCAATTGTGCCAATCGCACCAGCGGAAATGATTGCGGACGCACACGCATATTTTTGAAAAGAAATCCGTCGAGATTTTTCAATAAGTATTTGTTCTTTAGAAATCTATATTCTTGTTGAAGTTGAACGTAATAATCGTCATTCGATATATTGTCTTCCAACAAACCGGCTTGCCCAAAAATCAATGCTTCTACTTGATACAAACTATCGCTGTGTTTTTGAATGTATTTGTACGATAACGAAAGCGCCAATCGCTCAAATGCATCAGAATTTAGCCCAAAACCGAAATTTCGCGTGAGCATCACATAAAATGCTTCGTCCCACGAATTATTAAATCGCTCCAAATGCGCGAAAATATCGTCCGTTTTACGTTCTAATCTTTCTAATGACAATACACTCAAAAAAGAATTGACAATCAACGGAGGAATGTTCGGTAAATGATTTCTGCACGCTACACGACTATCGCTATGCAACAAATAAGTGGCATTTTCACGCACGTGATCCGACACAATCAATTGACATTGCGGCACATATTCACCTTTTTCGTTTACCGTCTCTTTGTTTGCGTTTTCCACCACGTGCAAAATAACGGAATTATATGCCTTATCGATGTGATGTTTGTGTTTTTTCCAATCGTTGGCATCGCGGTGTATTTCCACATTTCCTGCCCACACTTTATCATCGATTTTTATTTTTGCGTTGAAAAAATCGGGACCGGCATCGGTATTGTGTATTCCGGGGTCAATTATCTCAATTGAGTTACCGTCGCTGGTTGACAAACTCGTTGGGTTGTATAGTTTGTGTTTCCAAACGTAGTGCAGGAGTGATTCGTTGTGCGTCATTTTTTTGAAAAATTGCGATGTTTTGGAATTGCAATATTAGACAATATTTTCGTTTTCGCCAAATAATTTCAAAAAAAGTCGCTCGAGGTGAGCGACTTTTTTTACACTATTGAAAATTCCAATTATTAAGGCAGTGTCAATACCTCTTCAAAAACACCGAAAGACCAGCCATCCGAGGGGTAATAATGATCCAACTGCATAGTGATCACATTACCCACTTTTGTTCCCGTACCAACAACATTAACATCTTCTTCCCACTCTTCATCAAACCAAGCGGGTTGAGACTCAATAGTTACAGTCCCATCTCCATTGTCGATGATATCGATATGATAACCTGTGTCATACAAATCAAGCAGTCGATAAATTGTAGCCTGATTGGCTAACATTACAGGTTGTTTTTTTTCTTCTTCAAGCCATTCGGAAAGAAACACACCAATGCCAATACTACTAAAAGTCAAAGGACGTCTGATTTCTACCGTTACAGTAGTTATCAAGCCATTTGTACGTGGATAATCTTGTACCGGAACAGATAGCGTTACTGTATAAGGAGTATTGTACTCCAAATCCTCTACATTGTAAGCGATTTCGATAACGGCTCTACCTCGTTCATCTACTGTATTAAAAGACGTTGTAGCAACAGAGAACAGTTCTTCCGCACCTTCACTATATGTTGCGGAAACGGTTACAGGTGTAAGTTTTCCGTCGCTCAAATGATGAAGATACACACGAACCTTGCCTGTTTCATCGGCTATAAAGTTCTGTCTTGCCGAGCGGAACGACCAAAAGTCTTTTCCTTCAAAATCGAAGAGAGTTCCTTCCGACGAGCAAGCATTGAATACCAACAACAGGCTTAATATGCTGAATAATAATACTATTTTTTTCATACCTTATTTACTTTTATTGAATTATTTTATTTCTATCTTGGATTTTGGTCTGCCACATTCAGTGCGCTATTGTTGTCAATTTCTCTTTGTGGGAGCAACGTTGTAAAGCGATAATCGCCCGGTGCCAAGGTTCGAAAAACAGAGTGATTTGAGCCTTCGTAACTTCTTGTAAATCCTAAATTCAAACGACGTAAATCGAATGTGCGTCCCAAACCTTCGCCCCATAACTCTATGCGACGCTGAAACAAAATTTCGTCCATCAGTGTGGTAAATGCTCCGCGAGTGTTTGTATTATATGTACTTACATCAGTAAATGTTGCCAAGCGAGTAGCATAATTACTATCGCGCAATGAGCCTAACTCTGTCAGCAATGCACGAGCGGCCGCATAATTTGGCGATGCTTTGCGAATATTGGCTTCGGCAGCAATCAAAATGGCTTCTTCGGCGCGCAAAAATATTCCATCGCCTACAGAAGTAGCTAAGGATGCGTAGCGAAATTTGGTTTGCCAATACGTGAAATATACCGGATGATCGTCGGAGTCTTCGGATGCTGAAGCCGGTATGAATCCCCACCAAGTTGTTTTACGTGCATCGGTGTCAGGTATTTGTCTCCACAGCCAAGCATCAATACATTGGGGGCCAACCCTTCCATAGGCTCCTTCCGGATCCATGTGAGAGAGGAAGTATCCGAAAGGTCCTGTTTGAGCAGCAATAACTTCTGCTCCCCACATTACCGATGGAGAATTTCTATCGTTGAAAGCACCCAAATCGCTCAAAGTGGCTACACGGTGAAGTCCTGTTTTTTTCAGTGCTTCTGTAGCAAAGTCAAGTGCGTCTTCGAATTTTTCTTGAATAAGAGCTGCCCGTGCCCACAACAAATAGGTTGCATACATATCCACATGAGATTTATTTGCTTGCGGCGATGCTCCGTTAAAAGTTTCTATTGCTTTCGCAAAATCGACATTGATTTGAGCAAAAACATTAGCTACAGTTCCGCGTGGTTTTCCTTTAGTGTGTACAGTTGTTGGTTCAGTGTAGATGGGCACGCCCGGTGCGCCGCTGTTTACTGCATAATTGCCCTGGCAAAACCATTCATACAAAAGAGTATAGGCGAAAGCGCGCAACGCGTATGCTTGTCCAACCACACTTCTGCCTCTTGCACCCATTCCGAGCAGACGCTCTTCATTAGCAATCACAATATTTGTCTGCGCTACAATGAGATAGTAAAATCTCCATTGCGAGTGTTGGCGACCCGATGTGCCAATAAAATCTCCATCTATGTCATACGCGTAGTCGAAAAAGAACCAGCCTTGCCCTTGCATTGCCATTAAATGGTCTTCTCCCATCAACCCTTTTACAATAGGGGTTGAGAAATATCCCGGATTTTCGTGCCCCCAATTGGTTGACCATAAACTACTCCATTCGTTCATAGCACGATAGATACCGTTAATTGCCACTTGTGCGGCTTCCGGTGTTTCAAAAATGACAGTTCCACCTACCATATCGGTTGGGTTCGTGTCTAAACGACTTGGATCGCAAGAAGATAACGAGATGGCGCAAATTCCTGTCAAGAATAAATATATTATTTTTTTCATATTGTTCTTATTTTTAAAAAGTTACACATTAAAATCTTAAATCAACACCAAATGAAACCATTCTTTCGGGAGTATATGAAAAATCTACACCTCTATCTGCAACGCTGACTTGTGGATTGGAACCTTTCAATGCTGTAAACATGTGAAGATTGTCAACCGATGTAAACAGACGCAGTGAGCCAACCCCTATTCTATCTGCAAGATTGGTTGGAAGTGAATAGCCCAATGTGATATTTCTGATAGAAAAGTACGAGGCATCTATCAACCAATCATCTACGGCTGTGGGTGTTTGACCTAATCTATAACGAGGAATATCGGTTATGTCGCCCGGCTGTCTCCAAGCACGCAGCAGATTAACGTGCTTTGTTTCTGCCGGATAGTAGAAACTCATCATAGAGTTGTACATACCGTCCATTCTTTTTCCACCCAATGAGTAGTTGGTAGCGATTGAAAAATCGAATGACTTATACCTCAAATCGGTAGAAAGAGAACCAAATACATTGGGAAACATATTGCCTGCTACATAGCGCGAGTTGTTTGCCAAAACAGAACTGTTTGTGATATATGCAGGAACTGTTTCTCCTTGATTATTAACAGTTGCCCAGAAAAGCTGGTCGCCTGTTAGTGGGTCAACACCTGCCGATTTGGGCAAGAACCACGAACGGAAAGCCTCACCTTCACGTATAATTGAAGAGCCTGCTACAATATCTGTACCGTCTTCGGTAAGCGTAAGCACCTTGTTTCTCATCGTTGTAGCCATCAAGGTTGCACTCCATTCAAAATCTCGTGTTCTGATAATTCTGCCTGTTGCGGTAAATTCCAAACCGGTATTCAACATACTTCCGGCATTTCTTGAAAATCCTGTAAAGCCTGACGATATGGGCAGCGGATAGTTCAACAACAAGTCGGTAGTACGTCGCTGAAAAAACTCTAACTGAACTGCCAAACGATTACGAAACATAGAGGCATCGAATCCGATATTGAAGTTGCCGTTTTTCTCCCACGTAACTTCAGGATTTTCAACAGTTGTGGTAATGGCTCCGCCCTCATTTGCGTTAGCCCACCACAGGTCATACATTGATTGCCACACATAGTATAGTTGCGCCTGCTCTACCGCAGTAGAGGCGGGGTCTAACATCGCATCATTTCCTTGCATTCCATAACTTGCTCTTATCGACAGATTGTCTAACCAATGTGAAGTATTTTGCATAAAGGCTTCTTGCGAAATGCGATAATTACCACCGATACTCCAAAAAGTACCCCAACGGTTGTCTCTATGGAAACGAGAAGAAGCATCGCGACGGAAGCTCGCAGACAAATAATAACGATGGTCATAGTTATAATTCAAACGTCCCAAATAAGATTCAATGCGATAAACATCCACAAACCCTACTCCCGATGTAATAGTTGTAGCTGCATCGGGTTGCATCAAGCCACCAAACGGAAAGCCTGTTTTGGTTAACCCCACTCTGTCGAAACTGAAATCATAATATTCGTGCGCCAACATTGCATCAAAATGATGGACATCTTGTGTGGTAAAGTTGTAGCTCAACATTTGGTTTGCCGTATAGCTGAATGTTTCTGTATGCCTTTTGCTTACAAGACCACTTGTGTTTTCTGCATTTCCAAAATACGGATTATAATATGTCAAGTCGTTTTGCCCCTGATAATCAACTCCCAAAGAAAACGAAAGTCTTAGTCCTTTTGCCCATCCTTCTTTGGTATCTCCCAAATCTACACGTCCGCGAGCCGAAACATTATTGCGCACTCTATTAAAAGAATCGTCGTATAGAGTAGCTATTGAGTTGAAATTACCTTGCTGTCCGGCTGGTCTGGTACGACCGTAATCGAATTGCCTGTTACCATTTTCATCTAAAATAAAATTTCCGTTGTTGGCTCTATCGCGCATATAAACAGGAAAAATAGGAGCCATCAATTCTGCCGAATACCATACATTGCTTGAAGCAGAGCCCGACAAATCAAGAAGATTCGATTCGGAACGAGCAAAGTTGCTGCCCAAACCTATACCCAGCCAGTCCAATGGCTTCGATTGCACATTCACTCTTCCCGAATAACGTTTAAAATTGGTTGTTTTCAACAAGCCATTGTGGTCAAGAAAGTTAAATGAAGTAAAATATTGAGTTGTTGAGTTACCGCCGCTCATATCAAGCGAATATTCTGTTCTCCAGGCATCGTTGCGCGTAGCTTCGTCCAGCCAATTGTCTTCCCACAATAATGTAGCATCGCTGCGAATTTTTCCGGTAGTTGGGTTTATTAATTCCGCAATGTTGTAGTTAAACGGGTTATACATTTCATTAGCACCGAATATTCTTTGTCCACCCTGTGCCATCTGGAAAAGAGCCTGACTCCCTGCATTATCCGGAGAAAAGCCATTTGAAATAGCTTGATTGTAGAAAGCCGAAAACTGCGCTTCGACATAATCCCTCGAATTCATCGTTTCATAACGTGGAATAGCACGACTTGCGATACCAAAATTAGCTCTCACATTTATTTCCGTGCGCCCTTCTCTACCTCTTCTTGTAGTAATCATAATCACGCCATTTGCTCCGCGTGCACCATACAAAGCTCCTGCGGAAGCGTCTTTCAGAACTGTAATCGATTCAATATCATTTGGAGCAATAGACGCGATGTCTCCATCGAAAGGCACTCCATCCACTACATATAGTGGTCTGTTTGAAGAGTTTATCGAGCCTAAACCTCGAATAAAAATATTAGAACCCGCACCCGGCTGTCCCGAGCCCGAAGAAACTTGCACACCCGGCACCACTCCATCAAGGGCTTTCGTAACGTTAGACACCCTGCGTCTGT
This sequence comes from Dysgonamonadaceae bacterium, assembly GCA_031254645.1. Lineage (GTDB taxonomy): Bacteria > Bacteroidota > Bacteroidia > Bacteroidales > Dysgonomonadaceae > JAIRUA01. Next base: position 8,172 of record JAIRUA010000021.1, read on the forward strand.
CAATGGTTTCACTACTAACTGTCGCAGCCGAGCCGGTAAACGAGCTTCTACGCGCTGTTCCGTATGCTACCACAATAATGTCATCGAGTAATTCAGCATCTACACTCAACACCACTCTCACATTCGCACTTACAGCTACTTCTTGCGTAGCATAACCTACATAAGAAACGACAAGTGTTCCTCCCGTCGGTGCCGAAATAGTGAAATTACCGTCAATGTCAGTAACTGTTCCTTGCGAAGTGCCTTTTATTTGAATGGTAGCACCAATGGCAGGCTCTCCATATTCATCTATCACAATACCTCGCACCTGTGTTTGAGCTAAAACATTCAATGAGAATGTTAATAAGAGAAGAAATACCACCCCACTTATTTTAACTAATTTTGATTTTTCTTTCATTTACGTTGTTTTTGAATTATTTTTTTCATTTTTGTTATTTGGGGCACAAAAGTAACTATAGTTCAATGAAAAACCAAAAGAATCGCCTTCTTTTTGCCATTTTAACAGCACAAAAGACGTCAAGAAGGCAATATGTCAAAAATAGCGTTATTAAAACAGTCAAAATACTTTCTTTTGGTGTAAAAATGATAGAATTTTGTGAGGCATCTTTGAACGCAGATGACACGGATAACAACATTTTTCCAAAAAAAACGCCCAACCATAACAATACTTCCACGAAAAATAACTACATTTGCACGCAATAAATAATTAAACACTCGTTTCTTATGTCATTTATTGCAGATAAAATCATAATGGAAGGGCTGACTTTCGATGATCTACTGTTAGTCCCCGCATATTCAGAAGTGCTACCGCGCGATGTAGATTTATCTACAAAATTCTCACGAAATATCAAATTGAATATCCCAATGGTATCCGCCGCAATGGATACTGTAACTGAAAGTGCAATGGCAATCGCTATCGCGCGCGAAGGTGGTATCGGTGTACTCCACAAAAATATGAGTATTACGGAGCAAGCGCAAAAAGTACACGCCGTGAAACGTGCCGAAAATGGAATGATTCTCAACCCGATTTGCATCACTCCCAACAAAACCGTAACCGATGCATTGAAAATGATGGCAGATTTCAAAATCGGCGGTATTCCGGTGATAGACAGTGAGAAAAACCTCGTGGGCATTGTTACCAATCGCGACCTGCGTTTTGAGCGCAATATGGACAAGCGCATCGAGGATGTAATGACTAAAAAGAATCTCATTACCACGCATCAAGGAACAGATTTGGAGGCTGCGGCAGAAATCCTTCAACAGCATAAAATCGAGAAACTTCCCGTGCTCGATGCCAACAACAAGCTCGTTGGACTCATCACTTACAAGGATATTACAAAAGCAAAAGACAAACCCTTCGCTTGCAAAGACGAACAGGGACGTTTGCGCGTAGCTGCCGGTGTTGGAGTTACGCATGATACGGTTGAACGCGCTACTGCGCTCGTAGAAGCCGGCGTTGACGCCATCGTTATCGACACGGCACACGGACACTCGAAAGGTGTTGCCGATATGCTTCGATTGATTAAAAAAACATTTCCGCAAATTGATGTTGTGGTGGGAAATATCGCTACGGGCGAGGCAGCCAAGTTTTTGGTAGAAGCGGGTGCCGATGCCGTAAAAGTGGGTATCGGACCAGGGTCAATTTGTACTACTCGCGTGGTTGCAGGCGTAGGTGTTCCGCAACTTTCAGCCATTTATGAAGTGGCTAATGCGCTGAAAGGCACAGGTATTCCGATTATCGCCGACGGTGGATTGCGCTATTCGGGCGATATCGTGAAAGCGTTGGCTGCCGGCGGCTCATCGGTAATGATGGGGTCATTGTTGGCAGGAACAGAAGAATCGCCGGGTGAAACGATTATTTTCAACGGACGTAAATTCAAGTCGTATCGTGGAATGGGTTCGCTTTCAGCAATGCAAAAAGGTTCGAAAGATCGTTATTTTCAAGATGTTGAAGATGACATCAAAAAACTCGTTCCCGAAGGAATTGAAGCGCGTGTACCATTCAAAGGAACATTGCAAGAAGTTATTTACCAGATGGTTGGTGGATTGCGTGCCGGAATGGGATATTGCGGTGTAGCAACCATTCCGCAACTAAACAATGCTAAATTTACACGAATTACTTCTGCCGGATATGCCGAAAGCCATCCACACGGGGTGATGATTACGCGTGAAGCGCCGAATTATAGTAAAGGAAGTGAGTAATTTTAGATTTTAGATTGACGATTTTAGATTTACAGGTACACTGTTTTCAATCTAAAATCGTCTATCTAAAATAAATTTCCCTATTTGCTCTATCAACGATTTGTGATTATCATTGATAATCACAAAATCGGACAACCTTATTTTCTCCTCTTCCGGCATCTGATTTTTCATTCGCGCTTCAATTTGCACAATATCGGTGTTATCTCGTTTTACAACTCTCTCGACACGATCACTTTTAGGGGAGTAAACAGTAACTGTTTTATCTACTAATTTGTCAAATCCACTTTCGAAAAGAATTGCCGTTTCGATAACGACAATGGGAGCATTTTTTTGTTCATTCGTCCACTTTTCGAAACAAGCAGCTACTTCGGGGTGGATGATAGCGTTTACTTTTTGTAAGTTTTCGGAATTGGAAAAAATAAACGAAGCAAGTTTTTGACGATTTAGACGGTTGTTTTCGTAAAGGTCATTACCGAAAAGCTGGGTTAGTTTTTCACGAATAACAGGCGATGTGTCATTTAGCTTTTTTGCTTCCGCATCGGCATCAAAAACGGGAATATCATGTACGCGAAACAATTCGCATACAACGGATTTTCCGCTGCCAATGCCGCCTGTGATACCAACTTTAGTCATAATATGCTAATGTGCTAATAAATAATGTGCTAATAAATAATGTGCTAATGACAGATACAATAATCCATAAATCAATGTACTTGTATTAGCATATTAGCACATTATTTATTAGCACATTAAAACTATTTGTTTTCAAAAAGAAACTCTACCGATGAGGGGGATAAGCGTGGATTGACAATTGAAGCGGGTTGGGTTGTTAATGTGAGTGCAACGCGCCCGTTTCCATTTCTATAAAAATCGTTGTAATCAAGCACTATTTCCAACTCTTCGGGCGAAATTCTCCGGTATTCTTCCAGTGTAACGGAAAATGACACGGTTACACGCGAAGGGAAAAACTTCACGCCGAGATTTTCGGGAACGTTTATCACCGTAACTGGTACTTCCACAGCTCGTTCTGTAAATTCTTCTATCGGAATATGAATTTCAACTTGATCGGGCACAAATCGCACACCTTCTATCTCTTTTATTCGAATCGGAAGCTGTGATGTTGTCCTTAAGTTTCGAAAAACAGTTAATTCGGTAACTGCTGTATCTAATTTATCGAGTGTTTGTTGCGAGCCAAACGCTGTTACAGATTCGGGTACGAAAATCATTCCGTTGTCATTTACCAACAAATTTGCGCGATTGGTAGTAATTTCGCCATCGAAAACAACCATCAACACTTTGCTTTGTAACTTCGACAATTCTAACGAAATACTTGCCGGATTTAGAATCAATGAATGTCCACTCGAAAAAATTTGTCGCACGTGCGCCTGCATTTCTACTCCTTGCAATGTAGTAATTCCACGTTCTCTGTAACTTGCCACATCGATAACGAGCGTATCTCGTCGAGAAAAGCTATTAAAAAAAATGTTTGACCCCACATCCTGAAGTCTTATCTCAATGGTTTCGGGCGGCGATATATTAAACACCTCATTATCGGCTACGTTGATGAATTTTATCGGAATAATATATTGCCCTTCTACATTATCTTTCCGAAAAAAAGCCATCAACCAAAAAGAAAAAGCTATCAGCAAAAAAACCGAAAACAGCAGCAAGTTTTTCCACGGAAAAGTGGAAAAAAAAGCTTCCAATTGCCATTTGATTTTCATAATTTGCTAGTTAATAATGTGCCAATATACTAATAAATAATGTGCTAATGTACAATCCATCAATCAATGTACTTGCATTAGCACATTATTTATTAGCACATTTAAAAAATTATTTCTGTGCTACGTCTGCCGAAGAAGCGAATACCGACGATTTTTCGAACTTCAGTTTCACGCCGTCAGCTACTTCTACCAAAAGCCACGTGTCACCTACTTCTTTGATACGTCCATGAATACCGCCTGCGGTAACTACTTTGTCGCCCGCTTTCATCGCTTCGCGTGCTTTTTGTAAATCTTTTTGCTTCTTCTGTTGCGGACGAATCATAAAGAAATACATCACCGCAACCATTAGCACCATCACGATAAGGAAAGAACTGTTGCCTTCTCCTCCTAAAAAAAGTAAAATACTGTTCATAATTAATTGTATGTTTATGTTTTGAAAATACGATTTTCTTTTTTCAAATCTGTTACAGCCGCATCCAAAATTCCATTGACAAACAATCCGCTTTTGGGTGTACTGTACGATTTTGCAATTTCAATATATTCGTTGAGCGAAACGCTTATGGGAATTGAATCGAATGTAATGATTTCTGCTAAAGCTACTTGCATAATAATAAGATCCATAAACGAAATACGGTCAAAATCCCATTTATCGGTATGCTTTTCGATTAAAGCTCTATATTCCTTTTCATTCAAAATGGTTTCGTGAAGCAATTTCAACGCATAGCGTTTATCTTCTTCGTCTTTGAACATTGGTAATAATTGTTGCTCATTGCCCGCTACCGACGAAAACTTTTTGATTGTTTTCAACACGAAACCTTGAATGATTTCTACATCGTCATTCCAGTAAATACATTCATCTTCGAGTAAATCGTCTAACTCTTCGTTTAGATAGATAAACTGTTTGAATGTTTTTCGCCAAAACTCTCTGTCGTCTTCACACGTGGGCACGGCAATTTCCGAATATTCCTTATACGTATCCGATACCAAAATAGCATCTAAGAGATTTCTAACAAACGCTTCATTGTCATCCCATATCATCGGGCGTTCTGTCAAGTATTTATTGAATTGAACATTCGATTTCAACTGGCGGATAAATTTGTTATCAATCAAGCACATAATCGGATTCAAATCCTCTTGCGAAGGCAATAATCTATTACGCTTTGCCTCTACTCTGCTCTCATACATATTGGTAATTTCCACCATCAGGAGCAACATATAATAATAAAGATCGTAAGACTTTTGCATACCAAACATCAGTTCGTTTTCGGCATTCCGCAAGTCTTTATTCGTATTTTGATACCAAGAGTAAACGATTTGTATTACTCTTGTACGAATCAAATTTCTGTTTATCATCTTTGAAATGAACTTTGAAACATTTTTTGAAGATACAAAAGTAGTGAATAATGTGCTAATGTGCAAATAAATAATGTGCTAATACAATTATCATATTGATTACAATATAAAAATCAGCAAACTTGCTATTAGCACATTATTTATTTGCACATTAGCACATTATTCACTACCTTTGCACCGCTTTTTGAAAAGCCCCTCGTGTGATGGGAAATAGAGAAGTACTTTATTTTGAGTAACACAAACAAAAAATTAAAAATGAAATCATTTGAATTAAAAGGCGAAATCAGAAACGATTTCGGAAAAAAAGCGGCGAAAGCGCTCCGCAAAGAAGGTCTTGTTCCTTGTGTAATTTACGGTGGACACGGCGAAGGTAACATCAGTTTTGTTGTAAAAAGCAGCGATTTGCGCGGTTTGATTTACACACCCGAAGTATTCTTGGTAAATCTTGACTTGGGCGAGAAAAAAATGATGGCAATCTTGAAAGATTCTCAATTTCACCCGGTAAAAGAAAACGTGTTGCACATTGATTTCTTGCACGTAATCGAAACAGCACCGGTAACTATCGAAATTCCTGTTCGTTTGCAAGGATTGGCAGTGGGTGTAAAAGCGGGGGGTAAACTTTCGCTCGACAGACGCAAGTTGAAAGTAAAAGCTTTGCCTGCAAAACTTCCACAAGAATTGGTAGTGAACGTAGAACACCTAGACCTTGGAAAATCTATCCAAGTGGGTCAATTGAATTTCGAAAATCTGGAATTGCTTGATGCTAAAAACGCCGTTGTATGTCGCGTTCAATTGACACGTGCAGCAAGAGGTGCGGCAGCTGCAGCAGCAAAAGCAGGAAAATAAATTTTAGATTTACGATTTTGCAGGTACTGCGTTTTTAAATCGTAAATCGTAAATCGTAAGTAATGAAGTACTTGATTGTGGGTTTAGGCAATATCGGACCCAATTATGCCGACACTCGCCACAATATAGGTTTTATGGTGTTGGACGCTCTCGCAAAGGCGTCCAACGCTGTTTTTGCGGATAAGCGATATGGTTTTGTTGCCGAAATGCGGCTGCGAAACAAACAACTTGTTTTGCTCAAGCCTTCTACATTTATGAACTTGAGCGGAAATGCTGTCCGCTATTGGCTGCAAAAGGAAAATATCCCCAACGAAAATTTACTTGTAGTCGTGGATGATTTAGCGTTACCATTCGGTACGTTGCGACTGAAACCGAAAGGCAGTGATGCCGGACATAATGGATTAAGACATATTCAAGATTTAATCGGACAAAATTATTCGCGTTTGCGTTTCGGTATTGGTAGCGATTTTCCACGCGGACATCAATCAGATTATGTGCTTGATACGTTTTCTGACGAAGAACAAAAAACCTTGCCGGCAAGAATCGAATTAGCAGTAGATATAATTCGTAGTTTTTGTTTAGCGGGAGTGAATGTTACTATGAATCAATATAACAATAAATAATTCAAAGATTTAATGATTCAAAGATTAAAGCATTGCAGTCTTTGAATTTTTAAATTTTTGAATCTTTGAATAATACAATGAACGAAGTTCGTATTGACAAATGGCTTTGGGCTGTTCGCATTTTCAAAACACGTACCGTTGCATCAGAAACGTGCAAAAAAGGACGTGTGATGATTAACAACGTATCGGTAAAACCGTCGCGCGATATTCGTGTGGGCGAAGTGATTCAAGTACGTAAACCGCCGATAACCTTTTCTTTCAAAATACTTGCATTAGCCGACAAACGAATGGGGGCAAAACTCGTGCCCGACTTTATGGAAAACGTTACTTCACCCGAACAATATGAATTAATGGAACTCGGAAAAATCGGTGGATTTGTTGATAGACAACGCGGGACAGGTCGCCCAACGAAGAAAGAACGTAGAGATTTGGACGATTTTACCGATGGGTTTGATTTTGATGAATTTGACTTTGAATAATGTGCTAATGACAAGTTCGCTGATTTTCTAACTGTAATCAGTATGATAATTGCATTAGCAAATTATTTATTAGCAAATTAAAATGCCTTACGTAATTCCTCCATCCCCATACTCAAACCATCAAAATTTTTCCCACCTGCCGTAGCAAAATGTTTCTGTCCGCCACCACCGCCTTGAATATGCTTTGCGGCTTCGCGCACCATTTTTCCGGCATCAAATCCCTG
>JAIRUA010000031.1 GCA_031254645.1 Dysgonamonadaceae bacterium
ACGCATAAAACGCAATATCGGCTTGGAAATTGACGAAGTTATCGCTTGGTGTAAACAATCCGACCTTGATAACATCGAACAAAAAGGCAAAAATTGGTATGTGTATGCTGATGATTTCATATTGACAATCAATGCGAAAAGCCATACGATAATTACGGCACATAAGGTCTGAATTGTGATTTTAGTGTGATTTTTTTGATTAATATGATTCTAAATCAGAAAAATCATACAAATCAAAAAAAATCACAATTCAGACAACAAATAATAAAAACGAAAACAAAAAATAATATGTCAAAAACTCTATTCGATAAAATTTGGGACGCACACATAGTTACCGAAGTGCAAGACGGTCCCACACAACTGTACATCGACCGTATGTACTGCCACGAAGTAACAAGTCCGCAAGCGTTTGAAGGATTGAGAACGAGAGGATTAAAAGTATTTCGCCCCGCGCAAATCACCGCGATACCCGATCATAACATTCCGACTGTCAATCAAGAATTGCCAATTGCCGACCCTGTGTCCAAAAACCAAGTAGATACATTGGACAGAAATGCCAAAGAATTTGGTGTAAATTATTACCCAATAGGACACCCAAAAAACGGCGTTATCCACATCGTTGGTCCCGAAAACGGACTTTCATTGCCCGGAATGACAATCGTTTGTGGCGATTCGCACACTTCCACGCACGGCGCAATGGGTGCAATCGCTTTTGGTATAGGTACTTCCGAAGTAGAAATGGTGTTGGCTACACAATGCGTTTTTCAATCGCGCCCCAAAACGATGCGAATCAATTTCGAAGGAAAACTCGGAAAAGGCATAACGGCAAAAGATGTTGCGTTGTATATGATTGCCCAACTCACAACAGGCGGAGCTACAGGTTATTTCGTAGAATACGCCGGCGAAGTTGTACGCAATATGACAATGGAAGATCGCTTAACTCTTTGCAATCTTTCTATCGAAATGGGCGCACGCGGCGGAATGATTGCGTCCGACGAAAAAACTTTCGAATATATCAAAGGTCGCGAATATACTCCAAAAGGCGAAGAATGGGACAAAAAACTTTCCTATTGGCAAACGCTCAAAACCGATGACGATGCCGTTTTCGACAAAGAACTTACTTTTCACGCCGAAAACATTGAGCCAATGGTAACTTACGGCACAAATCCGGGTATGGGAATGGGTATTGGTGATGCAATTCCAACGCTTGATATGATTGACGAGGCGGGTCGTATTTCTTTCCAAAAATCATTGGAATATATGGGCTTCACGGCAGGCGAAAAGATTGTCGGCAAGCCGATTGACTATGTTTTTATCGGCAGTTGTACCAACGGAAGAATTGAAGATTTTCGTCAATTTGCCAATTTTGTAAAAGGCAAACGCAAAGCCGAAAACGTTGTTGTGTGGATTGTTCCCGGTTCGTGGAAAGTGGATAAGCAAATGCGTGAGGAAGGTTTGGATAAAATTCTTGCCGATGCAGGTATGGAAATTCGTCAACCTGGTTGTTCGGCTTGTTTGGCGATGAATGATGATAAAGTTCCTGCGGGAAAATATGCCGTTTCGACTTCTAATCGCAATTTCGAGGGAAGACAGGGACCTGGTGCGAGAACTATTTTGGCAAGTCCGTTAATGGCTGCGGCTGCTGCGGTTACGGGAAAACTGACTGACCCACGGGATTTTATGTAATGAAAAATTATTGATATGTTAAATGAAGTAATTATCAACAGAGCAAAATTTGAAGATTTAACTAATATCTTAAAACTTCAAAAAATAGCATTTTTATCCGAAGCCGAGTTATATGATAATTATGATATTGAGCCCTTGAATCAAAGCATTGAATTAATCCAAAACGATTTTAATGACTATTTATTTCTGAAAACCGAATATCATAATGAAATTATTGGTTCTGTAAAAATTAAAAATTGTGATGATTATTGTTATTTGGGGAAATTAATTGTATCGCCAAAATTCCAAAATAAAGGTATCGGGCGTAAGTTGATGAATGAGGCAGAAAAAATATTTCCTAATGTAAAAAAATACGAACTTTTTACAGGAGAAAAAAGCATTAAAAACATAAAGCTTTATGAATCAATTGGGTATAAAATAATCGAAACTTTTCCTGATGATAAAATTCTGAATTTAATTATCGTAAAAATGACAAAAGAGATAAATAATTGAAAATAAAATAATAATGTATAAATTCACAACAATAACAAATATAATCGTGCCATTACCGATTGAAAATGTCGATACTGACCAAATTATCCCCGCACGCTTTCTAAAAGCGACCGACAAAAACGGTTTCGGCGATAATCTTTTTGCCGATTGGCGATACAACAAAGACGGAAGTTCGAAAGCAGATTTTGTGCTGAACAACCCGAAATACAAAGGCGCACAAATTCTCGTGGCAGGAAAAAATTTCGGTAGCGGTTCGAGTCGTGAACACGCCGCTTGGGCGATTGCAGGTTACGGATTCAAAGTCGTGGTATCGAGTTTCTTTGCCGATATTTTTAGAAACAATGCAATGAATAATTTCGTGTTACCCGTAGTAGTAAGCGAGGCGTTTTTGGCAGATATTTTCGATAGCGTAAATTCAGATTCAAAAATGACTTTAACAGTCGATTTGGAAAATCAAAAAATCACAAACAACGCCACAGGAAAATCAGAAAATTTTGCAATCAATTCTTACAAAAAAGAATGTTTCTTACAAGGTTTTGACGATATTGATTATCTGTTGAGCAAAAAAGACATCATAGAAAAATTTGAAAAACAGCGATTATGATAGAAATAATGGACACCACCCTTCGCGACGGCGAACAAACTTCGGGCGTATCGTTTGCCGTGCAGGAAAAATTGGGAATCGCGCGTCTTTTGCTTGAAGATTTGGGCGTGGATAGAATCGAAGTAGCTTCAGCACGTGTATCTGACGGCGAACTCACAGCAGTTAAGCGTATTACGGAATGGGCGAAAAAAAATGGACATATCAACAAAATAGAAGTGTTGGGTTTCGTTGATGGAAACGCTTCGTTGGATTGGATAACCGATGCAGGTTGCAAAGTTGTGAATTTGCTTTGCAAAGGCTCTGAAAATCACTGCACGCATCAACTTCGGAAAACATTGCCACAGCATCTTGTCGATATTAAATCGGTGGTAGCGGGAGCAAAAAATCGCGGAATGAACGTTAATGTCTATCTCGAAGATTGGTCAAACGGAATGCGCGATTCGCAAGATTACGTTTTTGCAATGATGGACGAACTTCAACATCAGCCAATTGACAGATATATGTTGCCCGATACGTTGGGAATTTTGAATCCCGAAGAAACAAAAGTATTTTGCACTACAATGGTCAATCGTTATCCCGATTTACATCTCGATTTTCACGCACATAACGATTACGATTTAGCGGTCGCCAACGTTTTCGAAGCCGTAAAATCGGGTGTAAAAGGTGTACACGTAACCGTAAACGGATTGGGCGAACGTGCAGGAAACGCGCCTGTTACGAGCGTTGTGGCGTTGATTCACGACCAACTGAAACTCAAAACTAACGTAAACGAAGAAAAACTTTACAGCGTGAGTAAAGTGGTAGAAAGTTATTCTGGTGTGCGTATTCCGAACAACAAACCCGTTATCGGCGATAATGTATTTACGCAAGTAGCGGGCGTTCACGCCGATGGTGATAAGAAAAAAAATCTCTATTTCAACGATTTACTTCCCGAACGTTTTGGTCGCTGTCGTGAATATGCACTCGGAAAAAATTCGGGCAAAGCCAACATTTTGAAAAATTTGGAAGCATTGGGTATCGAAATGGACGATGAATCGGTTAAAAAAATTACTGAACATATCATCGAATTGGGCGATAAAAAAGAGGTAGTTACACAAGAAGAACTTCCTTACATTGTTTCGGATATTCTAAAAAACGGCATCGAAAATCAAGATATTCAGATGCTTAATTATTCGCTGACACTTGCCGATGGAATGAGACCAACAGCAAATGTGAAAGTGTCTATCAAAGGCGAAGTGTATCATCAATCGGCTGACGGCGAGGGGCAATACCACGCCTTCTCAAAAGCGATGTACAAAATTTACAAAAATCTCAACAAACCAACACCCGAATTACTTGATTATGTAGTCGTTATTCCACCCGGCGGACAAACAAACGCTTACGTACAAACCATTATCACGTGGAAATTCGCAGGCAAAGTTTTCAAAACACGTGGCTTGGACATCGACCAAACAGCCGCCGCCATTAAAGCTACGATGAAGATGTTGAATATGATTGAAAATAATAATTGATAATATGAACAAGATAAAAAATGGACTTATTGCCGTATTGCCCGGCGATGGCATCGGTCCCGAAATAATGACTCCTGCACTCAACGTTGTAAAAGCGGTGGCTGCAAAATTCGGACACGAATTTACTTATAAAGAAGCAATTACAGGCGCGTGCGCCATTGATGCGGTAGGCGACCCCTATCCACCCGAAACGCACGAATTGTGTATGCAAGCCGATGCGGTGCTGTTCGGTGCCATCGGACATCCGAAATTCGACAACGACCCCAACGCCAAAGTGCGCCCCGAACAAGGATTGTTGCGTATGCGCAAACAGTTGGGATTGTACGGAAATATTCGTCCTGTGATGACATTTCCATCGTTAATTCATAAATCGCCGCTTCGTGTCGAACTGATTGAAGGTGTTGATTTTATGTGCATTCGTGAACTGACGGGCGGAATGTATTTCGGTCGTCCGCAAGGGCGTAGCGAAGACGGGAACACGGCGTACGACACGTGCGTTTACACACGCGAAGAAGTGGAGCGTATTTTGCATTTGGCGTATAAATTTGCCGGACAACGTCGAAAAAAAGTAACCATTGTCGATAAAGCAAACGTAATCGCTACCTCTCGTTTGTGGCGACAAATCGGTCAAGAAATCGCACCGCAATACCCTGATATTGAGACCGAATTTTTGTTTGTCGATAACGCTGCGATGCGCATTATTCAGTGGCCCAAAGATTTTGACGTGTTGGTTACCGAAAATCTTTTCGGCGACATTCTCACAGACGAAGCATCGGTTATTACAGGTTCGCTCGGACTTCTTCCGTCGGCTTCAATTGGCTTGCATACCTCTCTGTTTGAGCCAATTCACGGTTCGTATCCGCAAGCGGCAGGGAAAGATATTGCTAATCCTATCGCAATGATTTTATCCTCTGCACTAATGTTCGAATACGGATTTAATCTTCCCGAAGAAGCGGAATTGATTCGCAAAGCCGTAACTGCCTCAATGGAAGCGGGTATCGTTACCGAAGATATTGCCGAAGACGGAAAAGCATACAAAACAAGCGAAGTAGGGAAATGGATAACTCAATGGATAATTGACAATTGATAATTTCTTGAACACAAATGACGCAAAAAGCGCAAATTTACGCAAAATATATAATTTGCGATATATGCTGATTTCTTATAAAATAAGATTTGCGTAAATTTGCGCTTTTTGCGTCATTTGCGTTCAAAGAAGTTGTTGAAACAACCCCAAAAAACAACAAACAATGCAACTAAGAAGTTCACAATCAACACAAGGTCGCCGAATGGCAGGCGCACGCGCCCTTTGGCGTGCTAACGGAATGAAAGAAGAACAAATCGGAAAACCGATTATTGCCGTTGTCAATTCGTTTACGCAATTCGTGCCCGGACACGTTCATTTACACGAAATCGGACAAATGGTAAAGGCGGAAATCGAAAAATTTGGCTGTTTCGCTGCCGAATTTAACACAATCGCAATCGACGACGGAATCGCAATGGGGCACGACGGAATGTTGTATTCCCTGCCCTCGCGCGACCTCATCGCCGATAGTGTCGAATATATGGTAAACGCCCACAAAGCCGATGCAATGGTCTGTATATCAAATTGCGACAAAATTACGCCCGGAATGTTGATGGCAGCAATGCGCTTGAATATTCCGACAGTTTTTGTTTCGGGAGGTCCAATGGAAGCGGGAAAAATGGACGGAAAACAAATCGATTTGATTGATGCAATGATAAAAGGCGCAGACGAAAGTGTTTCAGACGATGAAGTGGCGAAAATCGAACGAGCGGCTTGTCCCACTTGTGGAAGTTGTTCGGGAATGTTTACCGCCAATTCGATGAACTGCCTCAACGAAGCCATCGGTTTGGCATTGCCGGGCAACGGAACAATTGTTGCCACGCATGTCAATCGTAAAAAATTGTTCGTTGATGCCGCGAAATTGATTGTCGAAAACACGTATAAATATTATGAGCAAAACGATGAAAGCGTTCTTCCGCGCGGAATTGCCACACGTCAAGCGTTTTTGAACGCAATGACGTTGGATATTGCAATGGGCGGCTCAACGAATACGATTTTGCACCTTTTGGCGATTGCCCACGAGGGTGAAGTGGATTTTTCGATGGACGATATTGACGCTTTGTCGCGAAAAACGCCTTGTCTTTGTAAAGTTGCACCGAATACGCAAAAATATCATATTCAAGATGTTAATCGCGCAGGCGGCGTTTTGGGAATTTTGAATGAATTAGCGAAAGGTGGATTGATTGATACGAATGTTTTTCGTGTTGATGGAACTTTGGCTTCCACCATTCAAAATTCAAAATTCAAAATTCAAAATTCAAAACCCGAAGCACCTGCGAATAGATTTAGTCTTGTAATGGGGTCGCAGGAAGAATATTTTGATACTTGGGATTTGGATAGAGAAAACGGCTGTATTCGTTCAGTCGAGCACGCTTACACGAAAGACGGTGGTTTGGCGATTCTCAAAGGAAATATTGCCCAAAACGGTTGTGTGATAAAAACCGCAGGCGTTGATGAAAGTATTTGGCATTTTCGAGGAAAGGCAAAAGTTTTCACTTCGCAAGATGCTGCCTGCGAGGGAATTTTGAGTGGCGATGTGCAAAGCGGCGATGTGGTTGTAATCACGCACGAAGGTCCAAAAGGCGGACCCGGAATGCAAGAAATGCTTTACCCTACTTCGTACATTAAGGCAAAACATTTAGGCAAAGAATGTGCGCTGATTACAGACGGTCGTTTTTCGGGTGGGACTTCGGGATTGTCTATCGGACACATTTCGCCCGAAGCCGCGTCAGGTGGAAATATCGGTTTGGTGCAAGACGGCGATATGATTGAAATTGACATTCCGAATCGGAAAATTGAGTTACAAGTTACGAGTTACGAGTTACAAAAACGCCGAGAAACCGAAGAAGCTCGCGAAAAAGATGCTTGGACTCCGAAAGATAGAAATCGTGTTGTTTCCAAATCTTTACAGGCTTATTCTAAGTTGGTAAGTTCGGCGGATACGGGGGCGGTGAGAGTTGTTTGAGTATGAGTTTGGTAAAATATGTGTATATTTGTGGATTGGGCAACACTCATAGACAGCATAGTGCAACTAATATGATTTTGCAGAAAAGTAAAACAAAATAACAACAATGAGTAAGTATCAAGAAAAAGAAAGAAAAAAGGCTATAGAGCTAATAAAAAATAGCGAGTTGTTTAAAGGCTGTAAAGCAGGCGGAAGATTTATGGGAAAAGAACGAGATTTTGTTTTATTAGATAGAAATCAGAACATCTTTAAACCTGTAAAAGAGGAAGTTAAATCCTATTTCAAAGAAAATAGTATTTCGTGGTGGGGTGGAAAGCTGCCAACAGGACATACTTTATCTTCTCAAATGGCGTGTTTAAATCATTTGTTCCCAATCAGAAACGACAGAGACGAAGTTTTGAAAATCGCACAAATAATTTGCGAAGATATTATTGATGTTTTGGAAATTAAAACGGATAAGTCCCTGCCAGCCTATATTGCATTTGAGGCTGTGAGCGATAACGACTATCTAAACGAATGCGAAAAGGGACAAAAACCAACTCGTGGCAGTCATTGTACTTCCATTGATGCGTTGATTTATGCAAAACATAAAAACGGCAAAAATTATATTCTGCCGATAGAATGGAAATATACAGAACATTACGGAAACGAAAATAAAGCAGACGGCGAAAAAGGCGATATAAGGAAAGGCAGATATACGGATTTAATTAACCATTCGGCACAACTTAAATCTGGAAATCATAGTTGTTATTATTTTGAGCCGTTTTACCAATTAATGCGTCAAACTTTGTGGGCAGAACAAATGATTGCTCATAAAAATTGTGAGAAAATTTCGGCAGAGGATTTTATTCACGCTCATATTATACCAAGTGAAAATCAAAATTTATTGAAAATCGAAAGCAGGTATAAATACAAGTGTAGCGAAAAAGATATGAAAACGACTTGGCGAGACAATTTGCAAAACCAAAACAAATACAAAATCATTTCACCCAAAGATTTATTGGCTAACATTGACCTAAATAAATATGCGGAATTGAAAAAATATTTAGAAAAAAGGTATTGGTTATAATTTAAAGAATAGAACAAAAAAACGATGACCCAAGAAACAGCAATAAAATTATTTGAAACCGTGACAGATTTTTACGGTTTGGAAAATCCAGTTGGTTACAACTTGTAACCAACTGTACGAAATAAGCGTACAGTTGAAATGGTGTCAAACTGACACCGGTTGAAAATTCAAACGGTTACAATTTATAACCACTTCAAAGTACTACAAATTGTTGTATCTTCGTAGGGATGAATTGTCCCCATATAGTAGAAATAATGATTGGAAAATAGACTGAACTATAAAAACTTAGAAATATGAAACTGAAATTAAGAAACAACAACAAGTTTTTACGGATTTTTTTTACATTCTCTATCTTTTTGATAGGAATTGTAGTCGGTATTGCCATTCGGCATTATTACAATATACCTTTGTCGCAAGAAATAAATATTGTAGATGTAGCGATGTTGCTAACTACTGTATTTTTAGCCGTTTATGTGCCAAGCGTATTGGACAGACAAATGCAAGTTATGCGCGATAAAGGCAATGTGATTGAGCAGCGTATCGTAGAATTTCAAGGCTTGATTCGTCGTATCAATCTGATTGTGCAAAGTGGTGTTGTTAATTACGAAGGGTGTTTGTCGATTAATAATCTGTTAGATATTTGCGACCACCGATTGGAAACCATTGTAACGCTTCTTTCTTATTACGACAAAAGCGATTCCTACAAACAAGAAATAAATAAAGTGAAGGCATTTTGTAAAAAACGTCGCGAATTGCTTTTTATGGAACAAGTGCCGCAAGAAGGAAAAAAGTTTACGAAAGAAGAACGAGACCACGAAGAAGAACTTTATAATCAAATAGACCGTTCTTCGAGTTTGTTGTTGTTCAAAGTAAATGATATTTAAGTACGAAAATGAAAAAATTATTTACTCTCAAAAAAGTAACAATTACGTTTGTCATTTTGGCACTTGTTGTTGTAGGAATGATTGTAATTTGCAATGCAATTATCAATAAAACAACAGAGAAACAAGTTTATAGCGATGTCAATCTCATTCCGCATAATAAAGTCGGCGTGGTTTTGGGCACATCAAAATATTTGTCATCGGGGCGATTGAATTTGTATTTCGTCTATCGGATTGATGCGGCGGTTGAGTTGTACAGAGCCGGAAAAGTCGATTTTCTCGTTGTCAGCGGCGACAACAGCCGAAAAGATTACAACGAGCCGTTGGATATGAAAAATGAACTTGTTCGGCGAGGTATTCCCGAAAATAAAATTTATCTCGATTACGCAGGATTTCGCACGCTCGACTCTATCGTTAGAATGAATAAAATTTTCGGACAGCATTCATTTACAATCATTTCGCAGGAATTTCACAACCAACGAGCCATTTATATCGCCAATCGTTTGGGTTTGAATACGGTGGGATTTAACGCGCAAGATGTTGATGTATATAATGGTTTCAAAACCAAACTCAGAGAAAAATTTGCACGAGTGAAAGTTTTTATCGATTTTTTGATTGGTAAAAAGCCGCGTTTTTTAGGGGAACAAATTGAAATAAAATGAATATGAGAAAAAATATCATTTTCGGAATAATTATTATACTAATAAATTTTTTCCACTTTTATTTCTACGCAAATTTTTTCTACCAACACCATTTCAGTGGACGTATGATACACTATTATCTTCCTGATTGGGTCGTGGTACTAAATATAATTATCGGTCTTATCGGCATTATACTTGGAAGTTATTTAATAGCAAACAAAATAAAACTAAGATTAGTATTAGTCATTGAATTTATACTTTTAGGGATTGCCCTTTGGAGTTTAGATGTAATTGGCAATATTGATTTTTCTCGAATATTCCCCTAATAGCTAAACAAATAAACATTATAAATATATGAACATAACAGGAAGCGAAACCCTCATACGCTCACTTTTAGCCGAAGGCGTAAACACCATTTTCGGCTACCCCGGCGGTGCAATTATGCCCGTATTTGATGCGTTGTACGATTTTAAGAAAGAGATTAACCACGTACTCGTTCGCCACGAACAAGGCGCGGTACACGCTGCGCAAGGCTACGCCCGCGTATCGGGAAAAACAGGCGTGGCGTTGGTAACATCGGGACCGGGTGCAACAAACGCTATCACAGGCATTACCGATGCAATGATGGACAGCACGCCGCTCGTCGTCATTTCGGGACAAGTAGCGTCATTTCTTCTCGGAAGCGATGCCTTTCAAGAGGCTGACGTGATTAGTTTGACACAACCGATAACGAAATGGACGTACCAAATTCGCCGTCCCGAAGACATTCCTTGGGCAGTATCGCGTGCGTTTTATATTGCCGCGAGCGGTCGCCCCGGACCGGTAATGTTGGATATTGCAAGAGATGCGCAGTTAAATAAATGCGATTATTCGTACAAAAAAACCGATTTTCTACGCAGCTACAAACCACTTTCCGAACCTGAATTGGACAAAATCGAATTGGCTGCCGAGATTATCAACAGCGCAAAAAAACCGCTTGCGTTGGTTGGTCAAGGCGTGATTTTGGGAAATGCGGAAGAAGAACTTCTTGCGTTTTTGGAAAAAGCAGATATTCCGTTTGGCTCCACCATTCTCGGACTTTCGGCAATGCCCACCGACCACCCATTGAACAACGGAATGCTGGGAATGCACGGAAACGTATCGCCCAATATGAAAACCAATGAGTGCGATGTGCTGATTGCCATTGGAATGCGTTTCGACGACCGTGTTACAGGCAATTTGGCAACGTATGCCAAACAGGCAAAAGTCATTCATTTCGATATCGATTTGGCGGAAATGGATAAAAACGTGAAAACCACCGTCAAAGTGTTGGGCGATGTCAAAGAAACATTACCTTTGATGACGAATTTCTTGGAAAAGAAATCGCATACCGATTGGAAAACAGAATTTAAGCCCTACGACAAAACGGAATTCGACTGCGTTATAAAGGAGGAACTTTTTCCTGAATCGGGCGATATAAAAATGGGCGAAGTAATCAATAAAGTTACGGAAGCGACTCAAAATAAGGCGATCTGTGTTACCGATGTCGGACAAAACCAAATGATGGCTTCGCGTTATTTCAAATACACGCAATCGCGCAGTATGGTTACATCGGGCGCGTTGGGTACAATGGGATTTGGTTTGCCGGCGAGTATCGGGGCGAAATATGGTGCGCCGGACAGAACGGTTTGCCTTTTCGTGGGCGACGGCGGTATCCAAATGACCATTCAAGAATTGGGAACGATAATGGAACATAATGTCGATGTGAAGATTATTCTACTCAATAACAGTTGGTTGGGAATGGTACGTCAATGGCAGGAACTATTTTTCAACGAACGCTATTCGGAAACGCAAATGCACAATCCCGATTTTATCAAAATTGCCGATGCCTACAACATTAAAGGAAAAAAAGTAACACAACGCGAAGAATTAGACGATGCTATTGCCGAAATGCTCTCACACAAAGGAGCTTACCTGCTCGAAGTACAGGTAGAAGCAAAAGGAATGGTATATCCGATGATGCCTGCGGGAAGTTGTGTAACAAATATTATGCTTGGTGAAGGAAGAACAATACAAAATGCTAAATAAATGACAATTATGACAGACAAAACATTATATACTATTACCATTTTTTCAGAAAATGCGGTAGGCGTACTCAATCAAATCACAGCAATTTTTATGCGCCGACAGTTGAATATCGAAACTCTTTCCGTTTCGCCATCAGCAATTGAAGGGATTCACAAGTTTACCATTACGGCGTATTCTGATGATGCGGAATTGATGAAAAAATTGGTGCGTCAAATTGATAAACGTGTAGATATTTTGAAAGCCTATTTCAATATAGATGAAGAACTTGTTCATCAAGAGCTTGCGATGTACAAACTTTCTACCGAAAAGGTAATGGAACACGGCTCGGTCGAGTATCTGATTCGGAAGTACAATATTCGCGTGTTGGAAATCACGAAAGATTGCGTGGTATTCCTAAAAGCGGGTCATTATGCTGAAACGCAGGGGCTTTTCGATGAATTAGCGGCGGAAATAGGTGTGCTTCAATTTGTTCGTTCGGGAAGAATTGCGATAACAACATCGCCTTTGGAACGATTGAGTGATATGTTGGCGAAAATAGAAGAAGAAAGAATGAAATTACAATCAAAATAAATATAAACAACTAAATAAATATAAAAACTATGGCAAAAATGAATTTTGGCGGAACTATCGAGAATGTAGTTACCCGCGACGAATTTCCACTCGAAAAAGCGAGAGAAGTATTAAAAAACGAAACTATCGCCATTATCGGTTATGGCGTGCAAGGACCCGGACAGTCGTTAAACCTGCGCGACAACGGTTTCAATGTGATTATCGGACAACGAAAAAACAGCAAATCGTGGAACAAAGCCGTTACCGACGGTTGGATTCCGGGCGAAACACTTTTTGAAATCGAAGAAGCGTGCCAACGTGGAACAATTATTCAATATTTGTTGTCTGATGCAGCACAAATCGCCCTTTGGGACACGGTAAAAAAGCACCTCACATCGGGCAAAGCGTTGTATTTTTCGCACGGTTTCGGCATCACGTACAAAGAGCGCACAGGCATCGTTCCGCCTGCCGATGTTGATGTGATTTTGGTTGCACCAAAAGGCTCGGGAACAAGTCTTCGCCGAATGTTCCTCGAAGGACGCGGACTTAATTCAAGCTACGCCATTTTCCAAGATGCGACAGGTCGCGCGTTTGAACGTGTTGTGGCGTTGGGTATCGGCGTTGGGTCGGGCTATTTGTTTGAAACCGATTTCAAACGCGAAGTATATTCCGACCTTACAGGCGAACGTGGCACGTTAATGGGTGCTATTCAAGGACTTTTGTTGGCACAGTACGAAGTACTTCGCGAAAACGGACACACACCGTCGGAAGCATTCAACGAAACGGTAGAAGAACTCACGCAATCGCTAATGCCGCTTTTCGCCGAAAACGGTATGGACTGGATGTACGCCAACTGTTCAACCACCGCACAGCGAGGCGCATTGGACTGGATGACGCCTTTTCACGATGCTACAAAACCTGTTTTCGAGAAACTCTACAAAGAGGTGGCAAACGGCAACGAAGCGCAACGCTCCATCGACACCAATTCAAAATCCGATTATCGCGAAGGTTTGGAAAAAGAGTTGAAAGCACTTCGTGAAAGCGAAATGTGGCAAACGGGCGCAGTGGTTAGGAAGTTGAGACCGGAGAATAATTAAAATTAATGGTTTAAAGATTTAAGGTTTAAAGTTTAAGGCTGCTGTCTTGAACCTTAAACCTTAAGCTTTAAATCTTTAAACCTTAAACTTTTGCAAGTTCAACCGTAAAATGCCGCATAATCGGCGCTTCGTGCACAATTTTATATCCTGATGTGATACTTTCACGACGGTCAAACACATTTTTCAATGCAGCGGCAACCACAGCAATATGATTGTCCGTGTAGCAACGGCGCGGAATTGCCAAGCGCAACAACTCTAATTCGGGATAACGATTTTTACGCGTAACAGGGTCGCGGTCAGCCAAAATTGCACCGATTTCTACACCACGAATCCCGGCTTCCAAATACAATTCGATACCCAACGTTTGCGCCAGAAATTCTTCACGAGGTACATTGGTCAGCACTTTTTTAGCATCAATAAAAATGGCGTGTCCGCCGGCAGGACGTTGATACGGAATACCGTATCCGTCTAATAATTCGCCCAAATACGCCACCTGTTTGATGCGCGTTTCAAGGTAATCGAACTCTGTTCCTTCGTCCAAACCCACAGCCAAAGCGTTCATATCTCTGCCGCTCATTCCGCCGTAAGTTACAAATCCTTCAAACATTATGTTGTAAACCGAAGCTTTATCAAACCACTCTTTGTGGCGCGTGGCAATAAATCCGCCGATGTTTACAATCGCATCTTTTTTGCTGCTCATCGTCATTGCATCGGCATACGAATACATTTCCGCAACAATTTCTTTGATTGATTTGTTTTCGAAACCTTTTTCACGCGTTTTGATAAAATAAGCATTTTCGGCAAAACGGGCAGAATCGAAAATCACAGGTTTTTTATATTTTTCCGCCAATGCACGCACCCCACGAATACATTCCATTGACACCGGCTGTCCGCCTGCCGTGTTGTTGGTAACAGTAACGAGCACAAAAGGAATTTTTTCGTGGTGTTCTGTCAATGCTTTTTCCAATTTCGTCAAACACATATTTCCTTTGAAAGGCAATTCCATTTGAGTGTTAGCCGCTTCGGAAATAGTACAATCGAGCGCAACAGCTTTTCGATACTCGATATGTCCTTTTGTAGTGTCAAAATGCGAGTTGCCGGGAATAATATCGTCCTCTTTGATGAGCACCGAAAACAACACATTTTCCGCTGCACGACCTTGATGCGTAGGCAAAAAGTAGTCAAATCCGAGAATGGTTTTGATTGCTGCTTTGAGGTTGTAATAGGAAGAAGCGCCGGCATAGCTTTCGTCGCCCAACATCATCGCCGACCATTGGCGGTCACTCATCGCTCCGGTGCCGGAATCGGTCAGTAAGTCGATGAATACCTGTTCACTGCGCAAGTTGAAAAGATTGTAATGCGCCTCTTTAATCCACTTTTCACGCTCAGCACGTGTGCTGCGGCGAAGTGGCTCTACCATTTTGATTCGATACGATTCAGAAAAAGGAAGTTCCATAGTTTAATTGCAATTTGATGTTTTATTTTGGACAAATGTAAGAATAAAAACCAAGAATGACAATGTTTTGATGTGTAAATTGTTGTTTTGCTCAGACTGTTAGTTTAATTTTCTTCCTCTTCTTCTTCATTTTCCACAGGTTCTCCTCGTCCAACAAGTGTATTCACCTCGAATTCTCGTAATATAGTATCTAATCTCGCCGCTCGCCTTCTGGCTCTGCGGTTATTGATAGCGCGGACGGGGTCTAAGGTATCAACAGTACCTGCATTGTTCAATCTGCGACCTACTCGTTGCACCCATTCGGGAGAATTTTCATCGTAATAAATATCGAGGTTTTGCATTTTACCGCCACTTCCTACAATTCCTCCTCCTCCAAGTCCGCTAAAACCGGAAAATTGCGCCCTTTGTGCTGTGCTTCGTGAATCGGGAATGGGATTGTATTTTCCGGTGGCGTAATCAATTCGCGAACGAGCCACTGCGCTTCGGTCTTCGTTGGTATAATTCAAATTCAGGTTTACTCGAAATTGTTCGGGTTGATAAAGTGTTTGTATTCTATCGTATTTCGTAGGAAGTACTGTAGTCGGCGATACTCTTAACATTTCTTGTTGTGGTTGTTGCTGTGGCAACGGACGATTAAATGTAGGCTGCTGTTGTTGCGGCAATGGTCGAATTTCGGGTTGAATCATCTCTTGGCGAAGCCTTCTTCTGAATTCTTCGTTGAAATCCTGCGCGTTTAGTTTTGATGCAGCGAAAACTAACAAAACAGTCACTATGAGAGAGTTAAAAGCTCTACTTTTCACGTCTGTGAAATTGGTTTTTTATAAATAGAACAGAGGGATCACCGCAAGAGTGCACCCCTACAATCGTAAATCTAAAATCGCAAATCAATTACTCTTGCATCGAAAAAGTACTTCTACCAATGTGGTGTCCGTCAGCAAAAATATCTACTTGAAATGTGCCCGGCTGCAAAAATTCTTCAATGTCCCAAAACAGGGTTACCGGTGTTTCTTCGCCGCCATATTCCACATTACGTCTCATTGAATATTGTATGTTGCTGTTTTCGAAAGCGAAAGTTCCGCTACCGGCTTTTGTCAATAGCGTTCCGTTGGGCGACATCAGGCGAACATATATCGTACGCTCGCCCGGAACAGCAGTAATGTTGCGAGCAATGGTAAACGACACTGCAAATTGATTACTTCTACTCAATCGTGTTTGGTCGCGCCCTCTATCGTTCACGGCTCTCACATTGATATTCACGGCAACTAATTGAGCAGCAAGCGATACACGATCCGAAAGCTGTTGCCTTTCTTGCCTTACCTGCGTGAGTGCACGAGTAGTTTGCTGATATTGTTGCGTAATTTGCTGATTTTCGGCACGAAGTTCTTGATTGAGCCGATTCAACGAGTCGATTTGTTGCACATATGAACGAAGGATTCTTCGCAACGTAGCCAATTCGTCTCTCAAACGTCTGATTTCGGCTTGATTGGCAGTGTTAGTTTGCCGAAGTTCTTCTTGTAAGCGAAGTACGCGCGCTTGTTCGTTTTCTAATCTATGTAGCAATGAATCGTTGTGAACACTAAACCTAAACCCCTCATACTGAAGTGCAATGGCTTCAAATTCATCGTCAAGCTCTTGCATATTGATTTCCATAAGTTGCTGCATATCATCCAACTGCGAATTTTTATTGACTAAAAAGCCGATAAGAATGGCTAATACAATGGCTAATACGCCTATGATGGCTATGAGTTGCGGTGTGCGCTCTTTGAGATTCATACGTTTATTTTGTTTATTCAAATAATGCGCAAAAATAGATGTTTTCTATTTAATAGACAATTGATTTGGTGGTTTTTTCGTTAATTTAGGATTTGAGGAAGAAGGGTTAATTATCACAAACACACCGAAGCAAAAGTCCGAGGCTCTTGATGCCCCGACCCAGCGGGAAGATGTTGTCGTGTGTGTCGAAGTACAAGTAGTGCCCATAGTCTGCATCGTACTCGGACTGCGACCAATAGAGCCCCCAAGCGCCTCGACTCCACACCGAAGCTCCCGAAACACAGACACCGCCATAAGCAGCACCCCAATCGCTAAGATACCTGTTACGAATAATTGTGTCGTTTTGATTATTACTTCCTGTTCCACCAAGAGCTACGTCCAAGTTAACAAAATCTTGCTGTGTTGGAACACGCCAAGGCGCAGGACAAAGTTGAGCAGCAAAACGAACAACAGCATACCACGAAAAGAAAACGCCAAAGTTAGGATTAATACGACAATCAGCTCTAAAATTACCAGCCGACCCTCCATTAAAAGTTGGCTTATTACAATTCGCGGCTTGAACCGCATCCGACCAAGTTTGAGAGCCGACAGTCCACATTTTATCAGATACAAAAGAAATTGTACCCAAATCCTCCCCCCAACCCGGTAGTTCGGTGTCGTTGCAAGTTTTCATTTGTGCGTTTATCGTGTTTATGATAAACAGTGTAATAATAGTAAGAAACAGCATTTTTTTCATAGTGTTATTCGTTTTTTGTTTTATATCCTATTGTCATTGTTCGCTACGCCGCTTTTGCTTGCGTGCAACTCAATAAATATATGCAAATGTACAACATTTCGTCAACAGTCGCAACAAACTGTCAAAAATTTTATCGACCGTAACTTCAACTACCGAATGCAAATTTATTTTGCTGCAAATTTAGGAAGAAAATTTATTTTGGCGAATAGAAATTCAATTTTTTCTCTTAGTCTATTGTTTAATTTATGTTGTATTATTTTGCAATGAAAACAAGTGAATCCAAAGCACTGGCTTTCAATAGTTTTTATCGAAATTTTAACAATCTCTAAGAGCCTGTAAAAAAAATTGGTTGATTTGCAAAACTTTTATTCCATATTTTTGTTTTAAATGTAAAATAGAGAAACAAATTATATGTATGATATAATGATTTATCGCTAAAATACACCCTGTAAAGGGCATATAAATAGACAGTGAAAATTCATTTAATTAATTTTTATAAGTATGAAAAGTAAATTCTTTATGACTGCCCTTGCGGCAGCAATGCTCTTCTCCGCTTGTAGCAAAGAAGAGGTAGACAACAGCACTACAACGCTTACCGTTAAAGTTGAGGCAGCGGCGTCTAGAGCCATCCAAGCACCCGGGACAACAAATCCCATTACTCTTGCTAATGGAGTTATTTTCTTGTTAGCTCCTGATGGTACTGTAAATAGCGCGACAGCGTTGAATCCCAGTCAGGTAATGGGTTCGGGGCAAGTTTTTACCGGTGTTCCATCTTCTTCGCGGGTTTTTATAGTGGCTAATGCACCCGCTGCTGCTCAAACAGCATTATTAGCAGCAACGTCATTTGCCGATATTCAGGCAGTAACAACAGATGCTCTTGGCTATCAATCTACGCTTTACAGCAATGTTGCTTTATCTAACGCTGATGGTTATCCGGCACATATTACTATTGTGAACCCTGCTACCGCTACGGTAAACGTGAGTATTTCGCCTGTTATCGCCCGCTTAGAGCTTGCAGGTATTACCGGCGGTGAATACACCGACCCTGCCAACACGCAGAATATGACTCGTATTGTGGGCTTCGAAGTCCTTGGTGTTTTTCTGGATTCTTATTTTCCGGAGTTCACGTATACAGGAGGTGGATATGGAACTTTGGTTGAGATAAACCAGACAGAGGTAGCGAATCCGGCTGTTACTTGGACAGGTATTCAAGACAGACCTACAGCTCCTGCCACTGCTTGGACTGCCTCAGGTACTCCTCCGATAGCTATTCCGGGTGCCGGGCAAGTATGGGGATATAATGTTCCGGCTACTACACTGTCGCCATTGGTAATTGCTGTTCATATTGTTACATACGAAACATCAACTGATGGTGGTACTACTTGGGTAGCAGGTAGCGGTAGTTATATGGGTATCCAGTATATCACGGTTAGCGGATTTAATGTAACCATTGGCGGGAATACCGGACTTGCAACGCAGTTTGATAGAGGTCATATCTATCAAATTCCGGCAAGCGGATTGGTATTTACCACAAATAACCTCCACGAGACGCCGAATCCGGTAGATGTAGACCTTACTGTAAATGTAACGATTCAGAACTGGACTCTTGTGCCAACAACGACAATTTTAGAGTAATTATTGTGGAATTTAAAAACAAGGCAGTAGAGGAGTGATACCTCTGCTGCTTACATACAATATTTTAGTTACAAAACAAAATATGCTAAAACGAGTATTATTTTTCTCTCTGTTGTCCCTTTTTGCATTTAGTTGCATAAAGGAAGACTTGAGTGATTGCGAACGTGGTGTTAGATTACAGTTCCACTATATTCACAATAACCAAAATGCAGATTTGTTGTCTGAGCAGGTGCAGAATATCCGCATTTACCTGTTCGATCAAAATACGGGCGTATTGGTTGATATTATCTCTGTCGGGACACAAGACATTGCCCGCGGTTATGTAGATATTGATATCAATGATGGTCTTTACACCGTTGTCGCTTGGGGAGGAAGTAGTACAAATATGATGCAAGGCGGATACATAGATGCGCAGGCAACCAATCCCGCCGCCAATACCTACATACCCGTAGCCATTGGCACAACCACGCTCGACAATTTTCGTATGATGCTTGCTTATGACCCGCTGTCCGACAATGCATTGGCAAGCACTACACCAAAAGTAGCAAATTTCGGTGACTTGTTCTATGCTTCCGTAACGAACATATCCGTCGTAATGGGCAGGAATAGACAAACCGTCAATTTGGATATGATTAAGAATACCTGTACACTCAAAGTAGTGATTACAGGACTGAATTATCTTTCATCTCGTGCAGCATTGCCCGACTTGCCGATTGAGGTTTTTTCCACAGGTAAAAATTGGCTGTATGATTATATCAACAACCCTGATATTTATGCACCCCGTATGCTCTATCTTCCGTACGAGAATTCGTTGAATACTGATGCTGATGAGATGGAAGTGCTTATCAAACAGCAACGCTTGAATATCAATCAAAGTGTGCTTGACTCCGTGTTGTTGTATATCCGCAACACCATCGGTGCTAACTTGATATCGCCGCTAAACATTATCGAAGCCATTCGTCAGAATCCTGTTTATCAAACACAATCTGCGATTGACCGAGAAGACCTGTTTACAATAACAATAGCCATAGAGCCAAGCGATTCAGTCAATTTAACAGTAACAATTACCATCAACGGTTGGGTAATTGCACATACTGAAACAATTTTGTTGTGAAAAAGAAAATATGATGAAGCATTTTAACATATACCTCGTTTTTTTTCTCTTTCTATCCATTTCCTTTGGGGGCTGTATGGAAGAGTCGATTTCGGGTAGAGAAAATATTGACAACGAGGTTACGGTTATCATCAAAATGCCCGGACCTTCTCGCGGCAACACGCGCGCTATTACGCAAGGCGGTGATGCTGATAATGCCGTAACACGGGTCGATATCTTGATGTTTGATGCCATCACCAAACTGTATACAGGTCGCATATATAGTAACACCATCACAGGCACGGGCAACATCAAAACCTTTACCGTAAGAATGCCCCGAGGCAATTATGATGTAATGGTATTGGCAAATGCCAAAGAGATTGTTGATGCCGCCGCCCTTGTGGTTGGTACAACACCAAAAACGGGCACTGCTACAAGTGCAGACAGGCTTTTGGTAGCATCACTTCCGGGTCGTCCGACCGACCCTTTTGTGATTAGACAGTGGAATGCCAATCCTTCAAGTCCTGATTTCAAACCCTTCCCGATGTGGGGAGAAGTCTCAAACTTCACCCCTGAAACATCAGGCGGCACTATGACCGTGAATTTGATTAGAGCGTTAGCCAAAATCAATATAAGGTTTGCCAATCAGGTAGCCAGAGATAAGTTGGCTATCAATAGAGTATCGTTATTTAATTTTAATTCGGGAGGGTATTTGGTTTCGCGCGGCTATAACCAAAACGCGACAAATGTGTCCCAGCACGCTCCCGATGCGCTGACTACATCAAGCAGCCACGGATATAGTAATGCGATGCCTTACGCTGCTGCCACGGGACTTAATGTTTCCGTTGACGAAATATTCCTGTTCGATGTATCCGCTGCGGCATCTGCCGCAAATCGCACAGATGCTGTTGCTTTAATGATTGGGGGATATTATGATGGCAGCAGCACACTTTCCTATTATCGTATTGATATGATGGACAGTAGCGGTAATTATTTCGACATCATTCGCAACCATTACTATGACATCATGATTACCGCCATCAACGGACCGGGATATAGTGATGCAACAGAAGCCTCGAATGCCAAACCGTTCAATATATTGACCCAAATCAACGCTTGGAATGAATCGGGAATGAATAATCATACTTACGACGGCAGACATCAACTGACGGTTGATTTCAACAATTTTACATTTAACAATATCGGTTCGCCCTCTCAATCATTAAGAATATATACCGATGCTCCGACAGGCTGGACTATTGAAGTCCCGATAGCAAGCAACTGGATATCGGTTACACCAACATCATATAATAACAGTGTGATTCCGTTTACTTCAACCACTGTGCAGATTACGTGCGGTCCCAATTCGGGCACAAATTCAAGAACAGGCTCATTTTTTATTGTAGCAGGAGCCTTGCGGAAAGAGATTACGGTATCACAAAGTGCTAATTGATGAGTATGATGAAAAAGTTTAGATTCAATATCGTTTCGCTCATTCTTTTTGCATTCGCTCTTTCGAGTTGTATGGCAGATGAGATTACTCCCGACAAGAACGAGAGCGATATAACTATCAAAATAAATATTCCCACTGCCACGAGCCGTGCTATTGTTGGCGGTAGTGCCGACGATAATGCCATCAACAGGATTGATATTTTGATATTCGATGCCGACAGATACGTGGGTCGCGTTTCCCCTATTTTTATCAATAACATTAGCCCGACTTCCAAATCGTTTACAGTAAGTGTGCCCGAAGGTAATCTTGAACTGGTGATACTGGCTAACAGCAAAAACGCCATTGATGCTGCTCCCCTTGTTGTGGGCACCACCAAACTTGCTGCTTATGCACTTCTTACGGAATCGCTCCCTGCCCGTACCGCAGGAGTTCCTTTATCGGGGATATGGAATGCACAGCCCGGCAGTACGGGATACAAAAATTTCCCGATGTGGGGCGAAGTCATTATCAACACGCTTACGCAAACCACCGCTACGGTAACTCTTGTTCGCGCATTGGCAAAAATAAATATTCGTTTCCTCAATCAAACCATCAGCGATAAGTTGCAAATAACAGAAATATCTCTTTGCAATTACAGTTCACAAGGCTTTTTAGGGTCTCGAAACTGGAGTTGGGCTAATCCCGCGTTTTCTACACCCGATGCAACGGCGACCAAACAAACAGGTTATGAAAACAGGTTGATTTACCCTGTTCTTCCTGTTGATGGGAACGATTTCATTGACCAAATTTTCCTTTTCGAGGTTGCCCCTCCTGACAACCCATCAAATCCTATTATCGCAGACCGTGTAGCCGCTACTTGCCTTATTATCAGAGGATATCTTCAGGGTAGTACTGACCCGTCTTACTATCGTGTTGATTTGAGGGATAGTAACGGAATGTATCTTAGCGTTACACGTAATCATATTCACGACATTGTGATTACAGATGTTATCGGTGTGGGTGCTAATACGGGCGAAATTGCATATAACTCCGAGTTGATAGATATTGTTGCCACCGTTCGTCAATGGGACGCAGGACAAGAGGTAGATATCAATTACGGACAATTTCAGATGATTACAAACGGTTTTGAATTTCTGCTTCCATATATCGGTACGCCCGCACAAACGTTAGAGATTTTTTCAAACTACCCTGCCGGCTGGACAGTTGAATCAGGTTATCCTTCGTGGGTAAATCTGAGCATCACCTCAAGCATCAACACTACCGACTTTATAGTCATTACTTGCGAATCAAATCCGACCACCGACCTGCGCACGGGCGAATTTTATATCAGTACAGCGTTATTACGAAAAAAAATTACCATAACGCAGTCTGCTGCCCCCGGTGTGATAATCGGCGACATTCGTTGGGCAGAATCCAATGTAGATGAATTTGGCACTTTTGCTGCCAATCCGCAAGATGCAGGAATGTTTTACCAATGGAATCGTACAACCGCGTGGGCGGCTACGGGTACTGTTTCGGGTTGGGATAATACTAACGCATCAGGTACAACTTGGACATCAGGCAACGACCCTTGTCCTGTCGGTTGGCGCGTACCCACGCAGGCGGAACTACGTACATTAACTACCGGCGGCACTTGGGTAGAGAATTGGAATGGTACCGGTGTGAATGGTCGTCTTTATGGCACTGTATCTAACCAACTCTTTTTGCCTGCCACAGGATATAGAGATGCCAACGGAGTGCTCAACATCCCCAGTACAGGCGGAGAATACTGGAGCAATGAGCCGGATCTCGATATAACTGCTTGGAATTTGTTCTTCGACAGGAACTATAGCGTGTATATGTCCCCTCTCACTCGTGCTTTTGGTTCTAGTGTGCGGTGTGTGGCAGAATAAAAGCCGCTCAAGCGCTACTCACTAATCGCTAAAATATCGAAAGTTTCGTCTGTGTCGTAAATTCCTCCAAAAACAACATTCCCTTGTGCGAATTTCCTTTCCTGTTCAAGCGCGGACTCCACACGGCAATGGCATATCTTTCGGGCAATATGGCTACAATACCCCCTCCTACTCCACTTTTGCCCGGTAACCCAACTTTATATGCAAATTGCCCCGCTTCGTCGTAAAAACCACACGTTTGCATCAGTGCATTGGTGCGTTTTGTGCGGCTCGGCGATAAAATTCGTTCGCCGGAATGGGGCACTACTCCATGATTTGCTAAAAAAAGGAATGTTTCACTCAACTCTCTGCAACTCATTTCGATAGAACAGATATCAAAATACAAATTCATTACGGATTCGATGTCGTTTTTGATGTTTCCAAACGATTTCATCAGATTCACAAGTGCGTAGTTGCGAAAACCTGTCTGTTTTTCGGAATTTGCCACTTGCGGATTGTATTGAATATCATTATTTTCAGAAAGACTATGGATGAATGAAAGTATCTCTTCTTTGGGCGATTGTAATTCACTGATTAAAATATCGCAAACCACAATTGCTCCGGCATTAATAAATGGATTCCGGGGAATACCTTGGTCATATTCCAGCTGCACAAGCGAATTAAACGGTGTTCCGGCAGGCTCTAAATCCATTCGTTTCCAAATATCGCTTTTCACACGAGCGTATGCCATTACGAAAGAGAAAACTTTGCCAATACTTTGAATAGAGAATCGTTTTTCCGCATCACCGAAAGCAAAGCCTTGCTTATCTATGGTAGCGAGATGCACACCAAATTGATTGGGATTTACGTACGATAATTCGGGGATGTAATCAGCTACTTGTCCGGTGTCGGACTCGTTTTTCAGGTTGCTGTATATATTTGAAAATATTTTTTGGTAGTTCATAAATTTTTTATTTACGATTTTAGATTTGTAGAGTTTCTGCTTTCAATCCGAAATCTAAAATCTAAAATTCCTTCCACAAAATTACTTCAAAAACTTCTTATTAAACAACAAACAGCCAATATTTATTCCAAAATTCCATTGACTCGCGGCAGTAGAATAGTAATTGGTAAAAATAGAAATAGAAGCCACTTTCAAAATATCTAATACCAACGAAAGTTCCGACATATATTGATACGAAGTAAAAGGATCGGAATAAAATGCCATTCCATCTGTTTGTCTTTGAATGGATTGATAAGGAAGAAACAAATATGTTTCGTTTCGTAAAGAGAGCGAATTAGATAGTTGTAAAATGGGTTTTACGCCCACCGCCGCAAATCTATTAGCACTGTATGCTTCGTTAAAAACCGTATTACTATGTGGCGTGGGCTTAAATGCAGGCGCTTGAATAATGGTTGCCGTATAGTTATGCGAAAAATCACGCGTGGAAAGAACAAATTCGGCGTGCGTTCCCAAAATGAAATGTTGTGCAACAGCGTGATATTGTTCATATCTGCCGCTTAGTTGCCACCATAAATCTTTTTTTCCAGATATATTATCAACAGAAGATACAGATGACTGAAATGACTCCCGTCCATAAAACCCTTTTAATGAAATCATTGAATAGTGCCCTTTGGTCGGATACATTACTTTATCGAACGTATAGCTTTCAATTTGAGACGAAACGCCTGCGATAAAATATTTACTTCTATCAGGTGTGGAACTGTGAGTTTGTAATGTTTGATCTAGTACATATTTATCACTCAAATATCCACCACTGATGCCTAATTCCACACGCCCTTTTTGTGTAAACGGCATTCCCATATGCAGTTGCACAAAGGTTTCGTTTTGCGAAAATTCCGATGTGGGATTATCCTGATAGAAAAAGCGAATCCCCTCGTAATAGTCGTATCGATGCGCCACAAATCGCCCTCGCATATACAAATCCCTTTCAGTAGCAAAATCAATGCGCGTGCCCAACGACATTCCATTATAAATTTTGCCGAATTGCGCATCTAAATTCGTTGTTCGTGCGGATGCGCCCAGTTTTTGGAATCGCAAACCGATATATGCTTGATTGGATGTACTCGACGAAACATTTCCGCCAATCCTCACCAACATATTTGTTTCCGGTCTTACGTGCAAATGCAAATCGAAATAACCGCTTAAACTATCGTATTTTGCGTGCGGAATGATTTCCTTAATTCTTTCATCGGACATCAATTCGAAATACCCCTTTTTCATTCTTTCCAAATCGAATGTACCATCGTTTTTGGTTTTGAAAAAACGGCTTACGTATTGCTGTTGATAGGCATCGATGCCGGTCATATAGATATTTCTGAATGTTGGTACAGGAAATTTCGCGCTGAAATTGGCGCGTCTTTCGGCAATTTCTTCTTCCGAAACCGTTCTTCCAATGCGTTGCTTTATTTCGTCTATTTGATCAATTGTCTGATTATAACCCAATTCTACCAGTTTATCAACGGGCGAAAAATCGAACAGCGATTGCCCTTTCAAATCAAACCGTAACAAAAGACCTTCGTCTTCCGGAATGGAAAAAGGAACCGGCGACATTATCAACGATTGCAATTGGGTAAACGGATTATCGAGCGTTGGCTGTTCTGCTTCGTTAAAAACTGCACTGCCAATAATCAAATCGGGGGCGAAATCGTGCCGCATCACATCGAGTGGAAAATTATCGTAAATACCGCCGTCAAACAACAAGCGCCCATCAACTATTATCGGCTTGAAAACAAACGGAATACTCATCGACGCACGTATTGCATCGCCCAAATCGCCTTGACTAAAAATAACAGCTTCTTTCTTATAAACATCGGCAGCCACGCTGCGAAAAGGCACAAACAGGTTATCGAAATTACCACCGGATACGGCATTTGCCCGCATAAACAGTTCGAGAAATCCGAAATTCATTTGGTCGGGCGAAACCACATTCGACGGCAAAGCGGGCTTGATGGAAATCGAATCCAATCGCTTGGCAAGATTGAGAAAAAAACCCATTTCGAAAATACCCGGATTGGGGTCGGAAAGTCTGTAATAATAGGTATATTTAGGGTCGATATTGCCGGTTGACCAGCTTTTGAAATCGTCTGATTTCAGCAATTCAATCATTTCATCGGTGGTCATTCCGATGGCGTACATTCCGCCAACGATGGCGCCCATTGACGTTCCGGCAATGTAGTCGATTGGAATATTGTGTTCTTCCAACGCTTTGATGACGCCGATGTGTGTTATTCCCTTTGCACCGCCGCCGCTTAATACCACGCCCACTCCTTGGGCGCAAATTGTTATTGTGCTCAAAAATAGAAAGCACAAGAAGATGAAATATGTAGCAATTGTTTTCATTCGTTATGAAGCTTGTCTATCAGTTAAACAACTATTAAGCAAAAATAGTTCACTATATTTCCTTATCTTTCCATTTTCCGCTGCGCATATAAATAAACGAAAGCAATGTGAGGAAAAACCAATAAACGTGCTCCGTTGTCCACGCCATAGCCACCGAAGCGCGCAAATGAACGATTACAAACCACGCATAAACCATATAAATCGCGAGTGTAACCATCTCAATGCCAAACATTGTACGTGTATTGCCGCTTCCGGACACAGAGTTGACTGTAATGGAACCGACAGCATACAGCGGAAGAAACGAAATAAGCACGTAAAGCGGTGGAAGTGTTTCGTTTACGAGTATGGGATCGTCCGGCGTGTAGATACGAATAATGGAAATTGCAAAAACCGCCGAAATAGCTATTACGCAGAACATCACACCCAAGCTAATCAATGAGAGGCGTTTAATAAGATTCATTATCTCGTTTTTTCTGCCTGCACCTATTGTGTTGCTTATCAGCGTATTTGTTGTTGCTCCGAGTGCGTGCGAGGGGATAATAAAAATCATATACAGACTTCGTACAATATTGGTTACCGCCAATGAACGTTCGCCCATATAATTTTCGATAAGTAGAAAGAAAATCATCCACGTAACGAGCGACGTGAAATATTGCATCATCATAAACACCGAAATATCAAGCGTTTTCTTGATAACTGACCATTGAAAACGAAATTTTCCGAAACCGTATTTTTTCAAATCGACGGTTTTTTTCGTATAAATCACAAAAAAGAGAGTTGATGATGCTTCGGCAATAACCGATGCAATTCCCGCACCTTTGATACCCAATTCGGGAAATCCGAATTTTCCGAAAATCAATACATAATCGAACACGATGTTTACCACCGCCATTACAAGCGCATTCAGCGTAAGTACTTTTGTTCGTGCAGTACCGATATAAAATGCGCGAAACATCAGATTCGTAAACGAAAAAAGAAGACCGAATGAGCGCCATTCCAAATAATCGCTCACAGCGTTTGCCACATTAGGCGACTCAAACAATGCCGGAAACCAATTCGCAGAGCCATATCGCAACAGCGGAATCAAAAACATTGCCGAAATCAGTAAGAATACAACACCTTGAACGACAATTTCGCCGATTTTATGAAAATTCTTCTCGCCATTTCGTCGCCCGATAAGGATCTGACTTCCCATACTAAAGCCAAAACCAAGCGTATAAATAGCGATATAAATGATTCCCGCTAAAGCCGATGCACCCAATTCTACCTCGCCAACGCGCCCAAGAAAAGCGGTATCTGTTACCTGAATAATGTTTTGCGCAAGCAAACTCAATAATATCGGGTAAGAAATTTTGGCGATATGTTTATTTGAATACATTTTTTTAATGATTAATGGTTAGTGATTAATGATTAATGATTTGAAGTCTGTGCATTAATCATTAAACGTTAATCATTAAACATTTATGTAGGTTTTATTTGTGGTATCTTGAATATTAATAACCGTCGGTTTGAATTTTTTCGCTTCTTCCAAAGGCAAAAGAGCATAACTCCAAATGATAACGATATCGTCTTTTTGTACTTTACGAGCTGCTGCACCATTCAAACAAATAGTGCCCGTACCGCGTTCGCCGCGAATGATATACGTTTCGAAACGCTCGCCATTGTTGTTGTTTACTACTGCCACTTTTTCGTGCACAAACATTCCGGCTGCGTCAATCAAGTCTTCGTCGATAGTGATACTGCCTTCGTAATTCAGATTAGCATCGGTAACCGTTGCACGGTGTATTTTTGATTTTAATACTTGTACTTGCATTTATTTATATTCAATATTGTCAATTAATCTCACATCACCGCAGAAAACGGCAATGCATCCCACAATGTAATTCGAATCTTGCCAAGAAGAAATGGATTGAAGGGAATTTCCATCCACAATCTCATAATACTCAACGCATAATCCTGATACATTGTTTATTTTGTTGATAACAGAATCGATAATTTGCGCCGGTGTATACGTATCTGTCATTGTTACACTTTTCTTCAATGTGCGATAAATTTCAGCGGCGCTTATTTTTTCCGTTTCCAAAAGTCGCTGGTTACGGCTACTCATTGCTAATCCGCTCGGCTCACGTACGATAGGTACGCCAACTATGCGAACAGGTAAATCAAGCTGTTTGACCATTGCACGGACGATTGCCAATTGCTGAAAATCTTTTTCGCCAAAATAAGCCGTATCGGGCTTCACCATTTCGAAAAGCTTACTAACCACTTGCGCTACACCGTTGAAATGACCGGGACGAAATCGACCTTCCATTACTTTATCCAACGCACCGAAGTCGAACACACGCGTATCCGTTTCGGGATAAACCTCTTCTTCTGACGGTACAAAAACAAATGTTGCACCCAACTGTTCCAGCAATTCGCAATCGGTTTCC
The DNA here is from genome assembly GCA_031254645.1 of Dysgonamonadaceae bacterium. Lineage (GTDB taxonomy): Bacteria > Bacteroidota > Bacteroidia > Bacteroidales > Dysgonomonadaceae > JAIRUA01. The sequence continues at coordinate 29,461 of JAIRUA010000031.1, forward strand.
AATGTACGCGGATAAAGACGTAAATCCTCTTTATTATTAAATTGCGTAGGATTTACAAAAATACTCACAACACATACTTTATTCTCTGCAACGCATTGACGCACAAGCGTGGCGTGTCCCTCGTGTAATGCACCCATCGTAGGCACAAAGCCAACGGACGCACCCGAAAAACGATACGGAGCAAGCGCTTCGTTGAGTGATGCGATAGTAGTGATAACCTTCATTTTCAAAACTGTTTTTAATTTTGAACTGCAAAGATAATGAGAATTTACGATTTACGATTTACGATTTACGATTTAGTTCGAATTGATTGGTCAAAATAGTGATTATTTGGATGAAGTGATACGTATGCGGTTACAACTATATTCGCATAAAACAAACAGTGTTTTTATGTTACTAATGCGAATCAACTTAATAACATTGAGCACAGTAACAATAGGATAACCAAACAGCCCAAGAAGTTCAATAAATAAATACCCCCAATTGGTTGGGGGTACTGACTATATTAATTGACTATATTATACGACCGATTAAGAACATCATAATATATCAACGTTTTTGTATTCATTTTGTTCATTATTGCCTTTAATTATTGTAACACTTATTGTGACAATATGCTCAAATAATTTTGTACATCAAAAGTATTTTTTTGTTCTTTGTTTAGTTCTTTGTTTTTTGTTTTGAATAAATGAACGACTGCAAAGGTATAGCTTCTTTTGGTATTAGAAAATTATTTCATAGTTTTATTTCTATAATTATAAATATTTAACGAACAAAAGATACTAGATTAAATCGCAAATTTACTCAGTTTGAAACGATATGCTATCATTTTAACAAAATACATCCTTCATAGTTTTATATATATTGAATCTGTTTAAAATAATCGGTCATTTTTATTATACATATGTCAGACAGAGAAAATGTTGCCATTCGTTTAATTTTCAATAAAATAATTATATCATTTAACAACAAAATAATGTGAGAATTATGTGTAAATATATTATTACAAACAAAATAAATAAATTACTTGTGAATAAAAAATTTATTTTTTCACTCGCATTCCTTCTGATGTTTTGTGCTGCTCCGTTGCTCGCACAAGAACGGCGTATATCGCTCGAAGGGACAAGTTTTACCATCGGTGAGTTGTTCAAAGAAATTGAAAATCAGACCGATATCAGAATTACGAATAGAAGTATCTACCTCAACAGACACGAAGTAATAGGAGAAGTAATTGGGGATATTACATCTCCCGAAATGGTGCGCGACGCTGTAGACCAGATGCTTGCCGGAACCGATTTTATTTATCAATCGAGTACTACTTATACCCTTATCACGATAGAGCGACGAAACGAACACGGTGAGCATGTAACAGAGCAAGTCTTCGTTGATGCCTCTACGGGAAGAATTGTTCGCATTGATGATGTATTCGGACAGAGCGTTTCTCTTGAAGGCAGAGATGTGTTGATTAGCGATATGCTCGTTGGTCAAGTACTTAGCGGCGATGCTTATTCGTATCATTCCAGCGGTGCTTATACCGTTATCACCGCTGTGGTAGATAATACGGAACGTCGTGTCTTCGTGGATATGAACACCGGGCAAGTATTAACAACTGAGGGTATGGTGCAACGAATGGAGGAGATTCAGCACACGCAGAGAAAGCAGAGAACTCATCGAATTGTCGCCGATATGGTTTTGCCCGCTTGGGGCATCAAAACCAACCTATTGTACGATGCTACCGCTACATTCAACTTAGCTGTTGAGTTTCGCACAGGCGAAAAAACATCGTTAGAAATCCCGTTTAACTATAATCCGTTTACATTTAGCAATAACCGCAAATGGAAGCACTTTTTAGTGCAGCCCGAATTTCGCTATTGGACACGAGAAACATTCGATGGGCACTTTTTCGGTCTTCACGGACACTACGCCATTTACAATGTAGGCAATCTTCCCAAACCCTTTTCGCCGTATATGCAAAAACACCGTTTTCAAGGGTGGCTTGCGGGTGCGGGTGTGAGCTACGGGCATCGTTGGAACTTCAATCACCGTTGGGCGATGGAGGCTACTGTTGGTGTAGGCTATGCTTATTTGTCATATGATAAGTTCGATTGCGGTAAATGCGGTGAGTTTTTAAGCAGTCATACCAAAAACTATTTTGGTCCTACCAAAGTCGGGCTGTCATTAATATATGGTTTAGGCGGTAGAAGTGCAACACCTGCACCTGCACCAATGCCGGCTCCGGCTCCTGTACTCCCGCTTCCGGCACCTCCGGTTGTTGTCGAGGTTTATCACCCAACATTTACGGCAAGCTTCGTTACACCACCGGTAGAAGAAGTCAAAGTTCGCGAAGAAATAGGCAGTCTGTTCCTGGAATTTGCCGTCAACAGTTCCACTATTACTCCTTCGTTTAGAAACAATACATCGGAATTGCAAAAAATATACAACCAACTTGATGAGGCAATACGCGACCCGAATACCAACATTACCGGTGTTAGCATCATCGGACATGCCTCCATTGAGGGTACGTATGCTCATAACTTAGCACTTTCGGAACGTCGTGCGACATCGCTCAAAGAACATCTCAGAATCAGATACAGCCTACCGGCAAACCTCTTTAACGTACGTGGCGCAGGTGAAGACTGGGTAACATTAGATAGCTTGGTGGCGGCATCAAATATGCCTGAAAGATTCCAAATTCTGGAAATCATTCGCGGTACAGGTATTTTCGACGGACGCGAAAGACAACTGATGGACCTTGCCGGTGGCAACCCCTATCGCCGGATGAAAGACGAATTCTTCCCTGCTCTTCGTCGTGTGGACTATACGTTGCATTACACTATTCCTCCTTTTACTGTAGAAACGGCAAAAGAGGTATTCCGTACCAGACCGGGCAACCTGTCGTTGAACGAGATGTTCCTGATTGCCCAAACCTATACACCCGGAAGCCCCGAATACAACGAATTGTTTGAAACCGCCGCGCGATTGTTCCCTGATAACGATATCGCTAATCTGAATGCCGCAGCGGCAGCATTAGACAGAAACGATGCGGTTACGGCTGCCCGGCACTTAGACAGAGTACGCGAACACAATGCTGTGTACTGGAACAATATGGGTATCCTACAATACCTGCAGGGTGATAAATCCGCAGCAGCGGAAAGTTTCAGACGAAGCGGCGAAGCAGGTACAAGCAATGCAGAGGGATTAAACAGACATTTGCAATCGTTGTAATGATAGATTTAATGTAGGGGCGATCCTTACGGTCGCCCAAAACAAACAACAACATAAACAAAACCGCCCCACAAGGGGCACAATTAAATTTTTTATTAATTAAATTTTATTCAGTATGAAAACTAAATTTTTTATGGCAATCCTTGCGGTTGCAATGATCTTCTCGGCGTGTAACACTGAGAATGAGATAGACAATGGTGAGAAAAGCCTTACCATTAGAGTGTCGAAAGTAGAGTCCAGAGCAATACAGGCTCCCACAAATCCCGGTGCAGTACATGGTGATAACATCGCAACCGCCATCACCACCGGTACTATCTTTTTGATTGCGCCTAACGGTAGTGTAACTCAGAGAGTAGCATTGAATTTGAGTGGTGGTAGCAATGACGCTAATGGAACCGGACAAGTTATTAACAACGTTCCCAGTAACACGCGCGTTTTCATCGTTGGTAATGTACCTGCAGCAGCTAACACTCAGTTACAGGCTGCAACAACGTGGACTGCTATCCAAACAGTTGTTACAGCTGTAACCGATATTACAGGTCTTATGTACACTGATGCTCCTTTGGCTAACGCTTCAGGTGTTCCCAACTCTCCGCTTCCTGCCGGTACTGACCTTGTGGCAGAAGTTGGTATTTCTCCGGTTTATGCCCGATTAGAGCTTTTCAACGTTACCGGAGGTGATTTTGTGTATAATACTACCAACGCAACACGTATTACAAACTTCAACGTGGTTGGCATTTATGTGGATGAGTATCTTCCGAATTTCAACTATATAGGCGGCGGAACAGGAGTAATGAATGAAATTAACCAAGACCGTATAGCTGATCCGGCTTATTCTGGTTCTTGGACAGGTCTCAATGATGTTACAGATGGTCCTTGGGCTGGTGTCGGTTCTACAACCGTACGCCCGGTAGCTGCTCCGGCAAGTGGGAATGTATGGGCATACAACCTTGCGGCAGGTGCCAGATCACGCTTAGTTATTGCGGTAAGAGATATCACGTATAGTGTAACAAGCAATTATGGCACTGATGGCAGTACTGCCACTTGGACAGCCGGCAGCAACAGTCTCAATGATGGTGTTATTCGCTATTTGACTATTGGAAGCTATAACGGTGCAGGTAATAATCCGTTCACAAGAGCTATTGTTTATCGAATTGCACCCGGAGCATTAACGTTTAATACCAACCAGGTTCACGATGACCCGAATCCGATTACAAGTAATCTGACCGTAACGATTGATTTGTTGCCTTGGACGGTTAATCTGCTCACGCCTGAGCTCAGATAATTTTATCATTTCCCAATCACGAAAGGCAGAGAGGTTTGCTCCCCCTGCCTTTCGTAACGGGAAATTGCCATTTCGGGCGCTATGCGTTAAGCCCGCGGCACACAATAGATGTGTATTCTCGTTTCGCGACGGAAAATGGCACAAATTAATTCAAGGATTCAAGAATTCAAAGATTCAAGAATTTTGAATTAGAAATTAGGAATATTTGAATTCTTGAATATTTGAATCAAGAATCTTTGAATCAAGAATCTTTGAATTAAAAATTTAACAACAAAGATATGTTTAAAAGAATATTATTTTTTACCCTGTTATCCTTTTTAATGCTTAGCTGCATAAAGGACAGTTTGGATGATTGCGACCGCAGTCTAAGGCTGCAATTCCGCTATCTTCACAACAACCAATCTCAGGATTTGCTCACTGAGCAAGTACAGGATATACGCGTTTACCTGTTCGACCAAAACACAGGCGTGTTGGTTAATATCATCCCGGTTGGGGTGCAGGATATTGCACTCGGTTATGTGGATGTTGATGTCAATGAAGGTCTCTACACCGCTGTGGCTTGGGGCGGCAGCAGTATCAATATGATGCAAGGCGGCTACCGTGATGCAACAGCGACAAACCCTGCCACCAACACCTACGCGCCCATTGCCATTGGTACAACTACGCTTGAACAGTTTCGTATGATACTCACATACAACCCACTATCCGGAAACAGTTTTGCACAAGTTGCTCCGCAAAAGGAAGATTTCGATGATCTGTTCTTTGCGATAGCCGAAGACATTTCAGTTGCCGGTTGGAACAAACAAATCGTTCCCCTAGATCTTATCAAAAATACAAGTACGCTCAAAGTGGTGGCAACCGGATTTGAACATTTACGCTCGCGCGCCTTATCCGATATTCCGGTAGATATATTTACTACCGGTAAAAATTGGCTATATACGTACAACAATGCACCCGACATATACACGCCGCGTATGATTTACCGTCCGTATGATGCTACTTTAGGAGCGAATAATACAATAGAGATATTTATCAAACAGCAACGTCTCAACATAAACCAAAGCGTTACCGAACCCGTACTGCTCTATATCCGCAACACTGATTCGAACACTAATATAATAGCACCTATTGATCTGATAAGCGCTATCAGGCAAAATCCCAACTATCTTACACAGTCGGCAATAGATAGAGAAGACTTGTTTGTCATAGAAGTGTCAATACTCCACGATCTGGAAGTAGTGATTGTCATCAACGGTTGGAAAGTTGTAATTCTCGACCCGCTACCGGTATAAAATTCAAGGTTTAAAGATTTAAGGTTTTTAATCTCAATTCGGAATTCAAAATTGGCTACCGCCGAACGTTGTTTCAGAATTCAAAATTATAATAAATATGAAAGTTATAAATAACATACAAAGACTTTACATTGTTTTGCTTCTTCTTTCCGTTTTTGCTCTTTCGAGCTGTATTGCGGAGTCAATTCCGATTGATAGTCCCAACGACGACAGTAACGATGTAACCGTTGTTATCCATGTACCCGGACCTTCACGCGGTAACACGCGAGCTATTGAACAAGGCAAAGAATACGACAACGAAGTAAGACGGGTAGATGTATTGATGTTTGATGCCGCTAACGGACTTTACCGCGGGCGAGTATTCAGTACCGATATCAAAACCGGTGCTACCGAAAACATCAAAACATTTACCGTAAGAATACCCGGCAACTTGGGTAACCTTGATTTGATGGTGTTGGCAAATGCCGAGGAGATCATTGATGCGGCAGAAAAATACGACACCAACCCTCTCGAGGTTGGTAAAACACTAAAGACCGACACAGATACCAGTGCAGACAGGCTGTTGAGAACGTCGCTGCCAAATTCGACATTTCCTAGTTTCATACTTAGAGCGTGGAATGCTGATCCTTTGAGTTCCACCTTCAGACCCTTCCCAATGTCGGGAGAGGTCTTAGGTTTTAATATATCAGACGATGTGATAAACGTGAATTTAACTAGAATGTTGGCTAAAATCAATGTAAGGTTTGCGGATACGCCGGAAGGGTTGGCAGCTAGCAATAAACTAGTTATTAATGACATAATGCTCTTCAATTCCAATTCGGAAGGATATTTGGTATCAAGAGGCTATAACCAAAGTGCAACAAATGTTTCACAACACACTCCGGATGCGATAACTACGCCGGACAGTCACGGGTATAATAATTTAATTCTTTACTCCAATGCGGCTGTTCCCGGTACTATCAGTACAGGGCTTAATGTTTGTGTGGATAAAATATTTCTATTTGAAGTAGCTGCTTCGGCATCTGCTGCGAATCGCAGGGACGCCCTTAGCTTGATCATCACAGGTAATTATGACGGTAGCCCCAACCCTACTTCCTATCGTATTGATATGGTAGACAGCGATGGTAATTATTTTGACATTATCCGCAATCATTACTATGACATAGTCATTACCAATATCACCGGACCAGGTATCGGTGGTGCATTAGATACTTACAATAGTAAACCATTTAACATTACCACCCAAATCAACGCTTGGGACGAAGCGGGGATGAATGATCATACGTACGACGGTAGGTATGAATTGGTAATTGACAAAGATAATTTCACATTTGACCAAACAGGCTCACCTGCACAACCGCTTAAAATATATACTGATGTGCCGGCAGGATGGAGAATTGAAATCCCTACTGCCAGTAACTGGATTTCGGTAACGCCGGGTGCGTATAATAACAGCACAGTGCCGTTTACATCGACTACGGTGCAGATTACGTGCAGTCCCGACAACTCCGGAGCGCCAACAAGAGAAGGTTCGTTTTTTATTGTGGCAGGACCGTTTCGCAGAGAAATTACCGTAACGCAGGTTACTATGATGTTTGCTCCTCCGGGTGTTATTGGTATTACCGCCGGTGGTCGATTAACTTTACGTGGTTCAAACCATTACGCGAATCATACCGCCATAGAAAACTTCGCCGTCAACGAGTTCGGCGGACTGGAAAATGAACCTGTTTGGGTAGTTTACTACAAGTGGGGTTCTGTGGTGGCTATGCATAGCGGAATAAACAATACCGGTTTAGCGAATAATTTCACATCCGCTGATATCGCCCACGCCCCTGCCGGTTATAACCTGCAAGGTTTAATTTCAAGCCTTGATGCTATTACCGGTAACACTACTGGTAACCGTCAGTCTCGTTACAACTTGATACCGCGCAGCATTGCAATTATTGACAATCAGCCGATTACGATAAATATTGCCGCCGGTTTGGGCGATCCTTGTGCTTTTGCAGACGCTGGAACTTCTACATTCGCGTATCGTACTCCCATAGCCAATCCTAACTGGAATGGCAATGCCTTTACAACCGGGAACTTGGCTTGGACAGCCGCCAATGCCGTCGCCGGCATCCCTGTTGCGGGTCGTATGTCCACGCTCGCCGGGCAATCCGGCTGGTTCTTCCCTGCGGCTGGACACCGCGAGATCAATGGCACCGTGGAGAGTCAGAGCGCGATTGGGGACTACTGGACAAATATGTCCGTTAGCAATAATATCTCCGGTCTGATCTTGACCTTCAATAGCACGGCGGTGGATCCCGCGAATGTCAGCATTTTAGATGGCGGCTTTCTTGTACGCTGTGTCCGCCAATAAAAAAAGGGGCTTATCCCCTTTCATTCGATTATTTGAAAAACGCGCTACGGCGCAGAAAAAATAAAAACAATATTGAAATAAAAAAAGCTTACATATATGAGCACAATTAAAAAATATAGATTTTACACGGCTATTCTTCTTTCCGTATTTGCCTTTTCGGGCTGTATAGAAGAGATAAGCAAGTTTCCGGCAGGCAACGATAGCGAATTTACTGTCACAATAGATCTCCCCGGCAGCAGAACTACTACTACCGACATTGGTACTGATTACGACAACAACATAACAACTATCGACGTTTTGATGTTCGACAAAAACAATGGCGACCGGTATTTGGGACATGTATTTCCACTCCTTATCAGCGATGTATCCGATGCCACAGGTACGAAAAAACAATTCGACATCAAGGTGCCCAACAATAAAGAAATCAATTTTGTGATACTGGCAAATGCCCGGCATATCGTTACAGATCCCGTTATTGCAAGTAATCTTGAGGTTAACAATACTACCAAGACAGCTGTCTACGCGCTTCTCACCGAATCGCTGCCGCAAATTGCATTAGATTGGCAAACGTGGAGCACAACAAACCCTATCCCGATGTGGGGTGAAACCATAACGGTTAATACCGCTACCGTCACCACTGTCTCGGCATCACTCCTGCGGATGCTGGCAAAGATAAACCTGTCGCTTACAGATGTAGCCGCCGAAAAATTGCAAATTACAGAGGTACATCTCTGCAATTACCACACTAGCGGTTTTTTAGCCGCCCCTGCCACGCCTAACCCCACCACAACCAAGCTGACGGGTTATGATAACAGATTGATATACGCTGTTACCGGCAATACTATTCAAAACGAGATATTTTTGTTTGAAGTGGCGCCGCCGCCCAGTCCGGATGCGCCGAGTCGTCCCAATAGGCTTGCCTCTACTTGCCTTATTGTGAAAGGGCATTACGATGGCAGTACAGACGATTCTTATTACCGTATCGATATCAGAAATTATCCCAATGGTTCATATTTGGGTGTTACGCGCAATAATGTTTACGATATTGTTATTCAAAGCGTTACCGGACCCGGTTCACCCACCGGTGAAATTGCTTATGACTCCGAGTTGATCAACATCAATGCTACCATTCGTATATGGCAGATAGGATATGAGATGGAATTTGATTACGAACACTACCGTATGGTTGTTAGCGAGTCGCGGTTTCACTTCAATAGTACCGGAACTCCTCAACAGACACTCCGGGTATTTTCTGATCACCCTGTCGGTTGGAAGATTGAGTTTGATGACGACGGTTCGAACAATTGGATAAACGTAAGTCCGACGACAAGCAATAACACTGTCAATTTTGTGGATGTAACGATTAATTGTTTGCCGAATGAAGCTCTGGGAGAAAAAACGGGAAGGTTTTATATTACAACTCCGGGATTGAGGAAGAGGATTACGGTAACGCAGGATCCATTAGATCTATTTGCTCCTCCGGGTGTTCTTGGTGTTACTGCCGGTGGTCGATTAACTTTGCGTGGTTCTTATCATTATGCGAATAATGAAGACATAAAGGCATTTGCCGATGCCGAGTTTGGCGGCTTGGAGAACGAGTCTGTTTGGATTGTCTATTATAAGTGGGGTTCAGTTGTAGCTATGCATAGCAGACTAACCGATATCGCTTTACAGAATGATTTCACTTCCGCAGTTATCGCTCATACTCCCGCTGGCTACGACCGGGCAGGTCTAATTTCGAGCATTGATGCCATTACAGGTACTACAGCCGCCGACCGCGAGGCTCGTTACAATTTGGTTCCTTATTACACTGCAGCTAGCAATCAGCAAACAATAGTAGATATTGCTGCCGGTCTCGGAGATCCTTGCGCATTTGCTACCATAGATGCTGCCGGTACCCTTGCAGGCAGCACTTGGAGAACCCCTGCTGCTACTGCTGCTACTGGTCGCAACTGGAATGGTACAGCTTATACACACGCTGCCGGACCTAATCAGCTGTTATTTATGGGTGTCGATGTAGGTAACGGCATCCCCGTTGCGGGTCGTATGTCGCAACGATTGGGTGAGCGCGGCTGGTTCTTCCCTCTATCTCTATTCCGTAGTCCTAGTAATGTCAGTTTGAACCCGATGGGGTACTTTTGGACAAATACGTCCGAAGGGCTTTCGTTCGGTACTTTCAATGGTCGCTACTTGAACATCACTAGTTTTCAGGTGATTCCCGCAGCTTCCAACGCCGCTAGTTACGCCTTCGCTGTGCGTTGTGTGAGTGTACCGGCAAATGCTCGTGTAACTGCCTTCGTGAATGTGATGTACGACTTCCAGCACCAAACGCTTACAGCCTACGACATAACCGGTACTGCGCCAACAAGCTGGCAATGGCAGGTAAGTACAAGCCGGAACGGCACTTACACCAATATTCCGGGCGCTACGAATGCTACTTATGTTGTTCCGGTTGATTTTATACACAGTTCTTTCGTGAATAACTTGCCAAACATTGGTGATATGGTCAATGATGAATTGTTCTTCAAATGTATTTTAACCAACACAACCGGTACAGTACCCATGACCAATGCCAATGCGCTTGGTATTGAGTTTATCCGCACCACCAATTCGGGACAGGGCACAGGTCCCCGTCCCGGCTACGGTATTGACGCCAACGGTGTCCGTTACTTGGAAATCAATAGAGGCGGCACGCTGAATGACGGCAAGATAAAAATGGCTCTTCTAAATCTTGGACAAAGCGGCACAGGTGCATATAGAAATGGCGTGAGAGTAGATACAGGACAGTCGTGGGACGATGCGGGCAACCTCAACAATGCCGCCGACTTGGGCGACTTCTATCAGTGGGGTCGTATTGCCGACGGACACCAGCACACTGTTTGGAGTAAAGATGCTACTTATTCAAATGTTATTAGCCCGATGACTGGAGGCAACAATACTTCTAGTTTCGTTCAACGTAATTTTTCTGCTCAGGCTGTGAACAGCTTTGGTCAAGTTACAGGCACCGGCTATGTTGGTAACTTTATTACTCGAACAGATGCTATAACTTCGCCACCAGAATCTATGTCTAATTTGGATTGGAGTACGGAGGTTAGTGGTGTCGGTACAACTCCTCCCGGTGTTGGTAACAGCGACTTTTGGGGTAACGGTGAAGTTGGCGGAGATAAGACTAACCGCGTCGGTACTCCTATTTCTCTCAACAATTGGACTGCTAAAGGTCAGGCTAACAATCCTTGTCCTGCCGGTTGGCGCGTTCCTTCCGATTTTGAAGTTTGGGATATTTATCGCGGCAATGGTAGCAATATCTATGTTACTACTTATGGCAATGCTTTCACTTCTACCAATGCTAACAGTAATGATTGGCGTTTTCGCGGTGTGCAGACCAACACTAACACCGCCGGCGGTGTTGTTATTACCAATAATGTTACAGTAGGTGCACCTACTACCACAGGGGCGAAGCTTTTCTTGCCCTCAAAGGGATATCGTATGCTTAACAATGGTACGTTCGCCCCCTTCACAGGTGAGGACGGTCTCTATTGGAGTAGTGCGTTCTTTAGTTCGACACTCTCACGGGGATTCGGCTTTGGCAATGCTGCCGGTACTCTTTTCGTGGTCCCGGGCAGCTACACCACCGGACGTGCAAACGGACTTACAGTGCGCTGTGTTTCAGAATAAAAATATTCACGATTTTCCCATTGATTTGACTATTTTTCCCGTCGAGCCAAGCCGACAGGCAGGCTTGGCGGAAAGTCAATGCATGCAGCTGTCGATTTTGGTTACAATACAAGTTACAAGAATGTAGAATAATTTGTCTGCTTATCTACTATATACTTGTAACTTGTAACTAATATAACAATACACACTCAATGTCTTGTCTGTGTTTTCCCTTTCTTGTGAAGGACTCGCAGAGATGATTATCATCCGGTATTCGTGAGAATATCGGATGATTACTTTATACCTAACGACATTTTAACCCGTGGCTTTTTAATCTACGGGGTACATTTTTGCTCACTGAATCAAATATGAGTTGCAAAGATAGCAAAAAATCAAAGCGAACAGGAGCATTTCAGGTAAAAATATCAAATCTAATTAATCCCCGCTACTGTGCGATTGTATCGTATGGTTTTTTATTTACCACGCGATACAATCGCGCGGTAGCGGCGGGATAGTTAAAGTTACCTCTTGTTGAAAACAAAGTTAAGTCCTTGTATTGTATACTCTTTGAATTTATTGTCAGACGATATGACAGGTACTTTATCAGAAATTGCTTGTGCAATAATTAAATGGTCGTTCATATCTTTATGATTTTCGGCGATTTGTAAATCACAGTAAGCAGAGTTGTTTTCTTTTGAAAAATGTACAGTTTCAATATTAAGTTCTGCAATTTTTTCAATCAAGTCATTTGTATTTTTGTAAGAGTTTTTATAGTTCAACTTGCCTATTCGGAATAATAGTACCATTTCTTGTACCGCAGTAGAACTCACGAGCAAGGTATTTGCATAATCTTCTAATATCGCTTTAATATCGCAATGAATACTATCTTTTTCGCTAAACAGAATGAATATTAAAACATTGGTATCTAAATAATAGCGCATATTTATTTATCTTAAAACTGCTCGCATATCTACGATTGTTCCTACAGATTGCCCACTTCTTAACCATTCGCCAACTTTTGAAAGCTGTTTTATCTCCTGTGTTGAAGGTGAAGGAGTTTTTTTGTTTTCTGTTTTTTGTTTTTTTGCCGTTGCTGCCATAATCTTTCTGTTTTTTTGATTTCAGATTGCAAAGTTAGCATTTTCCTTTGTAAAATAGAAAAGTCTCAAATAAAATCTTTGATGTTAGATTGAAGTTAATCATAATTTATTTCCTTCGCTGCCACACGATTGTATCGTGTGGTCTTTTATTTTACCACACAATACAATCGCGCGGTAGCGGCGGGGCAATAAATAAATAACCCCCAAGTGATTGGAGGTTATTGACTAAATTATATGTTCGTTTAAAAGCGTCACTTTTTCAACCTTTGCATGGACAATATTTTTATTGTTAGGTTTAATCTTGTGATTATTTTATTTGGTTTTTATTTTTTATTTGTGTAACAACTACACAAATGTGTTGTTTCCTCTTTATCAAAAGGATATTTACACGCTTGTATATATCCTGATTTTTTAGATACCAGCGGCGAAGGTAATACATTATTTTCATCTACCAAAATTTTTTCGACATTTTTTTGAATTAATATTTTTGATATAATTATAAAGGGTTGTCGAATTTTGATTAAAAAAATGACGCTTTTAAACGAACATTTTAGCTAAACAATACAAGTACAAAATAATATCGACAATTTTAATTAATTCAATTTGTTGTATTATGCCACCTAAAACAAAATCATTATGGCAATTCAATTCAGAACAATAGAACGCCCTCAACCGGGCGTAGCCGGCGGCGGTACCAGAAAATTCTACGCCACACCCGTACCGGGCAGAGAAGTAACTCTCGAAGCACTCACCAGAGCAATCGAACGCAAAAGCACCCTTAGCGGCGCCGATATTCGCGCGGTACTCTACGCTATGGTAGAGCAAGCGGTTGACGGTTTAGCGGAAGGTCATGCGATTCGTCTTGGCGACTTGGGTAGCCTTCGCATCACACTTAGCAGCGAGGGCAGAAATACGCCCGAAGAGGTAACCTCATCGGTGATTAGACGAACCAGCGTTATTTTTACGCCCGGTAGAAAAATGCAGGATATGTTGCGAAATGCACGATTTCAGAAGGTCAATTAGGAATTATGAATTACGCAAGCGATGAAAATTCATAATTCTTAATTCTTAATTCAAAAATGAGCAGTTACTCTTGGGTAAGATAGTAGCTACTTCGCAGCGGAATAGTAGCTACTTGTAAGCGAATAAGTAGCTACTTTCAAAGAGATTAGTAGCTACTAAATTTCAAACAAGACGCAGGTCATAGACCTCTGCCGGCAGAGGTCTTGCAGAGACGTAGCGTGCTACGTCTCTGCAAACAGACTAAACAACAAAAAAATGAAATTAAAAACCGTCCCACAGGACACAACAACAATTAATTAATTATTTATTTATTCATTAAAACAAAAACAAGATGAAAATTTTTAGAAATTCAATTTTGGCAGCAGCTGCCTTAGTTTTAGGACTTACAAGCTGTAACAACGATGAAGTTGTAGACCACGGTACAAAAACCGTAACTATTAAAATTGCAAGTGCAGCAGCACCCAAAGCCATTCAAGCTCCCGGAACAGCTACTAGTGTTGTCCTTAACGCTAATGATGGACACATTTTTTTAATTGCTCCCGACAACAGTGTGATTAATAGAGTAGGCTTGAACACTACCCAAGCAGGTGGTACCGGACAAGTTCTCAACAGTGTTTCTTCTTCCGCACGTGTTTTCATCGTAGCTAACACGGCTTCCGACGCAGCCGCTAATACGGCGCTTACCACAGCAACTACATTTGCTCAAATTCAAGCAATCACTACAAGTGTAGCCAGTTACCAAGCGATGTCATACACTGCAGTAGCTGTGTCTAATGTCTCAGGCGCTCCTGTGGCTATCAGTGTAACATCTCCTTCTACAGCTAATGTAACTGTTGCTCTTTCTCCTGTGATTTCTCGCTTGGAGCTTGTTGACATTACCGGAGGTATATATGGTGCCGGTAGTGCTAACCAAACCCGTATTACAGGTTTTGAAGTACTCGGAATTGCTTTGGATGCTTATTCTCAAAACTTCACCTACACAGGTACCGGACTTGTAGGCACAACAGCTCCGGCTCAGCCTTTGTTTGAAGTTAATCAGGTACAGCTTGCATCTTGGACAGGAATTAGTGATTTACAACCATCTGCCGGCGCTTGGTCTGCTACGAGTACTTATCCTAATCCTACTGATTATCCTGTGTTTGGTCTTGGTTCTAATGTATGGGCATACAATGTTGCCGCAACAGTCAACGCGCCAAGATTAGTTATTGCAGTAGCAAACGTAACGGTTGATACATCATCCGACAGTGGCGCAACTTGGACAGCCTCTACCACCTACGCATCGGGAACACATTATCTCACTATTGGAAGTTATACAGGCTTCTCCGGTAACTTTGTAAGAGGTAATATCTATAGTATCCCTGCCGGAGCATTGGTATTCAATACCAGCCACCTCCACTCTACTCCGAATCCAACGGATATTGACCTGACAGTACAACTAACCATCAATGATTGGGTTCTTAATACACTTACACCCGGATTAGAATAAAATTGAAAATTAATCTACTTTCATTACTCAGAGCAGTAGCGGAGCGATTTCGCTACTGCTCACTAAGAAATAATTTGTGATTATAGGAATACATACACACTCTATTTTAGCCTTATTCCTAACCTCCCTAAAATAGGAAAAGATTAAATCATTAATTAACAACAGAATAAAATATGCTTGAACGAACATTTTTTTCATTAACTGTCCTCTTTTTCCTAAGTGGTATGTTATACGCCCAAAGCGAGTCTTTCACTTTCGACGACTTGCTTCGCGATCTGACTCCCCCCAATATGACCGTAACGGTTACCGATTCGCAGGGCAACCGCATAGAAAGAGAAATTGCGGTCAACGAATCTACCGGACAGGTGGTGGTTTTGGATGGAACTGCCGCGATGCCCGAGTTCGCCACCTTTTCTTTCTCCGAACTGGGTGCCAGCTATCTTCCTCGCTTTGCGCTCAAAACCAACCTCCTTTACGGAGCTACCACCACGCCTAATTTAGGCGTAGAATTCCTGCTCAACAGGTATCTTACATTAGACCTTTCCGTTGGTTGGAATCCCTTCACCTACAGCAACAACAAAAAGTTCAAACACTGGATGCTACAGCCTACGCTCCGTTACTGGATTCAAGAGCCTTTCAACGGACACTTCATCGGCGGCAGTTTACTGTACAGCAACTTCAACACCGGCGGACTCAGCCTGCCGTTCAACATCACACCCGCCTTGAAAGATCAGCGTTTTCGCGGCGACGCTTACAGCGTAAGCTTCCAGTACGGCTATCAGTGGCTTCTATCGCCACGCTGGTCATTTGAAACCACTTTCAATGCCGGTTATATGTACCTCGATTACCAAAAATTCGAATGCGGTAACTGCGGCTCAAAGCTCGGGTCTGAAACTAAGCATTATTTTGGTGTTACCAATGCAGCAGTATCATTTATTTACATCATAAAATAATGATTAATGGTAAATGTTTAATGATTAATGCCTGACGGCGGAAACCCATTAAACATCAACAATTATTAATCATTAATCACTAAACATTAATCATTAAACAAGATGAAATATACAGTATTAACAATATTCCTCTTCCTTACCGTAAGCTCCTATTGTAGCCAAACCGGCGGGGCTCGGGTACAGGTGCTCCAATTCAAAGAGTTCAACGACAGTCTCCACATCACTTACACCATAGATATGGATGCTCGTTCCATCGCTCGCTACCAAGGGTTAAACATTACCCTCGGTGTGGAAACCGACAGTAATTTGTTGCTCCTGCCGAGCTTCATAGTAACGGGTGATAATAAGGGCAAAGTGCTTACGCGCTATCGCAATAATCACCCCCGCTACCGCACGATTGCATCGCGTGGTCATCAAACAGGTCACGCGATGCAATCGCGCGCCGGCGAAACGCATCAACAATTCACCATCAGCATACCCTACGAATTATGGATGGACAGCGCCCAAATCAGCGTTCGACAAGAAGTAGCCGATTATCGCGGTCGTACTGTATTCACACACTACCTTTTAAGCGGTCGTGTTGAACTGGAGCCGCGTGTACCATACGAAGTACAAACACAGGTAGCGATGCAGACCCCCGAAAGAGTCGACAAAATCATCGCTCGCCGCGGTCAAGCATTCCTTGATTTCCCTGTCGGTCGTTCGGTTATTCAGCCTAATTTTCGTAGAAACCCCGAAGAGTTAGGAAAAATCGATGACGCCGTTCGCGAAGTAGTCGGCAATCCCGATGCACAGTTGCAAAGCATTCATATAGAAGGCTTCGCTTCTCCCGAAGGGTCTTGGATACTCAATGACCGCTTGTCAAGCGCGCGTGCCACTGCTTTGAAAGATTACATCCGTACCCGGTTCAACCTGCCCGAATCCTATTTCAGGGTAACACACGTAGCCGAAGACTGGGACGGTTTGGTTGTAATGGTACAAGAGAGCAATTTGCCGGAAAAAGATAGAATACTTGAAATTATTTCCACAATAAGCAGCTACGATGTACGTGAGGCGACTTTAGTGCACTTAGCCGGCGGCAGACCGTGGAATGTGATGGTTCGCGATATGTTCCCCGAGCTTCGCCGGGTAGAATATCAAATCAACTACACGGTGAGAGATTTCGGCGTGCAGGATGCCATTGCTGTGATGGACAGAAATCCGCTCAACCTCTCGCACCTTGAAATGTATCAAGTGGCACAACACTTTGGCAGAGACAGCGACCGTTTCAATCAGATCATCCTTGACACGGTATTGCGTTACTTCCCCGATGAGGAAACAGCCCATCTGAATGCGGCAGCCTTGTTCATCGAAAATGGCGAACTCAACACCGCCAAGCGACATTTGGAAAGGGCAGGCAACAGCCCGGAAGCCCTGAACAATCGCGGCATCATCGCCCTGAAAGAAGGCAACCTCGACGAGGCAGAAGTTTACTTTACCCGCGCTCAACAAGCCGGCAGTGCCGAAGCAGAACATAACCTCAACGAAGTATCGCTCAAGCGTGAGGATAATGTAAGAATGGAGAGATTTAATAGATAAATTGTTGATTTGCTTATTTGTTCGGCAAACTATTATCAACTAAATAGCCAACAAATCACCGAATAAACAAATAAACAAATAAGCAAATCAACAAATCACCGAATCACCGAATAAACAAAAACAATATGATACGAAAACTTATTTATTTTCTCCTGCTAACCTTCTTGACAGTCAGTTGTATGAGCGAAGGTGGCATAACCTGCCCACAGGGTCTTCGGTTACAATTCCGCTATACCCACAATTCGCAAAACCAAGACCTGTTGTTTGAGCAAGTGGGCAGTATTCGCGTTTTCCTGTTCGATCAAAATACAGGCACACTCGCGTACATCATCCCTGTCGGTACACAGGATATTGCCAAAGGCTATATCAACGCCAATGTTGCGCAAGGTCTCTACACTGCTATTGCGTGGGGCGGCAGCAGCACCAATATGTTGCAAGGCGGCTATACAGATGCGCAGGCAACCAACCCTGCTACCGCCGGCGCGGTTTTGCAAACCGTGCCCATAGCCATCGGTAGCACCACACTCGATAACTTCCGGATGATGCTCTCATACGACCTTCTACCGGCAGGCAGTAACACACTCGCAGATGTAGCGCCAAAGGTTTCGGATTTCGACGACCTTTTCTATGCTTCAACCGAAGATATTTTCGTGGTCAGCAACAAACAGCAAACCGTTGACTTGTCGTTTATCAAAAATACAAGCACGCTCAAAATAACGGTTACCGGATTGCAACACCTTCGCTCCGCTATGCCACTCAATGTTTTTACCACCGGCAAAAACTGGCTCTATGAATACGATAACACCCCCGATACCTATACTCCGCATATGCTCTACCTGCCCCAAAGCGAAACGCTCACGGCAAACAACACGATGGAAGTGTCTATCAAGCAACAGCGCATTCACGTCAGCCAAAGCGCCATAGACCAAATAATGCTCTATGTTCAAGACCCTGCCACCGGAACCGATATCATAGCACCGCTCAACGTTACGGCAGCTATTATGCAAAATCCTGCTTATCAGTCGCAGGCAGCCATTGATGCCGAAGACCTGTTTACAATCAACCTCGCCATTACGGCACCCGATGACTCGTATGACTTAACGGTAACCATTACCATCAACGATTGGGAGATTGTTATTTTAAACCCAATTCCGATGTAAATAGGGCAAAGGGTGAAACAAAGGGCAAAGGGCAAAAGGTACATTGTACACCCCTACCCTGCGCCTTTCGCCTTTCACCTTTCGCCCATAAAATTAAAACAACATAATATGAAAAAATTCATCAACTTTCTACTGTTGGCACTCGTGGCACTTATTGCCTCCTGCACCAACGAAATGCCTTGGGGTAACAACACCCCGGGCAACGATAATGATGCCACCATTATCCTGCGGCTTAATACGCCCGGCGGCTTCAATTCATCCAAGTCTACACGTAACTTAACGTTTGTGCAAGAAAACGAACTCAAAGACGTTTATGTACTCGTGTTTGACAACTCCTCGCCGAGTGTCTTGGTAGACATCAAAGAAGCAAACGCATTGAGCGGTACCACTACCAACCCTGTACCGGGTGGTATCAGTGGCACGGGAACGTTCACCATCACCCTGCCCGGAAGCAAAGGCGTTGGTACTCCCACGGCAAGCTCACAATTGGTGGTTTTGGCAAATGCCGAAGCTATTTTACAGACAATCGATGCTGTCGATTACACTTCACCGTTTATCGGCGACAATTATGCTGTTGTAATGAGCGCTATCAATGCTTCTATTTCCGGTAAAATGTTCCCCGCCGGCACCACCGATAGAATTCCGATGTGGGGCGAAACATCTCAAATAGTGATTATGCCCGGCAACACCAACCAAACGCTGCAACTGATGCGCGCCATCGCTCGCATCGACGTTGGGGTAGGCTCGGTAACCCGTTCTACTTCTGCTACTACCGACGATTGGGCGTGGGATGGTTTGGATAAAGACGCCAACCCTATTCCGTTTGAATTGCAGGAAGTGTACATCATTAGCCCCAGTAACCGCTATGCCGTAGTACCCGATAAAAACGAATTGGCTCTCGGCAACGCAACTCTCCCCACAGGAACAGGTAAATTTACTTTGGCGCAATCGGAAATTCTTTTCGGTTTCAGCGGTAGTGATATCACCGGCGTATCCGGCGGACAGGGCGGCTGGACGTCGAGAAGCATCTACATTCCCGAAGCCGACGTGAAGGTCAACCTCTTGGGCGTATCCGGCGATACCGACCACACCAACCGTATGGCGGTTGTAGTGGGTGGCGATTTCAATAACAGCGGCACTACTACGTACTATCGCTTAGACTTTGCGCCCGATGGCACAAACATCATCAACGTGTTGCGCAACAACCTCTACCAGTTCAACATCTCAAAAGTATCGGGTGCAGGCTATCCTACCGTAGAAGAGGCTTACAACTCGATGGCAATGAATATGGAAGTAGAAATCCTTGATTGGGATGAGAATGAATTGGACGACATTATTTTCGACGAATCCAGGTACTTCTCTATCTCTCGCCGCGAAGTAGTCTTCACCCCTTTTGGCGGTTATACCGAAACGGTAACTATTAAAACCAACGTTACCGACTTTTCGATGTGGATTAACGGTACAAACGAGATACAGGCAAACGGTACGCTCACTTATACCAGCGGCAGTAACGGCTATGTATATACACTCGCACAAGTGGGCACTACCGACACTTATACGCTTTCTATCTTCCAACCCGGAAACAACGTATCCAACACGCCTAACGATAGAAAAGAGGTATGGACATTTGCTGCCGGACGTTTGCGATTCAACAACTTTGAGGTATCGCAGCAGTGGACAAACCTCTATATTTCCATTATAGACGGCGCTTCTACCCGTCTGTTTCCCGAAGGAACGGAAGGGTTTACTATTCCTGTCAATGTGATGTCGCTTGTACCTGTTGCGCTCACTATTCAAAACACCGCCGATGGTTCGCCTGCTACTTGGGTTACTGCCGCCGGCACATCCGGACTTACAACAATAGATCCCGGTACCGGACTTTATCAGGCGTCAATCACACTTACCGTACCTCCTTTCCGGTTCGGAGCATTGTTTGACGGCAT
This sequence comes from Dysgonamonadaceae bacterium, assembly GCA_031254645.1. GTDB lineage: Bacteria > Bacteroidota > Bacteroidia > Bacteroidales > Dysgonomonadaceae > JAIRUA01. The sequence continues at coordinate 50,522 of JAIRUA010000031.1, forward strand.
CGTGAACCGTACCGCAACCGTTACGCTCACGCCAAGCGGTCAAGCACCGGTGCAATATATCATTGTACAGGAAGCGCCCTATATTAATATACACCCTACAATGACTTCCGTACCGCGTACACCTGCTGCTACACATACCACTATCATTGATGTGCAAACCAATGTGCAGCTGGCAGACCTCACGCTTGCTAAATCCAACGTTATTGTTGCTGATACTGAGAACCGGGTAAATTTTATGCCGACTGCACAAGGCGGTTTCTACAACATTGATGCAGGCTTGTCTCGCAATCAACGGTTTGATGTAACCACCAACCGCGTCGGCGTTTTGCCTACTACCGGTTTTGGTGGCGATTTTACGGTTACTCCTTTGTTGTCCAAATACGGCGATTTGGCAATTGCGACCGCTCGCGTAGTAGTGCCCGATATGAGCGTTACGTTTGGTACTTACTGGTGGGAAAGTTTCTCTTTGGGTGGTATTATTTGGACTCCCACAACCCGTTATACCGATGATCGCGAACATTTGATCTTCCCTTGGAATACCGAGATCGTTGATTTTGATGTTGTAACCAACGTGGGCGCTACTATCAACATAGCAAACAGTACATTGGGCAATGGTTCTTACACCGTTGGCGCACCAATACCGGGCGCCGGTTTGATAGAGCAATATCCTTATACATTTGCATTTAACAACATGAATTACAGCGCATCGGGCAACTTTTCACTGGAAATTAACTCTACCGCTCCTGCGGGTGAGGTTTCTACTTGGGCATTCCGCCAAGGTGTTCAGAGTTGGTATAATACACAACTTCCAACCACGGCTATCGGTCATTCGGGTATAGCCCAGGGTGCTGCTGCCGGTTTGGTTAATGTTACCACTAATGTTGAGTGGGCTCCGGTTGTTCCCTCTGCTGCCACTTGGCTTACCTTGCAGATGAACAATGCGGGTACTTACAGTACGCCTGCTACAACTACGGCTATGGTTAGAAACGACCGCCTCACAACGCCTGCAGTTGTTACCGGTACTTATGACCCTGCCGTCCATTTGCTTCCCGCCACACCTACGCCTTTGCGCGTTGCCATTGAAAGTGTATCCGCATTGAATCCGGCTTGGGCGCCAAATCGCCAAGCTGCTATTGACTTTACCAACTTGGATTTTGATAGCGGTAAAGGTGGTGCGAGTGCCGGTTCCATTGTCGTTACACAATGGGCACCGGTGCTTACGCACTCTTCCAATAATTTACCTACCGGAAGTAATCAGATTCCTATGGCCGCTACTACTTATTCGGTTACCGCCAACACTAACTTGCAGGGTTGGGGCGTGAAGGTTTTCATTGGTGGCGCTAACACCGGTACTCCTATTGTAAATGAGCTGTTTGGGGCGAGCCCTGTTATCAACGCTAATGCAGCAGCTGCAACGCATTCAAGATCGTTTATAATTCCGGCTAATACCGGTATTGCCTCCCGTACATTAAGCGTATGGTTGTACAGTACCGAATTCTCGGGTACGGCAAACGAAATACTGGTGGGTACTTATACGCAAAGGGCTCTCACGTGGGCAACTACCAATTTGGATACTCCCGGCAATTTCGCCGCCAGTCCGCAAAGCCTTGGTAGATTTTACCAGTGGGGAACTGCCGGTGGCGCTACAAACCATTATTTAGCTACCGGCAGCGCTCCTAACCCTGCTTGGAACACTACTGACGCTGCTTCTCGCGTTGCTTGGACATCTGCTAACGACCCTTGTCCTTTGGGTTGGCGTTTACCGACCCAAGCAGAGTTTCAACAGCTTCTTGACAACAGTCCGCTTACAGGTTCTGTACGTGGTGTTTGGACTGCTGTTGGCGGTGTTAATGGTCGTTGCTTTGGTCCCGGCGCGGCTGCCGGCTGTAGTAGCAGTAACGCTCTCTTTTTGCCCGCCGCCGGGTACCGCTTCAACAGCAATGGCACGCTCTACAACGCCGGCACGAACGGGAACTACTGGAGCAGTACCCCCAGTGGTACGACGGATGCGATGGGCTTGTACTTCCTTAGCGGCAGCGCGGGCGTGAGCAACACCAACCGCGCCCTCGGGTTCTCCGTTAGGTGTGTCGCAGAATAAAATTCGATTTATTTTGTCTATTTGACTATTTAGCGCGCAGCGCTCGAAAAATTTTTTGAAAAGCCCGGGTTGATGATTTTTCTCTTAAAATCATCAACCGCAAGGCAAAAACAACTCTGTCGTTCTTGGATGGGCGGCAGGGTACAAGAAATAATGATTAGTGGTTGGTGATTAATGCGAATCAGTACAGTAGTTGAAATGGCTTGAAAAGCCTAACTTTCATAACCGCAAGCGAGCGAAGCGTTGCTTGCGGTTATGAAAATCAAGCCTTTCAGGCTACAAATAGTGCTGTTTTCAACTGTTTCCTCCGTTAGGTATTAATCATTAAAAAAGAGGTCTTTGACATATTGAGTTTTACCGAAAAATAGTGGTTAATGGTTAGTGATTAATGCAGAAGTATTGGTTTAATTAATCACTAACCACTAATCATTAAAAATTTGTATCTTTGTATTTAGTAAAAAACAGAAACAGTTATGGCAAAAATTATAGTAAAAAATACAAAACTATCTATTGTAACTATCAATGATGCAGATTATATTTGCATTACGGACTTAGCGCGCTACAAAAATCCAGAACACGCCGATGATGTAATCAAAAATTGGTTGAGAAATAGAAATACTATTGAACTATTGGGCTTTTGGGAGGCATTGAACAATCCAAACTTTAAACCCGTCGAATTCGACGGGTTTAGAAAAGAAGCCGGATTAAATAGTTTTGTAATGACAACCAAACGTTGGGTTGAAGCAACAAATGCAATAGGAATTGTCTCAAAATCGGGTCGTTATGGAGGAACATATGCCCATAAGGACATTGCGTTGGAGTTTGCATCTTGGATTTCGATTGAGTTTAAGTTGTATATTCTCAAAGAGTTTCAGCGACTCAAAGAAGAAGAGCAAAAAACTCTTGGTTGGACAGCCAAACGAGAGCTGGCAAAAATCAACTATCACATTCACACTTCGGCAATTAGTCGAAATATGGTTCCGAGAGAATTGTCGAAAGAGCAAATCAATTACATTTATGCTAGCGAAGCCGATGTATTGAATGTTGCATTATTCGGCATTACCGCCAAAGAGTGGCGTGAAACAAATGCCGAACTTAAAGGAAATATGCGTGATTACGCCACTATAAACGAGTTAATTTGTTTGTCGAATATGGAAAATATCAACGCCGTATTTAATTAACGAGGGACTATCTCAAAGCAGTCGCTTGCAAAAACTCAACGCTATTGCCATTCAACAAATGAGCGTTTTGCAAGAAGTTGAAAATAGAAAAATGCTGAAATAGAAAGTTGTAAAATAGTTTGATAGTTTATGGTTTTATGGTTTATAGCAAGCAGGCTATCGAACTATTAACTATAAAACTATAAGACTGAATAAAATTATTTCGTATCTTTGTGGCAGCTTAATGATTTAAAAATTATAGTTATGGCAACAGCAGTAAAAATGTCAAAAAAAATTACACCAACTATTTATCCAATGCAACAAACAGCATCAGATAACCGGTCGAGTGCCTATTATTCAGCTTCCGAATTTCGCAAACTTGCTCAAGAAGATTTACAACTGTTACTAAAAAAAAATGGTCGAATTTAGTAAACAAGTACGTATTGATTTAGAAAATATTTTCGATGGTTTATTAAATTGGCGAACTTCCAATGGTGAATTTCACTTGGACACGAACACAGTTATTGATTATCACAACGATATTCTAGATATTTGCGAATACTTGGACAAGATAACGTATCATACAAAAGCCAAGTATCCCGACCATCTGCAATTTGGAAATTATGTATATACCTATAAACGAAACGCGAAAACAGTTTGGTATATTATCTACAATATGAATGTAGATAATATTTTCATAGAGAAAATTATGAACAACTATTTAACTGTTTCCCCGCTTTACTCTCATTAGAAATAAGAAGCGATAGGGCTTAAATCGGTAAAATTCAATATGAATTTTGCCGATTTTTTTTTATAGGCACCCAATGCATTACCCCCGCTGGCGCAGGTTTGCAACCTGTGCCAACAAAACAACAAACGCACGGTTTAGTAAAACCGCACGAGCGGTGGTACAAGAAATAATGGTTAATGATTAATGCAGAAGCATTGTTTATATTGATTTAATTATCGCAATATATCGCCCGTTAGGTATTGATCATTAATCACTAACCATTAATCATTAAAAAAGTGCTCTTTGACATATTGAGTTTTACCGAAAAATAGTTCAATAGTTGGTGGTTTTATAGTTCGATAGCTAGCAGGCTATGAAACTATTGACTATAAAACTATTGAACTGAAAAAATAATTTGTATCTTTGTGGGGTAAAAATATAAACTAAAAAAATAGGATTATGGCAACAATAACATTGGAATATAATGCACGCAATATTCAAGCCCAAAAAACGCTCGAATATATTCTTTCAATGGGTTTTTTTAAGTCTGTAGCTACTCATCAGCCTGAGAAAAAAAGCCGTTTAGAACAGTCGTTGGAAGATGTTGATAATGGTAATGTCTTTTTTCTTGCAGGACCTGCTAAGCGATAAATGCTATGGAAAAAGAAAAAAGAATGTCTGTAACTGAGTTTTTTGACTTTTTTACTGTTTCTGCTGAATACGTTTACTACGTATTTTTCACAAACAATTTCAAGAAAGACTTAAAAAAATGCTTTAAGCGCAATTTAGACTTATCACACCTTGCTGAGGTTATTAAAAAACTGGCAAAGGGTGAAGTTTTACCCCCAAAATATAAAGTACATCAATTAGAAGGTTATACACGCAAAAGTGGCATAGTGATGGAATGTCATATTCAACCGGATTGGTTGCTGATATGGGTGCATAACGACAGTCAGTTGTCCCTGACACTCACAGACACGGGTACACATTCTGACTTATTTTAATCACAGAGATTTAGAAAATAAACATCTCAAAAATCGGTAAAATTCAAATATGAGTTTTACCGATTTTTTTTATAGGTACCCAATGCATCACGTCGCTGGAGAAGTTTTACAAACCGTGCCTTGATAAGGAAAAAATAACAGAATGATAATAAAAGAAAAGATACACCATACGGATACTTTTGCAGTTAACTTGTACAAAGAAGGCATTTTTTGGATGGCTTATGAGCAAAGCGCTTATGCCGTATGTCAAATAAAGCCGTATATTGCTCGCAAAAAATATGTAAAAGCGGTATCAGCCGAAGTGGTAAGCGTAGGTTTTGCGTTTTTAGGTGCATATATTAAACCCCGCCGTTGCTACATCGGAAATCGTACGAAAAAGAAATTTCGATAAGCCATAGCCGAATCAGACCACACGCTTACTATAAAAAATAAGCCGCATCGCGAAGATTTGGAAAAAGTGCGCGCTACATTAAATTCTTATTTGGGTATTATGCAACATTTCAAAACGTATAACATTCGCCGAAAGACACTGTTACACAAGTCGCACGAGTTTTTCAAGTATGGGTATTTGGAGAAGGGATTGGGGAAATATAAATTAAGGATTATGAATTATAAATTATGAATTGCAAAAGTATTCATAATTCAAAAAGTACACACTCAATTATGTCTGTGTTTTCTTGTCTTAAGTAACAAGGACATTTGTCATTTGGTGTTCGTGAGAATACCAAATATTTTTTATGTCTAACGGCACCTTAACCCATAACTCAAATAGTGTATAAATCTCTAATAATCAACAACAAGAAAAAACTCATCGAAAAATTTTCTATTTATCTGATTTTTTATTATTATCTTTGTACCCGAATTAGAATTTTACACATCTATGGCACAGAAAAAAGTTTTATACATTACCCAAGAAATTTATCCGTATTTGGAAGAAACGCCCATCTCGCACATTTCACGTTATTTGCCGCAAGCTATACACGACAAGGGAAAAGAGATTCGCACATTTATGCCCAAATATGGTAACATCAATGAGCGTAGAAATCAACTTCACGAAGTGATTCGTCTTTCGGGTATGAACCTGATCATAGATGATTCCGATTATTCATTGGTTATCAAGGTGGCATCGATACAATCGGCGCGTATGCAAGTATATTTTATCGACAACGAAGATTATTTTCAAAACAAAGACAAATTTGCCGACAAAAACGGCGTGGAATACGATGATAACGACGAACGCAGCATCTTTTTCATTCGAGGCGTAATGGAAACGGTGAAAAAACTGCGCTGTGTGCCCGATGTTATTCACTGTCACGGCTGGTTTAGCGCATTGGCGCCATTGTATATCAAAAAAGGATATGGCGACGACCCGTGTTTCAAAAACTCCAAAGTAATTTATTCACTTTACGATGAGAAATTTACAAAGCCGCTGAGCGAAAATTTTGCAGAGAAGCTTCGTTTCGAAGGTATTGACGATGAAGAAATTGCAAAGATAAAAGCACGCGGAACAATGGATTATACCAATCTGATGAAATTAGCAATCGACTATTCCGACGGTGTTATTCAAGGAAGTCCGGAAATTGATCAAGAACTCAAAGGTTACATCGCCGACAACAAAAAAGAGTTTTTAATACCCAATCCGAATTTTCAAGAAAGCGTACCCGAAATCAATGCGTTTTACGACAAAATAGACAGTTGATTCATCAACTCAGCTCTAAACCTGTCATTAGCACATTGGCACATTATTAATTAGCACATTATATATACATAAATATCATTAAAAAATGACAGAAAGCGATTCAACAGCTTTTTTATCACATTTTTTTTTCAGATATTTGCGCAGACATTTTTTTACAGATAACGATGAAATTAAAATATTTTTATAGAATACTGACAGCCACCATCATAGCCGCCATTGTCATTGCTTGCAACGACACGCTTGATGAAATAGGATTTACTCAACAGCCCGAACGCGATCGCGTAACCGTTGGCGTGGATACAATCGAGTTAGATGCACGCACGGTATTGGTAGAATCTGTTTTTGCACAAACAAGATTTCCCGTTTTGGGCGAATATATTGACCCTATTTTCGGCTCCATCAAATCGGAGTACATCGGTGGTTTTTTTCTTCCAAACAATGCAAAATTTACCGAAGGAGCCAATATCGATTCGGTAAGAGTAATGGTTTCTTACACCACAATGATAGGCGATTCTTTGGCGCCGATGCGATTGTCGGTTTTTCGAGTAAACAAATCATTAGCCGATTTAGACGGTTCGACTAATATTGACCCAACAAAATTTGCAGATATGTCTGCTCCGCTTGGCGAACAAATATTCACAGGACGCAATAGGACTTTCAGAACAGAAGTTATTCAGTCGGGAACAGGTTGGGAAACAATTCGTATTTTCGATATTCCGGTAATGTTACCAACGCAAATCGGTGAGGATTTCCTTGCGGAATACCTAAAACCCGGACACGGAAAATTAGCAAACACCGATGTTTTTAACGAATGGTTCCCCGGATTGTATTTCACTACCACGTTCGGTAACAGTACGATAATAAATGTGAATATCACATCGCTTTCCGTTCACTACAGTTACTTAGATGAAGGCGGCTCATCCGCACAGCGAGATACTATTCGCACAAACGCTCTTCAATTACATATCACACCGGAAGTAACGCAAGTAAATACTGTTCAAACAAATAGCAGTCAATTGCTCGCACCAAGCGAAGAACATACCTTTATAAAAAGTCCGGCAGGTGTAAACACCGAACTTACTTTTCCAATATCTCAAGTACACGAAAAATTGCGTTCGCAAGCACTCAATTTGGCTGATTTTACAGTATTCGCGATGCCCGATGTAATGGAAATGGCTACGGTGCAACTAAATCCGCCAAACTATTTGTTACTTATCAATAAAGATTCTCTGGACGGCTTTTTCGAAAGGCGAAGATTACCGGATAGCCGAACAAGTTTTCTCTCAAATCGATTCGACACGCAAACTTTCTCTTATCGATTCGGAAATATCTCTTCAATGTTTAATCATTACCTTCAAGAATTGGAAGAAGATGAAGATTTGACTTATTATCTCATTCCTGTTGACGTAGCATTCACTACCACCGGCGGAAATATGTGGTCACCCGGCACGCAAGTAGTTACCGGAATATATAATCAAATGTGGCCTACCGCTGCCATACTCGATAAACGACGAGGAAGTATGCGAGTCAGTATGATCTTTAGTGATTTTTAGTTCGAGAAGTTACGGAAGTAATAGAAGTTAGACGAAGTTACGAAAGTTACAGAAAACGGGACTATTTAGACCCATATTTTCTGTAACTTTTGATTTCTTATACTTTCCGTAATTTCCAACTTCCGTAACTTCGTCTAACTTCCGTAACTTCCAATATAACTTCCAAAGGAAATGGACAATCAAACCATATTAATCGCCTTTTTATTAACGCTTTTCGCAGGGCTTTCTACCGGTATCGGCAGTGCGATAGCCCTTATTGCAAAACGCACCAACACCAATTTTTTGAGTTTCGCTCTCGGACTATCAGCAGGTGTGATGATTTATATATCATTTATGGAAATGTTGCCGCACTCGCTCAAAATGCTGTCGGAAATATATGGCGAAAAAACAGGCGCATTGTACCTTCTTCTTGGACTGTTTGGTGGCATCGGATTGATTGCACTCATTGACTTTCTCGTCCCCGAATCGGAAAATCCGCACGAAATGCACGGCGTAGAGGAGATGAAAGGACACAAACAATTGAAACGCGCAGGTATCATCACAGCTATAACAATTGCCATTCATAATTTCCCCGAAGGAATCGCTACTTTTATGTCGGCAACCGGCTCATTAGAAATCGCCATTCCTATCACTATAGCGATTGCTATTCACAACATTCCTGAAGGAATCGCCGTGTCCGTACCTATCTATCACGCAACGGGCAGCCGGAAAAAAGCCTTTTGGTGGTCATTTTCGTCGGGTTTGGCAGAGCCATTGGGCGCTGTTATTGCATTTCTTTTTCTGCTTCCATTTTGGAATGAAACACTCAATGCGGTCATTCTTTCTATTGTGGCGGGCATTATGATTTTCATTTCGCTTGACGAACTTTTACCAAGTGCCCAAAAATACGGAAAACATCATCTTTCCATCATCGGCGTAGTGGTTGGAATGGCAATAATGGGTGTGAGTTTATACTTCTTCATTTGATAAAAAATATATTGTATTTTGATTGAAAACAGAATTAAGAAATTCCTCTCATCATTTGCTGATTTATCCCAAATTTATTTGTAATTTCGCTCTTTCATAAAAAAGATGCATAATATTGTATGAATGACGACGAAAAACTGATAGTAGATGAACGAATGATTGACGAAGAGTTTAATGGACTCTTAAGCGATTATTTGAATTCCAATCATAGGCGAAAGGTAGATATTATTACCAAAGCTTTCAACTTAGCGAAAGAGGCGCATAAAGGAGCGCGTCGTCGCTCGGGTGAACCGTATATTATGCATCCGTTGGCAGTGGCGCGGATTGTTTCGAAAGAAATAGGATTAGGCTCTACTTCCATTTGTGCCGCTTTATTACATGATGTGGTGGAAGACACAGATTACACAGTGGAAGACCTTCGTGCGCTTTTCGGCGATAAAATTGCACAAATCGTTGACGGACTCACAAAAATTTCGAGTGGAATGTTTGGCAACGATGTATCGGCACAAGCCGAGAATTTTCGCAAACTCCTCTTAACAATGTCGGAAGATATTCGTGTAATCTTAATAAAAATTGCCGACCGACTACACAATATGCGTACTTTATCGTCGATGGCGCCTGCCAAGCAGTTTAAAATTACGGGCGAAACGATGTATATTTACGCTCCGTTGGCGCATCGTCTCGGATTATTTGCGATAAAAACCGAACTGGAAGAATTGAGCTTTAGATACGAACACCCCGACGCATTTACTGACCTTACACAAAAAATTCAAGAAACTGCACCGGAACGAAATCTGATTTACGAAAACTTTGCCAAACCCATTACCAAAGCGCTCGATGAAATGGATATCGAATATAAAATGCGTGCGCGCGTGAAATCGATATATTCCATTTGGAAAAAAATGGAAGCAAAAGGCATCGAATTTAGCGAAGTATATGATTTATTTGCCGTGCGTATCACTTTCGAAGTGCACCCGGGAATGGACGAAAAGAAACAATGTTGGGATATCTATTCTGCCATTACGGACATTTACAAGCTTCGACCTGACCGCATCAGAGATTGGGTAAGCACTCCAAAATCAAATGGTTATCAAGCTCTACATCTTACCGTGATGGGACCCGATGGAAAATGGATCGAAGTGCAAATTCGCAGCCGGAGAATGGACGATATTGCCGAAAAAGGCTTTGCCGCTCATTGGAAATACAAGGAACACAATGTGGAAGAGGACAACGAGCTTGAAAAATGGTTGAAAACCGTTCAGGAAGTGTTGGCAAATCCCAATCCGAATGCCATTGATTTCCTCGATACCGTAAAAATGAATCTGTTCGCGTCCGAAATATTCTGTTTCACGCCCAAAGGCGAAATAAAAACATTGCCAAAAGGCGCCACCGCACTCGACTTTGCATATACGATCCACACACGCGTAGGTGATCATTGTTTGGGTGCGAAAGTCAATCACATGCTTGTGCCGCTTAGCAAAAAATTGAGTAGTGGCGACCAAGTAGAAATTCTTACTTCTGAATCGATTCATCCACAGGTTGAATGGCTCAGTTTTGTAACAACAGCAAAAGCAAAAACAAAAATAGAGGCTTCGTTACGCCGTCATCGTCGCACTATTGTCGAAAAAGGGCAAAATATACTCAACGAACTGCTTGGCGATGAACTTACCGACAGTGTATTTCACAAAATCCTTTCTTATTACGATGTCGATAATAAAGAAGACTTGTTTTTCCAAATCGGCACCGGCGATATTTTGCTGCCTGCCGAAAAAAGTGATTTCTTCAAATCAGCACCTGCCGAAAAAACCGACAATCTGCTTGTACGCTATGTGAAACAAGCTGTAAACGTGATAAAAGGCTCTCCGTCAGAACAACAAAAAGCACTGGAAAGCACCGGTATAGAATCGTCTCCACTGCTTTTACCGGCACAACAAACAAAGCCGAAAATCGACCGTAAAGCCGTTTATCATCTGATAGAATATAATTTCAAGAAAAACTTCATCGTACCCACTTGCTGCAATCCGCTTCCGGGCGACGATGTGTTTGGTTACATTACCGAAAATGAAGAGTTGGAAGTACACAAACGTTCGTGTCCGGTAGGAATGAAGTTGAAAGCGAATTTCGGCGATAGAATTGTGGCAGTTGCGTGGGGCGATTATATTCAATATTCGTTTCTCGCCACTATTGCCTTTACCGGAATAGACCGCACAGGCATTTTGAATCGTATTTTATCGAAACTTGCGGAAGATATAACAGTTAATATCAAAAGCGTGAATGTGACTGCCAACGATGGTATTTTTGAAGGAGTGCTTGATGTTCACGTGCATAGCACCAAAGACGTGAATCTGTTATGCGCCAAAATAATAGAAGTGGATGGCGTGAAAACAGTTCACCGGTCGTAATAATTTGCTAATGTGCTAATAAATAATGTGCTAATGGCAAGTTCACTGATTTTCTAATAGTAATCAATATGATAATTGCATTAGCACATTATTTATTAGCAAATTAGCACATTATTTTTTCTTTTTCCTAAACAGCATCGACGAAGCTTTTTTCGCTACAAATGCCAATATAGCGGGTTTCGTTACTTTCCACACAAATCCGCCAATAAGTGGCAAATTAGACGTAATAAGACTTAGCCACGGATTGGTTCTTCGCGTAAAAAAGGGCGAGTCGTGCGACGAATGATGTCCGGAAACAAAACTATCCACTGTTTCGGAAAAACGAGTACGCACCGAAGAAGCTATCCCTTTGGTAATCAGCGACCCCCAATTATCATTAAGGTACTGTATTTGATAAGACAAGCGCTGTGCTGCGATATCACGTTCTTCCCGTATTCGCTTTTTCTCTAAGCGCAACTCTTCTAAGGGTGATAATTTGAATGCACTCATAGTTGTCTATTTTTTTGCTTCTTTGTTATCTTTCTTCATCAAAAATTTCGCCACACTATTAGCAATCGCGCCCTTAATGGACTTTTTCAGCAATAACATCAAAAGTACAATTAAAATGGCTGCTCCGGCAACAACACCAAACCCCATCCACGTACTACCCAATATATCAGCTAGATAGAAAGCTATCGCTACAAATACGAATACAAACGCAAATAGCGAAACACCGCCTATAAACACCCCGTAAGCGGTGGCGGCAGAGCCTGTGCTGATTTTTTCATACACTTCGAGTTTGCCGAGTTCAATCGTACCGGTAATATAGCTTGATACGTCATCTCTCATTTCCTCGAACAATGTACTTGCTTTTTTTTCTTCCATTGTTTCGGTTGTTTTAGAGAGTTCGTTTAGTGTTTAGACAATTCTTTCTTTGTGATTTCGAGACAATCGTCGATGTCTTCTTTTAGGTTTTGAACACCTTCTTGTCCTTTGGCAACAGCCATTTTCACGTTTGCTTTCACTTTATCCACAAACACATTTGCCTGTTCTAACCACTCTTCTTTTTTGTCGGTTCCTAAAATGTAACCAATGGCGGCACCCAATGCGATACCAATTCCTAAGCCTAATAAAAGTTTTCCTTCTGATTTCATACAATTAATTTTTATTATTAAGTTATTCAACGCACAAATATAAGACATTTTTATCGTTCTGTGCTATGAATAGAACGTTTTTGTGAGAAAAATGTTTTGCGAGTTGTTGAAATTTTATGCTGCTTCCGGCAAAATGTTGAATTATTATTAATGCAATTAACTTCTAAACAACTCCGAATGGCTACCCATCCGAACAAGTTTTATCAAATTACTTGCTTCATCAATCCATATCAAAAGAAAATCCCCTTCTATATGACACTCCATATATCCTTTGTACTTTCCTTTTAATGGGTGTGGTAAATATTCTTTTGGAAGTGTACCTGTTGTTTTCAAGATGGATAAGGCATTGTTCAAAAGATACATTTTCTTCGGATTATTCTGAATTCTTTTGACATCTTTTTTGAACTGTGAGGTGTATTTTAATTCTCTCATAATGATTTAGCCCACTCTCGAAAGTTTTCCAAATCCAATGTTTCTAAGTCGTCTCTTTTCGCCTCTTCCATCGCTGCCAATGTGATATCGTTGGGTATTTTTTCATCAACGTTGAAATAGTTAACTAAAAGATTTTCAAGGAAATTATTTACACTTCTATTTTCCTTCTTTGCTTTGTCTTTTATTACGCCTACTAAATCATTTCTGAATCGAAAAGCCATTGCACTTTTTCCATTTGTTGTGATTGTATTCATATTACTGCAATTTGTATTTATTTTTATTGCAAATGTATGAAGAATTTTTGGGTATACAAAATTATTTTTAATCCCGTCACTGCGGGCTTGACCCACAACCTCCTTAATTTAAACCTCTAAAATCGATTCGCCCAACAAAGTTGCCGCCGTTGCACCTGTAACTTTCACTTTCACGAAATCGCCAAACTTGTGGTGTTTTTTATCGAAGATAACCACTTTGTTTTGGTCGCTTCGCCCGAAATATTGCTCGCGTGAGCGTTTCGAAAAGCCTTCTACTAACACTTCTACTTCTTTGCCAATGTCTTTTTCGTTGCTGAGATGCGAAAGTTTCATTTGCAGGTCGATAATTTCTTGCAAACGACGCACTTTTACTTCTTCGGACACATCATCTGTCAGATTTTTAGCAGCATACGTGCCCGGACGCTCCGAATATTTGAACATAAACGCCGAATCAAAACCCACTTCGCGCATCAATGAAAGTGTTTCTTGGTGGTCTTCTTCGGTTTCGGAGTGGAATCCACACATTATATCGGTCGAAAGTCCGCAATCGGGAATGATACGTTTGATAGCTGCAATCCGTTCTAAATAAAGCGCACGATCGTATTTTCGATTCATCAAATCCAACATTCGCGAACTACCGGATTGCACAGGCAAATGAATAAAATTGCAGATATTTCGATATTTCGCAATTGTTTCCAACGTTTCATCGGTCATATCTTTCGGGTGCGATGTGGTAAAACGGATACGCACGGCGGGTGCTTCTTCGGCAACAATTGCAAGGAGCGTGGCAAAATCAATTTCTCGTTCATCATCTTTGTATAGATACGAATTGACGTTTTGTCCCAACAATGTAACTTCGCGGAAACCTTTTTCACACATATCGCGCAATTCGTTCAAAATACTCTCCGGCTCACGACTGCGCTCGCGTCCACGCGTATAAGGCACAATGCAATAGGTACAAAAATTGTCGCAACCGCGCATTATCGAAATGAATCCCGAAATATTACTTCCGCCTTTTTTCAGTGGAATTAAATCTTTATACGTTTCTGTCTTCGACAATTCAACATTTATCGCTTTTTCGCCCGTTTCGGCGGCAGCTACCAAGTTTGGTAAATCGAGATAAGCATCGGGTCCAACAACGATATCAACGTTGTGATTGTCTATCAAATCCGATTTTACGCGTTCAGCCATACAGCCTAACACGCCAACGATGAGCTTGTTATCTTTTGAACGCTTCTTTTTTAATGCGTTAAAATATTCCAATCGTTGAATCACTCGCTGTTCGGCGTTATCGCGAATTGAACAGGTATTGACGAAAATTGCATCGGCTTCGCGGTCGTTATCCGTAAGCGTGTAACCGCTCATTTCCATTACACGCGCAACAACTTCGCTGTCAGCCACATTCATCTGACAACCGTAGGTTTCTATAAATAGTTTTTTTTCTTTATTTGTATCTAAATCCATTGTGTTCATTTTATTTGCCCAAATACTTTCTTGTTCATAAAAAAATCATTACTTTTGTCGAACAACAAAATTGTCGGACTGCAAAATTACGCAATAAATATGGAATTTGGAGACTTAATTTATTTTATCCTTGTCATAGCTTTTATGGTATTGGGCTTTTTTAACGATGCTCGCAAAAGAAAAAAGAGAAAAATGGAGCGAGAGGCATCTACTTCTCATCAAGATTCTCAGAAACAATCTGAAAATCAACACAAAGTAGAAGATTCGGACGATTGGTGGAGAAATTTGCCAAAAACGCCGCCTATTCCGACTACAAAAAAACCTACGCCATACGTTCGCAAAGAATTTCAATCATCGCTTGATTTGGTAACAAACTTTGAGGGCGAATCGTCGTTGAAAGATTCTATCTTTGTGCAAGATGCCGCTTTTACCAATATTTACGAAGAAAAAAGAAGACGGAAACAATCACCACCGCTGGTGCACCCGCTTGTGAGAGACCTTTTGAACGATTCCGGAAATAAAGAGTTGAAAAAGGGATTGATATATGGGGAAATTTTGCAGCGGAAATATTGAGCGTAGCGCTTCAACTTAGCTCAGCAACCGAACGAAGCCGAAAACAAATAATTTCAACAATTTGACTGTTTGATAAAGTTTTTGAGATACAGTAAAATTGTTGTATCTTTGTGCCCGAAATTGAAAAACAGAAAAGGCTATTTTTAGGTTATGCCTTATTAAAGAAGAGAACAAAAACAATAAATATTTATGAGCTTAAAATTTATTTCAGCACAAGAAGCTGCTTCACTTGTCAAGCACAATGATAATGTGGGATTTAGCGGCTTCACGCACGCGGGTTGCCCCAAAGTGGTTCCGATTGAAATCGCAAAATTAGCGGAAGCGGAGCACGCAAAAGGCAATCCGTTCAAAATTGGAATGTTTACCGGTGCTTCTACAGGCGAAGCCATTGATGGCTATCTTGCTCGCGCCAACGCTGTTAAATTCCGCACGCCATATCAAACAAACAAAGATATGCGCAATGCAATCAACAAATTGGAGCACGAACCTGTGCCTTATTTCGATATGCACCTTTCATTGCTTGCACAAGAACTTCGTTACGGATTTTTGGGCAATGTGGACGTAGCAATTGTTGAAGCGTGCGATGTTACCGAAGACGGTCAAATCGTTCCCACAACAGGTGTTGGTATTTCGCCTACCGTTTGTCGATTGGCAAAAATCGTGATTGTGGAATTGAACAAGCAAGTTCCTGCTAAATTGCGTGGAATCCACGATTTGTGCGAATTGCAAGATCCGCCACACCGTTCACCGATTGGTATTTCAAGTCCGCAAGACCGCATTGGAAAAGAATATATACAGGTTGACCCTACCAAAATTTATGTTGTAGAAACTAATGTTGAAAGCGACGGCGGCGGCTTCGCTCCGGTGGACGAAGTAACGGCAAAAATCGGCGAAAACGTGGCAAATTTCTTCGTTTCGGAAATGAAAAACGGACGTATTCCGGCAGATTTCTTACCTATTCAATCGGGTGTAGGAAATATTGCTAACGCTGTATTAGCAGCGATGGGAAGCAACGACGAAATTCCAAAATTCAATGTATATACGGAAGTAATTCAAGATGCCGTGATTGAATTGATTCGTAAAGGGAAAATCAAATTCGCGAGTGGCTGTTCGCTTACGGTAAGTAACGAAGAATTGCTGAAAGTGTTTGCAGATTTGGATTTTTTCAAAGATAAAATCGTATTGCGTCCATCAGAATTGTCAAACAATCCGGAAATAGTGCGTCGTCTGGGAATTATCGGAATTAACACCGCTATTGAGGTAGATGTGTTTGGCAATATAAATTCTACGCATATAATGGGCACAAATATGATGAACGGCATCGGCGGTTCGGGCGATTTTACGCGTAGCGCATATATGTCGATTTTTGTAACACCATCAACGGCGAAAAACGGTGATATCAGCGCCATTGTACCAAAAGTATCGCACGAAGACCATAGCGAACATTCGGTAAAAATTGTGGTTTCGGAATATGGTGTTGCCGATTTGCGTGGAAAAAGTCCGCGTCAGCGTGCGAAAGAAATCATTGAGAATTGTGCGCACCCAGATTATCGCGAGCAATTGTGGGATTATGTGAAGCTTCAAGAGAAGGGGCATACACCGCAGAATATTTATGCTTGTTATGAGTTTCATAGGGAGTTTATGGAAAAGAAAAGTATGAAGGGGGCGGATTTTAAGAAGTTTGAGAAATAGAATTTGCATTTGATTTATAGAAAAAACGTCTGTTCGAGTGAATGGGCGTTTTTTTAATTCAACCGCCCCACACTCTTCACTCCCTTTACCGCTTTCAATTTCCTAATCAACTGTTCCAACATCGACGTATTCGCCAATATCACACTAATATTTCCTTGAAATAATCCATCGTTCGAATCAATTGAAATTGAGCGCATTTGCACACCGTCTTCTTTCGAAATAATAGATATCAAGTTAGAAACAATACTTACTTGATCATTACCGATAACGCGCAAAATAATCGTATAATTAGACGAACCAACCGTACCCGACCAACGCGCTTTCAACACACGATAACCGAAACGCGAAAACAAATCATGCGCATTAGGACAGCTCATTCGATGAATTTTGATGCCTTGCGACGACACAAAACCGAAAATATCATCGCCAAAAATCGGATTACAACATTTTGCCAATTTATAATCTACGCCCGTAAGATTTTGATCTATAATCAGTTCGTCGGAACTTTTGTATTCGTCCGTCGGCGGTTTTAATGTGAAATTTTCGGCACTTTCGATGCTGTGCATATCGCGATGTTCGGTATCGCGACTATTTTTCAATTCAACATATCGGTCAATAACCCAATTTACATCATTTTTTCCCGAAGAAATATCAATAAAAAAATCCGTTACCGTTTTGTATCTCAACTTCTTGACAAGCTGCATCAAAGTAGAATCATCATACTCGATTTTATGGTTTTTCATTCGCCGCGAAAGCGTTTCTTTGGCAATATCCACCTGTTTTCCGGCTTCTTCTTTGAGCAATTGGCGAATTTTCGTACGCGCTTTTCCGGTAACTACAAAACTCAACCAATCTTGCTTCGGCGTTTGGTGCGACGAAGTGTTGATTTCAACCAAATCGCCACTTTTCAATGCGTATTTAATCGGTACATTTTTTCCATTCACTTTACCCGAAACGCAAGTAGCTCCGAGTTTTGTATGGATTCCAAACGCAAAATCGAGCACGGTTGCCCCTTTCGGCAATTTGAATAAATCGCCTTTTGGCGTAAAAACAAAAATTTCTTCGTCGTACAAATCGAGTTTAAAATCGCCAAGTTTTTCGTTGAGGTCAGCATCTTTGTTGTCAAGCGATTCGCGCAAATTTGCAAGCCACGTATCGAGATTATTTTCCGCTTTTACGCCTTTGTATTTCCAATGCGCCGCCAATCCGCGCTCAGCGATTTCGTCCATTCGTCGTGTGCGAATTTGCACTTCTACCCATTTCGATTCGGGTCCCATCACGGTAATGTGCAGCGATTCATAACCATTGCTTTTCGGAATAGAAAGCCAGTCTTTCAATCGTTTAGGATTGGGCTGATACATATCCGTAATAATGGAATAGACTTGCCAGCATTCCGCTTTCTCCAATTCTTCAGGCGAATCGAGCACCACGCGAATAGCAAAAAGGTCATAAATTCCCTCGAAATCGATTTTCTGTTTTTTGAGTTTATTATTAATGGAAAAAATGGATTTTGTACGCCCTTTGATGTCATATTTCAGTCCAGTTTTATCCAATCGTTCTTTTACGGGGTCGATAAATTCTTTGATATATGATTCGCGCGAACGCTTGGTTTCGTTCAATTTATGCGCGATAAAATCGTAGGTTTCGCGGTCGGTATATTTCAACGAAAGGTCTTCCAGTTCCGATTTGATAGAATACAAACCCAAACGGTGCGACAAAGGCGCATAAAGATAAGCGGATTCTACCGAAAGCGCCATTCGTGTTTGTATATCAGCGTTTTTCGCTTCGCGCATTCGGCAAAGATGTTGGGCGATAATGAGAAACACCACGCGAATATCTTCGGCAATAGACAACAAAAGCTTGAGATAATTTTCCGATTCAACTGCTGATTTTTTATCGCTAAATTCGTTTACCCGCAACAATCCGTGAACGATAGTATCTACCTCATCGCCAAACTCGGATTTCACTTTTTCAATCGAAAATGTGCCTTCGGAAATAGCGAAAAATAGCAAAATCGCTACAACGGAAGATTGTTTTACATTCAATTCTTCCATTGCCGTAGCGGCAGATTTCATATCTTCAACCAATTCAACAAAAGCATCGTCCTGATTATTTGGTGATTGTATCGCTTCCAAAAGGATTTTTTTTAATAAAATGATATGTTGCAAATCCCATTTCCGGCGTAGAAACGGATAGATATGGCGGTGTAATTTCCAAAAATCGGCAAGCGTTTTGTTCATTTTTTCGAATTTTCTTTATGAAAGGCAAAAGTACGATTTTTGAGGGAGATAACACAACTTATTAGATAATTTTGGAGTATATTTGCGCTTCATAAACAAATCTTGTATGAAGAAAGCTTTTATCTCATTATTAATGTGCGCGATAACTATTTTTGCATTCGCACAGCAAAACGAAAAAATATCACTAAACGAAGATTGGCAATTCACGCAAACCGGAAAAAATGAATGGCGTGAAGCCGAAGTGCCCGGCTCGGTGCAACGCGATTTAATTCACCACGGCATTTTACCTGACCCGTTTGTGGGTATCAACGAACAGAAAATCCAATGGGTGGAAGACTACAATTGGGATTTCAAAAAAACGTTTGAACTGACTGCCGAACAATTAAATAGCGATGCCGCTCTACTCACTTTTGAAGGATTGGACACGCACGCCGATGTTTTTCTCAATGGCTCACGAATTTTGCGAGCGGAAAATATGTTTATTGCGTACGAAATTCCAGTCAAAAACTTGCTTCGCGAAGGCGAAAACCATCTCTACATTCGCTTCTACTCCCCCATTCAACATATGATGCCGGCGCGTGATACGAACGGATTTGAGTTTCCGGTCGGCAACGACCACCGCGAAGAAAAAATGAGCGTTTTTACCCGAAAAGCACCATTCCATTTCGGTTGGGACTGGGGGGTTCGCATTGTGCAAATGGGAATTTGGAAACCTGTTTCGCTCGTTTTTTATGATAACGCCCGCATCAGCGATTATTTTGTGGAGCAAGTGTCGATTTCGGAAGCGAGAGCCGATATTACCAATCACATCGAAATTTTCGCATTAGAAGATGCAACGGCAACTGTTTCTATTTCAGTATTAAGCGACGATAAAAAAGTCATTTCGCAAGAAAAAGGAATCGTTCTCAAAAAAGGTTTGAACACTGTTTCATTACCATTTTCGATTGACAACCCAACACTCTGGCAGCCTTACACTTGGGGAAATCCGCATCTGTATGATTTCACGGCTACGGTAACTATCAACGAAAAATTGGTCAGCGACAAAACGCACAAAATCGGACTTCGCACCATCAATCTCATTCGCGAAAAAGAGGAAAACGGACAGTCATTTTACTTTATGGTCAATGGAAAACCGTTTTTCGCCAAAGGCGCGAATTACATTCCGGGCGAAACATTGACTTCGCAACAGGATTCGGCATATTATGAACGACTTTTCGATAACATTCTGGCTGCCAATATGACAATGATTCGTGTTTGGGGCGGTGGCGTTTACGAACAAGACTATTTTTATCAACTTGCCGCCGAAAAAGGCATCTTGATTTGGCAAGATTTTATGTTCGCTTGCACGCCTTATCCGCACGACGATGCGTTTTTGCAAAATGTAGCGAAAGAAGCTGAATTTCAAGTGAGAAGACTGCGAAACAATCCAAGTATCGCTCTTTGGGTTGGCAATAATGAAGTGGAAGAGTCCATAAAATATTGGGGATTTCACCGAATCGTGCCGCAGTGGGCTTACGACGGATTTTTTGTAGGATACGATAAACTGTTTCGCGATTTACTGCCGAGTATCGTTGCGCAATTTGACCCGCAAAAAGACTATGTGCACGGTTCGCCCGAATCCGCCAATTGGGGTCGTCCGCATCAACTTCCTTACGGCGATGCGCATTATTGGGGACTTTGGTACGGTCGCGAACCGTTTGAAATTCTGAATGTTCGCGTTCCGAGATTTATGAGTGAATTTGGTTTCCAAGCATTTCCCGAAATGAAAACAATTCGCACATTTGCCGAAGAATCAGACCTTTATCTGACTTCGGAAGTGATGCGTGCGCGACAAAAAGCGAGTACCGGAAACGAAGTTATCGCACAATATATGGAGCGTTATTTTCACACGCCACAAAATTTCGAAGACCTTGTGTATGTGGGACTTGTGATGCAGGGCGAAGGAATGAAAAAGGGAATGTTGGCGCATCGCCGCAACCGTCCGTATTGTATGGGGTCGCTGTATTGGCAGTTAAACGACAGTTGGCCAGTGGTTTCGTGGTCGGGAATCGACTATTTCGGCAATTGGAAAGCACTTCATTATAAGACGCGTGAAGCGTTTGCACCCATCGGCGTGCAAATGTATTTGAACGAAGAAAACGGAATGACCGAATTTTATGTTTTCTCGGATAAATTACGCGAATTTCACGGTGTCGAACTGCGAATTATAATGAGTGATTTTGCAGGAAACATCATCAAGCAGATAAACGAAACGGTAAATATTCCGGCAAACGAAACGAAATTGCTGAAAAGCATCCCAACAACTGAATTTGCAACGGAAGAACAGCAAAAAAATACTTTCGTAAAAATAGAACTCGGTGCTACCGATTACGCGCCCGGATACTACATACAGCTTGTACGAGACCATTTCTTTTTTCATTGGCCAAAAGATTTGAATTTGCCCGAAACCGAAGTAAATTACGACATTCAATACGCTGATGGTGAATATACTGTAACTTTATCAAGTTCGAAATTGGCAAAAAACGTTTTCATCGAAATTCCTACGCTCGGCGCAAGATTTTGCGACAATTTTTTCGATTTGTTGCCAAACGAAACAAGGGTTATCAAAATTACTTCACCGAAACTAAAAGCAACAGAAAGAACGCCGATTACGGTAAAACATATTCGAGAAACGTATTAAGATAGTGGTTAATGGTTAGTGGTTAGTGATTAGTTTGGCTGCGTTGATATTAAAATTAACCACTAACCACTAACCACTAACCATTAATTTACTACCTTTGTACCCTCATTTAACGATTTAACAAATAACAAAATAATGGCAAAGGAATTAAAAGAACTCACTCCACGCAGCAAAGATTATTCGCAATGGTATCTCGATTTGGTTATTAAAGCCGATTTGGCAGAAAATTCTGCCGTGCGCGGTTGTATGGTTATCAAGCCGTACGGTTATGCGATTTGGGAAAAAATGCAACGTCAATTGGACGATATGTTCAAGGAAACAGGGCACGTAAACGCTTACTTTCCGCTGTTTATCCCGAAATCGTTTCTCAGCAAAGAAGCCGCCCACGTGGAAGGTTTTGCCAAAGAGTGCGCGGTGGTAACGCATTATCGACTGAAAAATGCGCCCGACGGCAGTGGCGTAATCGTTGACCCCGAAGCGAAACTCGAAGAGGAATTAATTGTACGTCCCACATCCGAAACCATTATTTGGAATACGTATCGTAATTGGATTCAATCGTATCGCGATTTGCCGATTTTGTGTAACCAATGGGCAAATGTTGTTCGTTGGGAAATGCGCACGCGCTTGTTTCTTCGTACCGCCGAATTCCTTTGGCAAGAGGGACATACGGCTCACGCCACCAAAGAAGAAGCGATTGAAGAAACTATAAAAATGATCAATGTTTACGCCGAATTTGCTGAAAAATATATGGCAATGCCCGTTATTAAAGGTGCAAAATCGGAATCGGAACGTTTTGCCGGTGCCATCGATACTTATACGATTGAAGCGTTGATGCAAGATGGAAAAGCCTTGCAATCAGGGACATCACATTTTCTCGGACAAAATTTCGCGAAAGCATTCGATGTAATGTTTGCAGATAAAGACGGCGGCAGAGATTACGTTTGGGCAACATCGTGGGGCGTTTCTACCCGATTGATGGGCGCGCTCATTATGTCGCATTCCGATGACAATGGATTAGTGCTTCCGCCTGCACTTGCACCATATCAAGTAGTTATCGTTCCGATTTACAAAAACGATGAGCAATTGAAGCAAATTGACGAAAAAGTAGCCGGGATTGTTTCAAAACTGAAAGCATTGGGCGTAAGTGTAAAATACGACAATTCGGACAATAAAAAACCGGGGTGGAAATTCGCCGAATACGAACTAAAAGGCGTTCCCGTGCGTTTGGCAATGGGCGGTAGAGATTTGGAAAACAACACCGTAGAAGTCGCTCGCAGGGATACACTGACGAAAGAAACCATTTCGTGCGACGGTATCGAACAGCACATCAAAGCATTGTTAGACGAAATTCAAGAAAATATTTTCCAAAAAGCCCTCGATTTTCGTGCTTCGCAAACGCGCGAAGTGGATTCTTATGAAGAATTTAAGATTGAAATCGAAAAAGGCGGACTCCTACTCTGCCATTGGGACGGCACTGCCGAAACCGAAGAGTTGATTAAGAACGAAACCAAAGCTACCGTTCGCTGTATTCCGATGGAAGGCGATAAAACGCCAGGCGCGTGTATGGTTACGGGTAAGCCGTCAGCGCAGCGTGTTGTGTTTGCGAGAGCTTATTGATTTAGGATTTTAGATTTACGATTTTAGATTGAATTAAACCCCTCCCCCCCTTTGGGGTACTCCCCTTAAAATTAAGGGGAGATTGCACCTTGATGCAAAAAACAGGAACTGATTATTAACTCCAAACTGTTTCATCAAGGCGTAATGCTCCCTTTTGAGAAAGGGGACGAGCGAAGCGGAGGGGTTAGAGTTCAAAAATCTAAAATCGTAAATCCGAAATCGTAAATAAAATCCACTTTTCTACCAATTTCCCTATTTCATCGACCAACCGCAAATCTAGTCCGACAAACACCTATTTCTCATCTACCAAAGCATCAAAACACACCCATCTTTCGAGCAAAAACACTGTTAATCATTTAGTTTCAATTAAACTTTTCCCTATTCTCATAGTCAGAATTAGTGAACAAGAAATTCATTTATTCACCCTAAACATAAGCAGTATGAAAAAGTATGCAATAGTGGCGCTAATCGCCTTTTTTACAGTGAGCCTTTCCATATCGGCTCAAAACAACAATCGTAGAAATGCACAAGATGGAAATCGCGGACAGCGCAATCAAACTGAAATGCGCCAATCTCGAACAGCAGCAGAACGCACTGAAATAATGGCGCAAGCGTTGCAACTGACCGCCGAAGAAAAAGCGCAAGTAAAAGCATTGTTCGAAAAACAAGATACACAACGTGCCGAACAAAGAGAGGTACAGCGTGCACAACAAGGACAAAGAAGTCAGAATGAAATGCGTGCAACACGCGAAAGAGCACTTGCCGAAAATGATGCCGAACTAGAGAAAATCATCGGAAAAGAACGACTCGAACAGTGGCAAAAGCATCGTGCTGCGAATAGCAATAATAGAGCGCGAAGCACGAGATAAGTAAATTAAATAACTTTTTTCATTTTTCCCTCGCATATTCGGTTTTGCATAAATAATCCCGAATGCGAGGGTTTTTTATATAGCATAAGCAACTACTCTATTTGGCTGAAAATAAATCCATTTTTTATTTTTCTCTTACTTTCTGAAATAACATTTTCCATTTTATAATATTTTTTTATCGATTTTATTATTTCATCTCAAAAAAAATTTATAAGTTTGTAGAATCAAAATAAGCAATTAAAAATCGGCGTAAGCCAAATCACATAATAATAAGACAAACAATGGAGAATATTTTTGCATTAGCAACAGAAGAACTCAAATGTATTGCCAACAAACTTCAAGACAGAATTGAAGAAGGGCTGAGAGAAGACAACCAGGAAATTTCGTGCATTCCTACACACATCATTCCGAAAAAACATATCGAGGACGGAAAAGTATTGGCACTCGATTGGGGCGGAACGAATTTTCGCGCAGCAATTGTAGAATACAAAGGCGGACATGCAACCATTATCGAAGATTGCAAGCACCGCTTAGATGCGCACGTTGTAAAAGGATTCACACAAGAGAAACTGCTCGAAAAAATGGCAAGTTTCATCGTTGAATTGAAACAATTAGACGAAAGTGTAACTAAAATCGGTTTCTGTTTTTCATACCCGGCAGCTTCGCGATTAAACGGTGATGCTATCTTGCTTCGTTGGTCAAAAGGTATGGATATCCATGATATGATAGGCAAACCAATTGGCGAACCATTGGTAAAGTATTTGAACAACTACAAAGGAATTCGTACAACATTTACCGATGTAAAAGTGCTTAATGACACTGTAACGTGTCTGTTTGCAGGACTTACCGAACAAACTGCCGATAAAAAACCATTCGACTCGTATATCGGGCTTATCGTGGGAACGGGAACAAATATGGCAGGTTTGATGCCATTGAATAAAATCGACAAATTAAACATAAAAGAAGACAGTGTAATTCCTGTAAACTTGGAATCAGGTAATTTCCACCCACCTCACTTGACCGTGATTGACGATTTGGTTGATTCAATGTCGAACAACAAAGGCGCACAACGTTTCGAAAAAGCAATTTCGGGCGGTTATTTGGGTGAATTGTTCAAAACGACATTTATGTTCGAAAAAATCAAATACAATTTCGACGGACAAGATTTGAGTAATATTTTGAACAATCCCGCAGCAAACAAAAAAGAGCACGTTGATACTGCCAAACACATCTATGAGCGTTCGGCTCAGTTAGTTGCAGCTTCACTTGCCGGATTTGCACAAGTAATTGTAGCACAAAACTCAACAGTAAAAAACATCTACTTAGCTGCTGACGGAACTGTATTTTGGAGCAACAATTACGAGCACCTTGTTGAAGCAGAATTGAAAAAACTGCTTCCTGCAGGCGTTACAATGACCATTTCGAAAAAAGAAAAAATGAAAGAACCAAATTTGATTGGGTCGGCGATTGCTGCGCTTTCGTGAGAAAGAGCATTAAGAACTTTATAGAGGTGTGGCGTAGCGTGCCACACCTCTATCTTATCAATACTATTAAACCACAGTTTGCGTTATAAAAATTGAACAATACAGAACTAGCAATTTGAAATATCGCTATGTCAAAATGCAGGAACAAACCAACGAGGAAAATCTGTATCGTTCAGAGCGGCAATTCAAACACAATGACAGTATTAAGATCATTCGTAAACAAATAACCTGAATTTTGGATAAGGAAACGGCTTGGAAAGCCTTACCTAACCTTAGGTCAAAGCGAAACGGCGACCTAAGATAAATTCACCAGGAAAACTCTGCCTGAAAGGCAAAACTCAGGTAAGTAAAAAAACACGAGGAATTAATAAAATTGCAGGCGGAAAGATTGAAAAGAGCAAGGGCTCAAAGAACAAGAGGCAGAACATCTGAGAAAAGAAGCGGAAAACCTCTTTTGCACAACATAGAGACATAAAACCGTAACGTTTTATCAGAAAATGATTAAACTCATACAAAAAAAGCGTTACATTTGTAATTCTTTTAAACAAATACTCAAAAATTACGAACATCAAAACAGAACGACTATGAGATCAATAGCAATACAACCCTGTGTCGATAAATACTTTGTCATTTTAGAAGCAAAATGGGAAAGAGAAGAACAGCCCGGTAATGACGATTTTAAGAGAGCCGTTACTGCAAACGTAGGCGAGCGTGTAAGAATTCGCCTGTGGTTCGATAAAAACGATATAGACGAGGATGAGGACATAACGGTTTCCGCTGAAATAATAGACGCACAAACGCGCGAAGTTCTAAGGTTAAACGTAGATGTACCCTTACCCTTAGAAGGCGAAGAAGCAGTAAGCGAACCGTTTCAAGTTGAGAGAGATTGGTTGGATAGAGATTTGCTAATCTCTGTTGTACAAGAGAACAATCCGCTTTTGCTCGAAGATTACTCTCACCAACAATCTACTTTTCGAGTTAATAAGCCTTGGGTTAGAGATGCGTATTTTGCACGAAAAGTAGTTGCGGTTGCCGAAAATGGCGATACGGGTGTAAGTTTTGAACGAGTTAGAGGCTCTACTTTGGGTAAAACAGTCTATTTGGTGGTTGAAACGCTGAATATGCAAGCAGAAGAATTTCGGAATTTGCGCATAACCGTTCGACCAAGAGTGCAGCCAATTAGAGTACCGGTACGCGCCCCTCTGTTTGCATTCCCACCTTCTGCCCCACGGCAAGCCGAAGATATTGAAACAAACGCTCTGCACCTGATGCGTTTCAATGCCGGGCAATATGCAGCCGAACGTGTATTGACAGCCACAGTAGGCAATTCCGATGCGTTGAATAACAATGCAAATGAATGTAACTACACCAATCTTGCCGACCACGCCGACAAAGCGATTATCAAACTGCAACTTCGCCCCGAAAACCGTGCAGAATTTGATGCGTTGGCAAGAGATATTGAACTGGCGCAAAGAAATGATTGGCAAATATTTGTGCAAAGAGCCAATAACACCGAGCGTGCTCTTTTTGCTAACAACCACAAACTGATATTTACAGGCACTTTCATTGATAGGTTGGTTGTAAATAATAGAAGTTTTTATGAGATTTATCACGGGAATAGTACGTATAATTTCTTGCGAATGCAGGGAGATAATAGAAGAAGAGTAGGATATGTAGGGAATACCCAATCAAGACAAGTTGTTTATTTTTATTATGACCAACACGATAGAGAACACAGAATTAGCGAAGTAGAAAAAATTTCTGTTCAAAGATGGAGCGCGGGGTCAAGACATTTTCAGGCAGGATGGGAAGTACGAAGATTTGGAAATAATGTACGTTATTTCCAGCGTGATGGTAATGTTCAAACAGATTTAGTGCCACTTGGCTTACCGTGGCAGTATGAAAGAGATGGTGTTGTAATAGTTTTACGCCGTAACGCAACACCCAGATTATACATAAGCCCGAGTGCACTTGCATGTCTAATAGGAGCAATTGCTCAATGTGGTTTTCGTGATATTACTTGTACCGGATTTGCTTGTCAAGAAGGGATAGGAGGTCCAAGTGTCAGTCACTATAATGGTTATAATGGTGATTTTAGATATCTAAGAACAGATGCAAATGGTGAACCAACTCTTGTTGGTAGTCGATTATTAGATATAGACAGACAAAATGCACTGCACAGGGCATTTCACGCCTATGGATGGGCGCGAAATGGCGGTACCCTTGCTTCGGATTACACACGCAATGGCACTTTGTTAGAACATTGTCGCTATTTAGCCGACCACGAAGACCATTTACATATAGAAGGATTTCACCCGAATATTGACAATTTAATTTAATGTAGATATGAAATTTATATTTTACTTTATTCTATTTTTCGGCTTTATTTCCTGTATAAATAGGAACCCGAGAAATGTTGGAGAAAATAACTCTTTGAATACTGAAAATCAAGATAATTCTTGTATTCAAGAATTATCGCAAGACATTTGCCTATCAGAACTATATTTGCCCCCTGCAAACGACCTTGATTCGCTTGCTATGTTATTGATAGCAAAAGTCGTTGATATACCCGTTGGCAACAATCTTGTATTAAATACATTTGAAGATAAATGGGAAAACATAGGAAGAGAGGTTGATGAACGCTCTGATAGTGAAAAATGGCTATTAGACTTGCGTCGTCATTTTCGGACGCAGTATGATTTTGATGAAAATAGCTCGACAATGATTGATAGAAAATACTTTCGGTCACTTTTCAATATTACTTCCTGTCTGCCTGATATTCGCAACAGCGTGCTCAATGGACAATTTGGAGTAATTGCAATAAATGTTGCCAAATACCAAAACTTTACCCTATATAGTTTTTTGACGGATTTTATAGAGTTAGATTGTATATATTGTGATAATGGGGAATTTATCCAAATTCAATCATTGGTCAGCATTTCTAATGGCAGGGTAATTGATAACCTTATTGTTGCTTATACGTATAGTGATGGTGCTGGGGGGGGGAGTAGTCAGTATTTTTATTACGATGGCAAACTTATTCATATCAAGGGATTTGGTAATATTGAATGGAATTGGACTGGCTTTACAGACTATCAAAAATACCAAATAACCTCTCATGGCAGATTTATACAAATCCCGGACAATTGATAATCTAATGAAAACAGTACTTTTATTCGTAACCACTCTTTTGTTAGTTAGTTGCGGACGATTGTCACAACTACGGAAGAAAAGCACTATCTTTGCACACAAAAATAAATTAACAACAAAACTGTATGAAAAAAATTATTTTTATGCTTACAACCTCTCTTTTGCTTGCTGCTTGTACCGGCAACCAAAACAAAGCAGACACTGCTGCAATAGAATGTGATTTGGATTTGGAAACTTTTCAATTTCAAGTAGATAGATTCGCCGATATCGAAATTCTTCGTTACCCTGTGTTGGGATTCAACAGCTTATCGCTGCAACAAAAACAGCTGATTTCCTTCCTTTCGCAAGCTGCTTTGGAGGGTCGCGATATCCTTTGGGATCAGCACAATCGTTATAATTTGACCATTCGTCGCGTATGTGAAGCCATCTATGAAAACTTTATGGGAAACAGAACTACGGAAGATTGGCAAAATTTCGAAACCTATTTGAAACAAATTTGGTTTCACAACGGAATCCATCACGGCACTTCCGAAGAAAAAATTATGCCGAAATTTTCACGAGAATATTTCATTGCTACTGTTAGAAGCGTTGACCCGGGACGAATGCCTTTCCGTGACGGCATGGCTGCACAAGAAACATTAGATGTAATTATTCCGGTAATGTTCGATCCAAATGTAATGTCTCGACGAATGAATCAAACTGCCGGAGCCGATTTGGTTGCCACATCAGCGGTCAATTTCTACGAAGGTGTTACGCAAAAAGAGGTAGAAGATTTTTATAACGCAATGAAAAATCCGAACGATCCGACCCCTGTTTCATTCGGATTGAACAGCAAAGTTGTGAAAGTTGACGGTGTAATTACCGAACAGGTTTGGAAAGTAGGCGGAATGTACGACAGAGCTATCACTCGAATTGTCAATTGGTTAGAACAAGCTGCCGAGGTCGCGGAAAACAACGTACAAAAAGACGTTATTAATACATTGATAGAATATTATCGCACAGGAAGTTTGAAAACTTTCGATGAATACTCCATTAAATGGGTGAGCGACCTTGATTCGCGCATTGATTTTCTCAATGGATTTATCGAAGTTTATACAGATCCGCTCGGAATGAAAGGTACGTGGGAATCGTTGGTAAACTTCAAAAGCACAGAAGCTTCCAAACGCACAGCCATTATTAGCGACAATGTGCAATGGTTTGAAGACAATGCGCCGATTGATGACCGTTTCAAAAAAGACGAAGTAGTGGGCGTATCAGCAAAAGTGGTTACAGTGGCACAGTTGGGCGGCGATTTGTTCCCAAGTACAGCTATCGGTATTAATTTGCCAAACTCGAATTGGATTCGTCGCGATCACGGATCGAAATCAGTAACAATGGACAACATTATGCTCGCTTACACCAAAGCGTCCGAAAGCAACGGTTTTGCCGAAGAATTTATGTGGAATGAAGAAGTAATCGAACGATCAAAAAAATATGGTGGACTCACTGATTTATTGCACGTGGATTTACACGAAACCATCGGACACGGTTCCGGAAAACTACTACCCGGCACAGATGTAGATGCATTGAGGGCTTATGGCTCGCCGTTGGAAGAAGCGCGTGCCGATTTGATGTCGCTCTATTTTATGGCTGACCCGAAAATGGTTGAACTCGAATTACTTCCTCACGCCGATGCGCACAAAGCGCAGTATTACAGATATATAATGAACGGTGCAATAACACAACTTACACGTGTTCAACTCGGTAGAGACATCGAACAGGCGCATATGCGTGGACGCGCACTCATCGCCAATTGGGTACTCAACAAAGGAAAAGAGGACAATGTGGTAGAATTGGTTGTGCGCGACGGAAAGACGTTTGTTGTAGTAAACAATTACGAAAAACTTCGTACATTATTCGGACAACTACTTACCGAAGTACAACGAATCAAATCGGAAGGCGATTTTGAAGCCGGAAAAAATTTGATGGAAACTTACGGCGTAAAAGTTGATAGAAAATTACACGAAGAAATATTAACTCGCCACACAGCATTAAATCTTGCAATTTCTCGCGGCTTCGTAAATCCTACATATAGACTCGTTACCGATGCCAACGGAAATGTTACTGACGTTACGATTTCGTATGACGAAGATTTCAAAACACAGCAACTTCGATATTCGATGCAGTTTTCAGTACTTCCTTTGATGAATTAATTTTAATGTGCTAATAAATAATGTGCTAATTGACTTCATTAGCACATTATTTATTAGCACATTAGCACATTATTTAGATGACCTATCCCGAAACCCTCACATACCTATACAACCAAATGCCCGAATATCAACGTATCGGACATCTCGCTTATAAACCCGGATTAGAAAATAGTTTAAAACTCGATGCTATCTTCAGGCAACCGCACCGTCATTACAAAACCATTCACGTAGGCGGAACAAACGGAAAAGGCTCTACTTCACATCTTTTAGCCGCCATTTTGCAGGAAGCGGGATATAAAGTGGGATTATACACATCGCCGCATCTGATTGATTTTCGCGAACGAATCCGCATAAATGGCGAAGTAATTAGTGAAGGATACGTTGTCCAATTTGTAGAAAAATATCGAAAAGCGTTTGAGCCAATAATGCCATCGTTTTTTGAATTGACAATGGAAATGGCGTTCCTCTACTTTGCCGAACAAAATGTAGATGTTGCCGTTATCGAAGTCGGCTTGGGCGGACGATTGGACAGCACAAACATCATTTCGTCCGATTTGAGCATCATTACTAACATTGGTTTCGACCATATGAAATATTTAGGTGATACGTTACCGAAAATTGCTACCGAAAAAGCCGGCATTATCAAATCGAACACACCTGTTGTTATCGGTGAAGCCGGAAATGAAAAAGTGAAACAAGTTTTTATCGATAAAGCAAAAGTCGAAAATGCGTCAATCACATTTGCCGAAAATGTGTTCGATGATTTTTCCAATGAGAAAACGCCAAAAGGTTGGATTTTCCACACCAAAGAATATCCCGATTTATTCGGAAGTTTGGGCGGATTGGCACAAGAAAAAAATGTAAAAACAGTACTTTGCGCCGTAAATGAGTTGAAAAAAATTGGATATAATATTCCTAAACAAGCTGTCTATAAAGGTTTTTCCGAAGTTGTAAAACTAACAGGATTAATGGGACGTTGGCAAATCATCAGCGAAAATCCAAAAATAGTTTGCGACACGGCACACAATGAACACGGAATACGCTATATATCAGAACAGTTGCAAGCGGAAAATCACGAAATACTTCGCATTGTTTTCGGTGTTGTCGATGACAAAGATGTTACCACAATGCTCGCTTTAATGCCCAAAAACGCTGTTTATTATTTCACAAAACCTTCCGTAGAACGTGCTTTGAACGAAAAAGAACTTGCGAAGAAAGCCTCTGCTTTTGGTCTTGCGGGGAATACTTATCCTTCCGTTTCTCTCGCTATTGAGATGGCGAAAGAAGATACAAGCGATGATGATTTTATTTTTGTGGGCGGAAGTAATTTTGTAGTGGCAGATGCGTTATTAATGTGTTAATATGCTAATAAATAATGTGCTAATGCAATTATCATATTGATTATCATTAGAAAATCAGTGAACTTGCCATTAGCACATTATTTATTAGCACATTAGCACATTAGCACATTATCTAAGCTGCCCCGCCACTTCCGCCAAACGAATAAATTCCTTACGATAACCTTGTTCGTCTCTGCCGACTCCTTCACGTGCCAAAGCAATAACTTTTTGATAATCAGAACTTCCTTTAAAATCAGAATCACGCAACAATTGACCAAACATCGCAACCGACATCGCAAATTTAAAATCGGCAGACGGATTTCTGTTCAAACTATTCGCCACAGGCATATCAAACCGTTTGCTTACATCGCTTTCGGGGTCTTTGTAACGAAGTTTTACGGTCATCAATTCGTTCGAAAAATTGGTTACGCTCGGCATACTTTCTCGCTGTTGATACCTCAAATTATCAACACTGCCAAATCGATTTTCCACACCGGCGGGAATAATTTCATAAAGCACCGTAACGGTGTGTCCTGCTCCCAATTCGCCTGCATCTTTCGTGTCATCGTTAAAATCTTCCTTGTTCAACATACGGCTTTCGTAACCTACCAAACGATAAGCGTTTACGTGTGCAGGATTAAATTCGACCTGTATTTTCACGTCTTTCGCCACTGTGTACATTGTTCCGCCAAATTCGTGCACAAGCACTTTGTATGCTTCCTGAATGTTGTCAATGTAAGCATAATTTCCGTTTCCTTTTTCCGAAAGAATTTGCAGGCGATTGTCTTTGAGATTCCCCATTCCATAACCCAAAACGGTCAAGAAAACACCTGTTCTGCGTTTTGTTTCGATAAAATTTTCCAATTCTCGCGGATTTGAAATCCCGATATTGAAATCGCCGTCAGTGGCGAGAACAATTCGGTTATTTCCACCTCTGATAAAGTTCTGTTCGGCTATCCGATACGCTCGTTGAATACCATCGCCACCGGCAGTTCCACCCGAAGCAACTAATCCGTCAATCGCGTCAATTATTTTCTGCTTGTCGCTTGCCGGTGTCGAGGGTAGCACTTCGCGTACATTGTTTGCGTAGGTTACAATAGCAACGCGGTCGATGTCACGTAAATTGTTTAACAACATTTTCAGTGACGATTTTACCAAAGGTAATCGATTTGCACTACTCATCGAGCCCGAAACATCGATCAGAAAAACCAAATTTGCCTGCGGAAGGTCTTCGTTCGGAATTTCTTTTGCTTTTACACCGATGCGTACAATCCGATGTTGCTCATTCCAAGGACAAATCGCCATTTCCGTTGTAAAACTTACGGGGTGTTCGCCTGTAGTATTCGGGTATTCATAATTGAAATAATTAATCATTTCTTCGATGCGCACAGCATCTTTCGGCGGCATTTGCCCCTGATTAATCATACGGCGAATGTTGCTGTACGATGCCGTATTTACATCAAGCGAAAAAGTAGAAAGAGGGTTTTCTCTTGCCGATTGGAAACGATTTTCGGAAAAACTGTTATATTCTTCTGCTTGAAAAGCATCATAAGACACACTAACGGGTGAAGAATAAAATGAACCTGCCTCCATTACCTCTATCGTTACCGGAATCGACGGCGACAACGACGCAACTCTTCTTTCAGTTCTTCCCATACCAATTACCACCATTTCTTCAAGCACTGCCATATTTTCTTCCAATCCTACATTATGAATACTTCGTTCTACACGAATTTCTCTTGTAAGATAGCCGACGTAGCTGAAAACCAGCACATCTTCTCTTTGCGCTTGAATACGATAGCTGCCTTCAAAATCGGTAGCAACGCCGCTGTTTGTACCCTTTACCATTACGGAGACACCAATAAGCGGTTGATTTCCGGCATCTGTTACTTTACCTGTTACAGTCATTCTTTGGGAAAATAAGGCGGTAGTCCCTAAAAAAATACTTCCCAAAACGAGTAATAATTTCACTTTTTTCATAATTGGTTTTGTTTTAATTGATTTGTAAATAACTTCTTTTCCTAATAGATACATTTTGCACAGAAATTCCATAAAAAACACCGAAAAAATTTTTACTTTTGTACTTTGAAAAGTATATTTCAGCATAAATAATTGATAAACAAGAAGAAAATATCGAAATTAGATGAAGAAGAATTGCTGAAACAATTTTTCCAAACGCATGAATCCGCTTTTTTCGGCGAACTGTACCGCCGTTACATTCCGCTTGTTTACGGTCTTTGTTTGAAGTATTTGGAAAACGAAGAGTTGGCGCACGATGCCGTAATGGATATTTTCGAGGATTTGTTGGGAAAAATCGCTCAATACGAGATACAAAATTTCAATTCGTGGCTGTACAGTGTGGCAAAAAATCACTGTTTGCACGTTATTCGGAAAGAAAAACGCACAATTTTTGTTAATATCGAAGATGCCGGTGTGGAAAATAACGATTTTTTCACTCTAATAGATAAACAAGAGACGGAAGAAAAAAACGCCGCGCTGAAATATTGTATGACAACACTGCCCGATGAGCAGCAAACGAGTATCAATTATTTTTACCTGGAAGAAAAATCATACGCCGATATTGTTGTTCTGACAGGATTTGCGTTGAATCAAGTGAAAAGTTATATTCAGAACGGAAAACGAAATCTGAAAAATTGTATCACAAAAGTTTTGGCTAAAAATTAAATTTTCGAATCGATGAACTTAAAAGATTACATACAAGGCAAACGAAGTGGAAAAGAAGCAAACCGTTTAGAACGGCAAGCACAGGAAAATCCGTTTCTGCACGATGCTATCGACGGTTTCGACAGCATTGCCGGAAATCATTTGTCGGCGATAGAAAATTTGGAAAAAGAATTGAATAATCGCCTTCAAAAACCTCGCAAGAAAACAGTTGCATTGAAATGGCGCATTATTGCCGTCGCCGCATCGTTTGCGCTGTTAATCGGTATCGGGAGTTTGTTGCTGTTTCAACCAAATTTCGAAGAGATACACATAGCCGAATCAACCGAAACCGTTCTCGATAAAGAAAATGAAATATTGACCGCCGAAGCTGTACAAGATTCTGATTATCAAAACAGACAGACCAATATTCTGCCTCCTATACCACCGCCACCAATTTCGGAGATATTAGAAATTGTGGAACACGAAGTGGAAAGCAGAATAGAATTAGCGGAAGCAGTCTTACCGCCATCACCACCAATGTCGCCGTCAATGATTTTAGAAATTATGGAAGATGCCACTATTGAAATTACCGAAAGTGCCGTAATGCTTCGTCAGAGAGAGGTTTCTCAACCCGTAAACGAAAGTATAATTGCACAAGGACAAGTTGTAGATGAATTTGGCGAGCCCGTGATTGGCGCAACTATCACGTTGGGAAGCAGCACAAAAGGAACAGCTACGGATATTGACGGAAATTTCAGACTAACAATTCCCGCAGAACTGAAAAATGAAAATATTACGATTGCTTATATCGGATTCCAATCCCAACAACTTGTTCCCGAACAAGACATGACGATAAAAATGCAGGAAGATAATGCACTGCTTTCTGAAGTGGTCGTAATCGGTTATGGTGTTCAGAGAAGAGAGAGTAGATCAATAAACGCTCGACTTGTTGAATTCGGCGAAAAAGAATTTGAATTATGGCTCAAGGAGAACATTGACCGCACTGTTTGCGCCGTAGAAACGATTGATGTAACGTTGCGTTTTCGTATTGATGAAAACGGCAAACCGACAAATATTCAATTGGTAAGAATCAATTGCGAAGAAATTCGACAAGAAATTCTTGATTTGTTGGAAAACAGTCCGGAATGGACGAGGAAGAATAGGAATGTGCGGTTGAGGGTGAGATTGTCTGAACTGTGATTTTTGTGATTTATTTGATTAATATGATTGATAGTGAATCACAAAAATCACAGTTCAGACATTTCCCAAGCTATCAACAATCTCACCATTTCCGAATAACTCAAAATTCCACTTTGTTGTTGATTAGCCCGCAAATACGCATCATATACCCTCTCTTGCATCGCCGAAAGCGTTGGATCAATTGATTGTTGCCAATGTTCGCGAATGGCACGATAATCTGCCATAATGCGCGAGTCTATTTGAGCAACGATTTCTTGATATCGGTCGGGCGATATGGTTTGCAAATTACCTAATAGATAACGCACTGTTTGTAAATATCCGCTGTATCGTACCAATGGATGTGTGCTTGAAGTGCAAATAATGGTGGCTATCAAATTACATTCGTCCTCATGCGCAATGCCAAATTGATGCGCTTTTTCGTGCGCCAACGTGTATGGAAAAGTAAGAATCGGTGCTCGCATATTCACTTGTATCTCACTAAAAAATGGATTGAAGTAACCGGCAATTCCCATTCTGTCCATCAATAGCTCGGTTAATGTTCGTTTGTTGTGTCGCCAACCGTTGGGGTAAGGTAAGCGCAACATTTCGTGGTGTTTGGCAAACAGTTTCTCTATTTCTGCGTCAATTTCTTGTGTATTAAAATACGGATTAGGTATGTATGATTCATTCAATAAAACAATGTATCGTTCTACAAATGTTTCAAAAAACGCTTTGTCTTCTTTGGGTATTTCTATCCCAAAGCGTTCGTGAAATCCGGGACGAAAATACGAAATTCCCCACGCCATATAAAACCAAACCACAATCCACAAAATAGATAAAAGCGTTATATGGGTCCAACGAAAAAACCGCCATTTTCGCATACAAAGCATTACAATACTGGCAGGTATCAAAATTATCGCTACTATCAATGGAATATCCAACAACGAAAAAGGTATTAGACGACTAAAAAACGACAATCCGGTAGCTATCGGCGGATAAAAAACACGCATATACCATTCTGCCAACGTTGGAGTACGTGAGCATAAAAATATGAATACCAGAAATGTAAGTGGTATTGTGTATTTGATATATTGAGATTTTGTTGTCATAGTTCTTGAATGTTTAATTTTTCAGAACGCAAATTTGCACATTAGCATATTGACAAATTAGCACATTATTTCTTCGCCTCCTGCCAAATTTCCTCCATTTCTTCCAACGTCATATCTTTCAATGAACGTCCATATTCATTGGCTTTTTGCTCCAAATAATTGAAACGATAGATGAATTTTTGATTCGTACGCTCCAATGCGTTATCAGGATTTACATTATATAACCGAGCTGCATTGATAATGCTGAAAAGCATATCGCCAAATTCAGCTTCGATTTTATCCGTGTCCATATTTTCGATTTCTGCTTCCAATTCGCCGATTTCCTCTTTCACTTTATTCCACACTTCGTGACGTTCGTTCCAATCGAATCCTGAATTACGAGCCTTATCCTGAATACGATAGGCTTTAACCAATGAGGGCAAGGCAGAAGGCACACCGTCAAGCACGGTTTTATTTCCGTCTTTTTCTTGCAGTTTGATTTCTTCCCACGATTTTTCGACCATTCGCGCATTATCCGCGCTTTTATCGCCAAAAACGTGCGGATGACGAAAAATAAGTTTGTCGCAAATGCGGTTGCACACATTGGCGATATCAAACGACGATTTTTCTTCGCCGATTTTGGCGTAAAGAACCACGTGAAGAAGCAAATCGCCCAGCTCTTTGCTGATTTCCACGTTGTCGTTTTTCATTATCGCATCGCACAGTTCGTATGTTTCTTCGATGGTGTTGGCGCGCAGGCTTTCGTTTGTTTGTTCTTTGTCCCAAGGGCATTTTTCGCGTAGCTCGTCCATAATATCGAGGAGACGACCGAATGCTTCTAATTTTTGCTGTTTTGTATTCATTATATTAATGTGCTAATAAATAATGTGCTAATGTGCTAATAAATAATGTGCTAATGACAAGTTCGCTGATTATTTGTTTATCCGCGTAGCTGCATTAGCACATTATTTATTAGCACATTAGCACATTATCTACTTATGATTTCTCAATCCAATTCGCAGAAATTCCACAAAATTCTCTACACTCTCATCGAAAGCGTGTGAAGGTGCGAGCGGTCTTCCTGTATAATCCAACACTACGTAGTAAGGTTGTGATTGTACGCCGAATTTGTGGCGTTGTAAATAACTCCATTTATCGCCTACAGTTCTCAATCGGGTTGTACGTCCACTCTCTTCTATCGTAATGATTTCAGGAAGACGCGTGCGGTCGTCTGTCATCAACACGATGAATACAAACTCTTCTTCAATCAATGTTCTTACGCGGTCGTCAGCCAAAACGGTTGCATCCATTTTGTGGCAATTCACGCAACCGAATCCGCCAAACTCCAACAATACGGGTTTTCCGGTTTGGGCAGCATATGCCATTCCTTCTTCAAAATTATCAAATTTCTTACTGATTGAAGTATCCACTAATTTGAAGTCTTGCGTGTACATTGGCGGTACAAAAGAGCTAATCGCTTTCAATGGTGCGCCCCACAATCCGGGTAACATATAGATAGCAAATGCGAATGAAAATATCGCCAAAAACAAGCGTGGAATACTCACGTACGGCAAATCACTATCGTGCACAAATTTGATTTTTCCCAGCAAATAAAATCCTAGTATTACGGCAAGTGCAATCCACAATACGATAAATACTTCTCTATCGAGAATACCCCAACCATTTGACAAATCGGCTACGGATAAGAATTTCAACGAAAGCGCAATCACGATAAATCCGAGCACCACTTTTACAGAATTCATCCAACCGCCCGATTTTGGCATACTTTTCAGCCATGACGGGAAAATGGCGAGTAGCACAAACGGCAACGATAATGCGATGGCAAATCCCAACATTCCAAACGCGGGTCCTAAATAATTACCCGATGTGGCAGCATCAACCAATAACCAACCGATAATGGGACCGGTGCAAGCGAAAGATGCCAACGCCAAGGCAAATGCCATAAAAAAGAGACTTACCATTCCGGTTGTTGTGTCGGCTTTGTTGTCCATTTTGGTTGTCCACGAAGCCGGAAGCGTCAATTCAAATGCTCCTAAAAACGAAATTCCGAAAACAATCAACAGCGCAAAGAATATCAAGTTGAATACCACACTGGTAGCAATTGTATTCAAGGCACTTGCGCCGAAAATAGCAGTAATCAACACGCCCAATAATACGTAAATAACGATAATGGAAACACCGAAAACAAGCGCATCTTGAAACGCTTTTTTACGACTTTTGTTATTGCGTCTCAGAAAGAAGCTCACCGTAATCGGAATCATTGGCCAAACGCAAGGCGTGAGCAAAGCAAGAAACCCGAATATTAATCCGGTAATAAAAATATTCCAAACGCTTGCGTCAGAAAGGTCTTTTCCGGTACCAAGTGCATTGATTTCTTCGATAACTGGTGCCCAAAGTTGGTCTCTGTCAACCGTTGAAGAAATAGCAACAAGTGTAACGACAGTCGTTTCTTCGGGTTGTTCTGCTGCAATATCTTCAGCAGGCAGCGTAACCGTAGCTGTTTCGGTTGGCTGTTGTACAACAGGTGCTACCGGCGTTGCTGTTGTTAATGTAGCGGGCAAATCCGATGCGGAAAATTCGAAATCGGTGGGAAGTGGCGGTGTACACGTTGTTTCGTTACAAGCCTGTGCACGCACGCTGCCCGTTACGCTAAATGTAGCCCTGTCGGTTACTCTTAAGCGTTGTACAAATCGAGTAGTGCCATCGAATTTACCGATATTCATTTCGAAAACTTCGTCGAATCCCATTCTCGCTTGTTTTCCGTCGGCGCGAAAAATACCCACAGCCACTGCACCTGTAATATCGTCAAACTCCATCATCGTGGGTGTTGGTCCGCCGTCCGGAATGTTTACGTCATAGATATACCATCCTGTTTCAACAATGGCGGTAGCCACAATATTTACTTCGCCGTTGCCGGCATCTTCTAATGCGAATCGCCACGAAAGCGGACTTTGTCCGAATTGCGCAAATCCGGATACGGTCATAAACAGAAAAAGAAGAATGGATAAAACTGTTTTACTCTTCATTTTTTATGCTATTTAATTGATTATAAACTCGATGAATTTTTCTTATTTCTTATTGATGCGCAAAGATAATAATAAAAATAGAAAAAAGAAAATAGTTAGTGAAATATTGATTATTGTAGAGCAAAATGTATCAATAAGACAATGTGTCAATCCGCTAATTCTATTTTTTACAGAATTAGCAGATTGACACATCAACCTAATTTACGTATCATCTAAATCATAATCTCCAACGCATCTGCTACGCCTTTTCCATACGCAGGGTCAGCTTTGAGGCAATTATTAATATGACGGGTTTTGATTATTTCATCGCAATCACCCATATTCCGCGCTGTGTTTTCACACAAAAATTTCTGTTGCTCAGGAGTCATCAGTCGGAAAAGTTTACCGGGCTGCTCGTAATAATTATCATCGTCTTCGCGGAAATTCCAACGTTTCACATCGCCGCCTTTTTGCATCGGCTCATCAAACTCCGGTTGTTCGTGCCACATATTGTAACTATTTGGCTCATAATGCAATGCTGAGCCGTGATTGCCATCTACTCGCATTTGTCCGTCGCGATGAAAAGGATTGTACATATGCATTGCGCCTTTTGGTTGATTCACAGGAATTTGATGATGGTTTACGCCAAGCCGATAGCGTTGTGCATCGCCATACGAAAATAAGCGTCCCTGCAACATTTTGTCAGGCGAAAATCCGATACCAGGTACGATATTTGCCGGATTAAACGCCGCTTGTTCCACATCTTGAAAATAATTATCAGGATTACGATTCAACTCAAATTCTCCAACAGGCATCAGCGGAAAATCGCCTTTATACCATACTTTTGTGAGATCAAAAGGATTATAGGGCATCATTTCGGCTTGCTCTTCGGTCATTATCTGCACAAACATTTTCCATTTCGGATAATCACCGTTTCCAATGGCTTCAAAAAGGTCGCGTTGATGGCTTTCACGATCTTTTCCGACAAGCATCATTGCTTCTTCATCTGTCAGATTTTCAATACCTTGTTGACATACGAAATGAAACTTGACCCAATGACGAACATTATCAGCACTAATAAAGCTATATGTATGACTTCCAAAGCCGTGCATATGGCGATAACTGCATGGAATCCCTCTGTCGCTCATCGTAATAGTTACTTGATGCAATGATTCAGGCAGGTTTGTCCAAAAATCCCAATTATTGTTCGGACTGCGTAAATTGGTATATGGATCGCGTTTGACGGCGTGATTCAAATCAGGAAATTTCAACGGGTCGCGGAAAAAGAAAACAGGCGTGTTGTTGCCCACCAAATCCCAGTTACCTTCTTCGGTATAATATTTCATTGCGAAGCCACGAATATCTCTTTCGGCATCGGCTGCACCACGTTCGCCTGCCACGGTTGAGAAACGAACAAACATTTCGGTTTTCTTTCCGATTTCAGAAAAGATTTTCGCCTTTGAGTATTGCGTAATATCGTGTGTTACGGTAAATGTACCGAATGCGCCCGATCCTTTTGCGTGCATACGTCGCTCGGGAATTACTTCACGGTCAAAATGCGCTAATTTTTCCAAAAACCAAACATCTTGAAGCATCATCGGACCGCGTTTTCCGGCAGTCATCGCATCTTGATTATTGCCTACAGGCGCGCCGGCAACTGTTGTCATCTTCTTTTGGTTTTGCTTGTCTTTCTGCTTTTTAATCTCTTCTGCGTTCATAAA
Source organism: Dysgonamonadaceae bacterium (assembly GCA_031254645.1). Lineage (GTDB taxonomy): Bacteria > Bacteroidota > Bacteroidia > Bacteroidales > Dysgonomonadaceae > JAIRUA01. The sequence continues at coordinate 92,932 of JAIRUA010000031.1, forward strand.
GTTACTGTTTTGAAAATTTATTGTCTGCTTCAATATAACAAATGAATGGGGCTGATTGTTCATCGTAAAAACCAAACAAAAAATCAGGGTGCAACTTCAAAAGCTGCACCCTGATTTTTTAATAGCGAAAAAATAATTATCAATTACAAAGTTGTCAATCTAATATTTCTCCACTTTACTCTAATACCACCACCTGCGTGAATTTGCAATGCAATACGACCTTGTGCTCTAGCAATAATCTCATCATCAACAATATTAACCATTTCGTGTCCATTGAGCCATGTAGTTACATTGCCGCCTTGAACGCGAACACGCATTGTATTCCATTCACCTTCTTTCAAAATTTCTTCTTGTTCTTCGGTAATTTGCGCAATCCAGCCTCTGCCACCCGATTCAAAAATACCACCTGTACCGTGTCCTCTCGGTGCAACTTCTGCCTGCCAGCCGGTAATGTTAGCCGGCGGCGTGATAACCGAACGGAAAAATACGCCGGAATTACCATCTGCTTCTTGCAAAAATTCTACCGTAAGGTCAAAATCATCGTAGTATTCGCGTGTGGCAAGATAGCCGTATTGTCCCAAATTGCTGCTCTGGCAAATTAAATAGCCATTTTCAACAAACCACTCGTCAGGGTCGCCAAACACTTCCCATCCGTGCAAATCAACGCCGTTGAAAAGAACAACTTCGCGGGTTTGACGTGGTAATTCTTTGATTTTGATGTTGCGAAACCAAACCGGATCGCCGTGGTCTTGCAAGGTAACAACACCACGTGTCGGCAAACCGTATTCGGGAGCCATTTCCCATTTTCCGCTGTTTCTCAACTCAAACCATTTTTCGCTGTAAGCCTCAAATTCAACAACTTTTTCGCCGTTTATCCAATGCTCCACGTGTCCATTGTCGAAAACAATTTTCGACGTATTCCATTGCATCGGCGGATTGATAAGTCCACTGGTGTAGATGGACGGATTGGGTACAAACATTGCATAGTCGGCAGCTGTTTTTTGCCAATCCTCTAATATATAGCCATCGTTATGTTCCGCAAAGCCGTGGTCATCAATCATCTGATATTCCGGACCGGTAATGTAAGGAACAGGAAATCTTGGGTGTTCCCACACATGATATAATACACCGCTGTTTCCGCCCGGGGAAATTTTCCAATCCCATACCAAAATAAAATTTTCGAACTCGCGGTCTGTAACCAAGTAACCAAACTCGTCGCCACCGCCACCCGACGCAAACAAAGTACCATCAACAACCGACCAAAAATCGTAAGCAATACTGGGTTGGTTGTAGCTACGCCAACCGTTTAGCGTTTCGCCGTCAAAAAGAAGTATCCAACCTTCGGCTTTCTCTTGTGCTGTAAGCACATTGTGTTTTGCCGGCTGACACGAAGTAGCCAACATAGTTACTGCAAGCATTGTAAAAAAAAGATTTCTAATTTTCATTTTTAAAATTTGATTTGATGTGTTTTTAAAACAAAGTACAAAGATATTGAATTGTTGAATATTAAAAGATGTTTTTCGATACTTTAAGAAACTTATCATCGGTTTTTGAGAAAGATAAACATACTTCGTGAAAAATATTTTTGCAGATTGAAAGAATAGCACTACTTTTGCATTCTTATTTCGGAATCTCGAAAAAAAGTTTCAATCGGTTGAATTTTACCGAGTTTATTAAAAACGCAAAATAATTAAAGCAACATAATGAAATCATCATTGAATAAAACGAGCGATGTGAATGGTAGCATCGTTATCGAAATTGAAAAAGCAGACTATCAAGACAAGGTAGAAAAGTCATTAAACCAATATCGTCAAAAGGCTTCTATACCCGGTTTTAGACAAGGAAAAGTGCCCAAAAGTGTGGTGCAAAAAATGTACGGAAAAGCCATTTTGGTTGATGAAATCAACAAGCTTGTATCTGAAGAGCTAGGAAATTTTATTCACGAAAATAAACTTCGCATTCTTGGCGAACCGGTTGCCGATGAAGGCGACGATAAACCGCTTGATTTGGACAAAGACGAAAACTTTACGTTCTATTTCAACATTGCGCTTACGCCCGAATTTGAGCTTGCGCTTGACAAAAAAAGCAAACTTACAAATTATATTGTAAACATAGAAAACGATCTTGTAGAAAAACAAATCGACGCCTACAAACAAAACTTGGGTACGCACGAAGCGGTAGAAACCGAATCTATCGACAACGACCTTATTAAAGGTGTGCTTGTGGCAATGGAAAAAGGTAAAGAAAAAAAGGACGGTCTCGTGATTGAAAATGCCATTTTGATGCCTTCTTATATCAAAGACGAAACAATTAAAAGCAGCTTTATCGGTAAAAATGTGGGTGATAGCGTGATTTTTCACCCGAAAACAGCTTACGATAACAACGAAGCAGAAGTAGCATCGTTGCTACAAACCACCAAAGACGCGGTAAAAGAAATCAATTCGGATTTCCGTTTCGATATCAAAGAAATCACTCGTTACAAAGCAGCTGAACTCAACCAAGAGCTTTTCGATAAAATTTTCCCTGCGGGAACAGTAACAAATGAGGAAGAATTTAGAGCAAAAATGGCTGAAATGTTGAGCGAACAATTCAAACCGAATGCCGAATATTTGCTCCTACGCGATGCGAAAGAATTGATCTTGAAAAAGATGAAAGATGTGGTATTCCCCGACGAGTTTTTGAAAAATTGGTTGATGAGCCAAGAAGGCAGAACACCCGAATCGGTAGAAGAAGATTATCCGAAAATCATCGAAGATTTGAAATTTCATATCGCGAAAGAGAAAATCTCTGAGGCAAACAGTTTCAAAGTTGAAAAAGAAGACCTCGAAGCCATCGCAACTGCAGCTGCGCGTCAACAATTCGCACAATATGGTATGAATAATGTACCTGATGATATTTTACAGAATTATGTAAAAGAGATGATGAGCAAAGAAGACCACGTACGTGGTATGTACGACAGAGCCATCGAACATAAATTTGTTGAATGGTTAAAAAAGACTGTAAAAGTAACTGATAAAGAGGTTACATCGGAAGAGTTTTCAAAACTTTTACAAGAAGAAAAATAATTGACAATTCTATGAACAACGAATTTAAAAAATACGCCACCAAACATCTGGGAATGAATAGCTCCCGTTTGGAAAGCTATATGAATATAACAAGCCAAGGCGGTTATATTTCTCCTACGATTATCGAAGAACGTCAACTCAACGTAGCGCAAATGGACGTTTTTTCACGTTTGATGATGGATCGTATCATCTTTTTGGGAACAGGTATTGATGATTATACAGCCAATGTGATTCAAGCACAACTTCTATATTTAGATACCAGCGATCCCGGAAAAGACATATCTATTTACATCAACTCGCCGGGTGGCGTTGTTTATGCGGGGTTAGGCATTTATGATACAATGCAATACATCAGTAGTAAAGTATCCACAATATGTACAGGTATAGCCGCTTCGATGGCTTCCGTTATTTTGGTTGCAGGTGCTACGGGAAAACGTTTTGCATTGGAACACTCTCGCGTAATGATACACCAACCGATGGGCGGTATGCAAGGTCAAGCGGCTGATATGGAAATAACGGTACGCGAAATTGTGAAGGTAAAACAAGAATTGTATCATATCATTGCAAAACATTCCGGTAAGTCGTATGAAGATATTGAGCGCGACTCCGACCGTGATTTTTGGATGACTGCTACCGAAGCCAAAGAATACGGAATGGTAGATGATATATTGATAAAGAAACAATCGTAATGTCTAAAAAAGCAAACAGCGGTAAATATTGCAGCTTTTGCGGAAGAAGTGAAAAAGAATGTAACGTGCTCATTTCGGGCGTTTCGGGCGAAATCTGTGATATTTGCGCCGAGCAAGCGCACGAAATTGTGAACGAAACATTCAAAAGTAGCGGAAAAGCCGACCCCAGCATTTCGCTCTCCTCGCTTCCGAAACCTGCTCAAATAAAAGAATTTTTAGACCAATACATTATCGGGCAGGATAATGCAAAGCGTTTTCTTTCCGTTTCCGTTTATAATCACTACAAGCGTATTTTGCAAAAAAACGTGGAAGATGATGTCGAAATCGAAAAGTCGAACATCATTATGGTAGGTGCTACCGGAACAGGTAAAACCCTCTTGGCGAAAACGATAGCAAAACTCTTACACGTGCCTTTCACCATCGTAGATGCTACGGTATTAACCGAAGCCGGATACGTGGGTGAAGATATCGAAAGTATTCTTACACGTTTGCTGCAAGTGGCTGATTACGATGTAGCTGCTGCTGAAAGAGGAATCGTTTTTATCGACGAAATCGACAAAATTGCTCGTAAAAGCGATAATCCGTCTATCACACGCGATGTGAGCGGCGAAGGCGTACAGCAAGGTTTGTTGAAATTGCTCGAAGGCTCGGTTGTAAATGTGCCGCCGCAAGGTGGACGCAAACACCCCGATCAAAAAATGATTGCCGTGGACACGAAAAATATTTTGTTTGTTTGCGGCGGAGCGTTTGACGGTATCGAAAAGAAAATCGCACAGCGACTTAATACGCGCGTGGTGGGTTATACTGCAAACAATGGCAGTGCTAATGTGGATAGAAACAATCTGTTGCAATACATCACGCCGCTTGATTTGAAATCCTTCGGGCTGATTCCCGAAATTATCGGTCGCTTACCTATTCTCACGTATTTGGAGCCGCTGGATAGAGATGCGTTGTTGCGCATTCTTGTTGAGCCGAAAAATTCAATTATCAAACAATATCAAAAACTGTTTGAAATGGATGACATTGAGCTTACATTCGATGAAAAAGCGTATGAATATATCGTGGACAAGGCAATCGAATTCAAACTCGGCGCGCGCGGTTTACGCTCCATCGTGGAAGCGATTATGATTGATGCAATGTTTGCCCTTCCATCCGAAGAACAAAAAGACCTAAATGTTACGTACGATTATGCGGTGGATCATTTCGAGAAATCGGAGCTTCAGCGTTTAAATGCGGGCTGAGAAAGCATTTGAATCTTTCTTACAAATAAATTCGCACTGTTATTTTTCATTCTTCATAAAAATTATCTCAACTTTTTGTTGTAAATAAAAAATACTTTTTTAATTTTGTATCAGCCTTCGTAAAGAGCTCTTTTTTCTACGAAGGAATTGCTTCTATGGAAGAACAAAATATGCTACATAAAGGACTGAAAAAGTATTTCGGATTTGATACGTTTAAGGGCAATCAAGAAGCCATTATAGAAAGTATCTTAGCCGGAAAGGATACCTTTGTGCTGATGCCTACCGGTGGAGGAAAATCATTGTGTTATCAACTTCCGGCATTGCTGTTGGAAGGCACAGCTATCATTATTTCGCCACTCATTGCATTGATGAAAAATCAAGTAGATGCGATGCGCAATTACAGCGAAGAAGACGGTATCGCACATTTTCTCAATTCATCGCTCAATAAAGGCGAAATTGAGACTGTAAAACGCGATATCCTTTCCGGAAAAACAAAGATGCTCTACGTAGCACCCGAGACGCTCACAAAGTTGGAAAACGTTGACTTTCTTCGGAATATCAAAATCTCGTTTTATGCAGTCGATGAAGCACACTGTATATCGGAATGGGGACACGATTTTCGACCTGAATATCGACGTATTCGACCAATTATCAGCGAAATAGGTGCACGTCCGGTTATCGCACTTACAGCAACGGCAACACCAAAAGTGCAACACGACATTCAGAAAACGTTGGGAATGACAGCGGCGGAAGTATTCAAATCTTCGTTCAACCGCTCAAATCTCTATTATGAAGTAAGGGATAAAAACGAACATATTGACAGAGAGATTATTAAATACATTCTGTCGCAAGGCAACAAATCGGGAATTGTCTATTGCCTCAGCCGCAAGAAAGTAACCGATTTTGCCGAAATTCTGCAAGCGAACAACATTCGCGCTTTGCCCTATCACGCAGGACTAGACGCCGCCACACGCAGTGCCAATCAAGATGCGTTTTTAATGGAAAAAGCCGATGTGATTGTGGCAACCATCGCTTTTGGAATGGGAATTGATAAGCCCGATGTGCGCTACGTAATTCATTACGATGTGCCGAAAAGCCTCGAAGGCTATTATCAAGAAACCGGACGCGCCGGACGAGATGAAGGCGAAGGAAAATGTATTGCCTTCTACTCGGAAAAAGACCTGCAAAAACTCGAAAGATTTATGCAAGGTAAACCCGTTTCCGAACAGGAAATCGGAAAACAACTGCTGCTCGAAACAGCCGCGTATGCAGAAACGATGGTTTGTCGCAGAAAAATGCTATTGCATTATTTCGGCGAAGACTACGACATACCCAATTGTGGGCATTGTGATAATTGTTTAACTCCCAAAAATAAAGTGGAAGCAAAAGAACTACTAATTACGCTGTTAGATGCAATAACAGCACTGAAAGAGAAACAAAAAGCCGACTATCTCGTCAATTTCCTTATCGGAAAAGAGACATCGGATATCGAAACATACGGTCATACCGAGTTAGAAGAATTCGGAACAGGCTCCGACGAAGTCGCAAGTACGTGGGAAATAGTGATTCGTCAGGCATTACTTGATAATTATATCAAAAAAGATATAGAGCATTACGGTATTTTGAAAATGACAAAGAAAGGAAAAGATTTTTTGAAAAAGCCCGTGTCGTTCAAAATCACAAAAGAAGGCGAAGAAGACGACAATTTAGAAATGGGCGGCGATGACGCTGATATGATGAATTCCGGCGGCGGCAGAAGCGGCGGAGCAGCTGACACTGTACTTTTTTCGATGATGAAAGATTTGCAGAAAAAGTTGTCGAAAAAACTAAACGTTCCCCCCTACGTGATTTTTCAACCCGCATCTTTGGAAGCGATGGCAACCTCCTACCCTGTTACGTTGGAAGAATTGCAAAACATTCCGGGCGTAGGTGCGGGAAAAGCAAAACGATACGGAGAAGAGTTCGTAGAACTAATTAAAAAGCACGTGGAAGAAAACGATATTATTCGTCCCGAAGACCTTCGAGTAAAAACCGTAGCCAACAAATCGAAACTAAAAGTTTCTATTGTTCAAGCGATTGACAGAAAAGTTGCACTCGACGATTTGGCAGAGTCGAAAGGGATGGAATTCAGCGAAATACTTTCGGAGGTAGAAGCAATCGTATATTCCGGCACAAAAATCAACATCGACTATTTCCTCGAAGAAGTGTTAGACCGAGATGTTTTAGAAGACATCTACTTATACTTTCAAGAAGCGGAAACCGACGACTTGGCAGAGGCACAGGAAGAATTGACGGATTATAGCGAAACAGAAATTCGCCTTGCACGCATCAAGTTCATTTCGGATATGGCGAATTGATTGGACGGAATGATGAGAAATCCGTGTCATCTGCGCTCTATAAAAACTATGCAATACTTACAAAATATAAATAGTCCTGCCGATCTCAAAAAACTCAATGTTGAGCAATTAGAAATTGTTTGTGCCGAACTACGAGAATTCATCATCGAACAACTCTCTGCCAATCCGGGACATTTCGCATCAAGTCTGGGTACGGTTGAGCTTACGGTTGCACTTCATTATCTATACAATACGCCCTACGATAAACTTGTGTGGGACGTTGGACACCAGGCGTATAGCCATAAAATCCTCACCGGACGCAGAGACAAATTTCATACAAATCGTAAATTCGGTGGGCTTTCCGGATTTACCAACCCAAACGAAAGCGAATACGACGCGTTTATCGCCGGACACGCTTCGATTTCTATTTCTGCCGCTTTGGGGATGGCTGTGGCAGCACAACTCAACAACGAACCCGACAGAAAAGTGATTGCCGTTATCGGTGATGGCGCAATGACCGGCGGTTTGGCTTACGAAGGATTGAACAACGCTTGTTCGCAACCCAACAATCTACTTATCATTCTCAACGACAACGATATGTCTATCGACAGTAGTGTCGGTGGGTTGAAAGAACATCTGGTAAAATTAACAACATCTACCAAATACAATAAAATACGCAACAGACTCTATCAAGGATTTAAGAAGCGAAACTTAATTTCAGAAAAAGGAAAAAATCTAATGCTGCGATTTAATAATAGTTTGAAATCGCTCATTACCAAAGAGCAAAACCTTTTCGAAGGATTCAATATTCGCTATTTCGGTCCGGTTGACGGGCACGATTTACCCGGACTTATTCGTGTGCTTCATAACATCAAAGATATGGAGGGCCCGAAACTCCTGCACATCAAAACCACCAAAGGAAAAGGTTACGAACCTGCCGAAAATGCAGCAACCGAATGGCATGCACCCGGTTGCTTTAACAAAGAAACCGGCGAACGTGCTATTGATAATGACAAGAATAAGCCACAACTCTATCAAGATGTTTTCGGACTTACATTGTTGGAAATGGCGGAGAAAAACGAGAAAATTGTGGGTATTACTCCTGCAATGCCAACCTCTTGCTCTATGTCATTTATGATGAAAGAATTTTCCGAGCGAGTATTCGATGTAGGAATTGCCGAAGCACACGCCGTTACTTTTTCGGCAGGAATGGCAAAAGAAGGATTGATTCCGTTTTGCAACATTTATTCATCGTTTATGCAACGGGCTTACGACCAAGTAATTCACGACGTTGCGTTGCAAAAATTAAAAGTAATAATGTGCCTCGACAGAGCCGGATTAGTGGGCGAAGACGGCGCTACGCATCACGGCGTTTTTGATATGGCTTATTTACGTCCGATTCCCAATCTAACAATCGCTTCACCATACAACGAGCACGATTTACGCAACTTAATGTACACCGCCGCGTATGGAAACGACGGTCCATTCGTCATTCGCTATCCGCGCGGACAAGGCGAAATGACCGACTGGCACAATGAGCCGCAAATTATTCCCATCGGAAAAGGGCGTAAACTTCACGACGGAAACCAAATTGCACTACTTTCAATCGGAAATATCGGCAATAACGCAGCAAAAGCAATTGATGAAGCCGAAAAAATGGGCATCAGCGTAGCACATTATGATATGCTTTTCCTAAAACCCATTGATGAAGAACTACTTCACGAAGTGGGGAGAAACTTCCGTCAAGTCATCACACTCGAAAATGGTGTCCTCAACGGCGGAATGGGAAGCGCTATACTCGAATTTTTCGCTAACAACCACTATACGAATATTTCGGTGCATCGCATCGGCTTTGAAGATGAGTTTATTACGCACGGATCAATAAAAGAGTTACAGAAAATGACCGGACTTGATGCGGAAGGAATATTGAGTACAATTGTACAATTAGGAATTAAGAATTAGGAATTAAGAAAATATGTCAAAACAGTTCAAACGCACACTCATCACATCGGCTTTGCCATACGCCAACGGACCGATTCATATCGGACACTTGGCAGGTGTTTACGTTCCTGCCGATATTTACACACGATATTTACGCCTCAAAGGTGAAGAAGTTGTTCATATTGGCGGCTCCGACGAACACGGTGTACCCATTACTATCCGTGCTCGAAAAGAGGGCGTTACGCCACAAGATATTGTGGACAGATACCACGAATTAATCAAAAAATCATTTGAAGAATTTGGTATCGCTTTCGATATTTATTCACGCACAACATCAGATATTCACAAAAAAACGGCTTCCGATTTTTTCCGTAAACTATACGATGGCGGAAAATTTATCGAACAGGAAACCGAACAGTATTACGACGAGGAAGCGCATCAATTTCTCGCAGACCGCTACATCACAGGAACTTGTCCGCATTGCAAAAACGAAAACGCCTACGGCGATCAATGCGAAGCGTGCGGAACGTCACTCAACGCAACCGATCTCATCAACCCGAAATCGACCCTCAGCGGAAGCGTGCCCGTAATGCGCAAAACAAAACATTGGTATCTTCCTCTCGACCAATACGAAATGTGGCTTCGCCAATGGATTTTGGAAGACCACAAAGAGTGGAAAACAAATGTGTACGGACAATGCAAGTCGTGGTTAGATGCCGGTTTACATCCGCGTGCCGTAACTCGCGACCTTGATTGGGGCGTTCCTGTTCCGGTAGAAGGCGCCGAAGGAAAAGTTTTGTATGTGTGGTTTGATGCGCCTATCGGCTACATTTCCAACACGATAGAATTGTTCCCAAACGATTGGGAAAAGTGGTGGAAAGATGAAGATACAAAACTTGTACATTTTATCGGAAAAGATAATATTGTGTTTCATTGCATCGTTTTTCCGGCGATGTTGAAAGCCGACGGCTCTTATATTTTGCCCGAAAACGTACCGTCTAACGAGTTTTTGAATCTCGAAGGCGACAAAATTTCTACATCACGCAATTGGGCAGTGTGGTTGCACGAATATCTCGAAGAATTTCCCGATAAACAAGACGTTTTGCGTTACGTGTTGACCGCCAACGCGCCTGAAACGAAAGACAACGATTTTATGTGGAAAGATTTTCAAGCACGAAATAATAATGAACTAGTTGCCGTGTTGGGTAATTTCGTCAATCGTGCATTGGTGCTTACGCAAAAATATTTCGACAACAAAGTGCCTGCTCGTGGTACATATAACGAGTATGATGAACAGACAATCAGCGAAATAGCGACTGTTCGCGCAGCAGTAGAGAAAAATTTAGACAATTATCGTTTCCGCGAGGCGTTGAAAGAGGCAATGAATTTGGCGCGCATCGGAAACAAGTACCTTGCTGACACAGAGCCTTGGAAAACTGCCAAAACCGATATGGACCGCACGGCAACGATTATGAATTTGTCGCTGCAAATCACGGCGAATTTAGCGATTGTTTTCGAGCCGTTTTTACCATTTGCTTCGCAGAAAATCAAAGACTTCCTACAAGTAAATAACTTGAAATGGGAACAAATCGGCGATCTCAATCTGTTACTCGAAGGGCACGAATTGGGCGAAGCATCATTATTATTTGAAAAAATAGAAGACGAAACAATAGAAAAGCAGATACAAAAACTGCTCGACACGAAAAAAGAAAACGAGGCAAACGAATACACACCTGCACCGATTAAAGAAAATGTAGCGTTTGACGATTTCGGAAAACTCGATATTCGCGTAGGAACGGTTTTGGAGTGCGAAAAAGTGCCGAAAGCGGATAAGTTGTTACGTTTTTTATTAGACGATGGATTGGGAAAACGTACAATTCTTTCGGGTATAGCGGAATATTATCCGGATCCGCAAGAATTGGTCGGTAAACAGATATGCTTTGTTGCTAATTTCGAGCCACGAAAATTGCGTGGTTTGATGAGTGAAGGAATGATTTTGTCGGCGCAAGATGCTGATGGATCGTTGTCGGTTATTCAGACATCGAGAGAGGTAAAACCGGGAAGCACGGTAAATTAATGTGCTAATGTGCTAATAAATAATGTGCTAATTATGCCAATAGTAAATTTACCTGATAATTTTCCTGCGATAGAGATTTTGAGAAACGAAAACATTAATCCGGTTGCTAAGCGGAGTCGAAGCACACCGCTGAAAATCGCCATTCTCAACTTAATGCCGCTCAAAATCGCTACCGAAACGGATTTGATACGATTGCTTTCCAATTCTCCGTTGGAAATCGAACTTGATTTTATTCGTTTGGAAACGCATGTATCGAAAAATACTTCCGAAGCGCATTTGAATGATTTTTACAAGCCGTTTTCGGCTATTAAAAACAATTTTTATGATGGCTGCATCATTACCGGTGCACCTGTAGAATTGTTGCCGTTTGAAGAAGTAACGTATTGGCGTGAATTGACACAAATTTTCGATTGGGCACGTGTGAATGTAACCTCTACATTTTATATCTGTTGGGGCGCACAAGCGGCTTTGTACCATTTTTACGGAATTGAGAAATACACGTTAGACAAAAAACTTTTCGGCGTATTCCGACATATGGTAAATGAGCCAACATGTCCGCTTTTTCGCGGATTTGATGATGCATTTTTCGCGCCGCACAGTCGGCACACAACGATTTGTGCCGATGATATCAAAAAATGTACGGAATTGACTATTTTGTCCGAATCTGAAGAAGCAGGTGTTTATATCGTTTCATCTCGCAATGGTAGAGAGTTTTACGTTACCGGTCATTCCGAATATTCGGCACTTACGTTGCACGAAGAATATATGCGCGATATAACGAAAGGATTAGATTCAGTAAAAATGCCTCAACATTATTATCCAAATAATGACCCCAATAATTATCCGGCAGTTGCTTGGCGTGCACACGCTAATTTGATGTTTGTGAACTGGTTGAATTGGTTTGTGAAAAAGGGTATTTAAATTTTCTAAGAAACGCCTGAAAGGCGAAATTTTCATAACCGCAGGTCAAAGCATAGCGGCGACCTACGGATAAACGTAGCGCTAAACACACCTGCCTGAAAGGCAGGACATCACTTGTCTTGTCCCGCCTTTCAGGCGGAAGTTGTATGAGTTGCATTTTCCGCAGGTCGTCGCTATGCTTTGACCTGCGGTTATGAAAATCTGGCTTTTCAAGCCAATCAACATAAATTTAAAACAACCTCTAAACAATAATCCCAATCGATTTGGTATCGATTGGGATTATTGTATTCATTCTCTAAGCAATCACTCTCTAAAATTTACTCCGTACAACCGGCGAGTGCGTCAATAAATGATATCAAGCTTTCTTTCGACGATGTAAATTCTCCTGCACTTACTCTTGTCTGTAACTCAGGACAATTATCAACGAAAAATCTATCAGCCTCTCTTCCACCGCGTAAAACGGCACTATAAGCTATAACTCTCCCATCTTTACCACCTTTCACAAAATACATTTCATTTAATGGGGAAATAAATGCTGTGCTATTACCATTCCTGTAAATGACTTCCATAAAGAAAGTATTAGCAGCTGATCCTCCTGCCAGTGCACTTAAAGCCCTCATTCCAACAGATGCAGGAATCGTTACCGGCTCAAAACGTTTGCCATCAGCCATTATATAAGACACAGCATTAGGTCTAAATGATTGGGCTCTCCCACCTCTAACCCAAACCAATCTGGCAAGGTCTGTATCTACTATCTGTGTAGGAGTAACTTCTACAAATTTAATGCTTATATTGCCCTCTACTTTATTCCCGTCTGCGGTCATCACATAGCCCGGCACATCAGTAATGTTGCGAGCCGCCAACTCTTGCTGATTGGCTGCAACTTGTTGCTGTCTCATCTCTTCCAACGCTTTTCGCTCCATTTCTGTACGTTCGGAAACTGTAGCAGCCGGCACATCTACCACTTCTCGGTCATTTCTTGTCCGATATAGATTATGCATATCCGTTATATCGGGATAATAATCTTGAAAAACAGCAGGAAATGTTGCCAACAACCCAAAAGTAGGCGAAACTACACGATAATGCCTGTAAGCGCAATCGGAATTTCCTCCTAACAGAAAAGCCATCGCTGCGTTAGATGCATATAGTTGTAGAACATCATTTGATGCATTTTCCGGATCATAGTTTGACTCGAAATATTCACCCAATTGTATCAACCTGTTCATCAAATCATCATTGAGTGGCGTTGAAAAATATTCATCTATTGCGCTTTTCAACTCATCAACTTTTGCGTTCAGTTCCGGAAATTGTGTTCTTTGCCTTCTGCCAACCTCCATTATTGCAGGTCTATAAGTTAATCTCGGAAAACCATATCCGTAACCGATAATGGTTGCAGCACGGGCAACAAAATCAAAATACGTATTAAACTCGATTCTTGCAAGATATGCATCCATATTTGCAGTGACCGCTTCAATATTATTAGCATTGAATCCCGATGCAACGGGGATTACCGTACTCCTTACTCCCAATGCAACATCATTCAAAAGTGTCGGATGGATGGTGGCAGTTCTCACATTTTCTTCGCTACTTATTTCAAAAGATTTCAGAATAGCGCCATTGTTATCTGAAACTTGCAATACAGCAGGAAAAGTGTAAGTTACCTCAATAACTCTTCCTCCTCCCGAAAAGTTTACAGGCTCCCCGACATTTACAACACTCATTCCATTGGTAATCAAAGTAAACGTGTAGTCGGGAGTTGCGTCTCTTCTTGCCTCTCTTGCTCTCATACGTTGCGGAGATCTGCTGAGCATACCCCAAGATGTCCCTCCTGTTCTCATCTCGCTGTTCCAAAATTGGAGTTGATTGGGATGGACGAACGCCCAAGTTTGTGTTGCTTCCAACGGATTAATAACTCCGTGCAAATCTCTCGAATCTGAAGCGTTCACTCTCGAGGGATTTAATTGAGCATAAGATACTTGATGCAATAAACACCCCAAAAAGGCAACAAGTAAAATTTTATTCAGAGTCTTCATAAGTTAAATTTTTTGTTAGTTCATTAAATTAGAAGCAAAGATAGGTATTATTTTTCGATAATCAACAAAATAACAAACGCATTATATCTTAAAATACCTCGTAATACAAAATACGCTACGAAAACATGTTACGAAACTACAAATCCTTCATTTTTAAAGATTTCCTCCGCTTTCTTCAACTGTTCACTATTCAAGTCCTCAACACCTTCCAACGGATACTTCTTCCCCATTTCTTCATACTTAAACGCCCCATAAGTATGATACGGAAGCAGTTCTATTCTTTCTATCATTGTATAAGGTTTGAGAAAATGTGCAAGGTCTGTCAAATCTTTTTCGTTAAATGTGAACGTTGGCACAACAACGTGGCGAATCCAAGTTGGTTTATTTATCTCTTGTAGGTAATTTAAGAAAGCGAGCGGTTTGTCTTGTGAAATTCCCGTTAGTTTTTGATGAAGTGTAGCATTTATCGTCTTGATATCCAATAAAACCAAATCGGTGTATTCAAGCATCTGTTTCACATCGTCGTTGAACAAACAACCCGATGTATCAAGCGCCGTGTGAATATTTTCCTGCCGGCACAATCGAAAAAAATCACCCACAAAACGCGCTTGCAACAATGGCTCACCACCCGAAAAAGTTACTCCTCCCCGTTTTTGAATATACGTTTTGTATTTCGAAACTTCTTGCAGCAACGCTTCCGCAGTCATCTGTATCGGTGCATTACCAACTTTCCACGTGTCGGGGTTATGGCAGTACAAGCATCGAAGTGGACAACCCTGTGCGAAAATCACATAACGAATGCCGGGACCATCAACTGTTCCAAAAGATTCAAGAGAATGAATGTTGCCAATCTGCACTGTTGATTTGGTTATTTGTTGATTTGGTTATTTGTTGATTTGGTTTAGCTTCTGTAAAACAAATAACCAAATCAACAATTATAATTTATGATTGATCGTTCTCGAAATCACATCTAATTGTTGTTCTTTCGTTAAACGAACAAAGTTTACCGCATAACCCGAAACACGAATCGTAAGTTGCGGATATTTTTCGGGATGTTCCATTGCATCAACAAGCAATTCTTTGTCAAACACATTGATATTCAAATGCTGACCACCCGAAGGAGTGAAATATCCGTCCATAATATCCACCAGATTCTCAATTCGGTTTTCCATATCTTTTCCTAACGCGCTTGGCGTAATGCCGAAAGTGTAGGAAATTCCGTCCTGCGAATGGTGAAACGGCAGCTTGGCAACAGAAGCCAACGCAGCGATTGCACCTTTTCTGTCACGTCCATTCATTGGATTCGCTCCCGGAGCGAAAGGCATTCCCGCTTTTCTACCGTCGGGCGTAGAGCCGGTTTTCTTTCCGTAAACTACGTTTGAGGTAATCGTCAAAATCGATTGGGTTGGTTTCGCATTTCTATATGTTTGGTGTTGACGAAGATACTCCATAAATCTCTCCGTAATTTCAACGGCAATGTTGTCAGTATTATCATCGTTATTGCCAAATGGAACGTAATCGCCTTCAATTTTGAAATCAACGGCAAGACCCCTATCATCGTGAATCACTTTCACTTTCGCATCGCGAATTGCTGCCAATGAATCGGTTACGATTGACAATCCGGCAATTCCTGTGGCACGAATGCGCTCAACTTCCAAATCGTGCAAGCTCAATTGATATGCTTCGTAAGCATATTTATCGTGCATATAGTGAATGATTTTCAACGTGTTTACATACACTTTTGCCAACCAACGCATCAATTGGTCAAATTTTGCCATTACATCGTTGTAATCCAAATATTCGGTCGTAACCGGTGCAAAAGCCGGTGCTACCTGTGCTCCGGTAATTTCATCGCGACCGCCGTTGATGGCATACAACAAACATTTTGCCAAATTGGCGCGCGCACCGAAAAGCTGCATTTGTTTTCCGATTTTCAATGGCGAAACACAACAAGCAATTCCGTAATCATCACCATATTCGGGGCGCATCAAATCATCGTTTTCATACTGAATAGACGATGTGTTGATGGATACTTTCGCACAGAATCTTTTCCAATTTTCGGGCGAATGCACCGACCAAAGCACCGTGAGATTCGGTTCGGGTGCCGGTCCTAAATTATATAATGTGTGTAGATAGCGGAACGAGCTTCTTGTTACCAATGTACGTCCATCAACACCTTGTCCGCCAAGTGCCTCTGTAACCCAAACAGGATCTCCTGAAAATAAATCGTTGTATTCGGGTGTGCGCAAGAAGCGAATAATGCGCTGTTTGATAATGAATTGGTCGATTAATTCTTGTGCTTCCTGCTCGGTCAATTTTCCTTCGCGAATATCTTTTTCGATATAAATATCCAAGAAAGTGGCTGTACGCCCCAACGACATTGCCGCACCGTCTTGGTCTTTTACCGAAGCCAAATAAGCGAAATAAACAAATTGTACGGCTTCGCGCGCATAGCGCGCCGGCTTGCTTACATCGAATCCGTATGATTGACACATTGTTACAAATTTCTTCAAAGCTGAAATCTGTTCGCTCACTTCTTCTCTTTGTTGGATAATAGTTTCGGTAATTTCTTGAATATCCAAGCGTTTCAACTGTTGGATTTTGTCCTTAATCAGCGAATCGGTTCCATACAAGGCAACACGTCTGTAATCGCCAATGATACGCCCACGACCGTAAGCATCAGGTAATCCGGTTACTACACCCGATTTGCGACATTCTAACATCTCATCGGTGTAAGCCGAGAAAACACCTTCGTTGTGCGTTTTACGGTATTTCGTGAAAATTTCTATCGTAACCGGGTCTAATTCGTATCCATACGAATGTAAAGCGTTTTCCACCATTCGTAGTCCACCTCTCGGGAAAATTCCACGCTTCAAAGGTGCATCGGTTTGCAATCCTACGATAACTTCTAAATCTTTGTCGATATATCCTGCACCATAAGCGTCAATGGCTTGCGGCATTTTAGTTTCTGCATCGTAAACTCCTTTTTCGAGTTCCACTTTGAACATTTCGGTTAGTTTGTCCCAAATCTTTTTTGTTCTTTCTGTCGAGGGTGCCAAAAATGACTCATCACCCGAATAGGGAGTATAATTGTTCTGAATGAAATCGCGCACATTTACTTCGCGTCTCCAAACATCTCCTTTGAAGCCGTTCCACGCTTCCGTTGCATTGAATTTTGTCATAGCTGTAATAAAATTATTTTCAGACGATTATCTTGATCTATTCTCTTATTGCTTCAATGATTTTAATCTGCTGCTTATAGATGTTAATTATTTCAAAAATAAAACAGATTCGTCCGTGATAAACCTAAATAACTGTGTGGCTGTTTATTATTCTGCAAACATCTAAACAGCTACTAAAACGATACAAAGATACGACATTTTGTTTAATATCAAAAATATTCGCAGTTCAAAAAGTGAGAATAATTTCGGATTGTTTTTTTACCGATAAAGACCTTTTTCCATCATAAACTCCCATACTTTTTCGCCGACAAACGCACGAATATTTTTTCTCGCCTTAATGCTGTTGCGAATAAAAGTGGACGACACTTCTACAATCGGTGCATTCACTACTTGTATGTTTTTTTGAAATTGTTCGGGGATAACGATTTCTTCATTCAATCGAGGATAAATAAAAATTGGAAACTCTCGACGCAATTGTTCGTATGCTTTCCATTGGTGAAAATTCATCCAATTGTCCCCGCCGATAATTAACGTAAATTCCGCGTCCGGATAATTGTTTTTCAGAAAGGTGAGCGTATCAATGGTATAAGATGGGCGCGGCAGATGGAACTCTATGTCAGACACTTTTAGGTTTTCAAAATCGCTCAATGCCAAACGTGTCATTTGCAGGCGAACATCATCATCCAACAATTCATCGGTGTTTTTCAACGGATTGTGTGGCGAAACAACAAACCACACCTCATCGAGATGCGTGAATTCGCACATATAATTGCCCAATATCAAATGCCCAACGTGAATGGGATTGAATGAGCCTGAAAAAATACCGATTTGTTTTTTTTTCATTTTTAATTGTTAGTTTATTTCATACAAGAAAAACGATGTGCCTTGTTAGACACACCGACTCTTTGATAACTCTACGCAGATTTTACTTCTTGAAAAGCGATATAATCCAAAGCAGCAAACAAGCACCTACAAGCGCAGTAATAAGACTTCCGATAATACTGGTTGAGCCAATACCAAACAATCCGAAAACCCAGCCGCCGAGCCAACCGCCGGCAATACCAACCAATACATTTACAAAAAAGCCGAAACCGCCGCCTCTCATAATTTTACCTGCGAGAAAACCCGCTACTAATCCAATAAGGATCCACCATATAAAAGCTCCCATAATCTAAATTTTTAATGTTAAGAAACTATTTTCCTACATTATAAACAAATTGAATATGAAATTGTTTATCAAAACAACATTAATTCATTCTTCCCTTATAGTCTTCGTAACCGAATTTTCGATACAATTCAAAATGTCCGTTCTGTGTACACAAACCGATAGACGGATGCGAAACGCCATTAAACATCGTGGTTTTCACAATGGTATAATGAATCATATCTTCAAAAACGATGATATCGCCTACTTTCAATGGCTCATCAAATGACCAATCACCCATAAAATCACCACTCAAGCAGCTGTTTCCACCCATTCGATACGTCGGTTTATCCGCAACAGGCTCTTGATATGCGCCACGAATACACGGTTTGTAGGGCATTTCCAAACAATCGGGCATATGACACGCAAACGACACGTTGAGCATCGCCGTTTTCACTCCCCTACTCTCTACAATATCAGTTACCGATGCCACTAAAACGCCTGTTTTCCACGCAAAAGCGCTACCCGGCTCTAAAATAATTTCGAGATGCGGATAACGTAATTTCAGTGCTTTCAGCAACGAAATGAGGTGTTCAACATCGTAATCCTTGTGCGTTATCAGATGTCCGCCGCCGAGATTGAGCCATTCGATTTGTGAAAACAAGTGTCCGAATTTTTCCTCGACCACTTCGAGCGTCTTTTCCAAATCATACGAATTACTTTCGCAGAGATTATGCAAATGCAGTCCGGAAATTCCTTCGGGAAGCATGGAGCCGATGAGATCGCACGTTACACCAAGTCGCGATCCGGGTACACTCGGATTATACAAATCGGTTTCCACCACTGAAAATTCGGGATTGATGCGCACGCCACATCGCACATTTCTCCCCGATGCTTGCACTTGCGGATAAAATCGTTCGAATTGCGAAAGAGAATTAAATGTAATATGGCTACTGTATTTCAGAAATGTAGGAAAATCGTCGTCGGTATAAGATGGTGCATAAGTATGAGCAAGATTGTCCATTTCTTCGAAAGCCAATTGTGCTTCCGCCGTCGAACTTGCGGTAGAATGTTCTATATATTCGCGTACAATAGGGAATGTTTTCCACATTGCAAACGCTTTGAATGCCAAAATAATATCTATGCCTGCTCGTTCTTTTACCGATTTAATTAGTTGCAGGTTTTTACGCAGTAAATCTTCTTCGAGAACGTAGCAAGGAGATGGTATTTTTGAGAAATCAATCATCGTTGTTATTTTTTGGCAAAGTTAGGATTTTCTGCTGTAAAATACTAACTTTGCAATATGTAAAAAAGATGAAACAATGAATGCTACAATAATTTCTCTGCTATACTTCGTAATCATCAACTTGATTTCTTTCTCGTTTTTTGGGATAGATAAAAGATTAGCCAGAAAAAAGAAAACACGAACTTCAGAAAAAATGCTGTTTTTAATAGCTATAGCCGGCGGTGCATTCGGCACGTGGATTGGAATGTATTTCTTTCGCCACAAAACGAAACGTTGGTATTTTGTTGTGTTTATTCCGTTGATTTTGTTGGCGCAAGTCGCAGGAGTATATTATTTTGTTTTGTATAAATAACAGACCCATTTATGCACAACACATCTTCCTATCTATCCGAAATAGAAGTTATTAGCCATTCCGAACAATCGTTTCGCGAAAAACTTTTCGCACTCAAACAATTGTTGGAGCGTCTCTGCAAATCGCTTACGCACAATGAACCGATGCAATTTTCCACACTCTTTTCACGCATTGTATTTGTATCGCAAAAATTTGATTTAGAGAAACAAACGGAATGGCAATTACAAAATCTTCGCGTAAAAGCAAGCGAATTACGAAAAAAAACCAATATCGATTTTGCAGAATCAGCCTACCGACGTGCCGAACGTGCTGTTATCACGCTTTGTCTTGTGGCATCGGGTAAAAAAACGGTATCAGCAGAAAATACTATTGCCGAATCAAAAACACCGATACTAAATGATACATTTCGAGCACATGTATTGAAAATCGACAGCGCAAAAAAATTACTGATTGTTGTTCCCGAAAATTCGCCCGAAACGGAATTGACGGTGAAATATAGCAATGAAACTTGTGAGCGATTTTGGGAAAATGCACAACTTAATCTAATCAACTGCACAATTGACAAAAACGGATATTTTATCCCCAAACACATCGCCTTAGAGCCTGATTATCTGATTGATGCCTCGGCAATTGCCGAGTGCTTTCAAGACTATTCGATTTCACCGTTACACTATTTTCGCAACAAATTTGAGGGAAAAGAAAATCGTTCGTATCTGCTGTTGGGAAATTTGGCGAACTTCTTTCTCGACGAATTGGTATTTGCTCAAAATATTGATAACGTGAAATTTGACGATGTCTTTTTGCAATCGTTCAAGCAGTCGCCGTTTGAATACACAAGTTGCGAGGATATTCGTTCTACGGACGATTTTCGAACGTTTATGGAAAAGGCTAAAAAGCAGTTTGACAATATTAAACGTGTTATTAAACAAGACTTTCCGCGACGTGGAATTGATGTGCATCAGTGTACATTAGAGCCGTCGTTTTTCAGTGAAAAGTTTGGATTTCAAGGGCGACTTGATTTGCTACACATTGCGCCCAATACGAAAAACGCACATATCGTAGAGTTAAAATCAGGAAAATTGCCTTATCCACAAATTGATACCGGAAAAATTGCGCTTAATCACGAAGTGCAAACCGCCGTTTATCGTTTAATGGTAGAAAGCGTTTTTGGTAAAGATGCGCGTCAAATTGATGCGGCAATTTTGTATTCAGCCGGAAATGTTTCGGGCGAAAACTTGCGCTTCGCTGCAGTATATCAAGAGTTAGAAAAAGAGATTACCAACGTGCGTAATTCCATTATTGTAAACGAATATGCGTTGATGCAGGGCGACAACAAACAAGCGTGTGCACTATTTGAAGAACTGTTTCAATCGTCAAGACAAGAAAATTTGCCGGCATTTTTTGTACAGAAAATCGAAAAAATTCGTGCAACACTTGTGCAATGTCGAGAATGGGAATTGGATTACTTTTTTCGATATATTCGCTTTATTTCAAGAGAACTATATTTGCAAAAAATAGGCGATGCGGAATATGAATCGCCAACCGGTTTGGCATCGTTGTGGAACAGCGATTTTAGCGAACGAGCCGAAGCATTAGACGTACTTTTTAATTTATCTATCAGCAAAATAGATGATTCGGGCAATGATATGACGATTTATTTCGCCCGAAATCAAGCAGATAATGACATTGTGAACTTTCGCGAAGGCGAAATCTGTATCGTTTATCCTCGTCAATTTGAAAACGACACAGTACTTAACACGCAGATTCTCAAAGGAACAATTGTGCAAATAACACAAAAATCGGTAGAAGTACGTTTTCGATACAAACAGAAAAATCGTACGTTTTTTGATACAAATCCGCTTTGGGCAATTGAACACGATACGCTCGATTCGTCGTATAATTCAATGTATAAGAGTCTTTTCTCATTTCTTGAAACATCAATTCAAAAAAGGGATTTGTTGTTGGGGTTGGAAAAACCAAAATCTTTTTTGAACACAGATGACGCGGATAACACGGATTTTCTTCGTCATTCCGTGCTTGACACGGAATCCCCTAAAAAAACAAAGGGATTGCGGATCGAGCCCGCAATGACAATCCACGAGAATCCATGTTATCCGCGTCATCTGTGTTCTTCTTATCCCGAAAATATTGTCGAAAAAGCATTAGCTGCCAAAGATTATTTTTTGATTGTGGGTCCGCCCGGAACAGGAAAAACATCGATTTTCGCCCGTCGCTTAATCGAAGAATATCACAAAGATACGGAAAAAAACATCCTTGTGTTGGCATACACCAATCGTGCGGTAGACGAATTATGTGAAGCGGTCAATGCTGCTTTTAACTGTGTTTCAGGTGAGTGCGATTCGTTTATTCGTGTGGGAACAGAACTGTCGTGCGCAATGCCGTATCGACATCGTTTGCTTCAAAACATTTCGGAAAATGCACGAAATCGTGAAGAATTGCGACAAGAAATCGAAAAAACACGAATCTTTATTTCCACGCTTGCGTCGATAAACGGACGACAGGAGTTGTTTAGTCTCAAACATTTTCACGTGGCAATTATTGATGAAGCATCGCAAATTCCTGAGCCGCAACTGATTGGACTATTACCGCGTTTCGATAAATTTGTGATGATTGGCGACCACAACCAATTATCTACCATTGTGTTGCAAAAACCACATAGTTCGGAAATTCACGAGCCGAAACTTCGAGAAATTGGCATAACGGATTGTCGCGATTCGTTTTTCGAACGACTTTTGCGCCGTTGTATCGAAAATGAGTGGATAAATTCGTACACACAACTGACGTATCAGGGGCGAATGCACACAGATATCGCCGCTTTTTCGGCAAAGTATTTTTATAACGAGAATCTTTTTCCTGCTCTTGATTGGCAGTTGCAGGAATGGAAACTAAATCATTCGACAAATGACATTTATAGCAAAGTTATAGCAAATGAACGGATTATGTTTTTTTCGACCGAAAAACAATATCGTCCGTCTTCATCGAACAAAATTAACGAAACGGAAGCGGAAATCGCCGTGAAATTAGTACAATCAATTCAATCAGTGTATAAAGAAAACAGCAAGAGTTTTGACACTCAAAAAATAGGTATCATCGCACCTTATCGTAATCAAATTGCACTTATTCGTCATCAACTTTCGCAAGCAAAAATCCCCAATTTTGAGCAAATTATGGTGGACACGGTAGAGCGTTTTCAAGGTAGTCAGCGCGATGTGATTATTGTTTCGTTTTGTGTGAACAAGGCGTATCAGCTTGATTTTCTGTGCAATTTAAATCACAACGGTACAGTAGATAGAAAATTAAACGTTGCGCTCACTCGCGCGCGGCAACAATTGTTTTTGATTGGTAATGCGCAAATATTGAAACAACATCCGATATATGCTACATTGTTGGATTTTTATAGGGGTAATTTGGTAATTATATAATAATTCAGATAAGGACTAAAAAATTGAAAAGAAAGACGCGGAGAAAAAAACACTTATTCACCGCATATAATGCGGAAAATATTGTGTATATTTGCCGCAAAATTTATTTGATATGGCGAAATATATTTATCAACACAGAAATTGGACAAATTTCACTTGGGATTACAATAAGTTAGCCGTTGTACTTGGCGAAGTTCGTAATTTACAGGGAAAATTATTAGGCACAATGAGTGTTTGGGGATTTTCATTGAAATCAGAAGCAATGCTTGAAACTTTAACCCTTGATATTATGAAATCGTCCGAAATAGAGGGTGAAAAACTTAATCGGAAACAAGTTCGTTCTTCTATTGCAAAGCGTTTAGGTTTAGAAATAGGAGGATTGGAGTTTATTGACAGAAATGTAGAAGGTATTGTAGAAATGCTACTTGATGCAACTCAAAATTACGCTGAAGTTTTAAGCGAAGACCGTATTTTCGGTTGGCATTCAGCACTTTTTCCATCAGGTAGAAGCGGAATGCATAAAATCGAAGTGGGGAGGTATCGCACAAGAGAAATGCAGGTGGTTTCAGGGGCAATGGGGCAGGAAAAAATTCACTATGAAGCGGTTGAAGCAAAAAATGTGAAAACTGAAATGGATAAATTTATCAATTGGGTGAATGCTTCCCCCCCCATCGATTCAGTTATAAAGTCTGCCATTGCCCATTTATGGTTTGTAACAATCCACCCCTTTGACGATGGAAATGGACGTATTGCAAGAGCAATTTCCGACATGTTGCTAGCTCGTAGTGATGACAGTTCTCAGCGATTTTACAGTATGTCGAACCAAATTTTGAAGGAGCGGAAAAAGTATTATTCGGCATTGGAAAAAACGCAACACGGCGATTCTGATATAACGCTTTGGCTAAATTGGTTTCTCAATTGCTTGAAAAATTCGTTGCTTAACACGGAAGTTACCCTCAAGAGTGTATTTCGCAAGGCAAGTTTTTGGGAAAAGCATAAAAACACACAAATTAATGAACGTCAAAGATTTGTTATCAATAAACTGTTTGATAATTTCTATGGTAAACTTACTTCTTCTAAGTGGGCTAAAATGACAAAAATTTCTTCGGACACCGCTTTACGAGATATAAAGGATTTAATAGAAAAAGGAATTTTGAAACAAGATGAAGCAGGTGGCAGGAGTACCAATTATGAGTTGATCATTGAAAATGAAAGAAACAGCGGCTGACGCGGCCTATAATAAAACAAAAACGATTGCATTTTTGCAAAATTCTATCTATCTTTGACCTTCGATTTTCAATAAAATCGAAAACACAATCGTCATAGTTCGACAACTGAATGTTTGTTTTTTTATGAAGAATCGCATCATACATATACTATTGTCTATTTTCACTATTTTGTTGTTATTCGCCTGTAATCCGCAGCGCGAAGAAGCATCAGATTTGTTACGACAGGCGCAGGCTCTTGTTGAAATACAGCCTGACAGTGCGCTACAACTTATTGATTCTATCTTCGCCCCCGAACGCAGTTTGAGTAAACGAGATTATATGTCATACCTTGTAACGCGAGTGCAAACACGATACAAAAACTACTTACCCATTGATAACGACACGCTGATATTTAATGCAAAACGTTATTTTGCAAAACAAAACAAAGACCCACGACAGACAACTCTTGCCTATTTTTATAGCGGCGTTGTACATCTCGAAATAGGCGATTCTGAAAATGCAATGCTGCATTATAGACAAGCAGCAGATTTTGCGGCAGAAGTCAATGATGCAAATTTGCAAGGCTTCATACAGTTTAATCTTGGAAAGCTTTTAGAGAAAAGCGGTTTGTATATTGAGGCATTGGAAAAATACAAGAACGCAGAGCAGTTTTACGCAAACTCTTTTGATGGCGCACCAATGCAAGCAAGATGTTTCGGTGCAATCGGACAAATGTATATGCTATCCGGAAAAAAGGACAACGCATTTGTAGCTTTTTACAAAGGCTTAGAATTGGCAAAAAATGTCGAAAACAATCAAGCGTTAATGCTTTTGATGCAGAATATTTATGTAACCTATGCCAATGCGAATGAATATGAAAAAGCTGCGGATTATCTGCGTCAATCATTTGATTTAAACAATGATAGCGCAAGACTACCTCGTTACTATCTAAACTTTGCAAAACTGTATGCCAATACCAATCAGCCCGACTCTTTGGCTCTGTATATTAATAAATTAAAACAGTCACTGGAACAGTCAGATGATTCGTACTTCAAGGTCGCGGTTTATAACTTTCTGACAACTATCGCAAAAGAAAACAATGATATTGATGCCGTATTTGATTATTCGCAAAAGGAACTTACCTTAGTAGAAGAGATTACCCGAAAACGTTTGGAACAATCCGTTTATGAAGTACAACAGCGATACGATTATCAAAAATATCAAAATGAACATACGCAAATGCTTTTGAAGCGGCAGAGACAAGGTATTTTTTTGCTGATTGGCTTTCTGCTTGCAAGTTTATTGGCAGTTTTTATGTACCGCAGGGTGTTGTATCAAAAAAACAGGCTGTTGAGTTTGCAAAATGTAATCAACACACTCAAGCACACAAACAAAGACCTTCAAATTAGAAAAGCTGAGCAAACCGACAAAGAAATACGCAGTGAACAATTGCCGGAAGCATTACTGTGGAAGTTTGACATCCTGTTTCAGGCTTTGCTTGTGAAAACGCAACTTGGCAAAGATGTAAAAATTAGTGCCAATGCCGTTGTTTCTCAATTTAGCAGTATCATTTTCGGCAAAGAAAATGCCGAACAGTGGGATATATTGGCAGAAATGATAGAAGAAATGTATCCGAATTTGTTATCGTTTATCAAGGAAAATTATTTTTTTAACGACACGGAATACAAAGTAGCCGTATTGTCGTTTGTCAATATACAGCCCACAGAAATAGCCTCTGTTTTGGAAAAAAGTGTAGCTACTGTAAATATGGCTCGAACAAGCATTCGTAAAAAAATGAACTTGACAGAAAAAGCCGCCGATTTTGCCGCTGTATTAAAGCAAAAATACAGCTTATCATAACCAAACAAGCACACCGAAGCAACAATATTGCTTTTTCAACATCCGGAATTCGCTCTATTCTGCAAACCAGTTCCTATACATCCTTTATATACCCAATTTTCAAGCAACTCATTGACAGCAAGATAAAAAATATTTTTGTTAATTGAGCTATGTATGCATTATAACCTATTGCACATTTTTTGCTATGTATCTACCTTTACACCATAATTCATCAAAAAAATACAAAACGAATGAAAAGGCAAATTTTATTTTTCTGTATGGTGTTGGGAATGTTTTTTGTTTCCGCAGCACACAATTTAGCGGCTTATAATGAAGTAAGCACAGATAGCAACTCTCGTGATATACCCTTGAAAGGAGAGTACGAAGACCAAAGTTTCCGTAAAGGCGATTTCATTTCTGTCAAAAAACAAAGTGATTTCATTTTGACTCGTTTTCAACGACACGTGAGAGTAATACAAGTTACCATTACCAATGAATGGGGCGAGCAGGTATTTGATGAAATAGTAAATGCAGCGGTACAACCGTTCCTCGCTATTTCACTAATGGAGTTGCCGGAAGGCAACTATGAGATTAGGTTTAGTAACGAACGAATAGAATTGAGTGGGGAATTTGAGATATAAATAATTGAATATGAATTTATAAAAAGAAGTTTTCAAAAATAATCAATTAAAATTACAACAATGAGAAAGTTTAGAATTTTTATTTTGATGGCACTTATCGCAGCTATATTGTTGCCGTCTTGTAGCCAAGATGCTACGTTTTTGAGTGATGTAGAAATGACAGAATTGGTTTCTGCGCTAGAGGAAATAACCTTGCCTACTGATTCTCTTGTAGAAGATTTAGTAGTCATTGAAGAAACGGAAGAGTTAAAAGCTTTGAAAGAACAGTTCGAAAAACTCAAAGGTAATCAATTGAGAAGTTCGGGATATAGCTATGATGCGACACTTTGGAATAATTTATATGCTATTCGAGACCGAGATGTGCGTATTTTTACTGCTGTTAATCAAACAAATAAAGTTCTTTCTACAAACGGTGTCGGGAGAGAGCTTATACTTGTAGGAAGCCATACTAACGAATCCCAATTGTTCAATATAAAAGTATTACCGGCAAGTACGGGAATCCCGTATATGATTTATTCAAAACAAACAAAAACACCCATTGTTGTCGGGCACCCCGTCGGTCAATCTAATAATAAATTATTGATGGCGAAAGCTGATAATTCCGGCTCTTCATTTGGTGCCGGATGGGACTTTATTCCGGCTAATGGCTTTGTAGCCATACAAAGTACTGATATTTTCGGACAGGGCAGTAGTGGGTCTTGGTGGGATATATTCAATTTTACAGCACAAGCTGAAGCCACCAGAACATCAATGGCACAATACAATCAATTGACAAAGCAACATTTTAGAATTCAACCCACACAAGCATTTACTTTGTCGAGTGTGAAATATGTAAATCAGTGGTCGGCAAAAATGACAAAACGCCCCACTCTTCACCAGATTATTACACCACACACCAATTCTAAATCTATTGCTGAAGATGTTGATATACCTGTAAGCGATTGGGTAAATCACACATATCGTTTTGCAGAAAATGTTAGAAATATTGATTTTTCCGTTACTATTCCAAGTAATTTGAGGTTCAAATCGCCTGAAATAGCAGGAGGTAAATTGTTCTTAACACCAAGCCATAATATCCCGGCTGATTTGATTTATAACCCTAATGTTTCCCAGACAATTAGGAAAGAATTGAAAACAGTGGTACCTTTTCGTGTTCCTGCTAACACAAGACTTGATTTATTTTATTTCTTTTCGGTTTATGATGTCGAAGTTGAATACGAGGCTATTGCTATAAGTGGAGATAGAGAAATAAAGCTTATTGGAACTTGGCGAGGTGTAATCTATGTTGATGATATTCCAGAGAGTGCCTATGCGCTATATACAAACCTGAAAACTCTGCAAACAAGAACCGTAAATCTGGGTTTGACAGAGAAAAAAGAAAGAGTAATACTATAACATCATAAAAGCTAATAAAATGAAGAAATATTTATTTACAGCCATTTGCAGCCTATTCATTCTATGGGCTTGCAGTGATGAATATAGTTCTACTTATTTATCAAAAGAGGAAGAGTCATCTCGTGATATTATCTTACAAGCGCGAAAAGTTGTCGGAGAACGTCCCACATCAAAACCTGAATTAAGGTCTGAACGCCCCGTACCTACCGACCATCCATTTCGATATTTGGGCTACACATATAAATTCGGTAGCCTGATAGGACATTCTGACAATCTTGGAAGACAGATTGTTGATGTGGAAGCAATGTATAATGACCCTATAATGAGACAATACACAGAAATCTTCCCACTTCTCAGTACAGACGCCAAAGTGAACTCATACTCAAGCTATGAGAGGTTTGAAACCAGCAATGAGATGAATAAAAAAATTGAAACGGACTTTTCAATTAGCTACGGTCTGTTTTCCGCAAAACGAAAACAAACAGTTACTGATTTATTCAAAAATTCGGGAATCAATATTTTTCAAGAACTCACAGGCGAAGTCGATTTGACTTATATTCATTCAAGGGTATGGCTTGATAATGTGTCAGGTGCGCAGAAAATGATTGCTGCCAATTACTTGCGTCCAACATTCACACAAAATCTGTATTTGACACCCATTGCAGAAATGATGGATAAGTGGGGAACTGTTGTTGTATCCAATTATTACACAGGTGGTAGAGCCAATGCTTTGTATGTTGCAGACTACACAGGCAATACTACCTCAGAAACTCGCGAGCGAGATATGACAACACACCTGAATGCCTCTTTTTCGTGGAAAGGAATTGGTGCTTCTGCTAATTTTGGTTCATCTTATAAGGGTACGAGCAATTACTCTACAGAAAGTAACATCAGAAGAGTAAACAATCGAATCCAACTATCCGGGGGACTTCCACATCTTGCTTTAACAACAAAAGTAGATAATATAGAAGATAATAACATCGACTTAACAGCTTGGTTGCAAAGTCTCTCTGATGTCAAAAATCACGTTGTAATTGATGTAGCTGATAGAGGATTAGTAGGTTTAGATAAATTTGTGTTGGAAGAAAATTTCAGACGTAGAATCCGGGATACCCATTTGGGACATTTAACACAGAGTTATCACGAAATTCCCTATATAGAAATTTCCAAAGTCCATATTCGTACTTTATCTACCGGTGAGCAGCTTTATGATGTTTTACCCGTATTAACAACAAGGCACGGCGACAAAATTATTCTAGGAGATGGTAATTCGGCAAATCTATCTGATGCTGAGTTGAGACATAACAATGACAATGCCGTTTTTATGTCAAAAGCCCAAGCAATCGCTACGCAAAAAGGCAAGTATTATGAATGGATTGAAATTCGTACCAATCCTTCAAGAATAATAAGACCTTTTATTCGAGTGCCTTTGGCTATTGAATTCAAGTTTGACGAATCATCTGTATTTAAATATAAAAATCCGCAGACCAATATGATGTACATCTACGACCAAAGGTCTCGCACGGCATTTGCTTACTATGATGATGAGTTTATCCCTTGGGATTATGGAATGCTTGATTGGGTGGAAAAAATCCCCATCAGAAATATCCCAATGTCATCTCTCTATCAATTGTTTACTATTGTCGGTCTGTAATGATATGATTTTCCTAAGCAGTTTTATGATATCTGCTTAGGATTTTCTATCTTTGCAATTAAAATATTTATAAAGCAATGAAATATATCAACTTATTATTCTTAGTTCTTTTATCTCTCACGGTTTTGAGTTGTGATAAAAACGATAAAGATGAAAACTTACACCTTTCATTAAGCCCTCAAATATTAAATCAAACTGTATGGTCGGGAATATATTCAGATTTTACCGGATTTGAAAAAGATGTAACGATATTTTTCAAAACGTATGAAGAAGTTGAATACACTTCCGGTTGGGAAGTTACCAAAAAAAAATACACCGCTTCTGGGAATATGATTTTTTTTGAATATAGCATCGGAGATATTGGTGGCAATTGGTTAGCCACCAAAAAGGTAAAAGATGAAATGCGTTTAGAGAAAAATATGGGTACACAATATCATACCGTAATGATTTTATCCCGTATCTATCCCGAATAATTTTCACCGCTGCCGCGCGATTACATCACGTGCCTATTTGACCACGCGAAAGGATTCGCGCGGCAGCAGTGGTTGACTCAATTCCTGAAAAAAGTGTTTCAATGACTTCGTTATATCAATTATATAGAATAATTGGATTGTGATTTTTGTCAAGTAATAATATTCCCAACGGCAGCAAAGTTGTTGGGAATATTTATTACTTTTGTATCTGTATATAATAACAAATAAATTAAATGTTTTGAATATGAAAAAAATAAACATAGTAATACTATTATTAAGTATCTTATTGACAGGTTGCAAAGATGAAGATAAAGATAACATCTTGGATTTAAGCAATGGTTTCTTACAGCAAACTGCTTGGGAAGGTACAATTACTTTTCTCCGCGAAAATGATAGTAGCCAACGAATAATTGGCATATCGTTTATTACAGAAAATACCGGATATTATGAAGATAGTGAAATTTATCCCGATAGGCAATTTCAATTTTCTTATCGTGTGGATGGTAAACTTTTATCTGTAGAGCATCACAGTTTAATTTCCGGAGACTGGTTTTTGGTGGAAATGAATAAAAATAAAGATCAATTAGTTTTCAAACAGAATATTCATTCTCAATTCAATACTAATACATTAAAACTATTTAAGGTATATTAAATAGCTTCCACCGCTGCCACGCAATTGCATCACGTGTGTTATTTGACCGCGCGAAAGGATTCGCGCGATAGCAGGGGTTAATTAAAAAACATTCAATGAATTCAGCCGCTTGGTTAAGTTTTTAATTATGTTAATTGCTAACCAAGCGGCAAAACTTAAAAAAACACATATGAAAAAAATACTATTTGTAGGGATTTTATTCTTCTTTTTTGCGAGTACTGTTTTCGCACAAGTTAATATAGGAGTTACAGCAGGTTTGAATTTTTCAGATAACCTGCATAAACATGCTGATGGTGTAGCTTCAAGCAATAATACTAAAACAGGATTCCGAGCCGGAATAGTAGCAGATTATAGTATTAATGATAGGTTTTCGATTATTCCTGAACTTTTATTCAGTCAGCTTGGCAGTAAAGGACAGAATAGCTATTTAAGGCTCAACTATTTGCAATTACCTGTAAATATTGCTTATAAGTTTAATGTAGGAAGTAATTCCAAGTTATTTGCTTTTGCAGGACCATATATAGGCTATGGACTTTCGGCAAAATTGAGAACAGAGGGAGGCGATTATCTTGATGTTAAATTTGGCTCAAAAAAAGATGATTATAATCCATTTGATTTTGGAGTGAACGTAGGCACAGGTTTTCAATATAAAAAAGTGTTTATAAAGTGTCAATTCAATCCGGGTTTATATAATTTGAGTAATGAAGATAATCTTTCTTTTAAAAATATTAATCTCGCAGTTTCTGTTGGTTATTATTTTAAATAATCCGAAGTTTGGGATATGAAAAAAGCTATTCTTTCAATTTTCTTTTTGTGCTCTTTCTATTGTACTCTGCAAGCGCAATTTATTACAGAAGATACAGAAATTGGAGTAACATTTTCGGGATTGGGAATGCACGATGCGGGTCGAAATATAGATAATCTGAAAGATTTATATGGAAAAAATAATTTTTCTTTCGGATTTACCTATATTCGCCCAATATCAAAGAGGTTTGATGTGGAAGCAGGTTTCGAGTATAGTAAATATATATATGGTGTGAATATTCCTAACCCCAATTTTGAAACATTGGAACACTCAATATTTGAAATACCGGTTACTCTTCGTTTTAATTTTTTTCGTTATTTCTTTCTTAATGGCGGACTGCTTGTTGATATTAATGGCCTGTATAACAGCATTTTTTCTGCTAATGACCATTATCCTACTCATTCCGATCTGTATGGAATAGGAGCGATGTTGGGCGTTGGTGTGAAGTACGAATTTAAAAATGTCCCTATTGATCTGTTTCTTAATCCGTATTATAAGTATCGTTCATACTCTATGCCTCTATTATCTCTTGGCTCAAGCGCAGAAATAAAAAACCCTCGAAATACGTTGGAAAATGGATTTAGAGTAGGTGTGGTTTATCGTTTTTGACTACCGCGATGCGCCAAATTCAGCTACAACATTGAATAGTCATATAATTCATTAATACAACCGCAAAAAAGATGAAAACAAGAATTATTAAACTAATAGGATACACCATCATCGTTCTTTGCATCTTGGCAAGTTGCGACAATGGCGAAGGCTTCACTTATGAACCATATATTCGTGGTCAGGATTGGAGTTGGGGATATATGCATGGAGCAGTTGAACGTCCACTAACTGGCGAAAAGATTTCGGTAAGCCATGTGCAACATCCAAGTTTGAAAGGTCGTCAAGGACACAGATATATGTTGCTGCATCGTCCTGATATAGAAAAGGAAGGGCTATTTCGATATATGTCATTTTGTTTTAATGATAAAGAGGCTTATAATTACGATGTGAATAAAAGAACAAAAGATATGCTACCAAGCCTTTCTATTCTTCGTCTTACGCTTGTCAATAATTTTTTGGAAGGTACTATCCTCAAAATTGAAGATGGTGATCTGTTTGTGGACTTAGATGGTGGTGGCTTTGACCATAATTTCAATTCTTCCATATCAATTGAATTCTATGATAATGCCGATTATGTGGATCATGTGGCGATGAAGCCATTGAGATATGTTCCCGATAAGAATAATCCGTTTTTGGTACATTTAGACATTGTTGAGCCTTATACGGGATACACGCCTGCAGTAGTTCTTGAAGGACGCCTCGAAGGAGTTCTCTATCGTGAAGACAATCCAGAGGATTATATGATAGTGGATATTAGCTTCGGGATGTAATGATGCAATTTTCCTAAGCAGCTATCAAAAATAACTGCTTAGGGATTGCTATCTTTGTACTCATTTTAAACAAATAGAAATATGAAAAAATTCAAACAATTAATACCACTATTACTCGCCCTTATTATTATAAGTTGCGATAAAAATATTACGATAGAAGACAATAGCCCCAAGCTAAGCATAACTTCTTGTATATTAAATCTTGAAACGCCGTATATCATAGTAGAAGTTGCTAATACAAGCAGAATATTAGATATCAGAACCTCTGATGATCTTATTGCCAAAGTACGAAGCTACGGCGAGAATCAGTTTATTATTTTTGGAGTTGATGAGGGCGAAGCCATTGTTACTGTCAACGCTTCTAATGCTGAAAGTGCTATGGAAGTAAAAGTAAGCGTAACAGAGTCTATAGATCGCGTCGTAGTCCACAAGGTTATACAAATCAAATTAGGGGAAAGTCGACAATTGGGTGATTTACACGATAAACACACCAATGATAACTCTGTTGTCATTGAAATTAATGACCCATCAGTTATTTCAATTCAGGAATCCGGAAACATAAA
This sequence comes from Dysgonamonadaceae bacterium, assembly GCA_031254645.1. Taxonomy (GTDB): domain Bacteria; phylum Bacteroidota; class Bacteroidia; order Bacteroidales; family Dysgonomonadaceae; genus JAIRUA01. Next base: position 127,211 of record JAIRUA010000031.1, read on the forward strand.
AAATATTAAGGCAGATAAATTAGGCGGAACACTTATTTCTTTCACCAAAGATAAATGGATGTATCAAACTTACTATGTGGAGGTAGTGGAAGAGTATGACTTCCAGATTTTCGGAGGAGGAACCACTTTCTGCATACCACCTGGTGGTATTCCGGGAGAGGTTGGGGGCGGTATAGGGATAATTGTTTCCGGTAGCGGTATCTATAGTGTAGAAAACTCCAACAGCGAAGTAGCGTTTGTTGAACTAAAAGAGCTTGATAGAGACTTCCATGACATCAGGCACTATAATCCGGCTATTGTTTGGCTTCTTCACAGAAATGTTGCTGGCACCGCTGTTATTACGATTAAAGACGAAGTTACAGGACAAACGGCTGATGCAAGGTTTGCTGTCATAATAAGAGAAGAGAATGAGGGTAACTGTTTCTGATTTGTGTAATTTTTTTTATCGGTTTACGCGCCTTTGTTTCCTAAAATAAATAGACTTTACAAGTCTGTTTTAAGCAAAAAAAGGGACTATCCAAAAAACAATGCTGCGTGTTTTAAATTTATCGATTAATTTCATTTACACATATCCCGAATCTTCTAATTCACGTCCTCATTAGCACCACAAATATTAAAAAACAGCAAGACATTGATTATCTAAATGAAAGAGTCGAGAAAACAATCTCGGCTCTTTTTTTATCCCTCAAGCATAAATTTTCAAATACATAAGCACAAAAACTCAAACAAATACGTATAAAATTTTATTTAGATATATATCAAATCAATATTTAGATATATATCAAAGAATTTTTTAGATATATATTAAACCAAAACTAAGATATATGTCTAATAGAAAATAGATAAGCATATATGACAAATTAGATAAGTACAAAAATAAATTCAATAAGCAATAATATGGCATTTAGATACAGAGTAAAGACCAAACGCGGCGGTATTGGCGATAAATCCGCCAAATATTACGCCGTGCCCATATATTCGGGCGAAATAAGCAGTCGCCGGTTAGCCCGCGACCTCGCGCGCAGCAGTTCACTTTCCGAAAGTGATGTGATTGCCACGCTCATCGGTTTGTCGGGTTTGATAGAAAAGTATTTGCACGAAGGACACAAGGTGCGTCTCGATGGTTTGGGCTTGTTATCGATATCGGCAAGCAGCGAGGGCTTCGACATGCCCGACGAATGTACACCCCGCCGCGTGAAAGCAAAGAAAATATGTTTCCGCGCCGCTACCGACCTGAAAGCAAATTTGAAATACATTCGCTTTGAACGTGAGAAAAAGGATAAAACAAAATAATTACACTTCTTATCTTCATATTTGAACATTTTTCTCTTTATATTATATATATTTGCTATTTTGTTCTCTCTTTTTTTTGTACTTTTGCATAAGATAAGATGCGCCTCGGCAAAGCTCAATTGAAAATCGACGGAGTAAAACGTAGCCAAATAAATTTGGCTTTGCGCTCGGCTTTCATTATCTTTGTGCAAATAAAAGACCAAACCGGTTTTTTCGTCATTAAAAATCAAAAAACAATCATATATGCATTTATTAAAAAGTATCATCGAACGGGCAAAAGCAAACAAGCAACGCATTGTCCTTCCCGAAGGAACCGAAAAAAGAACGTTGCAAGCAGCCGATAAGTTGCTTCACGATGGCGTAGCAGAAATTATTCTATTGGGAAATCCGAATAAAATTGAGTTGTTAGCAAAAGAATACAACCTTAACCACATCAACAAGGCGACTATCATTGACCCCAAAAATCACGACAAAAAAGAGACGTATGCGCAATTGTTATTCGAACTCCGCCGAAACAAAGGAATGACGATTGAGAAAGCACGCGAATTGACAGAAGATCCGCTTTATTTGGCGTGTTTGATGATTAAAAACGGTGATGCCGACGGCGAAATTGCCGGTGCGGAAAACACTACAGGTGATGTTCTTCGTCCCGCACTGCAAATCATCAAAACGATGCCGGGCGTAAATGTGGTTTCAGGTGCGTTTATTATGTTTACCCAAACGCCGCAATATGGCGAAAACGGTACGCTTATTTTTGCCGATTGCGCCGTAATGCCCAATCCCACAGCCGAAGAGCTGGCATCTATCGCTATTGCATCGGCACAAACGGCGAAAAACATTGTGGGCGTGGAGCCGCGTGTGGCAATGTTGAGCTTTTCGACCAAAGGCAGCGGAAAACACGATTTGGTTGATAAAGTAGCGAAAGCCACACAGTTGGCGAAAGAAATTGCACCCGATTTGGCTATTGACGGTGAATTACAAGCGGATGCAGCCCTTGTTGAATCAGTTGGACAATTGAAAGCACCTGGAAGTCCTGTTGCAGGAAAAGCCAATGTATTGATATTCCCTTCTTTGGAGTCTGCAAATATCGGGTACAAACTCGTGCAACGTTTAGGAAACGCCGAAGCCGTAGGTCCAATTCTTCAAGGAATGGCAGCACCGGTAAATGACTTGTCGAGAGGCTGTTCGGTAAGCGATATTTATAATATGGTTGCCATTGCGGCAAATCAAGCAATTGGGATGAAAAAATAATTGTTGAGTTGTAGAGTTGCTTATTTGTTTATTTGAATGTAAAGCAAATCATCGTATCAACAAATAAGCAAATAAGCAACTCTACAACTCAACAATGAACTATAGATATTCTTTTGAAAAGTTAGATGTGTGGCAAAAAGCACGTCAATTGATTATAAAAATTTATAAACTAACAAATAAATATCCGAATGAAGAGAAGTTTGGGCTTGTTTCCCAGATAAGAAGATCCTCAGTTTCTATTACATCAAATATTGCAGAAGGAACTTCGCGTTCTTCATTAAAAGACCAAATCAGATTTACAGAAATAGCATATGGTTCGACATTAGAACTTTATTGCCAATTAGTAAGTTCGTTGGATTTAGGATTTCTTTCAGAGAACGATTTTCAAGATATTGATTTAGAACTGAAAGAGATAACAAACAAACTAAATGCGCTAAAAAACAACCAGACAAAGCGATTGAACGAAAATCAAATCAACAAATAAGCAAATCAACAAATCAACAGCAAAATATGAGCAAATTAATTATAGAACCTATCGAAAAGTACGGCTTAAACATCACTTCCGAAAGCAAGCACAAACCACTTTTCTCGAAAATTGGTGTCGTAGGTGCCGGAAAGGAAGGGCGTAATATCATCAACATCACGGCTTCGTCAGGAATGGAAGTCGTTTTTATGGAAGAGTCGCAAGAGCGAATCAACTACGTAATGGAAGAACTGAACAAAATGTTTGATCAGAAAATTCAAAATTGGGGATTGACACACTCTGAAAAAAAGGTGATAATGAATCGTATCACGCCTACACTGGCTTATGAGGGTTTCAAAGGATGCGATCTTGTTATCGAAGCTACACGCTACACCGAAACAGGGCGAAGAAGTACACCATTGCGAAAGAAAGTCTTCAAACACTTAGAGGAAGTCCTCGACCCCGATGCTATTATTGCTACTAATGGTTCAATTGTGATTATCAGTGAATTGGCTTCAGGATTGGATCACAAAAATCGTTGCATAAGCCTCTATTTTTCCACCGCCCACACCGATGCACGTATTTTAGAAATCATTAGCGGAATGTACACATCGGAAGAAGTGTATAAGAAAATGGATATTTTCGCGCAGCTTATCAACTTCAAACCGCATCGCGTCAGTGAAAGTAACGGAAATGTGAATATGCGATTGATGGTAGCGATGCTGAATGAAGCGTGTCAGATTTTACAAGAGCGAGTTACTACGATGGAAAATATCGAAGAAACATTTACGATTGTTTACGGACAACGTTACGGCATCTTCCATCTTGCTGATATCATTGGTATTGAACGGATTGTAACGCTAATGGAAGCAATGTTCAACGAATTTGGGAAAACGCAATACAAACCAAATCCCTTGCTTTGGAAACTCTATCGTTCGCATCAGCTTGGTCAGCGAACGGGCAAAGGTTTTTATATTTACGATGAAAATGGTCGTCGGGTTTCAATTAATAAGGTGTTGTTTAATTGATAATGAGGACTACTTGTTGATTTGCTTATTTGTTGATTTGGTTATTTGTTGCCTGGCGGTTGATTGGCTTAGGCAAAAACAAATAACCGAATAAACAAATAACCAAATCAACAAATAACCGAATCAACAAATAAACAAATAAGCAAATCAACAAATAAACAACATATGAAAGTATTAGTATTAAATTGCGGAAGCTCGTCCATTAAATATAAGCTTTTCAATATGAAAAGCGATGAAGTTTTAGCACAAGGCGGCATCGAGAAAATCGGAATGAAAGGCTCTTTCCTCAAACTGACATTGCCCGATGGGCAAAAAGTGCAACTCGAAGGCGAAATTTTGGAGCATCGTGCCGGTATTGAGTACATTCTCGGCGTGATGCTGAGCGAAAAATATGGCTGCATCAAATCGCTTGAAGAAATTGATGCTGTAGGACACCGTGTAGTGCACGGCGGCGAAAAATTCAACGGCAGCGTACTTATCACACAGGAAATGATTGAAGTAATGGAAGAGCAAAGCGAACTCGCACCTTTACACAATCCGCCGAATTTGAAAGGAATTTATGCCGTACAAGAAGTGATGCCAGGCACACCGCAAGTGGGTGTTTTCGATACGGCATTCCATCAAACAATGCCCGATTATGCATATATGTACGGACTTCCATACGCAATGTACGAAAAATACGGTATTCGCCGGTACGGATTCCACGGTACAAGTCATCGTTACGTGTCGAAACGCGCGTGCGAATTTTTGGGCGTGCCATATGAGTCGCAACGAATCATCACTTGCCACATCGGTAACGGTGGATCGGTTGCCGCTATCAAAGACGGAAAATCAATTGACACAAGTATGGGTTTAACGCCGGTGGAAGGATTAATTATGGGAACTCGTTCGGGCGACGTAGATCCGGGCGTGATTTCTTATATTATGGAAAAAGAGCGGATGAGTCCGCAAGGAATTTCTGCGTTTTTGAACAAATTTTCGGGCGTATTGGGATTGTCGGGCATTTCGTCGGATATGCGCGAAATCGAATCCGGTGTTGAGCATGGAGACAAACGCGCTATTCTCGCCATGAATACCTATAATTATCGTATCAAAAAATACGTTGGCGCTTATGCGGCAGCGTTGGGTGGTGTGGATATTTTAGTGTTTACGGGTGGTGTTGGCGAGAACCAAAGTATTACGCGCAGAGATGTGTGTAGAGATATGGAATTTATGGGCATTGAATTGGACGAAAAGTTAAATAGCGAAGTCCGTGGCATAGAAGTCGTTTTAAGCAAACCGACATCGAAAGTAAAAGTATTGATTATTCCTACCGATGAAGAATTAACGATTGCAAATGATACGGTAATGATTTTAAATGGGTAAAGTGTTTACTAATGTTTGAAATTTACCAATTTGTTGTTTTACACCACTAAATCAGGCGAAATTCTTCAAACCATAAAGCGTTGTAAGTTATTTATTTACAACGCTTTGTTTTTTAATGAGAAAAATAATTGCGGATATAAGGTTTTATTAAAAAACAATGTGTATATTTGCCCCATTAAAACAAAATTTAAGTATTAAAAAGCAGGGATAATTATCTATCCGTTACTTTTTTTGGTGTTTAAAAATCACTTCTTTTGCACATTGCTTGCAAAAATAAGATACATCAAAAAAGGGTTTCGAAACTGCTGTTTGTGCTACCTACTTGATTTGGATAATAAAAACATTTTAACATAAACAAAAAACAAAAAAAGTATGAAAAATTTATCTTTCGCATTAGGAACAGCCTATACGGCGTTGCTCGCATTCGCTATCGTGTGTGTTGATCAGTTATTAAAAGGTTTTATGCCTATCGGTGCAGAACAAGGATTTACTTACATCTCGTTTATAGCTTGGGCTACCTATTTCTTTTCGGGGTGCACATTGAAGGGCGGCATCAAAGCTGCGATTGCTTATGTGCTCGGTATTTCACTTTCCATAGTGATTATACTTCTTGCAGGAGTATTCTCTTCATTAGGCTTTTTTGCCGTGCCGCTTGCTGTTTTCTTTATTGCTGCGCTTGCGCTATGTTTCGAAAAAATACCCTGGATGGACTTGGTTCCGGCACTGTTTATAGCTTCGGGTTGTTATTTCGGCATTATGAATTATGTGCCGGAGGCAACGTTTGGGACGGCAGCTCTTGTTGAAATCGTGTATGGTTTTATCGGATTAATATTCGGTTGGATCACCGTAACCGGTAAAAATATCATTTTTAAAGCATTTGAAAAGAAGCAATAAAAAAGGGAATCCTAAAATCCGCAAGTAGAAAATTTGGAAGGTTTCCAATTTACATTTAAGTAAGGACATTTATTCCATCAAACATCAATCCCAACCTTTCACTTTGAATTGGTTGGGATTGATGTTTGATGGAATAAATATCCTGTTCGGTTTTACTCGCTATTGTGGACTTTGCCCCCAATGACGAAAATCATCTTAATCGACTCAATGACCTTACTAACGCTTCGTCAGCATATATTCTTCGTATCGCAAAGATGCTTGTAATAATCGCCACAAGCGGCATAAAAGTACCGATAGCAACGCTAATATTTGCATTTTCGAGTTGTGAAGAAGTCGTCATCTTATAAAAAAGAAATCCTGCATACAAATAAAACCCAATCATCAATAAAACGTTGAGAATAGTTAATCGAATTTGCAACAAACGACCTTTGTACAAAAAAACGGTCAACAAAGCCAAAACCGAAGTAATAGCACCAATGGTCATCAATGCCCATGTGGAATCGGTCAAACTGTTGTTCAGATACACACCCATCGCTTCAAAAATCACTTGTTCGCCACTGACTAAAAACTTTGCTAACGGTGTAACCGATGCAAGCAACATTGCCACAGAGGCTATTAGCAAATATAATGTTTGTATTCGTTGTAACATATTTTTCAATGTGCTAATGTGCTAATAAATAATGTGCTAATGTATAAATTTCTAACTGAAAAATTAGCACATTAGCACATTATTTATTAGCACATTAATTAAAAGTTCTCTTTTTCTTTTTCCGGATTACGATAATAAGTTCCGTTTTCTTTCCACTCTTGAATGGCAAGAAGAGACGGTTTTGGAAGTTTTTCGTAGAAACGGGAAATCTCAATTTGTTCGTGGTTTTCAAACACTTCCTCCAAGTTATCGCTATACGATGCAAATTCTTGAAGTTTACCGTCCAAGTCCTGTTTCATTCCGATCGATATTTGATTCGCTCTTTTACTGACAACCATTACCATTTCGTAAACGTTTCCAACAGGTTCCGACAATTTCATCACATCACGTGTTTCGGTGTTGCTGCTCGCAGCAGATCTTCTATAATCCATATTATATATTGAGTAAAATTCTGATAATCTAAAATTAAGTTGTAGGTAATTCGGCAATTCTCGCTGTCGCCTCGCGATAATAGCGTTCGGCTTCGCTCATAAACTGCCCTTCGGGGAACATATTTCTATAATTGTAGTACTCATCCACTACCATACGGAAACGCTCGGGTTGCATATGCAATGCACTGTTTGTCGCAAATTGATAGCGAGCACGAAGAATAACCATCTGATAATCTTCCATATGAATGGAAAAAGGATAACTTCTCATCGCTTCGCGAGCCGTAATAACTGCCGATTCGTAATTGTTTCCCATAAAGTTTCCCAAATTAAGATACAATCGTGCTGATCTTAACTCTTTGTAAGCCAATTTTTCCTGAAGCTCAAACAGATAGCTTATCGCCTGTTGAGCACGCTCTGTTTGTGGAAATCGATCAATAAATCGTTGAAACTCTGTGATAGCCAAATAAGTATTCGTCTGGTCTAATCTAGGATCGGGCGAAGCCAAATACATACCGTAGGCAGAATAAAACATTGCCGACTCGACAAATTGCCCTGACGGAAATGTGGTGTAATATTGAGTAAACACACGCGTTGCCGACACAAAATCTCTTGAATTATAATAACTTTGCGCCAATAAAAAGAGTGATTCTTCGGCGTGCACAGTTCCTGCAAAAAATCTTACTAAGTCTTCGAGTAAAGCAATAGAACGGTTGTATCTTCCTTCTTCAAAGAATCTTTTCGCATAAGTGTAGCGCAACTCCAAATCGGGATTTTTCAAAATTCTATTGTACTCACTACAAGAAGCAAACGCAAGAGCAAGTAACAGGATATAGACGATTTTTATTCTCATTTTCGTTTCAAGTCAGTTTGAAGATGCAAATTTACGAAAACTTTCTCACGTAGCCTTGCTTTTAGTGTATTTTATTGTTTCGAAGCCACAAAAGTGAGAATATTCTCTACATATTTTCTATCGTTTGAAAGCTTTGGTACCTTATTTTGTCCACCCATTTTTTCTCTCGATTTCATCCAATCATAAAACACATTTTTTTCCATTACGTGTACAATCGGCATCGACAACGAGAGGTTGTATGAGCGCTTTGCTTCGTAATCGGAGTTGTATTTTTTAAGACTTTCGTCTAAAATCGCCGTAAATTCATCGATATTCGTTGGTGCGGTTTCAAATTCAATCAGCCATTCGTGCGCACCACTGTTATTATCGCAAAAATAGACCGGTGCAGCGGTATATTCGGTAATTTTCGCACCTGTCCGGCGGCACGCTTCGTCGATTGCCCTGTCGGCGTTATCAACAATCAATTCTTCACCGAATGCGTTGATAAACTGCTTGGTACGTCCCGTAATTTTGAACAAATATGGAGCTGTGGAAGTAAACTCGATAGTGTCGCCGATTTTGTAACGCCACAAACCGCCGCTCGTAGAGATGACGATAGCGTATTGCTTACCGATTTCCACTGCACTGAGTGGAATGGCTTCGGGATTTTCTTTGTCCCATTCTTCAACAGGAAGAAACTCGTAATACACCTCATTATTAAGCAACAGCAACATATCTTTCGATTCGGGTGAGAACTGCACGCCGAAAAATCCTTCCGATGCGTTATAAGTTTCCCAATAACGCATTCTGTCCGAAGGAATTAGTTTTTCATATTGCTCTTGAAACGGCAAAAAACCAACACCACCATGAAAAAACACTTCGATATTTTTCCAAATTTCAGGAATTGACTTTCCTGTATCTTCCACTATTTTTTTCAGCAAAACCAACATCCACGAAGGTACCCCAACAAGTGAACGAATGTCTGTGTTAATAGCATAATCTGCCAATTTTTGCAATTTTTCTTCCCAATCGGACAACAGAGCGATATTTTCGGGCGTTCGTCTTCGTTTGGCAAATCCGGGCAAATTTTTCATCAAAATTGCCGAAATATCGCCTGTGTAAATGCCATCGCCAATGTGATTCACTTGTTGACTACCGCCTAATACAAGCGATTTTCCGAGTATAAAGGCGGTGTCGGGATAATGCACGGCATACGACCCAAGCATTTGATAACCTGCACGATAATTCAAATTATATAATGATTCTTTCGTTACAGGGATATATTTACTTTTATCTTCGGTAGTTCCCGACGACATCGCAAACCATTTCACGGGTGTATCCCAAAGCACGTTTTGCTTCTTTTCTACAATGATTTTATCAAGATACGGACGTAAATTTTCGTAAGCTATTACAGGTACTTTTGTGCGAAAATCATCTTCATTTTTTATTGTATCAAACTTGTATTCAGCTCCATAAAGCGTATTTCTTCCGTGCTTGAGTAAATAGCTAAGTACTTGCTGCTGTGTTCCAATTGGATCGGCTACAAATTTTTCTACCGATTTGTAATGAGAAGTCAATATTAATCGTGCAATTTTTTGAATCATAATTTGAATCTTTGAAACCTTAAACTTTGAACCTTAAATTTACCCTATTCGACTGATATTTCGTAAACGGTCTTCGTCTATAATTTTGATTTTTCGTCCATCGATAGCAACAATACGCTCGTTCACAAATGTAGAAAGCGTGCGGATTGCATTGGAAGTGGTCATATTCGATAAATTTGCCAAATCCTCGCGCGTCAAGTAGATATTAATGGTAGCACCATCTTCCTCAAGCCCGTAACTCTCTTTGAGCGAAATGAGGGACTCCGCTAATCGTCCGCGAACGTGTTTTTGCGTCAAACTTACCACTCGTTGGTCGGCAACACCTAAATCAGAAGATAATAAATGTATGAAATGGAGTGCCAAAGCCCCATTTCCGCGAAAAAGATCTTCGATGATTTTTATCGGAATCATACATACGGTGCAAGCTTCGAAAGCCGATGCTGATGTAACATATTGCTCGCGAGCAAAATATGCTCTATATCCGAAATATTGTACAGGGCGAATCATTCGAATAATTTGACTTCTCCCGCCAATACCACTCTTAAAAATCTTTACTTTTCCTTCAAGAAGACACATCAAATCTTCGGGATTATCGTCCTCAAAATAAATCATTTCGCTGGTTTTGAAGTGGATAATGCGGGCATTGTCGAGCAGTTGTTTTTGCTCAACATCTGACAACATATTCCATATATCAGATAACGAAGTCGATAGATATTTTTCCTTTTTGCTTATCCTTGCCATTTATGTTATAGAACTATGCTATAAAACTATGTTTTAAAACACAAAAGTATGGTTTTTTTTGCAAAGTAAGGCTATAAATATCATTTTATTGCATATAAATCGTAGAATAAGTAAGAGAAATAGAGTTAAGATATAAAGCTTTCTATTATCCTTCTTATGCTCCAAACCAATAAACTACAAGAATACATCTTACTTCCAAAGATAAAGGAACTGAAAATCTTCGCTAACATTTGGCAAAAAAATGACAAAAGATATTTTGGAATAAGATATGATAAAGTAGCTTTTTGTTGAGTATAAATTTACAGTTGTAAAAGCCTCTGCACACTATACATAGCAATCACACCAATTAGATTTGCTATTAGATGCAAGATTACTACTGTGGTGAGACTCTTTGTTTTAACAAATATATATCCGAAATATAACCCAAAAAATAACGCTCCAAACATTTGTACAGGGTGAATGTGAATCAGTGCAAATAATATAGAGGAAATAAGTATAGATACTTTATCCGAATATTTCGAAAGCAATGCACGTAAGAGCACACCTCTAAACATTAGCTCTTCCAAAATAGGGGCAATAATAACAACCATAAAAAGGAAAGAAAAAGAAAAATTACTTTCCCAATTGGTGCTCCCCACAAAATAAGTAAACGGAACATTTACAAGCAATTGAAATCCAATCACTATCAACACCATTTTGATGTTGATTTTTAATTGAAAAGTGGTGCTGTCAAACATTTTGACACCTTTTGCTCGGAACGCAAAAAAAGCGATAGTTAGAAATGCACAAATAAGTGATGAGACTATCGCAGGCTCATAAAAATCTTTACTCATTCCGTATGTAATAATAGCAACTGGTATAGATAGGATAAAGGAAATAAGTGTCAAGCAAAGAATTGACACTATATTGTTCGGGTACAAAAACTGTAAGAAACGATTCATAAAATTGAGATGATTTTAATATAAAAATACAAAGATACGAAGAAATGGTTGGGTAATAAATTTTTCAAAATTAAAATAACGATTTCACAGCCTCTGTTCCTCTTACTTCCCCAAAGATAAAGGAACTGCTTCGCATTGAAAACCTTTACCAACATTTGGGATTTAGCAAAGAAGGGATATAAAGATGTAACTTTGCGTTAAGATAAAAAGAGACTGAATCACTTTTGAAACAGCCTCTTCGTGGTACTTCTTCGTAAAAAAATATGGAATAAATTTTGCTTCCTTGTCGCATTAGTAATGCGAATAAAAGACCTTATAATACATCAGCCTTAGTTGTTGTTTGTTATTTTGCATTTTCAGATTTTCCCAGCACTTATTTTTACATTTAGAAATTGTTCGAACTTTATTCTTAAGTACTGGTTATCGCTCTTCTGTGTCTTCGAACTTTTCTTTTTTGTGATATAACTTGTTACAACACAAAGAAGAAAAGTCCAAATCCATCAACCAATAATAATATAAAAATAAAATGAAAGAATTGGCTAATGCCAAACATTTTCAAAATATTATCTCAAATTCCCCACTCAATGCCAAATCTGCGTTACTAAACGTAATCACGTAACTACCCTCAGGTAATTCCATCAATGAAATAGTGAGCGAAGGCTGCGTGGCTGCATTTACTGTTGTAGTAAATACACTTTCTCCCCATTTATTAGTAATAGCTACTTGCACTACGCCTACATGCTCTTGAAAGTAAGCGAGAAGCATATCACCTTGCAACTCAACGGTAATGGGCGTACCAAGCGAGCGCAATCTTGGGTTGTTTTGCTTTTCAGCTAAGTCTTTTAAGTCAACGGGTTGAGAGTTTCCGGTTGTGCTTATTTGATTATAAGTCGCCGGAATGTACATTGCAGATACAAAAAGCACTCCAAATGCTATACATAAAAATAAAATTTGCTTTCTCATTTTTTAATTGTATTAAAGTTTTCGGCGTAAAGTTCGTGATAATTGATGAAAGAATTGGTATTGAGTAAGCTCGCTTGTAAGGTTTTTTTTTACTCTAAAATTGTAAACAAAACATTATCAATTATTTAAAAGACATCAAATGTAAGGTTTATTTTCGTAAAAGTAAGACTCCGAGTAAATGAAATGATTAAAAAACACTCCAATTATTCCCCAGAGAAGTAGATGTTGTCTAAGAAATCAGGAATTTTCATATCTTGGGGCAATCCTATTTTCTTACGCAATTCGGAGCGGCGCACTTGTATAGTTTCTTCCTTTTGTTCAAGTATGAATGCTATTTTTCTGACACTAAGATTACCGTAAGAGAGAATACAGATACGAAGCTCGGTTTCTGTCAATAAGGAATATTTGTTTTTTATTTTTTCATAAAGACCGGGACGTTCTTCGTTGAAAAATTGAAACAATGGTTTCCATCGTTCATCTATGTTTTGACTGCCATACAAAATATTGTTTAACGTGCCAAGCGCAAGTTTTTTATCAGTTTCTTCTTTTGCTTTATTTATTTCCACTGCCTTTTCCGCAACATTAAATCGCCATAGAAACTCATTCCGCATATCGGCTCTTTTTTGTGTATTAATATCCTGAATAGTAAATTCAAGGTCGCGATTCATATCTTCCAACGTCTCAATTTTTCGCAATGCCTCTTCTCGTCTTTTTCTTTGGATAATCCGATAAGCAACAAAGAGGACAGCAACGACAATAACCGTTAACAGTAAAAAGATAATCCAATACAGCCGAGTGATAAGTTGTTGGTTGTAGCGATGCTGTAGCACCTCAAAATTGTATCTCTGTTGCACCTCATAAACCGATTGTTCTAAGCGTTTTCGGGTCATTCTTTCCGCTAATCCCATCTCCTCATCTTGATAGACAAATGCAGCACCGAAATCATTGTTCATTTTGGCATTTGCTGCTAAAAAATGATAAGTTCCTACTTTGAAATACAGGTCATCGGATTGCTCTACCACTTGTTTCAATTTATCAACATATACAGTCAAAGAATCCGACTGTTTGGTACTCATGAATAGCTTTGCAAAACTCAAATAATAACGGGACAAGTTCGCAGTATCATTGTTTAGCGTAAACGATTGCCGCAAATAGCCTTCCGCTTTTTCATATTCGCCCGCTCTAGTATAAGTTGCAGATATATTTTGCATCAAGTGTCTCGCTAATTCGCTGTTTCCACTGTTTTTTGCCAATTCTAATCCTTTGTAATAAGCAATAAATGTACTATCAGGCTGTCTCAAATACGAGTGCATTAACCCAATTGCTATAAAACTGCTCGCCTGTTTTTCCGTTGCATTATCAAGAAGAGAGTTCGCAAAAAATCTTTCGGCAATTTTGTACTGCTCCAATGCTTCTGTATATAAAGTGGCATCTCGCAACAAATCGCCAATATTATATTGTATCAAACCTTGCAAATCGGCATCATTGGTTTTCATTGCATATTTCGCCGCGTGTTTGTATTGTTCCATTGCGTTTTCAAAATCTTCCTGTTCGAGATACACGCAACCACTGTAAAAATACGCCAAAGCAGTTTGTCGCGCATCTTGGTTGTATTTTGCAAAATAGTCTCTCGCAACAAAAATAACCGTATCTGCATCTATCGGAGAATAGTCTCGGTATCGTACCTGCACCCGCGTTACAAGATAAGACATATATTCTCTTTTGTTCAAACTCTGTTCGGGATAAAAAATAGAATCAATCAAATGTAAAGCGACTTCGGGCTGTGTGTCTACAAGTGCTTGCGCCTGTCTCAATAAATCTCGCGCTTCGCGCTGTGGGTTGCAGGCAAATAACAATAGAATAGTAACAAAAAATAATAATATAGATAGATTACGATGTTTCATAATGAACAAGTTTTCAATTGTCAAACTATTACAATTGTGCTTCCGGTTCCGGCTTAATTAAAAGTCGGAGGTCAAAGATAGAAATAATTATGCAACAAAGACTATTTTTCTTCCAAAAAAGATGGGATCTACTTATTAGTAATGTAAAAAGGAACTTTCAATAATTTTTCAACATTTTTCACCTCTTCCCTTGCATTTCTCCCTTATAATGCGTAATATTGTGCCCTATTGGCAATATTTGTCAGCATATTAAGTAAAACAATGAGAAAGAAGTCCGTCATATTATTTTTTCTGCTATATCTTGTTTGCTCGAATGTATCCGGGGGAAACTATTTGCCTTTAGATACCATTCTGAAACGAACAATGAGCGCTGCCGAAAAATATAACGGACTGGTAGAAAGCTTCAAAGCTGAAGTGTACACGCGTACTTTTGTGGAAACAATCAGACGAAATTTTCTATATAGACATACACACAACATTCCCGGATTTGTACTACACGACCCGAATAACAATGAAGCACTTATCGAAACATTGAGCACTCTGCGCTTCGAATATCCGAACAATTATATGCTCGATATCAACCACGTAACCGGCACATTAACAAGCAGAAGAGATATTGATATGATTCCTTTCAATCTGCTCAACATCAATATTTACGGAGAAACAACCAACGACGAGAGTTTTTTTATGCCCACACGATTCAACACGGCAAGATATTACAATTATCGCTTGTACGCTTCGTTTCCGGAAAACAATAAAACTTACTATATCATCTACTACACACCTATTTATGAAAATACGAAACTGTTGCGAGGGCATTTTATTGTGGAAAGCGGTACGTGGCGCATCAAGTTTTTTAGGGGAGAAGGATTAGCGATCTTCTCCGATTTTTCATTCGAAATTACGATGGGAAACGAATGGGTAACGAACTATCTGCCACAGGATTTCATTATTCATCAAAGGGCATCTTATTTAGGGAATATCATCGAAAATCGGCATTTGGCGCGCATTACGTATAAAGATATTATTTTGCGACAACCGTCTAAACCGTATAGATCGCTGAATATTAGTGATTTTTATAGAGTTCGTTTGGATTCAGTGCCACTATATAGCGATTCCGTTTTTTGGAACGAAAGAAGACCTATCCCTTTGGAAGATAGGGAGAAAGCTGTTATGCATCGCTTTCACGAAAGACAGCAAGAGAAATTGCAACAAAGTATGACACAAACCGATTCTATTTCCGGCGGACAAAGAATGACACAATTTGCACAGCGAATGGTAATGAATTCGAATTACAGACTCAAATCTACAAGAATCGGCTATTCGGGACTGTTAAACCCCACAATGTTAGGATATTCTACTTATGACGGATTTACTTATCGGCAAAAAATATCGCTCAATGTGGACTTATACAGAGGTAGACAAACGCTGAATACCAATGCTTTCGTCGGATATATGTTTAGACACAAAGAGTTTTTTTCAGACATTACCACCACGTGGAATTACAATCCGTCTCATCTGAGAAGCCTCACGCTATCGCTCGGAAATGGAAACCCAACATACAGTTCACTTTTCATTCAACAAGTGCAAGATAGTCTCAGACAGAGCGGACTCACATTTGATGATATTGCGCTGCCATATTATCGAGATTATTATATGCGATTGTTTAATACATACGAAGTTACAAATGGTCTGTTGCTCAATACCGGTGTGAGCTATCATTTCAGAGTGGGAAGAAATAAGAAGTCGGCTTTGAGGTCTTCTACAAACGAAGAAACATCTGATAATATTGACGATTTGTTTGGTACGCGTCGGGATTTTATGCCGTTTATTCGTGTTAGTTGGACACCACAACAGTATTACCGTTACGAAGGGCGACAAAAGATTTACGTTCGTTCACGCTACCCTACCTTCAAAATCGAAATGGCGCGTTCATTCGAAAATATTTTGGGCGGTATGTCGGATTATGGACGAATTGAATTTGATATGAATCATAATATTCCATTCGGACTGATGCAATCGTTTAAATATCACGTTGGCGCAGGGACATTTATTAATCAAAAAACAGAATATTTTGCCGATTTCATCTATTTTCAAAGAAACAACTTTCCCGAAAGTTGGCACGATGGCGTGGGTGGCGTTTTCAATCTGTTGGATAGACGTTTATTCAATGCTTCCGACTCTTATGTACAAGCACATTTGATGTACGAAACGCCTTTCCTTATTTTGAAAAGTATTCCTTTTATTACCAACTTCGCTGATAAAGAGCGTATCTATGTAAGTCAATTATATACACCGCAAATCGTTTCGTACACAGAATTGGGATATGGTATCGGTAATCGTTTTTTCAATGCGGCGGTGTTTGGATCTTTTCATAGACTTGATTTCAAGAGAATTGGTGCGAGGATAGTGTTTGAGATGTAGATTTTTATTTACGATTTTAGATTTACGATTTTAGATTTGTAAAATCTGCGAATTCAATCGTAAATCTAAAATCGTAAATCGTAAATTAATTAATCCGTCGTCTTACCACCTTTGGCGGCGCATTGCGTTTAAATCTGTTTAATTCATCACTTACTTCCAAACTTTTTCCGGCAGGAACCAGGATTTCAATCGTAACACTTTGGTCGCGAAATCCTTGCGAAACAGGAATTGACAGAAATTCGGGCAGTAGCAGCAGTGAATCTTTTTGTACTATATTGTACGTAATTTGCCTCGCATTTGTTTGTGCCGAACGAAGATCTCTTCCGCGCGATGCGACAATCGTTCGCACGCTAAATAACGAATCGGACGTTTCGCGAATTTGCAAATTAATATTTCTCCATAGCAACGAATCTTCATTGACAGTCAGATACGGCAAATCGTGAGTTTCGGCACCAGGTCCAAACCCTGTTTTTATGACAGAAAAATCATCATTATAAGGCAACATTTCCAAAATCATTTTACCTGTAGAAATGGGTGAAATGGTGATATTTCTCTCATAAGAGCCTTCATCCTTAAATTTTGATACAATATTGGAGGCAAGCACACCGCTCAAAACCACGCCTGACAACCACAAAAGTAATGCTACTATACCAATGACCGGGCGAGATTTCGCTTGCATACTGCGACGAATAACCCAAACAATGATCGCCGCAATGGGAACAATCAGCAGTAGACTGGCAGAAAACCACAAAAGTATTGTTTCCGTTCCTGCATCAATAAACAGCGATTTCAACGAACACAACTGCGCTCCGGTAAACATCAGTGCCACAAAAACGGCCAACAACACCATTCCGACAAGTCCGATAAAGGCAAAAAATATAATTTTAAAGAAAACTACTATTGCCTTCAAACAACCCGATCTTTCCGGCTGTGAAAAAGAGGTCTTGTATTTCGCATTGTTTCGGATATTTGTAGCAGAAGGTTTTTCTTCCTTACAATAACTTGCTTCGTGTTCGGTTTCATTTTCGGCACGATTTTTTACATTCGAAACATTGTCGCTTACTGTTTCACGAATAGATTTGATATAATCTTCTTCGCCCAACATTTCAAGTTTTTGCTTGACTGTTTTGGCTTTGGGAATAATAATCCAAAGTATAAAATAGACGGCGAAAAATGCAATATTATACCTCACTTGAAAAGAAGTGTTATTAGTCTGCCACCAAAAAGGGAGTGTAATATATGAAGTAAGCATATAGAAAATAAACGGCAAAAGAAAAAACAGCCGAGGAATCCAAGCGTCTATTTTGAAATATGTAGCAATTCCGCCACATACACCGGCAATAAATCTATTGTTCGGACTGCGATAAAGTCGTTTAGCAGCATTTGCTTTCAAATATTCCGGTGTCATAAGAATCCAAAGAATCAGATATAAAAAAACCGGAATAAAAGGAAAAGACCACGATTTTTGCATTCCGCCCCACAATACACCATAAAAAACAGACGCGAATACCACAACAATCACTCTCACCAAAGTAGGGTCAACCTGAAAATAGTTTGCTATTCCGCTACAAACACCACCAATCATCTTCTCATTTTTATTACGATATAGTTTTTTCCCGCCATTATTCCCCAAATCTTTCGGTTTCAATACAATCCACAACACGATATACGCAATCCACGAAAATGAAAAACACAACACAAATACAAGTCGCACCAATATCGGGTCGATTTTGAAATAATCTGCCAAGCCACTACAGACGCCACCAATAATTTTATCGTTGGTATTGCGGAATAATGGACAACGCTCATTGCTGTTTGTTGAGTTTGTGTTTTCTTTATCCGAAGAAAACTTTTCCTCCGCATTAGCTGAAACTTCTTCGTAATTCGCATCAAAATCTTCGGGTTTACCGATGCTCGTGATAACTGCTTCTACATCCTCATCGGTAATGCAAGGAATACCGAGTTTTAAGCGATTACCAAACAATTCGGCAATTCGGCTTTCGATGTCGTTGACAATCTCTTCGCCACACTCTTCGCGTGAAAAATAGCGTTTGAGACTATCGATATACTGTTTCAATATGTCGTAAGCCGTTTCTTCAATGGCAATTACCTGTCCTTGAAAATTTATGTTTATTACCTTCTTCATACTGTGTCGAAATTATTATTTTGTGATTGATTTTGTTCGATTTGGCTACTGCCGATTTCCAATTCATTTGTTTTACGCGCTAGCTTTTCCACGCCTGTGGCAAGTTCGTTCCACGTAGATTCCAGTAGTTTGTAAAACTCCTCTCCTTTTTCCGTCAGCCGAAAATATTTTCTCGGTGGTCCCGAATTGCTTTCTACCCAACGGTACGATAACAATTCCGCATTTTTCAAGCGACTTAGCAGCGGATAAAGCGTACCTTCGAGCATTTGCAATCCTGCACTTTTCATTTCGTCAGTAATGTCACCCGGATAGGCTTCGCCTCGCTTGATAACGGAAAGTATGCAATATTCAAACACTCCTTTCCGCATTTGGCTTTGTGTATTTTCTACGTTCATATGACTTTCATTGAGTTTTATAGTGCAAAGGTAATATAAAATAAAATACTATGCAATACAAAGTACCAACAAAATGAATATGATTACATTTATTTAACTTTTAATAATATAGAGTTTCTCGATTTTGAAGGCATTGAAAGGCGAAAATTCGTATCTTTGACTATTCAAAAATGCATCGTATAGATTTCGATAATCAATTGCAAATAAATAAATTATATTTTTTATAATCAAATAATTTGCCAATCTAAAATCGTAAATCTAAAATCGTAAATCAAATTATGTCTTTACAAAATAAACGTATCGTTTTAGGTATCACAGGCAGTATTGCTGCCTATAAATCGGCTGTGCTTACCCGGTTGTTCATCAAAAAAGGCGCTGAAGTGCAAATCGTTATCACTCCTGCCGGAAAAGAGTTTATCACGCCCGTTACTTTGTCGGCATTATCGCAAAAAGCCGTTGTGAGTGAATTTTTCACGGCAAACAACGGCACTTGGCACAGTCACGTCGATTTGGGATTGTGGGCTGATGCGATGATTATTGCGCCTGCCACTGCATCAACTATCGGAAAAATGGCAAATGGCATTGCCGATAATATGCTCATCACGACATATTTGTCGATGAAAGCACCCGTTTTCGTTGCTCCGGCAATGGATTTGGATATGTTTCGCCATCCAAGCACGAAACGGAATATCGATATTCTTCGTTCTTACGGAAATCATATTATCGAACCCACCGAAGGGCAACTTGCAAGCCATCTCGAAGGCAAAGGACGAATGCAAGAGCCGGAAAATATCGTAACTTATATAGAAGATTTTTTCGCATTGAAAGATGAGTAACAGCCTATTACATAAAAAAATTCTCATCACTGCCGGACCTACGTACGAACGGATTGATCCTGTCCGGTTTATCGGAAATTTTTCAACAGGAAAAATGGGTTTCGCTATTGCCGAAGAATGCGCCGCACGTGGTGCGGAAGTAACATTGATTGCAGGCGTTACATCTCTGTCCATTTCGCACCCCAATATTCGAAGAATTGATGTGGAATCGGCAATTGAAATGTATAATGCTGCCATTCAAGCGTTTTCCGAAACAGATATCGCGATTCTTTCCGCTGCCGTTGCCGATTACAGACCGTTGCAATTTACAGACGAAAAAATAAAACGTAATGAGGGCGAAAATCTTACTATTACGCTCATTCCCAACCCCGATATTGCCGCTACACTCGGACAAATGAAAAAACCACACCAAACTCTCGTAGGCTTCGCTTTAGAAACCAATAACGAAGAAGAAAATGCGTTGAAAAAGATGAAGAAAAAAAATCTCGACTTCATCGTTCTCAATTCGCTAAAAGACAGTGGTGCAGGTTTTGGACACGATACGAATAAGGTTTCGATTTTGTTTGCTAATAGTGAGAAAAAATCGTTTGAGTTGAAAAGTAAGAAAGAAGTGGCGAGGGACATAGTTAATGTACTAATGGATAATATGCTAATGTGCTAATGGTTGTTATGAATAAATTTTTCTCAATATTTCTATTCCTTTTCGTATCTATCGGGATATCCGCTCAAACTTACCGAAATCCTGTAACCATTCCGGTTGCACTAAGCGGTAATTTCGGCGAATTGCGAAGTAACAACTTTCATTCCGGCATTGATTTTAAGACACAACAAGTCGTAAACAAACCCATTGTTTCCATTGCCGACGGCTATGTTTCGCGCATCAGCATTTCACCCGGCGGATATGGTTTAGCATTATATATCAATCACCCCGAAACAGGACACACGAGCGTATATGCACATTTAAACAGTTTTTCACGCGCAATTGCCGATTATGTTATCGCAAAGCAATACGAATTAGAAAGTTTCAGTATTGACATTCGTCCCCAGCAAGGATTATTTCCGGTACGAGCGGGAGAACAAATCGGATTAAGCGGCAACACAGGAAGTTCGAGCGGACCGCATTTACATTTCGAAATTCGCGACACACACACGCAAGATGCGTTAGATCCATTGGCTTTTATCACCCGCATCCCCGATACGCAAAGTCCTGATTTGAGAGGAATTGCGTTCTATCCAAAACGTGGAAAAGGCGTGATAAACGATAGTCAAAATCCGATTAGAATCACTATTCGAAAAGACCAATCGGGAAAACCACTTGCGCTCGGACGTGAAATTAACGCTTGGGGGCGCGTCGGGGTGGGTGTAAAAGCGTATGATAGAATGAACGGACAGTCAAATATTTACGGTGTGAAACACGTTCGCTTGTTTGTGGACGCTGAAAAGGTTTTCAGTAGTTCGATTGAGCGTTTTCCTTTCGATAAACGACGAATGCTCAATACGTTTATCGATTATGAAGATTGGCGACAAAATCGTTCGCTTTTTATGCGTTCGTTTATCGAGCCGGGCAATACTTTGCCATTTTATCAGCAAATGGACGGTACCGGTTTTATTGATATCAATGAACAGCGCATCTATCGTTTGCGTTACGAACTCGAAGATCATTACGGCAATGTACTCACTTATTCTTTTGTAATAAACGGACAGCCGCAAGTAATAGAAGAATTGCCTTTATGTCAAAACGTAATGCATTGGAACTTTTCCAATGCGTTTGTCGATTACGGTTTTCTTTTGACTATTCAACGAGGGAATTTGTATACTGATTTTTGTTTCACGCACAGCAAAACAGAAAATCCAAACTTTCTTTCCGATGTACACCAAGTGAATCATTCGCCTGTTCCGTTACACAATCAAGCCGAAATGTGGATAAAATTAAATAACAATGCACCGAAAAATAAAAGCAATCTTGGCATTGTTCGAATTGCTGCCAATGGTAATGAGAGTTGGATAGGCGGACAATATAGTAATGGCGGGGTGAAAACTACTATTCGTGAATTGGGCGATAGATACGCCATCACTACAGACACTATACCGCCGACAATCACGCCGCTAGAGCCAACTACTTGGGCAAACAGGCGACAAATTCGCATTCGTCTCTCCGACAATTTGAGCGGTATCGCTTCTTTTCGCGGCGAAATCAACGGACAATTCGTTCTTTTTACACACGATATGAAGTCACCAATATATACTTACACTTTCGATGATTCGCGATTGCCGCAAGGCAAAAATTTGGTATTGACATTTACGGCAACGGATAATGCAGGGAATGAAGCGGAATGTCGATGGGAATTTTAATTTGAAAGGAAAGGAAAGAAACCAAAACAAATAACTATGCACAAACTAAAAAACATCATTTTCGATTTCGGCGGTGTATTAATCGACTGGAATCCTATTTATCTCTATTCCAAAGTATTTGATACGGAAGAAGAAATAACCCACTTTCTTGAAAACATATGCAAATCCGAGTGGAATATTCAGCAAGATGCCGGACATTCATTGGCAGAAGCTACTCAATTATTACAAGTACAACACCCTGAACATAAAGAGCTAATCTCGATGTACTACGGTAGATGGGAGGAGATGCTCGGCGGCACAATCGACGAAAACGTAAAATTGATAAAGCCGCTCAAAGAAAAATACAATATTTATGGACTAACAAATTGGTCGGCAGAAACTTTGCCAATCGCAATGGCGCGATACGATTTTTTCGACAATTTAGACGGAATTGTTGTTTCGGGCGACGAAAAACTCATCAAGCCCGACCCGAAAATCTATCAAGTGCTTATCGACCGATATTCCATAAAACCCGAAGAGTCGCTATTTATTGATGATAATTTTGACAATATTGTAGCTGCACAAAAACTCGGTTTTCATACAATTCATTTGACAAATGATGTGAATTTAGAGGAAGAATTAATGAAAATGGGAATATTACCCCCTACCCCCTAAAGAGGGAATAGTAACGTGGGTTTATTTCCCCTTCCCCATCAATTCCCGTTCCCTGCTCCTCTTTAGGGGTTAGGGGGTATTCTTAAAATCCGCAATCAATCCATTGGTCAACCAATTCGCCACTGCTTGTCGATTATTGTGATTCAGAATACGCTCACGGTCAAGCGCGTTCTGAAAATTACCCATCTCAATCATAATGGCAGGCGGTTTCAATTCGCGCAATATATATAGATTTCGATGCCCGATATGTCCGTGAAAGCCCCGATTCGGCTGATGTCTCTTATATTGCGCCTCCATTTCGCGAAGCAAAGTTCGTGATGTTCGACGACTTTTCACATCATCAGCGTGATACATAAAAAGGTCGATTTGTGTTCGCGGATTTCTACTATCGATATGAATTTCTATCGCGCGAATGTAATTGTAATTCACTTTATCGCGCTCGTAAAGCCTGTTTATCGCATTCACTCTTTGGCGCAATCGGTCCATTTGTCCTCGTGGAATGGGCTCACCAAGACAAGTTTGGTTTCGATGATTACGAAGAAAACGTTCATCACGAATCCCAACATTTGGCGTTTGTATAATAATGTGAACCGTTGCGCCGTGCATCATCAAATTTCGCGCAAGGCGAAGCGCAATGTCGTAATTATATTCAATTTCGTGCAACGTATGACCGCCCACACGCGTTATCGCTCCCGGATCGGGACCGCCGTGTCCGGCAATAATATAGAAAAGTGCACCACGTAGGTTGCTTGACTGTGAGGGGATTTCGCTGTACTGTCTTCCGAAAATGGAGGGATTAGTCCCTCTGCTTGTTGTCGTCTGTTGCGATGATGTTGATGGCGAAGAATTAACACCCTCACGCAGCGGCGGAAGAATATAAGTACGTCCTAATATCAATTCGCCACGAGAATTAAGCCTTCCTTGATTCAATTCTCTGAACGCTCGCACATCACGCGGCACTTCGCGTCCGTGTCGGCGCAAAAAAGAGTAAACGCCGTCGCCGTCAATCGGTTGCGCTCTATCTTGTGCCATTACCGAAATGGTTGAAATAGCAAAAATGAATAATAAAACGGTAAAAATATGTCGATATAGCAGCTTCATTTTGCTGTGCAAGAAACTTTTAGGTAACAAAAATAATCATTTTCTCGCATTCTCTTTTATATAAAAGAGGCTATAACACAATTTAATCTTTATTCAACGCACCGCACCGATTTTATTTACTACCTTTGCACCGTCAAGAATTAAAACAATGTGGACAAATTTGAGCTGATTGCAACCACAGAAAAAAATGCTAAAACCAACACTTTTCTGCATTTCTATCTTATTTCATTGCACACTCTCTTTCTCATCCATATTGTTTAACAGATTGATTATAAATTAATTTGCTTACAACAATAAAAAATATGAACTATTTATTCACCTCCGAATCGGTGTCCGAAGGGCACCCTGACAAAGTAGCTGACCAAATATCAGATGCACTACTTGACGAGTTTTTGGCGCACGACCCCAACTCAAAAGTAGCTTGCGAAACACTAGTAACCACCGGACAGGTGGTGCTGGCAGGAGAAGTAAAATCCAAAGCCTACATAGATGCTGCCGAAATA
This sequence comes from Dysgonamonadaceae bacterium, assembly GCA_031254645.1. Classification (GTDB taxonomy): domain Bacteria; phylum Bacteroidota; class Bacteroidia; order Bacteroidales; family Dysgonomonadaceae; genus JAIRUA01. The sequence continues at coordinate 151,978 of JAIRUA010000031.1, forward strand.
GCGCGCGATGTGATTGCCAAAATCGGCTACACAAAAAGCGAATATCGTTTTGAAGCACAATCGTGTGGCGTGTTTTCGAGCATTCACGAACAGTCTGTCGATATCAATCGCGGTGTAGATCACAAAGAAGATCCGATGGAACAAGGCGCAGGCGACCAAGGAATGATGTTTGGCTACGCTACCAATGAAACTGATAATTATATGCCGCTTCCGCTCGATTTGAGTCACGCGCTTTTGGTAGAATTAGCAAACATTCGCAAAAACGAATTGCATTTGATGCCCTATCTTCGTCCCGATTCAAAATCGCAAGTAACAGTAGAATATGCGCCCGACGGAACACCGTTGCGCATTGACACGATTGTGATTTCTACACAGCACGACGAATTTGAAACGCCCAAAGACGACTCTTTTGAAGCCGCATTAATAACCGACGAAAAAATGCGCTCACGCATCGAACTCGATATGCGCAAAATATTGATTCCGCGCGTTCAAGCAAAATATAAACGCAGAAAAGATGTACATAAACTTTTCGAAGGCAATATTAAATACCACGTAAATCCCACCGGAAAATTCGTTATCGGCGGTCCGCACGGCGACACAGGATTGACCGGACGAAAAATCATCGTAGACACGTACGGCGGAAAAGCATCGCATGGCGGTGGCGCGTTTTCGGGAAAAGATCCTTCAAAAGTTGACCGCTCGGCGGCTTATGCAGCACGACATATTGCGAAAAATTTGGTGGCGGCAGGCGTTGCACCCGAAGTACTTATTCAAGTTTCGTACGCTATCGGCATTGCCGAGCCGATGAACATCTACGTGAACACGTATGGCAAAAGCAACGTTGCACTGTCCGACGGCGAAATCACAGAAAAAGTACGATTATTATTCGATATGCGTCCAAAAGCTATCGAAAATCGCTTGAATCTTCGTAAACCAATTTATTCGGAAACAGCCGCTTACGGACATATGGGACGTGAGCCGCAAAAAATAAAAAAAATATTTAAATCACGCTACATTCCTCACCCGATGACTATTGAAGTAGAGCTATTTACGTGGGAGAAATTGGATTATGTGGATAAAATAAAAACTGCGTTTAATTTATAATATGCTAATAAATAATGTGCTAATGTGCAAATCCAATGCAATATCTAAAATTAGCACATTGGCATATTAGCACATTGTTTATGATGAAAGAAAAAAATATACACGTATGCGTTTATTGCGCATCAAGTCCCGATATTAGCACCATCTATTTAGATGCCGCAACACAATTAGGGCAATTGCTTGCCGAAAACAAAATAACTTGTATCAATGGTGCAGGTAAACAAGGATTGATGGGTGCGATAAATAATTCGATTCTTCTGCACGGTGGAAAAGTGTGCGGCATTATTCCGCAGTTTATGGTCGAAAATGGCTGGTGTCACACCGAATTGTCGGAAATAATCGTTACTGAAACGATGCACGAGCGCAAAGCACAAATGGCTCGTTCAGCTGATGCCATTATCGCCCTACCGGGCGGATTGGGCACACTTGAAGAATTAGCGGAAATCATCACGTGGAAACAACTCGGATTGTATAAAAATCCGGTTATTATTTTAAATATCAACGGATATTACGATTCGCTTTTGACATTTTTCGAAACAATGATGAGCGAAAAATTTATGAGCGAAAACTATCGTAATTTGTGGCAAGTTGCCGGAACGCTGGAAGAAGCAATGGAAATGTTGAAAAATATTGAGGAATGGAGTCCTAACTTTTCGAAATATCCCAAAAAAGAGTTGTAAATTTGTATCTTTATTTATTTACGATTTTAGATTTACGGTTTTAGATTTGTAGAGAGACTGCATTTTCAATCGTAAATCCAAAATCGTAAATCCAAAATCGTAAATTATTTTTCCTCTTGATACGATACAGCAACAAGACAGCATTCCTTTTTTCTTAAAAACGGAAGAGCTTCTGCTACTCCCCGATTCTGTTACTACTAATGGTTTCGGGGCTTTCGAGCATTTACCTACAACTTCCTCCCGTGTACTTTTCGATTACGATGCTATCACATCGGCAGAAATAATCGTAACCGGAAAAGAAGGACTTTCCCTTCCCTTTCCGCTGCTCACCGAAAGCCTTTTTTTTCTCGTTTTTCTCTCGCTCTTTTTGCTGTTTTCTCTTGTTTTTCGAAAAGAAGGTTTCGGAATAATCGCAGATTTGAAAGGTTATTTTTTACCCCGAAATAAAAATGCGACGGGCTATTCCGACCAAGTAACTTCTGCCAAAGTGCGAAGTGATGCTTTTTTCATACTGCAAGCCGCTGTAATTATTAGCGTTACTGCTTTCATTTTTTCATTAAAAGAGGATTGGTGGCAACTCTCGTTTGAAATAAACGCTCTTGTTTTTATTGGAATTTTCGTCATCATTTTGACCTTCTTCGGATTGAAATATTTGATGTATAAAATCATCGGAATGTTCTTCTTACGCGACGAGATAAATGATTGGATAGCGCATTATTTTGGTATTGTAAAAATGCTCGGCGCACTGCTCTTTATCCCTGTCATTCTTTACATTTACTTGGGAGAATTAAGGGGAATTATATATATATCAACTATTATAATTTTTTTTATTAGCAGAGTTGTCATTATTGCCAAGTTATTAAACATTTTTGTTAAAAATAAAATCGGCTTGTTTTACTTTTTTGTGTACCTTTGCGGCACTGAAATTGCGCCCTATATTTTGTACTTCAAAGGGGTGTTTTTGCTAACAAGTATTGTAGGTAACATCATTTTATGAACGCTCGGAAAGTAAAGAAAATTCTTGTTTCTCAACCGAAACCAAATGGCGACAAATCGCCCTATTTTGACATTGCCGAAAAGTACGGTGTCGAAATCGTATTTCATCCCTTCATCAGGGTTGAGAGGGTGTCTATGAAAGAGTTTCGCCAACAACGAATCAATATTTTGGATTTTACGGGCATCGTGCTTACCGCAAGAACAGCGGTAGATAAATTTTTTTCGTTTTGCGAAGAACAACGAATCACTGTACCCGAAACAATGAAATATTTCTGCATTTCCGAATCAGTTGCACTGTATTTACAAAAATATATCGTTTACCGCAAAAGAAAGATTTTTTTCAGTCAAACCGGAAAAATCGAAGGGTTGAACAACGCTTTAACAAAACATTCTAAGGAAAAATTTCTTTTCCCCGTGCCCGAAGAACATAACGATGAAGCTGCTGCTTTTCTCGATGAGAAAAAGCTCAAATACGAAAAAAGTGTGATGTATCGTACTGTGAGTAACGAATTTATCACAGGCGAGAATATCAAAGACTACGATATGGCAATTTTTTTCAGTCCATTGGGCATTCAATCGCTTTTCAAAAATTTCCCTGATTTCGAACAAAGCGATATGGCAATCGGCTGTTTTGGCGCCACTGTGGTAAAAACGATTGAAGATGCCGGATTGCGATTGGATTGCAATGCACCGCATCCTGATTATCCATCAATGACGGCAGCTCTTGAAGCATTCTTGAAAGAGAATCATAAAAAGCACAAGTAATTTTAGATTTTAGATTGACGATTTACGATTGAATTTCACGTACTTTGCAAATCTAAAATCGAAAATCGAAAATCCTATGTGCTTCACATTCAGCAAAAAAGAACGTATTACAAGCGAAAAAAGAGTGGAAACACTTTTTTCCGATGGACAATCATTTGTCGCCTATCCACTGCGGGTAGTTTTCTTGAAAATGGAGCCAACGAAAGATTTACCCGCTGTTTCGATACTCATCAGTGTACCCAAAAAGAGAATAAAACGAGCAGTGCACCGCAACAGATTGAAAAGGCTTATTCGCGAAACATACCGTTTAAATAAGCATCTGATTGATGCAAAAGATTGTCGTTTAGACATTTCATTCATTTACGTAAAAGATGAATTATCAGACTACGCCACCATTGAGAAAGGAATGAAAAAAGCGCTTAGTGGATTGACGCAACAGATTGAGAAACAACAAAATCAATGCTAAAAACGTTGAAGAAAATACTAATTTGGGTTTTGCTATTACCCGTTTATTTTTATCGCACGGTTATTTCGCCGCTTACACCGCCAAGTTGCCGATATACCCCCACTTGCTCGCAATATACAATAGAAGCATTGAAAAAACACGGACCTTTTAAAGGTTCGTATTTATCCGCCAAACGCATTTTGAGTTGTAATCCTTGGGGTGGCTCGGGTTATGACCCTGTACCGGAAGTGAAACCAAAACGGATTGATACATAATAAGATGGAACTGTACGACATACATACCCACCAAGTTCTTCTCGGAAACAGCGATGAATCATACCGTTCGTGTATTCTCAACGTCTATCCGTTTGAATTTGAAACTGCAAAAGAGTTGTACAAACAATATGCTTTTTCGTGCGGAATCCATCCTTGGTATTCCGAAAATAGTGATATGCAAATGACTTATCTGTCGAAAATTGCAAGCGACCCAAGCATTGTAGCCATTGGCGAAACAGGGCTTGATAAATTAAAAGGCGCCTCGTTTGACGTGCAAATAGCTGTCTTCAAAAAGCACATCGAATTATCGGAAAAGCTACAAAAACCGGTTATCGTTCACTGCGTGAAAGCGTGGGAAGATTTAATTCGCGTGCACCGTGAAACAAAACCAACACAACCGTGGATTATTCACGGCTATCGTGGCAAACCTGAACTAACAAAACAACTTATAAAAGAAAAATTAATGTTTTCTGTAGGCGAAAAAATTAATTCTCAATCGATGCCGTTGATTCCGATTGATTCGCTTTTTTGCGAAACTGATGAGGGCGAAATGAATATTCAAGAAGTATATTTTCAAGTAGCAAAAGCTGTGAATATGAACGTGGGAACGTTTGCCGGTAAAATTGCGGAAAACGCACATCGTGTATTCCCAACATTGGAAACACCGAAAGCGTATAAGTTGAAAAAGAATTAGAATATTTAGTTTTTCACCTTTTCTTTCGAAACCGGCTCTGACATAGAAAGTTTTCCATTGTATCTACCGCCCATTTCTATTTCGATGATCTCTGTTTGAATATCGCCATTCACAACGCCACAATTTCTTATTATCAGCTCTTTGCAGATAATATTTCCGGTAATATTTCCATAGACGACTATGTGATCGCTGTTTATATCGCCTTCCACGTGCGCCTTTTCACCTAAAACGATGCCTTGCTTGAGCGAAACGTTTCCTTTTACTTTTCCGTCAATCCGAACAACGCTGTCGCCTTTCATATCGCCCATGAACACAATATCTGCACCCAAAATAGTAGTAATGGGCATTGTATCTATTTTTGAAGAAGAGAGCGTTTTTGTTTTTTTATCGTTAAACATTTTACTAATAGATTTAATAGATTGAGTTTGTTTGATTTTATTTCGTGATATCAATCAATATCTAAACTAAAGTAATCGGCGGGATTTAATCGTCCGTCAGAGCTAATGATTTCGTAATGCAAGTGCGGTCCGGTAGTCCGCCCCGTATTACCGAGTCTTCCGATAAATTCGCCTGCTCGCACTTCTTGTCCCACCGCTACATCTATGGAAGAGAGATGTCCGTAGAGCGTTCTCAAATCATTTTCGTGCTTGATAATGACTGTTCTACCATATAAACCTTTCCACTCGGCAAGCTCTACTACGCCGGCAGCGGTACTTCTAATAGTGTCGCCAGTAACTCCTCTAAAATCTACTCCGGTGTGAAATTGAGCACCACGTCTCGAAAACGGATTGCGACGATAACCGAAACTTGAAGAAATTTCGCCATCGTGTGGCACTCCCAACGGCACAAACTCAATGGTACGCTCCATTTCATTGAGTTGTTGTACATAAAATTCGGCAACGCCATTGATGTCGATTATTTCAAAATCGGGACCACCACCCACATTGTCCATTCGTATTTCAGCTAATCCGCGTTCTTGCAAAAAGCTATTAATCCGATAAATACTTTCGTCAATAGATTGAAACGATTGTTTCGCTCGTGCTACATTAATCGCATTTTTGACGTTATTTGCTTGTGCCAATTCCTCTCTGTAATGTTCGCTTGTAAGGTGATGTATCAACACACCTGTTACACAAATCAAACAAACAATAATAGAGACAAGAAAGAGTAAATATTTTTTCCAACCACGCAAAACCTGAGTAGGCACTTGTACTACTCCTTGGTTCTCCCCGTGAGTGTTTACTAATAAGACTGATGTTTTATGAATACGCATTATGATGACCCTTACTATAATTTATCGGTTGCAAAAGTAACCTTTCTTATTCTAAAATGCAAGTATTTAGTGTGTTAATTTCACTCAATTATTCTATCTTTTCTTTATTGGATATTTTTTATAGCAAGCAAATTGACTGCGTTTCACACCGTTGATTCATTCAATTATTTTTAATTTGTATTCCTTGCCATTCCATTTGGTATAATCGATATAAAAATGTATTTTTGCACGAAAAATAAAATAGTTGAATGAAACAATATCACGACCTACTCCAACGAGTGCTGCACGAGGGCGTGCACAAAGAAGACCGCACGGGAACGGGTACCATCAGCATTTTCGGACATCAAAGCCGATACGATTTGAGTGAAGGTTTCCCGCTGGTTACAACAAAGAAACTGCATTTGAAGTCAATCATATACGAATTACTTTGGTTCTTGAATGGTGATACAAACATAAAATATCTGCAAAACAATGGCGTGCGCATTTGGAACGAATGGGCTGACGAAACCGGCGATTTAGGACATATCTATGGTTATCAATGGCGTTCGTGGCCCGATTATGACGGTGGGCACATTGACCAGATTTCGGAAGTAGTGAATACAATAAAAAATAATCCCGACTCGCGTCGTATTATCGTCAGCGCTTGGAATGTAGCAGATTTACCAAATATGAATCTCCCACCCTGTCACGCTTTTTTTCAATTTTACGTCGCCGACGGCAAGTTGAGTTTGCAGCTTTATCAGCGTAGCGCCGATATTTTTTTGGGCGTACCGTTTAATATTGCATCGTATGCTTTGTTGTTGAAAATGATGGCACAAGTTACAGGATTACAAGAAGGAGATTTTGTACACACGTTAGGCGATGCACACATTTATATTAATCATTTAGAACAAATTAAACTACAACTTTCTCGCGACTTTCGACCATTGCCGCAAATGCTCATTAATCCTGATATAAAAGATATTTTTAGTTTTCGGTTTGAAGATTTTGAATTAACAAATTATAATCCGCACCCGCATATAAAGGGCGATGTAGCAGTTTAATTTATAGGAATTTGTTAAGGGAGAAAATACACAAGTGAAATCGCTCCTTTTGTTGGTCCGAAATAATTTTGTGTTCCTTCACCTGTTTTTGTACCGTTTTTACCGAGCGAATATACGTCATAATTGAATCGAGCGTATCCGATACCCAACGTTGCCTCAACGGCGAGGTTGTTTTGGATAATCCAACTGTAACCGTAACTCGCTCCCAAACCATTTACTTTGCCGTTGGCTCTTTGAGTTCTTACATCTTCGAACATTCCAAAAGGAGGTTTCACACCGCCAACATTGTATCGGGCACCCAAATAGTGGAGTCCGAAAAAATGTTCGCTAAACGGCTCCCACGACCAGTAGCGCACTTCTGCCCACAGTATTCCGTGTTTTCGCTGTTTGCTGTCGGAAAGTTTGAACGGATTAAATCCGCCTAAAAGTTCGAGCGTATAATTTAAGTGCGGCTTTAACACAATTTCCACGCCTGCATTGGGCGAAAGGGTTGTCCAATAGGGAATATTCGTTTTCACGGCAATTTTTCTTTGTCTATATATTCCACTCAACAACGAATTTTGATTTTGAGTTATATCCCTATCGCTTTTATTCGTTCTAAAAAAATTAGGCTTTTGAAGGTTTTGAAATAGTCTTTGAGATTTTTGAATCTCATTATCAGTCGTTTCATAATATTCGTCTTCGATTTCATATACATCCTCATCACCTTCTTCAAACCAGATCACAAAGTTTTCGGCTTCTTCGGGGTTATCGTGCCACCATTCGAGCGATTCGGGAAAAAAGGATACACTAATGTAACGACAATACGTTTCGTAATATTCCGAATTGGCGATATGCGTAAAAAACGGCACATAAAATGTCCAAAAATTATCCATTTTATTTTCCGAGCCATCGTTTTCTTCATCAAGAAGTCTAATAATTTCCCTGTTTACCGTTTTGAAAACCATAAACAAGTCTTCTTCCTGTGAAGCAGCTTTCAGCGAATCAATGGAAGTTGCAATAGCATTGAAAATCAGGCTTCTATTTACTCCGTTTTCAATATTCAAAGGCGGTATACTGTCTAGCGAAACGAGGTATCCGGTTTGTTCCTGAGTGCGTACCGGTTGTTGCTGCGTGAATGAACGCTGCACCGTCTCTTCGCTTGGCACTCTGATATGCATTGTTCGCAATAATTCATCAAAAGCAGCTCTCGAACGTCGGCTATCCGGTTCAAGCAACAGAAACATTTGAAACGAAAGAATGCTTTTTACCCACTGCTCTTTGTCATTGAGCACATAAGCATTCAAGAGAAAGGCTCCGCTGTGTGATTTATCCAGATTGATGGCTTCACTGACGTGAAATAGGGTTTTGGCAAGATTGTTTTTTTTGTAATAATTCAATGCTAAATTGAAATGAAGAATATATTCGTTGGGATGTTTTTTTAACCCATTTTCGAGCAATTCGATGGCTTCATCAATCTTGTCCATTGCCGCCAATGCTTCACTTTTTACGGCATATACACCTACAGAAAGTATCTGATTGTCAGAATCTAATACCTTTGTACTAAATTTGATAGCATTTTCGTAATTCTCTAATGCAAGATACGACAACGATATTTCATAAAGTACCAAAATATTTGTTGAATCAATCTGTAATGCTTCGTTGTATTTTTCAATCGCTTTTTGAAATTCTCCTTCACTATGCAGTTCTATTCCGCTTTGTATAAGACTATGAATATTTTGCTGTTGCGCTTTTATGTTGGATGAAAAAGCGATAAAAAAAATGAGTAGTGTATATATATGTTTCATACGAATATCTATTTTTGAGGTGTATGGAACTCGCGATAATCATCCCTTTCGTTGGATGATTTAAATGCTCGTTTCATTGTTGTTTTCTTGATTATGATTGACAAAAGTAAAACAAAGAATTGAGATGACAAATTTTTGCTCAAGAAAATTGAGGAAATAAGAAAATAAACTCGTAAAATTGGCTAATGCCGAACGCTGTTTCAAAACAATTTCTGAATAAATTGTCGTACATTTGTCTTTTAATTTCATAGTTATGACATATATTCAAGTAAATTTCGCTTTTGACACTGATATAGAAGCTGTTGGCGACATATTGTCAGCACAGCTTGCCGACATTGGATTCGAAAGTTTTGTGTCTGTTGAAAGTGGATTAGAGACATTTGTGCAAACTTCGCTTTTTTCGGAAGAAGCCCTTAAAGCAGTTTTGGCAGATTTTCCGATGAAAGTTGAAATCGATTATTCATTTCATCAAATCGAAGATAAAAATTGGAACGAAGAATGGGAAAAGCATTATTTCAATCCCATTGAGATTGAAAATCTTTGCTGTATTCACAGTTCGTTTCATCAACCTGAAGGCGAGTTTCAATATCGAATTCTTATCGACCCGAAAATGTCGTTCGGAACAGGGCACCATCAAACCACATTGTTGATGTTAAAAGAAATTCTTTCGATAGATTTTACCGGAAAATCGGTGTTGGATATGGGTTGCGGAACGGCGGTATTGGCAATTTTGGCGTCGATGCGCGGTGCAAATCCTGTTTTAGCTATCGATATCGATGAATGGGCATTTAATAATACGCTCGAAAACATTCAATTAAATAATACAAGAAACATTGATGTTCTTTGGGGTGGTGCAGAACTGTTGGGCATTGAAACTTTTGACATTATTTTTGCCAATATCAACAGAAATATCCTTTTACAAGATATTCCCGCTTATGTGAGCGTGTTGAATGACGGTGGAACACTGATTATGAGTGGATTTTACAAAGAAGATATTCCACTTATTCGTGCGAAGTGCGAGGAGTGTGGTTTGACATTTTCGCATTTTGAGGAATTGGATAATTGGGTGGTTTTTTGCGCGAACGCAAAAAAGGTTTAAAAAATTTAAGGTTTAAGGTTTAAATCCTTGAACCGTTTACCTTCCTTAAACTTTAAACATTAAACTTTAAACCAACAAAATATGCTCTTATTTCAAATACATTACCATACCCATTGGGACCAACAAGTCTGCATCTGCGGCTCAACTTCGGAATTAGGAAATTTCGACGAATCAAAAGCTCTTGTTTTGTATAACGAGGGTGACCGTTGGTTTGCCGAAATAACTGCTGAAAATACTACGGAAATAGAATATTACTATTTTATCAGAGAACAAAATACGACTGTTCGCCGCGAGTGGGGAAATCATCGAAAACTGTTTGTCGAAAGCAAAAAAACGTACCACATTCACGATTTGTGGAAAAACAAACCATATCACGCTTACCTTTATTCGTCGTTATTTACACAAAGTGTTTTTGCACACGAAAAAGAGTTTTTGACAACAAACGGTTTTTCGCGTAGTATATTATTAAATGTGATTTGTCCGTATGTTCGCAAAGAACAAATATTGGTTATTAGTGGTAATTGTAAAGCGTTGGGCAATTGGAATTTGCAGAAAACTGTTCCGCTTTCGTACGTAAATGATGGCGAATGGCAAGTATTGTTGAACGCTACCGATATTCCGAACGAAACACAATATAAGTTCATCATTATCAACAAAGAAACACGTGAAGCCATACATTGGGAAGATGGCGGAAACCGAATCCTATTTACCGAAAAAACACAAAAAGAAAATTCTGTTTTCGTAGAAATGGGATTGGAGTTTCATTACCAAAACTTTGCCTTCAAAGGAACAGGAACAGCAATTCCTGTTTTTTCGTTGCGAACAAACGAAAGTTTCGGCATTGGCGATTTTGCCGATTTACGGAAAATGGTGGATTGGGTATCGCTTACAAATCAACAACTTATTCAGATATTGCCTGTTAATGACACCACAGCCACAAAAACGTGGCTCGATTCGTACCCATACAGTGCAATTTCCATTTACGCCCTGCACCCTATTTACTTGGGCTGTTTAGATTTTCCGTTGAAGAATAAACAAAAACAACATTTTTATATCGAAGAAGCAAAACATCTGAATAGTTTTTCGGAAATAGATTACGAAAACGTACTGAGGCTCAAAAACGGCTACATACGAGCACTTTATCTTCAAGATGGCGCGGATGTTTTATCATCACCGGCATACAAGTCTTTTTACGAAAAAAACAAATCGTGGCTTTTTCCATACGCCTGTTTTTGTTTTTTGCGCGATAAAAATCAGACAGCTCATTTTGCCGATTGGGGCGAATTTAGGATGTATGATGAGGGGCGTTTGCAGCGAATGTTGGAAAGAGAAACGGAAGCGCAACAAGAAATTGATTTCTATTGCTTTTTGCAATTTTTACTTCACAAACAATTTTCCGAAATAAAAACGTATGCACACGAAAAAGGCGTGTCGCTCAAAGGCGATATTCCTATCGGTATCAATCGCGATAGCCTCGATGCGTGGACAACACCACATCTGTTCAATATGGACACGCAAACCGGTGCACCGCCCGATGATTTTTCGGTTTTCGGGCAAAATTGGGGATTTCCCACCTACAATTGGCAAGCGATGGAAGCGGAAAATTATGCATGGTGGAAAAATCGTTTTCGAAAAATGGCGGACTATTTCGATGCTTATCGCATCGACCACATTCTCGGATTCTTTCGCATTTGGGAAATTCCGCTCGATGCCGTTCAAGGGTTGCTTGGATATTTCAGTCCGGCATTGCCTTATTGGGCGGAAGAAATCGAAAATGCGGGTATTCCATTCGATTCGGGGAGATTGACGAAACCGTTTATTCACGAGGATTTTTTGCCTGAACTATTTGGCGCATATACCGATGAAGTGAAAACAATGTATTTAAGCAAATTGAGTGACAAACAATTCAAATTAAATTTGTTTTGCGATACGCAACAAAAAATAAAACATCTGTTTGAAGGAAAAACGGACGAGAAAAATGCTCAAATATACAACGGATTACTCACTTTGTGCACCGAAGTGCTTTTTATCCGCGACCGATACGATCAAAATCGCTTTCACCCACGCATTACGGCACAAAACACCCATTCATTCCATTATTTGGACGAACAAACAAAACAGAATTTCAACCACTTATACAACGATTTTTTCTATCATCGACACAACTATTTTTGGTACGAACAAGCGATGAAAAAACTGCCCGCGCTCATTTCATCAACTTCGATGCTCGTTTGCGGCGAAGATTTGGGAATGATTCCCGATTGCGTACCCGCTGTGATGGACGAATTGCAAATTTTAAGTCTCGAAATCGAGCGAATGCCCAAAAATCCGCAAACGCAGTTTACCGATTTGCAAAATTTGCCGTATTTGTCAGTTTGCACAACATCTACGCACGATATGTCGCCCATTCGTTTGTGGTGGACAGAAAATCGCGAACTCACACAACGTTATTATAACGAAATACTTCATCACGAGGGCGAAGCACCTGAAGAGTGTAGTACGAAACTTTGCGCCGAAATACTCAAAAATCATCTCAATTCACCCGCAATGTGGGTCATTTTACCTTGGCAAGACTGGTTATCAATTGACGAACGACTTCGTAATCCGAATATCGAAGCAGAGCGCATTAATATTCCCGCCAATTCCGAACATTATTGGCGATATAGAATGCACATTCCATTAGATAATTTATTGACTGAAAATGAATTAAATGAAAGAGTGAGAGAAATGAGTGAAAGGCAATAGCAAGGTATCAAAAGCAGAAGCTGCCCTAAAATGGACAGCCCGCTATTAATTTTATCAATCCAAAGATTCGGTTTGAGGTTCACCCGCAAGCGACCTGTATATCGCCGCCTCAAATCCTAATAAAAGTGGGAATATGAGCACAATAACCAAAACCAACAGTACTTTACCAAATGTGCCAAGCAAGCCAAAAATAACCGAAAGTATGACAATACCTATCACCACCACTAACTGAGCTGCAAATATGGTCCATTTATGCCCTGTTGTGAGTTGATTACTCTTTGTCAGTGCCTCAATGGGATTGAGTCCCTTGTCAATCATCAACAACAAAGCCAACGACCACGCAATGGCGATTACCAAACCGGGAATAATAAAAAATGCCATACCGGCTATTATCCCGGCATACATAAGCCCTAAAAGCAGGAAAAACTCGCCCAAGTATTTGAAATACTTTTTGTCGAATATTTGCAGTGGGGATATAACCTTACCTTTGCTGATAGCCAAAGGCAAACTCGCAATGGCGATTGTTGTCCCGATATTGATGTAGGGAATCCAGAGGGTGAGAATCCACAACACGACAGCACCGATAACCGAAGCTGCATTTTTAAGTCCCAGCGCGAGACCTTCGCTGAGAATGTAAGGAATAGTCAATTTTTTTTCCATAATTATAAGTGTTTTAAATATTTAAGTGTTTATTCGCCTGCAATATTACAACAATTTTCTGTAAAATCAAATTTATTTTGAGAAAAAATGAAGTTTTTAACAAAACAGCTCTACCACCATACTTGTCTTCCGTTTTCCACCGTAAAAATCCGTTCTTCTTGCCCTTTCGTGTAGCATCGTAACCAAAACAACGCATCGATCGGAATATTACTGTATTCCAAATAGTTATTTGTTGCTTCCTTTTCGCCCAAAGGTTGCCAATTGTTGTTTTTCCAAATAAAAAGTTCATAAGTGAAACCGGGAATAATGCAATTTCCGTCGTTTTGGGGTGCGAAAACAATATCAGTTAAGCTGATTTCACGGTTTTCGCCTACATCGAATCCTATCCAACTACTTCGTACAGGAGCACTTCTGACAAAAGTATCTAAATCATTGTCAAGAAGCAACGAAAAATCGGAGTGGGTGGCGTGAGGCTCAAAGAATTCTCCGCCAATTAGTTTCAAATTGTTATTTTTGTCGCGTGTGTAGAATTGTAATTCGGCAAAACTGTACAACACATCTTGTGACGGTAGATAACGAAAATAGCGAAACTCCTCATCGCTTTCAATCGTAATTTCTTGTCTGTAAAACGGATAGTAATCTATTGCAAACAAATCTTTTGCATCGCTGAAATCTCGGTTGTTTGCACCTTGAAATCGCCCACCTTTCATTCGGTAAACGTGCGCGGCGGTGTAGGAATGAACAGGATATTTAGAAAAAAGTTTTACGTTTTGTTTTTGGGCTTCTATACCTGCAAGAGTTACAAGTGTACCATCTTCTACAAAATAAAACGGATAGCCTATCGGTTGCATATAGCCCGACTCGAAACCTGTTTCCATAAACAGGGCGGGAAGAAAAACCACCTCTCTGCCCACTTTTTCAAACACCGCCAAACCATTGTTGACAGACGTAGCGGCAACAGGTATCCATTCGTGCCGGTCAAAAACACACAAATAAAATACCTATGTGGGCTATTGCTTGACCTGTTTGAGTGGTAGTAAAATGGCGTATCCAATCATCGTAAACATCGGACTGTGGCGACCTTTGTATGTGATGAAGCTGTGCAAATTGCGCTTCTGCTTCCCGATTCATCGCTGCCGCAGTCCAATCATTTGGCCTCTCAAAAAAATCTTGCAAAGCGTGAAACATCTCGTGAAACAAAGTAGAAAAATCTGCTTCTATAAGTCCTAACGTCATTTTTTTTGTATTAAAATCGTACGTTGATTTACGCTGAATGATAAGATCAAGAGACAAAATTCTCCCATTTAAAATCTGAGCCAACTCATTATACAAGCCTTGTCCCAAGCAGTTTTCCAGCATTTCGTTGAGCATTCTTTCCAACCTCCGCGCCTCATCCTCAGTTAAGTGTGAAGTATTAAAAATCAAACTGGCTTTTGGTGCATGGGGGTTAGGTCCCGTATTTACCGGCGGAAGCGCCGGAGCAGGTCCGGTATTGGCTCCTGGAGCACCGCCTCCACCATTGCTGCCGGGTCCGCCACCACCATTGCCCGGCGGACTTGATTCCTGCACGCCCAACTGCGGTCTTCTACCCCAAAGCGGACAAAGCGGTTTGGGTTGGAGAAAGTCAAACTCAGGCAAATCTTTATCATAATCAACATCGCCCGACCGGATCGCTCTTGGTCCGGTGTTGTTTGCCGCATTACTCTGTATCAATTCTCTCAAAACTATACCGTCTTTGTGCCAATAACCATTAACAAATCGGTTTTCTAAGGTGTAAAACATCACAAAACCGCTCAAATCACTCTCGCGGGTCAGGTATTTGTTATCCTGCAACCTGCCGCTGTTGTTCAGCATATAAGCCAAATCGGGCGCAATTTTCATTTTGAAAACATATACTTCACCCGTTCTCCTGTTTTCCATCACTACCAATTTGGTAACGCTTTCGGGTGTTATATTGTTTGCTTTAGCATATTCCCATACTTCTGCTATGGCAATTACCTCTTCTTTTTCACCGCCTTCGTATTCCCAAGGCAGTTCTACTACATTCCACAATTGGTTATTGCTCATTTCGGCAATGTTCCAATTGGGCGCGGGAGCCAAAATTTCATCACTGTTTGCGCTTCGCAAGGCTACACGGTTTAAGTCGTGTTGCACAAGTGCTACTTCGTACCAGTATCTTGCTCCGGCAACAGTGAGGGAACTTACTTTTTCCGAAGATCGTTTCTCAAAAATGTCATCTTGGCAGGCATACAGCACTATTACTAATATTGCCATCAGCAAAGATAAGTAAATAATTTTTCTTTTCATCATTTATTTTGTTCGTTTTTATTTTAAGGAAAAAAACAATTAAAAACACAGTCGCTCCATCTCCAGTCGCAAACAAGCTTTTCCACACAGAAATACAAATGTTTCGGGCAATCCATTGGAATAGGTACCCCATTCGAACATTCATAAAACTTGGAGCAATCATTAGGATTGGGAAGGACAATGACAGCACCGTGGTTATGGGGCTCTTTTCCGCAAGCCCATTCGTTGACAAATCGAGTATTTGCTCCCTTATTATCCAAGTTTGCATACAACGGTATCACCACTAGGATACCTACACACACAGCAACCACGGCTACTAATAACAGTTTTGTTTTTGTTTTAAACTTCACTTTCATAAGCATTCTTTTTTAATGAGTA
Organism: Dysgonamonadaceae bacterium; assembly: GCA_031254645.1. Taxonomy (GTDB): domain Bacteria; phylum Bacteroidota; class Bacteroidia; order Bacteroidales; family Dysgonomonadaceae; genus JAIRUA01. The sequence continues at coordinate 168,229 of JAIRUA010000031.1, forward strand.
AATTGATTTATTTTGAATTTTTGGAACACGAAATTGACGTTCCAATTTATTTTCTATTCTACATTTGCCCGAATAGTGATTGTTTGCATAGGTATTATTCCATTATTCGTAATCATCACATTTCGCAAAATCTCGCCTTGCTGCTCCGCTGTGAATTGTAGAAACAAATATTCTTCATTATCTGCTTCAATCCAATATCTTTTTTCACTCAATAGCATTAAACAGCTGCAACTAATGTTTATATCGTGAATTACAAGGATTTCTTTTCCTATATTTTTTAGTTTTATCCGAATATCTACTTTATCATTTAATTGTAAATCGCCTAAATGAATATGATTGGTCTCTACTTCCAATATTGGTATATTGGTGATATCGAAGTCGGGATCTATTATTTGCCGGGATTCGAGAAACAAGTCGTTATATAGTATAGCGTGCCACGGCTCTTGAAAGGTAAGCATTTGTCGGGCAAAAAATACGGCATCTTCCACATTGCCTCTGTTTTGTTCGTTTTGTATTTGTAGCCAAAGTGGGTAAGGATAATAAAGTGTTTGCATACTTTCTGCCAATTCGGTAGTAGCATCTTGTTTGTTTTTTATTTTGCGCTTTGCCGTCAAAATTAGATTCAACGCCTGCATAGTTTCTTCGCTTGTTATTGCGTCCGAAAAAAGCAGATTGTTGCGATAACGTACACATTCCAGTTTGCCGTCTATGACATTTTTAATACATTCGGTGCCAGTGCGACTGGCACCTTGTACAATGGCTTTCAGTTTAGCTTCGGGCGAAAAAAGCAATGTGGTAGGTTGCGCCATAGAAGCGATAAATTGTTGGTACCATTTGTTTTGAGGCAACGTTACGTCTACAATATTGAAAATGGCTTTGTTGCCAACAGAAAAACTGATGTCACCAAACAGTTTGTTGTGTAATATTTCGCAAGGTGGACAAGCGGGGTCGGTAATTACAATGGCGAAGTGTTTGTTCTCTGCGGCGGCTAATTGAGATATTTCTTCAAACGATTGTAGTAGATGCGAGAGGGAGTGCCTTGCTTGCAACTTAATAAAAGACAGGAAAAGCAGAGTGATATAAATATATACGTGATGTATTGCATAGTTTTGTTTTATTAGGGACGGTGCAAAACTACTACAAACGATTATTATACAGCTATTTTTCACTGGCATAGATTGACATTTTTATGGCAAAAAATGCGCAAATTATGGCATTATTTGCCATTTTGATTTCTATCGTTGAAGTGTATCGTGAAAATTTCAAAAAAATTGTGTTCCATCGCAATACAGATGTTCATGAGCAAAGCAGTATCCAAACTACTATTTTTTAGCATTTTCCCAAAACAACTTGGGTCTCGATTTACTTGTTCGGCAAGCCATTTTTTTGTTCGCCCCTCATTTTTCAATCTTTGACAGATAATGTCCCCGATATGTAATTGTGTATGTTTTTGCATAAAAATAGCGTGAAACTTTTTAAGTATCCCGCTCACAAAGGTATTTGACGAACCCACAACGACAGAATAAGAAAAAAGTCCACGCCAAATGCGCAGATATTTTATCTTAAATCCCTTCGTTGTAAAAATCGTCAAATTTCTGTGTGAGAAAGAAAAAGCTAAAATGCTCTGTTATTAAATAATTATATTTCTATTTTGTTTTTTCTATATCCTATTGTTTTATTTTTACAAACACAAAGATAGGCATTTTTTTAAATAAGATATCAAATAGCAGTATTTTTAAAGTGTAAAATATGATATTTATGAATAGAGAATAATTAAACAACTTCCAATAGATGGATTTCAAAAAATTTGCTCAATCCACAAAAAAACAATATCTTTGGCGGAAAATAAAAAAATGAACACATTGCAAATACCAAAACAAAACATTTCGCAATGCGAAACGCTATTTGATAAAATCAACGTGATACGCACATATGGAGCCAAAGCCTTGATTAATCAAGTAAATTGGAAAGACGAATTTCCCAAAACCTTGCCCGTTTCCGTGCAACTAGTGCACGACGGCAAACGGTTATATCTATATTATATAGTAACGGGCGAAAAACTCCGTGCCGTCAACACCAAAGATTTCGGATCCATTTGGGAAGATAGCTGTGTGGAATTTTTTATGCAACGCGAAGGTGAAAAAACGTATCGAAATTTCGAGTGCAATCCTTTGGGCGCATTGCTCGCCGCACATCGCGAAGCGAGAGATACCGCTCAAGACCTTGTGCACGAAATGCCGGCAATTGTTCGCCACACAACTATTTTTCACAGATATAGCGATGACGAACAACAAGTGAGCGATTGGACACTTTATCTCGAAATTCCCAAAAAAGCATTGGGATTCGCAGAAAATGAATCGTTATCGGGACAAAAAATTCGCGCTAACTTTTACAAATGCGGCAATAACACACCGGAACCCCACTTTCTCAGTTGGTGCCCGATTGATTTACCCAAACCAAATTTTCACACGCCACAATTTTTCGGAACACTTGAATTGGTTTAAAGTTTAAGAGTTTAAAGTTTAAGGCTCATTTCATTAAGTGCGAGTTTCAAACTTTAAATTTTTAAACCTTAAACCTTAAACCAGATTATAATAATGACAGAGAATAACAAACTAAAAAACATCGTTTCCCAATTCGTCGGAAGCGAAAAAGACATTACAGTTGAACCACTTGGCAAAGGGCATATCAACGATTCGTATAAAGTGGTTGTCGATAACAAACCATACGTATTACAACGTGTCAATCACTACATTTTCAAAAATGTACCCGAACTGCAAAACAACATTCTTCGCGTAACCAATCATATTCGCGAAAAATTGAAAGCAAAAGGCGTTACTGACCTCGACCGTCGCGTACTTTCGCTCACGCCTACACAAAACGGCGAACTTTTTTACAAAGACGATGAAGGAAATTATTGGCGAATGATGCCTTTTATCGATAATAGCAAAAGTTACGAAGAAATCAATCCCGAACTTGCTTACCGCGCAGGATTGGCTTTCGGCGATTTCCAAAAAACATTGGCAGACCTTCCGGGTGGATCGCTGTTTGAAACCATTCCCAATTTCCACAATATGGAATCGCGATTGGCTACTTTCCGTCAAGCGGTAAAAGATAACAAATCGGGGCGTTTGAGCGAGGTAGCGGATTTGGTAGCCGAAATCGAAGCGCGCGCCGAAGAAATGTGCAAAATTGAACGATTGGGTCGTGAAGGAAAATTACCAAAACGCACCAATCATTGCGACACAAAAGTAAACAATATTCTCTTCGATGACAGCGACCAAGTGCTTTGCGTAGTAGATCTAGACACGGTAATGCCCGGTTATGTTTCGTCTGATTTTGGCGATTTCATTCGCACCGGCGCAAACAACGGAGCGGAAGACGACAATAATCTCGATAATGTTTCCGTAAACCTCGATATTTTTGAAGGATACGCCAAAGGCTATCTCGAAAGCGCTGCCTCTTTTTTGACCGATGCTGAAATTGACAATCTCGCTTTCGGCGCTAAGTTACTGACTTATATGCAAACCGTGCGTTTCTTTGCCGATTATATTGATGGCGATTTGTACTATAAAATTGCCTATCCCGAACACAATTTGGTGCGCACCAAAGCACAATTCAAACTTTTGCAAAGCCTCGAAAAGAATTTCGATAAAATGCAGGAAATTGTGAAGAAATATCATTAATGTAATAAATAATGTGCTAATAAATAATGTGCTAATGCAATTATCAGGATATAATCATTGCTTCTGCATTAGCATATTTGCACATTAGCACATTATTTATTTGCACATTAGCACATTATTCACTACCTTTGCACCGCTTTATTTTATAGAGGGAAAAATGTCAAAGTTCAGCTTATATAAAATATCACTCAAAAATCTTTCACAGGGAGTCCATACCTATGAGTATGAACTTGATAGGAAATTCTTTGAAGCCATAGATGGCGATGAAGTAAAGAAAGGAAATGTGAAAGTAACGGTAACGGTAAAAAAAACGTCATCAACATTTGAGTTCGACTTCACTTTAAAAGGAGTCGTACAAGTACCGTGTAGTAGGTGTTTAGATGATATGAATCAAGAAATTGATTCGCACAATCGTTTAATCGTGAAATTTGGAACGGAATATTCTGAAGAAAGCGACGAAATCATTATTGTTCCCGAAGACGAAGGAGAAATAAACATCGCGTGGTTTCTCTATGAATTTATTGTTCTCAACATTCCGATTAAGCACACGCACGCATCGGGAGAATGCAACAAAACGATGTCTTCGAAATTGCGCAAACATCGCGCTGTAAGTACTGATGATGATTCTATGGAAGATGAAGAAGTTGCAGATGATGATTTTTCCGATGACAACAATTCATCAGTATCCGATCCTCGATGGGATACCCTAAAAGAATTGAATTTTGATGATAATTAAAAACGAGCTTCTATCATTTTAGAAGCAATAAGAAATATAAACAGATAAAAATTAATATAAAATGGCACATCCAAAAAGAAGACAGTCTTCATCAAGACAAGGAAAAAGAAGATCGCACGACCATGCCGAATTGCCTACTTTGGCAGTTTGCCCTAACTGCAGCGCTTGGCACATTTATCATACAGTATGCGGCGAATGTGGTTACTATCGTGGTAAATTAGCAATTGAAAAAGCAGCTACAGCATAACCCTTGTAAGTGAATGGTAACAAAAGACCCTGAAAAGACTGATGGTTTTCAGGGTCTTTTTTCTTATAACCAAATAGATACGATTATGAAAACTTTGAATTCGGTTATCACAGGCATCGCATCTGCTCTACCGGAGTATCGACTTACAAATGAGGAGCTTTCTCAAATGGTAGATACGAATGACGAGTGGATTATGTCTCGCGCAGGCATCAAAGAACGACGCATTTTGAAGGGTGAACACCAAGGTGTTTCGGTATTGGGTACACAAGCCGTAAGCGATTTACTCAAAAAAACCAACACGAAACCCGGAGAAGTGGATGCTATCATACTTGCTACCACTACGCCTGACCACTTTTTTCCCTCAACAGCTTCCATTGTAGCCGAACAAAACGGCATCAAAAGCGCATTTTGTTTGGATATGAGCGCAGCTTGTTCGGGATTTATTTTCGGATTGGAACTTTGCAACGGCTTGATTAAGACGGGAAGGTACAAAAAAGTAATCTTGATAGCTGCCGAGAAAATGTCATCAATCGTGAATTACGAAGATCGCAATACTTGTCCGCTTTTCGGCGACGGAGCAGGAGCGGTAATGATAGAACCCACCGAAGAAAATATCGGCGTAATTGATGCAATCTTGCATACAGATGGCGTGGGATACAGCTATTTACATATGTTGGGAGGAGGATCAAAATATCCCGCTTCACACGAAACCGTAGAGAAAAAAATGCACTATGTTTACCAAGAAGGTAAACACGTTTTCAAATATGCCGTATCGAATATGGCAGATGTATCTGTGGCTATTATGAAGCGTAATAATCTGACAGCAAGTGATATTTCGTGGCTCGTGCCACATCAGGCAAATATGCGTATTATCGAGGCAGCACAACAACGCACCGGTGTTCCGATGGAAAAAGTGATGATAAATATTGAAAAATACGGCAATACAAGCGGTGCTACAATTCCTATTGCACTTGCCGAATACGAATCGAAACTCAAAAAAGGCGATAATATTATCCTTACCGCTTTCGGTGCAGGCTTCACTTGGGGAGCTGTGTATTTGAAATGGGGGTATTAATGTGCTAATGTGCTAATAAATAATGTGCTAATGCAATTATCATATTGATTACAATTAGATAATCAGTGAACTTGCCATTAGCACATTATTTATTAGCACATTAGCATATTAACTTCTTCTTCTTTTCAACTCCGTTTCTATCAATCTCAACTCTCTACTCGACTGTCCTTTCACCGATGTATTTTCTTCCGCACGGCGGAAAAGATAGGGCATCATCGTTCGCACTTCGGCGTAAGGGATATATTTTATCACGTTATATCCTGCTTCGGCAAGGTTATAGGTGATGTGGTCGCTCATTCCGTAGAGTTGCGAGAAAGAAATACCGGGCTGATTTCTCGGCAATTTGTATTCGTCAATCAGTTCGGCGAGCAAAAGCGAACTCTTTTCGTTGTGCGTAGCCACCATAAAATCAATGGTTTCGTGGTGTTTTACGAAATAACAAGTAATGTCATCGAAATCGCGATCGGTTGTTACTTTATCGGGTTGGATTGGGTCAAGATAACCCATTGCGGCAGCCCGCGCACGCTCTTTTTCCATATATGCGCCACGCACAATTTTGAGTCCGAAACGAAAACCGCCGTCTAACGCCATTTGGTGGTGGTGTTTGATACGCTCAACGCTGTCGTGGCGATACATTTGGTAAGTGTTTTGTACAATGGCTTTTTCTTTGTTGTATTTCGCCATTAGCCTCATTATCAAATCGTCAAGCATTGGCTGAATCCACGTTTGTTCGGCATCAATCAATACAGGAATACCCAATTCGTAGCCTAATTTGAAGATTGATTCGATACGATTTTCCAACCGGTCAAATTCTGCCGCTTCAGCTTCTGTCAACGTTTCATTGGCACTCACTTTCGCCATTAAATCGAAACGACCAACACCGGTAGGTTTGAAAGCACTGAACGGCACGCTTTTATGTTCGTGTGCATAACGAATAGTCTGCTTCACTTCTTCGGCAGTGGCATCAAAAATTTCTTCTTTTTCTTCGCCTTCGAGTGCGTAGTCGAGAATGGCACCTACATTTCGTTTTTGAAGACGATCAAGTGTTTTTTTACAATCTGCAATAGATGTTCCACCCACAAAATGTTTATAAATAGTAGCGCGTAAAATTCCTTTAATCGGAAAATGAATAGCAAAAGCGAAATTGACCAACCACTTGCCCAAATTGACCATCGCTTGGCTATTCATCACTTTGAAAAGATAGTAGGAACTGCGCAAATCAGTATTGGATTTGCCACGAAAGGCAATTTCGGAGTTGTTGAAATCTATCTTATTCAGTTTATTTGATTGCATAGTTTTTGTTTATTAAAACATCCTCGAAAAGATAATTTTCTTTTCGGACACAAAAATAGAACTTTTTTTGTATATTTGTATCAGAAAATAAAACAAAAAAATATCACTAAAAACAAATCATTTTATGTCGATAGGAATTTACAAATTACCCGAAGTAAAAAATGAGCCCGTAAAAAGTTACGCGCCCGGCTCACCCGAAAGAAAATCATTGCAATCGAAACTAGCCGAATTGAGCAAAGGCGGGTTGGATATCCCGATGATTATCAACGGGAAAGAAGTAAGAACAAATAATTTGCACGACATTCGTCCACCGCACAATCACCAACATCTGCTTGGTCATTATCATCAAGGCGATGCCACACACGTGCAAATGGCTATTGATGCTGCACTCGCTGCAAAACCCGCTTGGGAAGCGATGAATTGGGAAAGTCACGCCGCTATTTTCTTGAAAGCCGCCGATTTAATCGCGGGAAAGTATCGTGATGATTTTAATGCCGTTACGATGATGGGACAATCGAAAAATGCTTTTCAAGCAGAAATCGACGCTGTATGCGAATTGGCTGATTTTTACCGCTTCAACGTGCGAAATATGCACCAACTCTACGAAATGCAACCCAATTCCGCGCCCGGTATGTGGAATCGTATGGTATGGCGTCCGCTCGAAGGGTTTATTTTTGCGCTTACACCGTTCAATTTCACGGCAATAGCCGGAAATCTTGGCGGTGCGCCTGCATTAATGGGGAATACAATCGTGTGGAAACCATCGAAAACCGCTGTTTACTCTGCACATCTGATTATGAAAGTGTTGCAAGAAGCAGGATTGCCCGATGGCGTTATGAATCTCGTGTATTGCGGCGGAAGGGAAGTTGCCGATGTAGTTTTCAATCATCGCGATTTCGCCGGATTGCACTTCACGGGTTCTACGGGCGTTTTCAACGGAATGTGGAAAACTATTGCTAACAATATTTCAAAGTACAAATCGTATCCGCGCATTGTAGGCGAAACCGGCGGAAAAGACTATGTTATTGCCGACGAAACCGCCGATGCGAAACAAATAGCTACGGCACTTATTCGTGGAGCGTTTGAATATCAAGGACAAAAATGCTCTGCGGCATCGCGCGCCTATATTCCTGCCAACATTTGGGGCGATGTGAAAAAATATATGGCGGACGATTTGTCGAAAATTAAAGTGGGTGTGGTTGAAGACTTTACCAACTTCGTAAATGCGGTCATTGATGAGGATTCGTTCGATAATTTAGCAAAAGCAATTGACAATGCGAAAGCATCGCCTGATGCGGAAGTAATTCTCGGCGGTCATTACGATAAATCAAAAGGATATTTCATACACCCAACAGTGATTCTTGCGAAAAAACCTGATTATCAAACAATGGTAGAAGAGCTCTTCGGTCCCGTTCTCACAGTTTATGTGTATGAAACAGGAAAGTTAGACGAAACGATGGATATTCTCGATACAACCACCGATTACGCTCTCACAGGCGCAATCTTCTCTGCATCAAGAGCAAGTATCGAAAAAATGACAAAACGTTTGATGCACACTGCCGGAAACTTCTATATCAACGATAAGCCGACAGGCGCGGTGGTTGACCAACAGCCCTTTGGTGGCGGTCGCGCATCGGGAACAAATGATAAAGCAGGGTCAATTTTTAATCTTTTGCGTTGGGTTTCGCCACAATGTATTAAAGAAACGTTTGTTACGCCGACGGATTATATGTATCCGAATTTCTTGGTGGATTAGTTTAATGTGCTAATTTGCTAATAAATAATGTGCTAATGAGAAGCACCGATATTTTTCAATATCGGTGCTTCTCATTATAGATGACTATTAACGACTTTATTGAGGTTATTATTTCAAATATTCTGCAATCACAATTTTCTTTTGTTTCATCATTATTTCAAAAGAATTTGGCTTACTCATAAGTTCTGCTAAATTCTCAGGCAACACTTGCCACCGAAGTCCATACTTGTCTATACACCAACCACATTGTGATTCTTCACCCTCTTGAGTAAAATAGTTCCAATATTTGTCAATCTCATTTTGGTTTTCACAATTAATAATAAGCGATATTGCATCATTTAATGGATGATGTTCATTCGCAGTACTCATAAAAATATACTTTTGTCTAAAAATATATACTTCACACATTTCTGCATTTCCACTCGGTGTTTCACCAAGCGGTATAATATACCCCTCCTGCAAATCTTTTCCAAAAATCTTTTTGTAATATTCAATAACTTTTGAAACCTTACCTCCACCAGCGGTAAACCAAATGTTTGTAACAATTTTATTCCGATCCATAATTTCCTCTTTTTGCATATATACAAAGATTACGATTAAAATTTAGCACACAAAAAACTCCGTTGTCTCCTTAAACACAATTCTCGCTCTGCACGAAACGCCTTTGTCTCTCGTTTCAATTTGGAAAGAATAATCATTATCGCCATTAATTTGCTGATACACTTCGCCCTCATCTTGAAACCCGATTTCTTTCAAGAAATTTAGTTCGAGTCGCTGAGGAACATTTTTGAGATAAAAATCGAGCGGGAAACAGTCCGAAATCCATTGAATATAATAAAGACTATTGGCGTGTTTATTTACATCTAAATGACTATATTTCACATCAAATGTATTGGCTACTACGCCTTTTACTTCGGGAATGCGAGTTGGTTCGCCAAGCGGAGTTGATTGCGGAACAACGAATTGCTGCAAACCCGGAAGCGTGTCCAAAGGCAGCGGTCGACGCGTTTTCATATCAATAATTGCCCACGATGAAGTAGCATAACCCATTATCTCGCCCTTTCCGTCCGTAATGCGGAAATTACGTGTAGTAAAGGTGGTGCCTACGTTTTCAATCCACGTTTCGATACACATTGTATCGTTTTCGGTAGGAAAACGCTGCATATCCACCACAAGGCGCGAAAGCACCCAAGTATAATTATCAGACTGTAAATCAAGCAATCCGAATCCGTTTTCGTCGGCATTCTTTCCCGCCGTCATCAATATAAAACTGGTCATTGATACCAACGATACCCTTCTACGAAAATCGATATCTTGCGGCTCGATTCGGAATGTGTATGTTTTTTTTGCGTTCATAATCTCTTTTAATTTATTAGAAATACAAATGTACAAAAATTTCTTTTGAATGCTTGCAAAAAATCGTAACTTTGCGATAAATAAAAAACTCAAATCAGTTCCTCAGTATGAAGTCAATAAAAGAATTATACAAAATCGGTAACGGACCATCAAGTAGCCACACAATGGGACCGAAAAAAGCAGCGGAAATTTTCGCAGAAAAAAATCCGAACGCAGGAAAATACAATATAACGCTTTACGGAAGTCTTGCCGCAACAGGCGAAGGGCACTTAACCGATGTCGCTATTTTAGACGTTTTACAACCCATCGCGCCCACCACTATCGAATGGTTGCCGAAAACGTTTCTTCCTTTCCATCCTAATGCAATGAGACTCGAAGCATTTGACACAGAGGGAAAAACATTGGATTCTTGGACAGTATATAGCATTGGAGGAGGCGCACTTTCCGACGGCGAGAAAGCGGTCGGATTGGCAGCGGGAAACGATAGAGAAGTTTATCAGATGAAAAACATCACGGAAATTATGAGGTGGTGCGAAAAAACCGGAAAAAGTTATTGGGAATACGTGCAAGAATGTGAAGGCGGATCCATTTGGGAATACCTCGATGAAGTATGGCAAGCAATGAAAACATCCATACAGCGCGGACTTGATGCCGAAGGCGTATTGCCCGGACCACTCGGATTGCATCGCAAAGCTGCCGGATATTACACAAAAGCGCAGGGATATACAGCCGGATTGCGGTCGCGCGGATTGGTTTTTGCTTATGCATTAGCTGTTTCGGAAGAAAATGCGGCAGGCGGTATCATCGTTACTGCACCTACGTGTGGTTCGTGCGGCGTGATTCCGTCGGTGTTGTATCATTTGGAAACGAGTCGCGATTTTCATAAACCGAGAATATTGCGCGCTTTGGCAACAGCCGGATTATTTGGAAATGTAGTGAAACAAAACGCTTCGATTTCGGGCGCGGAAGTAGGATGTCAAGGCGAAATAGGCGTTGCTTGTGCAATGGGTGCAGCTGCAGCAAGTCAACTTTTCGGCGGAAGTGTAGCGCAAATAGAATACGCTGCAGAAATGGGCTTAGAACATCACTTGGGAATGACGTGCGACCCGATTTGCGGATTGGTGCAAATTCCTTGTATTGAGCGAAATGCGTATGCTGCTGCTCGGGCGCTTGATGCTAATTTATATGCTTCGTTTACAGATGGAAAACATCGCGTTTCTTTTGATAGAGTGGTTGCTGTGATGAAGCAAACGGGGCATGATTTACCTTCGTTGTATAAAGAAACGGCGGAAGGCGGATTGGCGAAGGGGCACGATTTTTTTGTGGAAAATGATCCAGTTTGTTGAGGGAAATAGTGTGTCTGCAAATATTTATTTATGCAACTAAATAAGTACTTACAGTAAAAAAGTTCATTAGATAATTTATGATTAATAATTTTGTGGACTTGTAGGAGCGTTGTATTTTGGGTATATATTTCTATGTTATCTGTCAATGTCGGACAGCTCAGACAATGAAACAGTCAACCAATAACAATAAAATTGAAAAGGTATGCAAATAGACAAAGAAGCATTTGAATATGCAATCGCAAAAATTGATGATGGAAATATTTTTGAAATATTTGCAAAAGATTTCCTCTCAGCAGAATTAGGACACGATTTCACTCCCGTAGGTGGTTCGAAAGATAAAGGTGTTGATGCCTTTCAACATATCTTCCATAGACTTGGAAATGAAAAAATAATATTTCAAATTTCAACTGAACTTAGTCATGAAGCGAAAATTTATGGAACAATTTCCAAACTGAATGAAAATGGCATTGAATATACAAAAATAATCTATGTTACTAATCGCAAAATAAACAATGCTGAAAAACTGATTGATGATGTATTAGATAAGACAAATGTTCATTTGGCAATTTACGATATTAGATGGTTTTCTTCTAAATGTAACTCATCAGACAAAACAATAAAATCATATGAATTATTTGTAAATACATATTTACATGAATATTCTAAACCAGGAAAATATATTACTATTGCAAATCTTGATGAGGATTCGAGATTGTTTGTTTTCTTAAATCAGCAATTTGAATCTACTAGAGCTGACTTGAAATTAGATAACTTGTTAGCTGACACATTGATTATTTATGCTCTTGAAGGAACTGATCCTGATAAAGATATTTTCAAGACTGAATTAGAGATAAAACAAAACATAAAGAAATATTTAAAGTTCGATCCTCTACTTATTGATAGTAAAATCACGGAACGACTTTATGCTCTTACATCAAAACCGAGAAAAATAAAGTTTCATACAAAAAAACTTGCTTACTGTTTACCGTATGAAACAAGATGTGAAATTAGCGAAAGAAACTTAAAGGATGAACTGTTACATACAGAGTTTTATACTCAAACTCAAAATACAATAAAGAAATTTTTTAAAGACATAGAAGTACAAGTCAGAGACATAGAAAAGTTGATAACTAAGGTTTTTAATAAAATTTTCTCAAAACAAGGGTTGGAATTTTCTAACTTTGTTTTACATAGAGACAGTAATTCTACAATAGAACAAAGTCTAAATAATGTTATTAGCTCTGCGGTAGATGAAAGTGCTGTAATAATACCAAATAAGGAAAAAGTAAAAACAGCATTACATTTGGCAATTAGAGATATCGTTTATAATGGAACAATAGAACAAACAAAATTTTTGAAAAGCTTGTCTAATACATACATGATGATGTTCTTACTCCAATGGGAGCCCAAACTTTCCACTTATTTTCAAACATTAGCGTCTCAACTAAAAGTTTTTGTAGATAATTCAATAATTATCCCTGCATTATCAGAACGCTTTTTACATAATAATAATCGCAGGCATTGGAATTTACTAGAAAGAGCTAATAAGGCAGGAATTTCAATGTTTATAAATGAAACACTTCTTGACGAATTAGTTTCTCATTTTAAAATGATATGTAATAAATATTACAATTTATTCCAACAACAGGAAAGTGTTTATTTAAATGATGACTTTGAGTTACTTTTTATTGATGAAATTTTAATTCGAGCTTACTTTTACGCAAAAAAAGAAGGGCAAATTAAAGATTTCAATGGTTTTATAGATAGTTTCATAGATCCTAATTTGAGAACTGCAAAACAAGAGTTAATCACATATTTGAAAAATACATTTGGTATAACATTTATTTCGAATCAAATGTGGGATATAAGAGTAAATCAAGAAGATAAACAGAAATTAACAGAGACACTAAGCCATACAAAAGATCATGACATAAAAGCACAAAATGATGCAGAAATGATGTTAGCCATTTATTATTTAAGAGATAAAGATGGTGAATCGTCTGATACAGGAATATTTGGTTATAAAACGTGGTGGCTATCGAAAGATACATCAACCTACAAAGCTATAATTAAATGCTTTGGTTCGGATAAATATCCTGTGAGCTGTTATATTCGACCTGATTTTATTTATAATTACATAGCATTAAAACCAACAAAAGAAGAAGTTGATGAGGCTTATGGAGAGATTTTCCCTACAATGCTTGGCGTAAATTTAAGTTATCATATGCCCAAAGAAGTATCTCAGATCGTACAAGAAAAAGTTAAAGAGTTTCACATGAAAGAACCGTTAAGAGTTAAACAGATATTACGAAATTTATCCGATAGATTGAAGTCTGATCCATCATTACAGAATCGAAACTCAGTTGAACATTATCTTGATATGGAATTACAAAAACTCCAAGATGTAACATAAATAATAAAAAATAAAAACAAAATGCCGAACAGCTAACGGGATAGGTGGGTGGTGAATGAGTAGAAGACAGTCTGCGGAAAGCTCAATGTAACTTCGGAGTTTCGCTACCGCCCAACTCTCCCCTCAACCATCGCCATAAATTGCTGCCGATACGTCTCCCCAACCGGAATTTCTTTCTTTTGAATAAAAATCCGGTTTTTATTAATACTCTCGATTTTATTTTTTTGAATAATATATGAGCGATGTACTCGCATAAATCTGTCAGACGGCAATTCCTCTTCGAGCGTTTTCAAACTCATTAGCGATAAAATAGCCCTCGAATCATTGACCGTATATATTTTCACATAATCTTTCAATCCTTCGATGTAAAGAATATCATTATATAAGATATGAATGAGTTTGTATTCCGATTTCACAAAAATTCCGTCATCTTTCAACTCTGCTTTGGTTGCCGTTTTTTGCTCCAACATTTCAAACCAAGTGAGTGCCTTTTTGGCGGCTGTGAGAAATTCGGCAAAAGAAAACGGCTTCAAAAGATAATCCAATGCATTCACTTTATAACCTTCGAGTGCATATTCGCTAAAAGCAGTAGTAAAAATCACGCGTGTATGGTCGGGAATGGTACGAGCAAACTCCATTCCGTTTAGTTCGGGCATTTGAATATCAAGAAAAAGCACATCAACTTTTTCTTCGGCAATGTGTTTCATTGCCGAAATAGGGTTGCTGTATTTTCCCGTCAGTTTTAGGAAAGGGGTTTTCTGCACATACGATTCCAATAATGACAATGCTAATGGCTCATCATCTACTATCCAACAATTTAGTATCATCTTTTAGAATTAAGAATTAAGAATTAGGAATTAGGAAAGCAATGCAACTCATAATTCCTAATTCTTAATTCATTTTGTATCAATTATCAGCACAGTACAATATATATCATTCTCGATCTCAGTATTCCACAAATAGCTGTTCGGATAGAGTAATTCCAATCGTTTTCTGACTAATTCGAGTCCAATGCCACTTCCGCTTTTGTCGGAATCGGATTTGGGGAAATAACTGTTTTTACAGATGAATTCCACTTTTCCATCCGGACGTTCTTTGAGTGAAATATCGATAAATGACGGTTTTTCACCACTAATTCCGTGCTTGAACGCATTTTCAACTAAAGATATAAAAATAAGTGGTGAAATGAGCGTTCCCGACGTGTCAGAATACGAAAAATCAGTTCTCAATTCCACATTGTGCGGCAAACGAATACGCATCAATTCGATATAATTGCGCATAAAATCGGCTTCCTGCCGCAACGGAACGTACATTTTATTATTGTCATACAGCAAATGCCGCAACATTCGCGATAAATCCATCACGGCTTGCTGAGCCTTCGGTGGATTAAATTCAATGAGCGCATATATATTATTAAGCGTGTTGAGCAAAAAATGTGGATTGATTTGATTTTTCAAATTTTGTAATTCCGCTTCCGATTTTGCTTTTGCTAACT
The DNA here is from genome assembly GCA_031254645.1 of Dysgonamonadaceae bacterium. Classification (GTDB taxonomy): domain Bacteria; phylum Bacteroidota; class Bacteroidia; order Bacteroidales; family Dysgonomonadaceae; genus JAIRUA01. Next base: position 183,632 of record JAIRUA010000031.1, read on the forward strand.
CTTTTCGCTCGTTATCCACTTCAAACCAACGCATTGTCATTTTCAACGCCACACTCAAACCACACATTAGGAATAGCATAGTGGCATCTCGCACGATAAACCACAATGGCGATGGTCCTCGTCGGCGGCGAGGTCTCATTTCGGGCAAAATAGATTCTATCCATCCTTTTCCGTAGTGTATCAGAATGGCTATCACGCAAATAATCAGCACATTGCATAAAATAAACGCTTTCGTTTTCCCGTTGTACAGAAATTTATCAATCAGCAGAAAATAATTCAGATAAAACACGAACATATATCCAAACATTTCGGGCAAAGAACGAACAAGAAACCACCAATTAAAGATTCTATCCGTGTTCATAATGAAGTTCGGAAGTATGAAGATCACACCCCACAACAAGATGTGAGCAATAATGTTACTTCGTTTTGATTGTAATAACTCGGTCATATATTAAAACATTTGCGGCTGTCCGCCGCCTTCACGAAATATCACTCTTTCGCCACCGCCGCCGGGACCAACGGGGGCACCTATTATCACTCTTTCGCCACCGCCGGGACCTCTTTGGAAACTGCCATCGCGAGGCATCATATTTTCACGCGTAGCGCCACCTTTGAAAATATTGAAACGATAACTGAAACTTACCATAAAGAAACTCGTAATCACATTGGTGGTCGTATCTCGAATATAATTTGCCGTTACACTGCGACTAATATTTCTGCGTTGCTGCAAAATATCGTACATATTGAATCCAAGTGTGCCGTTCTTTTTCCTAAACAGCGATTTTTGGACAGACGCATTCCACATCCATTCGTTGATGTTGAAGCCATCGGTATAACCTGAACTTGCTGAATACACTATATCACTTGCAACTGTCAAATCCCAAGGAAGAAACAGCCTTCCATCTGCCCTTCCGCCATAATTGTAAAATTCTTGGTTGCGAGTTTTGTCGAGACTATTATTTACCGTGTTAGTACTTACATTTCCACGAATAGAGAAATTAAAAACATCTGTGCGATAATTCAATCCCAACTCCTGTGAAAGGTCGGTACGATTGCTCACGTTTATCTCTCTATCGATAAATCCGCTTGTGTGATTGTATCTGATTTCTGATGTAGAGAAAACCGAATACCTGAGGTTTCTTAATGGCACGTTGATTGTTACGTTTCCATTACCGTTCCAATTGCCGGAAACGTTTTCGAAAGTAGATTCTCTAATTCCCGCTTCATTTTCAAAGGAAGATGAAACTACTGCATTTGTTAAATATCGAACACTTGCCGATGCATTCAACGACCTCGCTCTTTCAGGATTTGCACGTTGATAACGAGAAGTTACCTCGTGTGTAAACGAGGGCTTTAAGTCCGGATTTCCATATCGAATATTTGTTGGATTGGATACATCAACTACAGGCGAAAGTTGCTCCATTGATGGTTGGTTTGTAACTCCATTATAACGAACTTCAAGTGTATGCGAGCGACTCCAACGAAAGTTAAACTGTGCTACAGGTGCATAATTGATAACATTTTGTGTCAAATCGCTTACCAAATCACCGGCTCTATACGTTTTGTTTTGAGACGATGTAGGGCGCACCGAAAAACCAAGCCTGTATCTCAATATTCCGTGCTGGGATCTGAAATTCAATTCCGCTATTTGGGTCGTGAAGTTATTATCAGTACGACGGCTCAATGCGGTATCAAGCACCGAATAAAGTCCATTTTCATCTTTTGAGTATCTATTTCTGTCGGATTCTGAAAAATTTTGACGATAAGTGTATGCCAATTGTATGAAGCTTCTTTCGCCCACCGGTTCCACATAAGAAAGAGACCCTCGCCACGAGCGGCTACTGCTTGAATTATCGCTGCGCAAGTCGCGGATAATATCGGGCTGCGGTGTTGTAAAATAAGTATTCGATTGTTCCCAACCTTCGCTTTGCGAGTTATTTGCATTTCCATCCATCTGCAAATTCAATACCCTGCCCGAATCGCCCAATCTGCGGCTTGCGTTAAGATTTCCGCCAAAAGCTGTTCCATTTCCTTCGGAAGAAGAGCGAGAGTTTCCAACATTAATAGTGTCGCCGGTCAGTTCGCGTGTGTTGGAAGCGCCCTCTTCTCTACGGCTGTTGGTGTTGTAAGAAGCTGAAGGGCGAAAAATAATTTCCGTCAGCGCGTTAGGTTTCCATTCGAATCGGAAATCCATACTATAATTGTGTCCGATGCTATTTGAATGACTGTTTGACTGTTCCATTCTATTACCCGACTGCCGGATACGCTCCGTAATCGATTCGGTAATCACGTCTGTATCATTGTTTCTAAAGCCTGCACTTCCGCCAATTTTTAATTGAGAAGAAAGGTCGTGGCTAAAATTGCCCATTACATTTCTTGTTGTGGAAATTCCGTTGTTTCCACCACCAAATCCACCGCCACCGCCGCCTCTACCACGCATTCCGCCGCCTTGAAACCCGATACCGTTTGTATTATTGGTTCCACCCATAATAGTATATCGATTGCTGTTTCTCGAATAATTAAACATTCCCCTGCCGCCATATCGACCATCACTGCCATATCCTGTACGTGCATCGCCAATGAAGGCTTCCCTTGTGCCGGGACGTGTAACGAGATTAAGGATAAATTCTTCTTCACCGTCTGCAAATCCGGTCATTCGCGCCCTGTCCGATTGGCGTTCCATTACCTGTATCCTTTCCACCATATCGGCAGGAAGATTTTGTAAGGCAACAGTGGGGTCAGAGCTGAAAAACTCTTCATTATCCACCATCACTCTGGATATTCTTCGTCCGTTGTTGGTAACTCTTCCTTCGCTATCCACTTCCATACCCGGCATCTGTCTTACCAATTCTTCCACTACGGCTCCTTCTTGCACTCTGTATGAATCGGCGTTGTATTCTATTGTATCGCCTCGTATAATTATTTCGGGCGCTTTTGCAACAATCATTGCATCTTCCAGTAATATATTATCAGTAACCATCAGGATAGTATCGAGTTGTACGTGTTGTACCTGATTTGTTACCTGCACATTTCTATACATATTGTGATAGCCGATAAATGACATACGCACAATATATGACCCATTGGCAATGGGAATTGTAAAGGCACCGTTGTTATCCGTTGCTCTTCCGGTAACCAATGTACTATCAACTTGTTGCAATACTGCAATATTGGCGAACGAAACAGGCTCCTGGGTTTGATAATCTATCAACTTTCCCGATATAGAGCCGTTTTGCGCCAATGCTGAAAATGTGAACAATAATGCAGAAATCAGCAGAAGATATATTTTTCGCTTCATTTTATTTTTTCCTTTAAGAATTTCGGCACAAAGATAATATTGAATGAGAATTGAAGCAAATGAAATAGATAAACAATGCTATTTTATAGATGAATAACTTGTTTTTCGTCGTTAAGTATAAAAACATCTATTCAATCCGATTCGCATTAATAGCAGATTACCCCAATTTGTCTTGCGATTTACATTATCCACATTTTGGCACTGTTTTTGCATTTACCTTAATTCAATTCAAAAATTAAAGACTATATTTGTAGTCGATAATATAGACGAAAGGAAATATAAATGGACAATAATTTTTCTCAACGAGTCAGAGACATTATGGCATATAGCCGCGAAGAAGCCGGACGACTCCAAAATAATTATATAGGACCCGAACATTTGATGCTTGGCATATTGCGTGATGGCGATGGTGTGGCAGTGCAAGTGTTGCACGGTTTTGATGTTGATCTTCAAGTATTGAAAGATCGCATTGATGCGCGTATTCGCGCCAATCAAGAAGCTTACGAAGGCGGCACAGAACTGGTAGTCAATAGAAACAGCGAAAAAGTACTTAAAATGAGTATTTTGGAAGCACGCCTTACCAAAAGTCCCGAAACGGACAGCGAGCACGTTTTGTTGGCACTATTGAAAGAAAAAAACACATTGATAAACGACATTCTCACACAATTCAAACTCGACTATCCAACTGTTCTTCTTTATGTTAGAAGTATTGTTGATAATCGAGGCGAAAAACCAAATACACTGCCAAAAGCAGGCGCAAACTTTACAGACGATGAAGACGATGAAATGAACGAAAAATCGTCGTCTAATTCCGGCGGCGGAAGCCAAAGTACAACAGCACAAACGAAAAATGCGCCGCAATCCGATACGCCTGTGTTAGATAATTTCGGTACAGATATCACGCGCGCTGCATTGGAAAACCGCCTTGACCCGATTGTTGGGCGCGATAAAGAAATTGAGCGCATTGCGCAAATTTTGAGCCGTCGCAAGAAAAACAATCCGGTACTTATCGGCGACCCGGGCGTAGGAAAATCTGCCATTGTCGATGGTTTGGCATTGCGTATTATTCAAAAGAAAGTATCGCGTACACTGTTTGATAAGCGAGTGATTGCACTCGATATGGCATCTATCGTTGCCGGAACAAAGTATCGCGGACAATTCGAAGAACGTATTAAAGCAATTTTGAACGAATTGTCGAAAAATCCGAATATCATTCTTTTTATTGACGAAATTCATACAATCGTTGGTGCGGGTGGTGCTGCCGGATCGCTCGATGCAGCCAATATGTTGAAACCGGCATTGGCGCGTGGCGAAATTCAATGTATCGGTGCGACAACATTGGACGAATATCGAAAAAATATCGAAAAAGACGGAGCATTAGAGCGTCGTTTTCAGAAAGTTATCGTTGACCCGACCACAGCGGAAGAAACGTTGCAAATTCTTCGTAACATCAAAGAACGATACGAAGAACATCACAACGTGCGTTACACCGACGAAGCGTTGCAAGCGTGTGTGAAACTGACAGATAGATATGTTACCGACCGTACATTTCCCGATAAAGCGATTGATGCGCTTGATGAAGCAGGCGCACGTGTGCACATATCCAACATCGTAGTTCCGAAGAAAATGGAAGAAATCGAAGCGGAGCTAAAAGAAGTGGAACAACAGAAAACCGATGCCGTAAAAGCGCAAAGATACGAATTAGCAGCAAGCTATCGCGACAAACAACGTCAGTTGCTTCTTGCGCTTGAAGCCGAAGAGAGTCGTTGGAAAAAAGAAATCAATGAAAAACCGGAATTGGTTGATGATGAGAAAATTGCCGAAGTAGTAGCGATGATTTCAGGCGTGCCTGTGCAACGTATCGCGCAAGCAGAAGGACAACGATTGTTGGAAATGCGTTCGGAATTGAAAAATCGCATCATCGGACAAGACGAAGCGGTAGACAAAATCGTGAAAGCCATTCAGCGTAATCGCATTGGTTTAAAAGACCCAAGCAAACCGATTGGCACATTTATGTTTCTTGGCGCAACCGGTGTGGGAAAAACACATCTTGCCAAAAAGCTCGCCGAACTACTATTCGATTCGCACGAAAATCTTATCCGCGTGGATATGAGCGAATATATGGAAAAATTCAACGTGTCGCGCCTTGTTGGCGCACCTCCCGGATATGTGGGATATGAAGAGGGCGGATTACTGACGGAAAAAGTGCGTCGTCGCCCCTACTCCGTTGTATTGCTTGATGAAATTGAGAAAGCGCACCCCGATGTTTTCAATATTCTTCTTCAAATTCTTGATGAAGGGCACGTTACGGATAGTTTGGGTAGAAAAATTGATTTCAAAAACACGATTCTCATTATGACATCGAATATCGGAACGCGACAGTTGAAAGATTTCGGTCGTGGTATCGGATTCAATACCGGAAATAATTTGAGCGATGCCGAACATTCGCGTAGCGTCATCCAAAAGGCGTTGAACAAAGCGTTTGCACCCGAGTTTTTGAATCGCGTAGACGATATTGTGATGTTCGATCAATTGAGCAAAGAGTCAATTTACAAAATTATCGACCTCGAACTCAAAGGCTTGTACAAGCGAATCAGTGATTTGGGTTACGATATCACGCTTACCGATGCTGCCAAAGCGTTTATTGCCGAAAAAGGTTATGACGTTCAATTTGGCGCGCGTCCGCTGAAACGTGCTTTACAAAAATATGTGGAAGATGAAATGGCAGAGGTCATTCTTCAAAATGCCGTAAAAAAAGGACAAGCGCTTTTAGTGGATTTTGATGAGGAGAAGCAAGGGATTGTGATAAAAGTTCAATAGTTTAAAGATTCAAAGATTCAAGGTTTAATGCTTTGAATCTTTGTTTTTTTATGAATATTACCACCAAATCTGTTTACCATTTTCCACCGTAAAAATCCGTTCTTCTCGCCCTCTCGTATAGCAACGCAACCATAATAAAGCATTTTCGGGAATATCATTGTATTTCAAATAATCTTTTGTTGCTTCCTTTGCACCCAAAGGTTTCCATTCATTGTTTTGCCAAATAAGAAGTTCGTAAACGAAACCGGGAATAATACAATTTCCATCGTTTTGCGTGGCGAAAACAATAGTAGAGACGCGACGGTTAGTGAGCGGAGCCGAACTACGCGTCACGTCTGTACCGGTGCGATCTTCGCCCACATCATAACCAAGCCAACTCTCTTTTACGAGTGCTCCTCTGACATAGGTATCCAAATCGTTGTCACTTAATAGTGAAAAGTTTGCTCCGCGTGTTTCGTGTCGCTCAAAAAATGTTCCGTCAATCACTTTTCGTTCGTTATTTTCGTCTCGTGTGAAGAATTGCAGTTCGGCAAAACTGTATGTTACACCGGGTGGTGGCAGATAACGGAAATAACGAAATATTTCATCGCTTTCAATCACTATTTCCTGTCTGTAAAACGGATAGTAATCAATTAAAAACAAATCTTTCGCATCACTAAAATCTACACTGTTTGCCCCTTGAAACCGTCCGCCTTTCATTCTGTAAACATGTGCCGCCGTATAAGAGTGCATCGGATATTTGGAGTATAGCGTTACGTTTTGTCTTTGATTTTCGTTTCCGCTGAGGGTTACAAGTGTGCCATCATCTGTAAAATAAAACGGATAACCTATCGGTTGCATATAGCCCGATTCGGAGTCGGTTTCTACAAATACGGCAGGAAGAAAAACAACTTCTCTGCCCACTTTTTCAAACACCGCCAAGTCGTTGTCGATGGGCGCAGCAGCAACAGGTATCCATCCGTTCCGGTCGAACACACACAAATAAGCGATATTTTCGGTCGTGCTCTCTATTTGCAAATGGAAAATGGAAGTATCTGTGTATTCATCCGTTACATCTTTTTCGTACAAATTTTGAAAGAGACCGGTTTTTTCGAGATGAGCGTTTAGTTTCACTCTTTCGGGTTGTACCGACCACGTCATTCGATACACTTTGGGAATACTTTTGTGATATCGAATAGCGGAAATACTTTCGGGCAGACTGTCAGCAGAGATGGTGAAATTGACATCGGAAAATGATAAATCAAATGTATTATCGCGCGTACCGTCGATTATTTTTACTGCGTAGTGCATACCGGGATAATTGCCCCAGTGCGGTACATAATCTACCGTAGCAGGAATGCCAACAGAACGTAATACCATCGCTTCCGACACAGCTTGTTGCACGCAATTGCCGATGCCGGTTCGATGGCTTAATTCGATGCTCGTCAGGTGGGGAAATTCTCTGTCCATCGACCGGTGATGCCTTACCGGAAGTGTTTCGAGGATTTTAGCGGCGGCTTCGTGCAGACCTTGTGTTTGGGAAATGAGCGGAGAATATCGTCTTTGAAACCGTCTTCTGTCGAAATCCAACGGCTCGTCCATTACCCGATAGGGAAGAATGTGTTCGAGAAAAGTCTGAAAGTCGATATCATTTGTCCAAGCAGCGTTTTGCCGCGTTTTGAAACTGTTTTCGATATGGCGAATGATATAGCGAGCGGTAACTATTTGTGTATCGGGTACTTTATCGAAATCCGATAAGCCGATAAAAAACAGATTATCCCTTAATATCGAGATAAATCTTTCGTATGACTCGATATAGCCTTCGCGCTGTTTTACTTTGGCGTACTCCTGTTCAATTGCCTGTAATATACCGTGTTCGCTCGAATAATGGGCGTGGATATGTTCCAAGAGAAACAGGGCGGCTTGTTGTTTCAAACTGTCTTTGGGAGCGGAATAGCGACGGAGGATTTTTTCGGTTTCGTGGTCGAAATTGATTTCTCTGTTTGCGGGTTGGGTGCAGGCAGAGAGGGATAATATAAGAAGTAGAATGGAAAAAGTATGTTGTTTTGACATAGGGATTGAATTTTTTTATGGATTATTAATGTGAGATATTTTGATTATTAATCTTCTCTCTCGCCTCAAACTTAATACTACGAATAGTTGAAGATTCTATTTTCACCGGTTTATCAATAATTTTCAACGCCATTCTCTCCGTCTTATCGTTTTGTCCGATAGCGTCATACAAATTCATCAGTTTGCTCAACGGAACAAACCGTACCGGACACATATCGGCTGCTTTGAGGTAATGCGCTTCGGCTTTATCCCATTGTTTGAGATTGGAATAGTTGTCCGCCAAAAGCATTTGCACGTCATAATCATTAAAATATTTCAAGCATTGGTAAAGAATGGCGTTGCTTTTTTCATATTCCTGTACGTGGTTTAGCTCTGCTCCATAATTATATAAGAACAGGTAGTTGCCATTCCAAATGTGGTGCAAATGCTCATATTCCGGCAGCACTTCTTTTGTTTTGCCAAACAGTGATGCCTTGGCTGCTTTATTCCATTGATATTCAAAGGATATATCTTTTGACAGAAAATAGCCGCCAACAATAAAACACATCAACATTATTATTATTCGAAACCATTTTTTATTGGGAAAGGAAAATACAAAAACCGGTTTTTGACTTTTACTTATTTTCGCCAAACAATACGCCACAATCACCCACACAAACGGATATTTCAACGGATACGAAAACAACGAAAAAACACCTAACGAAATCAAACATAGCAAATAAGGCGAATTTAATCCATCTGATTTAAAAAGAAAAAACAGCACAATAAACAATAACCCCAACCCCACAAATCCATATTCAGCTACCAGCAACAAGTATTCATTAAAAGGGTGTAACACATTATCCGCCAGCATAGCATATTTGCTCTCGGGATTTTGGGCGAAATAATCGGCTTGATAATCCATATATTTTGCTGTGAAAGCACCGTTTCCGTGTCCCAATACAGGGGCATCTTGCATCATTTCCCACGTGGTTTGCCAAATCAATACGCGCCCCGATGCTGATTCTTTTTTCATTGAAAGAAGCAGTAAGAATATGGCTGCGCCGATGAGTAGAAATAGTGAAATAGAGATGACTTTGAGCGTTTTTTTACCACAAAGTCGAATAAAAAAAAGAAAAGCCACCGACACCACGCCCAAACTCACCATTCCTGCTCTCGATTCCGATAAAACCACAGCAACACCAATAACAATCATCGAAACTATCGCCAAGCATTTGTAATATTTCGATTCCCTTAATAGCGAGAAAGCAAGCGGAAACGCCACTGCCAAACACGCCGCAAAACCTGCCGGATTGTCGAAACTGCCGATAATGGGAAATGTCGATGAAATATGAATGATTTGAAAATATTGAAGCAATCCGTATACTGCTTGCAGCAAACAGAGGCTTACGATGATTGTTTTCAGATATTTGCCCTTAATATCGCTGCCTTTGAAATAGAGAAATAACAATAGAAAACCAACTAACTTCAATATTTCTAAACTTCTGCCGCCTGTTACTATCGTAGCTGCTAAAATATAGCCGGTAAAAATGAAAATAACAACGGTCAGCCTGTCCCATTGAACAGACTGACTGTTTTTGAAAAATAAGAGAATGCCCAATAATAGAGAAAAAAGTATGAAAACGTATTCTTTCGGCAGTGTTTCTTTTTCTACAAACAATTGGGTATAGAAAAAGAGTACGCCGGTGAAGAAAACCGGAAGTAATATCCAATTGTAGCTTACTATTCGCTTCATTCTCTCATTATTCTTCTCAAATATCTTTCCGCCAAATCAATACTTCCTCTAAAAATCAATTTACTTTTCTTGTCAAAAATCAAAACAGTAGGAAAAACCCACACGCCAACTTCTTCTCGCAGTACGGGGTCGTTCATACAGATTGACAAGGTAGGAAATGAGTAACCCTCTCGCTTTAGAATTTCTGTACCTGTACTATAGGATTCGCCACCCCAAGTGCTGCTCCCTACTTCCATTGTTTCTTCCATTCGGCTATGCAGAGAGTATATTACAATGTTTTCATTGTTTTTATACCGCTCATACAGCTTTTGTACTTTTGGAAATTCATCATAGCAAACTCCACAATAGGTGTACCAACAATCTAAAAGTAGATATTTTCCGTTGAAATCTTCTACTTTTACAGTATCACCTGTGGTGGTTTGAAAGCGCAGCGGAATAAATTCCGCGTGCGCTAACCGACCAATAAAAGTGTCAAAATTTCGTTTATTGAGCCAGTATTCATATCCTTTTGTAGATGACCACATAGCAATAGAGAAACAAATTGCACCTATAGCTATTGATATAATTTTGTGCTTTGGAAAATATCTATATGTTCTATAAAACAGATAGCCGGATAATATGCCAAATAGTCGAACAAAAGTTTCTAAAAGTGAGGCTAATGAACTTTCAAACTGAACTATTCTAAATGGGAGCTCGAGCAGAATAGCACCTATTAATAAAAGAAACAGTATGCACAAATCCGATAGCTTTTCGTCTTTTTTTTTGTTTTTATACAGAGCAAAAAAAGTAAAACTAAAAAGGAGCAGAAAACCAACCATTCCTGATAAACTCCACCCGGAAATCCCTCCAATATCTATATCACCACCTCTTAGCGGTATGATAATTATGCTGAATACAAAAGAGATAAGAAAGATGGAAAGTTTATTCATAATGTTTATTACTCTTGCTCCCAGATGCAAAAAGCACCAATATGTCGAAAAAAATATTTATGCAAAATAAAGCATCATATATAGCCAAATGCTTGTGTATTAATAAAACTTAATCATCATCCGCATAGACCTGTACAATCACTAAAACCGATAGCCCCACAACCTCCATTCGATTTTCTACAATTACCAGGGTCACTACATTTTTTTCCACTATCACATTTTTTTTGACAAAAAGCGAGTTTGCTACAATTACATCTTTTCGTTTTACTGCTCTCAGCAAGCTCATTTCTAGTTTTCAATGCACTTGCGTTATTTTCTAATATCAAAATATCCCCAGCTTTGTTGACCATAGGATACCGACTGACAATAATAGAGAAGATAGTTTCATCACTCCAGTTAAAATACTCTTGTGCAAATTCTGACCATTTATAGAAAAAAATTTCACCGTCTTTGTCAAGTCCTTTATCAAAGGCATTGGTGCTTATAACAAAATCAAGAACAGATTCAATATGTTTTTTTTCCATTTGATTCCAATCTAACAGTAATGTCTCCTGTAGCTTTTCAATCCAAAATTGTCTTTTTTGCTCCGGAGAAAAAGCCGCATAAACGGCAGAGCGATAATCAGCACTCTTTATATGCAAATAATTCTCCCTTGTCAACTTTCTGATTTCCGTCAGATTCTTTCTTGTCCATTCGTCAATATCTCTATCGTAGCTAAATTCAAATTCCTCGTTATCTGTGGAACAGGCGATAAATAAGATGCCTAGCATCACTAAAAATAAATTTCTTATGTTCATAATGTTGTTTTTTAATTGTTGTTTTATTTGTTTACTATTCCTGCTACTTTTAACAGCTCTACATCATTCTCTGCATTTGATCTGATAAACACGTTTCTGGAAAACCGTCCGTTGACCTGTTTGGTATCTACCGTTACTTTCACAATACCTTTTTCGCCACTCAATACAGGCTTGTCCGGTATTTCTACGGAAAGACAGCTACAAGACACATCTGCCCTCATAATAAGCAAAGGGTCATCGTTGTGATTAACGAAGACAAATTCTGTTGATAAAAATTCATTCTCTTTTTTTGTGGCATCAATTGTCCCAAAGTTGTGCGTATCTTCTTCGAAGTGAAGAATAAAGCCACTTTTGGGCGATCTTCTTTCTTGAGCAGTTTCATTGTGCTCTTTAGTTGATTGATTTCCACACGAAACAATGCTCATTATAAGAAGAATAACAAAGATAAATTTTATTTTTATCATAACCATACGGTTTATATTTAGAATCATAAATGCAGATTTGATGCAATATATTAAATTATTAATTCTTTGTAACGCAATTGAAAGAGCAGTCCGTATCCCACATCCAGTCACAAATCATTTTTTCCGCACAATAATACAAGCCGTCAGGACATTCCATAAACACAGGAACTCCATTATCACATTCGAAAAATGTAGAGCAATCGTCGGGATTGGGCAAAAGAACAAGCTCTCCATTATCCGGCGGACATATCGGCGCAAACCTCGTACCCACCACCACATCTCTATTCGCATACAATGGTATCGCTACTAAGATACCTACGCATACGGCAACTGTTGCTGCCAATAACCACTTTGCTTTTGTTTTCATTTTCGCTTTCATAAGCATTCTCTTTTTTTAATTAGTAAATTGATTTATTTTTGAATTTTTGGAACGCAAAATTGACGTTCCGGTTTATTTTCTATTTTACATTTGCCCGAATAACAATTGTTTTTACAGGCACTATCCCATTATTCGTAATCATCACATTGCGTGAGATTTCGCCTTGATGTTCCGCAGTAAATTGCAGATGCAAATATTCTTCGTTATCTGCCTCTATTTCATGGCTTATCCCACTTAATAATGCCAAACAGCTGCAACCTACACTTACATCAAGAATAGCAAGCGTCTCTTTTCCTGCATTTTTTAATTTTATTCGAATATCCGCTTTTTCGTCTTTTTGTAAACTACCTAAATGAATATCATCGTTCTCAATTTCCAATACTGGCATATTGGCAATATCAAAGTCGGGGTCTATCACTTGCCGGGATGCAAGAAACAGGTCGTTGTACAACTCTGCGTGCCACGGTTCTTGGAAGGTAAGCATTTGCCGGGCAAGAAATACGGCATCTTCCGTGTTGCCTTTGTTTTGTTCGTTTTGGATTTGTAGCCAAAGCGGGTAAGGATAGTAAAGTGTTTGCATACTTTCTGCCAGTTCGGCAGTGGCATCCCGATTGTTTTCTATTTTGCGCTTTGCCGTCAAAATTAGATTTAATGCCTGCACAGCTTCTCCGCTTGCTATTGCTTCCGAAAAAAGCAGGTTGTTGCGATAACGTACACATTCCGGCTTTCCGTTTATAACGTTTTTAATACATTCGGTACTTGCGCGGCTTGCGCCTTGTATGATGGTTATCAGTTCGACTTTGGGCGAAAACAGTAATGTGGCGGGTTGTGATTTTGAGAAAATAAATTGTTGGTACCATTTGTTTTCCGGTAATGTAATATCTACAATATTGAAAATGGCTTTATTGCCAACGGCAAAACTCACTTCGTCAAATAAGCGGGTGTGCAATGCTTCACACGGCGGACAAGCGGGATGAGAGAGGATGATGCAGAAATATTTGTTTTCTGTGGCGGCTAATTGTGCAATTTCTTCAAACGATTTTTCGTATTCAATATGAGAAGGCACTTGTTGTTTACAGTTTAGTAAAAAACAAGCTAAGCAGAGTGATGCGAATATGTAGATTTTATTTCTCATTCTGATTTTATTTCTTTTGCTTCTATCTTAAGTCAATTAATTTTTTCCGACTCACTACTTCATTTCTCGCGACAAAAATATACTAAATTTTTTCCACCCACAATACTCAAATGAGTAGTTTTTATCATGTAACTAAAAACTACTCATTTGAGTATTTCTTATTCCGAGCAAAAAATTGTTTTACATACTTATTTTCTTCTTTTATTTCCGAAATATTCAGAATGCAAATATAGTAACTAACAACTCACAAAATACTGACAAATATGTCAGTATCTTTTTATCTAATAAATGACACTTTTGTAAGCGGAAATGAAAAAACAAAGGTGTAATAGAGAATTACTTCTTGAAATTGCTCAAAAAATCAAGCAACTACGAGAAGAAAAAGGCATCTCACAAGATATCTTTTATATTGACACAGATATACATATTGCACGAATAGAAATAGGAAAATTGAATATATCAGTCTCTACTTTACAAGATATTTATGCATATTTTGAGATAAGTTTATCAGATTTTTTTAAAGATATGAAGTAGCATTCGATTGATAGAAAAATACTATCAAAAAGCCATAATTCTCAAACCTATTTTCCAAAAGGACTCAATATACCATTCCACACTATTTTTTTGTCCACATTTTCCTATCAAAATATTTGGTAATTCGCATATACTTTTATTACTTTGTACCGCTTTTCAAAACAAGCTAAAAAACTTAAAACGAATATACTAAAAGTATGCCAACAAGTACAGTAGTAACTGACATTAAACAGGTAACAATACGTTTCTCGGGCGATTCCGGCGATGGAATGCAGCTATCGGGAACGTTGTTTTCCGCACTATCCGCAATTTTAGGAAATGAAATTGCTACTTTCCCCGATTTTCCGGCGGAAATTCGTGCACCACAAGGCTCATTACAGGGAGTTTCCGGCTTTCAGGTACGCATCGGCTCAAAAGATGTGTATAATTCGGGTGATAAATCCGATGTGCTGGTCGCGATGAACCCCGCCGCATTGAAAGTTAATGCGCCGTTTTTGAAAAAAGGCTCCATCGTGCTTTACGATACCGATTCTTTCGATAAAAAAGACCTCGAAAAAGCACTTTTCAAGACCGATGACCCATTTGCCGAACTCGGTTTGACCGATGTACAACCCATTCCGGTTGCGATGACTTCGCTCACAAAAGCATCGCTCGAAGGTACGGGATTGGATAATAAAGGTGTTATCAGAAGCAAAAATATGTTTGCTTTGGGCGTTGTGTGCTGGCTTTTCAATCGTTCACTCGAAGTTGCCGACAAGCTGCTCGAACAAAAGTTCGGCAAAAATCCATTGTTGGCGCAAGCAAATATCAAAGCGCTTACCGACGGATATAACTACGGAAACAACTTACATCTCACAGCGTCAACCTATCGCATTGAGACAGTTGATACTTCCAAAAAAGGATTTTATACCGATATCAACGGAAATACTGCCGTAGCATACGGACTTATCGCCGCTGCAGAAAAAGCGGGCGTGAAACTTTTTCTCGGCTCTTATCCCATTACACCCGCCACCGAAATTATGTTAGAATTGGCTGCAAGAAAAGATTTGGGTGTAAAAACGTTACAAATGGAAGACGAAATTGCAGGCATTTGTACCACCATCGGCGGCGGATTTGCAGGCTGTTTGGCTGCAACCAACACATCCGGACCGGGACTGGCGCTCAAAAGTGAAGCGTTGGGTTTGGCTGTAATGACCGAATTACCTATCGTGGTTATTGATGTACAACGTGGCGGTCCTTCAACAGGTTTACCCACAAAAAGCGAGCAAACCGACTTGAATCAAGCACTTTACGGACGAAACGGCGAAAGTCCGCTCGTGGTAATGGCTGCCGCATCGCCCACCGATTGTTTCGATAGCGCATTTGAAGCATCGAAAATCGCTCTAGAAAATATGACGCCTGTTATCTTATTGACAGACGGATATATAGCCAACGGTTCATCGGCTTGGCGAATTCCCGATATGGACGAATATCCCGACATCAAGCCGCCTTACGTGCAAAACTATTTCAATGGCGAAGACAAAACGTGGAAACCGTATCGTCGTGATGAAGAGACACTTGTGCGATATTGGGCTGTACCGGGTACACCCGAATTTCAACATCGCGTAGGCGGATTGGAGAAAGATTACAATACAAGTATCATCTCTACCGACCCAAAAAATCATCAATTAATGGTGGATACGCGCAAGGCAAAAGTCGAAAAAATTGCCGATAGAATTCCTTCGCAGGAAATATTGGGCGATACCGATGCCGACACATTAATTGTGAGTTGGGGCGGTACGTATGGTCATTTGCTCGAAGCGATGAATCAAATTCGTGAAACGGGTAAAAAAGTGGCATTGGCGCATTTCAAATATATTATGCCGTTGCCAAAAAATACAGCAGAAATATTAAAGGCTTACAAAAAAGTGGTGGTTGCAGAACAAAACAACGGACAATTTGCCAACTATTTACAAAGTCAAATTTCGGGATTGTGCGACATCAGAAAATTCAACAGAGTTGAAGGACAACCACTAAAAGTAAATGAATTGGTAGAAGAGTTTACGAAAATTATTGAGGAGAAATAAGCAATGGAAACATCAGGAATAAAATATACACCGAAAGATTTTAAAAGCGAAAACGCCGTAAGATGGTGTCCGGGTTGCGGCGATTTTGCCGTATTGAATTGTATTCACAAAGCAATGGCAGAAGTGGGTATCAAGCCGCACGAAACAGCTGTCATTTCCGGTATCGGATGTTCATCGCGATTACCGTATTATATGAATACGTATGGATTTCACGGCATTCACGGTCGCGCGTGCGCCATTGCTACCGGTGTGAAAGTGGCAAATCCAGACTTAAGCGTGTGGGTTGCTACCGGCGACGGTGATGCGTTAGCAATTGGCGGTAACCATTTCATTCACACTGTGAGACGAAATGTAGATTTGAATATCGTATTGCTCAACAATCGTATTTACGGACTCACAAAAGGTCAATATTCGCCTACCACTGCGCGCGGTGCCGTAACGAAATCATCGCCATACGGTACAGTCGAAGACCCGTTTAATCCTGCCGAATTGTGTTTCGGTGCAAGAGGACGTTTTTTCGGTCGTGCCATCGACACAGATTTAAAAAATCAAGTTGATGTGATGGTGGAAGCCGCTAAACACAAAGGTACATCGGTTATTGAAGTGTTGGTTAATTGCGTGATTTTCAACGATGGTATTCACAAAAGCATAACCGAAAAAGAGTGGAAAGCAGACAATACCATCACGTTGCAACAAGGCGAAAAAATGATTTTCGGCAAAGACAATAACAAAGGTATCGTACTCGACGGCTGGAACTTAAAAGCCGTTACCATCGGTGAAAACGGTTATACAATAGACGATGTATTGACGCACGATGCTACTACGCCTGATAATACACTGCAATTGAAACTCGCAAAAATGAGCCTAGAAGACGGATTACCTGTTGCACTTGGCGTTATTCGCAATGCACCCGAAATATCATACGACGAAGCTTTCGAAAAACAAATTGACGATTTACAAGGCGGAAAACCGAAAAAATCGTTGAGAGAATTTTTGTTGAACTCGGCAAATGTGTGGGAGGTGAAATAAATTAAGATTATAGAGACGAGTCTATTTATTCGCCAAATTTTAAGGTTTAGAGTTTTTGAAAAACTCTAAGCCTTTTTTTGTACATATATCAAAATAAAAAAGGCTTGGTAAGTTTCTCAAAAAACCTCCAAGCCCCCATTATCAATTATTAATTTTCAATTATCAATTATTTAAGCCCTCTCTGTCTCAACAATGGCTCAATAGATGGTGCACTTCCTCTAAACTTCTTGTAAAGTTCCATACCTTCCCATTTTCCGTTTCCACCCATAATATATCGACGTAATTTATCTGCCAATTCTTGGTTGAAAATATCGCCCGTTTCAACAAACGCTTCAAAAGCATCGGCATCAAGCTGACCCGCCCACCAATAAACATAATATCCGGCGGCATATCCGGGTCCGAAAATATGAGAGAAATGCGTCGAACGGTGACGCGGCGTAATAGCACTAATTGCTCCAAGTCGTTTTGCGACTTCGGCTTCAAGTACATTGGCATCCGTGTCCTTCGTGATATTGGCGGACGTATGCCACTCCATATCAATAAGCGCCGACAAAAGATACTCCGTACTGAAAAAACCTTGATTGAAGTGCTGACTGCGTAACATTCTTTCGATTAATTCATCGGGAATTACTTCGCCTGTTTCGAAGTGCTTGGCATACACTTTCAACACTTCCGGCTCGCCTGCCCAACTTTCCATTACTTGCGAAGGAAGTTCTACAAAATCTCTCGGAACGCTTCGACTCGTTCTGTTAAATCGTCCTCTGGCAAAGAAATTGTGCAGCGCATGTCCAAATTCGTGAAAAAATGTAGTGGCATCGTCCCAACTCAACATCGCCGGATTGTCGCCCACCGGAGCGGTATAATTACCCACAGTGGTTACGAGCGGCATTACATCGCGTGTTCCGCTGCGATAAGTACCACACCACGCACCACTGCGTTTGCTTGCGCGAGGATGCGGGTCGCAATACAATATGGCAAGAGATGTACCGTCGTTATCGAACACTTCAAATGTGGCTACACCTTCGTAATATACAGGAATATCGAATCTTCTTTCGAAAGTTAGTCCCCAAAGCCTGTTGGCTACATAGAAAGCTCCATTGCGAACATTGTCGAGAGTGAAATAAGGTCTAATTTCGTCTTCACTGAGGCTGTATTTTTCTTGACGTACTTTTTCGGCATAAAACCACCAATCCCACGGCTCGATTTGGAAATTTCCGCCTTCGCGATTAACAATTGCTTGCATATCATCGCGTTCACGTTTTGCACGTGCCAAAGCCGGCTCCCATACTTGTTGCAGGAAATTAAGAACATTTTCAGGTGTTTCTGCCATTTGTTCCGAAATAAAAAATTTAGCAAAGTTATCGAAACCCAAAATGTTCGCCATTTCGTTGCGAAGCACCACAAGTTCGGCAAGTAGTCGTTTGTTATCGTTGTCGTTATTATTGTTACCGCGCATTGTATGTCCGCGGAAAAGTTGTTCTCTCAAATCGCGACGTTCCGAAAATTGCAAAAACGGTGTCCAGCTTGGTCTGGCAAGTCCGAAAGCCCATTTTCCTTCTTCGCCAATCGAATTAGCCAAACTTGCTGCACCGGCAATCACATTCGACGGCAGCCCTACAAGGTCATCTTCGTTTTCCAAAATAAGATGAAAAGCATTGGCTTCTGCCAACATATTTTGATTTAATTGCAGGGTGAGCAGCGACATTTGTTCGTTTAAGGATTTCAGTTTTTCGCGTTCTGCCAACGGTAGAGCCGCTCCGTTGCGAGCAAAATCGTTGTAAAACGTTTCTACAAGACGCATTTCTTCAATATCGAGATTCAATTCATTGCGCTGGTTGTATACCGCTTGAATACGCTCAAACAACGCTTCGTTAAATCGAATGGCATTGCTGTGTGCCGAAAGGATCGGATTTAAATCGCGCGCCACCTGCTGCATTGCGGGCGTAGTGTGTGCACCGTTTATTCCGCCAAATACAGAAGCAATTCGCCTCATCAATCTGCCTGTTTGATCGTATGCTACGATAGTGTTTTCAAACGTAGGCGCATCAGGATTGTTGACAATAGCGTCAATTTCAGCATTTTGTTCTTTCATTGCCACCTCATAAGCAGGAATGTAGTGATGCTCTTTGATTAATTGAAACGGCGGCGTGCCAAAAGGTGTGTTCCACTCCATTAAAAGAGGGTTTGTTTCATTTGGATGCGAATAACTTTGCGTTAAAAAGCCAAGTAACATTAATGATAAAAATAACTTCTTCATTTGAATATTTGTTTGATGTGTTTATTGCTAGAAATAACTTCACAGTACAAAAATAGTTATTTTTTCTTTGTTTAGAAAGAGTTTTGTTTATTTTTTTAGTAGAGCCGTGTCGCGGCGCGTCTCTACACCTAAATACAACAAACAGCCTTCATATTTCAACGAAGGCTGTTTCAAAAAAATCGGC
>JAIRUA010000009.1 GCA_031254645.1 Dysgonamonadaceae bacterium
AATATCCTCACCATCAAACAAAATACGTTTTATTGTTCTAATACAGAGGTGCTGTTAAGTCCTTAGCCCGACCAGGAAGGGAACAATCTACAGCGACAGAAGATTTTGAAAAAAAAAAAAAAAGACATTCGCAACTTTTTTGTGTTGGCGCCCAATCTCACCATTTACGAGAAATTGATTGAAGATTTTGGCAATCCTGCCTATCACAAATATGTTTTTAATGGTATTTCGGAATTTGTGCACAACCGCCCTGTAATTATTACGGGCGACAACTACAACCAGCAAGGCGCATTGTTTGCCGCGACGGAAATACGGATAAACATTTTCAATGTAGCCAAATTCAATTCGGACAACAAAGGCACAAAAAAAGGCGGTATAAGTCTTGCGCCTCGTATCAAACGCTTGTCGGAATACTTGGGACAATCCTATTGGGATTATCTTTCCAATCTTGATGATTTGGTAATTTTGATGGACGAAGCCCACCGCTACCACGCTGATGCATCCAAAAATGCCATCAACGAGTTGCGCCCGATTTTGGGATTGGAACTTACTGCTACGCCTTTTGACGAAAAAGGAAATCAATTTAAAAATGTGGTCTACGAATACTCATTGGCACAGGCGCTATCCGATGGTAAATATGTAAAAAATCCGGCAATCGCTACTCGTAAAAATTTCAAGAAAGGTTCTTTGACCGACTCCGAAGTAGAAATTATTAAACTCGAAGATGCCATTAGCGTACACGAAGATACCAAAACCGAGTTGGCAGTATATGCAAAGAACAATCAGGTAAAATTGGTTAAGCCATTTATTTTGGTGGTATGTAAAGACATTTCTCATGCTACCGAAGTGGCTGAAAAAATCAATTCCGATGATTTTTATGACGGGAAATACAACGGGAAAGTATTACAAATTGACTCTTCCACACGAAGGGAAGAGGACATTGAAAAACAATTTTTATCGTTGGAAAGCCCTGATAATGAAATCGAAATTGTTGTACACGTCAATATGTTGAAAGAGGGTTGGGACGTTACCAATCTTTACACCATTGTTCCTTTGCGGGCAGCAAAAGCCTCGACATTGATTGAACAAACCATTGGTCGGGGTCTTCGTTTGCCATACGAAGGAAAACGAACCGGCGATGATAAAATTGATAAATTGACAGTAATTGCACATGAAAATTTTGAAGCGGTAATTGCAGAAGCACAAAAGCCGGATTCAATACTCAACAAAATGAGTTTCGTTGAAATTTCGGAGGAAACATTAACTGAAAAAACAGTTGCTGTTTCTTCAAAAAGCGTTTTGGAACATAAAATTGAAACCGAACAAAAAAACATTGAGCAAATTCAAGCGCCGGAGCAAAAGCAAAAAGCACAAAACAGTTTAGACGCCAAACGGGCAATTATTCAAACATTCAACAATCTCAATATGATGCCAGAAGTGCGAAAAGTTGATGATTTGAACAAAGAAGAAGTAAAACGAAAAGTGCTCAAACAAGTAGAAAAAAACCTGTCGCAAAATCTCTTTAAAGCCGAAATAATAAAAGAGGTGGAAACAGTTTACAAAACTTTGGTAACAGAATTTAAGAAAAATATCATTGAAATTCCTCGTATGGACTTGGTTCAGGGCGAGGTTACGGCTATATTCCATTCGTTTGATTTAGATACTGCCGAATTTACCTATCAGGCGTTAGACCAGGAAATCATACGCCTTGAACTAACCGGCGAATACAAAGTAGAAACATTAAAAGCCGCACCCAGCGGTTATTATGCTAATCCCATCAATTTGATTATTGCCACCCTGATAGATTACCCCGAAATTGACTACGACGACAATGCTGATTTATTACGAAAATTGGCAACACAAGCATACGAAACGATTAAGAAAAATTTAAACGATGCTTCAAAAATAAAGGAAGTAATTTTCCAGTTCAAACAGGCAATCGCTGAAAAGATTTACAATCAGATGAAGGAACATTTTGAACTCTCTCGTCCGGATTATGTAAAACCGGATGTTCTTCCTTTTGTAAAAATCGAAGAACATAACTTTTCAGCATTGATAAATTCCGGTTATCGTGATTATCGCGAAATAATTCAACCCGCAGGACTGATACCCAAATATGTGTTTCGTGGTTTTGAAAAAGCGTGTCATTTTGAATACAAATTCGACAGCAAAACCGAACAGGACTTGGCTTTTGTGTTGGAAAACGATAAGTCAGTACAAAAGTGGTTGCGCCCGGCATCTAACCAATTCCGTATTTACTGGAATAACAACTCAAAAAAATATGAACCCGATTTTATTGTCGAAACAGAAAATGTCGTTTATATGATAGAAACAAAAGCCGCCAATGAAATACAAAACGCCGATGTACAAGACAAAAAAGCCGCTGCTGAAAAATATTGCAAATATGCAACAGAATATACTTCGGCTAATGGCAGCAAACCTTGGAAATATTTGTTGATACCGCATAACGAAGTTACGCGAACAGTTGGATTGGATTATTTGATTTCGTTGGGTTGATTATCATCGCCGTACTATGGCAATCATTATATTTATCTTTGCCCCGTTAAACAATAAATTGTATCC
>JAIRUA010000008.1 GCA_031254645.1 Dysgonamonadaceae bacterium
CTCGTCCAACTGCTCTGTGTCAAAATATCTCTCTTCCAAAGCCTTATTTAGCAAATGAAGTGCTTTTCCCTCCACTTTTATCACTTCTTTAATGAATTCGGAATGAGCCACAACGGCGCATTTTCCGATTTGATGAAAGTGTTTGCAACTCCAAATTTCGCCTTCCATAAAGGCTTTCAAATCCATATGCTTGAATATGGACATATCCTTGACTTTGAACAACAAATTGATGTGTTCGTAACCTTCGTTCAACTTTTCCTCAAAAAGTTGAGCCATAAATTGCTGGTCTTCCTTTGTCCACGTGTCCGTGAGTTCCAACGCCAACGCGTTTCCTTTGAATTGTTTGATTTGAGTTAGCATAATTGTAAAAAATTAATGATGAATATTATAATGGTTAAGTTCTTTAGTTTCTGAAAAATACGATGTCATCGACCGCATCAATCACAATCGGCTTCGATTTATCTATTGTGCCTGCCAAAATATCTTTCGACAATTGGTTGAGCACTTTGCGTTGAATAACTCGCTTCACGGGACGTGCACCAAATTCGGGGTCGAAACCTGCGTGCGCAATGGATTTCAACGCCTCATCGGTATATTGAAGTTCGACTCCGTTTTCATTCAACATTTTTTGAATACCAACGAGTTGCATACGAACGATTTGTTCGATTTCTTGTTCGTTGAGCGGCGTAAACATAATAATATCGTCAATTCTGTTCAAAAACTCGGGACGAATGGTTTGTTTCAACATATTCATTACTTGATTTTTGGTGTTTTCGACAATTTCTTCCCGATTTTTTGGTGTTATTTTCTCAAAATTCTCACGAATAAGACTCGAGCCCATATTCGATGTCATAATAATAATCGTATTTTTGAAATTTACGACACGTCCTTTGTTGTCAGTAAGTCTCCCGTCATCAAGCACTTGCAAAAGAATATTGAATACATCGGGGTGTGCTTTTTCGATTTCGTCAAATAGTACAACCGAATATGGTTTTCGGCGAATCGCCTCCGTCAATTGTCCACCCTCATCGTAGCCTACATATCCCGGAGGTGCACCAATAAGACGCGTTGCGCTGAATTTTTCTTGGTATTCGCTCATATCGATGCGCGTCATCATATTTTCGTCGTCGAACAGATAATCGGCAAGCGCTTTCGCCAATTCGGTTTTACCTACACCGGTGGTTCCAAGAAAAATAAACGAGCCAATTGGGCGTTTCGGGTCGCTTAATCCTGCACGATTACGGCGTACAGCATCAGAAACGGCAGCAATTGCCTCGTCTTGTCCGATAATGCGTTTGTGTAATTCGTCTTCGAGAAACAACAGTTTTTCACGCTCGCTTTGTAACATTTTGCTCACAGGGATCCCTGTCCAGCGTGAAACAACGTCGGCGATATCCTCTGCGTCAACTTCTTCTTTAATCATTGCGCCTGCGCCTTGACGTTCTTGCAACTGTTGTTGAAGTGTTTCGATTTGACTTTCTTTTTCTTTAATTGTACCGTAACGTAATTCGGCAACTCGTCCATAATCGCCTTCACGTTCGGCTTTATCGGCTTGAAATTTAGCGTCTTCAATATCGATTTTCTCTTGCTGAATTTTATTGATAATTTCTTTTTCCGATTGCCATTTGGCTTTGTAATCGGCTTCTTCGGCTTTGAGGTCTTCGATTTGTTTGGTCAGTTGTGCCTCTTTTGGCTTGTCGTTTTCGCGACGAATTGCCTCTCGTTCAATCTCCAGCTGTTTGATACGGCGCATAATTTCATCTAACGCTTGCGGCACGCTGTCCACTTCCATACGCAGTTTGGCAGCCGCTTCGTCCATCAGGTCGATGGCTTTGTCAGGCAAAAATCGGTCGGTAATGTATCGGCTCGAAAGCTGAACAGCGGCGATAATCGCCTCATCCTTAATACGCACTTTGTGATGATTTTCGTACTTTTCTTTCAATCCGCGAAGAATGGAAATCGTATCGGGCTCGCTCGGTTCATTTATCATAACCGTTTGAAAACGACGCTCTAATGCTTTGTCTTTTTCGAAATATTTTTGATATTCATCCAACGTGGTAGCACCGATAGAACGCAATTCGCCACGCGCCAACGCAGGCTTCAGAATATTGGCGGCGTCCATTGCGCCTTCGCCTTTTCCTGCGCCCACAAGCGTATGGATTTCGTCAATGAAAAGAATAATTTCTCCATCGGATTTAATTACTTCGTTTACAATCGATTTCAAACGTTCTTCAAATTCGCCTTTGTATTTCGCGCCGGCAATCAATGCGCCCATATCGAGCGAATAGATTTGTTTGCTGCGAAGGTTTTCGGGCACATCGCCGCGCACAATTCTGTATGCAAGTCCTTCGGCAATAGCGGTTTTTCCTGTACCCGGTTCGCCAATAAGAATCGGATTGTTTTTGGTACGGCGACTCAAAATTTGCAACACGCGACGAATTTCGTCATCACGTCCGATAACGGGGTCGAGTTTTCCGTTTTGCGCACGCTCCGTCAAATTTATCGCGTATTTGCTCAATGCTTGATACGTATCTTCGACAGATTGACTTGTTACGTTTTCACCTTTGCGCAATTCTTTAATCGCTTGTTCGAGATGATTTTGCGAAATCCCTTGCGCTTTCATCAGTTTCGAAACGCAATTATTCTCGCTGATTAATGCCAATAAAATATGTTCGAGCGAAACGTATTGATCGCCCATTTTGGTGGCAAAATTTGCTGCTTTTTGAAACACAGCATTGGTTTCACGCCCCAACATCGGGTCGCCGCCCGACACGCGTGGGAACGATTCAATTTCTTTATCCAGAGCCGTTTCTAATGAACGAGTGTTCACAGCCAATTTCTGAAACAGAAAATTGGTTATATTTTCACCCTCTAGCATCACGCCTTTTAATACGTGTGCCGGCTCAATCATTTGCTGATTATTGGCTTGTGCCAAATCAATGGCTTTTTGCACAGCTTCTTGTGCTTTTATTGTAAAGTTGTTGAAATTCATATTATTTTTATTGCCTATTCGTTGATTTGATGATTTGTGTGGCTAATATCATTTATTATACTCATCTAATGATTCAAAATTTTTGCCAAAGTGATGAAAATGACTTTTTGTCATATTCTTTTTTAGTTAAACAAAATAGCAGGCAAAATTGTTGAAAGGAATATAGGTTTTTATAAAATATTTCGAACAGAGGTTAAACATCTCGTCACATTTAGCGTCAGATGGAAATCAGTAATTAATTCTCACATTTAAAATAAAATTATGATGAAAAAGTATTTAGCAGAAATGATTGGTACAATGGTACTCGTTTTAATGGGTTGCGGTGCAGCCGTATTCGCAGGAAATCCTGCGGGAGTTGTAGGTGCAGGTGGCGTGGGCACGTTGGGTGTTGCATTCGCCTTTGGTTTGGCTGTTATTGCAATGGCTTACACGATTGGAAACATTTCGGGTTGTCATATCAATCCTGCCATTACGCTCGGCGTTTTTCTTTCGGGTAGAATGAGTGGGAAAGATGCAGCCGGATATATGACTTTTCAAGTAATCGGCGCTATTATCGGTTCTACCATTATTTGGGCACTGCTTTCAACCGGAACACACAACGGACCAACCGCAACAGGTGCTAACGGTTTTGCCGACGGACATCTGCTGCAAGCGCTTCTTGCCGAAACCGTGTTTACGTTTGTTTTCGTATTTGTGGTGTTGGGTGCGACAGCCAAATTTGCGTTTGGAAAATTCGCAGGATTGGCTATCGGTCTCACGTTGGTTTTGGTACACATAGTGTGTATTCCTATCACGGGTACATCGGTAAATCCGGCGCGCAGCATTGGACCCGCTTTATTTGAAGGTGGTGCGGCACTTGCGCAACTTTGGGTGTTTATTGTGGCTCCATTGGTAGGTGCGGCTATCGCGACTTGCGTTTGGAAAACATTAGAGAAAGAAGACAAAAACAACTGATTATTAAATCAATAGAATAAAGAGCGAAGAAAAAAGATGTCAAAAGTCTTTTTTCTTCGCTCTTTATTCTTTCATATATTGCACATTTTTCGTACTTTTGTGCCGTTTTTAGGTTGTCATCGCTTTTCTATCAAGACTGATGACAGGAAATTAATAAGATAAAAAAATGAGTCATAATTTATTACAAGGAAAAAGAGGCGTTATTTTCGGTGCGTTAAACGATATGTCTATCGCGTGGAAAGTTGCCGAACGTGCCGTTGAAGAAGGCGCACAAATCACATTGTCGAACACACCGTTGGCTGTGCGAATGGGTACTACTGATGTTTTGAGCGAAAAACTCGGCGCAACCATTATTCCTGCAGACGCCACCAGTGTGGACGACTTGCAAGTTGTTTTTGAACGTTCCGTAGAAATTTTGGGTGGAAAAATCGATTTCGTATTGCACTCTATCGGAATGTCTCCCAATGTGCGCAAAAAACGCACGTATGATGATTTGGACTACTCAATGTTGGACACTACACTTGATGTATCTGCCGTGTCGTTTCACAAAATGATACAAACCGCCAAAAAACTTGACGCGATTAACGAGTGGGGTTCAATTGTAGCACTCTCGTATATCGCTGCACAACGTACAATGGTGGGCTACAACGATATGGCTGATGCAAAAGCGTTGTTGGAATCTATCGCCCGCAGTTTTGGTTATGTTTACGGAAGAGAAAAAAGCGTACGTATCAACACCATTTCACAGTCGCCAACAATGACCACTGCGGGAAGCGGTGTAAAAGGTATGAATAATTTGTTCGATTTCGCAGAACGTATGTCGCCCGTTGGTAACGCAACAGCCGATGATTGTGCCAATTATTGCATTATGATGTTCAGCGATTTAACGCGAAAAGTAACCATGCAAAATCTCTACCACGATGGTGGATTTTCAAGTATGGGGATGAGTTATCGTGCAATGGAACAGTATATTAAAGGAATTGATGAGTATCGCGACGAAGATGGAAATATCGTTTACGGATAATTGACAGAAGATAAAAGACCTTTTCAAAAAACATTTCAAAGTCTTTTGTCTAACAGTCTTCTATCTTATTTCTTAAATATCATTAATCAAATGAAGAGCAATTAAACCATTTCTCTTTCACTCTATCATAACAGATGAATTATTAAATAACAAAATTTTTATGAAGAAAATTATTTTATCATTAGTGTTAGTTTTCGGGTGTCTAACGTTTGCAAATGCACAGCAAAATGCCCTTGGTTTGAAAAGTAGTATGATCAACAGCAATGGTTGGGACATCTCTTATCAGCGCTGGTTATGCGAATCAAACCGTTTAGAGTTTAACTTAGGATTAAGTGATTTGGACACAAAGTATGGTACTGATTTTAATCTTTCGGCTGCTTATCAGTGGGTTTTTGATTTAGATCAACTTGCAACCGGTTTCAAATGGTACGTAGGTGCCGGTGCTGCTGCGGGACTATTCACACACAAAGACCTTGATAGTCAATTTAGATTGGCTGCTATTGGTAATCTAGGTATTGAATACAATTTCAAATTCCCATTGCAATTGGCTATTGACTACACGCCTACATTGAGTATTACGCCAAGTTTCGGAGACTTCTATGGCGAAGACAGAAGTGTTAGATTTGCTGCAAGATGGAGATTCTAATTTAATTTATAGAATAATACAGACATAAATTCAGTATCCGGTATTCGTAAGAATATCGGATACTTGTTTTTTAATAGCATAGCGAAAAATCCGGAAATTCATTCAAAACTTGAAAATCTAAAACCATCAATCTTAACCACATTCTTACTATCTTTACATAAGATAGGCTGCACCTCGGCAAAATCAAAATTTATTTTGTTTTGCGCTTGGCTTGCACTATCTTTGCAGCCTCAAAACAACACATCAATGACAAGAAAGAAAAAACAACTTCCGATTCTCGAAAATATAACCATAACCGATGTAGCTGCCGAAGGCAAAGCGATTGCGAAAGTAGATGGTTTAACGGTTTTTGTTCCTTATGTAGTACCGGGTGACGTAGTGGATATTCAACTCGGACGCAAAAAAAATAGCTATGCCGAAGGTAAAGCGATAAAATTTCACAGTTATTCGCCGGAACGGACGGAAGCGTTTTGCGCTCATTTTGGTGTATGTGGCGGTTGTAAATGGCAAGTCTTGCCATACGACAAACAATTACAGTACAAACAAAAGCAGGTAACAGATAATCTTACGCGCATTGGAAAAATAGAATTTCCTAGCCCCCTAACCCTCCCTCAAGGGGACTTGCCTAACGGCGGCTTGCAAAACGCTAAGAATGACGGTAGCCTGCAAAGTCCCCCTAAGAGGGATTTAGGGGGCTACATTCTCGGTGCACCCGAAACCACTTTTTATCGCAATAAACTAGAATTCACTTTTTCGAATAAAAAATGGCTCACGGAAGCACAAATCAAAAGCAATGAAACATTTAGCAATATGAATGCCGTTGGCTTTCATATTCCGGGAATGTTCGACAAAGTGCTTGATATTGAAAAATGTTGGCTGCAAAGCGACATATCAAACCAAATTCGTAACGCCATTCGTACATTTTGTTTGGAAAACAATTATTCGTTTTTCGACTTGCGCAATCAGCACGGATTGATGCGAACACTCATTATTCGCACATCATCTATCGGAGAAATAATGGCGATTGTGGTTTTCTACGAAAATGATAAAGAAAAGCATGAGAAATTGCTCACCTATCTTGCCGAAACATTTCCGCAAATTACATCGCTGCTCTACATTATCAACCAAAAAGCAAACGACACGATTACCGACCAGCAAGTAATTGTGTGGAAAGGACGCGATCATATTTTCGAAGAAATGGAAGGGCTACGTTTCAAAATCGGGGCAAAATCGTTTTATCAAACCAACAGTGAACAAGCGTACAATCTGTATAAAATCACGCGCGACTTTGCACAACTTTCAGGCAACGAACTAGTCTATGATTTATATACAGGTACAGGCACTATCGCCAATTTCATAGCGCGAAGTGCCAAAAAAGTCATCGGTATCGAATACGTGCCCGAAGCGATTGAAGACGCGAAAGAAAATTCGCGCATCAACGGCATTGAAAACACACTTTTTTTTGCCGGCGATATGAAAAACGTGCTCAACGCCGATTTTATCGCCGAACACGGTCGTCCCGATGTAATTATTACCGACCCGCCACGCGCCGGAATGCACAATGATGTGATTGAAACTATTCTTTTCGCCGAACCGCAACGAATTGTGTACGTGAGCTGTAATCCGGCTACGCAAGCACGTGATTTGAGTTTGTTGGACGAAAAATATCGTGTTGTTCGTGTACAGCCAGTGGATATGTTTCCACATACACATCACGTGGAAAATGTAGTACTTTTGGAAAAATGTGCTAATAAATAATATGCTAATGTGCTAATGAGACAAAACCCTGTAATACTTTGGAGCATTGCAGGGTTTTTTATTTGCACATTATTTATTAGCACATTAGCATATTGAAAAAGCGATGTCCATCATTTTCGTCAAAGCCGTTTGACGATATTCCGACGAACTTGCTTCACCCGTAAACGGACAATCCGAAATCGTACAAATACAAAGCGCCTTTTTACCTGCACGCGCAGCATTCATATAAAGCGCTGATGCTTCCATTTCAACGGCAAGAACACCCATTTTTTGCCACGCACCCAACGATTGCGCATCATCATAAAACGTATCAGACGAATAAATATTACCCACTTTGTATTTTACACCAAGTTTTTCAGCTTCTTCTACCGCTTTTTTCACAAGGTCGAAACTCGCAATCGGCGCATAAGTGCCCGGCAGTAGATATTGCGTTGCATAAGCAGAATTGGTACACGCACCCATTGCGATAACCACATCGCCGATTTTCAATTCGGGGTCAATAGCACCGGCAGAACCAACACGAATAATCGTTTCTACGCCATAAAAATTGTACAATTCGTAAGTGTAAATACCAATCGACGGAATACCCATTCCGTGTCCCATAATCGACACTTCTTTTCCTTTGTAAGTGCCTGTATAGCCCAACATTCCGCGAACGCCGTTGAATTGAACAGGATTTTCGAGGTATGTTTCTGCCATAAATTTTGCGCGCAACGGATCACCCGGCATTAATACGGTTTTGGCGATTTCGCCTGCTTTTGCCTCGATATGAGGCGTAGGAATCTGATTACTCATAATCGTATTTTATTAGTTTTGTAAATTGTTTTTGTAAAGGTATAAACAAAATTCGATTTGTTGAGGAGTGAGGGCTTAAAAATTCAAAAAATCAAAGGTTTAAAAATTCAAAGATTCAAGGGTTCAAAGGTTCAAAAGACTGTCTAAAAGTGCTTTTAGAATAATCTTTTGAACCCTTGAACCCCTATTTTATATCCGACCCCAAAATGCCATTAAGCACTTCGCTATTTATTCTAAGACCTGATAAATAATGATTGTTTGTCAATTCAATCGACCTTCCCGTTGAGTGTAATCTGGCATATACATTATTCCCTATTGCCTGACCTGTTTGCGGGTGTGCAAAATACGATGAATAAATATGCGCCGCGCCGCCTCTTACATCAATAGCAGGAGCGCCGCTTCGCTGGAAGTTTGCTTGTTGAAAACGCACAATACCATTATTAATAATAGCACCTACCGTTGGACTGCCCCAAAATGCACTATTGTACAATATCAATTGTGCGTTTGGATGTACTTTGTCCGTGTTTGGCTCAGCACCCATCAATACGTACGAGCGAATAGGTTGTCCTTGAATTTGAGTATTGACAAGCTCCGAATTGATTCCGATAATTTTTGTGTCGGCAGATGCATCTTCAACAAATAGTGCATAAGTACAACCATCTGAGCCGTGCCCAATCATTGTCATCTCGCCCGGATTATTCCCTGTAATGGCATCTCGCAAGAAATGGATTCCGTAAACCGATCCGAAAACAAAGTTGTTGAAAATGGTTTGGTTTTCAACATCGGAAAATTTCAATGCGCTGCAATTTGCTTGCACAAATCTGCCCAAAGCTACTCTCGGATAGCCTTGTCCTTCCATCGGCAATCTTGTTCCGTAGTGCGGATTGAATTGCATATTTCGGATAAATCCGCCTTCGGCGCCACCGCCTACCCAAATGCCTGCACGAGCCAATACGCCGGCAAAATAATCTACATAATGTCCGCTTGTGTTATACGATGCGAGGTCGATTCCTTTATCGCCGTGCGATACTGTAATATTAACAATATGCACATTCTTGCCTTGTCCTTGAATCAAAAACGGCGTTATTCTGGGGTTTTCTGCGCTAAATTCGTCTGTTGCAATATTCAATTGTGTAACTTTGAATCCTCTAACTCCGGAATTTACCTCCAATTGAATCAGCGATGCTCCGTTTTCTCCCTCAGCTCCGCCGTAATAATTGGTAAAAATTGCCGTTCCACCACTTTGCGTATGATGTTGCACATCCCAAGTTCCCCTCAATTCTACTCCCGAAGGAACTGTGATGGGCGATTCAACCAAATATCTGCCCGCCGACAAAAATACAGTACCGCCGCCGGCTCTTTTTACGGAATTGAGTACCGCTTGCAATAGCGCAGACACATCTACCGTAGGTACATCATTATTGAAACCTGTTGCTCTTGGCAAATCGGCTCTTAAAACTTTATTGGAACTTGGTCTTGGGTGTACATCAATATTCGTCTTGATATTTTTCGGAATCGGGTCGAATAGGTAATTGTTATTGACAAGAATCTCTACATTTGCGTTTGCGCTACTGTTTTGAACGCTTAACACACGATTATATCCTGAGTTTAATGCTTTCAACGTATTCACATTTTCTCCCAAGAATACGTGTCCTACCGGACGTTTAAATTCACTTTGCGTAATCAAAATATTGCCCCTGTTTATTCTGAGTGCATACTCTTGATAATTGTCAAACGTGCAGCTTTCAAAAGAAATGACGCCATCTCTTCCATCACTTACAATTTGTCCAAAGAAATCAACACCGTTGAATTGCGTAGATGTGTGAAAAAGTTCACCGAAGTAGACTGCTACTCCGCCGGCATTGGCTCCAAATGTAGAGTTAGAAAAAAGCAAACCATATGGATTTACATCTTGAACATACAAACCGATGGCGCAATTGTCGATATGTACTTCGTAAAACTGTGCATTTGGCGCATCGGCAAAACCGGGCTCTCTACCTATCCACATACCAATGTTATAACCGGAAATATACAGATACGAAACATATTCCCAATCCGAACGGTGCATTTGAAAACCGGTACCATACTCTTTTGTATATGCCGTAACTGCTTCGAGTGAAGGCGCTCCGGGCAGCCCCGAGTTTGCCCAAAATTTGGGGTTTATTTTCACATTTTCGATTCGACCGATATCGGTACATACGTGTATTTCAATGCCGGTGTTCAAGGCAGTGATGTAACTATTTAATACATAATGTAGTTCGCTTGGCGCAGAATAAAATCCGTTGTATGAATTGACAAGCGTTACATTTTCAACGGTTGCACTGTTGCCGGTTGCTTGGAAAAGTGTCCACGGATATGGTTTCACGTTGTTGATATCCTGTTCGGGATACCAAATTGAGAGATTTGTTACACCTGTACCTTCGCGCATATCAATAAACCTGTCGGCAATACTTGTGTAAGTGGTGTTAAGGCGGTTGTTTGCCTGTGGGTCGTTCCACCAACTTTCAACAACGCCGTTGTAATTAGGCGAATCTTTTCCGACACGTACTTCGAGAATTGCTCCGAGCACTTTCCCGCCGTGTTCTTCGGGATTTGCCCAATCGCCGCGAAGTTGTACACCTTGCGGAAGCTGTAATACATATTCATAATTGAACATTCTGATCTCTTCTGCATCGCCTTCACGAACTCTTACAAAGCGTGAGCCGGTTTGCGTGCTGTGAAATTCATAGTTTCCGGCAGGAATATATACTACTCCGCCGCCAGCATTATGTGCCGCATCAATAGCTGCTTGAAAAGCTGCCCGGTTATCGAAACCCGGCTCGGCTTTTGCGCCAAATTGAGGGTCGGTTACGATAAAATCGGATATTACCCAATCTTTGGTGGGATAAATTGTTTTGATGGCTTCTTTGATTTCTCCTTGGGCGTGTAAACAACTTATAAAAAGAAGACACGCCAAAATGTTCGGTAAAATTGCTGTTTTACTCATTGCTGTTTTATTTTTTGATTTTGATTGTATCTGTTTTTCTTGCAAATATCAAGAAAAGCACTTAACAAAACACTTAATAAAACATTAAAATGGTGATAAAAAACGGAGCATTTTGCTTTTTAACATTATCTTATTTGAGTAAAATAACTGAACATTGATAATCAAACAATTAGAAATACTCAAAATTTTACCTCACACACACCCTTTCAAATTAAAAAAATCTTCGTATATTTGCCTAATCGAATTAAAAATTGACGGAGTCAGAATATTTTCGTCGTAATTCCCGAATTATAAAATGAAGAAAGTTACCATTCTTACCCCTATTATCGCCATCGCCCTTATCATCGGTTTTGGTGTTGCCATTCTTACACTGAAATCAAGCAACGATATCGAAAAAGTTGAATCCGAAAGACCGGTAGTACTCTCAATGACCGCATCAATTCCTGTGCCCGATGAAATGACATTCGCAGGCGAAAGAATCGTGTTTGACCGTTACGACCGTCGCGAGCGAATGGATAGAGAGTTGAGTAGTTTTACTTACTTTCACTCCACCACCCTACTCCTTTTCAAACGCGCCAATCGTATTTTCCCGATTATTGAGCCAATTATGCGACAACACGGTTTTCACGACGATTTCAAATATTTAGCTGTTATCGAAAGTAGCCTCGACCCTTTCGCCGTATCAACTGCTCGCGCAGTTGGACTTTGGCAATTTATGGAAGCCACCGGCAGAGAATACGGTTTGGAAATAAATGAACACGTAGACGAGCGTTATCATTTGGAAAAATCAACCGCAGCAGCGGCTCGTTATTTGCAGCGATTGCACAGAACATTTGGCTCGTGGTCTGCTGCCTCGCTGGCATACAACGGCGGACAAGGACGCATCAGTAATGCACTACAAGATCAACGAGAAAGCAATGCGCTCGACCTTTGGCTCGTGAGCGAAACCACACGGTATTATTATCGTATGCTTGCTATGAAAGAAATTTTCGAAAATCCGTTTAGGTATGGTTTTGTTATTAATCCGGAACATTTGTACAAGCCGATTGGCTTTAAGGAAGTAACGGTTACATCCACTATTGCCGATTTGGTTGCTTTTGCGCAAGAGCACGGTATTACTTTTGCGCAATTACGCGAATTTAATCCTTGGCTGCGTAGTCGCAGGTTGCCTGTTTCGGGCGGAAAGACTTATACAGTGCTTATTCCTGCGCAGGAAAGTATGTATTATAGAAAGGGAGTTAAGCCTATGGTGCACGATGCACGGTGGATAGCGAATTGACAGGCTACCACTTATAATTCAATCCGAAACTCAACATCTGATTCACTTGCAATAATCCGAATGGATATCTATTTCCATCTTTATCGTGAGAAGGCACACCATCATCATATCGCATATTTACCTGTATGCGAGTAGATAGTGCATTGGTAAGAGACATATTTAATGTGTTTTCAAATTCCGAAATCACTTTTTCGTAACTTGTAAAGTAGGTAAATTTTGAAGTCCACGTGATGAAACGAGTCATATCGTATATCATATTGAAATTGACGGTAGAGCCCAAATCCAAGTTATGCATCTTCCCCTCTTCGATACCAAATCTTCTGACATCAACATCGGGATGATTCACATAAGTGAAATTAATAGAAGCCGGCGCGAGTGCCAAATCCAATCGTGTACGACGATGGCGTACTTTTTCCGATCGTTTGTCCAACTTATACGTCAAACCGATACCTGCATTCACATACAACGGAGACAAAAATGCCGAACGAAGCTCCGCAGAATTCGCCGGATAGCCGTTGAATGCTTGCGTTCTCGCTTCTACATTCATAGAATATGACCAACCTTTGCCGAAAGCATCAATACCGAAATTGCCGGAATAACGAATCAGATCGTTGCTGATGGTGTAATCTCGTAACGTATCAGTAGTAGACGTGCTATTCAACGCCAAGCGCCATTCGACTGTATTATCAAAACGTACTTTTTCTTTTCTATAATTGGCTCTAATGGTTTGAAAGCTGTTGATATTTGTACTATTAATACCACCTCTGTGCCAGTTTTCGGAAAAATAGTTTTGCGAAAACTGCAATGAATGTTCGCCCGAACGTTGCCAATATCTTCGTCCGATTGTTGCACCTTCCACCGTAGGCGTAATCAACTCAACAGAACTTTCGGCTCTGATCAGTTCGCGAAACGGATTAAATGGACGTAACTCATCGTCATTTGCAGAGCGGATATTGGGTAAATTCAACACGGAATACCTTATTTGCGTAGGATTTTCAATATAAAATTGTTGTCTGACATTTTGTGCGAAATCAATATCTGCCAATCGTGAGGCAAATGTTCTGTTTTGAGAAATCAATGTACCCCTACTCCGCTCATCCCTAACCGGATAAAATGATAAATTGCGAGGAAGTACATTACCATCAAAAATGACCGGCAGAAAAAGCGGATTATAAAAAAGCGTATCCCGAAAAGTAAGTCCACGCATAGACTCATTATTAAATGTGTTGTCAGGCAGTCGCAATATTCCCGTAACATTGTCTCTTTCAAACATCAAATCAAGCGGATTGGTGTATGTATATACCATACGCACAGGAATGGTATCCTCTGCAACCCTATAAAAAACTTGTGCCGATATTTTCGAGCTACATAAGAAAACAACTAACGTCAGTAATAAAAAAACAGGTTTCATAATTCACTGTGATTTGTTTACGCAAAAAATGCAAGTTACAAAGGTATAAAAAATCTTTTGTTAATGATGCAAATTAGGCGAAAATACAATATATTTGCAGAAAATATCAAGCGAAGAAATGATATATACAAACAATAAGCTCATCACAATACTCGGACCCACAGCGAGTGGAAAAACAACTTTCGCCACACATTTGGCATGCCATTTAAAAAACGCCGAAATCATCAGCGCCGATTCACGTCAAATATATAAAGGTATGGATATCGGCACCGGAAAAGATTTGTCGGACTATACAATAAATGACACGCAAGTGTCTTATCATTTGATTGATATTCGCGAAGCGGGTGATAAATATACATTGTTTGATTATCAGCACGATTTTCACGCGGCATATCAAGATATTCTTTCGAGAGAAAAAACGCCCATTTTGTGTGGTGGCACAGGACTTTACATCGAATCAGTATTGGAGGGTTATCATTTGCCCGATGTGCCGCCAAACACCGAATTACGTGAATCACTCGAAGAAAAATCGCTCGAAGAACTGACATACATCCTCAGCCAATACAAAAAATTACACAATTCCACCGATACCGACACAAAAAAACGCGCGATTCGTGCCATCGAAATTGCTGATTTTTTGTCGAAACAAGAGGCGACCACTTGTGAATACCCGCCCATCGAGAGTATTATTATCGGTATTAATATTGACCGCGAAACGCGACGGGAAAAAATTTCAATTCGACTAAAAAATCGCCTCGACGAAGGTATGATTGACGAAGTGAAACGCCTTATTGACAATGGCGTACATCCCGACGATTTGATATATTACGGACTTGAATACAAATTCGTTACACAACACGTTTTAGGACAATTAAGCTTCGAAGAAATGCGTTCACAACTCGAAATCGCCATTCATCAATTTGCCAAACGACAGATGACTTGGTTTCGCGGAATGGAACGGCGAGGTTTTACGATTCATTGGATTGATGCAGGGTTGTCGATGGAAGAGAAAATGAAGCAGGCATATTTCATTATTAATCAAAAAAATCGTACTTTTGCCCCACAAAAAACAAAAACAAATGATCAAAGGAACATTTCCCATTAAAAAATTCGACGCACTCGAAACGCCGTTTTATTATTATGATATCGAACTATTGCACAAAACACTCGACATTATCAAAAAAGAAACGGAAAACAAACCATATCACATTCATTATGCAATAAAAGCAAACAGTAATCCGCGCATTTTGAAAGAAATTGCAGCTTATGGTTTCGGTGCCGATTGCGTGAGCGGGAACGAAGTGTTGCGAGCATTAGAATACGGTTTCCCGGCAGAAAAAATAGCATTTGCCGGCGTGGGAAAAACCGACAGAGAAATCAATATCGGATTAGACAACGATATTTTCAGTTTTAATGTAGAATCACTTCCCGAGCTTGCCAGAATCGATTTTCTCGCCAAACAAAAAGGAAAAACTGCCAATGTGGCACTTCGTATCAATCCCAATGTGGATGCGCATACACATAAATATATCACAACCGGTTTGACCGAGAATAAATTCGGACTCAACGAACAAGATATTCCTGCCGCCTTGCAAATCATTACGCAATCGGCTCATTTATCGCTGATTGGCATTCATTTTCATATTGGATCACAAATAACTGATTTGTCGTCGTTTGAAAACCTTTGTGTGCGTTTTCTGGAATTGCAACAACAATTTAACGAAAAAGGCGCCACATTGAAAACAATAAATGTAGGTGGCGGACTAGGCATTAATTACCAACACCCAAATCATTGTCCGATAGCTGATTTCGAAGCCTATTTTCGGGTATTCGAGAAATATTTAAAACTGCAAGATGGGCAGACATTGCATTTTGAGTTGGGACGTTCTGTTGTCGCTTCTTGCGGCACTCTCATTTCGCGTGTGATTTATGAAAAACAGGGCGTCAGCAAAAAGTTTTTGATTATTGACGCCGGAATGACCGATTTAATTCGTCCGGCGTTGTATCAAGCGTTTCATCATATTGAAAATATCAGCTCCGATGGCGGATTGACAAAATATGATGTGGTGGGTCCTATTTGCGAATCAAGCGATGTGTTTGTCAAAGATATTTGGCTGAACGAAGCACAGCGCAATAACCTTATCGCCATTCGTTCTGCAGGTGCATATGGCGAAGTAATGGTATCGCAATATAATTGCAGGGAATTGCCGAAATCGTATTTTTCAGACACTTTATAATATGCTAATGTGCTAATTAAATATTGTGCTAATGTTGGTTGCTGAACTTTACTCGTAAAATATGATTGACTTTTCTTTCACCGAATGGATTGTGACAGGATGCTTGCTACTGTTTTTCACTGTGCAGGTACTTTTTTATATACTATTGTATAGGTTACCTTACGTTTACGAAAAAAAGAGAAAAGAGAAGCCCGTTTCCGATGATATTTTTCCACCTGTTTCAATCATTATTGTATCGAAAAACGACGGAGATGAATTGGAACGAAACCTACCGTTTATTCTCGAACAAGATTATCCCAATTTTGAAGTTATTGTGGTAAATAGCCGTTCAACCGACGAGACGGATATTGTACTAAAAGCTACTGAATTAAAGTACAACAATTTCTATCATACATACGTTCCCAAAAGTTCGGAAACAGTACACGAGCGAAAATTGGCACTCACATTAGGTATAAAAGCCGCTAAAAACGATATTCTTCTTTTTACCGAAGCATATTGCCGCCCTTGTTCTTCACAGTGGATAAAGGAATTTGCGTCAGTGTTTAACAGCGGAAAAGATGTGGTTTTGGGGTATTGCAAGTTGTTGGTGGACAAAAAAGCGGCATTTCGTGGATTTATTCGTTACGATAATTTGATTCATTACCTTAAATTTCTCTCAATGACCATTGCCCACAAACCGTTTATGGGTATCGGGTGGAATATGGCATACAGAAAAGAGCTTTTTGTAAATCAAAAAGGATTTTCGCCGATATTAAACGTGAGTGAAGGTGAAGACAACCTGTTTATCAACACCATTGCCAACGAAAAAAACACAGAAGTAGTCATTTCGCCCGAAAGTATGACGGAAACATCTATTGTCAATCGTCTTTCGGTTTGGCGTGCGATGAAATCAAAATATCTACATACAAGGCAGTTTTATAAAAACAGTTCGTGGCGCATTCTGAGTTGGGAAACATTTTCGAAATATGCATTTTATGCCGCCCTAACCTGCGCGATAACGCTGGGTGTTGTATATTCAAACTATATTTTGTTAGGGTTTGCGACATTGTTGTTCATTATTCGATTTGGCATCCAACTCTCTGTTGTCAATAAAAATGCTCGTCTTTTCGATGCGGGAAGATTCTATTTTTCGTTACCATTCCTTGATTTTTGGCAGCCGATTAGCAATTTTCGATTTAGGAGAAAGCAAAAAATTAGAAGAATTTAATAGTTGAAATTATTGCTGCTATTAGCCCGAATGGGCTTAATCTTCATAACCGCAGGTCGCCGCTTCGCTTTGACCTGCGGTTATGAAAATCTCGACTTTCAGGCGTTTTGGTAAAAATTTAAACAGACTCTAATACAGACTGACAAAAATGGCAGATAAATTCCTCTAAAAACATTAATCATTAGCCATTAAACATTAATCATTATTAATCAGCCATATAATCCAGTTAAAAGTGTTAAAATCGACCTTTTCGATTAAACTTACTGTATGGTTTTTGTTCTATATTTATCAGATAGAAATATTAAAATACAAACTAAAATAATATTGAACAATGAATACAAGTAATACTAAAAAAGGATTCACCATTGTATTGGTGGCGATATTAAGCTCAGTAATTACTTTATTGGGTTACAGTGTAATAAATAAGAAAAGCGACAGTGTTTTTTCGGAAAATAAAACCAAACGAAGTGCCGTTACAACAGATATGAGAACGTACGCCGATACGTTCAATCAAAGTAATGATAATGTAACGCTTGCAAGTGTAACAGCTGTTGGCGGATATCCCGATTTTACGGAAGCCGCCGAAAAATCAATAAACGGTGTTGTACATATCAGAACTACCACAACCGTTAATCAGCAACGACAAATGAATCCGTTTGATTTCTTTTTTGGCAATCCTTCGCAACAGCAGCCACAACAACCACGTGTACAGCAAGGAGCAGGCTCGGGTGTTATCATTTCTGCCGATGGTTATATTATTACAAACAATCACGTAATAGATAGAGCCAATGAAGTAACTGTTACGCTGAATGACAGCCGTGAATTTACGGCAAAAGTAGTCGGAACAGATCCTTCTACAGACATTGCCTTGCTTAAAATCGAAGGGGAAAACTTCCCTTATCTCACTTTCGGTAATTCGGATGCACTCCGTGTAGGCGAATGGGTGTTGGCGGTAGGAAATCCGTTTAATCTCACATCTACCGTAACGGCAGGTATTGTAAGTGCCAAAAACAGAGGCGATATAATGCCCGGCAGAGATAATATCCAAGCATTTATTCAAGTAGATGCAGCCGTCAATCGTGGAAACAGTGGTGGCGCACTTGTGAACACTCGCGGCGAGTTAGTGGGCATCAACACTGCCATTTATTCTCGCACCGGAGAATTTGCAGGACTTGCCTTTGCCGTTCCCATTTCCATTGCCGGCAAAGTAGCTTCCGATTTGAAGGAGTTTGGTGCCGTTCAACGCGCTGTATTGGGCATTAACGTTGAAAATATCGAACTGGTTAGACGCGACAATCCCGAAAGAGCACGTGAATTATCGCAAATAAACGGCGTAGTTGTGAGTGGATTTGCCGACAGAAGTACTGCTAAAGCAGCCGGTATTGAAGAGGGCGATATCATCAAGTCTATCAATGGCGAAGCCATCAATAACTTCCCCGATCTGCAAAGACAATTGAGTCGTTTCCGTCCGGGCGACAGAGTCGTTGTAGCAGTTGAGCGCAATGGCAATATGCACAGATTCAATGTTGAACTAAAAAACTTGGAAGGCACTGCCGATGTTACACGACCGACTGACGCAACACCACAAGCCACCAGCGCAATGCAATCGCTCGGCGCTACATTCCAACCTATTCCGGCGGAAAGACGACGCCAATTGGGTATCAGTAGTGGAGTTCAAGTAACAAATGTGAGCAATCAAGGGCTTTTTAGAAGAGAAGGTATCAATAACGGTTTCATCATTATGCGTATTAATAATACGCCTGTAAACAGCGAATCCGATATTGCGCAAGTAGTTGCAGAAGCCGCTAATAACACACAAGATAAAGTGATTTTGATAGCCGGCTTTTATCCCAACAGCCGTACACAATACATCGCTATTGATTTAGGTAGAGAATAGACTATAGGACAAAAGACTATAAGAAAAGAAGAAGCAGTCTATGAACTTGCCTTCTTCTTTTCTTATAGTCTTCTTTCTTATAGTCCTATTTGTACATTTACAAACTTTATGAACTAAACAACAACAAAAATAGTTCATTCGGTGTTTAATAACAGTAGGATTTTAATAGTGAATAAAACAACTTCACTATATTTCCAATAATTATTTGGGGATTGATTTCGATTTTATATCAAAAAAAATGGCTATCTTTGCACCCTTGATTTCAGATTAAAAAAATGAGTCCGAGCTAAATGAGACAATTAAAAATTACAAAATCAATAACTAATCGCGAAAGCGCTTCGTTGGATAAATATCTTCAAGAAATTGGTCGCGAAGACCTCATTACCGTTGAGGAAGAGGTTGAATTGGCGCAAGCCATTAAAAAAGGCGACCGACAAGCACTTGAAAAACTGACAAGGGCTAATCTTCGATTTGTGGTATCTGTTGCGAAACAATACCAAAATCAAGGATTGAGTTTGCCTGACCTTATCAACGAAGGCAATCTTGGATTGATAAAAGCCGCTGAAAAATTTGACGAAACCCGTGGTTTCAAATTTATCAGCTATGCCGTATGGTGGATTCGCCAATCTATCCTGCAAGCTCTCGCCGAACAATCTCGAATCGTGCGATTACCATTGAATCAAGTAGGTTCATTGAATAAAATAAACAAAGCATTTCAAAAATTTGAGCAAGAAAACGAGCGTAGACCTTCGGCAGAGGAGTTGGCAAAAGAATTGGACCTATCGGTAGATAAAGTAACGGATTCTTTAAAAGTTTCCGGTCGTCACATTTCTATGGACGCACCTTTCGTAGAAGGCGAGGACAACAGTTTA
Organism: Dysgonamonadaceae bacterium; assembly: GCA_031254645.1. Classification (GTDB taxonomy): domain Bacteria; phylum Bacteroidota; class Bacteroidia; order Bacteroidales; family Dysgonomonadaceae; genus JAIRUA01. The sequence goes on from JAIRUA010000008.1 coordinate 20,059, forward strand.
CTCGATGTACTGGTAAATGACGATGCGCCTATGGCAGATAGAACCCTTGTAAACGAATCGCTTCAAAAAGAAATCGACAGAGCATTATCCACTCTAACTGAGCGCGAAAGCGATATTATCAAGATGTTTTTCGGAATTGGTGGTCAAGAGATGACTTTGGAGGAAATTGGCGATAAATTTCAATTGACTCGTGAGCGTGTACGTCAAATTAAAGAAAAAGCAATTCGTCGTCTTCGACAAGATTCAAGAAGTAAATTGTTAAAAAGCTATTTGGGTTAAACCTTTTGATCTAACAAAGGTCTTACAAGGGGTAAATATTGGTAAAAACCCCAAATTATGTGCTCTTTGGCGATTTTTTTAAGTAAAAAAGCGATTTTGTGAAATTATTTTTTTACTTTTGTGTCCAAATTAATGTGTTTTAGGGACACAGTATATAATAATTCACTAATTAATTAAGGTTTCGGCGAAACTTTTTCGATGGGTAAACGTTATATATTTAAACTGGGGATATACTGAACGTACAGAGGTGCGTATACATATCCGACAGAAAATGAGAAAGGAATATCGAGTAATTATAATAAAAAAAATGTTTAATTAGAATTTTAATTTATGAAAAAGTTTAGTTTACTTTTAGTTTCAGCTCTTGTTGCATTTAGCATAAGCGCACAAGAGGTACAAAACGTTTCTAACGGAACAGTGTTCTTGAGAAACAAAGGCTCTGACAATTGGTACATGGGTCTCGGTGGTGGTACAAACATGTACCTTAACAAAGGTATCAATGATCAAAGCCCCGACTTTATGGATCGTCTTGGTTGGAACGGACAAATCGAAATCGGACGTTGGAACTCTCCAAGATGGGGTGCTCGTGTGGTTCTTGAAGGTGGTAACATCCAATTACCTTCTTGGGGACGCGAAGAAATGAACTGGGTAGGTGGTCACTTAGACTTGATGTACAATGTTACACAAGCTTGGGGTGGTTACAGAGCAGACAGAGTTTATAACTTGATTCCTTATTTAGGTATTGGTTATATGTATGGTCTTGACAAAGATTGGAAAAAAATACCTCATGTAAGTGGTGATGACTTTTATCGCACTCCAGCTCAGTCATTTACTTACAACGTAGGTTTGATCAACAATTTCCAGCTTTCTCCAAGATTTGCTATTTTCGTTGACCTTGGCTTCAGAGTATTGAATCAAGGAGGTTTCGATGGTAAAAGACATGGTGGTTTGTTCATAGATAACGCACCGATTGATGGTATGTTCACAGCTAACGCTGGTATCAAATTCGGTTTAGGTGGAAAACAAACTTTCACACCTGCTGAATTGATGGACTACAATTTGATCAACGATCTTAACAGTCAAATCAACAGACTTCGCGCTGAAAACGAAGAGTTGAGAAGAAGACCGGCTTCTTGCCCAGATTGTCCAGATGTTCAACCACAAGTTGTTCAAAGTAGCGTACACGTTCCTAACGTAGTATTCTTCCGCATCAACTCTGCTGTAATTGACAGAGGTCAGCAAGTAAGCGTGTTCAACACTGCTGAGCATATGAGAGCTAACCCGAATGCGAGAGTTAAAATCATTGCTTACGCCGATAGAGGTACAGGTACTCCTGCTATCAATATGGCACTTTCTGAGAGACGTGCAAGAGCGGTTGCCGCTGCATTGCAAAATCACGGAATTGCAGCTAACCGTATTGAAGTTGAGTGGAAAGGTGATACAGAACAGCCTTACGCAGAAAACGACTGGAACCGCGTTGCTATCTTCTTTATGCAGTAATTAGGCAATAAAGATAAAAATGAAAAAGCATCTCTTCGGAGATGCTTTTTTTGTTGTCTGAACTGTGATTTTGAATGATTAATGTGATTTTATGAATGACAGAATCAAAATAATCACATTAATCATTCAAAATCACAGTTCAGACAAAATCTACTCTCATTTCCCATATTAAACAATAGATCAATAATACTCAAATGAGGAATAAAACCGTTTTTTTCAGCAAAAACTTGATAATAAACAGGTGTGTCGACAATCGATGGTTTTTTCGGATGGATAATTTCACGAAAATCAGAAGCGGTGTCGGGAATGGTTTGGATATATGTTTCAGAATATGAAACCAAAGTTTGTATACCGATAAGGCGACAAATGAGTTGGCGAAGTTCTTCGTTGAAATCGTGCAGAAAGGATTGCTTTTTTTCGTAAAACGGACGAAAATCATCTTCGTAATACTCAAAAAACGGCGTAGAATTGTATGCCGAAATTATCGCATTCCAATGCAAATGTTGCCAATTTCCGTGTTCGGAAATACGAATATCTTTCATTTTGCACTTTGCCGTCGAAGGTTTTTCAATGGGAATACTCAGTGATATCGCTCCATTTGCTCCGGCAATCATACAACGGTTTCGATAGGATTGCTTTTGATAGTTGTCGTGAATTTCGATAACGGCTTGTTCGGCACGAAAAAGCGTAGAATAATATTCGATTGGAGCAAGATAAAGAGAATTGACAATCATAATGTGCTAATAAATAATGTGCTAATGAATCAAGGATACTGTCATTATTTATTAGCACATTAGCATATTCAAAAATTATTTCTTCGCGCTTCTAAACAATCTATTCCATCTGATTTTTCCATTAAACCAACCGTTGTCTTTTTCTAGCGAAAGCCAAATCAACATCGGTTGTCCTACAATGTGGTCTTCGGGCACAAAACCCCAGTTGCGCGAATCGGCAGAATTGTGGCGATTGTCGCCCATCATAAAGTAATAATCAAGCTTAAATGTATAAGATTCGGCAACTTGTCCGTTGATATAAACCCTACCATTGCGAAATTCGAAATCATTTCCTTCATAATTTTTGATCGGACGCTCATAAGCTGCTACTTTGAAAGCAACATCGGTATCAAAGTAAATCGTAGAACCTCTTTTCGGAATCCAAAGCGGACCGAATGTATCTCGCGTCCAACCTGTTCTGTAATGAATCGGATAATAAATACCTAAACCGGGTTGTTCTTTTTCTTTGACGATAGACCATACAAATGGTCTTGTCTTCAGTGATACAACCATCGCTTGCGTCATCGGAATACTAACATAAACAAGTCCATTGTTACCATCTTGTCGTTGTAATCCAATACGTTCCATATCTTCACTGCGCAGACCGGTAAGGTCTTGGACTTTATGCGACTCTATTATTCGTCCGAGTTGGTCGCGTTCAGATACTAAATAATCATCTTTGTTGATACCCAATTCTTTAAATAATTGGGGCGAAATCATTGTTCCGTCCGTTTGTATCATATAATTGTGCTGTACAAGTGGCGGATTGGAAGTAAATTGTCCATTGATGAATACACTATCATTGCGTAGTTCGATGATTTCACCCGGAAGTCCGATAGCGCGTTTTACATAATTCTCACGCCTATCTACAGGACGAAAAACCACTTCACCATATCTTCTTACATCGGCTCGCACTCCTGCACTACCAAGAGGATTTTGTTTTGCAAGTGAATAAAAATCAACCGCTTGCATATTAAGCGCAACAGTGTCTCCCGCCGGAAAGTTAAATACAACAATGTCATCTCGTTTCACATTACCAAAACCTCTCAATCGACGATAGCGCCATTGCGGTCTGTCGAGATACGATCTTCCCCCAATAATCGGCATTGTGTGCTGTGCCAACGGAAATGAAAGCGGCGTCATCGGCGCACGCGGTCCGTAGCTGAGTTTGCTTACAGCTAAAAAGTCGCCCACGAGCAACGATTTTTCGAGCGACGAAGTGGGTATCTGATAGTTTTGAAAGAAAAATGTATTGATAAAATAAACGGCTACCAATGCAAATAAAATGGCGTCCACCCACTCCATCGTTCGGCGCACAATAGGATTCTTCGATTTTTTCCAAAACGTCCAAGGGATAAATTTCGTGATATAAATATCGAAAATAAACGGAATGGGAATTAATACCCACGCTGTTCGTGCCCAAAAAGCGAAAAGAGCGAGGGCAATCATCCACACTGCAAACCAAATCCATTGGTGGCGGTCGGCGTTTTTTAATCTTTCTTGAAAGGAACTATTTTTATTTGTCATTTCTGTTTTTTTGTTTAAAAATTCAAGAGTTTAAAGATTCAAGGCAAATCGCTTTGAATTTTTGAACCTTGAACTTTTGAATCTTATAATTCTAACATATCTTCCATTCCCAAAAAACCTGTTTTTTCATAAGTAAATTCGGCAGCGAGGACGGCTCCCAAAGCAAATCCTTGTCGGTTTTTAGCATCGTGTGTGATAGAAATTTTATCCACTTCGGATTCATAAGTAACGGTATGAATACCGGGTACTTCTCCCTCACGATAGGCTTTTATTTCCATTTCGTTTTCCGATTGCGTGTCTCGCATTACCCATTTTGTTTTTCGTTCGATGTTCGAAAAAATGCCTTCGGCGAGTGTTATTGCCGTGCCACTCGGTGCATCTAGTTTGTGAATGTGATGTGTCTCTTCCATTCGCACATCATAATCGGGAAATTGGTTCATTAGTTTCGCTAAGTATTTGTTCAGAGCGAAGAAAATATTGACACCAAGGCTGAAATTTGAGGCGTAAAAAAATGTTTTTCCCCCTTTTTTACACATTTGCTTCACCTCCTCCAGTCGATTGAGCCAACCGGTAGAGCCGGAAACAACGGGTACATTGACAGCAAACGCACGCATATAGTTTTGAAATGCACTTTCGGGCGATGTAAATTCGATGGCTACATCGGCACTCCTAAATTCGGGCGAATCAAACTTCGCCTCCTCACTTATGTCAATGGTACAGACGATGCTATGTCCACGTTCGAGGGCGATTTTTTCGATTTCTTTCCCCATTTTTCCATATCCGATGAGTGCTATTTGCATACGATTTTCTTATTGTTTGATTTTAGAGAGCAAATGTACAAAAATAAATGATAGTATTGGGCATTTAGGTACAACAACTTATTTTAATTACCGTTGTTCGGCTATGTATCTATAAAACCTTATTCTCAAAAGAAATACATTCTATATAAATTTGTTACAACCAACCATTTTCTTTATACCATTCTACTGTTTTCTCAATCCCTTCTTTCAATCGAAAATCAGGTTGGAAGTCAAGATCGGTTTTCAATGACGATACATCACACGACCAATTCCGCTGTTTCATAATTTGGTACTTATCAGTATTAAACGCGGTAGCTTTCCCTAATAGTCCGCATATTTTTTCGTTAATAAACGCAGCGAATTTTACTATCCAAAGTGGAATTTTCAGACGAACGACATGTTTTCGTTGCACGGTTTGTCGCACAATCGTGTTGAATTCCACATCGGTGTAAACATCGCCATCGGCAACATAGTATTCTTTGCGATAGATATTTTTATCGATGCAGGAAAAAATAATCTTTACAAGGTCGTCGATATAAATAAATGTAAGTAGCTGTTTTCGAAATCCAACACCAATGTCAAAACCGTTTTGTACGGCACGCATTAAAATCAGATAATCCTTGTCTCGTGCACCATATACGCCTGTTGGACGAAGAATTACGTATGGAAATCCTCCGAGATTTTTCAAATAATTTTCGGCTTTTAGCTTGCTTTTTCCATAAGCTGTATTTGGGTTTGGTATATGGTTACTAGGCAAAGGTGTGTAATTAATTTCATCACCAACGCCCATTACACCCAACGTGCTCATAAAAATAAATGAAGCGGGAACGGCGTTAATTTCGATAAGTGCATCAACGAAATTACGCGTATATTCGTCATTTACTTTATCGAAATCGGCTTTACGAACGGCTTTCGTGAGTCCGGCAATGTGAACAATGACGTCGAAATATCCGTTTTTATTCACGAAATCAAGTAGTTGGGATTTCAGTTTTGTCTTATCAGCATAATTCAAATCGATGAAACGAATGCGTTCATCTTGCAAAAACTCGCGAATGCTACTTTGACGAATGCCCGCCCACGTTTCGTAACCTAGCGCAAGCGCCTTATCGACAGTAGAACTGCCGATAAATCCGCTTGCACCGGTGATGAGGATTTTTTTTTTGTTCACTATATCAATTGCACTTAAACTGCATACGTTCTAACTCTTTTCCTGCCAACATTTGCTCCCCAACAACTTCAAATCCCAGCTTCAAATACAGTTTTTTCGCGTTGGGATTATCCTTGTCAACCAACAAACCAAGCGTTTCCTTTCGATTGTGCACATATTCATCAATCAAGAATTGAAAAATCCTCGACCCGATTCCCTTTCCTTGATGATTTGGACTAACGCCCACACAATCAATATAAAATTCTCCCGCCTGCGTTTCATCTTCGGGACAGTAATCTCTGCCTGTCATTCTTTTAATTTCCTGAATCACAGGGTCGCGCAATTCGTACAGTTTTCCGCCATCATATACTACGGCAGCACCTACTGTTACGCCATCGAGTTCTGCAATCCAGCAATTTTCATACGAATACTGGTCGCCTGTTCGTCCGATAAGGTTTTTCAAAAACAGGGTGGCTTTTTCTTCGTTTTTTTCGCCAATAAATCCATACGCAATGTCTTCCATCGCCAACATCATATAGTAGGCAATATCTGACGTATCTTCTATCTTTGCTTTTCTAATTTCCATAGAACGCTTTATAAATTTGCTTTAATCTTGTCTATCAACTGTTGATTTTCTTCGTCCGACAGATATACTTCTTGCGGATTCATACGGAAAATGCCCGGATAATCTACACCACCAATGTATTTCGGCACTAAATGAAAATGCAAATGCGAAAGTACATCGGAATACGCACCCATATTGATTTTTTCTGCATCTAACGCTTCGCTCATCGCACGACTGACACGCGCTACATCTTTCATAAATGCGTTGCGCTGTTCATCGGTCAACTCAAAAAACTCATCGATATGTTCTTTGTGTGCTACCACGCAACGTCCTTTGTATGTTTGCTCTTTGAACAAAAACAGACGCGACACTTCTAAATCGCAGATGTCAATCATCAACGATTTTTGTAACTCATTGCGTTGGCAATACAAACACTCGGAAATAGGGCTTTTAACTTTCATATTTAAAAAAATTTTATTGTGAATTCATTTTTTATCTTCCAAACGTATATCTCAAACTTACCCCAAAGCCATAAAACCAATAATCATTGAAATTATTTGTAAAACTGAACGATGGTTTCCAATCAAGTGAAAGACTGAATGGTGCTGCGGGAAACACATATTCTACACCAACAATTAAATCGGCACCGAATAAAAAAGCGTGATCGCCTTTTTGCTTGCTCTTATCGGTAATGCTGCCAAGATGCAAACCGGCACCCACGTACCAATCGAAGTTATCGATATCCAAAAACGGCTGTTGATACTGGTACAATCCCGTAAGTTTGAAAGCGTGCGGCGAAAAACTCATAATCCCTTCCACCGCATTGTTGGGCATAAAGAAATGCTTTCCCGAAATTCCGTTGTCGTATCCTAATCTGATACCGACAGCATTGTTGTACTCTTGCGCGTGAAGCGTTAATGTAAAAATCGCAAGTAATGCTACGAATAATAATTTTTTCAGTTTCATATTTTTAGTTTTTGTTTATTTACAGAATGGTTGTTTTGTAAAGACGTAGTGCGCTATGTCTCTATGGTAACGAACTATGAATGATTATAACATTTCCTGCAAAGCGGTTGATATTCTTCCATTTCGCCCAACATCACCTGTTTATCATTATCTTTCACTAATCGATATGAATAGTTGGCAAGCGCACCGCAACTTGTGCAAATGGCGTGCACTTTGGTAACATCATCGGCAATGGCGCATAGCGCAGGCATTGCCCCGAAAGGCACGCGCTTAAAATCCATATCCAATCCGGCTACGATAACGCGAATTCCCTGGTCGGCAAGCTGTTGGCAGACATCGGCAAGTCCGTTGTCAAAAAACTGTGCTTCATCAATTCCCACCACTTCCACTTCCGACGAAAGAAGCAAAATATTACTCGAATGTTCGACCGGTGTGGAAAGAATCGAGTTTTTGTCGTGCGAAACCACTTCTTCTTGCGAATAACGCACATCGACAGTGGGTTTGAAAATTTCTACCGTTTGTCGTGCGAATTTTGCACGACGAAGTCGGCGAAGAAGTTCCTCGGTTTTTCCGGAAAACATTGAGCCGCAGATTACTTCGATGCGACCGCTTTTTTGGGTTTCATTATTTTCGTGATACATATTTTTCAAACTCAAAGATTCAAAGATTTAAAGATTCAAAAAATCAAGTACCTGTCTTGAATTTTTGAATGATTGAATCTTTGAATTTATTTCTTCCCTTTTACAATTTTCTTTATGTCATTCAATTTATTCAACGCTTCAATCGGCGTGAGATTATTCACGTCAATATTCATAATTTCGTCTCGCACTTGACAAAGAATTGGGTCGTCAAGTTGAAAAAAATTGAGTTGATATCCTTCTCTTTTTTCGATAAAGTCGTTGATGGGTTTTTTGATACTTTCTTTTCTATTCGATGATTCCATTTCAGCAAGAATAGCATCGGCACGCTTCGTGATACTTTTCGGCATTCCCGCCATTTTCGCCACGTGAATACCAAAACTGTGCTCGCTTCCGCCGGGTAAAAATTTGCGAATAAAGATGATTTTGTTGTTGATTTCTTTAATCGCAATGTGAAAATTTTTGATGCGCTTAAACGATTTTTCCATTTCGTTCAACTCGTGATAATGCGTGGCGAAAAGCGTTTTGGCACGTGCTTTCGGGTGTTCGTGAATGTATTCTACAATCGCCCACGCAATGGAAATTCCGTCGTAAGTACTTGTTCCTCTACCGAGTTCATCGAAAAGCACCAAGCTTCGGTCGGAAATATTGTTGAGAATATTTGCCGCTTCGTTCATTTCCACCATAAAAGTAGATTCGCCGAGTGAAATATTGTCCGATGCACCCACGCGCGTAAAAACTTTATCAACCAACCCGATTTTTGCTGCTTCGGCAGGAATAAATGACCCTATTTGCGCCATAATCGTGATCAACGCCGTTTGACGCAACAGCGCCGATTTACCCGCCATATTCGGACCTGTAATAATTATTATCTGTTGCGACTCGCTGTCGAGACAAATATCATTGGCGATAAACGGCTCATCGGGTGGTAGTTGTTTTTCGATAACCGGATGACGGCCCTGCGTGATGTTGATAGCCGTAGAATCATTTATTTCGGGACGAATGTAGTTATTTTGTTGCGCCACATTGGTAAACGACAACAAACAATCGGCACGTGCCACAATATTCGCATTTATCTGAATAGTAGGAATATATTCGATAATACTACTAATTAATTCAATATAAAGTCGGTTTTCGAGTGCTACGATTTTTTCTTCCGCGCCGAGAATTTTTTCTTCGTATTCTTTCAGCTCTTCCGTAATATAACGCTCTGCACCTGTGAGTGTTTGTTTACGAATCCATTCGGGTGGTGTTTTATCTTTATGCGAGTTGCGCACCTCAATGTAATAACCAAACACGTTGTTGAATCCGATTTTAAGCGACGGAATGCCCGTTTTTTCGCTTTCACGTTGCTGAATTTGAAGTAGATAATCTTTTCCCGAATAGGCAATAGCCCGCAAATCATCAAGTTCCTGGCTCACATCTTCTTGAATAAAACCGCCTTTTGTGAGCAGTGCCGGCGGGTCGGGTTTTATCTCTTTTTCGATGCGGTCGCGAATAATTGGACAAGGATTTAGCTTTTCACCCATTTCTCTCAAACTATGATTGTCCGAAGTCAAAAACGCCTCGCGAATAGGCTCAATAGCGGTAAGTGCCACTTTAAGTTGCACCACTTCGCGCGGTGAAATGCGTCCAACGGCGACTTTCGATATAATTCGCTCCAAATCGCCGATAAGGCTGATTTTTTCTTCGAGCAGTTTTTTCAATTCCGGTTGGCGGAAGAAATTTTCGACAACATTCAATCGGTCTTCAATCGGTTTTGCCTCTTTGAGCGGAAAAACCAACCAACGGCGCAACAATCGTGACCCCATTGGCGAAATCGTTTTGTCGAGAATATCAAGTAACGATTTTCCACCCTCGTTCATCGTCGAAATAAGCTCTAAACTGCGCACCGTGAATTTATCAAGGCGTACAAATCGCTCTTCTTCAATACGATTGAGTGAAACAATATGCCCAATATTGCTGTGCTGCGTAATATCCAAATAGTGCAAAATAGCACCCGAAGCAATAATTCCTAATAAAAGGTTTTCAACGCCGAATCCTTTTAGGTTTTTGGTTTGAAAGTGCGAAAGAAGTCGGTCACGAGTAGTATCTTCAGTAAAACACCAATCATCGAGTTCGAAAAGAAAATAACTGCTGCCGAATAGTTCTTCAAACTTCTTTTTGTTACCGCGTTCAATCAAAATTTCTTTCGGTGAAAAGTTGGCGAGTAGTTTGTCGACATCGTTTTGTATGCCTTCGGTTGTGAGAAATTCGCCGGTAGAAACATCAAGAAAGGCAATACCAAATTGTTTACTTTTTGTAAAATGAAAGGCACACAAGAAATTATTTTCTTTGTGATTCAGGATATTGTCATTGATAGAAACACCCGGCGTAACCAATTCGGTAATACCACGTTTGACGAGCCCTTTCGTTTGTTTTGGGTCTTCCAGTTGATCGCAAATGGCTACACGTTTACCCGCTCTCACCAATTTCGGCAAATAGGTGTCGAGCGCGTGGTGCGGAAATCCGGCTAATTCTACAAACGCCGCAGTACCATTCGCTCTGCGCGTGAGTGTTATCCCCAAAATTTCCGACGCTACAATGGCATCGTCAGAGAATGTTTCGTAAAAGTCACCTACGCGAAACAATAAAATAGCATCGGGATGTTGTGCTTTTATCTCGATGTATTGTTTCATCATAGGTGTTTCGGCTATTTTTTTCCCCACAATAAATTTTATTTTTGGATACAAAGATAGTTAATAATGTGCTAATATGCCAATGTGCTAATGCAAATTCGCTGATTTTCTAACTATAGTCAATATGACAATTGCATTAGCACATTATTTATTAGCACATTAGCACATTACGTAAATTTTTTACTCCTTCCGATGCGCCTTTTTTGATAAAATGGATTCCACTACAACCAACTGCCACTTCATTTGGGTCAATCAAGTAAATCGGCACGCTTTTCGGCACATATCCCAACAATCCTGCCGCCGGATATACATTTAACGATGTGCCGATTACCACAAAAATATCCGCCGTTTGTGTCAATCGAGCCGCTTCTTCAATCAATGGCACAGCCTCGCCAAACCACACAATATGCGGACGCAGCTGAAATCCTTTTTCACAAACATCGCCGATGAAAATTTCGGGACGTTGTGCATTTAATTCAATAATATCCGTTTCGTTGCCCACAGAACGCACTTTCATTAATTCACCGTGCAAATGAAGTACTTTCGTGCTGCCCACTTGTTCGTGCAAATTATCAACGTTTTGTGTGATGATTTGCACTTCAAAATCTTTTTCCATTTCTGCCAAACCGAAATGTCCTGCGTTAGGTTTCACACCCAAAAGTTCTTTTCTACGAATATTGTAAAATTCCAGCACTAATGCGGGATTCGCTCTCCACGCTTCGGGTGTAGCCACTTGTTCTATCGGGTATTTATCCCACAATCCACCCGAATCTCTGAATGTGGAAATGCCGCTTTCGGCACTCATTCCGGCGCCGGAAAGAATGATTAGTCGTTTCTTCATATTTTCTGATTTTGATGTTTCTTTGCTGTTATCTTGTTTCTGAATCGCGCGAAAGCACGAAAGCGTAAAAGCGCGAAAGGCAGAAAAGTTGCGGAAATCAGCTTTCGCGCATTCGTGCATTCGCACTTTCACGCCTTTATGACCACAAATATAGAATTTTATCTCTAAAAAAACGAATATCTCACTTTTATATATTACTTTTGCACCCTAATTTATTGACAAACAAAAATAGAACATAGAGAAAATGGAAAAATTGAGCTACGCCATCGGTATGAGTATGGCACAAAATTTGATGCAATCGGGATTGAAAAGCATCAATATAGATTCATTCGTTAAAGCGTTTACCGATGTGATGAACAACGCTTCTACCAATATGAGTTTTAATGATGCAAATATAGTTTTACAAGAATATTTTACTAAACAACAAGACGAGATGTTGAATCAAAATTTGGAAATCGGTCACGCTTTCCTCGAAGAAAATAAAAAAAATGCGAATATAGTAACACTCCCAAGCGGATTACAGTATGAAATCCTCACGGAAGGAACAGGCGAAAAGCCGAAAGCTACTGACACAGTAAAATGTCATTACCACGGCACATTGATTGATGGCACGGTTTTTGATAGTTCGGTAGAGAGAGGACAGCCTGCATCATTTGGTGTAAACCAAGTAATTAAAGGCTGGGTTGAGGCATTGCAGTTGATGCCTGTCGGTTCAAAATGGCGTTTGTTCATTCCGTCGGAATTGGCATACGGAAAACAAGGTGCAGGTGGCGCTATTCAGCCTAATTCGGCACTTGTATTTGATGTAGAATTATTAGGAATAGAAAAATAAACATATTATTATAACAATGAAAAGTATTAAAATTTTTGCACTAAGTGCATTAGCCGTAATGGCGGTAACGATGTGTTCTTGCAACAAGGCTTCTGCCCCAAGAACCAATTTGAGAACATCGGTTGACACTACTTCTTATGCGTATGGAGTAAGTCTTGCCGATCAAGGTCTTATGCAATATTTGGAGCAATTGGGCGTGATTCAAAGCACAATGTCAGTAGAACAAGAGTTCCAAATGAAAATGATGATGGCTGACTCCACGCAGTTGGTTACATTGGAAAAAGAGAAACAAGCTGCACTCGACGCATTGAACAAAGAAAATGCACCGAGACTCAATGAATTCATCAGAGGTTTAAAAACAGCAGTAAGTCTACAAGCAGATTCGCCTTATGCATCGGGCTTGAATGTTGGATCTCAGATTTCGCAACAAATGTTGCCCGGACTTAATGAGGCACTTTTTGGTGAAAACGCTACCGAGTCAATCAACACCAACCAAATGTTAGCAGGCCTGATTGGTGTATTGAATAATAGTAATTTGGCAATTGACAGAACAGAAGCCGGCGCCATTATTCAACGTGAAATCGAAAGAGCAGAGGAAGTACAAGCTGCTCGCCACGAAGAAGAGATGAGGATTCAATTTGAAGGAGTGATTGCCGAAGGCGCAGCTTTTTTGGCTGAAAATGCAAAAAGAGAAGGCGTTGTAACATTGCCAAGCGGATTGCAATATGAGGTTATCCGTCAAGGAACAGGCACAACTCCAACCCTTAACGACCGTGTAACCGTTCATTATCACGGCACATTGATTGATGGCGAAGTGTTTGACAGCAGCGTAGTTAGAGGTGATCCGGCAACATTTGGTGTAACACAAGTGATTTCGGGTTGGACAGAAGCATTGCAATTAATGCCTGTTGGTTCGAAATGGAAATTGTTTATTCCATACGATTTGGCTTACGGTTCACAAGACAGAGGTGTAATCAGACCATATTCTACACTTATTTTCGAAGTAGAATTGTTGGATATAAATTAATCATCATTGATTAAAAGATTTAGAAAAGGTGTTTCGGAAACGAGGCACCTTTTTTATATTTATCTCAAAAAAGCTTCTTTGAAATTTTACATTTTAAATATTCCCCTCAAAATCACTATAAAACAAAAATAATTATGTAACTTTGCGCAATTATATACATATAAAAACGATATAAAAAATTTATGATGAATCCAATTACAAAGAGTATTGCGCTGGCAGACGGTCGCACGATTACTCTGGAAACGGGAAAACTGGCGAAACAAGCCGATGGAGCCGTTACCCTCAGAATGGGAGATACGATGCTACTGGCTACCGTTTGCGCCGCCAAAGATGCCACTCCCGGATGCGACTTTATGCCGCTGCAAGTTGAATATAGAGAAAAATATGCCTCTGCCGGACGATTTCCCGGAGGTTTTTTGAAGCGCGAAGGAAGACCATCGGACTCGGAAATCCTCGTAAGTCGACTAATCGACCGCGCACTTCGTCCCTTATTTCCTGATGATTATCACGCAGATGTATTCGTAAACGTTACGCTTTACTCTGCCGGAAACGATGATATGCCCGACGCTTTGGCGGGACTTGCTGCAAGTGCTGCTTTAGCAGTATCGGATATTCCTTTCAATGGACCGATTTCCGAAGTACGTGTTGCACGTGTTGGCGGAAAATACATTATTAATCCCACTTTTGCTCAATTGGCACAAGCGGATATGGATATTGTAGTAGGTGCTACTACCGACAATATTATGATGGTGGAAGGCGAATTTTCCGAAGTATCGGAAGCCGAAATGCTCGAAGCTATCAAAATTGCACACGAAGAAATCAAAAGACATTGCGCTGTGCAAATGGAATTGATGGAAGCAGTGGGTACTACTGTAAAACGCGAATATTGCCACGAAGAAAACGACGAGGCACTTCGTGCAGATGTGAAAGCAAAATGTTTTGATAAAGTGTATGCGATTGCAAAATCGGGAGTTTCGAAACACGAACGCCACGACGCTTTCAAAGCAGTTGTAGAAGAATACAAAATAAACTTCACAGAAGAGGAGTTGGCTGAAAAAGGCGCACTCATCGGTAAATATTACCACGATGTAGAAAAAGAAGCGATGCGTCGTTGTATTCTCGACGAAGGCAAACGTCTTGATGGTCGTTCTACAACCGAAATCCGTCCGATTTGGTCGGAAGTGGATTACGTACCCGGACCGCACGGCTCGGCAGTTTTCACACGTGGTGAAACACAATCATTGACCACTGTAACGCTTGGTACGAAACTCGATGAAAAACTTATTGACGATGTATTGTTCCGTGGAAATGACCGTTTCCTTTTACACTACAACTTCCCACCGTTTTCTACGGGAGAAGCGCGTCCGATGCGTGGTACAGGTCGTCGCGAAATCGGGCACGGAAACTTGGCGCACAGAGCATTGAAACGAATGATTCCAACAGGATATCCATACGTAGTACGTGTTGTTTCCGATATTTTAGAATCAAACGGCTCATCATCAATGGCTACCGTGTGTGCAGGAACACTCGCTTTATTGGACGCTGGTGTAACGATTAAAAAACCGGTTTCGGGTATCGCAATGGGATTGATTTCCGAAAACAAAGGAAAAAACTTCAGCGTACTTTCCGATATTTTAGGAGATGAAGACCATCTCGGCGATATGGATTTCAAAGTGTGTGGAACAAAAGACGGAATTACCGCTACGCAAATGGACATCAAGGTTGATGGTCTATCGTATGAAATTTTAGAACAGGCACTTGCGCAGGCAAAAGCAGGTCGCGAGCACATTTTAGGCGAAATGATGAAGACAATGTCTGAGCCGCGTGCTGATTTGAAAGCACACGCACCTCGCATTGTGGTTATCGAAATTCCGAAAGAATTTATCGGCGCTGTAATCGGACCGGGTGGAAAAATTATTCAAGGGATTCAAGAGGAAACCGGTGCGACGATTACCATCGAAGAAATTGATGCTAAAGGTCGTGTGGAAGTTTCGGGTACGAACAAAGACTCTATTGATGCGGCATTGGCGAAAATCAAAGGAATTGTTTCTGTTCCCGATATTGGTGAAGTGTACGAAGCAACCGTTCGTTCGGTAATGCCATACGGTGCATTCTGCGAATTCCTTCCGGGTAAAGACGGCTTGTTACACATTTCGGAAATTGATTGGAAACGTTTGGAAAAAGTAGAAGATGCCGGTATCAAAGAAGGTGATAAAATCCAAGTAAAATTGATTGATATTGACCCGAAAACAGGTAAATTCAAATTGTCGCGTAAAGCATTGCTTCCGCGTCCGGAAAATAATTGATAATGAAAAAACCTGCTACATTACTGTGGCAGGTTTTTTTTATTATCAATCGTAGAATCTAATTATCAATTAAACTATGCCCTGTCATATCTTCCGGTTGCTCAACACCCAATAAATAACAAACCGAAGGCGCCACATCAGCAAGAATACCATCTTCTACCGTTGCGTTTTTGTCATCGGAAATAAAAACAAACGGTACCGGATTGAGCGAGTGCGCCGTGTTGGGCGAGCCATCGGCATTCACGGCATTGTCAGCATTTCCGTGATCAGCAATGATGATAATGTCGTATCCGGTTTCTTTTGCAGCTTCCACAGCGGTTTTCACAGCTGCATCCACAGCAGTAACGGCTTTTTGAATCGCTTCGTAAATACCTGTGTGTCCCACCATATCACCGTTGGCATAATTGGCTACAATGAGATCAAATTTGTTTTTTTTGATTTCCGATGCAAGCGCATCAGCTACTTCATAAACACTCATTTCGGGTTTTAAATCGTAAGTTGCCACTTTGGGGGAGGGAATTAGAACGCGTTCTTCGCCGTCAAATTCCGTTTCTCGTCCGCCCGAAAAGAAGAACGTTACGTGTGCATATTTTTCGGTTTCGGCAATACGTAATTGCTTTAATCCTGCTTTGGCAACTACTTCGCCGAGTGTATTTTGTACGTTTTCTTTGTCGAACAAAATATGCAATCCTTTGAATGATGAATCGTAAGGCGTCATTGTGAAATATTCCAACGGAAGGGTTTTCATTCCGAATTCGGGCATATCTTGTTGCGTGAGCACAATGGTGAGCTCTTTCGCACGGTCGTTGCGATAATTGAAGAAGATAACGGTGTCGCCTGCTTCAATTTTTCCGTCAACGGTTGTGTTTACTATCGGCAACACAAATTCATCGGTTTTACCTGCGTCATACGAATTTTGCATCGCTTGCACCATATCCGTCGCAGGTACTCCTTTACCTTCAACAAGCAAATCGTAAGCTTCTTTCACACGCTCCCAACGCTTGTCTCTATCCATTGCATAATAACGTCCGATAATAGAAGCGATGTTCCCGCCCGTTTGCGTCAAATGGTTTTGCAACGCTTCGATAAAACCTTTTCCGCTATGTGGATCGGTATCGCGTCCGTCCATAAAACAGTGTACATATGTACGGTCAGCAATGCCATATTCTTTCGAAATATCGCAAAGTTTAAACAAATGGTCGAGCGAACTATGCACACCGCCATCGGAAACCAATCCCATAAAATGAATCTTTTTACCCGATTCTTTTGCGCCGGTAAATGCACGAACGATTTCTTTATTTTTCAAAATTGAGTTGTCGCGACAAGCTATGTTGATTTTTACTAAATCTTGATATACCACTCGTCCGGCACCGATATTAAGATGTCCTACTTCGGAGTTACCCATTTGTCCGTGCGGCAAACCTACATCTTCACCCGAAGCGAGGAGTTGTGAATGCGGATATTCTTCCAACAACGAATCCCAATAAGGTGTTGGTGTGTTATAAATAACGTTTGATGGCGAATGTTTACCTACTCCCCAACCGTCTAAAATCATTAATAATACTTTTTTGTTCATATTTTAATCGTTACAAGTTGTCAGTTACAAAAATTGAGGTACAAAGGTACAAAAATAATGATGAATGGTCAATGATTAATGGTTAATGTCTGAAAAAGAGGCTGCCTGAAAATTCAATATTATGTGATGCGATATTTGTCTATTTCCCAAAAAACACATAAATTTGTATGCTCAAATCAATAACGCGGAAAAGATAATTCGAAAGCCGCTTCAAAGCATTCATTACAAACAAAATAAACAGAAGATGAAGTATATAGTTTTTCTTATTTTACTTGTAGGCATCACTTTCTCAGCGTGTAAATCTGAAAAAACATTTCGAATCGAAGGGACAATCACATCTTCCGACGGCGAAACAATGTTTTTAGAACATCGCGGCTTGGCAAATGTTACGGTTTTAGATTCCGTGGTATTGAAAAGCAGCGGCACTTTCAGAATGAGAGGTACAATGCCCGAAAATCCGGAATTTTATCAATTACGCATCGGAAACCAAGTGGGTGTTTTCTCCGTATTTGATGAAGATAGATTGACAATTAAGGCAGATGCAAAAGATTTCGCTCGTTCATTCACAGTCGAAAACTCGCCTACTAACGATCAGTTGCGACAAGTGGACGGGCTCAGGGAACATGCTTCGCAAAGAATAGCCGATTTAGAAAGACAACACGCGGCACAACAAATTGACGATATGTCATTTATCGAACAAATCGATAATGTATTGACCGATTATAAAACGGAAGCTTCGAAAATTATCTTGGCAAATCCGGCAAGTGCAGCGGCATATTATGCCCTTTTTCAAAGGATAAACGATTATATGATTTTCGATCCATATACGCGACAAGATTACCCAATGTTTGGCGCGGTTGCCACGTCGTGGAATTTGCAATATCCCGGAACATTGCGCACAAAACATCTGCACGATTTCACGATGCTCGCCTTAACCACTCGTCGACAAGCGGAGCGACAAGCAACAATGCTCGAAAACATTGATATCGAAATTGATGGCTCGTTGCCCGACATTGTATTGCCCGATGTTGCCGGAAACAGAATTGCACTTTCGTCATTACAAGGCAAAGTAGTGGTATTGGATTTTACGGTTTACAATGCTGATTTCTCGCCAACGCACAATATGGATTTGAATAGGATTTACGAACGCTTTCGGTCGCGTGGTGTAGAGATTTATCAGATAGCATTCGATTCCGACCAACATTTTTGGAAAAATGCAGCAGATAATCTGCCGTGGATCACCGTTCGCGACCCACAATCAGTCAATTCCAGACTATTTTCAACATATAACGTACGTGAATTGCCTACCGTTTTTATCATCAACCGCGAAGGAGATATAGTGGCGAGAGCCGTAACCCACGAGGAGATAGAGCGTGAATTAAATAGAGTATTATAGTACTGATTAACTAACAATTTAACAATATATTCTTTTTTTATTGGAATAAAGGTGCTATATTTGCACTCGAAATAATTGTCATAATAGCAAAAAGGAGCTCCGATCTGTATATTAGGTCGGACTCTTTTTCTTTGTACAATTATGATAAAAAAGATAGAAAAATAGGAGAACCAATATATGATAGTAACGTATATGACCGAAGAAGGACTTCGGAAACTAAAAGAAGAACTGGTTCAATTGGAATCGGTTGAAAGACCTAAAATTTCGCAAATGATTGCGGAAGCAAGAGATAAAGGCGATCTTTCGGAAAACGCAGAATACGATGCGGCGAAAGAAGCGCAAGGAATGCTGGAAGCAAAAATTGCCCAATTGAAAGGCGTTATCGCATCGGCACGTTTGATTGACGAAAGCGCTATTGGTACGGATACCGTTCAGATTATGAATAAGGTAACCATCAAAAATTTGGGTACCAACAAACAAATGACTTATATGCTTGTGTCGGAAAGCGAAGCCGATTTGAAGAGCGGGAAAATCGCAGTAAGTACGCCTATCGCACAGGGACTTATGGGCAAGAAAGTAGGCGACAAAGCCGAAATTCAAGTTCCGTCGGGTGTAATGCATTTCGAAATCATTGAAATTTCACTTTAAGTATAACCTTTCAAACACATAAAAAATGGCAACAATTTTCAGCAAAATTATCAACGGCGAAATTCCCTCGTATAAAATTGCGGAAAACGACCGTTTTTTCGCCTTTCTCGATATCAACCCGATGTCGAAAGGGCATACTTTGGTTGTTCCGAAACAAGAAACCGATTATATTTTCGATTTAGATGATGCGTTGTTGGCAGAGATGATGATTTTTGCCAAAAAAGTAGCGCTTAGTATCGAAAAAGCCGTTTCGTGCACGCGTGTGGGTGTTATGGTTATCGGATTAGAAGTGCCGCACGCACATATTCATTTGATTCCGATTGAAAAAGAGGGCGATATGTCGTTAGCAAACCCACGATTGAAATTGTCGAAAGAGGAGTTTCTTGATTTACAAGAAAAAATAATGTGCTAATATGCTAATGAGTAGTACTCTACAAATAATAGGAAGGCAGCCGAAGATAAAAATCTTCGGCTGTTTTTTTATTAGCACATTATTCTCCTCCCCAATTTTAGCTATTCTACAGCCTCATTTCCCCAATATATAGGGATTGTATCACTGCGATAATTGTAAGAACTTTGCACTCGAATTAACAACAATCATATTTTGAAATAAAATGAAAAAAATTATTCTCGTAACTCTGCTTATAATAAGCACATTAGCTGCACAATCACACGACGAAACCGATGCCAACATTCACGGACACGTATTGGACAGAGTAACACAAGAACACATTCCGTTTGCAACTATCAGCGTAAAAGGCGAAATCATAAGTGTTGCTGCCGATGCAACAGGGCATTATCGCATCAACAATCTTCCAGTTAAAACCATTACAGTTATCGCTTCGTTTGTTGGTTACAAGTCGCAGGAGATAGAAATCAACACAGTGGAGGGAAAAACGATCGAAGTAAATTTTGAATTGACAGAAAGTTCTATTGAATTAGAGCAAGTGGTGGTTTCTGCCAACCGACGCGAAACCAATCGTCGCGAAGCCGTTTCGCTTGTCAATCTCGTTACGCCGCTCACGTTTGAGATAAGCAATTCATCAACTTTGGCTGACGGACTTAATTTCCAACCCGGACTAAGAGTTGAAAACACGTGCAACAACTGCGGTTTTCCTCAACTTCGAATTAATGGATTGGAAGGTCCTTATACACAAATACTGATAGATAGCCGCCCAATAAACAGTGCATTGGCAGGCGTCTATGGATTGGAACACATTCCGGCAAATATGGTTGAGCGCGTAGAAATTGTCAGAGGTGGAGCTTCTGCGTTGTTCGGCTCAAGTGCCATTGGCGGAACGGTGAATATTATCACACGCGAAACGTTGCAAAACACTGTTTCTGTGAGCAATACCATCAATTGGATTGACGGAAATACGCCCGATAATATCACCCATCTCAACGCCTCCATTGTGTCGGAAAACAACCGCGCAGGCGTTACACTTTTTGCAGCTTCACGCCAGCGGTCGCCTTTTGATGCTAACAACGATGGTTTTTCGGAATTGGGAAAAATAAATATGAAAAACGCAGGTTTCAGAGGATTTTACAGACCAACTTACAATAGCCGATTAACGTTTGAATATCACGCCATTGACGAATTTCGCAGAGGAGGAAACAATTTTGAACTTCCACCTCACAAAGCCGATATTGCCGAACAAACCGATCACACCATTCATTCGGGTGGTTTCAAATACGATATTTTTTTCAACGAAGGAAGACATGCTTTACAAGTCTATTCTTCGGCACAACATATTAAGAGAGAAAGCTATTACGGTGCAGAACAAGACCCTGATGCATACGGACACACCGAAGATTTTTCGCTCGTTTCAGGTGCGCAATTCACACATCGAATGAATCGCCTTTGGTTTATGCCCGCTACTTTTATCGGCGGATTGGAATATTCACACAATTGGTTGCACGACCAAATGCTTGGACATGACAGAAATATTGAGCAAACTATGAATATTTATTCCGCTTTTGCGCAAAACGAATGGAGCAATCGCAGGGCAAGTATTTTGCTCGGAGCGCGTTTGGAAAAACACAGTATGATGGACAATCCGATTCTTTCGCCGCGCATTGCCGCACGGTATACGCCACTTCCCTGGCTCAATCTTCGTGCAGGTTTTGCCACCGGATACCGTGGTCCACAGGCATTTGACGAAGATTTGCACGTTGCCGTAGTGGGTGGCGATGTAGCTCTGATTCATTTAGATGAAGATCTCAGACCCGAACGCTCGCATACTTTCACGCTTTCCGGCGAATTAACCCGTCATTTTTCGAATGGACAAGCATTGCAGTTTTTGGTAGAAGGGTTTTATACAAGTTTGAGAGATGTATTCGTGTTGGAAGAAGAAGACAGAGCCGACGGAACATTGGATTTGATACGCACAAACGGTGATGGCGCGGTGGTTGCCGGAGTGAATTTGGAAGCGAATTTTGTTGCTTCACGAAAGTTTCAAATCAATTCGGGATTTACCATTCAAACGGCAAAATACACCGAGCCGGAAGAGTGGAGCAGCAACCTCGAACCGCAACGCCAAATGTTTCGCGCACCGAATACTTACGGTTATATCACCGCCTTGTATTCGCCAATTCGTCCATTAGACCTCTCATTGACGGGCACTTACACCGGAAGTATGCTCGTGCAGCATTTTGGCGCTTACGATGACGAAGGAGTTCAAGTACAAGCCGACAGAGAAGTAGATACGCCTGCATTTTTCGACCTTGGATTTCGCACAGCATACAATTTCAACCTCAGAGATAATGTAACTTTGCAGTTGAATGGCGGTGTGAGAAATATCTTCAACAGCTATCAGCGTGATTTCGATAAGGACGAACTTCGCGATGCGGGATATATTTATGGTCCGACTTTGCCACGAACAGTGTTTGTGGGAATGAAACTGTCGATATAATATGCTAATGTGCTAATAAATAATGTGCTAATGCAGGTACAATGCTACCTCTTGCAGTTTAAATTAGCACATTATTTATTAGCACATTGGCACATTATTTCATATCTTTGCATTATTAATACGCAGATAATTATGTTTTCCGAAAAAATGAAGTTGGCAGATTTACTCTTAACCAACTATCAACTGTTAGATGTTTTTCCACGCTTTGGGCTTGGACTTGGCTTTGGCGAAAGTACCGTAAAGCAAATGTGCGATGAAAAAGGACTTTCCGCTTCGCTCTTTCTACTTGTGTGTAACCTGCATACATTCGATAATTATATCCCCGATTCGAATACGTTGACGAAAGTTTCATTAGCCGATTTGATGTATTATTTGCGAAATTCGCACAAAAATTATATTGAAAACCGAATGCCGGAAATCATCGACCGTATTTTCGAATTAATCGAAAACTATCGTGTGAAAAATGGAAAAATGTTGATCGGTTTTTGCGAAAAATATATACAGGAAATCATTACACATTTCGATTACGAGGAGCAAATCGTATTCCCCTACATCGAAGCATTGCTAAAAGGTGAAAAGCCAGCCAAATACAAGATAAAAGAATACGAACGAAATCACAGTGATTTAGATGCGGCACTAAGCGATTTGAAAAATATTTTGGTCAAATATCTACCTGCCGAATATCCGATTGTAATATATCGTAATGTACTGATAGACTTATTTTTATTTGAGGAAGATTTGAGTAAACACGCTCTTTTGGAAGACCGAATATTGATATCGCTGGTTGAACAAATAGAAAGCAATAGACGATGAATAAAAAAGTACGAATCATCATCATCGAGCCTTCATCCGTTATTCGTCAGGGGATCAAATCTTTACTTAACAACAAAGCACCCGAACTAAGTATCGTAAAGGAATATAGCGATTTACAATCGTTCCAAGAAAGTAGAATAGATGTTGATGTCGATATTCTTTTGATAAATCCCGCCACGGTCAGTTTTTACAAGCAGTTCAATATCCGAACCCTGTTTTTCGATTATTCCGAAACGGCTCTGGTTGCCATTTTATACGGTTATGTTGATGCTGCCACTCTCAGTAGTTTCGATGGTATGTTGGATATTTACGACGATGCCTTAATCATGGCGCAGAAATTACGAAAAATCGCCAAAGAATTTGTCGGTCTACAAAATAACAATAACGGTGGCAATATTGATTTATCCGAACGAGAGAAAGAAATTCTTATTGCCGTAGCCAAAGGTATGACGAACAAAGAAATCGCAGAAAATCTCTGTATTTCATCGCACACCGTAATTTCTCACAGAAAAAATATTACCCGGAAGACGGGTATAAAAACCATTTCGGGACTTACCATTTATGCGATATTTAATAACCTTATATCGCAAGAAGAGGCTTCATAATTTGCTAATGTGCTAATAAATAATATGCTAATGCAGGGACAATGCTGCTTTTCGTAACTCGTAACTAAAATTAGCACATTATTTATTAGCACATTAGCAAATTAAATCTTCCTGATTCTCACATTTCTCGAAAAATGATTATCTCCTTTTTCCAAAATCAAATCGGCACGAAGGCGCGTGGGTAGAATATTTTGTTCGAGGTTAGGCAAATTAATCTCTTCCCACACGGTATTGGCAAGTCGTAAAAGTTCTTCTTCCGGTAAAGAAACGTATTGATGAAAATACGACACAGGATTTTGAAAAGCCGTTTGCTGTAATGTCTGAAAACGCTCAATATACCATTTACGAAGATTTTTTTCGTGTGCATCTACATAAATCGAAAAGTCAAAAAAATCGGAAACGAACAACCGTCGGCGCGGTTTTTTATCCAGCGAAACTTGCAACACATTGATTCCCTCTACAATAAGGATGTCGGGACGTTCAAAAATCTGTGTTTCATTCGGCATCACATCGTAATACAGATGAGAATAAACAGGCGCTTCGAGCACTTCTTTTCCCGATTTTACGCCCGCCAAAAAGCCCAACAGACGCTTAGCGTCGTAACTTTCCGGAAATCCTTTTTTGTTGAGTATGCCACGATGTTTCAATTCGGTATTGGGCAAGAGAAAACCGTCGGTAGTAATAAGTTCCACATTTAATTTTTGGGGCAGCATCGACAGCAATTTTTGTAACACACGCGCCGTTGTGCTTTTTCCCACCGCCACACTTCCGGCAATGCCGATGATATAAGGCACTTGATGGCTTTGATTGTCGAAAAACAATTCGCGCTCCTTATGCAGTCTATGATAATGCGTGAGATGAATCTGCAGCAAATGAATCATCGGAATGTAAATATCTTCTATTTCGCTGATGGTAAGCGGCTCGTTTAGCGATTGCAGTCCCGAAAGGTCAATTTCCGCAATAGGAAGCATTGGATGTTCGTCCAGTTTACACCATTCTTCGCGCGTGAAACTGCGAAAAGGAGAGCTTGTAAATTCGTATGGTTGTTTGTGCATAACGATTGTTGGATATTATAACATCTTCCCCGTCAAAAATAAAACGGCTATCGAAAAATAAATAATCAACCCTGTAACATCCACAAGCGTAGCCACAAAAGGAGCGGAAGCGGTTGCCGGGTCTAATTTGAATCTTTTTAGTATAAACGGAATCATTGAGCCGGCAAGCGTTCCCCAAAGTACAATGAAAATAAGCGAACAAGCAACGGTTATTCCTACCCATATCCAAAAAACACCATGATCGTGAAATCCTGCTTGTTGCCATATTAATATTCTGAAAAAACCTACAACTCCCAAGATAGTACCTAAGAGCAGTCCCGAAAAAATTTCTTTGCGCATCACATACCACCAGTTTTTCAACTGCAATTCGCCCAAGGCGAGCGAACGGATAATAATTGATGCCGCTTGCGAACCTGAGTTGCCTCCACTCGAAATAATCAACGGAATAAACAGAACAAGTACGATTGCTTTTTCCAGTTGGTCCTCAAAGTGGGTCATTGCCGATGCCGTGAGCAACTGTCCGAAAAATAAGATGACAAGCCAAGGCGAACGTTTTTTTATCATTTCAAACACCGAAGTTTTGGTGTAAGCCAAGTCCAATTCCGCTGTACCACCAAACTTTTGGAAGTCTTCGGTACTTTCCTGCTCCTGTACGTCTATCACGTCGTCAACCGTAACAATGCCCAAAAGCGTACCGTCTGTTGCGGTTACGGGCAGGGCAACGCGGTCGTGATCGGCAAATACTTTTACGGCAACTTCCTGGTCATCATAAGCATTGAGAGAGACAAAACGATTGTCGCTCAATTCGGAAATAAGTTTATCAGCAGGCGCTAAAATGATTTCACGGATTTTGACGTCGTCAATCAATTTCCAATCATCATCAACAATATAAATAACATTCAAGGTTTCGGAGTTTTGTCCGAATCTACGAATATGCTCCAATGCCTCTTGCACCGTATAATAAGGTTTTACGGCAACATATTCGGGCGTCATCAAACGTCCGATACTCTCTTCAGGATAACCCAGGAGTTTTGTGGCAATTTCGCGCTCTTCTTTCGACAACATTTGTATCAAACGTTGACTCATCGTGCCGGGCAATTCCTCGAAAAAAGCAGTACGGTCGTCAGGGTCAAGGTCGTTTAGCAGTGTCGATAATTTATTGACATTAGCAGCCAAACTTTCAATAATATCCTCCTGCTCCTCATAAGAAAGGTGCTGAAAAGTCTCTTTTGCCAGCTTGCGCGACAAAAGACGAAATAAGATAATTTGGTCTGATTTGGGAATTTCTTCAAAAATTTCCGCAATTTGAACAGGGTCGAAGTTGGTTAACTCATTCTTTACTTCTTTCCATCTGTTCTCTTCAATCAGTTGTAGAAAATGGATTTTTATGCTATCACTCATACGATAATCTCTTTACAATTAGTCCGATAAAGAGATTTCGATAGAGACCCCTTTACAGAAACACTACATTTTTAATTTTTTTACTGTCGTTACTCGGATAAGGGTCCTCGTCCATAATGAAATAATTTAAATTCTTTGCCAATAGTGGCGTTTTGTAATTTGGGTGCAAAGATACGAAAAATAATGATTAGTGGTTAATGTTTAATGATTAATGTTGATGAATGGCTGTGTTGAGATGCCGTTACCCTAACATTAATCATTAAACATTAACCACTAATCATTATTTTCTCAATAAGATTTGTCAGTTCTTCAAACTGTTCGATAGACAACTGTTCGGGTCGTTTTGTGAAAATTGGGTCATCGGGTAGCGGACAATCCGGCGGGAAAAACAGTTTGACAGAATTTCTCAACATTTTCCTGCGCTGATTAAAACTTGCTTTCACGACCGATTTGAATAACTTTTCATTACAATTGAGTTGTTTACGATCATTTCGCGTCAGACGAATGACTGCCGATTTCACTTTTGGCGGCGGAATAAAAGCATTTTCATCCACC
Organism: Dysgonamonadaceae bacterium; assembly: GCA_031254645.1. Classification (GTDB taxonomy): domain Bacteria; phylum Bacteroidota; class Bacteroidia; order Bacteroidales; family Dysgonomonadaceae; genus JAIRUA01. The sequence goes on from JAIRUA010000008.1 coordinate 46,899, forward strand.
GTAAAAAGATATTCGATATTGTACCACGCTTGCATCAAAACACTCAAAATACCATACGTTTTGCTGCCGGGTTGCGCTGCCATTCGTTCCGCTACTTCTTTCTGAATCATCCCCGTGCAGCAAGGAATCGAGTTCTTGCTATCGAGCACTTTGAAGAAAATTTGCGAAGAAATATTATACGGATAATTGCCGATAACACAAAATTCGCCGGAATAAAGTTTTGCGAAATCTATTTTAAGAAAATCTTGTTGAATGATTCGTCCTTCCAGTTCAGGAAAATGTTGATTGAGATAAGCAATTGATTCCCGGTCAATTTCCACAACAGTGAGGTCTCTGTTGTTTTGCAGCAAAAACTGCGTAAGCATACCGGTGCCCGGTCCCACTTCCAACACAGGAAGCGATGGAAAGCTATCAAGCATTGCTGCAATACGACGTGCAATTTCTTCTTCCTTCAAGAAATGCTGCCCGAGATTTTTCTTTGCTTTGACCGAAAATAGCATCATATTTTTATTTTTTTCGGTGCAAAGGTAGGAATTTTTTTGTACTTTTACACCTTAGTACAAAAGTCATTAAAACTGAATTCAAAAATACACCCATTATGTCATCACAAATTCTACATCTATCCCCTAAAAATGTTTGGAAACACTTTCATTCGTTTACCCAAATTCCGCACCCTACGGGAAAAATGGACGAAATTACGAAATTTATTATCGATTTCGGCAAGTCGCTTCATCTTGAAACAGAACAAGATAAAACAGGTAATATCGTTATTCGTAAGCCGGCAACAGCAGGTTGCGAAGGTGCGAAAACCGTTATTTTACAATCGCATTTGGATATGGTGCCGCAAAAAAATGCCGATGTTACACACGATTTCTCAAAAGACCCTATCGAAACCATTGTCGAAGGCGATTGGTTAAAAGCGTGTAACACCACTTTGGGTGCCGACAACGGCATCGGTTGTGCAATGATGATGGCTGTGTTAGAGGACAATACAATACAACATCCCGCCATAGAAGCGCTTTTTACCGTTGATGAAGAAGTGGGAATGGTAGGTGCAAACGGTTTAAAAAAAGGTTTTTTGAAAGGTACAACGTTGATAAATCTTGATACGGAGGAGGAAAACGAGCTTTGCATCGGTTGCGCCGGCGGAAGAGATGTGAACGTGTCGTTTCAATTCAAGACAGAAAAGGAAATCGACAAAGGCGATGTCGCTTTCAAAATCAGTTTAACGGGTTTGAAAGGCGGACATTCGGGCACACAAATTCATTTGGGACACGCAAATGCGAACAAACTGATGAACCGTTTTCTGAAAGATGTAGTAAGTAATTACGAAGCACGTTTGTCGAGTATTCAAGGCGGCTCGCTACGCAATGCCATTCCGCGCGAATCATTTGTGGTACTGACAATTCCCGAACAACTTTCCGATGATTTGATGGATTTGACGGCAGAATACGAAGCGTTGTTTCGCGAAGATTTTGCAGGTATCGAGGAAAATATTTCGTTCAAAGCCGAAAAAACGGATTTGCCGACATCGCTTCTTCCCGAACGGATTCAAGATGATTTGATTAATGCCATTGAAGGCTGTCCGAATGGCGTGATGAGTTATTTGGCAGACTTTCCCGGTGTGGTCGAAAGCTCATTAAATTTGGCGTTAGTAACTGCGAACGAAGGAAATATCGACATCAAACTATTGGTGCGCAGTTCGTCCGAAAGTCGCAAAGACTGGGTTTGCTCTGCTGTCGAGAGTGTATTTTTATTAGCCGGCACAAAAGTGGATTTCAGCGGTGATTATCCGGGTTGGCAGCCGAATACGCACTCCGACTTGTTGAATATTATGGAAAAAATACACGTAGAAATGTACGGCAATCGCCCCAAAGTGATTGTGATTCACGCCGGATTAGAATGCGGAATTATTCAATCGAATGTGGAACAAAAGTTGGATATTGTTTCTTTCGGTCCCACTATTCGCGGCGCACATTCGCCCGATGAAATGGTTGAGATTGATACTGTTGGGCGTTCGTATGATTATTTAATCGCTATTTTGGAACAATTAAAATAAAAATTGGAACGCAGATAGCTATGCCTCGTCATTGCGGTCTTGACCTGCAACCCCCACAATAACAAGGAGATTGCGGGTCAAGCCCGCAATGACGAATACCGCGTTCCTCAAAAAAAATATTATGCGTTACTTTTTTATTTTTCTTTCATTTGTTTTTGTTTTTTCGCTTTCAGCGCAAAATATCGAGTACAAATTTCGTGTCTATCTAAAAGATAAGGGCACCACCAATTATTCCGTTTCCGAACCGGAAAAATTCCTTTCGCAAGTGGCAATAGAACGCAGACAGCGACAAAATGTAGCTATTGACGAATCGGACTTACCCATTTCGCGCGACTATTTCACATTGGTTGAGCGTGCAGGCGGACGCGTTGTGTCATACAGCAAATGGTTTCAAACGTTTGTGGTACAAGTACCCGATAGCGCGAGAATTACGGCTATCGAACAACTTCCTTTTGTAGAGTCAGTCAGATACGTTTGGCGCGGTAATCCTAACTCGCAACAAAACGAAATGCGCCCTCGCCTACAAAAAACCATCGATTGTGACCAATATATATCAGCTAATAACTATTTCGGACGGACGGCAAACCAATTCACATTGCATAATGCCGAAACGATGTCAATGGCGGGCTTTCGTGGAAAAGGAATAAAAATCGGCGTGATTGATGCCGGATTTGCAAATGTGGACGTTATCCCCTATTTTGATAACCTCAGATTGGGCGGATTTCAAAACTTCGTGCCGCAGGGTGAAGTATTTTCAGGCAACGATCACGGTACAAGTGTATTATCTACAATGTTGGTACAACAACCCGGCTTAATGATTGGTTCCGCACCCGACGCTACCTATTGGTTATTACGTTCGGAAGATGTCGCTACCGAATTTCCCGTTGAAGAAGATTATTGGGTTCGCGCCATTGAATTTGCCGACAGCGTGGGCATTGACATTGCTAATACATCGTTGGGATACAGCACATTTGACGATCCTTCGCTCAATTATACACACGCCGACCTCACAGGGCGTGTTTCCATTATGTCGCGCGCAGCAGATAAAGCGTTCAGCAAAGGGATGTTACTTGTAGTAAGTGCCGGAAACGAAGGCAACAAACCGTGGCAAAAAACCACCGCGCCGGGCGACGCTCATAACGTTATAACCGTTGGCGCAGTGGGTACAGACGGCGAGATTGCCAATTTCAGTTCGCACGGCTTAACGGCAGACGGACGAATCAAACCTGATATTGTTTCCGTAGGAAGAGAAACAATCGTTATCGGTCGATATGGTGTGGTAAGAACGGCGAATGGCACATCGTTTTCGTCACCGTTTGTGACAGGATTGATTGCTTCGTTATGGTCGATAAATCCTGATTTGCATCGTTCGGAAGTAATTGACATCGTGAAACAATCATCAGATAGATTTCATTCGCCCGATACGGTTTTCGGCAAAGGTATCCCCGATTTTCAAAAAGCAACGGCAAAAATGTTGCAAACATTGAACGTCCACATAGGTGATATTTCGGAAAATGGATGGAATATCGCACGCACTGAAGTGGGTTATACTATTGGCTTCAATAATGCTTTTAAGTCTTCCGATCCGCCATCTTTTGTTTTGCTTGATGAAGAGGGAAGAATCCTCTCCTCTTATGTGATTGATAGTAATACATCTTCGATTTCTGTTTCCGTTTCTTCGGAAGTGAGAAGTAAGAATGAGTATTTGTATTTTGTGGTAAATGAGGGTGATTGGCAGAGGGTTTTTAGGGTGAAGTCGTAGGAGGTATCTGTTCCGCACTCCACAGATGCCTGGCATATTTGTTGTGGTCGTGGGGAAAGTGTTGTATATTTGCGTGTATTTAAGAGTTATGGGCAAGTTTTAGCAAACAGTCCACAACTCAACGGAGAAACCGAAAGCCGAAAGTGGAGGAAAATAAAAAAACAAAAAGACTTATGAAAAAAATCTTATTCACAACAATATTTCTCTCCTATTTCTGCCTATTGAACGCTCAAATATCCGAAATAGAGCTCTTCAAATTTCAAGGTAAACATCAACCAAGAATTATGATTCTCGGAACTTTTCATTTCGGTGCAAGCCACGATATGCGCCAAAGCGAAGATCATTTCGATATTCTTTCCGAACAAAGACAGGAGGAAATATCTGTATTGCTGAATTTGTTAAAAGAATACAAACCAACAAAAATAATGTTTGAGAACGATCGAATTGAACACGATAGCATCTATAACACTCTGTATAAAAAACATTTATCAGATGAATTTGATATTTCAAAACATCGCGGTGAAGATTTCCAATTGGGATTTAGATTGGCGAAAATGATGAATCACGACCGAATCTATCTCATTGATGCAAGATCGACATTGCCAACGACTTGGTGTGGTTTTTTAGATTGCAATTCAATAGATATAAAACTTTTTGAATCAGGCTTATCGTATACAGAACTTCAGAGGGCTTTAGGAACTGAAAGGCAATTTGAGAGATCCAAGCGACACGATGTTGAGCGTTTTTACCATTGGCAAGATTCTATGAAAAATGAAATGACACTTGTGGATTATCTCACGATGATGAATACTCCAAATTACTTATTGAAACAGCATCAAGCAAATATATTTGGGATGCCGTTAATCGGAGCCGGCATCAATTACTTTGGCGCAGATCATATAGCAAATTGGTATCGCAGAGATATCCGAATATTTTCAAATGTGCACGACATTGCTGACTTCGACACCGAAGAGCGATTACTCTTAATCATTGGTGCTAGTCACGTCTGGCCGCTCAGACAACTATTCAGTGATTACCCCGATTTCAATTACGTCGAAATAAACGATTATTTAAAATCGCTAAACCAAAATTGAAAAATAATAACAAAAACGAGCCCATAGCTAGCAGTTTGGCGCAAGCGAGAGCACAACTCGTCCGAAATTTCAATTTTACCACTCTACTAAAAACGCTCCCTCCTCGCCTATCACATAAGAATTTATTCCCAATCTTTCGCAATCGTATTTAATTCTGTCCGATACCCAACTTCGATATGATTGGTCGATAATTACTTTTCGAGGTGAAACAAATTCCATTAGTTCCGACATCGAAATGCGCAGGTTATTGGTCAAAATCAAATAATCCAATTCCAATGGTTGTTCAGTAATCTTTCCTTCGAAAATAGTTGAGGAAAGAATCAATATTCGCTTTCCGCCGAAGAAAACAAAACCATCGGCATTGTACCAAGACATAGCATCATCAATTAAAGACGGCTGATTAATTCTGTTTTTCATCAAATAGGGCGAAATAGAACGAAGAGCCAAAATATCATTATCAGTCAATAAATACGATGTTGCTCCATTAACAAAAGAAATACCATAACCCTCTTGCATCGCGGCTACCAACATACGATTTCCACTCGTATTGGTTTGATGTTTGGCGTATGAATTGACGGAAAACAAAACAGCAATCAACAAAAGCCCGACAATCAGCGATTTTCCGTGTCGATACATCACTGCAATTGTCAATATTGCGATTATCAAACAAATGATGCCTAACTGCCAGCCATCAAGCCAAATGTTTTCTATCTGTGAATAAGGCAAATGATGTACAAAAATGATAATATCGTTTGTCAATCGCAACACAAAAGTAAGTAACGTTGCCACTAATTCATTCACAACCGGAATTTGATAAACTAAAAACAATCCACAAGCCAAATAAATAACCCACGATACCATTGGTACAATGATGATGTTGCTAATCCAAAAGTAATTGGGAAAATAATTGAAATAATAGAGCGACAAAGGCGTTGTAACAAGCTGTGCCGCAAGCGAAACAGTGAGTAATGCCCAAAGTGGTTTAAGGAGTTTGTTTCGCGTTTTCCATATATCTTGAAATTTCGACTGGTAAAAAACAATGCCCAATACCGCCAAATAACTCATCTGAAAACCAATATCAAACAAATAATAGGGATTGTAGATAAGCATAAAAAAGGCGCAAAGAAACACCGTATTGTATGTATCCGTTTTTCGACTTACTACTCTGGAAATAACAACAATAGAGAGCATCATCGCCGAGCGGACAACCGACGGCGGAAGTCCGGTAATAAACGAATAAAACAACAAAAAAGTGATGATAATAAGCGCTTTGAGTATCCGCGTGCTACGTTTTCGATTCATAAAACCGAGCATAAAATCGAGTACAATAAAAATGATGCCCACGTGCATACCACTCACGGCAAGTACGTGCGCCACTCCGGCAGCTTGATAACTCGCCCGCAAATCTTGACTCAATTCTTCACGATAACCCAATGTGAGTGCCGCCAAAACACCAAATTCATTGCCGGAAATGCCTAAATCTTGGTAAATGGAAAGTAGTTTATTACGTGCTTTCATCGCAAGATTTACGATAGAAAACGGCGGTTTTTCATCAACTTGCTGCCAATTTGCGGCAGGAACGAAACTTGTGGCACTGACGCCTTTTCGCTTCAAAAAACGTGGATAATTGAATTCGTATGGGTTACCAAAATTGCGCGGCTTTTCGAAAGCGGCATTGACTAAAATTCGTTCGCCGGTTTCGAGAGAAAGTGATAGGCTATCTTTGGCGAGATATACCAACACTTTGTTATTCAGCAACTCGCCGTTGTCGATATTGGAAATCAAACGTAGTTCATATAACACCGACCGAGGTCTTTCTCTCGGCAGAGAAACAATTTTTGCCAAGTAAGTGTGCTGTTCGCCGATGTAGCGAAATTGTGTGTTTTCATCCGCTCTTTGGGTCAAAAACAGTCCGACTGAAAACAGCCAAAGCGTTACACCTAAACCAAAAAACCACCGAAATCGGTAATTTTTTCGATATAAATATCCGCTCAACATCAACCCGATACCAAACCAAAACGCAACGAGAAAAACAGAATAATAAAATCCCGCAACAACTTGAAAAACAATACCGAAAAGAAGTGCCAACAATAGACGAAGAAACGGCGTTTTACGAAAAAAGAATACTGTGTCGTCGGCGATTTGTCGGCTACTCATTGGAAAGAATTATGTCAGTTTGTTTCGTAATAATATAATCTGCGTCATCTGCGTTCCCTATCTTTTAATCACATACAACTGAAAATTCTCATATCGCTTCACCTCCACTTCATCGCCTTTTTCGATAAATCCTTTCATTGATACAGCATCGTAAAGTTCGCCGTCGACATTCACTTTTCCCGAAGGGCGCAAAACAGTAGCTGCTACGCCCACTTTTCCTACCATTGCGGCAGGCGCTAACGATACGGAAACAAAACCTTCTTGGTCGGCAGCAAGCGCAACTTTTCTAAACAATCCGGGGCGTCCAATGCGGCTCGACATATAGATAACAAAAATTATTCCCATTCCCATTCCGCCCAAAACAATCATAATAGCGCGAAACATTTCCATAGCGGGTACATTTTCAAAATTAAACTTGATATTACCAACCAAGGCGAGTATTAATCCGGTGAAAACAAACACAATACCCAAAATACCGGGTATTCCAAACCCGGGAAAGACAAATATCTCAAAGACTATCAATATCAATCCGACGACAAAAATGATAATTTCCCAGTGCTCCGCATATCCTGTCAGGTAAAGCGGTGTAAAATAGAGAATTGCCGCCGTTATTGCCACAGCACTCGGAAGCCCAACACCGGGCGATTGCAATTCCATATAAATGCCGCCGATAATAAACATAATGAGAAACGCTTGCAAAACGCCATTCGTCAAAAAGCCTTTTATTTGGTCATAAAAGGTTGGTTGATAAGTTACAAGTTCATAATCCGTGAATCCTAAATGTTCGGTAATCAGTTCGTGTAAACTTTCTACAATTCCATCACAAAACCCCAACGTTACTGCTTGACTCGCCGTGAGCGTGAGCACTCGCATAGAATCAACTACGCCGGGAATAGCAGCGCCGCCGCCTACCATTGCTTCGGCAATTGCAGGGTCGCGCCGCCATACGGAAATGGTGTCACCGTTTTCCACACGCGTAATTTTTCCGTGGCTTTCTGCCGTAGCACGCATCATTCCACGCATATAGGATTGAAGTTTATCAGGTGCTTCGCTTCCACTGCCGCCGCTTACCACTGTTGCCGCACCAATCGTAGCACTCTGGCGCATAAAGATGCTATCGCAAGCAATGGAAATCAATGCACCTGCCGAAGCGGCATTATTATCGATAAATACATACACCGGGAGTGGAAAATGAAGAATTGCCGTGCGCATCGAATCAGCTTCAACCACGCCGCCACCATACGTATTCATATGCAGAATCACACAAGCGGCATCCATTTGTTGCGCTTCGCGTAAACCGTTTCGCAAGTGAATCCACGTATTACTGCCAATATTTTGCTTGATATCAATGCGGTACACTATCGGTCTTTCATCTTGCGAAAAAAGATTAAGCGACGCAGAGATGAAAAGCAGGAGAAATATAAATTGTTTCATAACTGTCTTGTTTTATCGATTTTTTGAAGAACAAAGGTAAGAAACTGTTTCGATATTTTACGGTTTATTCTAATGGAATTGCGAGAAATCCTGTTTTTGGGGCTTATTAAGGCAAATGTATTATTTATTTTCACTATTGAGAGGCAATCTGTTTATCGAACTTAAATGGGGTACTATTTCTTTTTTGTCTTGTTGTTTTAGATTTTTAAGAATCTCTATTTTCTTTTTCGTCACTTTTTTTGTCTTTTCACCCGAAAAAGTCTATATTTGCACTTCAATAATTTTTTTATGCATACAATTTTACTAAGTATAGGGTCAAATACCTTCGCAAAAACTAATATCGACAAGGCAAAGAGAATGCTCGTGCGCACTTTTCCGGATATTGTTTTTAGTTCTCCGACACTAACGGAGCCGAGTGATGAAAAATACGTTTTTCCATTCCGCAATATTTTGGCACGGTTTGATAGCGAATTAACTCCTCAGGAAATCAAAGAAAAAACTAAAATGATTGAAATAGCGGTTGGTCGCTCCCCAAAAGATAAGTATTTAGGGCGCGTTATCATTGATATCGACGTAATAAAATGTGGCGATGATATTCTTCGTCCCAACGACTATGAACGAGAATATGTGCAGGAGTTGTTAACTACATTTTAGGAAACACGTTTTATTCAAAAAAGAAAATCGGTAGAAAATAATAATTATTTCCTACCGATTTTGTATGTGCTAACAACATTTCATTTAACCTGTAACACTATTACCTATTCTTTATCAATGAAATAAATTCTTCTCTCGTTTTTTGCTCTTTGAATACGCCTGTAAAATCGGAAGTGGTGGTTACTGAGTTTTGTTTTTCCACGCCGCGCATCTGCATACACATATGTTGTGCTTCGATGACAACCATTACTCCCATCGGATTCAGTGTTTTTTGAATACATTCTTTGATTTGAAGTGTAAGTCGTTCCTGTACCTGCAATCGACGGGCGAAGACATCTACCACCCGGGCAATTTTACTTAATCCCGTAATGTATCCGTCGGGGATATACGCTACATGCGCTTTTCCGAAAAAGGGCAACATATGATGTTCGCACAAAGAAAAGAGATCAATATCTTTTACAATAACCATCTGACGATAATCTTCGCGAAACAGAGCAGAACGCAAAATTTCTTCCGGATCTTGCCAATACCCTTTCGTTAGATATTGCATTGCTTTCGCTACACGATCAGGCGTTTTGATTAATCCCTCACGGTCAGGATCTTCTCCCAAAAGGGGAAGAATCTCTCTCATATAAGATGAGATGGTGGCTTTTTTATTTTCTAATTCTTCGGAAGACATAATGTTCGTTTTTTATTTTCTTACCGATTCACAGGAATTCTCACATCGTCTTGCACGATAGACAATTCTCGCCCGAAAGCCGGAAATCTTCTGCGCATTTCGTGCATTGCTTCTTCGGCTTCATCACGGGTTTCAAAATTACCAACACGTAATCGCCAAAAAGGGGATTGAAAAAACACCCGCGTTTCGTGTTCGGGAAATGCATTTTTGATAACACTCTCTCTTTGTTCCGCTTGTGCACGCGAAGTGCGTTGTTCGTTTCCGGCAAATGCTTGAATTTTAAAACCTTGCATTTCGTGAAACGCTGAGCCGTCAGCGCCAATTGTTACCGGACGTGGCGGTGCCATCGGTCTACCTAGTACGTGTCTGATATTTTCATCCTCATAAACCGTAACCCTGCCGCCTCCACGTGCAGTGGAATTCAATTCATTGAGTATTTCCCGTCTTTGCCCAACACTTTGCGCAATGGAAGCGAAAAGCAACAGAGTTATTATTAAAATCGTTCTCATTTTTTTGAGTTTTATAGTTCGATAGTTTTATAGCGATACAACTATCGAACTATAAAACTATCCACTATTAACTAATCAAAATGCCTCAATAATCGGCATAAATCTATCTACTCCCAACGATGCGCCGCCAATAAGTCCGCCGTCCACATCGGGTTTAGAGAAAAGTTCTTTCGCATTTGCTGCGTTTGCACTGCCGCCGTAAAGGATAGAGGTGTTGTCCGACACGTCCTTTCCATATTTTCCATCAAGGACATCACGGATGAAAGCGTGCATTTCTTGCGCTTGGTCGGCTGTTGCCGTTTTTCCTGTACCAATAGCCCAAACAGGCTCGTAAGCCAACACGATTTTTCCGAATTCTTTAGCAGAAAGGTCAAATAACGACTCTTCGATTTGCCATTTTACAATATTGAAATGTTCGCCTGCTTCTCTTTCTTCCAACATTTCACCGATACAGAAAATCGGTGTTAATCCGTTTGCCAAGGCAAGAAGGGTTTTTTCTTTCAACATTTCGGGATTTTCGCCATAATAGGCGCGACGCTCGCTGTGTCCCAAAATCACATATTTTGCACCTGTGGAAGCTACCATTTCCGCCGAAACTTCGCCGGTGTAAGCGCCCGATGCTTTGTCGGCACAATTTTGCGCAGCAACACCGATTTTGCCGGTATCAATTGCACTTGCAACCGATGCCAAATGAATAAATGGCGTGCCGATAACAACGTCGCAATTAACGGTTTTACCTGCTAATGCGGCATTTAGTTCTTTTGCTAATGCTATTCCTTCTTGCAGGTTATTGTTCATTTTCCAGTTTCCTGCTACAATGTTTTTTCTCATATTTTTATTATGTTATTTATTAGTCTATCCATTTAAAAATCATCAGCGGTACCAAAAACAGTAATCCAATAATGATTAATTTCGTATTACTGCTCGCTCTTTTCTTATTAGTAAATTCGTGAAAATATTTTTCTCTCCACAATTCTTCCATTTGTCGAACAACCGTCGGAATCTCACTATTTGCCCATTTATTTACAACTGTTCCCTCGTGCAAGAGCATCAAACCCGGATTTGAACGAATCATTGTTTTCAAAACCCGCTCATCGCCGTGTACGATGTAAAATCCTGTCTGATGACGGCTTTCCCATTCAGCAATCACATTTAAAGGAGAAGCAGTTAGGAGATAAAATTGGCTAAATTGACCATTGTTTACGTTTGCAATTCGATTTATCTCTTCAAAATGTTTTAATTGCCTTGTATTCATCTTATTCAACGAATGAGAAACCATTAAAAATGAATATGGCTTGTGTAAAATTAAATCAGTGATATTATCTTCCACAATCCACGCGCCGGTAGCTTCGTCATGATGCAGTGCTTCAATCGAAAAATTATCAATTGCCGGTCTTTCGCCTGCTCGCACCAAAACTGTTTTCATATCTACATATTCCCACGCAGGGTCGTCCCAAGGGAAATCGTCTTGTGAAAACTCCTGTTCTACACCATTTTTTCTGTAAATCAAAATGGTTTCAAATACATCTCTGTTTGCAGGATCAACGCTCATTTGCTCGGGAATATTCGCACCGATTTTATACGGTCTGAAATCAATAACAGGCAAACGGTATAAATTATATAGCGTGAAAAAAATGGCAGAAAAAATGACAAAAATCGCCACATATTTCGTCATTTCTTTCGAGAAAATCGGCGTCATTCGTTCCCACTTGAATACTAAAAATACGGTACAGAGCAGTAAAAATACGTTTTTCTGAAATGTTTGCCAATTAGTAATCACAAGCGCGTCACCAAAACAACCACAATCTGCTACCGGATTATTGAGCGCAATCCATAATGTGAGCGGTATGAAGAAAATCATAAAAAGGGCGATAAAAATCGTCGTCCATTTCCGATAAACTCCCAACAATAAAAATGCACCAAGTACTACCTCTGCTGCCACCATTACAACTGATCCCGGCAATGCCAATGGAAAAAGTTCAGTAAGATTAAAACTAATCAAGTAATCCTGAATCTTATAGGTAGTTCCCAGCGGATCTATCGCTTTCACGAAACCCGAAAAAACGAATACTGCGCCTACAATAATGCGGGCAATTTCCACCAAAAATTGTACTACTCTCTTCATATACTTTCGCAAAAATGTAATTTTATCAATCCGAAAATCGCATAATTAATCATATCTTTGTAATTGGCATCTATTCCTTCGGAAATCAATGTTTTACCATTGTTGCTCTCGATTTCCTTCGTACGATAGATTTTTTGCAAAATCAAATCGGTATAAGAACTGATGCGCATCATTCGCCACGCCTCATCGTAATCGTGATTTTTTGACAGCATCAAATTTTTGACATCGGTAATATGTTTGTCGTATAATTCGAGTACTTTTTCCGCCGAAATATCGATAGTGTCGGCATATCCTCGTTCGATTTGGACAAGACCAATAATGCCATAATTGACAATACCGATAAATTCGGGAAAAATGCCCTCGTCTATCTTGCTCTGTTTTTTTATTTCGAGCGAACGAATACGGTTTGCTTTGATATAAATCTGATCTGTAACCGATTCGGGACGAAGAATACGCCACGATGCGCCATAATCGTGCAGTTTTTTACTGAATATTTCGCGACAAATAGCGGCGACTTCGTCGAATTGTTTGTTAGTTGTATCCATTATTGATGTTATGAAAATACAGGGACAAAGATACGAAAAAAGGCACAAGTTTTCATCTTGTACCTTCTAATTTTTTCAATAATCCGAAATCTGTATCAATCATCGAACATTCAAATGAAATGGCACACCTCGTCTCAACACTATTCATCGGGTTCTTCCGTTGTGTTTATTAATCCTAATCCGATATAACCGCATCGTTAATGTGGTTGTGTCGGATGTTGTTATTAATTCTTTCTTTTTTTAGCCGCTAAACCAACATCTTTTGGTGTCAAAATGCTAATTCCAAGTGATTCCGGTGTAATCACACCGGGATCAATACTTCGGAAAGTATCTTTCGGCATATCGCCTAATTCTCTAACATTCCATACAATGTTGTCTTTCCACACTGCATCGGGATAGGGACCTCCAATCTTGGCAGCTACATTGCCTCCAATCAGAATATTTTCGGAAAAAGTTGTACGGGGTGCACCAAGACCGTTATTGCGTGGTGCCATAAAATATTGTCGGTCGTTGTTGACGAGAATGTTTCGGGTAATCACATTGTCATCGGGTCGGTCGTGGCTGGTAAGTGGTGCTCCGTCGGCAACCTCGGCACCACCGTTACCGATATGAATACCTATCGAGCCCTCTTCAATAAAATTTTCAAAGATTTTATGCCGGTCGCCAAAAATACGAATACCTTGCGTGTTGTGAAAATAGTTACGATAAGCCACACATTCGTTACCGTGTCGCAGAGAAAGTTCCGAGCCGGGACTGTCAAGAAAAGTATTGTAACGATAAATGTTACCTCCCGATTTGTTGGAGATAAGTTCGTTTTCGCCGACACACCGTTCAAAAAGATTGTGCTCAATGGTACCGTGCCCCATGGACATACTTAATCCGCTGAGACCATAACGAATAACCTCCAAGTCGTTTGTCTCTCCCGGTTCAGTTGATCTGTTAAAATCGCGAAAATGATTATGGTGAATCCAAACACGACGAGCCACTTGTCCATTGGCACCGGTAATGGATATCATATTTCCCCATCGACTTTTCTCGCGAAACAAATTGTAGGCAATTTCTATATCGTCTCCACTAACGGTAAAATAAGGACCTCTGCCGGGGCACTTAAAATTACATCGAAAAACACGGATATGGTGCGCTCCCGATCTGATATTCATTATCCCTGTTTGGTGGGTGATGTTAAAGCCATCAAAGACGATATGAGCAGCACTCGGATAGAACGAAACGCCCTGATCACCTGTCAATTCTACGCCTCCGACCGATTCTGCGAGAATTCTGATGGGGTTGTCCTCTTTGCCGGCACAAGCAATAATGATAGGCTGATCAACATAATATGTTCCATTTCTGAGAATGATGGTATCTCCGGGTTTAGCAGTGTGTAAACGTGCCTGAAATCCCGTAATCGACACAACATTGTAGGTAGAACCGAAAGCTGTTGTCGGAACAAGAGAGGAAGCCAACATTACAGATGTACATTGCATAAATTTTCGTCTATTCATACTGATTTTGAGTATTATGGGTACTTCTAAAGATTACAAAAAAGACTTGCAACAGAGAAAAAGGTAAAATTCACTATTGCAAATGAACACTTTGTCGACAACTCATAACACAAAGTTTGTTTTCTTAGAAGTGCCCTTATTTTTAATTACACGAAAGAAAATTTGAATTTAACTCGAAAATAACAAAAAGAAAATTGTTTTGTGTCAAGCTACAAAAAACGTGTCTAAAAAATCAGACACGTTTTTTCACTTTTACGAAACCCTCAGACTCCTACCAACACGTAAAGTAGTAGTTGGCGTAATATTATTCAAGGCACAAAGTCTTTGCACAGTGGTGCCATAACGTCTCGCAATTGCTCCGAGCGTGTCGCCCGAGCGGATACGGTGATGCTGCACGTCGCCTGACACGAAAGCATTTGCACTGTTTGTAGAAGCCGTTTGAACGTTGCGATTCTCAACAGCCGGACGTCTTACCGAGCTACTACTTGTTGTTAGTTGGAAACTTGAGTTTGTCACCAAATACTCATCGCGATGCGCTACTTGGTTTTCAAAGTCGATGATAAAGTTCGGATTAATCGGTCTTCCCAAGAAGCGTGTTTCGAAATGAAGATGCGACCCGGTTGAGCGTCCGGTACTACCTCCCAAACCAATAGGTTGTCCTGACATTACAAATTCGTTTTCTTCAACGAGAAATTTCGATAAGTGTCCGTAAACTGTCTCGAGTCCGTTTGTATGGCGAATAACGATATAAAAACCATATCCACCTCTTTGAAATTGTGCTACACGAATTTTTCCGTCGAATGCAGCATATATTGTATCACCTGTTTGTACTTTTAAATCAACTCCGTAGTGATAACGACGACCACGACGACCAAAATTTGAAGTCATATGCCCTTCTGTCGGCATCGTAAAATGGCTTAAATCAACCTTAAAAGATTCAGGTATATTTAACGACCTACCATAAACGTCCACGAAGCGATTACTCCATATTCCTCCATAAATATCGTTTGAGGGAATAACACTTGTATCTATCGTTCTTTCAGCTTCTGCTTCTTCGAGTACGGACAAATCTAATCTTAATCTTATTCCGTCGGCAAATAAACCTGTTTGCTCACCCAAAGTAAAACTATGCTGTTGCCTATAAGACACCTCCGGTCTTGAATCGGGGGTAATGTCGGGAGTTACGGAGAAAGCATTCATTGAAAAGAATGCCAAAGTTGCAGGTAATAAAACTCTTACTTTTGCGAGTAAATTTTTACTTTCCATTAAATTGTTTTTTGTCGAGGCATATTTACATCTTGTAAAAAAACAAGTGCATTGCTTTTAGAAAACTGTCCTCTATATTATTAATAGTTTGTGATAATCATTCAAAATGGTTATCACTCACGATGAAATATTTCAAATAAAAATGATTGGGGAACAATCAAGAAGTCTCGTTATATAGACTAATATTATTACAATGGTTTACTCTAAAACCAAAAAAGCTATGACTTCAATTATTGATTTTTTTCCTTAATCGTTTTCAAAGTAACTACTTTATTATTTCACAACCAAATTTTGTTCAAACTTATTTTCACAACAACATAGTATAATAAGAGCCAAAAAAATATTCAACACATTAATAAACAAATCAATAACAATAATAATTTATCAAAAATAAATTATTCTTATTTATGAATAAAACAATATTATTAACTAATATTTTTCTCAATAACAACTGTGTTTATGTTTCTCATATTTGCTTCTCAACTTCTCGTTGTGTTTACGTTTTTTAATATCCAAAAAATGAAAATGGCAGACAAATACATCATTAATATAAAGAGATTTCCTTACCTTTGCTTGATTTTACACTAAAACAGCGTGTCTGAATCTAATTTTCGGGCCACAAATCAATAAAACAGAATGAACAAGTACAAATTAATCAACAACATAACAGGCTGGATTGCGTTTCTCATTGCAGCAATCGTTTATTTACTCACAGTAGAGCCTACAGCAAGTTTTTGGGATTGCGGCGAGTTTATCACGATGGCTTATCAATTGCAAGTAGGACACCCGCCCGGTGCACCATTTTATGCGTTAGTGGCAAATTTATTTTCCCAATTCGCAAGCGATCCGTCGCAAGTTGCCATTTGGGTCAATTATTCTTCGGCGTTGGCAAGTGCTTTCACTATTTTATTCTTGTTTTGGTCGATAACGCATCTCACACGCAGGTTGCTTATCAAAAAAAGTGCAGACGAATTACCTATTGGACAGATGATTATCGTAATGGGCAGCGGATTAGTCGGCGCATTGGTTTATACGTTTTCGGATACGTTTTGGTTTTCGGCAGTAGAAGCAGAAGTGTATGCCCTTTCGTCAATGATGACTGCATTGGTTTTTTGGCTCATTTTGAAATGGGAAGATAATGTACATAAACCGCACGCCGATAAATGGATTGTACTCATCGCCTATGTAATGGGATTGTCTATCGGCGTTCACTTGTTGAATTTGTTATGCATTCCGGCGATTGTATTGGTTTATTATTTCAAGAAAAGAGAATTGGTAACGGAAGAAGCCGATGAAAAAGGACTCTCATTCTTCAAACTCAATTGGAAAGGTACTGTTTCGGCATTGCTCGTCTCTTTTGGATTTATCTTTGTATTAATGTACGGCATCATTCCGGGTTTCACGAAAGTGGGTGGATGGTTTGAACTCTTTTTCGTAAATACGCTCGGAATGTCATATAATTCGGGTGTTTTCGTCTACATTATATTATTAGTTGCGAGCATTTGTTGGTCGATTTATGAAACGCTTTCCCCGAAAGGAAATGAAAAAAGAGCACGCTTTTCGTTCTTTACAAGTATGGCTTTGTCAGGAATGATGACTATCGGCTACAACGGCTGGGTATGGGCATTGCTCATCGCCGTCGGCGCTTATTTTGCTTTCAAGTATAAAAAGATGAATATCCGGTTTATCAACTTGGCAATGTCAAGTTTATTGGTTATTCTCATCGGATATTCGGCGTATGCTTTGTTGCCGATTCGTTCAAGTGCAAATCCGCCGCTTGATTTGAATTCGCCGGAAGATGTTTTCGCATTGGGACGTGTATTGAATCGCGAGCAATACGGCTCAACACCATTATTCTATGGTACTACTTTCGCTTCGCAATTGAAACGCGATGCAAACGGAGTAGCAATGATTAAAAGCGAAAAAAGACAATTCCACCGTATTGTTAAAACTTCGCCCGACCAAAGAGATCGTTACGTATCTACTACTATTCCTACGTATAAATTTACAAACACAATGTTTTTCCCTCGAATGTATTCGAGTCCGGACAATCCGGCGTTTAGAAATCACATTATCGGTTACGAACGTTGGGGTGGTGTAGTTGACCGAAATACGCCACCAACTGCTTTACAGAACATTCGATATCTGCTTGATTATCAAATCAATTATATGTATTTCCGCTATTTTATGTGGAATTTCTCCGGTCGTCAAAACGATATTCAGGGCGACGGCGGCATTACCAAAGGGAATTGGATAACAGGTATACCCTTTTTCGACCAATATGTGCTCGGTCTTGGACCGCAAACAGATATTGCGCCTGATATTGTGGACAATAAAGGACGTAACAAATATTATATGCTGCCATTCTTACTGGGAATTATCGGAATTGCTTATCAACTTCGATTAAAAAATCGCGGAAAACAAAGCTTTGCCGTTGTATTTATGCTCTTCTTTATGACCGGATTGGCAATTGTACTCTATTTGAATCAAACACCGTTTGAGCCGCGCGAGCGCGATTATGCTTACGCCGGTTCGTTCTACGCTTTTGCGATTTGGGTAGGAATGGGCGTAGCAGGCATCAGTCTGTTTTTGCGAAAATATATCAAGAGTACAAAAATCGCAGCTATCATCGCGTCAGTCGCTTGCTTGTTTGTGCCGATACAAATGGCTACGGAAAATTGGGATGACCACGATCGTTCGGGTAGAACTATTGCACGCGATACGGGAATGAATTATTTGGTAGGTCTTGGCGAAAATGCCATTATTTTCACCAATGGCGACAACGATACTTATCCGCTTTGGTATGTACAAGAAACAGAAGGATTCCGCAGAGATGTACGTGTTACCAACCTCAGCTTTTTACAAACGGAATGGTATGTTGACCAGCTATTGCGTCAAGCGCACCAATCGACACCGCTGCCAATCAATTGGACACAAGCGCAGTATTCGGGCGATAATGGAAGCGCCGCTTTCGTTATCAGTCGCCGGGAAATAGAAGCTGCACTACGACAAGGCGATGTCCCACCTGTGAGTTTTCCTCAGTTTTTCGATAGAAGCGCATTTTTAGATACAATTCCGCTTGACGAAACAATGCAAAACTTGAGAAACGGACAAAGCCATCATAACACTCCATTTAATACCGGTGGCAGGCAAGTAATTCCGGGTGATTTACTCTATATGCGTGTAGACACATCGAAAGTGGATTGGACTTCGATGAATGCCGCACCGAGCGATTTGATGTTAATCAATCTGGACGGAAAATCTGTTGTTTATCGTCAGGAAATGATGATTATGGAAATGCTGAACAATATCAACAACGATAACTGGCAGCGCGAAATGCACTTTGCCACCACCGTTACGCCTTCGTTGTATTTGAATCTCGATAAGATGGATAATATGTCACTCAGCGGAATGACATATCAAGTAGTGCCGGGCGTTCCACTTAGCAACGGTGTGAATACCGAAAGAATGTTTGACAATATGGTCAATCATTTCCGTTTTGGCGGTTTGGAATACGATCCGAATATCTATTTCGATGAAACTGCCAGAAGAATGATTCTCACATTCCGCATGAATTTTGCACAATTGATTTTCGCATTAATCGAAGAAGGGAAACACGATAAAGCATTGATTGCATTGGATAGAGCCATTACTGCAATGCCTTCGTCAGCCATCCGATTCGGCACCGAAGGATTATCGTTTGCCCGCGCCTATTTTCATTTGGGTGAAACAGAAAAAGCAGAAGCATTGATTGCCGAAATTACCGACCGCTTGAATAGAAATCTCAACTGGTTTCAGCGTTTACGACCCGATCAAGCAGCTAATTCTTTGCCCGACATCATTACTGACAATATCAATCCGATGTTGCTTACTGCAAGCATTTATCAACAATTTGATTCGCAACAATATTTATTAATGGTTGAAAACCTGCTGGAGCGTGCTGAAACATTCTATTTAATGGGTATACCGTTCGTTGGCGATACCATTTTGAGAGGTTTGACCGATGGCGCTATTCGTGGATTTCATTTCGCTATGCGCGAAGAAAATGCGGAAAATCAAAGCATCGAAGAGGATGTTATGGATAAAACGTTGAGAATGATGCAACAATTTAGTCCGCGATTGCTTCAACAATATCAAAGTGGACAATAAAATTCAAAGATTCAAGAATTCAAAGATTCAATGCTTCGGCTCCACTTAGCGACCGATTGAATCTTTGAATTTTTGAATCTTTAAATCTTTGAATGATGTTAATTGAACAACCACCCTTACTCTATCGACTTTTATATCCACGTGCAACATGGCGAATTCCAAACGAACGAGAGAAAACAATATACCTCACTTTCGATGACGGACCTGTTCCCGAAATCACGCCTTGGGTGCTCGATGTATTGGATGAATACAATGTAAAAGCTACATTTTTTTGCGTAGGTGACAATGTCCGTAAATATCCTGAAATATACGAAGAAATACTTCACCGTGGACACCGGGTGGGAAATCACACGTTCAATCACATTCAAGGTTGGCGGCATAGAACACAAAAATTTGTGGAAAACGCTCAAAAAGCGTCTGAATATATTCAATCAAATCTTTTTCGTCCGCCACACGGGCATATGCAATTTAAACAAACTACAGCACTGATTCGTGCCGGATACCAAGTGATAATGTGGGATGTGGTTACGCGAGATTATAACCAAAAAATATCACCTGAACGGGTTTTCGAAATCGTGAAGAAATATACGCGCAATGGTTCAATTATTATCTTTCACGATTCATTGAAAGCGGAAAAAAATATGAAATATGCGCTACCAAAAGCAATCGAATGGTTATTAAAAGAAGGATATAAATTTGAACTTTTATAGACAAAAAGAGAGGCTGACTCATCACGAAGTCAGCCTCTCAAACTTTATTTAATTCGGAAAAAATTTATCTTAAAACGATATTTCTAAATTGAATTTCCTTTCCTTCACTTTGCAAACCGATGCGTCCTTCTCTCACTTGGCTTGTGCCAATGTTTTGAAGCAAACCGTTGATGTGCACGGCAATTACACCGTTTTCCACTTCGATTTTAGCGTGGTTCCACTCGCCAACAGGTTTTTCGTTAGACGGGTTACGTTTTTGGACTACTGGGAAAGCGGGACGCTCTTCTCCTTCAGGCACAATAAATTCTGCAATGTCAGAGCCCGCCAAAAGTACAAAATCGCCAGCACTTCCGGCTCTCAACTGCACTTCAACGCACGTAGCAAAAGGATTTTTCGTATCTTCAATCAGTACAAAAATTCCACTGTTACTCGCCTCGCCTGCCCAACGCCATTCAAGTTCGAGTGTGTAGTTGGTAAACGTTTCTTTTGTGTACATATAACCGAGATCGCCTCTCACAGAAATAATGCCACCATCAATTACTCTAAATACTTGACTTGGATCCAAAGAAGTATCTTCGAGCACGAAACCCCAATTTGACAGATCTTTTCCGTTGAAAATTTTGTTTTCCGATTTTTGCGTACAGCTTGATGCCAACACTGCAAATAAAATCATTGTTGATAAAATTGCTTTCTTCATTGTTTTTGTGTAAAATAAAATTATTTATTGCTTTGAGTATTTTCCACTTGCAAAGTTAGTTGTTTTTTTGGATAAAAGTAATACGTTGCTACTTTTTTAATTGAAAAAGATTTTGAAACGTTTGTATTTATGAGTTTAGTATTAATTTATTGAGAAATATATTTATCTTTGCGATTCAATAAAAAAACAAACATATGAGAAAAATTTTTACTTTCGCCTGCTTGCTATTCACAGTAATAGCCGGCGAAATATGTGCCGATATAAAACTTCCCGCTATTTTTAGCGATAACATGGTGTTGCAACAACAATCGCAAGTGGCGGTTTGGGGTTGGGCAAAACCGAATGAAAACGTAACCATTGCTGCTTCGTGGAACTACGAACAACAATATGTTGCGCAGAGCGATGCAAACGGTTATTGGCGCACAACAATTAAAACGCCAACGGCAAGTTTTACACCGTATGAAATTGTTATCAAAGCCGGTAACCAAATTGTGCTTGAAAACATTCTCGTCGGCGAAGTGTGGCTTTGTTCGGGACAATCGAATATGGAAATGCCAATGAAAGGCTTTCGCAACGAGCCTATCGAAGGCGGTCCCGAAGCGATTCTTTCATCGACCAATTCAGGCATACGCTGTTTTACCGTTCAGAGAAATTCAACTACCTCATTACAAGACGATGTTACAGGCACGTGGGAATCGGCAAATCCGCAAACCACTCCCAATTTTACCGCCACAGGCTATTTTTTCGCACGTGTTATCAACCAAACGTTGAACGTACCTGTCGGATTAATCCACACAAGTTGGGGCGGTTCACGCATTGAAGCGTGGATGACACCCAATTCGCTGAAAGATATTCCCGAAAAAATCATTCCCGCAACAGATGCCGATATCAGAGTTCGAAATGGCTCGCCTACCGTGCTTTACAACGGTATGCTCCATCCCCTTGTTGGCTATGGCATTCGCGGTGCAATATGGTATCAGGGCGAATCGAATCGCGATGAGCCGGATTTGTACGCTAAAATGTTTGACGCAATGATTCGCGAATGGCGCAATTTGTGGGGCGTGGGTGAATTTCCGTTCTATTATTGCCAAATAGCGCCGTATAACTACAACGACAATCGCAATACTGCCTATCTTCGCGAAGCACAGCAAAAAGTGATGACCACAACGCCCAATACCGGAATGGCAGTGTTGATGGATGTGGGAAATTTTCACTCCATTCACCCACCCCAAAAGCGCGAAGCAGGTGAACGAATGGCGCTTTGGGCATTAGCTGAAACGTATGGAATGAGTAAAATGCACTATCGTAGCCCCGAACTCCAATCGATCGAAATTGAAGGTCGCGTGGCAATATTGACTTTCGATATCGATGCCAATCCGGGATTGACCACGCACGGCAAAGAAATCCTGAATTTCCGTATTGCAGGAAATAACAGGCAGTTTTTTTCCGCAAAAGCGGCTTATGTTGGCAACCGAGTATATTTGTTTTCGCCTTCTGTTTCTCAGCCGGTTGCTGTACGGTATTGTTGGGATAATACTTCGGCTACGGAACTGTTTACGGTTGAGGGAAATCTTCCGGTATCGTCGTTTAGGACTGATGATTGGTAGAATATATAAAACATTAGAAATTCTCGAAAGGTCAAAGTAATTTCTAAAACAGTTGCAATTACGAAATCAAGCTGATGTTTTATAAATAATATCAATAAATTTCGTTTCACATCAAAATCCGTAATTATGTCTAAAACAATCATTTCTTTCTTCCTGCTAGTTGTATTCTTTTGGCAGCCAACAGTATTAACAGCGAGGAACCCATTTCCCCTCGAAGTACTCTATGCACATATTGATAAACAAAACTATTTTACGGGCGAAAACATTTGGTTTTGTGTCTATTTGGTGTGCTCTCAATCGCACGTGCAGACTACGAGCAGCCGCTACGTCTATGTCGAACTTATCAATTCGCAACGTGAAGTAGTGAATCGAGTGATGATTCGCCACGAAAACGGTGTCTTTGCCGGACATATTCCTGTTACCGAAGCGTTGGAAGCAGGAGTTTATAACCTGCGCTTTTTTACGCGCCATTTGGAAAACTTCGGCGAAGAGTATTTTTTCCAAAGGGCTATCCATATCATTACATCACAGTCTCTTCAAGAAAGCGATTTATCAGAACAAGTCAAGAAAAATGATTTATCGGAAGATGTTCCTACAATCAACCAAAATGATAGTTTTTCGATCAGTTTCCACCCCGAAGGCGGCGATATTCCCATCGGAATAGAAACCGCAATTGCATTCAACGCCATAAACTCCAATGGATTAGGCGAACATATAACAGGCACAGTTGTAAACGAAAGAGGCGACATCATTACTCATTTTGAATCCACTCATCTCGGAATGGGGTCGTTTGAGTGGACAGCAAATAGTGATGAACAATTTTTTGCCATTGTCCGAAATACCGCAGGAATTGAAAGAACATTTCAACTACCTCGTGCCAAAGAAGATGCCATTTCGCTGCAAATCCACCGCCACGAAGGAAATATAATTGTGCATTTACCCAAAACTCAAACCCAAAACAGAGTTTTATATTTATCCTTGCAACAGAGAGGGGCTAGCTCTTCCGAGAGATGGAACAACGAACGTAATTTTCTTATCATTCCAGAAAATAATTTACCCACAGGAGTTGTCGGAATTGTTTTGTCCGATGCAGAAGGAATTCCCCTGAGCAAACGTCAGATTTTCAACACAAACAGGGTGGAAATAGTAAACACAACATTTACAACCAAAAACGAAACGCACGAAACAAGAGAACGAGTAAATGCCACAGTAACAGTTACCAATAGCGAAAATTTTCCGCTCAATGCTAATTTTTCAATTTCAGTGATTGACAACAACATCGCGCATTACGATACATCTGTTAATATCCTCTCCACCTTGCTTTTAGCTTCCGAATTGCGAGGACATATCGAAAATCCTGCTTATTACTTTGACAGTAAAAACGAAAACGCGAAAGAACATCTTGACTTAGTGATGCTCACACACGGTTGGACACGCTTTGATGTAAACAGAATTGATGAAGAAGAAGCTACCGCTGTTTGGCAAGATTTTGAAAGAAGTCAAACGATAACAGGTACACTGCAAGGAACTCTTTTGCGCAGACGTGGCAACCAGCTTATTCGGCTGATGGTTCCTGAGTTTGGTTTTGTTGTCCAGCCATTTGATGCAGTATATACAGATGGCGAGGGAAGATTTCAATTTGAAAATTTTGAATTTCCTGAGGGCACTTGGTTTCGTTTGCAAAGCGAAAGGCACACAGAAATTCAGGTAGATGAGGTTAGATTTCCTGCTGTAACAAATTTTCTTGTTCCAACGAAATTAACTCTTGATGATGAAGATATAGAACTACTTCGTCAATTTATGCACGAAGACGATTGGTTATTAGACCTTGATGAGTTTGTTGTTGTCGCAAGGAGACAGGGACAATCCTTAACCAGAAGGGTAAATCGTGAAATGATAGATGGAATGCGTGGAGTAGGTGTCAGTCTAAAACAATTGCTGGAAGATTTTTTAAATCTAAGAGGTCTAAATTTAGTAGTGCTTGATGGTCTGGATTGGTCCGGAGCAACTGATGTAGCGGCATTTGAAGAAATATTCATCAATATGAGCCACGTAATCTCTATTGAGATTCAAGAGCATTTTGGACTACCGATGAGTATTATCGGTAAGCGTTACGATGCTGTTGTAAAAATTACAACAGATGTTCGTCTTACCGATAGGAATTTGGGCGTGATATCGCCTTTGGGTTACCAAATCACACAAGAGTTTTTCGCGCCCACTTATACCACACCGGAGCAAAGAGCGAACGAAAGGACAGATTTGAGAGCAACTATTTTTTGGAATCCGAATGTAACAACGGGGAAAGATGGGAGTGTTGAAATTTATTTCTATACATCTGATAATGTTGGGGACTATGTGGTGATTATTGAGGGGATAACTGATGAAGGGAAGATTGTACATTCGATAAGTCGGTTGAGGTGAAATTTATTTAGGGCAAGGTTTACGATATTGCGAGGCAGTGATTAGTGATACAAGCAAAAGAAGTTAAAGTCTCGCACTTGCTTGCGCATTTCAAAAAAACATATTTCTTTGTAATTGGACTTTTCGCTCAATTATGACACCCGAAAGAATGTGTGAAGGGTATAAAAATTACTGACGGCATTTGGGTTATTAACCCAAAATATAAAAAGCGATAAAAGTAAAAAAGTTTAGACTAACAACAATGAAGCCCTTCCCCCATTACACCCAACTTGATGCAATGGACTGTGGTCCTACTTGCCTTCGTATGATTGCCAAACCGCCTATATCATTTCTCGTACTTCGGGAAAAATACAGGAGTTGTATGTGGCTAACAATCAAGAAATAAAAGGTGGCGACTATATTGCGGTAATTGACAATCCGGCAATTACGGAAGATGTGTTATTTTTGAAAAGCTATCTGAATAACATTGATTTAAATGAAGAGTTTATTCCTCAATTACCGAAAAGAGAACTTCGAGTCGGCTCTTTGCAATCTCTGTATGCTTCGCTTCATACCACACTGTTTGAGTATTTAGAGTACCAAAGGCTCTCGTATTTTCCACAAAGGATAGCTATAACGGAGGCGCAAATCAGTCGGCACGAAGAACAATATCTTACTTTGCAAAATCAACAAAAACTGACAGGAGCGCAGTTAACCCTCGCGCAAAGTCAATTTCGACGCGATTCTGTACTGCACACACGAGATGTTATTTCAAATGAAGATTTGGAAAGGGCAAAGAACGCTTATTTGCAATCTTTGCTGTCGGTAGAAAATATGCGTTCGGCATTAGGCAATATGCGGATTCAGATAGCACAGTTGAGAGCATCTCTATTGGATATGCATCAGCAGGATACGGAAAGAGGCAATGAATTGCGTTCTCGAATTCGGGCGTTGGTTGCACAGCTGAAAGCGGAAATTCAGTCGTGGGAGTTGATGTATGTATTACAATCTCCCATTGACGGAGCAATTACTTTTACCGGTCATTGGACAGAGAATCAGAACGTATTGGCAGGTGAAACCGTATTTACGGTTGTTCCGCACGGTTTGTATGAAGTGATGGGCAAAGCGCAGCTCCCCATTGCCCGTTCAGGGAAAGTAGAAACAGGACAAAAGGTGAATGTCCGTTTGCACAATTTTCCCGAAAATGAATATGGTATTCTTCGGGGAGTAGTGAGTAACATTTCGTTAGTGCCGGTTCAAGCAGGCGAAATGGCTTATTATACAGTAGAAATCAGTTTGCCGGAGCAACTATTAACTACCTATAAAAAAGAACTGCCCCGGCTGCCCAATATGCAGGGACAAGCGGATATTATTACAGATGACATCTCTCTATTGGAACGGTTTGTATTGCCGATTAAAAAAATATTGAGTGAAAGCGTAAGGTAGTTAGTAATCAAATAGCCTTATAGAGTATAGGCCTCCTACACCAAATCCATTTATAAAAAAACATAATTATCGCTGTTTTCTTCTATTTTTTTTGTTATTTTGCACACAGTAATCACTCTTTAAAAAAATGTGTGTATGATTCACAAGTTATCAGAACTCATAAACAAAGCGAAAAACAAGCAACAAAGAAGAATTGCCGTAGCTGCTGCCGAAGATGAAGCGGTATTGAAATCGCTCAAAACCGCTATGTACGAAGGCATTGTTGCACCTATATTGATTGGTAACAAAGCAGAAATCGAAAAAGTAGCAAAAGCTGTTGACCTAAATCTCAACGGAATCGAAATCGTTCACAACGAAAAAGGTGCTGATATTTCGGCACAAATTGCCGTCTCGATGATAAAAAAAGGCGAAGCCAATATTTTAATGAAAGGATTCGTAAATACAGGCGTACTTTTGAAAGCCGTTCTCGATAAAGAAAACGGATTACGAAAAGGCGGCGTATTGAGTCACGTGGCATTTTTCGAATCGCCTTATTATCACAAATTTTTGTGCGTAACCGATGCAGCGATGAACGTTGCACCCGATTTCGACACCAAAGTACACATTTTGAACAACGCAGTAGATGCCTGTCGGAAAATAGGTATCGTAACACCAAAAGTTGCCGTTATTGCCGCCATAGAAACTGTGAATCCAAAAATGGAAGCTACTGTGCACGCCGCAATGATGAAAACGATGAGCGACCGCAAACAATTCAAGAACTGCATCGTGGACGGACCGTTGGCTATCGACAATGCTGTTGATAAACGCGCAGCTGAACACAAAGGAATTGTGAGTAACGTAGCAGGCGATTGCGATATTATGCTCGTACCCGACATCGAAGCCGGAAATGTGCTTTACAAAACGCTCAATTTTCTGGGTGGTGCCACTGCGGCGGCAGTCATTATGGGTGCAGCTGTGCCGATTGTACTTACATCGCGCTCAGATACGGAGGAGAGCAAAATGCTATCAATCGCTTTGGCAGCGGCAATGGATTAAGAAGTTATGGAAGTTACAGAAGTCAGAAACAACAATTGAAAATCAGCGTAAGCCAAATCAATAGATAAGCAAATCAACGAATCAACAAAAAACAATGGACAATAACCCAAAAATTCTAACAATAAATCCCGGTTCAACTTCAACAAAAATCGCCGTTTTCAAAAATGGTGATATCGTTTTCTTGAAAACCATTCGCCATTCGGTAGAAGAATTGAGCAAATTCGCAAAAATCACCGACCAATATGCGTATCGTAAAAATATTATATATAAAGAATTGGAAAATGCCGAAGTGAAACTCGACCTCATTCGTGTCGTGGTAGGTAGAGGCGGGCTTGTGAAACCGATTGCTTCGGGCGTTTATCGGGTAAATGAAGCGTTAAAGCGTGATTTGATGAACAGTCCGGTGGGCGAACATGCTAGCAATTTGGGTGGACTCATTGCCGATGATATTGCACGTGAACTTCCCGATGCGAAAGCATACATTGCTGACCCGGTAGTGGTAGATGAACTTGATCCGGTTGCACGTTATTCGGGACACCCGCTTTTTCCGAGATACTCCGTGTTTCACGCATTGAATCAGAAAGCTATCGCGCGACGACACGCTCAATCAATCAATAAAGAGTATGAAGATATGAATTTGATTGTCGCACATTTGGGTGGTGGAATTTCCGTTGGTGCACATTATAAAGGACGTGTTATTGATGTTAATCAAGCGTTGGACGGCGATGGTCCTTTTTCGCCCGAACGCTCGGGAACATTGCCAATGGGAACATTTTTGAAAGCGGCTTTCGGTGGCGAATACACTTACGATGAAATGAAATTGATGCTCGTAGGCAGAGGTGGAATGTGCGCATATACAGGCTCTAACGATGCTTACGAAGTAGAAATGAAAGCATTAGAAGGCAACCAATTAAGTTACGACGTTATCGTGGCAATGGCATATCAAATTGCAAAAGAAATCGGTGCAATGGCAACCGTACTAAAGGGTGAAGTTGATGCGATTTTGATTACCGGAGGAATGGCTAACAGTAAATGGTTTTGCAATTTCATCATCGAACGAGTGTATAAAATCGCGCCTGTTCACGTTTATCCGGGCGAAGACGAAATGCGCGCATTGGCTGAAAACGGCGCATTAGTATTGAGTGGAGAGGTGGAAGCGAAAGAGTATATTTGATATTTTTTGAACGCAGATGACGCGGATATCACAGATTATCGCGGATTAAAGAAAAATCTGCGTAAATCTGTGATATCCGCGTCATCTGCGTTCAAAAATTTTTCTTATTTGATGCAGCAAAACAAAAATTCCCTCGTCTTTATAATACAAGCAACAAAAAATCGTGTTCGTAAGAAACAAAAAAATAGCGTTACAACAAGAATTGTATCAACTTCACTATCGACGGATATACAACACGTGTCTGCGAATCGTTGGCGACCCAATGGATGCAGAAGAAGTGATGCACGATGTATTCTTAAAGCTATTTGATCGGCTCAACGAACTGCAAGACGAAAAAGCATTTCACGCGTGGAGTAGAAGTATTGCCGTCAGAGGATCAATAGATCACGTGCGAAAACGAAAATTGGTGTTTGAACAGATAGACGATAATATATTTGTTGCCAATGAGGAAAACGACGATAATCAGTTGGAATTATCAGTAGAAAGCATCAGAAGAGAAATGAATAATTTACCCGACGGTTATCGAATTATCCTTTCGATGCGCCTGTTTGAAGAATGTGAATTTAGCGAAATCGCTCAGATGTTGCAAATCAAAGAGTCGACTGCTCGTTCACAATTCGCTCGCGGACGAATGAAGTTGGCAGAAACATTGAAACGAAAAATGATTGACGAATGAAAAATGTAGAAAAATATATCAGCAACAACAAAAATCTGTTTGAAGAAGAGCCAAATATTGGTCATTTCAAACGATTTCAACAAAAAGCAACTCGCAAGCGCAGTTTGACGATTGTAAAATGGTCAGTTTCCATTGCTGCATCAATCTGCATTTTGGTATCGGTGGGAACAATGCTCTATCAATATGACTCTCAAAACAATATGACGATTTCTTGCGAGAATGCTCCCGATATAAGAGTATGCTATCTCAACCAAATGATTGCATTAGCCGAAAAAATCGAAACGCTTACACAAGATTTCGACAAGTGGGACAGAACGGAAGTGATGCTCGCCGTGCAAACTATCATTGACTCTACCACCAATAGTTTTTTGGAAAGCGAATTGCCCGATGAATTGCCCGAAGACAGGGCACACGCGATTCTATCAGACTATTATCAACGAAATTTACAGGGTTTGGAATTGATTGCGCAAGCCATTCAAACTCATCATCAATAACTTAATAAAAAATTAGTATGAAACAAGTATTATTTTTCTTTATCGGCTCTTTTTTGTGCCTAAATCTTACCATTGGGCAGCAAAACAGTGTGGAAATAAGACATTCATTTCCGGCAGCATCAATACAAATAGTAGAAGCACGTACAATGGGCGGCGGTATCACAGTAACAGGCAGTGCCGAATCGCAGGCTACGGTGGAAGTTCGCGTATCAGGTAATAATAGATTATCGGAAAATCGCATCAGAGAGATACTTGAAGAAAAGTATCAAATTGATGTTCGCGTAGAAAACGGAAAATTGATTGCCGCGGCAAGAGTGAGGGAAAATATCAACATTGGAAATCAAGACGGATTGAGTATTTCCTTTACAATAAACGTTCCGAGAAATGTGAACAGCGATTTGCAAACAATGGGTGGCGGTATTGGTATTAGCAACTTGTCGGGTGGTACACAAAATTTTCAAACAATGGGCGGCGGACTGTCAGTCGAAAATGTTTCGGGGAACATCACAGGTAGAACAATGGGTGGCGGTATCAGTCTTGGAAATTCGCAAGGCAACATCAATTTACAAACAAACGGCGGTGGCGTTTCAGCACAAAACAGTGGTGGAACAATCACGTTAAGAACATTAGGTGGTGGACTCACTCTCAATAACTTAAACGGAACTATTGAAGCAAACACAAACGGTGGCGGCATCACGGCAAACGATATTCAAGGCTCACTGAATACTCGCACGTTGGGCGGAGGTGTAACTATAAATCGCCTATCGGGCAATGTAGATGCGTCAACATTAGGCGGCGCAATGAGTGTAGAAGTGCTTTCAGCAAACGAGTTTGTACGTGTATCAGGTACAAACGGAAATGTTACTCTGATACTTCCTGCTAATCAAGGTTACAACCTTAACGTAAGAAGTAGTAATAGAATAACTACATCGAGATTGCAAAATTTTAACGGCGATGCGAACGAGAGAAATATCAATGGAACTGTTGGCAACGGAGGTACAGCAGTAGAAGTTCAGGCGCAAAATGTGAATTTAAATTTCAGGTAAAACATAAAATATCAAACACATATGGAAAGTTGCGAGAAAATTCTCGCAACTTTCCATATTGGTATCAAAAATATATATATAGTTTTGTAACCAAATCACCTCAACTGATGTCTTACTTATAGTAAAGTATGACATTAACAAAAAATTCAAGAAATTATGAAGCATTTATTACTCCTCTTTATCGGCACTTTTTTGTGCATCAATATTGCCGTTGGGCAACGAAACGTTGTGGAAATGAGACACTCCTTTCCTGCAACGTCAATACAAATGGTAGAAGCACGCACATCAAACGGTAGCATTACAGTTACAGGCGATGCTAACTCGCAAGCAACAGTTGAAGTTCGCGTATCGGGAAACAATAGATTGTCGGAAAGTCGCATCAGACAACTACTTGAAGAAAATTACGACATTGATGTTCGTGTGCAAAACGGCAAACTATATGCTACGGCACGACCAAAAAGAAATGCCAGAAATGTGGGTAATTTGAGACAAGAAAATTTAAGTATTTCGCTCATAATCAGCACTCCGAACAATGTGAGTAGTGATTTGAGAACGAGTAATGGCAGTATTGGTGTCAGTAACTTATCGGGCAACACTGTCGGCAGAACATCAAACGGAAGAATCAATCTTGATAACTCACAAGGTAACATCAATTTAACAACGAGCAACGGTGCCATTTCCACACAAAATAGCAGCGGAACAATCACGTTGAAAACCTCGAACGGAAGAATTGATCTCGATAACTTAACCGGAGTTATTGTAGCCGGAACGAGTAATGCACGCATTACTGCCAATAACATTCAAGGCACATTGGAAGTCAGCACTTCAAATGGAGCCGTAACCCTTAATCGCTTGTCCGGCAATGTATCGGCATCAACTTCTAATGGTGCCGTGAGTGTAGAAATGCTTTCGGTAAGCGAATTTGTACGCGCATCAACCTCGAACGGAAATCTCAATCTGACTGTACCTGCCAATCAAGGTTATAGACTCAATGTAAGTGCTCGCAATAGAATTGGCACTTCCGGATTACAGAATTTCAACGGTAATATGAACGAAAGAAGTATTAACGGAAATATAGGTAACGGGGGTGCGGAAATCAATGTACGAGGACAGAGGGTGAATTTGAATTTTAGATAAAGTATAGAATTTCAAATACATATAAAAAGAGCTGCGGAAAAATTTTCGTAGCTCTTTTATTTTATGTAAAAAATGATTTCTCTATTGCGATGAATATAATTATCTAGATAATAAAGCTTTACAATTTTATTTCTTTGTAACTTTGTCTTCACAATGTAAAATTATCCATTATCAATTGTCAATTATCAATTAAAAAGCACTACCTTTACTCCCACTTTCAGACATTATGGAATTTGGTAGCATCGCTTACAAACAGCGAAAGAATCCAAAGCTGTACCCGCAGCCGTATGTTCCCGAAAGTTTTCTGAACACTTACGCCACTGATTTTTAAAAAGTTGGGAAGGCATCAGAAAACAGGAATAAGCCGGAAGACCTGTCTTGAAAGTACCACTATCATACGCTTTCGGGAAAAAAAGCGAGGTGCTAAAAACACTTCTTTGATGATGGCAAGATAATAACGTGTGTATCTGCCATACCTCACACTCTCCTTCGAAAGTTTATGGTTAAATAACAATTTATTAATTAATCATTTAACTGTAAATTTCAAAATGAACAAAAAAATTTGGTTTGGGTTTATCGCTTTTGCGTGTGCCACGTTTGTATCTGTTGCTGAGAACGATATCAATACAAACCCAATCGAACTAAACGAAATAGTGGTTTCCGCTTCGCGAATGAATCTGCCGTTGAAAAGTATTCCGCAAAAAGTGGAAATCATCGACCGTACCAAAATCACGACTATTCCTGCCGAAAATGCTGCCGATTTACTCAAAAGAGCCACAAATCTCAACATTATTCAATATCCCGGCTTGTTATCAACCGTGGGAATGCGAGGATTTACGGGAATGGCAAATTCTCGTAGCTATACTGCCATTTTGATTGACGGATTACCGCTGGGCTCAAGTAATTTATCCACCATTCCTACATCGATAATCGAACGAATTGAAATTATTAAAGGTCCCTACTCCGTGCTTTACGGTACCGATGCAATGGGCGGTGTGATTAATATCATTACCCGAACAGCCACAAACGAACGCATTGGAAATGTTGCGCTTAGCGGCGGCAGTTTCGGCACTACGAGTTTTGAAGCCGATGCTTCCGGTATGTTGTCGGACAAAATAGGTGTGGTTTTCGGTTTCACAAACCAAACGCAGCAAAACGATTACCGAATCGGTGCAAATAACTTGCTGAAAATGAGTGATGCGGATAAGGCAATTTTGGGTGAAAATTCATTTGGCGATGTTTATCCGAATACTACTTATCAAATGTCGCAATTGTTTGGAAAACTGAACTTTGAAGTAAATAACCTTTGGAATATCGGACTGTCATCTTTTTATAATGTAGCTTACGATGTGAAAACGCCCGGCGATTATTTCGCACCGTTTCCCACAAAAAATGATATGAATCGTTTTAATCTTTTCGGAAATATTTCTCGTACTTCGCTGAATAACAGATTGGTAATTTCGCCTTATTTTTCAAAAGAAAATATCGCATATTACGAAACGGAAGGGAATACGGTAACGAATTTTATTAATTTTCGTCAAAATATCAGCGAATACGGTATCAGAACGAATAATACACACATTTTCAACGACTTTCACATTCTTGGCGGTGTCGATTTCGATGTATGGGATTACCAATCAGACCGTTCGTCGGCAAAAGGAACGCCGGCAGCACCGTATCGCCCCGATAATCGAAACCAACGATTTTCGGCTTTTGCACAAATCAATTACGAATTAAATGATTTGATAATTAACGCCGGCGCACGTGCCAATCACGTCAATTACAAGATTTTCAATAACGAGTTTCTAGAAAACAAAAACGCATCGGAAAACTATTTTTTCTTTGTTCCTTCCATCGGATTAAGATATAATTTGCCGAATGGATTCAACTTCAATGCGAGTGCAGGTCAGGCGTTTAGCGTGCCCGATGCGTACGCCGTTACCGGACAGTATGAAATAAATATTATGTTTGGCGAATGGGAGTGGCGACAGGTGTATGTCGGAAATGGCGATTTGAAACCCGAAACGTCAACCACTTACGATATTGGTTTTGGTTATTCGCAAGGCGCATTTTACGCCGATGTACGGTATTTCAACACCGTTCACAGTAATAAAATCGTGACCGAAATGGTTTCAGATACTACATTTTACAAAAATGCGAAAAATGCGAATATGAGCGGTTTGGAGTTTATCGGCTCAATAGATTTCGGACGACTTGCCGGATTGAATCAAAAAATAGAACTTTACGGCGGACTGACTTATATGCTAAACGCGACTTTCACAGATTATAATACCGATGTCAAAAAAGATTTGCTGCACGTGAACAAAGCAAACGCAAATTTCGGTATTTTCTTCGACAGCAACAAAGGACTTTCCACTCGTTTGCACGCTCGATACAAAGGTACAAGATTGGAACGCGATATTTTTTCGTGGATTCGTCCCGATATTACCGAAGATGATTATTTTACAAACGGCAGATATAAAAAAGAGGATATGATATTGAAACTTCCTGCACATTTAATTTTCGACTATTCAGCATTTTACAACGTTACGCCACGCGCTCGTGTCGGTATCACAATTTCGAATCTTTTCGATGAAAATTATACGGAAATAGATGGTTTTAATATGCCCGGAAGAAGCATTATGGGGCAATTTACTTATACGTTTTAAGAGTTTTACGTCATTCAAGGTGCAAAAATGCAAAGCTAAAAACTTTGTATCTTTGCACCTTGTTTTATTAAAAGTTTTTCCTACCTTTGTCCCCGCATTGGTTTGAATATACCGTTCGGTTTATTCAACGAAGAGGGAATCAGGTGCAAATCCTGAACAGACCCGCTACTGTAAGTCCTATGCAACGTTTTGACGAACACTATTTGCCACTGTCCCGATAATATCAGGATGGGAAGGCAGTTCAAAACGGGGATAAGTCAGGAGACCTGCCAACGCATTAATAATAAAAGCTTTCGAGGAATAGGGCTTTGAGAACAAATGCGACCCTGCATAATTTCATTTGATTTCACTCATTCCACAAGGCTGTTTGTTTCACAAGCGGGCAGTTTGTTTCGTGGTATAAGAATTTCTGCCCCTGCAAATTAACATTTTATGCGTTTCTGTAAACAGACAGGTTTACGGGCAGAAAAAGGAATAGTGATACTGTTGTCTGTTTTTCTGTTTTCGATGTCGTCTTTCGCACAATTTTCCGGCAGTGAATCCGTTGCGACAGATACCGTTCAGATGTTCAACCTTGACGAAGTGGTTGTTACCGCATCTCGTCCCCGATTTAGCGTTGTGTCGCCGATGCCTGCACAAATTCTATCGGGTAGAGATCTCGAAAGGTTAAACAGTTTTTCCGTTGCTGATGCGATTCGATTTTTTTCGGGCGTACAATTAAAAGATTACGGTGGTGTGGGCGGTCTGAAAACCGTGAATGTGCGAAGTCTCGGCAGTGCACACACGGCTGTGTTTTACGACGGTATGATTATCAGCAATGCACAAAATGGACAGGTTGATTTGGGGAAATTCTCGCTTAACAATATTGAAGCTATTGAATTATATAACGGACAGCGATCGTCGATTTTTCAACCGGTACGCGGTTTTTTTGCGTCAAACACACTTTTTTTGCGCACGAAAACGCCTCAATTCGGCAACGGTAAAAGTTTCAATATCAACACAACATTCAAAACAGGCTCATTCGGCTTGATCAATCCGGGCATATTATATCAGCAAAAACTGACGGAAAATCTTTCTCTTTCCGGCAACGCAGAATGGCTGCACGCACACGGACGCTACAAATTTCGTTACCACAAAGCCGACGGATACGATACCACTGCCGTGCGACAAAACGGCGATATTACTGCACTTCGTACCGAATTAACGCTTCACACACAACTGAGAAACAGCGGACAGGCATCGCTCAAAGTCTATTTCTACGATTCGGAACGCGGGCTTCCGGGCACGATTGTGGCAAATCGTTTCCACCACACACAACGACAATGGGACAGGAATTTCTTCGTGCACGGAACACTTAATAATTCTCTTTTCAACGGACACAATTTGTTGGCAAACGTCAAATTCGGAAGCGATTATACCCGCTATTTAGATTCTGATTATCAAATGCTCGAAGGCGCATTGGATAATAGATATTACCAAAACGAGGCGTATTTTTCACTGGTTAATCAAGTGTCGCTTTCCGATTGGTGGAATATTTCGTTAGCCACCGATTTTTCGGTACAATCGCTTGATGCCAACCTTTATCGCTTTCCCTATCCTACGCGGCATTCTTATTTGGGCGCACTTTCTACGCATTTCAGTTGGGAACGATTGGATATTCAAGGCAGTTTGCTCGGCGGATTGATTGATGAACAGGTACGCGAGCACCGACAGGCGGAAAGTCGTAAGGTTTTTCGCCCCGTTATTTCGGCATCGGTACAGCCGTTTACCGATTTGAAATCGTTTCGCGTGCGAGCGTTTTATAAAGAATCGTTCCGAATGCCCACGTTCAACGATTTATATTACACGTTTATCGGCAACAGTTTTCTTCGTCCCGAATCCACCACGCAGTTCAATGTGGGCGCTACGTGGGTGCATCAACCTCAAGCCGGTTTTTTGCGTTCGGTTTCCGTACAAACTGATGCGTATTATAATCGGGTGAAGGATAAGATTGTAGCAATGCCGTCGTCCAATCTTTTTCGCTGGACAATGATGAATCTCGGCGAAGTGGAAATCAAAGGATTAGAAACGAATGCGAATGTCGGATTTTTGCTTCCGGCAAGAATTTATTTCGATTTGGTACTGAATTATACCTGTCAAAAAGCG
The DNA here is from genome assembly GCA_031254645.1 of Dysgonamonadaceae bacterium. GTDB lineage: Bacteria > Bacteroidota > Bacteroidia > Bacteroidales > Dysgonomonadaceae > JAIRUA01. Next base: position 84,070 of record JAIRUA010000008.1, read on the forward strand.
ATTGATATCACGCCCGGCGGCACCACTTTTGGTGACCAAATTCCTTATACGCCTGTTCACAGCGGCATACTGACCGCTTCAATGCATTGGAAAAGTTGGCAACTCAATTACAGTTTTATCTACACCGGCGAGCGTTACAGTCAAAAGGCGAATATTCCGGTCAATTACGTTCAGCCTTGGTACACAAGCGATTTGGCTGTGATTTGGGAACGAAATATGTTGAACCTGCCGGTGCGTATGACGGCTGAGGTCAATAACTTGCTCAATCAATATTACGATGTAATACTTAATTTCCCGATGCCGGGAAGGAGTTATAGATTTGGCGTGTCGGTTCATTTTTAGAAATGTAGAAATGTAGGAATGTAGAAATTGACAATTATGCGAATGACGAAAACAATTTACAAATTATCCGCCTTATTGGCGATACTTGCAGTTATCTTGCCGGGTTGTCGCAAAGAAGATTTCATTATCCCCGAAGAAGTCGATAGAATCCCTGTGCAAAACGCTGCACAACTCAAAGGCTTCTATCTTCTCAACGAGGGAAATATGAATATGAACAAAGCCTCGCTCGATTTTATAGACTTTGAGGAAGGATTGTATCGCCGAAATATTTTCGGGCAAGCGAATCCCAACGCCGTTTTGGGGTTGGGCGATGTGGGAAGCGACATCGGCGTTTATGGCTCAAAACTATATGCCGTTATCAACAATTCCAACAAAATTGAGGTGATGGACATGCGCACAGCGCAAAGAATTGGCGTAATTGATGTCAAAAATGTACGCTACATCACTTTCGCCAACGGCAGAGCCTACGTGAGCGCGTATGGCGGCGAAGTACAATTAGGCGGCAGTTCGCCCAACGGATTTATTGCTGAAATTGATACCGCCACACTGCAAATTACACGCACGGTTGAAGCAGGCAGACAACCCGAAGAACTGGCGACAATTGGCAATCAACTGTTTGTGGCAAATTCCGGCGGTTATGACCCTGTCAATTACGAAACAACGGTATCGGTTATCGACCTCACAACATTTACCGAAACAAAAAGAATTGAAGTCGCACCCAATCTGCACCGTTTGCGAGCAACCGATTACGGCGATTTGTATGTGAGTTCACGCGGCGACCATTTCACCATTCCGTCAAGACTGTTCGTCATTGACACACAAACGCATAGCATTAAGCATACATTTGATATCGCTTGTACAAATCTTGCCATATCGGGCGATACAGCCTACATTATCGGGGCAGAATTTAGCTATTTGACCAACAAATGGGAGGTTAACTATTCGATGATAAACGTCAGAACACATACTTTATTGACGGGCAGTTTTCTGCCGCAATCGATCATCGACATCATTCAGATTCCTTACGGGATAGCGATTGACCCATATTCGGGATTCATCTATATTACCGATGCGCGGGATTATGTTTCGCCCGGAATACTTTATTGCGTTGACCCAAACGGCAGTGTGATGTTTAGTATTAGAACGGGGGATATTCCAGCACATTTTGCTTTTGTGTATAAATAACGATAAAATAAACTCAAAATGAAGAAAACAATTCTATTTCTATCAGCCATTATTTTGCTGATAAGTTGCAAAGATGATTACGCTCCGGAGCCGTCATTGGCAACACCTGTCATTACCATCACATCGCCCGCAAGCGGTTTTTCGGTAGATATAATGCAATGGTTGCGCATCAATCCGCAGATAAGTAGTATTGATGAAGTTACATCTTCATGGTGGCTCAATGACGAAAAAATTGGCGATACGCAAAATCTTCTTCACGTTTTTGCCACGCCCGGTAGTTACAACCTCACATTGAAGACGAGCAACAGCATAGGCGAATCATCGAAAACAGTTACCGTAACGGTCAATGATGCAACTTATACGCCGAGTAGCCGTAACGGTCAGTTTAATAATTACATCACGCGCGTGTTCGATTTTCTTCCTGCACCCGGTCAGTTTGTCAATAAAATGCCCGAAGCAACAACCGATGATACGCCCAGAACAATGCGTAAAAAAACAGAAGAAATTCTCACAAGTGGCGGTATGATTTCGCTAGGCGGATTTGGCGGTTACGTTGTTTTTGGTTTCGACCACGTAGTTGTTAATCAAAAAGGCAACAACTTTATTGTGCTTGGAAATGCTTTTACCAATGGGGCAGAGCCGGGTGTAATTATGGTGGCGGTTGATACCAACGGCACCGGATTTCCTGACGATGATACCGAATGGTTTGAAATTGCAGGCTCTGAATTTCACAAACCCACTACCATTAGGGATTATGAAATCACTTATTACAGACCCGAATCGGAGCCTGCAACCCGTCCCTATACGAATTATATCCGTTGGACAGACAATCAAGGAGATGAGGGTTGGATTTCCAAAAATCAATTTCACAGTCAGGCGTATTTTCCACTTTGGGCAGGCGATAAACTGACTTTGAGCGGAACTTTTATGGAAGCAACTATTTTTCAAAACGGCACTATATGGCAAAGTCCTGCCGTTGCGTTTGGCTATGCCGATAATTGGGCAAACAATGACCCTCGCGGACATATCGACCTTGATTGGGCTGTGGATGCAGACGGTAATCCCGTAAAATTGAAAGGTATTGACTTCGTGAGAGTATACACCGGAAACCGCGCCGAAGGCGGTTTGTTAGGCGAAATTTCGACTGAAGTTGCCGGATTTACGAATTTGAATTTTTAGAACAAAATACAAGATAATTAATTAACAATCAAAACATTTAATCAAAATGAAAAGAATTATTTTTTCCTTGGTAATGGTAGCTACCTTACTGACAGGTTGCTACAAAGACGACATCAACGATTTGAGAAAAGACCTCGAAGAGTTGCGAAAAGAACAGGAACGTCAAGCCCAATTGCTTGTCGATTATGAAACGCTTTTGAAGGCATTCCAAGACCGGCTAACCGTTACCGGTGTAACCGAAACCGCTGATGGATTTGAAGTTACATTTTCCGACGGTTCGACGAAAAAATTGGCGCAAACGTCCATTGTGCGTGTTGTGGAAGAAGGCGGAACCATTACGTTTTATATGAGCGACGGCAGCACCATCACAATGAACCAAACGGAAACCGTTGGTTTGTGGGTACTTTCCGAAGGCGGATTTGGCAGCGGAAACGGACAGTTGGTTTATTACAGTTTAGACATTGCCACCAACAGATTTGTACGGGACAACGAAAGACGTTTTACCAACTTCGGTGAAACACCCAACGATTTAATGATTTACGGCTCTAAAATGTATGCCACTATTACCGGAACAGAAGCCGGCGGTATTGTGCGGGTACTCAATCCAATCACAGGTGAAACCATTAGAGATATTGTATTGAGCAAAGAGTCTGTCAATCAACAGCCAAGACGTTTAGCCGCCGCCAACGGCAATGTTTTCGTTACACTTTATTCGGGTGCGGTGGCGCAAATCGACACCACTTCGTTCACGAATCAAGTCATCGGACTTACCGGCACATTTTCGGAAGGAATTGCCGTGCAAGGGCAATCGCTCTTTATTGCCAATTCGGGACAAGGCGAGGGTAACACCGTTTCGGTAGTGGATATTCCTACGTTTACGGAAACAAGAGTGCTCGAAGTGCCTTACAATCCGACAAATATTGTGAGCACTTCCACCGGCGAACTGTTTCTTAATACCGCTGCTGTATGGATGGGTCCCGCAGCCGGCGCACCTGCCAACGTTCACGTGTTAAACGCAGCAACAGGACAAATTACCCAGACATTAAATACACAGGTTGAAAGCATTGCGGCAGGAAGAAATTTTGTTTACGGTGCATTTTTCGATTGGAATACTTTTGGCGGGTCAATCAAACAAATATCCATTGCCAACAAAGTCGTGAGTGATTTTACGTCATCGGCAAATGTCAGTTCATTGATGTTTCCCTACAAAGTATCGGTAAACCCGATTACTAACGAAGTTTTTGTAACACAACAAATGGGACAAGCCGTTGCTCGATATAGCGAAAACGGTACGTTGATTGAAACACTGCAAGTGGGTCAGCAAAACGGTGCAGTTGTGGCGTTTGTTAATATTGTAAGATAATGGAAAAAAGCAAATTAAACTTGCGCTTCAGAGTAATAACATTGATGGTTTTTGTGGTAGCAATGTGTCGCCTGCTTCCAAGTCCGCCGAATTTTGCGCCTATCGGTGCAATGGCTCTTTTCGGCGCAGCGTATTTCACCAAACGCTATTGGGCGTTTCTCATTCCCGTAGCATCAATGTGGATAAGCGATTTGATATTGAACAATACGATATATGGACAATATTTCGACCACTTTGTTTGGTTTTCTTCATTTTCATTGTTTACTTATGGTGCTTTTACACTTATTGTGGTGCTTGGTATGTTTACATTGAAAAAAGTACGCGTATCCAATTTGCTTTTTTCAGCATTGGGTACATCGGTCATCTTTTTTCTTGTATCCAACTTCGGCGTATGGCTTATGTTCAATATGTATCCCAAGACATTAAGCGGATTAATGGCTTGTTACGTGGCAGGAATACCGTTTTTTCATAACACGGTTATGGGGGATTTAGTGTACACAAGTGCAATGTTTGTCATTTTTGAGCTGTATGCAAGAAAATTTCCACAGTTGGCTTATTGTCCCGCAACAATGGCGAATAGCATAATAGATTGATTTAAGGATAAAAAGCCGCAAGTTTTTCTCTTGCGGCTTTTCATTTGCTCTCAATCAGAATAAATCTAATTATCAATACCAAACATCGTTTTTTACTTCAAAATATGCTTGCGGATGCAAACAAGCCGGACATTTTTGTGGCGCTTTTTTGCCTTTGTGTACAAATCCGCAATTACGGCATTGCCACTCAACTTCTTCGTGGCGAGCAAAAATAGTATGATGCTCCAAATGATGCAACAACTTGCGATAGCGCTCTTCGTGAATACTTTCGGCTGCGGAAATCATTCGATACATCACGGCAATTTCTTTAAAACCTTCCTCTTCAGCTACAATTGCAAAAGCGGGATATAGATCTGTCCATTCTTCGGCTTCGCCGTCGGCAGCTTCTTTCAAGTTGTGAGCTGTATCGCCGATAACGCCGGCGGGATACGTGGCTGTGATTTCCAACATTCCTCCTTCGAGGTATTTGAACATACGCTTTGCATGTTCTTTTTCTTGTTCGGCTGTTTCGAGGAAAATGGCTGCAATTTGCTCATATCCTTCTTTTTTGGCTACGCTTGCATAATAGGTGTAGCGCATTCTCGCTTGTGATTCGCCTGCGAATGTTTTTAACAGGTTTTTTTCTGTTTGGGTTCCTTTGATACTTTTCATTTGTTTTGAATTTTGAGTATTTTATAGTTCTATGTATTTATATATAACAATCAAATGGAAAAAAAGTTTATTCTACTTTTTTTGAGTTCAAAAACTGCTCTATTTCTGTTTTCAGCAAAGGGACATCACGAGAAATAACGCCCCAAATAATAGTATCATCAACTTTATCATAACCGTGAATCACCCAGTTTCGCAAACTGACAATACGTTTTGCATTTGTCAGAGCAATATTTTCATCGATCTTCAGAATTCGATTTGTTGCCTCGCCAATAATTTCTAACTCTCGCTCTATTCCTCTACGAAGCAATTTGTTTGCTTTGTACTGATTGAAATCTCGTTTTTCACCCAAATAATCGAAAATAGAATCAATAGAAATTTGAATATCAAGCAGGTATTTTAGAATTTCACGCTGCATACAATAACTGTTTGGTTTCGTCAATACTTTGGATAAAATAGGGATTTGAGAGCGAATTTTCGGTTACTAAATCAATTTTTCGGTCAAACAGTTTTTCTAGTTCTTCATGTAAAGCAAAATAATTATCGGTATATTTTTCAATAGATAACTCTTTGAACGACACAAGCATATCAATATCGCTGTCTGCATTAAACTTGTCTGTGCAGACAGAGCCGAAAACATACATCGTTTTCACATCGTAAGCAACACACAATGCCCTCAAAAGCAATAATTTCTCCGAAATAACTGATGCCATAACTAAAACTTTTTTACAAAGGTAAAACTTTCGCTACAAATATACACAACTATTTTGAAATAACCAAGATATTTAAAATCTATGTTTCGACTTTGCGCTTCGGCTCCGTTCAGCGACCGCCTGTTTTCATATATTAGCATATTATTCAGACAAACTCACTCAATTCAATCCATCTTTCCGTTTTTTCCTCAATCAACGTCATCACTTCCGAAATGCGATTCGATTTCTCAACTAACGTTTCCGACGAAAGCATCCCCGACGAAAGCTCTATTTCGAGCGATATTTTTTCTTCTTCCAATCGCGCGATTTCGGGCTCTAACTCATCGAATTCACGTTTTTCTTTGAATGTGAGCTTCGTTTTTTCTGCCGAATGAAATTTCTCTACTACGCGTTCTTTGTTTTCAATTTTTACTGTTTCCGATTTTTCTTTATCTTTGATAGATTTCCAGTCACGATATTGCGTGTAATTGCCCGGAAAATTCTGAATATCGGCATTTCCGTGAAAAACGAGCAAATGGTCAATCACTTTGTCCATAAAATAACGGTCGTGTGAAATGACAATCAAACAGCCTTTGAATCCTTTCAGGTACTCTTCGAGGATATTCAACGTCATAATATCGAGGTCGTTGGTCGGCTCATCGAGTACAAGAAAATTCGGATTTTTTATTAACACCGTGCAGAGATACAACCGCCGTTTTTCGCCGCCGCTTAATTTATATACGTAGTTGTGTTGTTTTTCGGGCGGAAAGAGAAAATGTTGCAAAAATTGCGATGCTGTGAGTCGATTTCCATTACCCATATCAATAACTTCGGCAATTGCCTGCACTACGTCAATCACTTTTGTTTGTCCGTTAAACGTCAGTCCGTCTTGACTATAATAGCCAAAGTTGACGGTCTCGCCGATGTCGAAATGTCCGCTATCGGGCGGCACTTCGCCAAGCAACATTTTTACGAAAGTTGATTTTCCTGTACCGTTATTGCCTACGATGCCCATTTTTTCATATCGGGAAAAAATATAATTGAAATCATTGGTAATTTTAATATCATCGAAACTTTTTGTAACGTGTACAGCTTCAAATATTTTGTTGCCGATATATGCACCTTTTGCCGAAAGACGAACACCCTCGTCCTGTTTACGCTGTTTTGCCTTTTCTTCGATTTCGTAAAAAGCATCAATGCGCGCTTTCGCTTTCGTGGCGCGGGCTTGCGGTTGGCGGCGCATCCATTCCAATTCGGTTTTATATAAATTTCGTGCGCGATCAGTTTCGGCATTTTGCGTTTGCATCCGCTCGTCCTTTTTTTCGAGAAAATAAGAGAAATTGCCTTTGTATGAATAGAATTGCTTGTTGTCGATTTCGAGAATTTGCGTGCAAATACGGTCGAGAAAATAGCGGTCGTGCGTAACCATCAGCAAGCTCATTTTTGAGCGCGAAAGATAATCTTCTAACCACTCAACCATATCAAGGTCAAGATGATTGGTCGGCTCATCAAGCACTATCAATTCCGGCTCGGAAATGAGTACGTTGGCAAGTGCCACACGTTTGATTTGTCCGCCCGAAAGTTCGCCGATTTTTTGGTCGAAACGATTGATTTTTAACTGCGTGAGAATTTGTTTGATGCGCTGTTCGTAATCCCACGCTTTGTGTAAATCCATTTGTGCGATAGCCTCGTCTAATTCTTCGGAATTACCCGATGCGATGATTTTTTCATAATGAGCAATCACTTTTACAGCTTCGTTATCAGATTGAAAGCAGGCTTCGAGCACCGTGAGCACGGGGTCGAATTGCGGCATTTGGTCGAGATAGGCAAAACGCACATCGTTGCGAAAAACCACTCGTCCGCTGTCGAACGACTCAAGTCCGGCAATGATGTTGAGGAGTGTTGTTTTTCCCGCGCCGTTTTTGGCGATAAGTCCTATTTTATCGCCTTCGGCAATGCCGAAAGAGATATCACGGAATAGCACCAAATCGCCGAAAGATTTGGTGAGAGTGTCTATTTGGAGGAGTGGATTTACCATTGTCGGTTTATCTAATTATTTATCTATCTATCACAGTATTTGTGTGGTATTCTTTTGCTATTGCAATAGCACGTTGTAATTTTTCACTCAATAGTTTTTTGTCGGGCAGTTGCGTATAGTACTGCGCTACTTTGATGCTATTGTCATCAAGCATTAGATATTCAATGTGTTCGGTATTTCCTTCCGAACAAAGAATTAATCCTATTGGCGATTCTTCTCCCTCCATTCGTTCGTTTCTATTGAGATACCTTAAATACAGCAACATTTGCCCCTCGTGTTCGGGTTTAAATTTGCCGAGTTTCAAATCAATGGCTACCAAACGGCGTAATCTTCTGTGGTAGAACTGCAAATCTATATAGTAATCCGTAGAATCAACTGTTATTCGCTTTTGCCTGTCCACAAAAGCAAAATCATTGCCCATTTCTTTAATAAACGATTGAATTTGAATTAAAATAGCATCTTCCAAGTCTTTTTCGCTATATACATCGGTCAATCCGAGCATATCCAAAAAATAATCACTACGGAAAACGATGTTCGGCGTAAGCGTGCCGGTATCTTTTATTTTTGCAAGCTCCTGTTTAATAACTTCTTCCGGTTTTTTACTTAACGTGGTTAGTTCGTAAAGTTGATTGTCTATTTTTTCATTCAATGTCCGAGTATCCCAGTGTTCTAATCGACACATTTCCATATAGAACAACCGCTTTAATTCATCATCAATAAACATTAAAGAACGAAGATGTGTCCAAGTCAATTGGGTACGCACTGCGTATACAATTTGTTCTTCTGAAAAAATATACGCAGCGCGTATACAATGTAAAAGTTTTCTGTCGCTCCAACCTTTTCCATAACGCTCTGTCAGGCGAACTGACAGATTCTTAACGATTTGTTTTCCGTACTCGGCTCTTTTATTGTACAAAACATCTTCTTTGATGCGCTTGCCTATCTGCCAATGCATTATGCAGGCTTCGGCATTTACCGTTGTAGCCAGTCGCTGACGAGTGTTTTCTATCAACGAACAAACATCACCGTAAAGTTGGCTTTCTGCCCGTTTTGAAGGCAAGGGAGTATCTATTTTCTCAACATTTGTCATATTCGGATTGATGATTTTGACTGCAAAGATAGTGAGAATTTGGGAATTTTAGTTGTTGACAGGGAAAACCCGGAATGAAAAATAAATAAAATCACTCACATTACAAAAAACACTGTCAATACATTGCATTTCATCATTTGTTTCCGTAATTTTGCATCAAATAAACAAAATAACATCAAAAAACAGGTTTAAAAATGAACAAAAATAAAATTATTTTTTTCGCTCTGTGCTTTTGTACAATTACATTGATGCAGGCTCAAACAATCAACCTATCGTTTAATCCAACAGAAGGCGAAACGTATTCGTATCGCTTCAGCAACAAGCAAGAAATGACGCAAAATGTGATGGGACAAAGCATTGTGATGAATATCGCAATGGATATTGTAACCGAAATGTCCGTAAAAGAAAAAACCGCTGATAAAATAAGTATGGACTACGTTTATACGGAACTTATCGTAGATATTTCTTCGCCAATGATGACCATTCGTTACAATTCGGCAACCGGCGAGGAATTCGCATCAGGAATGGATATTTATCTTCATCAGCTTTACGGTGCGCTTCTCGGAAAGCCAATGAATGTTGTTTTTAGTTCCAATGGTACCGTTATTTCTGTTTCGGGTTTTGATGTCATTATGGACGAAATTCGTAAGAATACGCTTTCGGAAAATCCGGCGATGCAAGCAATGGCAGACGGTCTTTTGCAGGCATTTAATGAAGATGCGATGAAACAGATACTCGAACAGTCATTTGTTATGTATCCACAAAAAGCGATAACGATTGGCGATAGTTGGAGCAGTGATATTTCATCAAATATAGCAGGAATGTCGAGCATCTCAACAAACACCTATACCCTTGTATCGGTAAAAGACGATGTAGTTTTTTTTGATGTAGTGAGTACATCAAAAACAACTCCCAACGAAGGTATGGAGGGCGAAATGACAGGGGAGTTCAAGGGTAAAATGAGCCTTGAAGTCGAAACAGGTATGGTTATTGGTTTGAATTTGGTGGGAAATGTCAGCGGAACACTTTTCGTGCAGGGAATGGCTATTTCAACACACGGAGATTCACAATCGACAGTAACGTTAGAGCGATAAAATGAGGTTTTATAAAACAAAAGCAAGGGTACGGCATCAGCTATATCCTTGCTTTTCTTTTATTTGCAATACATTAATCTACACTTTCGGCTCCCAACCCGGCTCATAAGTACGACTCCAAAGAGATTGCGCTTTACGATCGTTGTTGAGAATATGTCCGGTACGCGGATTGATATCAAGTGTTATCCCTGTACGCTGTGCAATATTGCCCAAATGCAGCAATAATGCAGTACGACGACCAACTTCGATATCGGCATTGAGTGTTGCATTGCCGCGAATGGTTTCAATGAAATTTTGAGCGTGTACCGCGTCCATACCCAAATCCGGACTAACAGTATTTGTGCGATCAACGGCTTCGGCAGGAGCACTGTCAGCGGTACGACTGTTCTTGATTTCTCTATTTCCTCTGTCGTAAACGATGTAGTCATTTCCGCCGGAATTCTGTATGGAGCCATTTGTACCATAAAATACGATACCACGGGATTCACCGTTGGTTCGCCAATTGGTGTTACTCAAACCTTCCCAAGTAATTAACTTGCCTCCGGGAAACTCCATATTAATCGTTTGGGTATCGGGCGTTTCCCACGAATCATCATATAAAAATCGATGTCCGTGCGATGACACCCTGGTTGGAAATTCAACGCCTAACCCCCAACGAGCCACATCTACTTCGTGCGTAGCATTGTTGAGCGCTTCGCCTGTACCCCAATGCCAAAGCCAATGCCAGTCATAGTGCACAAGCCCCTGCTCGTAAGGTTTGCGAGGAGCAGGACCCTGCCAAAGATTCCAATCCAACCATTCGGGAACAGCAGTGGGTTGCAGATTTGTTGCTCCGCGTCGGCGTGCGTACCAGGTTTTTGCCATAAACACGTCGCCAATGATGCCATCGCGTATGTCTTGAATCATTTGATTGATATGATTCGCTGAACGACGTTGGGTAAATAGTTGAACAATACGGTTGTTTTTGCGGGCTGCTTCCACAGTAAGCTCTCCTTCTCTCGGATTGTGGCTACCCGGTTTTTCAACTAAAACGTGTTTCCCCATATTACAGCCGATGATGGCTGCCGGTGCGTGCCAAAAGTCGGGCATAGCAATCACTAAAGCATCTACTCCCGAATTTTCCAATGCTTTTCGGAAATCCTTTTCGGCAGTGGGTCTGCGGGTCTGTACTTCCGCAACAGATTCGACAGTTCTTGCCATTGCACGCGAGTCTACATCGCAAACGTAACCAACTTCGCAGTTAGGAAGTCCGGCTAAAGTAGTAGCCAAGGATCTGCCGCGACTGTTGACTCCCGCTACGGCAACCACTACTCTTTCATTGGGCGATCTGGTTGACAATATTGTGGGCATTGCAATTTTCGATACGCTAAGACCGGCAACGGCAAGTCCGGTTTTTTTGATAAAATCTCTTCTAATCATTTAATTGTATATTATTGTTAATAAATTAAGAATCTCGAGCTATTCTCTGAGAATGTATAAATTCATCCCATAACTCGTCAACTGTTTTACCTGTAGATTCTTTAAAGAAATCGACAGCGAACTTTCCTTCGCGACAAACGGCATTGAGCCGCTTGATAAATCCGGCATCATAAGTCCGCACTATCCAGTCGAAAAATGCGGCGGTAGTGCGATAACTGTCTGTGTATCGCGCTCTATCAAGATTATTGATACGACAGGTTACATCGCCGTTTCTTTCGTAGTAAAAAAATCGCAGGTAATCTGCAATTCCTTCTGTTACCCAACCGGGAACTCCGCGAAAACGGTATGCTTGAATAATGTGTATCAACTCGTGCACCACTATGCCGGTATCATCAGGGCGATTATTAACACGATTAACAGCAATGTGTATTTGATTCCGTACGGCGTGTCCAACTCCATCCATATGTCTGATAATGACGACTATTGAATCCGTCGGCGTGAACCCGTCGGAATCAAGCAGCGCTACAAGATGAGGATACTGTTCTTTGGCTATTTCGGCAATTTTCTCTGCCCATTCTTGGGTTTCGGGAGCGTCGGAAGTATCAATTGTAACTATTAACGGACGCAACGGTTGGGCATCAAGATTAGCCGCGAAGCAGAACAGCAGAATTAAAAATACAGATAATCTAATGCTCATTATAGTTCTTTTATTCTGATGTTGCGAAACAAAACGACAGTTTCCGGGTCGTGCCCTTGAAGTTGGATTGTTCCGGCTTGAGTACGCAATCCGTTACGGGGATTATTGTGCGGCTCACGCTCATCTGTCCAGTCTGTTACCTGAATTCCATTGACCCACGTTGCCATTCTCGCACCCCTGGCAATGATCGTTAAATAGTTCCATTCTCCGTCTTTTGGTGCAACATTTCTCGCTATTTGACGGCGGAAAATTCCTCCGGTTTCGGTGCCGATGAAATTTTGATAATCTCTTTCCGAAGGATTATTAAGAATCTGCGCTTCGTAACCATTCATTCTCTCGCCCGGAATACTCCGAAAGAAAACGCCGCTATTGACTCCCTCGCCCACCGGACGCACCGGAGTATAATACTCCAATTGCAGAATGAAGTCAGCAAATGCGTCCACAGTTTCCAACGAGCCTCCTCCTTTCGTCAAGCGTATCACTCGATCTTCAACAAAGGCTTCAACAGTGCCGTGTTTTCTCCAGCCTGTCAAGATTCTGCCATCGAAAAGCGAGGTCATTTCGCTCTGGTCTACCGTGAATATACCTGTTGTTGTGTTTACCGCAAAAGTTCCTTCCAGCGGACTTCTGCCGGCGAAAAAGAAATAGAATGGTGAATCTTCAAAAAGATTGCCGGTAAAATGCAGTGCTCCGCTTTGAACCCTTGCATTGCCTCCCCAGCCGAATGTGCTTACGCCATCGAAGATTCGAAGCGTTCCGTTCTGCAATTCCTCTTCGGAAAGCGGCGCAAAGCCGGTGAAAATCACCCTCGCGCTTTCAGGTGTCTGAGATGGTGCCGGCGCTTCTTGCGAAAAGGAAATCGCGACAGAAAAACAACACAGGAGAACAGTGAAAAAAACTTTTTTTCCCAATAATGAATTAGTCATCTTTTTTGTTTTACTTGTAAATTATATAGTTTATGAAATTGCACTGTAAAGTTTGACATATAATCTCTAACAGGGTTTAGAAGCCCTGTTAGAGATTGGTGTTGCGGATACCACACAGTTCTTGTGACTCAATGAGTTCCGCACGCGGAAAAAACGCAAGTATACGGAAATATTCTCTCATTCTCATTATAATCTTTTGATTTTAATATTTTTGAAAGATACAACATCTGCGTGGTCTTGCAACAAAATGGGCGATTGCGTTGGCGTTCCCCAATTTGTGTCGGTTCTAAACTTGCTTAATTCTTTCAATTCATCCCATTCTTTGCTGAATCGCTCAAAATCAACTATTTTTACGCTATTGAGCCAATGTTGTATTTTGTTATCCTTCGCAACGATGCGAGCGTGATTCCACTCGCCGGGCGGATTGCTCCCTTGGAAGTTTGGGGGTATCATATCATACAAACCGCCTTGCAGGCGATTGCCGTTTCTTCCTTGTTTCGCATCCGGATGCTTGTCGTCGTCCAAAATTTGGAATTCTAAACCCAACGTAGTGCCGGGCAAAATGTAATACTTGATGCCGCTGTTACCGGCTTCGGCAATGCGGAAGTCAAGTGACAATTCAAAATCTTGAAACGATTCTTCAGTAATAATATCGCCAGGGCGAGGTCTGACAGTGTTGTCAAGCGTTATCATACCATCTTCGATTACCCAACCTGCTTCGGGAAAATCTCGACCGTTTCTTGAACTTGTCCAACCGTTGGAAGTTTCACCATCGAATAAAAGAATCCAGCCGTCTTTTATCTCTTTGCGAGACAGCATATTGTCTTGTTGAGTTTCTGAACAAGCGTAAAGCGTAATAAGAGTTAAAAATAGGACAATTACTTTTTTCATAATGTTGTTTAGTTAGTGTATAAGGGTCTGTTTAAATTTTATTCGTTTAAAATTTAAACAGACTCTATAAATTTAAAGATCATCGCCCCAAAGGACAATTCTACCAATACTGATAGCAGGAAGGCCACCGTCAGCCGACATATTCCAGACAGATTTAATAATTAAGCGGATGTAGCGTACGCGACAGTCTTCATCAACTTGAAATTCTTCTCCGGCTTGCCAAGCGTCAGCTCCACCCTGATTGTTAATTTCGTGGTCACCCAACAACACCCAATCATTTTGCCAAGGTCCACCGGCTGCCCAATAAGCTGCATCGTTCGGATCTGCTTTCAGGTCATTGGTTCCCCAAAGTTCAAATGTTCTTGGATTATTACCCGTGAAGGGACTATTGTCTGTCCTTGACCAGAGACGGAAACGACTGATATTTGCCGGCACACCCATATCAAACGTGAAATGATTCGGGTATGGTTGTCCTGACACCGTATGCAATATATTGGGATTGTTTGTAGCAGTGAGAGTCCATAGATTGCTGAGCGGACGATTGTTATTTACTGTGGTATTGTCTCCGGCTAATATCACTGTTGAGAAATTTGCCGGATTGATTTCTCTTTCGAATACGGGTATCACATATGACACCGGACGAGATGTCATTGGATCCAATGCATTTTCGTGCAGATAAGTAGTCGCAACACTAATTCTATCGCCTGCATTCAAACCGGTCAAGATAGTTTGGATGTCTCCATTTTCTACTCGAACAGATATTTGCTCTCCGTTTATCTCATAGCTCACGGTAACATACTGCACATCTTGGCTAGCAATCGGATCCCAAGTGATTATTGTACCTTCCGGTTGTCGCATAATAGAAGCTACACTTCTATTCCTCAATGCGCCTCTATGCACCTCACCAAAAACGGTGGTAACTACCTCTTGCGGCATCGAAAAATGACCATAATTATCTCTGGTAATCAGTTCAAATACATAATCGCGCTCAGGCATATTCGGTATGTAATAACTCATCGGAATAATACCGCTTTGAGTGCGATTTACGGGCACCACTACTGAGTCAGCACGTTGATTCCAATAGATAATTGTTCTGGTAACACGCGGGTCGGCGGTCAATTGCCAAGCAAGGCGAACTCTTTCAAATCCGGGAAAGACTCTCAACGAGTCTACCGCACCGGTATAAATGGTCATACCACGATCGTAGTATTTTTGATGAATACTATTCATATCATCGCAAGTAGTTACCAAACCCAACAAGAACAAAGGGAATAATATCACAAGAAACTTGCAGATTCTTTTTGATAGTTTTGATATTATATAATTCTTCATATTTTTTCTGTTTAAAAAATTATTATTCATCTCGTACGCCATCATCGCCAAAGATAGAAATCTCCATAATATGCAGAGCAGCAGTCCTCTGCCAAGTCTCTTTCACTACAAAGCGAAGGTATTGTATTTCGCCTGTACCAGGCTCAAACATAAACTCGTGTCCGGCTCTTTCGGCAGCTATGTCTTCTTCGGTATTGATTCCTACCGGAAGCCCGGAAGGCTTAACAGTTTCAAAATCACCCAAGAAGACCCAGTCGTCCTGCCAAGGACCGCTTCGCCAATGCTCGTTATTGAATGGGTATTTCAACTCTGTTGTTCCCCATACTTCAAAAAATCGAGGATTGTGTTGACTCCAAACCCATTGGTTTGAACCTCCCGTTCGATTCCAAAGCATCATACGACTCAAATTAGCCCGTACACCCAAATCAATGGTAAATGTTTGGGGCGGCACCCCGGAAGGATCGCCGGCAACAGTATGCCATATTTGACCATCTTCAAGCCTTCCATTCCATATATTGCTAAGCGGACGATTTTGATTTACCGAATTGTTATCTCCTAACAGGTAGCCATCTCTGAATCTGCTTTTATCCAACTCTCTTTCAAACAGTGGCTCTGCTACTATCCTAAATGTATCAGTTCTGTTTCCAAATCTATCTATCAATACTGCTCCAAACATACGCGCTTCTGTGTTGTATCCGCGAATTGATCTTCTGTCGCTTGACAAAGTAGAAAATGCCAAACTAAACTCTTCCCATCGTCCATAATCATCTACTGCTAAAAGGAAAGCTCCTATTAATGCATTGTGTTCGTTTGCCCAACGTATTACCACTCCACCAAAATCAGGTTCTGCTTCCAATGTATTGAAAATAGTTAGATAAGGAGGTTCTAATGGGATGAAAGACCCTCTGTGGGGCTGTGAACGATTTTCACTATGATTCACCAAGTAAAGTGTAAAATCACAAGGAGCTATTCCTCCCAATCCTTCTATTATTACTTGATTGGTGTAAATGGAAGAACGGACGATTTTGGTTTCTCCCCTCACCGAGTATTCGCACATTACATACGCGATATCGGTTTCGTTCGGGATATCGTACATTAATATAGCTCCGCCCGGAATAGGCTCAGTCCGTACATTCGTAACCGGAGAAGGTATTGCCCCACTGGTAAGAGGTTGCCCTACCATGTCTTCTTTGCAAGAAGCGAATATCATCAGCATTGCAACAACAATCCCGATGGCACTTGTGCAAAAAAACATTTTTCTATTCATTTGTTTCTGTTTCATACTTTATTTAAGTTTTATAAAGTTCGTGATTCATTATCATTATCTTACCAGCCCGGATTTTGTTCCAAATTGATATTTCGTATAATCGCGTGTGAGCGAATAGGCCAGAGATAGTCTCTAGTAGAGAAGTTACGGCTATTGAAATATGTTCTTACGCGATAATATTCCTCTTGGCTTGTTGCCTGATAATCCCAGCCTTGCATCGGTTGGTTTAGATATTTCATCGCATCTTTCCAACGGCGAAGGTCAAAGAAGCGTTGTCCTTCAAATGACAGTTCAATATTTCGTTCACGTTTGATAATCTCGCGCATTCCCTCTTTGCTTAACGGTTTGCCCGGCATATTAGAATATCGCGCCCACGAGTCAACCACGCCTTCCAATCCGGCGCGTTCCCGAATAATATCTATCCAATACCACACTTCATTGTTAGGCGTATCTTGTACTTCATTTGCCGCTTCGGCACGAAGCAAATAAAGGTCTGCCAACCGTATATTGGGAATGGTAAAACGCCAAGTTTGAGGAGAATTGGCAGTTACCGATGAGCGGGGGCTGACTAATTTTTTGATAAAATAGCCGGACATAATGTGATTATTGTTATTAATAACGCCGTGTACTTGCCCGCTCCGGGCTTCTATCATCACAGAGCCATCTGCTCCCGGTGCCGTAAGCGACTCAAATAGTCCTCTGTCGAATCCTAAAAAGGCATAGAAACGCGGCTCGCGATAAAAGTTGAGATGTGCCGTTATTTCACCGCTTCTGATATAATATTGATGGAAGTTACCGGTATCTCTTCGCACTTCAAAACGCTCGGCATAATTCCAAAATATGTCTTCGTCAATGGGTATCCCACGTGTTGTATAATACAGTTCTGCCATCTTCAGCGTAGTCCCTACTTCTCCAATACCTCCCGGGTTATTAAAAGATGCCCATTTTGGCGTTACAAAATTTTGAAAATTATTGGTTTCATTGCGTGCCGGATGCGCCCAAATCACTTCCTGATTGAAGTTCACAGGTCTTTCACTCACTGCACCGCGCAATGTATATTTCAACCTTGTTGTTTCAGACATTAGTATTGCACCGGGAGTGAAATCAAATAATTGATGTCCGTTTTCGTACGCCATTTCGATTGCTTCATCAACTGCTTTCAGCGCTTTCTCCCATTTGGTATTGTCGTAAGTGGTTGAAAAAAGATGTCTCCCTCTTCTATCTGTGAAATTGGCATAATCGGGATTACCGTTAAACAATGGGCTTGCTGCCCAAACCAACACCTTGGCTTTCACAGATCTGGCAATTAGCTCTGTAACACGCCCTTGCTCCGTGAACGTATCATAAATCATCGGCGGAAGATATGCCATACTCTCATCTAGCAGATTTACAATAAATTCCACTACCTCATCTACCGGATCGCGAAATACACGTACTTCTTCCGGTGGTGCATTTATCGACAGATTGACATCTACAATAGGAATCGGTCCGTACATTTTCAACAGGAAAAAATGCAGATAAGCCTTGATAAACTTTACCTCCGAAATCCACCTTAACCGTTCCCATTCGGGTAAATCGGGTACTCGGTGAATGTTTTCTAGAAATATATTGCAATCGCGTATGCCTACCCACAGTTCTCTACCGCCATTCCTGCCGTCCCAATAATCCTGAATAGGGTCTGTGGCATTCTGTTCGCCGCGAGCAATGCGCGATCCGTTTCTGGTATTTTGCGGAAGTGTCATATTCCACAAAATATCATCTGAGCCTACATTGCCGGGATAGTTAAAAGGGTCGTTTTGGTTGGGTATCATATTGTAGCAACCAAACAGAAATCGCTCGGCATTGATCCGATTAGAAAAGGCATTGTCCAAAGTAGCCACACCGTCGGGCACGATATCCAACCAATCGGCACAACCGGCAAAAAAGCCACAACACACTAATACTGAAATTTTTATCGATTTTATTATCTTTTTCATACATCAATTTTTTTAATGGGTTAAAAATCCAAAGTTACGCCTACATTAAATACTCGCTGCAATGGATAGTTGAACGGATTTCCGGCTAATTCCGGATCCCACATTTTGAAACTCCGTGCAACAAAAAACAAATTGTTTCCGGAGGCATAAATGCGTGCGTTTTGAATTTTGGCAGGTTGTACCCACCCAGCCGGCAGTTTGTATCCTACTTCCACTGATTTTAATCGTAAGAACGAGCCGTTGCGCATCCACCAAGTACTTCGTACTTGGTTGTTTTCAACAGGTATAGGCGATAAACGGGGCCAGAAAGCATACAAATCTCTACTGTCTTCCGACCAATGGCTATCGGCTATTGCTTGCAATACCGCACGGTTGTGTCCTCTACCATCAATCGCATTGAATAACGCTTGATCATCTTGCGAGCGAACTTGAACAAATGGTGCCGTTCTCGCCGGATTTATCCAAAACGATGAACGAGCAGAGCCTTGAAAAAAACAAGAGAAGTCAATTTTTTTGTATCCCACGGTCAAACCAAAGCCATAGTTGATTTCCGGTGTAGTCGGGAAACCGATAGGCACCATATCATTTTCATCAATAATACCATCGCCATTGATGTCTTTGTATTTGATATCTCCTGCGCCATAATCTCCGAAAGTCTGCTTCGGCGAATTTCTCACATCTTCATCATCAATGAAAAGACGCTCGGCAATATAGCCCCATTGCTGCGAAATTCGCTGACCGACACGCGACCGCCACGGGACATTCGAAAAATTAGGTTCTTCATATATTTTGAATTTGCTGGAAGCATACGTAAAAGTACCCCTTGCCACAGCCCACAAATCCCTTGAAAACGATCTGCTGTAATCCACCGAGAAGTCGACTCCGCTACCGGACGCTTCACCAATATTGGCTCTAGGGATCGCTTGCAGACCCATTGTAGTAGGAATATCTTCTCTTGGTTGCAGAATATTACTTCTGTTTTCACGAAAATAGTCAACGTGTATCTCTAATTGATTCCACAAATTTAATTCTATACCGTAGTTGCTTTTACGACTGATTTCCCAAGTAATGTATGGGTCAGCATAGCGAGAAATGGAAATTCCATTACGATTATAGTTCCACGTATCTCCAAAAGCGATACCTCTATCACTGTCACTCATATTTACGTTGGACAGATAATAAAATCGGTCTTCTCTCCTGCCAATCTCATCATTTCCTACCAAGCCATAAGTGGCTTTCAGTTTCAACATTGCAATGGTGTTCAGATAGGGCTCCATAAACGCTTCGTTGGTTACCACATAGCCCAAGCCTGCCGAAGGGAAGAATCCCCAACGCTCGTTTTTAGAAAAACGCTCGGAACCGTTGTAGCCGAAGTTTGCTTCTACGAAATAGCGATTGTCAAAACTGTAAGTAGCGCGACCAGCTATACCGGCATTTCGCTGCGGCAACGAAAGCAGCAACTGGTCACTTGCATTATCTTTTCTTTCACGAGCGGTAAATACCAATAATCCGGAAAGAGTATGTCTGTTTGCCACTATTGTATTATACTGTATAGCACCTTCGAAATACATATTATTATTCATCTCCCGGCTTCCGGGTACATAATCCAAATAATCTGTTCCGCTATTGGGGTTAAGTGGCATCAACAAGTACTCATTAGCTCCCGGTCCCTGCGGTGCTAATGCGTAATAAAACGGATTGTACGCTCTTCTTACTTCTAATCGTGAAAAACGATTGACGTTGTACAATGCACGAACGAATAGCCCTTCAGTTATAAAATCTAGCTTCTGTCTTGCCTCAAATTGCGCAGACATTGATGAGCGGTCATCATGTCTATAGCCTCTCAACATATCGGCATACGGATTCAAGAAATTACCGGACGGCGCATTTCCAAATAAAATATGATTGGTGTGTATATTTGCCGCATCAGGTGCATAATAGGGTTGAAAAAGAACGGGATTAGATACCACTGCTTTGTTATATAAAAGAGTTCCACTATCCAACGGACCTTGATAATCATCAAACGCACCGTGCAAACGCACAACCAGCTCGGTACTTCTGGTCAAATCCACATTCACATTGGCGCGTAGTGTGTATTTGTTGATATTGATATTGTTGTTGAAATTCAGACGTGGGTCAACTTTAATAATACCATTGTCCACCGCATACGAGGCAGCAACAAAATAACGTGCAATACTACCGCCGCCGCTGATATTTAAATTGTAGCGATGATTAAATGTATTTTTATCAAACAAAAGATCTTGCCAATCATTTGCGGGATAGCGTAAAGGATCAAATCCTCTTTCCGTATTAATGATTTTGCTCTCATCATAAGGAAGACGAATGCCGGGGAAACGTGTACGAACTGACTCATTGTGCATTCTCATAAATGTAACAGGATCCGCTATTGCAACATTTTCCGTAGGAGAAGAGAATGAGCCTTCGGCGCGGAATTGTATTTTCATCGCACCTTGTCTTCCTTCTTTGGTAGTTACTAAAATAACTCCGTTTGCACCACGCGCACCGTAAAGGGCTGTTGCATTCGCATCTTTCATAATGGAGAAACTGGCTATGTCGTCTGTCGTTAAGCGAGCGAGGTCGTCTTCACTCATTTCTACTCCGTCAATCAGGATAAGTGGGCTTACCCTTCCGGTACCGAAACTGGTTACACCGCGGATAAAGAATTGAGCATTATCTGCCCCCGGCTCTCCTGTTCGTTGATAAGAAATCAAACCGGCGATGCGTCCTGCGAAGGCTGTTGTCAGGTTGCTTGACGGCACTTGTAATTCAGATGGCGCTACTGTTGAAACGGAGGCGATTACGCTTTCTCTCCTTTGCCGCCCGAATGCAACAACGGTAAATTCTTCCAGCATATCAGCTGTTTCATGCAAAACGATATTAATTTCTGTTTGATTGCCAACTTCTACCGTTTGACTGTCATACCCTATATAAGAGAATACAAGTTTTTCGCTGCTTTCCACCTCAACAGAAAAAGTACCATCAATATCTGTGGTTACTCCACGAGTACTGCCCGCTATCATTACAGCGGCTCCGGGCAAAGGTTCTCCTTCAAAATCTATAACAGTTCCTCTTATGGTTCGCCTTTGTTGTTGTGTAGTGGTGGTTATAGAAACAGATCGTTCGACTGTTCTCGCAGAAACTGATGCGTTTGATGCGTAAATCACTATTTGATTGCCCAGAATATGGTATACTCCATTTGTTCCTGCCAGCATACTGTCCATTACATTTTCTATGTTATCGGCATTGATGTTAAGATCGATTTGCTTATTGGCAATATGATCTACATTGTCTGAAAACACGAAGACATAATTGCTGTTTTTCTCAATTTCTTTGGTTGCTTCTTTGATTGTTGATCTCAGATTAAGTCTGAATTTTGCTTCACCTGTCTGCGCATAACCATCTGCTGCATATATTGATAATACAGGCAATAAGATAAAGAATAGGCTTATTCTCATAATTTTCACAAAATATTTGTAGTTGTTGGGGATACAAACTCCCCTAATCGCATTTTTATCCATATATTTGTACGATTTTAATTATTTAATTGTCTTAGGTAATTGAATTCAATTTAGTCGGACGATATTTGCGGTATCGTTCGACTTTTTTTACTCTCTTTTGTTTTTGTCATTTTCTTATAGGCTTCATTTATAAATTTTAGTTGTTATTATTCGTGATAAATATTTGGTTGTTTTCTTTTCTGATATTGGTGGACGAAAGCAATGCAATGGTGGTCATTACATCATCTAAATTATCCGACAAAACGATTCTTCCCGTGCACGTACGTGTATGCAGATTAGTTGCATTTTCGTAATCAAACGAAAGATTATAGAACCGGGCAATCTGACGGAGTACTTCCGTCATCGGTGTACGGTCAAACAATAAAAATCCATTTTTCCAACTGATAAATTGATTTACATCTACTTTTTCAGTACTAAATGTTCCGTTGTCTGCCAACAGCGCTTGTTCTCCGGGCAATAAATTCAATTCTATCCCAACCGAAGATTGTAACGCTACGCTTCCCGACACTAACACAACAGATTGAGGTGAATCGGCATACGAAGACACATTAAACGCTGTACCATACACCTGTACGCGAAATTCGGAAGTGTGTACGTAGAATGTTTTTTGGTTGTCGTGCGCTACTTCGATGAACATTTCGCCTTGTGTGAGGAATATTTCACGGTTATCGTCTGTAAATTGTGTCGGAAATTCCAATACTGTTCCCGAATTGAGCCAAACGCGGCTGCCGTCAGCCAAAGTCAGTTGCGTGCGTTTTCCATAAGGAACTACTAATTTATTCAACACCGTTTGTGCGATATTGAGCGTTTTCGTTTCTTCGTTTTCTTGTGTGATTCGGGCTTGTCCGTTTTCGTCAATCTCTATTTCGATATTGTTTTGAAAAGTTGTTGCCCCTGTTCCGGTAATCAATTGAATGTTTTCATTGTTGAGTAGTTCGCCCACAATCAGCTCACTACCTTGATGCAGAGAGTGCGACTGGTCGTTAACGAAATAGAAAGTGAGTCCGAAAATAAGGGCGATACTTGCACACGCTGTCGCCGTATATCGAACAAGACGGCGAATTTTGAGTTTTTGTTTGTTTTGTTGAATACTCGTTTCTATTCTTGCCAATAATTGCTCTATTTCTACGGAATTGAGTTGCGATTTGTTGATAGAAGTTTTCAAAAAATCTACGGCTTCGTTTATTAATTCGACACAATGGGGGTTATCTTGTATAAAATCAGACCAATAACTATCTGATTCCATATCGGGTATCAGTTGCCATTGAACGAATTGCCGATCTTTGAGAAAGTCTGTATAATGTGTGTATTGCTTTGTCACTTTGTTTTATATTGTAAAAATTTGATTCTCGTTTACAATATAGACGGTGTGCACATACACTTATACCCTTGTTTTTAGAAAAAGTTTAATATTTAACATTAATGGTTTGCGCAAGCAACAAAAGTATTACCAACGCGCCGTATTTTTCTCGTAAACTCTGTAGTGCTTTCGACACCAATTTCCGACAGCCATGCACAGTAATATTCAGCAGTTTAGCTATTTCTTCATAACTATACTCCTGTATATATCGCAGATAAATAATTTCCCGTTGACGCTCGGTAAGGGAATTCAGCATTTCTTCGATTTGTTTTTTGATCAACAACTGGTTTTCGGTATCAATCAACTTATCTTCGATGCTTACATCTATGTCGAACGGTATTTTGTCGTTTGCCTCCACAGCAGAGAGTCCGATATATGGTTTTTTAGTGTTATAAATATCAAACAATTTGTTTTTCAGTGCCCTAAAAAGGTAAAATTTTATATTTTCTACTTCATTCAAAAGCTTTTCTTCAGTAGCAAGTTTACAAAAAATATCATGAATAGCATCCATAACGGTCTCTTTATCAAAACCGAGATAGTAAGCATATGTAAACAAATCGTTTACATAGAGCTTGTATATAGAGGCGATATCTTTTGCTCTTTCCATAAGATCTTTTAAACACCAAAGATAGTATAATTTTCTTTACAATAAAATCACTTTTCAAACAAATATTAAATTTTCATCCCCTCCATTTTTATTATTTATTTAAAAATCAAATACATACTAAATAAGTAGTATCCGCTTTTTCTTATGAACACTCCTTAAAATTGATAGAGTACGGTTTAAGTTAACCAACAGACCAAGAAAAAACCGGAATATTTGACGTCAAATAAATTCTTTGGGTTAACTTTGTAAAATAAAAAACGCACGTGTTCACAAACGCCGACATAAAAATATTCCTTTTCGGAATCTTTTCTTTTCTCCTATTTATCGGGTGTTCTTCCAAAAAGAGTACTCCTGCTACGCGTACCTACCATCAATTTGTTACACGATACAATGTCTTTTTCAACGCACAACAGCTTTACAATGAAGCATTAAAAAATCAATCTGAGCGCTTCCGGGACAATTATTCGGAAATGCTGCCGATATATCCGTTTACTCGCATAACGGAAAAAACACGACGCGGCGGAGCATTTGACGGCGTTATCGAAAAAATGGAAAAAGCCATTCGCAACCATTCCATTTCTCCAAATGGTGATGAAGAAAACAATCCGTTTATGCACAATGTTTGGTTGCTATTGGGAAAAGCGCATGCACAGAATCAGGATTATAACGAAGCTTTGTCCACATTTTCGCGCACTGTGCAGCTCTTTCGAAATGATATTGATGTTGTTTCCGAAGCTCAATTGTGGAAAATACGTGCATACATCGAAACAAATCGATTGAATGACGCTGATAGTTTGATGAATATTCTGAAAACAAGAGATTTGACAAAACGTTTAGAGCCATTTTTTGTAGAAACGTCCGCCTATTTTCTTCTTCATCAAAATGAATATGCCGAAGCTATTCCCTATTTGCAAAGATTGATTAATTTTCAACGAAATAATATTCAACGCCGCCGACTTCAATTCCTTCTCGGACAAACGTTTGTGATGATTGGCGAAAACGATGCCGCTTTTCGTGCTTTCGAAAGCGTGAAAAGACTTCGCACCCCTTTCGACTTGTTATTAAATGCTGTTATTCAGCAATCTGCCATTGCTTCCGGTAAAGATGAAATACGCATTTTGAATGAGTTGCAGCGAATGAGCAGAAAAGCAAATAGTATGGAACATTTGGCAAAAATAAATTTTATCATCGGAAATGCTGATGATGCAGGATTTTATTTTTTCAATCCGCAACAAGTGCAACAAGGGAAAATGGAGTTTCGACAGCGTTGGGGAAATCGAGAATTGGAAGATAATTGGCGCATTTCGAATCGAGAAATTCAAATGGAAATCACCGAATAAATCGTACCTTTGCAAAAAACATTTCAACAATGAACAAAATAGTTTTCGCCACCAACAACAAACATAAACTCGACGAAATCCGCCAAATAACTGCCGGGAAACTCGAAATCCTCAGTCTTTCCGACATCAATTGCCACGACGAAATCGAAGAAACAGGCGCTACACTCGAAGAAAACGCCCTCATCAAAGCACAATATATCAAAGACAAATACGGTTTCGATTGTTTTGCCGACGATACCGGATTAGAAGTAGAAGCGTTAAACGGTGCGCCCGGCGTGATTTCGGCACGATATGCCGGCGAACATTGCAATGCGCAGGATAATATGAAAAAACTCTTGCACGAATTGAAAATCGGCGGTAGCCAAATGCAAGGAAAAACGAATCGAAAAGCGCGTTTTCGTACCGTAATAGCATTGATTTTAGACAGTGAAAAACATTTTTTCGAAGGCGAAATCGAAGGTAAAATCATCGAAGAAGAACGTGGCACAGCGGGTTTTGGATACGACCCTATTTTTCAGCCGTTAGGCTACAATGAAACTTTTGCCGAATTAGGGGATGATGTGAAGAATAGGATTAGCCATCGTGCGTTGGCAACGAATCGGTTTGTGGAATTTTTACAATAAACGCCAACACCGCAAAAATCAACGTCAATCCCCCACTAATAAAAAACGCAGGCGAGTACGAATCCGTCCACTCCTTTGAATAAGCGAAGAATATCGGTCCAATCGCCGAAGCAACAACGCTCATCATTTGCGCAAGTCCCTGTATTTTGCCTACTTCTCTTTTTCCAAAAATATCTGCCCAAACAATAAAAAATAACACCGTGAGAGCGCCTGCCGAAAGAGAAAGCGCCATAGTATAAGCATATACCTGCGGTATAGTTTGTATAAACGGAAAAGCAAATTTGAGCAATCCCATAAAGAGTAGCGAAAAGGACAGCAAATAAGTAAGTTTTACTTTCTTTTGCGCCAAATAACCTACACCCAAATTGCTTATCAAAGCAAATGGCATACTCAAAGCCAATAGAATATAATACGTTTGCGCATCAAAACCACGTTCTGCCAAAATACTTTCGTTGTACAATCCAACCCCTGCATTAATCAGTCCAAACAAAGAAATAGAAAGTGCGAAAATCCAAAAAATATTTGTTCGAATAGCGCGATGATAGGAAATACTTATTTTATTATCGGTACTTTCCGGACTGTTATCTTCCTCTTCTACAGGCGTAACTACCGATGCACGAACTGCAAATAAAATCAACGGTACACAGAGAAATAAAATAATCAATCCGACACTTCCCCAAGCAACACGCCAATGCGCTATGGAAACAACGGCATCGTCCAATACAAAATCAATCGGTTTCAAATGCGTTAAAGCTTGTCCCATCAATACGAACACAACAATAAAAAACAGTGCCGTAAAAACAGAATAGAAACCCATTGCAGACCCCAACTTATTCTTCGGGAAGTATTTTGAAATCAACGTCATACTTGCCACCGAAAGCGCGCTTTGTCCGAATCCGCGCGTGAAAACAAGTGATACAAAAAAGAAAATTCTGTCATTTGCCAAACTCGTACAAAGTACGGAAATTGCCAAAGGAATAAGAATCAAAAGTAGAACTTTTCGACAGCCAAGTTTGTCGAGCATCGAACCAATCGGAATACAAAACAGCGCGCCGATAAGCGTTGCCGCGAGGTTATAATATCCGTAAATAGTGCGCTCAATGTGCAGGTCAGCCAAAATAAATTCAGTAACCAACCCAAGTCCCTGAGTACGACCCGGAAAGGTGGCGACCATACAAATAGAGGCGACAATAATATATATCCAACGTTCTTTTTTGGAAAGTATATGAGATTGAGTCATTATAATTGACGATTTTAGATTTACGATTTGCAAATCCACACAAAAATATGGTAAACCAACGAAACAAGCAATTTTTACTAAAACAAATTTGATATAGCATCTATTTTCTCAACAAGATTTACTATCTTTGAACTTTACTTAATAAACTCAAGACATTTACCAACCGTAAATCGTCTATCTAAAATCGTAAATAAATATGGAACAAGTTATTCGCACGGGTGTTATCGGTTACGGACTTTCGGGTCGCGTTTTTCACGCACCTTTTATAGACATCGTGGATGGTTTCGAACTCACGAAAATCAGCACGTCAAGACCGGAAAACATTGAAATAATCAACGAACGTTATCCCGAAACGATCGTCGTTCCCAATCCGCAAGATATCATTGATGACCCCGAAATTGACTTGGTTATCAACACATCGCCCAATATCGACCACGCTCGCTGGGTACGCGAAGCGTTACTTGCCGGAAAACACGCAATGGTAGAAAAACCGTTTACCGTAAACATGAAAGAAGCCGATGAACTGATTGAAATTGCAAAACAGAGCAGAAAAATTCTCACCATATATCACAATCGTCGCTTTACAAGCGACACAAAAACCGTCAAAAAACTGTTGAGCAGTGGTTTGTTGGGCGAAGTGCACGATTATGAAGCGCATTACGACCGTTATCGCAACGAGCCGCGTCCGGTAAGTCGTGGCGGTTGGCGCGAAGATGCCTTACCCGGTTCGGGAATTTTCTTCGATTTAGGTGCACATCTCGTTGACCAAGCATTGTATTTCTTCGGAATGCCACAAGCGGTTACGGCAGAAATCAAATCGCAACGTAATTTTACAAATGCCGATGACCATTTCGATGTACGCCTGCATTATCCCTCACTTACGGTAACTTTGAAAGCAGGAATGTTGTGCAAAATACCCGGTCCTAATTATCAAATTCATGGTAAAAACGGTTCATATCTGAAATATGGTCTTGACGTGCAAGAAGCGATGCTCAACGACGGCGCCATTCCGCAAGGCGAAAACTGGGGGCGCGAACCCGAAAACATTTGGGGAACGATAAATACCGAATACAACGGTATGAAGATTCACGGAAAATTGGAAAGCGAATTGGGCGATTATCGTGAATATTTCATCAATCTGCGCGATGCCATTTGGGGAAAAGCGGAAATCGCCGTAAAGCCGGAAGAAGCGCGTAATGTAATAAAAATTATTGAGTTGGCATTTGAAAGTAGTAGAGAAAGAAGGACGATAATGGTTGAATAGCGCTGTCATTGCGGGTCAAGCCCGCAATGACAAGATGATTTTATCCCTTTTTTCATCAAAAAACAGCGAAAAAATCCCTATATTTGCGCTCAAAAAATCATTCGACAATAAACAAAAAGATTAGTAATAGGCTAATATGCAACCATTTGTACACTTACACGTTCACTCACAATACTCGCTCTTAGACGGACAAGCGAGCATTCAACGCCTTGTGGATAAAGCAGTCAGCGACGGGCAGCCGGCTATCGCTCTTACCGACCACGGCGCAATGTATGGTATCAAAGATTTTACAAATTACATTGCAAAAAAGAATGCGCCCGTAGAAGCAGAAATTAAAAGCCTAAAAAAAGAAATCGAAGGAAAATCGGGTGAAGAGTTGGTTGCATTGCAAGAAAAATTGGCGCAAACCAAAAAAAAACTTTTCAAACCGATTATCGGTTGTGAATGCTACGTGGCGCGGCGCGATAGATTTCAACAAACGGAAAAAATTGATGGTAGTGGTTGGCACTTGATCATATTGGCAAAAAACCTGCAAGGGTACAAAAATCTTATCAAAATCGTATCGAAAAGTTGGGTAGAAGGGTATTATTATCGCCCACGCATTGATAAAGAATTGTTGGCAGAATATCGTGAAGGGTTGATTGTTTCGTCCGCTTGTCTTGGCGGAGAAATTTCGAGAAAAATCGACGATAATCAAATTGCCGAAGCCGAAGAGGCGGTACAATGGTATAAAAATATTTTTGGTGACGACTATTACTTAGAATTACAACGCCACAAAACCAATCGCCACGATGCCGACCAAACCACTTACCCCAAACAGGTGGAAGTGAACAAAGAACTTGTGCGCATCGCCGAAAAATTTGACGTCAAAGTTATTGCATCAAACGATGTACACTTTGTGGATGAGGAAGATGCCGATGCGCACGACCGGCTTATTTGTCTCAGCACAGGCAAAGATTTCGACGACCCTAATCGTATGCGTTACTCAAAACAAGAGTGGCTGAAAACGACAACAGAGATGAGCCAAGTGTTTGCAGATATACCCGAAGCATTATCAAACACGCTCGAAATTGCCGATAAAGTCGAATTCTTTTCCATCAACAACGATGCTTTGATGCCTTTCTATCCGATTGACCCCGAATTTGGTACGGAAGAAAGTTATCGAGAAAAATACGATGAACCGACACTGATTAAGGAGTTTGGTGAAGACGATTTCAATCGTTTGGGCGGTTACGATAAAGTAATTCGTATCAAACTAGAATCCGATTATTTAACACACCTCACTACCATTGGCGCACACAAACGATACGGCGAAAATTACGCTGCCGATATTCAAGAACGCCTTGATTTCGAGTTAGAAACGATGAAAAGAATGGGTTATCCCGGTTATTTTCTTATCGTACAAGATTTTATTGCCGCTGCGCGAAAAATGGACGTATCCGTTGGACCCGGACGTGGCTCGGCAGCAGGATCGGCTGTAGCTTACTGTCTAGGAATTACAGATATAGACCCGCTAAAATACGATTTACTATTTGAACGTTTCCTGAATCCCGACCGTATTTCGATGCCCGATATTGACATTGATTTTGACGACGAAGGTCGTGGAAAAGTACTTCGTTGGGTAACGGAAAAATATGGAACTGAAAAAGTTGCACATATTATCACGTATGGTACAATGGCAATAAAATCGTCTATAAAAGACGTAGCTCGTGTGCACAAGATTCCTCTTTCCGAATCGGATAAACTAACGAAACTCATTCCCGACCGACTTCCCAACGTAAAGAAAGTTAACATAAAAGCCGCCATCGAAAACGTTCCCGAATTGCAACAAGCGATGAAAAACGATCCGCTTGTAGAAGAAACGATGAAATATGCGCAAATGCTTGAAGGCAATGTGCGCAATACGGGTGTTCACGCTTGCGGTATTATTATCGGTCAAACAGATATTTCTGATATTGTGCCCATCAGCACAGCAGAAGACAAGGAAACGAAAGAAAAATTACTCGTTACACAATACGAAGGAGCGATTATTGAAGAGACAGGGCTGATAAAGATGGACTTTCTCGGACTGAAAACACTCTCTGTTATCAAAGATGCGGTGGCAAACGTGAAACTTACACACGGCACGAAAATCGACATCGGCGCTATTCCGATTGACGATAAAAAAACATACCAACTTTACAGCGAGGGAAAAACGACAGGCACATTCCAGTTTGAGTCCGCCGGAATGCAAAGATATTTGCGTGATCTTCAACCTACCAAATTCGAAGACCTTATCGCGATGAACGCTTTGTATCGTAACATTGCGCAATGCAGATGGCGTTCCGCTGCGCGTGGCAGGCGGTTTGCGCGATATTACCGAAGATGTACTCGCAGCCGAAAAGTTGAAAGACGCAAATAATGAACTGTCTTCAATCAACGAGGAATTGAGCGCT
>JAIRUA010000012.1 GCA_031254645.1 Dysgonamonadaceae bacterium
CATAAATAATTTACTTTTCATACTTGAAAAAATTTAAATAAATAAAAATTGAATTTGTTGTTATTATAAAGAGAATGATTTCTCGTTTATTTTTTGTTGATTTGCTGTTTACTTTAAACCTTAAACTTTAAATCTTTAAACCTTGAATCTTTGAATCTTTATCTGGGTTGCAACGATTGCAAATGCCTGTTCAATTCTTCGGCGTTATTGGCGCCTGCTGTTCCGCTCTTTCTAAAGCTTTCCACTGCCTCGGTTTTATTGCCTTGAAGGAATTGCATTATACCCATATTGTTCCAATACACACTGTTGTGTTCTTTTACCCTGTTCAAATGATGGGCAGCCGTAACAGCGTCTCTTCTATCAAGGGCGGCGGCAGCGGCGTTCAGATTGGCGACATCGCTGTCGGGGAATAGGCGCGCTGCGGTTTCGAACAGTTCATTGTGTTCAGGACTTCTTGGGGTATAGGTTTGCGCGATAAGGAACATCTCGTTGAGAGACAGGTTACCCGGTCTAGTACGGAAAACTTCTTTGCCTTTTTCAACGGTGAAAGGAACAACGGCATAATGAAGTTGATAATCGGCACGGCGAAGTGCGGGGAACATTTCATTCATCATCACACGCCACGGACGACCGCCGGACAGGTTGATAAGCTGTCTTTCCCTTACATCGGAAGGCTCGTTGCTGCGGATGATTTCCAAGATGCGCTGTTTGTCTTCTATATTCGATGCAGTGATTAATTGCTCGAATGTTTCCCAGTCTTCTCCTGCTCCGCGAGCTGTGATAAGGTTTTCAGGGATGTTGTAGGTGGCACTCACATAGTTTTTCAAAGCGGTTACGCGTTGGTGTGAGAGTTGCAGATTCCGGGCAGCGCCGCCGTCGGGAGATGCGTGTCCTGTCATATTGATGGCAGTGATGGTGGCATCCGGATCATTCATTACAGCCTGCAACTGACTGTGCAGTTTTTGTAACTCGGCAGCATTGTTTCTAAAAGTGGGAACGATCTCTACACGCCCGATGGCGAAGTCGAGGAATACGCTGCCCACTTCGTTACGAATCTTCGGATCTTCTACCGGAGGGGTGATAAAACTCGACACGAATGTAGGGTTGTAGATAATAACAGGCTCGGGCATGGGCAGTGCAATGCGTTCAACGGTTTGCGATGCGCCCATTCCGTATATCAATGAGAGTCCTGCTCTGGTGGGACCAAAGTAGTTTTTCCCTTTGCTGTCGATAAATTCGCCGCATTTGCCGCACTCAAACCTGTCGTACGAGAGATAGGCATAGCCTGCGCCGATGATTGCTTCCAGTCCCCAGTGCTGTCCAAAGTTCCAGCGATAACCGTAGCTCACGCCTGCTCCTGCAAGCCATCCTTGAAAACGGTGTGCTTGCATATAGGGTGAGAAGGGTTTGGGAAGGTTGCCTACGTTGTAATAGGCATAGTGTGCGTGTAAACCGAAGAAGTGTCCGGAAAAGACTTCGTTTGTCCAGAGACGAAATTCGGGTTGGAATAAAAAGTGTTTCCATTTGCGGTTGTCGGAAAACGTCCACGGATTCCAACTCAGCGGAATATCCAATGATGTTCTCTCGCCGGTACGAAACTCGGCACCGAGATTGAAGGAGCCAATGGCGCCGTGAAGCAGGTTGGTTTTCAAGTTCCAGCGGGGAGGAGTAACTGTTATGTGTTCGGTGTACTGTTGCTCCGGATGATCGGGCAATATCTCTTGTGCTTGTATCAAATTAAATGCTGACAGCAAGAAAAAGAGCACAAGTGAGAAAGTAGAATTCTTACTCACAGGTAATTTACGTTTTATTTTTATCATAATTTTAAGTTATTTGCTATCGTAATAAAAAAAGGGTCGTTTAAAAACATCAACTTTTGTCTATATCAAGATCCGGCAATAAAAAATAGTCGTCCGAAAAAAATGTCGAAAAAATTTTGCCGGTATGAAAAAATGCATTACCTTTGCCGCGTTTTGGTGAAATAAAAAAACAATAAAACATCTTTGAAAAAGAGCAAATAAGAATTTTTCAAGTTGTTTACGAAGCGAAAAAACATCCATAAGATTAAACCAAACAACAACAATGCAGTCTATGGCAAAAGTTGATGTTTTTAAACGACCGTATTAATTAGACAGCTTTTTAGGAGTCGGGGATTTTTGAGGATAGATGGTGCCGTACGATTATATCGTGGGGCTTTTTTGTTTCTAGAGGGGAGGATAAAAAAACTGCCGAAAGTACATAAACTCCCGGCAATTTTTCATTAATCATTAATCACTAACCATTAATCATTACTTTTTCATTTCTTTCGCAAAATACTTATAAAACAACGGAATAGTACGAATACCATTATAAAACTGTTGCAACGGATAGCTCTCATTCGGCGAATGAATAGCATCTTCGCCCAAACCAAAGCCCATCAGTACCGTCTTGATACCGAGTATTTCTTCAAATGTAGCAATAATCGGAATGCTTCCGCCCGAACGAACGGGAACAGGTTTTTTGCCGTAAACATCAGTATAGGCTTTTTCGGCAGCTTTATATCCTGCAAACTCAATCGGACACACATATGACGGTCCGCCGTGCAGCGATTCTACCTTCACTTTTACCGTTTTCGGCGCAACGCTTTCGAAATATTTTACAAACAATTCGGCAATTTCTTCGTGCTGTTGATTCGGTACCAAACGGCAACTGATTTTCGCATAAGCCTTTGACGGTAGAACCGTTTTCGCACCTTCGCCCGTGTATCCGCCCCAAATGCCGCAAATATCAAATGTCGGACGAATACCTGTGCGCTCGTTTGTGGAATATCCCTTTTCGCCCCACTCTTGGTCTATATCTAAGGCTTTTTTGTATTCTTCTAATGAAAACGGCGCTTCTGCCATCATTGCACGCTCTTTTTCAGACACTTCAATCACATCGTCATAAAATCCGGGAATGGTAATATGTCCGTTTTCATCCACTACATCAGTAATCATTTTCGCCAACACATTGATTGGATTTGCCACCGCACCACCGAAAAGTCCCGAATGAAGGTCTTTATTTGGTCCTGTTACTTCCACTT
Source organism: Dysgonamonadaceae bacterium (assembly GCA_031254645.1). GTDB lineage: Bacteria > Bacteroidota > Bacteroidia > Bacteroidales > Dysgonomonadaceae > JAIRUA01. The sequence continues at coordinate 3,062 of JAIRUA010000012.1, forward strand.
GCCAATACGCCAAGCCGCGCAATCCGGTGGTAATAGAAGGTATATCAGGTGCAATCATCGACGTGTCGGAAACAAGAATTACATCGGCTTTCAACATCTCTTTGTGCTTTTCGCAAAATGCAGGAAGCGAGGGTGAGCCTACTTCTTCTTCGCCTTCGATAAGAAATTTCACATTGCACGGAAGTGTGCCCGACTTTACTAAATATTCAAACGCTGCCGCGTGCATATATCCCTGACCTTTATCGTCATCGGCACCGCGAGCGTAAATTTTCCCATCTTTCACGACCGGTTCAAACGGCGGATTGTTCCATAATTCAATCGGATCAACAGGCATCACATCCATATGTGCATACACGAGAATAGTAGGCAAGTTGGGGTCGATGATTTTTTCGCCATACGTTACCGGATTTCCGGCGGTTTCCATTACCTCAGCTTTGTCTGCACCGGCAGCCAAAAGTATTTCAACCCATTTTTCGGCACATTTGCGCATATCCGGCTTGTGCTCGGGCAACGATGAAATAGAAGGAATGCGAAGAAGCTCAAAAAGCTCGTCTAAGAAGCGCTTTTCGTGCGTTTCTACATACTTGTTAATTTCGTTCATATTGTTTGTTTTTAAGTTTTTCAGAGCGTAAAGCTACAAAAAATAATCGGGATTAAAGCTGCTTTTCCAATCATTTTTTATACCTTTACGATTCGAAATTTACAACACAATATTTATAATGAGAAAAATCCTATTCCTTGCACTTTCTGCTTTCCTCTTCGGAACAGTAGTTTATGCGGCAGAAATGCAAAATAATGATATGGCAAACTTTATTCCCGAAGCGCAAATTGTCAGCGTTATCAATCAATTGAAAGAGAGCAATCAGCCTCTTTGCGAAACGCTTACACTTCGCATTGAGCGCGGCGTGCGTCAGGTTGCCGATTTGTGGCGTGAATCGGACGGCTCGCCGGAAGAATTTGCCAACTTCTGTAAAACTTCATTCATTGCCGATCCGGCACAATTGTCGATGCTGTTTGACACATTGGAGCGAAATTTTGAGATTCTCACCGGTTATTTGCACAGAATTAATGTGTTGTTGATGAGGCCCCTGCATCTCGAAGGTCCACCGATTACGCCGGTAGATATGATGTTTGGCGCGTATAACGTATCGGCACACCAAAACGCTGATATGTTTGCAACTAAAATTGCGTTTTTGACGGCACTGAATTTTCCATTTTATTCACTCGAAGAGAAAACCCGACTCGGCGAAACGTGGACACGAAAAGAGTGGGCATACGCACGAATGGGCGATAGATTTACAACACGCATTCCGGCAGCTTTGCAACAGGAATCCTCGCGAGCGTTCACTGCATCGGAAGCCTACATTTCCAACTACAATATTTATATGGGAAGATTGCGAAACGCCAACGGCGAACAGCTTTTCCCCGATGGTATGCGCCTTATCACGCATTGGGGATTGCGCGATGAGTTGCGTTCGCAATACGCCGACACCGAAAAAGGTTTGGAAAGACAGCGAATGATTTATCAAATTATGGAGCGAATCATCGACAAATCTATTCCGCAGGAAGTTATCAATTCGGACAAATATACGTGGAATCCGATTTCCAACACGGTTTTTGATGAGGGGAGAGAAATCCGGTTTTCGCAAGAGCCGGATACGCGATATGAAATGTTTCTCGGCAACATTCGCGCAATGATGAATTTCGATGCCTATTCGCCACGCTATCCCACGCAAATGCAACGTGCATTTAGCGGTGGAATGGAAATTCCTCAAGAAGATATAGAGTCGCTTTTCCGGAATATCCTTTCTTCACCATTGACAAAAGAAGTGGCCACATTTATTTCGCAACGATTAGGGCGACCATTGGAGCCACACGACATTTGGTACACCGGATTTAGAAGTAGTGGCGGTATCCCCGAAGATGATTTAACTGCCATTACACAACGAAAATTCCCCAACGCACAAGCATTGGAAGATAGTATTCCGAATATGCTCATTCAACTCGGTTGGGAGCCGGAAAGAGCACGCAGAATTGCATCGCTCATCGTGGTAGAAGGCTCACGCGGAGCGGGACACGCTTGGGGCGCGGCAATGCGCGATGAGCCTGCGCGTTTGCGTACTCGCATCGGTGCAGACGGAATGGATTACAAGGGTTTCAACATTGGCATTCACGAACTCGGGCATAATGTGGAGCAAACGATTACGATGAACGACATCGATTTTTATTCGCTCACACGAGTTCCCAACACAGCGTTTACCGAAGCGATTGCGTTTCTTTTCCAACGGAAAGATTTGGAACTGATTGGTTTGGAAAATATCAATCCGGAAGAAGAGCATTATTTGGCGTTGAGTAAATTTTGGTCGTGTTTCGAAATTATGGGCGTTTCACTCGTGGATATACAAGTGTGGGAGTGGATTTACGAAAATCCGAATGCCACAGCTGCACAGTTGCGTGATGCTGTGATGCGCATTTCCAAAGAGGTATGGAACACGTATTATGCCGATATTTTCGGCGTTAGAGACCAAACAATATTGAGTATTTATTCGCATATGATTCGGCGACCGCTCTATTTGTCGAACTATCCGATAGGACACGTGATTGATTTTCAAATCGGTCAGTATGTGGAAGGTAAAAATATGGCGGACGAAATCGACAGAATGTTGAAACAGGGTAGTATTGTTCCGCAAATTTGGATGCAAGGCGCTGTGGGTAGTAGAATTTCGGAACAACCGCTTTTGGAGGCTGTGGAGAAGGCATTGAGAGTGTTGAGGTAATGAGACTTTGAAAAACAAAAACCTCGCAGCACGGTCGCTGCACTTCGACTATGCTCAGTAACCGTGTTGCGAGGATAGATAAGATACCACATAGTGTTTGTACTCCGCTTATATCTATGAACTTTTTTACCATAGATACGATGCGACTCGTATGTTGCATTGGGATGATAAGAAAGTTTGCAGATACTGTCGCCTGCTTTTCTTAAATCTCTAATGTAAATTTTTGCGCCCGAAACAGACAGAGGTTTATGTTTTTTCCAAGTGATGAGAGCATATAAAATATCCCTCAAATCATTCTTCGATGTTTCACTCCAAATAACCATTATCTTTCAACTTCTTTTCCAACTCTTCCATTACTCTTTTTTCAAATTCATCGCCTGTCATATATCCGGGTGGAATACACTTGTTTGTGGGGGTTGCAAACTCAACGCCTTTGCGGTATCTTTTCAAATCTTGCAACGCTCTTTTCCCCGATGTAGTACTTGTGTCTATTGTTACGTTATACAGCATAATTGCATAGTTTTATTTTTTTCTACCACAAAGATAACGCATTTTTCAATCACAACAATATCATTATACTATTTTTTGAAAACTGTAAAAAATATCCGAAAGCACGAAAATATATGGATTTTTTTATACCTTTACAACTTGAAATTTATAGCGTAACTATTTATAATGAAAAAAATCCTACCCATAATCCTTTCCGCCCTCCTCATCGGATTAGCGGCATGTACAACAGAAAAACGTAACAACGTGGCAAGTAATATCCCCGAAACACAAATTACAAGCGTAATCAACCAACTGAAAGAGAACAATCCGTCAGCCAATGCAGCGCTTACGCTCCGTATCGAACGCGGTGTACGGCAAGTTGCTAATCTGTGGCGCGAATCCGACGGAACAGCAGCCGAGTTTGCCGAATTTTGCAAAACATCTTTCGTTGCCGATGCCGATGAATTGGCGACCCTTTTCAACACATTGGAACGAAATTTCGAAATCATTCAAGGATATTTACACACAATTAACGTGCATCTAAACAAGCCTTTGCACTTAGACGTAGGCACTGTTACACCACTTGATATGATGTTTGCCGGCTACAATATTTCGGCAAATTTGACCGATGATATGTTTGCTACGAAAATCGCTTTTAAAACGGCGCTTAACTTTCCGTTTTATTCGCTCGAAGAGAAAACAAAACTCGGCGAAACGTGGACACGTACCGAATGGGCATACGCGCGAATGGGCGACCGGTTTATCTCTCGTGTTCCGGCAAGCGTGCAACAAAATATTTCGAGAATATTCACCGATGCCGATGCCTATATTTCAGATTACAATATCTATATGGGCAGATTGCTGAATGACGACAATCAAACGCTTTTTCCCGAAAATATGCGCCTTATCTCGCATTGGGGATTGCGCGATGAACTTCGGTCGAATTACGCCGACCTTACAAACGGACTGGAAAAACAACGAATGATTTATCAAGTAATGCAACGCATTATCGACCAAAGCATTCCACAACAAGTCGTAAACAGCGGCACTTATACGTGGAATCCATTTTCGAACAACGTATATAATAATAGTACAACAATCGCAACCACGCGTGAGCCGGATACGCGCTATGAGGTTTTTTTGAACAATATTAATGCGATGAAAACCCTTGACCCTTATTCCCCGAGCTATCCCACACAAGTTATTCGCGCATTTGATCAAGTAATGGAAATTCCTTTACAAGATGTAGAAACGCTTTTCCGCGGATTATTATCTTCGCCGCAAGCGAGGGAAGTAGCTGCGCTGATTTCTTCGCGAATAGGTCGTCCGTTGGAGCCGTTCGATATTTGGTACACCGGATTTAGAAGCAGCGGCGGCATTCCCGAAGAAGAATTAACTGCCCTCACACAACGCAAATTTCCCAATGCGCAAGCGTACAAAGCTGACATTCCTCGTCAGTTAGAGTTTTTCGGTTGGTCGCCCGGAAGAGCGAAAGATATTGCATCGCTTATCGTGGTAGAAGGCTCTCGTGGAGCCGGACACGCTTGGGGTTCGAGAATGCGTAACGATGTAGCGCGTCTTCGCACACGTATCGAAGCCAACGGAATGGATTACAAAGGCTTCAACATTGGCGTTCACGAACTTGGACACAATGTAGAGCAAACCATTACAATGAACGATGTGGATTATTATTCGCTCACAGGCGTTCCTAACACAGCATTTACCGAAGCCGTTGCTTTCCTTTTCCAACGTGCAGATATTGATTTACTTGGGCTTGAAAACAACAATCCCGAAGCGGAACATTATCTCGCGTTGCAGAAATTCTGGGCGTGTTTCGAAATAATGGGCGTTTCGCTCGTTGATGTGACTGTATGGCAATGGATGTACGAAAATCCAAACGCAACACCGGCACAATTGCGAGAAACCGTGATGCGCACTGCAAAAGATGTTTGGAATACATATTATGCTGATATTTTCGGCGTTCGCGACCAAACCATTTTGGCAATTTATTCGCATATGATTATGCTCCCCATTTACCTGCCCAATTATCCGATGGGGCATCTCATTGATTTTCAAATCGCACAATATATGGAAGGCAAAAATATTGCCGATGAAATCGACCGTATGTTTACGCAGGGAAGCATCATTCCGCAATTGTGGATGCAACGTGCCGTAGGCAGCAAAATTTCAATTGAGCCGCTTTTACAAGCAGCACAAGATACTGTGAATGCGTTAAAATAGTATTTTATTACTATTTTCCGAACACTTTACCGGCATTGAATGTTATATATTAGTCATATATTTAAAAAACAGAATGAATATGAAAACAACAAAATTATTTTTAGCCATTGTCGCTATTATTGCAATGGTTAGCTGTGGAGGCGGACAAAAAAGAGCTGAACAGCAAAATGGAGCGCCTGATATGCACACGTCCGAAATTTCGCTTGACTGGCACGGCACGTATGAAGGTACGATTCCCTGCGCCGATTGTCCGGGTATCAAAACAGTATTAACGCTCAATGAAGACCGCACATTTGCAATGACGAAAACTTACATTGACAGAGAAAACGGTACGTTCGAAACCAAAGGCAACTTTACCTTCATCGATGGCAGAATCGTTGAACTTGATTTGGGAAGGGAAGGCAAACAGTTTTTTTGGGTCATTGAAGGTGCTTTGCAAATGTTGGATCAAGACCAAAAAGTAATTGACGGTCCCAATGCACAGTACTATATTTTGACGAAAAAAGCTTGCTGCCAATCAGGTGAAAATTGCTGTGGTGGCGAGAAAGAAGGTTGCTGCTAAATTAATGTGCTAATAAATAATGTGCTAATACAATTATCATATCGCAATCAGCGAAGATGCTATTAGCACATTATTTATTAGCACATTAGCATATTACTTATTAGCACATTATGAAACAACATTTCAATGACTTTTATTGGAAAGATTATTTAAACATTACGCTCGGAGCAGCACTCTATGCCTTCGGCGTGATTGGTTTTATACAACCGGCAGGGATTGTGATGGGCGGACTTCCGGGCATTGCACTTTTAATAGAATACGGCTCCAGAATACCATTGCAATACACCTATTTTGTTATAAATGTGTTGTTATTGCTTATCGGCTTGAAAGTTTTAGGGCTTAAGTTCTTGGTAAAAACCATTTACTGTGTATTTATAGCCACTTTTTTTCTCTCCGCTTTTCGAAAAATCATCACGCAGCCTATGGTAGAAAATGAAATGTTGATGTCGGGCATTATCGGTGGAATGTTGTGCGGCGCAGGTATGGCATTTGTTTTCGGGTCAAATGGAAGCGCAGGTGGCGTAAGTATCATTGTATCAATCATCAATAAGTATAAAAACATCTCGTTTGGTCGTGGTGTGATGTTGGTAGATTTCGTAATTATTTCCTGTTCGCTTTTCGTTTTTCGCGATTTTATCAAAATCGTGCACGGACTCATTGTAATGGGCGTAATGATTTATACCATTGACTTAGTGATGAATGGACTTCGTCAATCGGTGCAATTTATGATTGTTTCTTCGAAATATGAAGCCATTGCAGACACTATTAATAATGAACTAAATCGTGGCTGCACCGTACTCGACGGCACCGGTTGGTATTCGAAAAAACCGACAAAAGTAATTATGCTATTAGCCCGTCAATCGGAAGCATCGGAAATTTTTCGAATGATTAAATCAATCGATGACAAGGCTTTCATTTCACAAAGCGTCGTACGCGGCGTTTGGGGACAAGGATTTGATTCGATAAAAGGGAAATAAAAATTTGCTAATGTGCTAATAAATAATGTGCTAATGGCATCTTCGCTGATTGCGATATGATAATTATATTAGCACATTATTTATTAGCACATTAGCAAATTATTGCCACACAATCGCCACATTCCTAAACGTTGGCGAACAAGCGCCTTCGAACGTATTATCCCAACTTGCCGCTTGTATATAAACAAAACTATTTACCGATGTCGGCACGGGACCAATTCTACGGAAAGTAACACGTACCGGAACATTTTGCGGCAAATTTCGCCATTCGCTTTCGCGCATAGCCTCTTTCATTTCATAGCTATTTCCCTCAGCATCAAAAGCCATAATGCCATGCAAACTATACCGAATCGGCGCAGCTTGCAATCTTTGCGTAATGAGCAATGTGATAGTAACTTCTTGCGTAATGGTATCACCCACAACAGACAATAGTTCAAACTGTCCACACGCGCTTGTGAAACAAGGATTTTCGTTACAGATCGTTTCTTGCGCACCCTGCGGCACTTGTGTTCTGATTCCTGTTACTTGCCGGATAGACGATGTAACACTCGATGTCGCTTGCTGCAATGCATTTGGCTGTTCGCTCGTATTCGCGTTTTGAATACTATTCATTGCCGCGCTCGCACCACTTTTCAACAACAGGCTACACGATGAGAAAGTGATTGCCACACAAGAAGCGATAATTATTAAACTTAGGATTTTCCTCATTGTTGTATTCTTATTTATTAATTCAGATTGAGGGCATAAAGGTACGAAAAATATTTTATACTTTTCCCCCGCATTATACCTCTATCTAAGAAACTTATGTTATCTTTGATGCTTAAACATAGAAAATGTTTAATGAATAGGCAAGAAAAATTGTTGTTTTCGAATACAAAAAAGAATTATGACATTAGTAAATCTCACCAAAAAAAATTTCTTTATCGTTTGTGCGCTTGTATTTTTTTCGTGTACTCCCAATAATAATGCCCCAACATTTCCTGTTCTGTTCGAGAACGGACAATGGGCAGCAGAACTCGGCAACATTATCACTCATACGCCTTCGGCAGGTAGCGATTGCGCACCCTACACATGGTCTATTAAAGATGGGATGCTACACATCACCAACACGATACCCGACACACGGAATATTCCGTTCAGGTGGGTGTTTGAAAATACTATTGACATAAGAGGTTATGATGCTGTGGTTATGGTGCTGGAAGAAGCTCCTATCGGTTTTTTTCGTCCTGTATTGCGTTTCCGTACTGACGTAGATGCTGCATTTGATAGCGAAAACCATACCAATATCATCAGAATGGCAAGAGAAACCTATAATGTAATTCCACCTAACGTTGGTTTTAATATTGACCACATGGATTTTGAAAAATTTGACGGAGTTGGCGCATTGCCCGATTTTGGTCAATCTGTAAGAATAAAGAAAATCTACCTCGAAGGCGATGGAATTATTTCTACGCTCGGAACCATCAACAGTCGCAATATAATGGACATCCTGCCGCCACGAACGGGAAATACGCCTGTAACAGAGATTACAACATCGCAGCATTACACCGGAACAATCGAATGGTATCCCAACCACGACACTTTTCAAGCAGATGTTGAATACACGGCAACCATCACATTAACACCACGATATGGCTGGACATTTGATGGCGTACCGGCGAACTGGTTCAGGGTTTTCGACAAGTTCGGCAGCCACGAAGACAATACGCTAACCCACGCAGCGGGTGCGAATGTCCTTACCTGTATTTTTCCGGCAACTATTCCAGTGATGGAATATCCGGAACCTACCCAATTTGTGGCACTCAGTTTTGATGATACGCTCAGTTCGGATACAAACGACTTGTTAGACATTCTAAAAAAACTCGGCATTAGGGCTACTTTCTTTTCAACCGGAATTAATTTAGAAAAAGCAAGAACAAATCCCGAATTGCAAAGAGCACTTGATAGAATAATTGCAGAAGGACACGAAATCGCCCATCACGCTTGGCAACATGACCGTTGGAACAATGAGGCTAACGTAGATGTGATGAGGGCAGATTTTAAAAGAAATTATGAGTTAATCCGCGAAATTACCGGAAAAGCTCCGCAATGGATTCGATTTCCGACCGGTGCCGGAATGTTACCTGTCGGTTCTAATGCTCTAACAGTATCAGGAGAACTTGGTATGACTCATTTGTGGGGTGTTGATATGGCAGACTGGGACAAAAACAATTCGGCTTCTTTTGTACTTAACAGAATGCTCACTCAAACCGGTAATAATGGTATAAGAGATGGTCAAATCTACTTGGGTCATGATATGCCGGGTCAAACCAACACAATGCAAGCTCTTCCCGAATTTGCGCACGAACTTAGGAGCAGAGGCATTTGTTTTGTGACAGCTACCGAGTTGCGAGAACATAAAAACTTTTCGGTTATGCCGGGTGTGAATTATCACAACTTTGTTCACGATGATGTTGCAAAGCATAACTTCAATTGATTGAATTGAAACAACGTTCAGCGGAGCTAAAAGCGGCAGGACAAGAATCAACGAAACAAAATTGCGCAAGCGGAGAGAGAAAAAATGTCTTGTACTAAGATTTCCCCAATATTTGACCAATTTCTAAGAAATTTATCTTATCTTTGATGCTTGAAAAGCCAAAGAGTATGATAAATAAAAACTTTATGGCATTTTAGAATACAAAAAAAGTTTATTTAAGAGAAACGATAAGATAAACAGATGTTTAACAGGCTATCAAATTGAAATACTTGATAGTCGAATAATGATATAATAGAAAAAATGGAATTATTAGCTTTGCTGTTTGCACTTTTCCCGATTATTGCAACCATTATCTTTTGGATTTGCAAACTTGGGGCACGTCCGTCAGAAAAAAATCAGGAATCAACTCTTTCTGTTCAAGAAGATTTAGCGACAGTATCTGTTGTAGCAACTGTGCCCGTGGTTACATCTCAAACACAAACATCTACTTCCAACGAAGACGAAATTGCGGTTGTACTTGCAGCCGCTGCAAATGTGTATATAAGAACAACAAAATAAAAAACTAAATATATTATGGCGTTAAAGAAAATTAGATTTATGGACACCTCGTTTCGTGATGGTTTCCAATCTGTTTATGGTGCAAGAGTTTTAACAAAGGATTTCCTTCCGGCTTTTGAAGCTTCGCTCGAGGCAGGAATCAAACACTTTGAATTTGGTGGCGGTGCACGCTTCCAAAGTCTCTATTTTTATTGCCAAGAAGATGCTTTCGATATGATGGATACGCTTGCGAGAATCGCAGGTCCCGGCATTGATTTGCAAACTCTATCAAGAGGTATCAGTGTAGTAGCTTTGAAACAACAACCGCGCGATATTATCGACCTTCACGCAAAGATGTTCAAAAAACACGGAACAACCATTATCCGTAATTTTGACGCATTAAACGATATGCGTAACCTTGACTATTCGGGACATTGTATTACCAATCACGGTGTACACCACCAAATAGCGGTTGCTTTGATGGGATTACCTCCCGGTATCAAAGACAACACTGTGCATACAGCCGATTTCTACGCAGACAAAGTGGAAGATATCTTGAAAAGGGAAATTCCTTTCAATTCGTTGGTTTTCAAAGATGCATCGGGAACAACACCGCCACAAATTGTAAAAGATTCAATCAAAAAAGCAAGAGAAATCTTAGGAAAAGACGCTACTATTTGGTTCCACACACACGACACTGCCGGTATCGGTATTTCGCAAATTATGGCAGCCGTAGAAGCCGGTGCCGATGGTATCGACTTGGCAAAATCGCCCACATCGGGAGGTACTTGTCAGCCCGACATCCTTTCCGTATGGCAAGCATTTAGAAACACCGAATATACACTTGATATCGATTATCAAAAGATATTGAAAGCATCACGCGTTTTCGAAGATGCAATGTCGCACTACCTGCTTCCGCCCGAAGCAAAAGAAGTATCGCCATACGTTGTTCTTTCGCCGATGCCCGGCGGCGCATTGACGGCTAACACGATGATGATGCGCGACACCGGAACGCTTGATAAATACCCGAAAGTAATCGAAGAGATGGCAGAAGTAGTTGCCCTTGGTGGTTTCGGTTCGAGCGTAACGCCTGTATCGCAATTCTATTTCCAACAGGCGTATATGAACGTAGTATTTGGCAAATGGAACAAAATCGTTGACGGATACGGACAAATGGTACTCGGATATTTTGGCGAAACACCACGCCCTGCCGACCCGGAAGTAGTTGCTATTGCAGCCAAACAGCTTGGAAAAGAGCCATTCACAGGCGATCCGCTTGATGTAATCGCACCGGGTATTCCTGCTGCTACAAAAATTTTGCAAGACAACAACCTTCCCGTTACGGAAGAAAACATCTTCATCATTGCTTCTTGCGAAGGAAAAGGTCTCGATTTCTTGCAAGGAAAAGCGCCGCTTGCGGTTTACTATAAAGATGATGAGAAAAAAGAGGAAGCAAAACCTGCCGGAAAAGCAGCCGCAACCACTACTGCACCTGCGTTAGGCGGACAGCAAAATCTTATCATCAATGTAAATGGTAAAGATTACAACGTATCGGTACGTCCCGACGGAACAATTCTTTCGACTGCGCCTGCAGTAACTACGCCTGCTGCTGCACCCGCTGCCGCAGCTATCCCTGTAGACGCAACGGTTATCAAAGCGCCGATGCCGGGCACAATGTTCAAAGTCCTTGTGAAAGCAGGTGACACGGTTGAAAAAGACCAAGCGGTTGTGATTCTCGAAGCAATGAAAATGGAAAATGAAATTCAAACTCCAAAAGCCGGAAAAGTATTGCAAGTTCTTGTAAACGAGGGTGACCCAATAGAAGAAGGTAAAGTTTTGGTGGTAGTGGAATAAAACGAAATGTAGTTTTATATAAATGGAAACGGCGACAAATATTTGTTGCCGTTTTTTTGTGGCTTGAAAAGCTAGATTTTCATAACCGCAGGTCAGAGCGCAGCGTCGACCTGCGAAGGAAAGGCAACGCTAAATATCTGCCTGAAAGGCAGTACAACGCCTATTTTGTCCCGCCTTTCAGGCGGTAGTTGTAAGGTATTGCTCTCCGCAGGTCGACGCTGCGCTCTGACCTGCGGTTATGAAAATGATGCCTTTCAGGCATTTTGAGCAAAATTTAAACAACTTCTAACAATACTTTCTCTTAAAAAAATAGTTAAATAATCTCAAAACACCTCCACGTCAAAAAAACTTTCTATCTTTGTGGCATAGAGGCATAAGACGCTACGCCTCTTTATTGAAAACAAAACCAAAAGAAATATTTTTATGATTGACATTCAAAATATTACATTTTCCTACAAAAAGAAAACGCCTCTTTTTGAAAAGTTTTCACTGTCGATTGCCAACGGCAGTATTGTGGGTTTGCTCGGAAAAAACGGTGCCGGAAAAACCACTTTGCTAAAACTCATTGCAGGACTTTTGCCCACGCAAAGCGGCACGATACAGGTAAATGGTTTCATGCCTGCCGACCGAAAACCTACTTTTCTTGCCGATATCAGCTTTATTCCTGAAGAGTTTTCGTTGCCGCAGTTAAGTATTTCGGCTTATGTGGCGGCGTTGCGACCGTTGTACCCGAATTTCGATAATGAGAAATTGAACAACATTCTCACGGAATTTGAACTGCAACACAGCGATAAACTGCACAAACTCTCACACGGACAGCGCAAAAAGTTCCTTATTGCTTCCGCTCTTTCGTGCAATAGTAAAATGCTGATTCTCGACGAGCCAACAAATGGACTTGACATTCCGAGTAAAAGCCTGTTTCGGAAAGTTTTGGTAAGTTCCGTTACCAATGAGCAAATTGTGCTGATTTCCACACATCAAGTAAAAGATATTGACAGCATTATCGATACCGTTGTAGTGCTCGACAAAGGAAAAACAATTTTTGCTGATACGTTTGAAAATATCAGTCGCGATTATCGTTTCGAAACCGTCAATGATTTTCAAACTGCCGAAAATGCACTCTATTTCGAGAAGCGTTTTAACGGCTATCCCTGCATTTCTTCTGCCAACAATGACAAAGAGACGAATGTAGATATAGAATTGTTATTCAATTATTTAACAACTAAAAAATCTTGACAATATGAATCAATTTTTTAATATAAAGCGTTTTGCGAATTATGCGGCGTATGATGTGCGCACTAATTATAAGAGGTATTTGATTGCAGCGGCGATTGGGTTTATTGTAGTTTTCGTTACGAGTTATCTTCTTTTTGAAATAGATCTTACTCGTTTTAGACCATTAGAAGTAGCCAAAAACTACGACACACCCATATTAATTACAGGGAATTTCTTCTATAGAATAGTTGATATCTCTTTTATAGTCCTTGCTTTTAGTGTTTCTATTCTTTATCCTGCATTTGTTTTATTGTCCTTTCCCACATTAAAGAATAATAATACAACAATGAATTATTTATTGTTGCCTGCATCAGTATTTGAGAAATTTTTACTCGAAGTTTTTATTAGGACCATTGTTGGTTTTGGGTTGTTTTTGCTTATTTTTGATTCGGCATCAAACCTTGCGATAAGTGTATTCGAATTACGTATAAACGCGAAGTATGCCGATATTGTGGCATTGCATCAGCATCGTATTTTTATTGATGCGTTTACGTATAATCAAATGCGCAATTATATTGCTAATGATTTAGGAAATGATTTAAATTTGCCAAGTAATTTTAATTTATTGTGGAGTTTTATGGCTTGGGGCATAATGATAATGGCAGTACGTTTATTTTTCAAACGCTTTGCTTTTATCAAAACATTAATTACCATTGTGGTTTTCACAACAATAATTTCTTCTATAATTCGTCATTTTGGATTAAATGAGGATTTAATTTTGCTTAGTTGGAATCCAGAAGGTATTTTCTCAATTGACAGTAATGATAAAGTTTCCTTTTTAGCTTACTTATCAAGTATTTTGCAAACCCTTTTCTTCCTATTCTTAGGCTATTACCTCTTAAAGAAAAAGCACGTATGACTATCGATTTCAAAACCCAAAAAGGGATTTTCCTTCAAATAGCCGACAATATTTGTCGCGAAATTGTGGAAGGAAAACTGACTATCGGCGAGCGCATTCCGTCTGTGCGCGACCTTGCGGCAGAATACGAGGTAAATCGCAATACGATTTTGCGCACGTATCAGATTTTGAGCGACGACGGTGTAATTGAAAATCAGCGAGGTATCGGTTCTTTCGTAACCCACCAAGCCGTAGAAATTATACAAAATCGACAACGTGCCGAGTTTTTTTCGAACGACTTACCAGAATTTATCAAGAAAGTGAAGTTGCTAGGTATTAAGGAAAAAGATTTGGGTGAGTTGATGGGTGTGATAGGGTAAAGGGAACACAGATGACGCAAAAAGCGCAAATTTTCGCAAAATATTTTTTCTTTTTTCGCAAAATATTTTGCGAAAATTTGCGCTTTTTGCGTCATCTGTGTTCTAAAAAAACTTCATTTATTTTTCCTCTCACCTCTTCTACCTTTTTCGTCAGAAAAACTGATCGGTAGTTTTTTACGGAAAGCATCTTTGAAACACATCAATGTTTCAGTCCTCGAAACACCAAGTGGCTGCAATTCTGTTTGAATGACACGCAAAAGATCTTTGTTATTTTTCGCAAAAACTTTGATAAGCAAATCGTATTGTCCCGTAGTATAGTAACATTCTACTACTTCCGGGATTTTCCCAAGCCCTTCTACTACGCTATCAAATACTGATGGCGAATGAAGAAAGACACCGATAAAAGCGCAAGTTTCGTACCCGATTCTTTCGGGATCTACAATAAACTCAGAACCTTTGACAACACCAAGATTAACAAGTTTTTGCACGCGCTGATGAATAGCCGCGCCCGATACTCCTACTTCACGCGCCACTTCGAGGAACGGCATACGTGCATTTTCTACGATTAGATTCAATATCTTGGAATCCAGTTCGTCTAATTCGTGATGACCCATAAGATTGTCTTTTAATTTGGAATTAAAAATATTAGTTTCCCACAAAAATAATACAAATATTTATTCTAACAATAAAAAAGATGGGAAAATTATTGCTTCATTGCATCAATTGTCAAAAAGGCGAGAAATCCGGTAGAAGTTTGTAATGATTTTTCATCAATAAGAAACGTACCTGTGTGCAAAGCTCCAACTTTTTGTCCTTCTTTGGCTATGCCGAAACGATAATAGCAACAAGGATATTGTTGCGAAAAAAAACCGAAATCATCAGCCGTCATACGTTTAGGAAATTCTCCAACATTGTTTTCTCCCAAAAAATCAATCGCTTGGCGACGAATAATTTCTGTAATCTGCTCATCGCAAAATACACTCGGATAACCTTCGGGTAAATTCACTTCGCAAGTACAACCATAAGCGGTAGTAGTAGAATGAGCAATTACCGGAATAAGTTGCAACATTTTTTGTCGCTCTTCTTCGTCCATACAACGCATTGAGCCGGCAAGCACAACTTCGCTTGGAATTACATTGGTTGCGCCGTTGGCAATAAATTTACCAAATGACAACACCATAGGATTGAACGGATTGCGCACACGACTAACCAACTGTTGCATTGCCACAATAATGTTGGAAGCTGTCAAAACGGTATCATTCAATGTGTGCGGAATAGCACCGTGTCCGCCCTGCCCTTTTACAACAATGTGTACTTCGTCGGCAGAAGCAGTAATTGTACCGAAGTGAAAGCCAATTTTTCCGGTCGGCAAATCAATATAAGCGTGTTGTTTAATGACAAAATCGGGCGTAAAATCTCGAAAAACACCATCTTTTAGCATCAAATCGGCTCCACCGGGCGATTTTTCTTCGCCGGGTTGAAAGACAAACAGTACTGTTCCCGAAAATTCGCTACGTAAGTTGTGAATAATTTTTGCTACGCCCATCAGTGATGCTGCTTGTGCATCGTGTCCGCAAGCGTGCATTACGCCGTCGTTTTGCGATTTGTATGGAATATCGTTTTCTTCTTGAATGGGAAGTGCGTCCATATCAGCAACAAGTGCGATAGTTTTTCCATTATTTAATTTTTCGCCTTTTACCCACGCCAAAATTCCGTATCCACCAATATTTTGCCGATAAGGAATACCTTCTTTTTCTAAAAAATCGGCGATATATTGAGCCGTATTTTCTTCTTGATAAGAAAGTTCGGGGTGTTGGTGGAGATAATAGTAATGGGATACGACTCCGGGAAAAATCGCTTCGGTTTGTTGACTGATGAGTTGTTTTAGTGTCATCAATAAATAACTTTTTTTCCTGCCAATAATGTATTTTTCATCAACGACACAATCGTCATCGGGCCTACACCGCCGGGAACAGGCGTAATGTACGAACATTTCGGCGCCACTTCATCAAAAGCGACATCGCCCGCGAGTCTGAAACCTGATTTTGTTTTGTCACTCGGCACACGAGTAGTGCCTACATCGATAACCACTGTACCTTCTTTTACCATATCGCCTTTCAAAAATTCGGGAACGCCCAATGCGGCAATGATGATATCAGCTTGTAGACACATTTCTTTGATATTTGACGTACGGCTGTGACAAACAGTTACGGTGCAATCGCCCGGATAGCCTTTTTGCATCATCAGCACGGCGGCAGGTTTGCCCACGATGTTGCTTCTGCCGAGAATAACGCAATGTTTTCCTTTGGTTTCGATTTCGTATCGTTTCAATAATTCCATAATGCCTGACGGCGTGGCGGAAAGGAAACAAGGTAATCCCAACGACATTCGTCCGACATTTACAGGGTGGAAGCCGTCCACATCTTTGCGATAATCAATGGCTTCCGTGATTTTATCTTCCGAAATATGTTTCGGTAGCGGCAGTTGAACGATAAAGCCATCAATATCAGTATCGTTGTTCAATCGTTCTACGCAAGCGAGCAATTCCGTTTCCGTTACATCGTCTTCATAACGAATAAGCGTGGATTTGAATCCCACCTCTTCACACGCTTTCACTTTGGCGGCAACATATGTTTCGCTTCCGCCATCGTGTCCTACGAGTACAGCTGCCAAATGCGGCGTTTTTCCGCCTGCGGCTTTGATGTTGGCAACTTCTTCTGCTATTTCTTGTTTTATTTGTGCCGAAATGGCTTTACCATCAATTAAATTCATAATATGCTAATGTGCTAATAAGTAATGTGCTAATGCAAGTTCATTGATTGGGTTAGTGCCTGTACTTGAATTAGCACATTAGCACATTATTTATTAGCACATTAAAAAAGTTATCTTCTTTTCATATTTTTCATCATCTGTTTTCCACCGCCCGAAGTCATCATTTTCATCATTTTACGCGTTTCATCAAACTGTTTGAGAAGTTTGTTTACCTCCTGCACATCTGTTCCGCTTCCTTTGGCGATGCGTGCTTTGCGATTTCCGTTCAACACTTCGGGATTCGTGCGTTCGGCAGGTGTCATTGATTGAATAATGGCTTCGATGCTTTTGAACGCATCGTCATCAATATCCAATTCTTTGATTTGCTTGCCTACACCCGGAATCATCGAAGCAAGGTCTTTTAAATTGCCCATTTTCTTGATTTGTTGAATTTGGGCGATGAAATCATTGAAATCGAATTGATTTTTGGCGATTTTCTTTTGTAGTTTTCGCGCTTCTTCTTCATCGTATTGTTCGCGCGCTTTTTCCACGAGCGAAACAATATCACCCATTCCAAGAATACGGTCAGCCATACGTTCGGGATGGAACACATCGATAGCGTCCATCTTTTCACCCGTACCCACAAATTTTATCGGCTTGTTTACCACTGAACGAATCGAGAGCGCCGCACCACCACGTGTATCACCATCAAGTTTTGTCAGGATAACACCATCGAAATTGAGTCGGCTGTTAAATTCTTTCGCCGTATTTACAGCATCTTGTCCGGTCATTGCATCGACCACGAACAGAATTTCTTGCGGATTAATGGCTTTTTTGACGGCTTCAATTTCGTTCATCATCTGCTCGTCAATCGCTAAACGTCCGGCGGTATCGACAATTACGAGGTCTTTTCCGTGTTGCTTTGCGTATTGGATGGCGTTTTGCGCAATTTTGACGGGATTTTTGTTGTCCTCTTCAAAATAAACAGGCACATCGATTTGTTCTCCAAGCACTTTCAACTGCTCAATAGCAGCAGGACGATAAACGTCGGCAGCAACCAATAACGGATTTTTTCCTCGTTTCGATTTGAGCATATTTGCCAATTTTCCCGAAAACGTGGTCTTTCCTGACCCCTGCAAACCGGACATCAGAATAACAGCAGGATTACCTTTTATATTGACATCTACAGCAGTACCGCCCATTAACGCGGCAAGTTCGTCGTGAACGATTTTCACCATCAACTGTTGCGGTTTCACGGCGGTGAGCACATTTTGTCCTATCGCCTTTACTTTAACCGTTTCGGTAAACTCTTTGGCTGTTTTGTAATTAACGTCGGCATCGAGTAATGCACGACGCACATCTTTCAACGTTTCGGCAACGTTGATTTCGGTGATTTTACCTTCTCCTTTGAGTATTTTGAATGACCTTTCGAGTCTATCACTTAAATTTTCAAACATAGTCTTTTCAGCGTTTTAAGCTACAAAGATAATTGAAAATGGTTTATTTGGCAAAAAATCACGTAGCGAATATGGGCAAACTCGCGAATTATCTGAAATGCTTATTTGATTTTAGATATTTAACAAACAAACATATCGAACGATTATTTATTTTTCAATATATTTCTTTACATTTGCAGGTGAATTACGAATATATCCATTTAATTAATTATGAAATCTAAAAAACTATTTTTTCTGTTTACTTGCGGAATATTACTGTCCTGCGAAGGTAATACGCTTGATACTGCTGCTGTGAGCCAAGCAGTGCAGGTAAACGCTGTAAGAGAAGGAAACCAAATAAGAGTTACAAACGGAATGTGGGACGCAGGTGATGCTATCGGACTGTATATGAAACGTTCCGGTGAATCTCTTAGCGAAAATACTCTTGCTCAAAATATAAAATATGTAACATCCGGTAGTGCGAATTTTTCGCCCGGAAATGACAATGAAAAAATTACTTTCCCGTTCAATGCCTCCAATGTGGATTTTATCGGCTATTATCCTTTCACTACTGAAATTACCGGGTTAAATTATCCGATAGATGTTTCCGACCAATCCGATCAATCGGCTATTAATTTCTTGTATTCGAATAACGCAACGGGATTAAATGCAAAAAGTCCGTATGCGAATATGATGTTTACGCATCAACTGACAAAAATTGTTCTCAATATTCGTCCCGAAAACAACTCGAATGATTTAAGCGGATTAACCATAAAATTGACAAATACCGAAACAAACGCGCTATTTTCGCTACGCGATGGTACATTATCTTCGCCAACCGATCACGGTATCATCTCATTTAGAGTAGCCGATAATGGTCGATTTGCCGAAGCAATTGTGTTGCCCACAACCAATTTATCAGGCAAACATTTAGTTTTCGAAATCGGCGGGGCTGGGTATCTATTTCCATTGAACAGTTCGTTAAATATTTCGTCGTTCGATAAATCGACCCGCTATACATTCAATGTAACATTAAATCCGCACGGCACAAGCCTCATTGCCGAAGGTTCTATCACAGATTGGATAGATGGTCCGGAAGAAGATATTACACTCAATCCGGAAGAAGGCGGTTTACCCGATTTTACAAAAGGCACGAAAGAAAATCCGTTTACAATAGATGAGGCACGAGTCAATCAAGGCAGAACAAATGTTTGGGTTGAGGGGTATATTGTTGGATTTTATACCACGAGTGCACGTTCGAGTTTTGTGAATAATTTTATTGGAAATGAAGGAACTGATGCTTCTCAATCCAACTTGGCATTGGCTTTTGATGTGAATGAAAGTGTTGCAAACAATACTTTTCCGATAATGCTGGGAACCGGAACTGTAAGAAACAGACTGAATTTGCGAGCAAATCCCGATAATTTCAAAAAGAAAGTGATCATTCGCGGAAATATCGGAACATATATGAACACCATTGGTTTGCGAGACTTAATCGATTTCGAATTCATGGATACACCATAAATATTTAGAACGCAGATGACGCGGATAACGCGGATTTTCACGGATTATTCTTGTTACTTGAAAGATAAGAATCTGCGAAAATCCGCGTTATCCGCGTCATCTGCGTTCCATCCCTCTTTTCAGTCCCTAAAATTTCCGTTTCGGTTTTTTTTATTTTGTCATCAGCATTTATATTAATATATTTGTCCTCGAAAATATAATATTCCTATGCAGTCGTAATAAAAAAACAAAAAAATCAAACGTTTTTCTCGAAAAAGCACTTGTTAATAAACTTTTTTTGTATATTTACGGTCTGATAAAGTTGAGATTTTGAGAAAACATCATTTAGGAATAAATTTTTTATCTGTTTAGGAAACAAAACAACAACAAGTATATGGATAAGATTCAAGAACTTACCTCGAAGATTTATGCCGAAGGCGTAGAGAAAGGGAAAGCAGAAGCTGATAGGATTATTGCCGAAGCAAAAGCTGCTGAAAAAAGTATCATAGATGAAGCAAACAAAAAAGCGGAAAATATTGTAACAACGGCAAGAAAAAGCGCAACCGAATTGCGCGAAAATACCGAATCGGAACTGAAAATGTATGCTTCGCAAGCGTCGGAAGCGCTGAAAACCGAAATTACAAATCTCGTTACCGATTCATTGTCAGCCAACAACGTAAAAGCAGCAGTGGAAGACAAAACGTTTATGCAAAAACTCATCGTGGATTTGGTGCAAAATTGGTCAAAAAACGAAATGCTCATTATCGGTACGGCAAACGCCGATGAGCTGAAAAACTACATCGCCGGAAATACCAAAAACCTGTTAGATAATGGCTTGAAAATTGAATCGGTAAACGGTATGAAAACCGCATTCACGCTTTCGCCTGCAGATGGTTCATACACCGTAAAATTCGGTGAAGAAGAATTTATCGAGTACTTCAAAGAATTCTTGCGTCCAAAGGTACGCGAACTACTTTTCGGATAATTGATTGTAGATTGTAGATTTTAGATTGAATGCAGGTACTTTGCAAATCTAAAATCGTAAATTTGATTTCGTAAATTTATGAATAATCAATATTATTATTTCGTAACCGGATTACCCGATTTTTCATTCGACAGTCCCAAATTGCCGTTTACCATAGCGGAGTTTCGAACGGTGTTGAACGAGGCATTGCAGCCAAAAGACAAAGCGCTAGTAAATAGATATTTGCTGCAATACGACAACGAAAATCTTATCGCTTTGCTCAAAAATGACAAGACAACGTTGAGCAACAAAGGTGTTTTTTCGTCGGAACAACTGAAAGCGGCTGTGGCAGAAGTGCAAGCGGATACGAAATTTTCCAATGAAAATGTTCCCGCCTATTTTGCCGACTATATTAATGTGTGGCTTGCAGAAGAAACGGAAAACGAAACAGAAGTTTGGGAAGACCTAATGGCTTCTTTCTATATGGATTACGGAATGGATTCGCGAAATTCATTCATTGCCAGATGGTTTGAATTCAATTTGAATATCGGCAACATATTGTCGGCAATTTACAGTCGCAAATACAATATGCCCATTGCCGAAATCATTGTAAGCAACAACGAAACAGCGAAAACCATTCGTGAAAACGTGAATGCCCGCGATTTTGGTTTAGGCTCGGATATTGATTATTTTGAAACGCTCGTGCGTCTTTCCGAAGAAACCGATATTTACGAACGTGAACGTAAAATCGACGAATTTCGTTGGAAGTGGCTGACCGAAAACACTGAATTTAATGTTTTCGGTATCGAATATATTTTCGCTTGGCTGTGTAAATTGCAAATAGCAGAACGTTGGATAAACCTCAATGCCGAAAAAGGCGAACAAGTATTCCGCGAGCTCATCGCCGATTTGAAAAGTGAAGTAGAAGTGCCGAAGGAATAATGTGCTAATAAATAATGTGCTAATGAGCAAAATCACAATAAAATTAATTGTAATGGAAAAGTTTAGAAACATCTTAGTGATTATTGGAGGTATAAACTTCTTGCTTTTTGGATTATTCCACATTGCTTTTTGGTTTGACCCTGTTATTGATTGGAAAAACGAATTGCCGAAATTAACTGAATTAAATAGTAATATAATGCAATTGCTAAATATCGCAATATCCGTTTTTTTCTTGGCATTTGGATTTATGATGCTTTGTTATCGCCGAGAAATTCTAAACTCCACACTAGGTAGGGCTTTGCTGTTTATCTTCGCATTATTTTGGCTTGTCAGATTAGTTGGAGAGATCGTATTTCCCGGAGGATTTATAATAGCAGGAGTAATTTTTTTTATATCCGTATTGATTTACTCGATACCGGTAATCATTTGGAAAAAATAAAACTCGGCACATACCATAAAGAATAAAGTCGAAAAATAAAACAAACAACATATGTCAACAAAAGGAACTGTAAAAGGAATTATATCCAACCTTGTTACTGTAGAAGTGGACGGACCCGTTTCGCAAAATGAAATTGCCTATATTAATCTCGATGGTACAAAACTGATGTCGGAAGTAATCAAGGTAGTAGGAAAAAACGCTTACGTGCAAGTTTTTGAAAGCACACGCGGGCTTCGTGTAGATACACCTGTTGAATTTGCCGGATATATGCTCGAAGTGGTACTTGCTCCCGGATTGCTGGAACGAAATCTCGACGGTTTGGAAAACAACCTCGAAACAATGGACGGCGTTTTCCTCAAAAGAGGGGATTACACCAGCCCGATAGATTTTGAAAAACCATGGCATTTCAAACCTATCGCGCAAGCAGGTGACAAAGTAACCGCCGCATCGTGGTTGGGCGAAGTTGACGAAAACTTCCAACCGCACAAAATTATGGTACCTTTCAAAATGACAGGCGAATACACGGTAAAAAGTATTGTAACGGAAGGTAACTATAATGTAAATCACGTTATTGCAGTGATTACCGATGCCGATGGCAACGATATCGATATCACAATGGTGCAACGTTGGCCCGTAAAACTCGCCATTACACAATATAAAGAAAAGCCGCGTCCATACAAACTACTGGAAACAGGCTGTCGCGTTATCGACACGATGAATCCCATCGTAGAGGGCGGAACAGGTTTTATTCCCGGCGCTTTCGGAACGGGAAAAACCGTACTTCAGCACGGTATTTCCAAACAAGCAGAAGCCGACATCGTAATTATTGCCGCTTGTGGCGAACGCGCTAATGAAGTTGTGGAGGTTTTTACGGAATTTCCTCAATTAGACGACCCACACACCGGACGAAAACTAATGGAACGTACCATTATTATTGCCAACACATCCAATATGCCTGTGGCAGCGCGCGAAGCGTCGGTTTACACTGCAATGACCATCGGCGAATATTATCGCGCAATGGGATTGAAAGTATTGTTGATGGCAGACTCCACATCGCGTTGGGCGCAAGCGTTGCGCGAAATGAGTAACCGTTTGGAAGAACTTCCGGGTCCTGATGCTTTTCCGATGGATATTTCGTCAATTATTTCAAACTTTTATGGGCGTGCCGGACACGTGATTTTGAACAACGGACAAGAAGGCTCAATCACATTTATCGGAACAGTTTCGCCTGCCGGCGGAAACCTGAAAGAGCCGGTTACAGAGAACACTAAAAAAGTGGCTCGCTGTTTCTACGCACTCGAACAAGAACGTGCCGACCGTAAACGCTATCCCGCCATTAATCCTATCGAATCATATTCGAAATACATCGAATATCCCGAATTTAAAAAATATATTTCAGAACTCATTTCGCCCGATTGGACTGAAAAAGTAAACGAATTGAGAACTCGCTTGCAACGCGGAAAAGAAATTGCCGAACAAATCAATATTTTGGGCGATGACGGTGTACCGACCGAATATCACATAGTATTTTGGAAGTCGGAATTTATCGATTTCGTTTTATTGCAGCAAGACTCGTTCGATAAAATCGATTCTAATACATCACTCGAACGTCAAGAATATATTATGGATTTAGTAATAAACGTTTGTCGCGCCGAATGGGAGTTTGATGATTTCAATGACGTTGCCGATTTTTTCAAAAAACTGATTAACGCTGCTCGTCAAATGAATTTTTCGGAATTTAAGTCGGATAAATTTAATCGATATCAGGAAGAGTTTAGTGAGTTTTTGAGTAGTAAGGAATAAAAGCAAACTCACTTTTAATGAATAGATTATAATGAAGACAAGATTTTTATTTTCAGCAATGTTTGTGTTTTTGGTAATTATCTTCACATCTTGTGAAAAGGATATACCAATAACCGACATCACGTTCCAAAAAGAAGTCTCTGCGATTAAAATGGGAGAAACGCTAACACTAAATACTCGTGTATTTCCTGCCGATGCCAACAATCAGAGATTAAAATGGAGTTCAAGCGATATTAGTATTGCAACCGTAAATGAAAATGGTGAAGTAACAGCCTTAAAAAAAGGAACGGTACAAATTATTGTTGCTACAAACGATGGTAGACAAATGGCGACTTGCACTTTGATTGTAGTAGACGAGCCGAATATTGTGATGAGTTATAGTGTGGATTCGCCAATAAATGTGTATCCACAGCTTTCATTTTCACTAATCAGTACATCGGATATAGAGATGATAGTGATGGATATAGGGGATGGACTTGAAGTCGTTTCTTTAACAGATGGATTACTTCGTTTTGGAAATCAATATTACCCATTAGAAGTAATGCCTCCTCGCATCGTGAAAATCTATTGTGAGCACGTTACAGAACTTAGAGCGCGAGAGAATCATAACTATTGTTATCAAATAACAGATTTAGATATTAGCAATGCTACCAATTTAGAAAAGTTATTTTTGGAAGGTCGTCTTACAAATCTCGGTGTATCCGGTACTGAAAGATTATCACTTATAGATTTAATAAACAACAGAATCTTTTCAGTCCAAGCATTGAATGATTTAATAGGAACATTGGATTATAATAGTTATATCTCAAAAAGAGAAATACTCGTATCCATAAACGGAAAGGAAGATTACGATAATGTTGATTTTAGCACTGCCGAAGACAGAGGATGGTCTGTTGTTACATACGTAAAGTGGGAAAATAGATGGTGGTAATTTGATAATTTTTTATACAAGATTTCAATTAATTAAAGGGATTATGACAAAAGCATTTCAAAAAATATACACACAAGTTACGCAAATCACAAAAGCGACTTGTACAATAAAAGCCACTGACGTGGGCAACGAAGAACTGGCAACCGTAAACGGAAAACTGGCACAAGTAGTAAAAATTGCAAAAGACGAAGTTACGCTGCAAATTTTCGGCGGAACGGAAGGGATCCCCACTAACGCCGAAGTAATTTTTCTCGGCAAAGCACCTTCATTAAAAGTGGGCGACCAACTTTCGGGACGATTTTTCAACGCCTTCGGCGAGCCAATTGACGGCGGCTCTGTGCCCGAAGGCGAAGAACGTCAGATTGGTGGACCGTCGGTAAATCCGATGCGCCGTAAACAACCGTCGGAACTCATCGCCACCGGTATCGCCGGTATCGACTTGAACAATACGCTCGTTTCAGGACAAAAAATTCCGTTTTTTGCCGACCCCGACCAACCATTTAATGCTGTAATGGCAACCGTTGCGCTTCGTGCCGAAACCGACAAAATTATTCTCGGCGGAATGGGTTTGACGAACGACGATTACTTGTATTTCAAAAAAGTGTTTAGCAACGCAGGCGCGCTTGACCGCATCATCAGTTTTGTGAACACAACGGAAGACCCGCCTGTTGAACGTTTGCTCGTGCCCGACATGGCACTCACGGCAGCGGAATATTTCGCAGTGGACAAAAACGAGAAAGTACTTGTGTTGCTGACAGATATGACCTCGTATGCCGATGCGCTCGCTATCGTTTCGAATCGTATGGATCAGATTCCATCGAAAGATTCGATGCCCGGCTCGTTATATTCGGATTTGGCGAAAATTTACGAAAAAGCAGCTCAATTTCCCGACGGTGGCTCAATTACAATTATTGCTGTAACCACACTTTCGGGCGGCGATATTACGCACGCAGTGCCTGACAATACGGGTTATATTACAGAGGGTCAATTGTTTTTGCGTCGTGATAGTTCGGTGGGCAAGGTAATTGTAGACCCATTCCGTTCGCTTTCGCGTTTGAAACAGTTGGTGCAAGGAAAGAAAACGCGCGAAGACCATCCGCAAGTGATGAACGCCGCCGTTCGTCTCTATTCCGATGCTTCGAACGCGCAAACAAAACTCGAAAATGGTTTCGACCTTACCGATTACGACCGTCGTACACTCGATTTCGCAAAAGATTACGCAAGAGATATTTTGGCTATCGACGTGAATCTGAATATTACCGAAATGCTTGATTATACTTGGGGATTATTTGCCAAATATTTCAAACCCGAAGAAGTGAGTATTAAGAAGGAAATGGTGGAAAAGTATTGGAAGAATTGATTTACGATTTTAGATTTACGATTTTAGATTTGCAGATACGCAGTTTTCAATCGTAAATCTAAAATCTAAAATCGTAAACAACGTATATGGCTATAAAATTTCAATATAACAAAACTTCGCGTCAAGAGGTTGAAAAACAACTCAAAATGCGTATCCGTGCACTGCCCACATTGCAGAGCAAAGAAACCGCGTTGCGTATGGAAGTAAAAAAAGCCAAAAAGGAGATTGAAGACCTTGACAAGGAATTGGAGGCTCAAATAAAATCATATGAGAAAATGTTGGCACTTTGGACGGAATTTGACCCTTCACTCGTAACAGTAAAAGACGTACATTTGTCGAAACGGAAAATCGCAGGTGTACCCATTCCGATATTGGACGGCGTGGATTTCGATATCAAACGTTTCAGTATATTCAGCAGTCCGAAATGGTATCTCGACGGAGTGCGCACATTGGAGGGTTTGGCAGAAATCGGGATTCGTCGCGATTTTAACGAGCTGAAATTGAAAAGATTGGAGTTTGCACGCAAAAAAACAACGCAAAAAGTGAATCTTTTTGAGAAAGTGCAAATACCCGGCTACAAAGATGCAATTTTGAAAATCAAACGCTATTTGGAAGACGAAGAAAACCTTTCTAAATCGTCGCAAAAAATAGCTAAAGCGAAAAAAATGGTTAATGATTAATGTGCTAATAAATAATGTGCAAATGTGCAAATGCAATTATCAGGATATTATCAGCGCTTCTGAATTAGCACATTATTTATTAGCACATTAGCAAATTAAAAAGAGTTATGATTGTAAAAATGACAAAATACACCTTCTTGGTATATCATAAGCAATACCTCGACTTTCTTGAAAAAATCAAGAACATCGGCGTGTTGCACATTGTAGAAAAACCCGAAGGAATTTCCGAAAACGATGATTTGCGCCATAAAATGCAAACAGCATCGCGTATCAAAACGATATTGGGAAAATTGAAATACCACCGTCCGAAAGGCGCGGAATTAGCACCTGCCGACACTAATCGTACCGGATTGGAATTGTTGGCAGACATCGAAAGTCTGTTTATCGAAAAAGAGCGATTGCACCAAAAACTTGTCCAAACGGAAAAGGAATACGACCGTATGGAAGTATGGGGCAATTTCAATTACGAAGAAATAAAAAAACTTCGTGAAGCGGGTTATATACTCACCTTTTTCACAACTTCTCTGCGAAAATATGAGAAAGAGTGGGAAGAACTTTACAACGCTTTCGAAATTGACATCAGAGACGGCAATATTTATTTTGTAACGGTCACGCGTCCCAAAGAAAAAATAGACATTGATGCCGAACGTATTACTTTGTCGAAAAAAACAGCTTCGGAATTAGATATTGATATTGTCCATATCGTTAAACAAATTGATATGCTGACAGATGAGATAGAGCACAGAGCTGCCGCCGATTACAATACAATGCAAGAAACAGAGTCGCAAGTGCTCACAGCTGTGGCTTTCGACAAAGCAGTATTGAACACGCATTCGGAAGCGGACGACAAAGTGAAACTGCTCGAAGGTTGGTGTCCCAAAGGCTCGGAAGAAGCATTGAACAACTATTTGCAAAGTTCGGATATTTATTTTGATGCAAATGAGCCACAGGAAAGCGAAAATGTGCCTATTAAGTTGAAGAACAACAGCTTTTCTCGTCTTTTTGAACCAATTACACGAATGTATTCGTTGCCGAATTATAGAGAATTAGACCCAACGCCGTTGTTTGCGCCGTTCTTTATGCTCTTTTTCGGGCTATGCTTTGGCGATGCCGGATATGGATTGTTGGTACTGATTGCAGCTACAATTTTGAAAGGTAGACTTGCGCCTGATATGCGCCCGATTTGTACACTGGGGCAATGGTTGGGTGGGACAACAATATTTGTAGGGTTGCTGCTGACAGGTACATTTTTCGGAATAGAATTAGTAAAAATTCCTGCATTAGCACCTGTAAAAGAATATTTTCTTTCGCAAGATGCATTGATGCAATTGGCACTCATTTTGGGAATGTTCCATATTGTGTTTGGAAAAGCGGTAGCCGCCTACAAAACCTATAAACAAAAGGGGTTCAAATATAGTATTTCTCATTGGGGTTGGGTATTTGCTCTTGCATCTTTGTTGATAATATATGCGCCGGTAGCTCTATCGATGCTTGGCGAGCCTTTAGATGTATCGCTTTCACAAACTGTCAAGCACATATTGCACGGTATAGCCGCAGTGAGTGGCGTTGCTATTTTGTTTTATAATTCGCCCGGTAAGAATATCTTCTTAAATGTTGGCTCTTCGTTCGGGAGTATATATAATTCAGCTATGGGGCTTTTGGGTGATACGCTTTCTTATGTCCGTTTATTTGCCATTGGCTTGGCAGGTGGAATTTTAGGCGGCGTATTCAATATGTTGGCAATAGATATGACAGCAAGCCTGAATATTGTAGCGCGTATTCCTCTTATGTTAATTATTTTGTTGTTCGGACACGGTATCAATATAGGATTGAGTCTTATAGCTTCGTTAGTACACCCTATTCGTTTGGTCTTTGTAGAATATTTCAAAAATTCTGAATATGGTGGTGGTGGCGTTGCTTATACACCTTTCAAAAAAGCATAACAAATTTATTAAAAACAAAACATAAACAAAAACGATTTAATTATGGAAATGAACATTTTATTGGCTTATATCGGAATTGCGCTATTAGCCGGAGGCTCATTTGTTGCGAGTGCTATCGCTGTAACGATTTGTGGACAAACCGTAATCGGGGCAATGAAAAAAAGACCGGAGGCTTTTGGTACTTATTTGGTACTTAGCGCCTTGACGACTTCACAAGGTATCTATGGACTTGTAGGTTTCTTTTTGCTTCGGGGTTATTTAGTTCCGGATATAACTTTCGTACAAGCGAGCGCTATTTTTGGTGTCGGATTGCTAATGGCTGTTGCCGGGATTTTCGCCAACGTCGGTCAAGCGAAAATTTGTGCAAACGGTATTGAAGCCACTGCTTCGGGGCACAATGTAACTGCTAATACACTGATAATGGCGGCATTCCCAGAGACATTTGGAATCTTTTCGCTATTGGTAACACTATTGGTAGCGTTTGCGCTTTAATAGATAGCTGTTGCAAGAATAAAGCCTTTCTAAGTAAAACTTGGAAAGGCTTTATCATTTATCACTTCACAATTTCCGCAAAATCTTCAATATTATCATCTACATACGTGGCAATGGTATTGATTTCTTCTTCTTCGATATAAAAGAATTTTTCCTCTAATTCGTCAAACTGCTCGAAATCAACATACATAGCATCAAATTCTTCTTCTGTAGTTTCGCGCTCCAATTCGGTGCGATTGGCATCGTAAATCTCTTTCGCTTTGTAAATAATTTTCGAAAGATCTTTTACACCCATTTGTCGCAAGGCTTTTGCAACGGGATTATCGAAAATATATCCGCCGTAGCCGTTCTGTATCAATTGCACAAAACCGCCTTCGTTTATCTCCTCCGTAAAAAAACGTAGAGCCAACAACGTGTGCTGATAACCATTTAGTTTATCCATATTTTCGGCGCAAATATCGCCGCCGACCACTTCGAGATAAGCATCGGTAAAGACTTTTAAGAACTCGTCCATACCCTTTTGAGCGGCTTCAATAATTTTGTTTTCGGGAATTTGTATCATCATTTTTCCGTTTGATTTTTTTATTGTACAAATATAAGCACTTTTTCGTTTTGTATTGATTATTATTTGTATTTTTGTTCGCAATATTAAGAAACAAATATCGCGAAGTAAAATACAATCAACATGAAAGTTAAACCATTCAAAGGTATTCGTCCACCTAAAGCAATTGTAAAAGAAGTGGCTTCACGTCCGTACGATGTCTTAAACTCGGAAGAAGCGCGTGCTGAAGCCGAAGGAAATGAGAAATCACTGTACCGCATCATCAAACCCGAAATTGATTTTCCCATCGGAAAAGATGAACATGATGCTGATGTATATGAAAAAGCGGCGGAAAATTTCCAATTTTTTCAAGACAAAGGTTGGCTCGTACAAGATGACAAGGAAATATACTACGTATATGCACAAACAATGAACGAAAAAACGCAATACGGACTTGTTGTGTGTGCATCGGTAGAAGATTATATGACCTGCAACATCAAAAAGCACGAGCTTACTCGCCGTGATAAAGAGGAAGATAGAATGAAACACGTACGTGTAACCGATGCGAATATCGAGCCTGTTTTTTTCGCTTATCCGGAAAATGCGATGTTGAATGCGATTGTTGAAAAAATAACGTCTCAACCTGCCGAATACGATTTTACATCAGTGGACGGTGTTGGTCATCATTTTTGGCTGATTTTAGAAGATTCAGATATTGAGACAATTACATTAATTTTTGAAGCGATTCCAGCACTTTACATCGCTGACGGACATCATCGTTCAGCAGCCGCTGCACTGGTAGGTGCAGAAAAGGCGAAAAAGAATCCCAATCACAAGGGCGATGAAGAATATAACTATTTTATGGCGGTTTGTTTCCCCGATAATCAACTGACAATCATCGACTATAATCGCGTGGTGAAAGATTTGAACGGCTTGACCGACGAGGAGTTTCTGACGAAATTGGAAAAACACTTTATCGTCGAAGAAAAAGGAACGAAAATTTATAAACCGACTAAACTACATAATTTTTCGATTTATCTTTCCGAAAAATGGTATTCGCTAACTGCCAAAGAGGGCACTTATAATGATAACGACCCGATTGGTGTATTGGACGTAACCATTTCTTCGAACCTAATTTTGGACGAAATACTCGGAATCAAAGATTTACGTTCGGATAAACGCGTTGAATTTGTAGGTGGAATTCGTGGTTTGGATGAATTGAAAAAACGTGTCGATATCGGCGAAATGCGTGTGGCATTGGCACTTTATCCCGTTTCGATGAAACAATTAATGGATATTTCGGATACAAATAATATTATGCCGCCGAAAACAACGTGGTTTGAGCCAAAATTACGTTCGGGATTGGTGATTCATAAGTTGAGTTAAGTTTTTTAGCACGCAGATGACGCAGATAAAATTATATTTGTAATGAAAATCCGCGTAAATCCTAAAAATCTGCGTCATCTGTGTGCTAAAAAAACTATCGCTGCAACGGATTTCTCACCACCGGCTTCGTTTCCAACGTTGCATTACTGCTATTAATCTCAATATCTTGAAACAGCAAAGCATTTGGCACAATCAACGAAACAGGGAAAGCTGCCGCACGACCCTCTTGATTATGTGTATTTCGCAACAATCTGTTTGCCACAAACATATCCGAAGCCACAGCATCAACACGCTTCAATGCACGAAGACTTACTCTTTCGATATCGGGTGAACGCATCATCGTTTCGGCGCCGGTATTTACATCAACTTGATAAATTCTCGTAACGCCCGACGTTTTGCGAACGATGTAAGCATAATCCAACCCTTCCGCTTTCGCCATTTCCAATAAACGAGCGCGAAGTTCCTGACCGGACAATCCTTCCGACGTTTGGATTTCCAACACCGACGGCTTCACATCGGTGGTGATGAATGCCGGATTGACACCGATGCGCTCGTTTCCATTTGAAGTAGAAGCATTTAAAGTAGGAATGCGGTTGTTCAAGAAATTTCTCAACATTCCATTTTCTACCAACAATTGACTTGACTGAGGCACAACACCCTCGCCATCAACCGCGTATGCACCCACCAACGATTGTCCGTTGAATTCTGTTTTCTGTGTATGGTTATAAACAGTAAAGCGAGTATCAATTATTCTTCTTCCGATGGGCAGGTTGCGAATATTGATGTTTTGACCTATCGGGCGACGATAAGCGTTTAATCCTTGCGGTGTTAGCAAATTACTAAGGAAAATATCCGCTACCGCATCGCCCTCAAATAATACAGGACCGCTGTAATATTCCGTTATCGGTTGCGCTGCGCCAACAGCTTGCAATTCGGAAGCAAATGTGTTTACCTGTGCGATTAATTCTTCTTTCGAAGGTAGTTTCGATAAATCGTTTACAATCACTTCCATAAAATCCGAAAGTACCGCTCCGTCAGCTGCACGTACTCTTGCAAAAGCCCTTAAAACTACTTGTGAAAGCGGTTGTTTCGTTTTTGTTCCTTCCGATGTGAGGTTATAAAACACACTTTGAAAGGCACTTACATTTACATTCGATGCGTACAATTCAGGATAATTGCGAAATTGCGCAGAAAGCACTTCACACAATGCTTCAAGTTCCGGCAAATTGACACTTACAGGAAAGTTAGCATGAATAATTTTCTCTACCGGCACAGCCGTGTTGTAATCCAACAAAGCTTCTTCGGCAGGTGTGAGATTGATTCTTCTCAAAGCGTTCTTTTTGTTTGTCAGCATCGCCAAACCTCTTTTGTAATCAACATCGGCGGCGCGCCAAATTCCTCGACGAAGTTGGTCGATATCATTATCAATCGCCAAAGTGTTTTGCGCCGTACCTTGATTATTAAACGCTATATCGTTCGTCAATTCATTGCTTTCTGTCATCACGCGACTAAAAAATGAACGAACAATCGGATCATGACGCGATGCAATCACACCACCCAACGAGGCAGTAACGTTTACCGCTTCGCCTTCGGAGACAATGAAGTTGATAAAAAACGGGTCGGGCATATTGGGCATTCGCAAACTATCCATGCTACGCACCAATTCGGTTTTCATCGCTTCGAAGATGATTGCATCGTTGTTGTTTTGCGCATTTGCGGAAAAAATGACTATGATTGATAATATTGTAATGAAAATCTTTTTCATAAATTGAATCTTTAAATTTTTGAATCTTTAAATTTTTGAATCTTTTTTATGGACGAGATAATATCGGACCTCTATCCGAAGCCCTCGGTTTTCGTTGCATTTCTACTTGATTCACCAAAATGGTGGGCGAAATTGCTGTTACCGGAATACTTCCCGATGCAGCACCGCACATTCCGATAAATATTTCGGCAGAATCCATATCGCCCGCGTAAATAATTCTCGAAAACATCGACAATGGGGTACCAATCAAATCCACGCCGCGCACCATTTCATCGGGGCGACCATCCACATAAATACGATATACTTCCAACGGATTGACGCTAAACGAATTGGTTGCCATAGCCGACACTTGCGTTAATCCACCCGATACGGTTTTGAAGAAAAATCCATATTCTTTGCCTTGCGCTATTGCTTCATCAATCAACAATTGTCTCAATTCGGCATCGGATTTCGGATTTAATGTTTCGATAATCAAATTCGATTGACGGGAATCGACATCAAAACCTAAATCGGCGCGTGCGTGTCCGGTTGATTGATAAAATCCGTCAATCGGTGTGCGTGTCATTAAAAATCCGCGAAGAATACCGTCCTTGACCACTTCAACACGTTGTCCGCGAACACCCTGATCGTCGAATTTGTAGAATCCGTTCAAATCTCTGCCAAGATATTGGCGTATTGTTGGGTCGTCGATAACACTCAAAGCCGACGGCAAAACGCTTTGTCCGACCATTCGCTTGAAGGTTTGTCCGTCTCTATCGCTTTTCATTTTTTGTCCTTCGATACGATGTCCGAATATTTCGTGAAAAAACACACCGCTCGCAGAGCCCGAAAGCAATGCAGGACCGGTGTATGCTGACACCAAAGGTGCATTTTGAAGCAATACAAGTTTGCGCATTATTTCGTGTACGTCTGCCAACATCTCCTCGTCGGAAGGTAAATCTTCGGGGAAAAATGCGAAATAAGAAGTGAAGAGCGGCAAGTCCATTCCATCTTCGGCTTTTAGCATTGCATTTATTGAAATGCGTGCAGAGCTAAGGTTTTGTACCACTTCTGTTCCTTCGGTATTGACGTAATATCTACGCTGATAATTGAAGTTGATACTTGCCGTACCAGTCAAAATATCCGGATTTTTCAAAAATTCGGCAGAAAGCCTTGACAGTCTTTCGCCCCAGTATGCTTCATCGAAAGCTACTTTATCGGCATCGAAAGGCAGTTCGTAATACATCTCAACCGGCGCTTCACTAAACGATGGTGCACGGTCTTCAATTTCCACACGCAATTCGCGATTGGCGCGCGCACGTTCCAAATCATCAACAGCACGACGGTACCGGTTGAAAACTTCGTCCCAAATAATTTGTTTGCTTGCCAACGAATCATCGCTGAGCGGAAGACTCACGGTGTGAAGTCCGCTTTGTGTCCACGCCGTTTGCATCGGCTCAATCAGGTTATCGAAATTTTTATCGCCGATACGAATAGACGGTACAAAGTTTCGAACACGTGAATTTGTTGAACTCGTTACCGCGCCAAATTCTGTTGCCACCGAGAAAGAAGTTCTATCGGTAACGCGAAAGTCCATAAAATAAGGCGGTTGTGGAAAATTTTGTTTTTCCGAGAACTGATAATTCAATTCCTCTTTTAGAATGTTAAGCAAAGGGTCTTGCGCTTGCATAGAAATGCTGATAAAGAGCAGCAGTACAAGTCCCATCATTTTATTTTTATATTTCATATTATAATTTATTGTATAACGTTTTTTGTTTTGAAAAATACAGTTGCAAAAGTAAACATTTTTCTATACTAATGCCAGCGATTTAATTACATTATGACAATTCAATATCTTTTATTATTTTAGATATTATTTTTCGGGAAAAGAGTATAAAAAAAAGAGTGCGCTTGACGTAAGCACACTCTTTAAAAACCTAACAAAGAATTTTTATATAGTATCTACAAAATATCCCCATCTGAGTAATCCATCATGCACAAAAGAGTAAACTACCCAAATGCGCACACCATCATTGCGAACAACTTCTATTCTGGCAGGAACAGGTTCCATTATATTAAGAGATGGAGCATTCCCTCCACGATTATGTGCTATGCTTCCATTCGTTTTCACTCCAATAGAAGTATCACCTGGCCACAATGCCCGGAAGAAAAAGGGAGGAGTGCCAAAAGCACTGTCATATCCAAACAATAGCTGTCCGTTTTCTACTCCATTAATAGACCAGTTCGTGAATCCACCGTTGATGTTAGTACCCCAAAGTGCGGCGGCGGCAGTTCCGTTACCACCCGCAGACAATTGATAACGTCTCGTTGTAGACAAGAATGCTGTCATTGCCATTTCAGCTTCGTTATAAGGCACCATTGTCGGCTCAACGTTCACTTGTAATACTGCCGAAATACCCGACACGTCAGTAATCGTTACATTCGCTATAAATGGTTCAACACTTGACGTTCCACTGATGGTAATCACCGGAACAGTTACATCATCTACAGTAACATTGGCAATGGTTGCAGTCACATTTTCATGATCTGAGACTATCGTAAATCCACCATTCGGCATGTCTTCTAATCCACCATTGCTCAACAAAATAGTTGTAGTGGGATTGTCAACGGGTCTGCTGAGCCATCCGGTACGGGCTACCAAAGTCAATTGTGTATCTTCCAGCTGCATTACGTTAGTGGTATATACCGTAACAGGTATTCTGGCAAACAAGCCGTTTTTGTCAGACACAACAACAGATGTTATTCCATTAGCAAGTCCTTCGATAACGACTGTATTACCAACTACCGTTGCCGTTGCCAATTCATTGTTCAAAGCGAAAGCATTAAATTCTCCACCTCCTGATGTGATTTGCAATGTAAACTTATTTTCTTCTCCTACTTTAACAGTAATATTGTCCGTATTAAAGTCGAGTTCCGGAATCTGTGGCTCTTCAATAATTTCTGTTTCACTCCCACAGCTGGTAAACGCTGCCGAAAGTATCAACATTGCCACTATAAATATGCTATAATATTTTTTCATCTTCTTATTATTCTGTTTTAATCATTTACCTTATCGCCAATCTATTGGGTAGCGCACGCCGCTATCTTTCACTTCGTCCTCAAAATAAGCATTCGCTGTGCGTTGCATAGCAGGCAACTGAGTCGTATTCCAGTTTCCACGAGAAGGATCAAATCCAAAAATCATATGTGATAAACGACCTCTATCTCTTTCAGCTCTCAAATTGTTTTCAACAGTTTGAGTAGTGGCTGCTTGACGGGGAAGTACCCACTCCTGCGATCTCCACGCCTGTCTTGCATCAGGCACTCCACGAATTTGTGAAGGGAAACCCACACTTGCGTTGTAATCCTGTATTGCGAAATCAATAAATTCACCCGGCTCAATACCATCAATGTCCGGTAAAGGGAAATTCGAACTACCACCTGCCCAATCTGTTGAAGAACTTATATCGGCGAATAAATACAACATTAAGGATCTATGTGGCTGTGCCTGTTTGATTTCGAAAGCCATACGAGCAAGGTTATATTGTGATGGTCTTAGGAAACCCGGTGCAGGATTGTTGATAAAGTTTCTTGCCATATACTCTTCGTCAAGCATAATGCCATCTAAACCAAACGCATCGCATATTGCTCTCACCTCTTGAGCAAAAGCGCGTGCTCCTTCCGTAGTCATATTGCTTAAACCTGCACGATCGTGGTTGGGCAATAAACTCAAAATAATTCTTACCCCTCTTTCTTGCAACGGTCTATAATAGTGGTCAAATCTATCAAGTTTCGGCTGAATATTTTCATTAAAGAAAACGAATGGTCTTCCTGTTGTTTCATCGAAATTGACATTGGCCGAGAAAATAATAACCGTATTAAAGAACAATTCTCCGGTACTTCTCAATGTAAAACTCAAGTGGTTGAGCGGATTCATATCATTGGCTTCGTAACAGCTCATCATTGTGATACCAAACGGATTGTTTGATCCGTCGGGCAATGCAGTGATATCTCTCACAAAAATGAGTTTGGTTTCATCTCTTTCGGTCAATTGTAAGCCGCCCGATGTAACCCTGATTCTCAATGGAATGATATAGCTCATATTAGGATCAAGCGAACCGTCAGAAGTAAGTACCATATTCATTGCCGGTGATTGTGTGGTACCTGCTGCCAGTGATAGAATACCTCCATTAGTCAATTCGACCAAGTGTTTAGGAAAAACTTGGTGATTTTCACTATTCCTCGTGTTGGGCGTATCAAGTGCCGAGAGGTCATAAGTGATGGTTACCGAGCTTGCTGTTGACTGTCTGTTTCGCACGTTCAAATAGAACGGCATTGTGCTCCCATTGCGGAAGTCAATATTGTGAAAGAACATTCTTCCATCACCATCTGTAACGAAAGCGTGCGTGCTGGAGCCATCGCCAACAGCGTAGCGATCCTCGTCCACTGCTCCTATTTCAATAGCATCGTTCGCACAAGCTAAAAATGAGAAACCTATCAGTGCCAACACTATTGAAACAATACTAAATCGAGACTTTATAATTGTTATATTCTTCATATTATTTTATGTCTTTGTTGTTTTAATAATCTTTATTCTGCGTACTCTCAGCAGGAATGAGCCTGCTGAGAGTTTATGCAGATTAAATGTTTATAAATTCGTAAATATTAATTACTTCCCGGAGGCGGCAGTTCAACAGGTCTCCACACTATTGGTCTTCTTGCACCGAGATGATTATCATTTCCTGTATGATCCATTACTACAGAGCCTTCACCTTCGTTAAATCTCCAATAAACCACCAAACCTTCAGAATCCGGCTCTACGAAATAGAAGTGATTTCTTACGTTGATTTCCTCTGCTGTCAATACTCTGTTCCAAATACGTATTTCGGAAATCGCACCGTTAAACCAACGGGCATCATTCCAAGAGCGACCAATGAAGAAACCTCCGTTACCGGTAGTTGCCCAATTTACGGCAGCGGTACGAGTATGTGGTACTGCCGGACCTCTTCTGACACCATCAATAAACAGTTGAACAGTACGCTCATCGGCATCGCTATTCCACGTAAGAGCAATATGCACCCATCTGTTGGACGGGATTACCCAATCCGAATGCGTTATGTTGGCGGGCGATGTAGCCAATTGAAGTTGGTTGTTAGGTATTCCGCCATCACCGATACGAATCAAATAGTTTCCTTCAATACCTAGAATGGTGGTGATACCAGCTTCGTGGTCTCTGAACTCGTCGATATAAATCAACGCTTCAACGGTAAGTGCCGAAAGATTGTTAATCACATCGGGTGTATTCCAGCTTTGTCCGGCACCCCAAGTTGTTGGGCGACCGTTATTCCAAGCACCATTATCTTCCGGATCTGCAAGTGATAAACTCGGACGCATTGGGAACAACCAATTTCCTCTTTGCGGATCCCCAATGCCTGCCACTACATTGATTAACGCCGCACCTTTAAATACAAAGTAAGTTGTGCGCTGGCTTTCCAGCACCGGTATATTGGCATCGACAATGCTTACCGGTAACACATACGTGAGGTCAGAATTTAAGTCTGTGATGTTTTTGAAATAAACCACTATGTCATCAGCCGCAACTGCACCGGCAGGGATATTTACTGTTGTGGTAGGAATTTCAAAGTTCTCTCTCGGCAGTGCAATCGCATCTTCAAAATAGAATTGATTGAAGAAATCAACCAAAGTGAAATTCTCTCTATACGTTATC
This sequence comes from Dysgonamonadaceae bacterium, assembly GCA_031254645.1. GTDB lineage: Bacteria > Bacteroidota > Bacteroidia > Bacteroidales > Dysgonomonadaceae > JAIRUA01. The sequence continues at coordinate 42,111 of JAIRUA010000012.1, forward strand.
CGTATATTTTGAACTTCGCGTTGTGCTATACGTGTACGAATCACTGCCTCAGCCGTTTCTTCTGTTTCAATCAAGAAGCCTACGGCAATATCGCTATTGATAAATACTTTGTTTTCGAATGTGCCGTCGTCGTTTCTACACGAAGTCAGCGACATTGCGCAGAATGTTACGAAAAACAAAGCAAGTAAAGAGTTAATATATTGTTTCATATTTGTCTTCGTTTATCTAAATGATGGATTAATACTTGATATAATATTTCTCATAAAGTGGTAGCTTCTCGGTTCACTGAAATAATCAGTAGAACCGTTAAACACTCCTACGCCGGCTACATCGGTCGATTGTGCCCAAATAGCTAATTCTGCCATTGCTAAATTTCCGTTTTGGAAAAATCCGATTACATTATTGGGATCGTTGAGTGATGTAGCCGAAACAATCATTCCCAAACGGTCTGTGGGAACTCCATCTACCGATGCCATTCGGAGCATTAGGGTCAGTTGAGATTGGCTTTGTGCGTTTCTACCCTGCAACAAAATCAATTCAGCGTGTTCGAGCAATGATTTATCCACCAAATACTGAGGACTACCTTGAAATACAATATGCTTACTAGGGTTACGTGCAATCCAATCCTGCATCATTCCTACAAAAAGTCTTTCGTTTTGAATAAAATCCAATCTTTCGGCAGTTGTCATATACATCAATGATCTTCCGGTGTACCCCATAGAGATGCCATCGAAGTTGTATTTTCGTACCAATGACAATGCGTACTGAAGCGAATCTACCGCAAAGTCTCTAAACTCTAAGGCAATAGGCTCATCATCGGGAGCTGCATTTACCATTGCATTGTAAACCGCTTTGATTTCATCAAAATCAATGGTAAAAATTGCTTTCATTCTCTTGTCTCTGCGAACTTGTGCAATTTCATTCAATTCCCAATCAGCGAGGTTTTCTGGGTGCATTACTACAATCACATCTACACTATCGGGGATTGATGTGTAGCGTTGTGCTCTTGTCCACGGCGTTTTCTCGCTGTTGTCAAACCACATATATACCGGCTTGCGATCCGAATTTCTATATTCTCTCAAATTTGCGAGATAACGTTGATACAGTTCCGGATTTTGTGTGCTGATATCGGGGTGATTAATTTCTATCGAACGTACCTCTGTCCAGTCGCTGCAAGAAGCAAGCAAAAAGACTGAACAAAAGGCAGTTAGAATGTATTTATATATTGAATTATTCTTCATAATTTTACTTGTTATCTGTTACTTAATCATTATCGTCTTGCCCACCAAACGTTAGTACCCATATTGTCCTGACCACCAAGGTCGGTATTAATGGCATTCCACATATTTGTGGCGTTTTCTAAATATTCGCTCTGCGGGAAAGGAAGTCTACGTGCACCTCCTGTGGTAGGAGTAATCACTCCGCCACTGTTGTTGGCAATAGCTGGCATCAATCTTGGAAAACCTGTACGACGATACGTTGACCAAGCTTCTACGCCAAGTGGGAACATTGCAATCCATTTCTGCGTGATGATACGCTCTAAATTTGTTTCCATCGTTGCGCTTTCGTCCCACATAATGGTAATGTGAGATGCCGGCGATGTAGCTGAGAAACTTCCAAGCGGATCTGAATAAGTTGCAGGTCTGGATGTATTGTCTAAGATATACTGACCTGCGCCCGATGCACCCCATTGGTCAAACGAAAGAATAATTCCTTCGTTGTAGAAACCTTCGGCACTGCCGCCCATATTCCAGCCTCTCAAAGCACCTTCAGCTTTCAAGAAGCTTACCTCGGCAGCATTCATCCACATTATCGGTGTATCTCTCGTTATGTTAATATTCGAGAAATTGGCAGTACCGGAACCGGTTGAGGGAATTATAACGCCTGAACGCATTCCGATAAAACCACCACCCACAAAAGTAGCCGGCGTGAAGAAACGTTCGCGACGCGGGTCATTAAATCCGTTCATAAACGAAACGATATCAGCAGAAACACGCTCATCGCTCCAATCGTGCGCTTGCATAAAAATCGGATTCGTAGCCACTACCGGTTTTAATGCGTTGTGTGCATTGGTGTACATCACGCCAATTTCGTGGTTCACAGCCGCCTCTGCCATTTGTTGTGCCAATGTAGCATTTACATTCGAAATACGCAATGCCATACGCAACTTCATTGAGTTGGCTAATCTAATCCAGTTCATCACATTTCCGCGAAAAACGTTATCGGCTAATGGGGTGAAGTTGTTGGTTCTGTTCGCTGTCAATACTTCAATTGCACTTTCAAGCTGCTCAAACATTAGTTTATAAACATCTTCTTGTGTATCGTAAGGAGCTGTTAAAGATCCATTTATACCAATTTTCGAATAAGGAATAGGACCATACATATCAGTAACTCTCACGATAGCCATCACTCTCAAGACATCTGATACGGCTAAAAGCACAGGATTTTCTGTTCTCGTTCTCATATCGTTCCATCTGATAGATACCTGAGGAATTACGTCATTAAATGCCGGACGAGTCCATTGATCATTGTGGTTGAAAGTACTGATTGTGTTTCCATTGAATCCGGGATTAATACTTGCAAAGTAGCCGCCCAAGTTACCACCTGCCAACACTTCTGCGAACTGATTCAAATGCACCGCGGTAGGTACCACAAAGTCGCCCATACCCAACAGCGTTGCATTCACGGCGTAACCATCACGCCCTACTTCTTCATCGGTTGCTCCACCTGTTGAATCGGTATTAAAGTCTAAATACTTGCCTGTGCAAGCCGACCAAAACAGAATTAAACAAAGCAACAGGCTTGTTAATAATATATTTTTCTTCATACGTTTATTTTTTATTGAAAGAAGAGATAAGAGAAGAAGACAGAAGAAGCAAAAGCAATGCCTTCTTATTTCTTATTTCATTTTTCTTATTTCATTTTTAAAATCTTGCTCTAATATTAAACCCTACATTACTTGCACTTGGCATCATAAACAGGTCGATACCTTGATAGAAGTTGTTAGTAGTAGCTACCGACTCCGGATCGAATGGTGCTCTGTTGTAAAGCATCAACAAATTGCAACCAACAACTGAGACAGAAAGCTCCGCTATATTCCACAATTGACTTTTGGGAAACGTGTAGCCAATGCTTGCCTCTTGTAAACGCACATTTGTTGCGCTGTATGTGTAGAATTGAGGAATACCGTTAGCCGCACCAATCGTGCTAAACCAAACTTCGGGATCCATCGTGTCATTTCCATTGATGATTACACCGCCGTTATCTCTTGCCACAGCCGAAGCTTCCGACACCCCATAACGGTCTGATACAGCTTGCGTAATTGAATAAACGATACCGCCAAGTCGTGCTGAAACCATAAACGCGGCATTCCAGTTTTTCCAACCAATGTCATTTCTCCAAGCCATATTTGCTTTGGGGAATACGCTTCCTAATTTGATGGGGTTGTCGGCTCTGTTTTCTCTTGCCATTTCTCCGTGTTGATTTACATAGATGAAGCCGTTGTCATCACGACGCAAATCTACAATAGAATACAAGTCACCCAAGCTGCCACCTTCTGTCAAGATAAAGCGTGCTTCGCCCAATCCGCCTACATTCAAACGATTGATGTTTAGGATAGCTCCGGTTTCCGGATGTGGTACATTTCTTACCAATTCAAGAATGGTATTTTGGTTGCTTGAAAGTGTATAGTTTGATGCCCAACGGAGATCGCCCCAATTATTGTTGTACCCGAGTGATACTTCAACACCCCTATTGCGCACTCTACCGGACTGCACAAATAGCCTGGCAAATCCTGCCGAAACCGACACTTGCGGATTAAATGTTTGATTGAAAGTGATTGTATTATACAAGCTTACATCTAAGTTAAAGTGTTTGAGAAATCTTGCCGATATACCGGTTTCCCAAGAGTTGGTACGCTCAGCTTTCAAATTAGACATCGGATAGTTGCTTTTTTGTTGCCACATTTGACTCGATTCATCATGCTCCCAAACAGGGTTGGCAAGAAAACGCGGAAATGGCGTACCTACTGAGGCAAAAGAGCCACGCAGCTGAAGATAAGAAATCTGCTGCGGCATATTGAATATTTCCGACAACACAAAAGATGTTCCGACAGACGGATAGAAAAACGATGAAGCCATAGAGTTTACACCCGCCAATTGCGAGGGCCAATCGTTACGCCCGGTCAATGTCAAATAGTAAGCACTTCTATATCCGAACTCTGCACTTGCAAATACCGCTTGGGTTTGTTCACGCCAACTACCTTCTCTGCGTCTTGTCAGAGCATTGTCAAGATTCATCAGGTTAAACTTGTTCGTAATACCATTTGCGGAAATAGGTCCTTCGATTTCTCTCCAACGATTTTGCAGGTCTTGCAACGATGCACCAATGTTGGCATTAAACGAAAAATCGTGCGAAAATTGCTTGCTGATATTCACCATAAGATCCATATACAACTGTCTGTTAGTATCAAGATTTGTCCCGAAGAAACCTCTACCCAGACCTCCCGCCAAAGTAGTGTGCGTGGTAGCATACAGTCGCTCTTCAAAAGTACCGGAAGAGTTATCCACTCTCACACGACCTGCTATGTTTAACCAATCAACTACCTCAAAAGTAGCGCCAGCATTCAGCATATATCTGTCTCTGTTGTTTGTACGCACGTTGCGATGGTTGATCCAATAAGGATTCTGTGCGGTAAATTCCGTGCTATAACCGGGCCAGTTTTGCTCGCTGATTTCACGCTCGGTATTATAGAGTTCAAACATTCTGATACTGTTCCAATCTGATCCGCGAGGAAACAGGTAAGTGGGCACAATTGGGTTTTGATAACGTCCTTGGTTGGTCATATTTCGGTCGTCTTGTATAATAAAGCGTGCGCCGAAATCAATGCTTAATCTGTCGTTTAACAAAGATGTTGTATTACGTGCCGTGAAGTTATAACGGTTGTAAGCATTGTTTGGAATCATTCCAACTGAATTGGTTGCTGCCGCAGAAATAAATGTTTGGTTTCTGTCGGTACCGGTTGTTAGGGTAACACCTGTGTTGTTCACGACACCTGTTCTGAAATAGTCGTCTCGTGGCGAGAAGCCCATCCTGTTTGCCGAGTTCAATAATGGACCCCAACTGCGATCTGTGGCTGTTACAACACCATCACTTCCTGTTCCGTATCTGTTTTGGAACTGCGGCATCACAAATGGCGAAAGAAAATCCGTTGTTTGCGAAACAGTTACATTCGTATAACCGGCTCTTCCAGACCTTGTGGTAATCAGGATAACGCCATTCGCAGCTTCGCTACCATACATAGCCGCTGCCGCTGCTCCACTCAAAACGGAAACAGACTCGATGTCATCGGGATTAATATCGGCAATGGCTTCTGTTGCACCGCGAGAGCCGAACTCCGTATCACCCCCACCACCGGTATTAAACATTGGAATACCGTCGATTACAAAAAGAACTTGGCTTGATGATGCAATACCTCTTGCGCCACGCATCACCACGCTACTTGCACCTCCAACACCCGATGAACTTGCATTGATATTAACACCTGCCACTCTACCGGAAAGGCTGTTTACGAAATTGGCATCACGCACTGTTAATAAATCATCTGCCGACACTTGTTGCACATTGTAGCTAAGCGCTCTTTGCGCACGTCTGATACCGAGAGCGGTAACAACAAATTCTTCTAACATCTCGGCGTCCTCGTGCATTATTACATCAATGGTAGTTCTACCGTTTAGATTGATTGTTTGCGGAGACATACCCACAAACGAAAACACGAGTACTCCGTCTGACGGGATTCCCGACAAGGTGTAGTTACCATCGAAATCGGTAACAGTTCCGTTTCTGGGGTTATCCCTATCAACGATGGTTGCCCCAATAATAGGCGCGTCAAAGACATCAAGCACACGACCTTGTATTGTGGTCGCTTGGACGTTTTGAACCGTTGTCGGTCGCAGTTCGTAGATTACGATAGATTGTCCGGATACGATATTGTATCCAAGATTTCTTCCGGCTAGCACTTCATCTAATACAGATGAAACTGTAGCATTTGTTCTTGAAATAGCGGAAATGTTCCTCTCTGTGCCGATTACTACGTCGCGATACGAAAAGCGATAACTTGTTTGCCCTTCTATCGCACTAAGGACTTCGCCCAGCGAAACATTTTCCAGATTAACTGTTACTCGATTGTCTTGCGCGACCACTTGTACCGTAAACAAGAAAAACAATAACAAAGCCAAATATGGCTTGAGCATCATTCTGTTCATTGACTACACTTTAATTAAAATAAACATTATTTGTACCCGAATGGGTAGCTGTCAAAGGTAAAGACAGCTATCTTTCTTGTTCGTACCAAAAAAAAGATATGTTATAAAACATATCTTTTCATATAAAAACTATCCTATTTCACCTCGCCCTTATCACCACTCTCCGTTCTGCTATTGTTGCTCTCAGATGATACAATAGTTCGATAACTTCAAGTGCTTCATAGAGATTATCTATCGGCAATGTTCCCGTAAACTTGTCGGAAAGATCGTTGATAGCACTGGTGTCAATCGTTATGCCATAGATTCTCTCTATCGAATTGATTACTTGAGACAGTTCCGTATTACGAAACACCATTGTACCACATCGCCAAGCCGAAAGGTCGTGTATAAAATCGTCTGTAACAACTGTGATTTCGCCAGTCAAGTATTCTAATATCGCTTTTTGATTTGCTTGTAGAATGACACTACTATTATTCAACGTTGAGATGAGCATCACGCTACCTTCTTCGAGAGATAGCACTGCCGAATTGTTTGTTTCTCTAACAGACAAATTAAATATCGTGCCGAGAACCTGCACACGCAATCCTTTTGCGTTGATAAGAAAAGGGGTAGATTCGTTACGAAGCACTTGAAAGTATCCTTCGCCCGAAAAATTTATCGTCCGTTCCCTTTTATTATAATTACGTGGGTGATATGCCAATCGCGACTCCGTGTTGAGCGAAACAGCGCTTCCGTCGGGCAATGTAACACTCGCGCGTTCGGTTTTTCCGGTGGTAACCATCATTTCTTCTACCGACATAAATATACTTTTCTCTCGGTAAAGATAGACCGAAAAGGCGATAAAAACAGGCAACAGAATCGCGGCTGCAATTTGCGACCAACGAACAAATTTAGACAAAACAGACGGTTTTTTACCGATAACAGTGTGAATATTTCGCTTCATTTTTGCCATTCGCTTATCACTCACAGCAGAAGTTTCAATATTATCATCATTGAGCCAAACATCGAAAAGATATGCGTCTATTTCCGCATCAGAACTTGTCCTCGCTTTTTCTTGAAGTTCGGATAATTCTAACGGTGTCAATTCGTCCTGTCTGTATTTATCTATCAGTTCTTTCATTTTGTCGATGTTGCACCTTTGCTATTAATGACAATCTATTTCGAGAAAAGTACCACAATATTTAGTTAATTTATAAATAAGAGTGAGTATAAAATCCAAATGGAGCATACAAATGTTTTTCTCAACTCTTTTAGTGCGATTGAAAGTTGATTTTTAACCGTTTGTTCGCTTAACGACAACTTTTCGGCAATTTCTTTGTTGGATAATTGGTCGATTTTAGATAGATTGACTACTTTTTGCTGTGTGGAAGGAAGTTGTTTTATTGCTTTTTCCAGTTTTTGAACAAATTCTTCATACTCTAAATGTTGCCCGGTATCGCTGACGGATAATTCATTTTTATAGTCGACAAAATCTTCATAAACCGGTTCGTTTATTTTCGAGTGAAAAGCATTTATCAAATGACGCTTTGTCATAATGAATAATAATGAACGCAGCGTATCTTCTTGCTTAATTTTTTCACGATTAGTCCAAAGTTTCACAAATACATCTTGCACAATCTCTTCCGCATCTTCCGAAGATTTGGTAAATTGTAAACTATACGCATACAAACGCTTGGCATACATTTCGTATATACCGTCGAAAGCCTTGTGTGATCCGGCTTTTAGTGCTTGTATTAAACGTATTTCGGTCATTTCTTTTTGATTCAAAGATTCAAGAATTCAAAATACGAGATTTGAATCTTTGAACTTTTAAATCTTTGAATTTTACACCCCAAACGAAACACCCATCTTTTTCCCCTGCGTCACAAGCGGTGTATCAGGTGTTACCACACGAAGTTTCCCTGCTACTTCCGCTAAACTCACATCGGTGATATTGTTACCTATTTTTGCCACCATTCGTCCAAACTGTTTTTCGTGAATAAGATGTGCGGCGTGCCCGCCCAACTGCGTGCCGAGAATGCGGTCGCAAGGTGAAGGCGAACCGCCGCGCTGAATATAGCCGAGTACGGTTTCGCGTGTTTCAAATCCGGTCTGTTTTTCGATTTCGGTGGTAAAATAACGCGCCGGACGCTCTTTTCCAGGCACTTCAATCCCTTCGCCAACCACTACAATGGAATAAGCTTTGCCCATCTCCATTCGTTTTCTGATGTGATTAACTACCACATTCATATTATAACCGAATTCGGGCAACAAAATAATATCGGCACCGCCTGCCATTCCGGCATAGAGCGAAATCCAGCCAACGTGATGCCCCATCAGTTCAATAACCATTACACGGCGATGCGAACTTGCAGTGGAGTGAAGCCGATCAATCGCTTCTGTGGCGATATTTACCGCTGTGTCGAAACCGAATGTAATGTCTGTTCCAAACACATCGTTATCGATTGTTTTCGGAACTCCTATCACGTTTAATCCGAGTTCGTGTAGCATCCAGGTGGTGCGTTGTGTACCGTTTCCGCCGATGCAAACCAAGCAGTCGAGTCCAAGTTGGTGATAAGCGTCTTTGATTTGTTCACGGTCTTTTTCGTCGGGTGAAGTAATCATTTTTCGGAACATTTTTTCGCGCGCCGTTCCTAAAATGGTACCACCCAAATTGAGAATACCCGATAGCGAAGTATCAGTCAACTGCATAACATCTTCGTACAGTAGTCCCGAAAAACCATTTTGAATACCAATCACTTCCATTCCATAATGGTTAATGGCTGTTTTGCCGATACCGCGAATGGTAGCGTTAATACCGGGTGCGTCACCGCCTGATGTGAGAATGCCAATTTTCATAATTTATAGTATTTTATCTATTAGCAAATTATTGAGCTCATCAACGAATTCATACGCCGTTGCATCTATTTTTACCGGAACAACCGCAGCATAGCCATTTGCCAAAACCCATTCGTCGGTTTTTTCGTTGTCCGTTTCCCAGTTTTCGAAATTGCCTGTGAGCCAAAACACATCGTTACCGTTGCCATCTTTCGAACGATGATATTCACTAACCCATTTCCCTTGCGTTTGTGTGGCAACTTTGATGCCTTTCACTTCACCCGCAGGAATATTTACATTCAAACAAACACGCTTCGGAAGTCCTTTTTCGAGCACCTTTTTAGCGATTTTTCGCACTACCTTTTTCGTTTCTTCAAAATCGGCATCGGCTGCGTGATCGCAAAGCGAAAATCCGACAGAAGGAATATCGAAAATGCAACCTTCGATAGCTGCACCCATCGTACCCGAATAGAGTACGCTGATACCCGCATTGGAGCCGTGATTGATACCTGAAAGAATGATATCGGGCTTTCTGTCCAAAAATTCGTTGAGTGCAAGTTTTACGCAATCTACCGGTGTACCGTTACATACATAGGTAGTTATGTTTTCTTCCCGCTTATATATATGCGCACGTAATGCGTGCGAAGTAGTTATAGCGCCCGACATTCCGGAACGGGGCAAATCGGGAACAAAAACAACAATTTCGCCCATATCTTTTACCGTTTCTGCCAATACTGAAACACCTTTTGCTAAATACCCGTCGTCGTTTGTGATGAATATAAGGGGTTTGTTTTCATTCATATTTTTTACTTTTGAGATGCAAATGTAAGAAAAATAATGCACAACTTCACTGAAAAGTAACAACAAAGTCGTATCTTTGAACATTGAAAAATAATAAGTGTAATTTCAATTTAAAAATAAAACAATTCAAAAAGAATATGAGAAAAATAGCTTTACTTTTCAGTTTGCTCTTCTTTTGCGCAATGATTTTTGCGCAAGAAGTTCGCCCCGTTAAAAACGTTATCGTGATGATTCCTGACGGCACATCTACAAGTGTTTATTCGGCAGCACGTTGGTTTAAAATTTTTAATGGCTTAGGCGAAAGTTTGAGTATTGACCCTTATTTTACCGGAACGGTTACAACAACATCATCAAACGCCCCCATTGCTGATTCGGCGCCTGCCGGCTCGGCTTATGCCACAGGTATTTTGTCGCAAACAGGTAATATTGCCATTCATCCACAGCCGTCTGAAAATGACATTTTCCCCGTTGATGCTTCACGCTCCTACCAACCGGCAGCAACCATTCTCGAAGCGGCACGCATCAAAAAAGGCAGGGCAACCGGATTGGTTGTTACGAGCGAATTTACCCACGCAACGCCCGCCTCTTTCGCTGCACATCATTACAGCAGAGGGAATTACACTGCCATTGCGCCGCAAATGGCTTATCAAAATCTTGATGTGATGTTTGGTGGTGGAACGGGTATTTTATCAGACGATATGAAACGGCATTTTCGCAACAACGGCACAACGCTTATCGAAGACGATAGAAACGCGCTATTGAATTACAACGGCAGTCGCGTATGGGCGCTTTTCGGCGAAAGAGCGTTGCCTTACGACATCGACCGCAATCCCGATAAAGTGCCGTCATTAGCTGAAATGACGCAAAAAGCGCTTGAAATATTATCGAAAAACGAAAACGGATTCTTCCTAATGGTCGAAGGCAGCCAAGTAGATTGGGCAGCCCACGCTAACGATCCTATCGGCATCATTTCCGAGTATTTGGCGTTCGACAAAGCGGTAGGAGAAGTGATGGAATTTGCAAAAAAAGACGGAAGCACTGCCGTTTTGATTTTATCTGACCACGGAAATAGCGGATTCTCTATCGGCTCAAATCGTTGTCCCGGATACGACAGGTTGTCTCTTGCAAGACTTTTTCACTCGGTTTCGCAATTCAAACTCACAGCAAACGGCTTAGAAGCCTTACTCATCAATACGCAACCAAATGAAATTCGCGCTATTTTCAAAGAATACACGGGGATCGATCTTACCGATGATGAATTGGAATCACTGCTCTTATCAAGAAATTATATCAAAGGCGAGTATGAAGAAGTGAACAATGACAGAAACCTTTCTCAAAACATTGTAACTATTTACATTTCGCATACTTGCTTCGGCTTCACTACTTCCGGACATACCGGTGAAGAGGTATTGCTCGCATCATATCACCCGCTTGGCGACAAATTGGGCGGACACGTGATGAATACGCAAGTAAACACCTATTTGCAAAAGGTTCTAGGATTGGAAACATCGCTACGAGAGCTAACCGACAAGATTTTCGTAAAACATACCGATGTGTTTTCGGGATTGGAAATGTCAGTAGATAAATCGAATGAGGATTTTCCGGTTTTGACCGTAAAAAAAGGACGAAATACGTTGCAACTTACGGCGCACTCATCAATAGGAAAATTGAATGGAAATATGTTTAATATTGGTTCTGTAGTGGTATATATTGATAGAAATGATACATTTTATTTGCCGAAAAGTTTGATAGAAAAATTATAATAATGTGCTAATAAATAATGTGCCAATGTGCTAATTAATGCACGAAAGCATAAAAGTGCGAAACAAAGCATTAGCACATTATTTATTAGCACATTACACATTATTAATATGAAGCGTTCCCACATCATCATTACCGGCGGTGCGCAAGGCATCGGCAGAGCTATTGCACAAGAACTGCTAAACAACGATTACAATGTTTCAATATTCGATATCGACAGTGAAGCAATGGAAGAAATTCGTCCGAAAGTAAGCAAACGCCGTTGCGAATTTTTCATTACCGATATTTCGAACGAAGTAAGTATTCGATCATCGATACGCGCATCGATAAAGAAGTTCGGAAGTGTGTACGGATTGGTTAATAATGCAGTTTACGAAGCATTTAAGCCGATGGAAGAACTCACATTAGACGAATGGAATCGCGCCATTGCCACCAATCTTACCGGAACGTTTTTGTGCAGTAAACACCTCGCACCTTATCTTCGCGAATCGAAAGGAAGTATTGTAAATATGTGTTCCACACGCGTTTTTCAATCTGAGCCGAATACAGAGTCTTATTCGGCGAGCAAGGGCGGTATCTTTTCGCTCACGCACGCAATGGCGATGAGTCTCGCGCCGGATGTTCGGGTCAACTCCATCAGTCCGGGCTGGATTGATGTATCTGCAATAAAAAAGAAATCGGTTGCCAAACAAATCGAATTATCGCAAGAAGACCACGAGCAACACCCCGTCGGACGCGTAGGTAATGCGTTTGACATCGCTCGTATGGTAGTGTTTTTGATGAATCCCAACAATGATTTTATTACAGGGCAAAATTTTACGATAGATGGAGGAATGACAAAAAAAATGATTTATGTTTAATGTGCTAATAAATAATGTGCAAATTTAGGTACAGGCACTAAATAATCAACAAACTTACATTAGCACATTGAAAACAGCTCGATATCATATTATAGCACTGTTTGTTGTGGTTGTTTGGGGCACTACGCTTGTTGCCACGAAAACGCTTCTCAATAATGGAATGTCGCCGCGGGATATATTCTTTATTCGATTCTTGTTGGCGTATGTTTGTATTTGGTTTTTCGAACAGCGAAGACTGTGGGCGAATAACCTCAAAGATGAGTTTTTGTTTATGCTGCTGGGCGTTACAGGCGGCTCACTTTACTTTATGTTGTCAAATACGGCGTTAGAATACACACAGGCATCCAATGCGGCATTGTTGGGTTGTACGGCTCCTATATTGACCATTTTTCTTTCTCGCTTGTTGCTCAAAGACGAAAAATTGAGCCGTTATGTGTGGCTTGGCTCAATATTGGCAATTGTAGGCGTTGCGTTTGTGGTTTTCAATGGTCAATTTGCGTTGCAAGTGAGCCCGTTGGGCGACGTTCTTGTTTTACTTTCGGCGCTTTCGTGGGCTCTTTATATCATCTTGTTGAAACGTCTCGGCAACCGTTACCCTACTCTATTTATTACCCGAAAAGTATTTTTTTACGGAATACTCACTTTGCTGCCGCTTTTTCTGCATACACCGCTGAATATCAACTTGGGATTGCTGAAAACGCCTGTTGTTTTGGGAAGTTTGCTCTATTTGGGCATTATAGCCTCATTGTGTTGTTTCTTTTTGTGGAATACAGCGGTAAAAAAGTTGGGAGCCGTGCGAACAGGCAATTATATTTACCTGTCGCCACTGGTAACAATGGTGGCATCGGTGTTGATAATGAACGAAGTGATTACAATTACAGCATTGGTGGGTACTGTATTGATACTTGCGAGTGTGGCGTTGGCTGAAAGACGATGAAATAATTTGTTAATGTACTAATAAATAATGTGCTAATGCAATTATCATATTGATTACAATTAGGAAATCAGCGAACTTGCATTAGCACATTATTTATTAGCAAATTATTTACGGAATGGCGTTTTTACTACCTTCGCTTTCAAATTCCGGTTACGCACTTTTACAAAGATTTCCGTATCTACTTTGGCATATTCCGGTTTCACATATCCAAGTCCGATGCCGATTTTCAACACAGGCGACATCGTTCCCGATGTAACGTTGCCAATTATTTCATCGTTTTCATTCACAATTTCATATCCGTGGCGGGGAATACCTTTGTCCAGCAGTTCAAAAGCGCATAATTTGCGAGAAATACCGTTTGCCTTTTCCTGTTCAATCGCTTCGCGACCAACAAATGGCTTGTTGTCCACCAACTTGGTAATCCAACCCAATCCGGCTTGTAATGGCGAATGTTCATCGTCGATATCGTTTCCGTAAAGACAATAACCCATTTCGAGACGCAACGTATCACGCGCGCCTAATCCAATAGGTTTAATTCCGAAATCTTTTCCCGCTTCAAAAATAGCAAACCAAATCTTTTCACCTTCGGTAGGGGAAAAATACAGTTCAAATCCACCTGCTCCGGTATATCCTGTGTTAGAAATAATTACGTTTTCAACGCCGGCAAATTTTCCTATTGTAAAATGATAATATGGGATTTCGGAAAGATTTATGTCAGTCAGTTTTTGCAACGTTTCCTTTGCTTTTGGTCCTTGAATGGCGAGCTGAGCGATGTTGTCGGACGCATTTTCGAGGTCTGCACCCATCGTGTTTTGTTTCACGCACCACGCCCAATCTTTTTCGATGTTCGAGGCGTTTACCACCATCAAATATTTTTCTTCGTTGAAGCGATAGAGCAGATAATCGTCGATAATTCCACCTGTTTCGTTTATAAAGCAGGTGTATTGCACATCGCCATCTTTGAGCGTTGCCACATTATTGCTTCCCACTTTTTGGAGAAACTCGAACGCTTTGGCGCCTTGTACCCAAAATTCGCCCATATGCGATACATCGAAAACACCTACGGCATCAACCACAGTGGTGTGTTCATCAATAATTCCGGAATACTCAATGGGCATATTGTAGCCGGCAAATTCGTGCATTTTGGCTCCGAGAGCGATATGCAGGTCGGTAAATGGTGTTTTTTTCATTTCGCTACTAATTCCGCAATCTTTACAATCACTTTCGTTGCTTTTTCCATTGATGGAATGGGTAAAAATTCGTACCGTCCGTGGAAATTCACTCCCCCCGCGAAAATATTCGGACAAGGAAGTCCCATAAACGACAAACGAGAGCCATCTGTTCCACCGCGAATGGGTTTGATAATAGGTACTATACCCACTTCTTCCATTGCACGTTTGGCAAAGTCGATAACGTGTGGTACCTCTTCCACTTTTTCGCGCATATTGTAATATTGGTCGTTCATTTCGAGTTTCAAGATATTTCCATAACGCGCATTTAAGTAAGCTACGGCTTGTTCCATCTGCTTTTTGCGTTTTTCGAAAAGCGTGCGGTCATGATCGCGAATGATATATGTTACGTTTGCCTCATCCACTGAGCCGGACAAGCCGATAAGATGGAAAAAACCTTCATAACCTGCGGTAAATTCCGGACGTTCATTTGCCGGAAGCATCGCAATCAATTCATTGGCAACTTGCAAGGCATTAATCATTTTTCCTTTCGCATAACCCGGGTGCACATTTCGTCCTTGAATCGTAATTTTCGCTCCGGCAGCGTTAAAATTTTCGTATTCCAATTCTCCCACTTCACTTCCATCCATCGTATATGCCCATTCGGCACCGAATTTCTCGACATCGAATTTGTTTGGTCCGCGACCAATTTCTTCGTCGGGCGTGAATCCGACACGAATTTTTCCGTGCTCAATTTCCGGATGATCAATGAGATATTGCATCGCTGTAACGATTTCAGCAATTCCCGCTTTATCGTCTGCGCCTAAAAGTGTTGTGCCGTCAGTTACGATTAAATCTTCATCCACGTATTTCAACAATTCGGGAAAATCGGCGGGCGATAGAATAATATTTTTCTCTTGATTTAGCACAATATCTTTTCCGTCGTAATTTTTTACAATTCGCGGGTTTACGTGCTCGCCGCTCATATCGGGCGCCGTATCAAAATGCGCGATAAAACCGATAGTAGGAACTTTCTTCTTTGTATTTGCCGGCAAAGTAGCCATCAAATAACAGTTGTTATCAAGACTCACATCAGTCAAGCCCATTTCCAACAATTCTTTTTCTACCTCTTTGGCAAGATTGAATTGCTTTTGTGTGCTTGGCGTTTGTGTACTGCTTTCGTCTGCCTGAGTATCAATACGCGCATACTTAATAAATCTGTCTACAATGTTCATTTTGCAATATTTTGTTTGGTTTGATTATTTTTCAAGTGGAAATGTGAATCAAGGACTCAACAACTATCAATCTGTCCATTCGCATTTAAAGATACAAAGATAGAGAAACAGACCGAATAGTAAAATAGATTTCGATTATATTTTTGGCAAACGTACAAATTATAATTTTGTCGTTAAAAAATAAAGTCGTACCTTTGTGCTCGGGTAAGTCCTATACGGTCAGCTCCCTTTGAATCCCCCAGGTCTTGATCGAAGCAAGGGTATTAGGTTGTAGCGGCGCGATATAGTTAGCTTACCCTTTTTTTATTAGCTTTGGCTATTAGCTTTTGGCAATGGCAGATTTTGAAATTGCCAAAGATGACATCGAAAGCCAAAAAATATATTCACATTTGTTCTGGCAGTTACACAATTTGCTAATGCCAAAAGCCATAGCCAAGATATGACAACATTTGCCCCTTTTGCCAAACCTTTATACGTGATGCTCAAGCCGATAGGCTCGCGCTGCAATTTAGCGTGCGACTATTGTTATTACTTGGAAAAAGCAAATTTATACCAACAACAACAGGCGCATACGATGAGCGAAGAGCTTCTCGAACGGTTTACACGCGAATATATCGAATCACAAACGATGTCACAAATTATGTTTGCGTGGCACGGCGGCGAAACACTGATGCGCCCACTTTCTTTCTACAAAAAAGCCATCGAACTACAAAAAAAATACGCACGAGGACGGCAAATCGACAATTCAATACAAACAAACGGAACGTTGCTAACGGACGAATGGTGCCGATTCTTCAAAGAAAATAACTTTCTTGTAGGTATATCTATTGACGGACCACAGGATTTTCACGATGAGTATCGCCGCGATAAACAAGGACGACCTTCCTTCTTTCGCGTAATGAAAGGCATACAACTATTGAAAAAATATGGTGTGGAATATAATTGCATGGCAGTTGTGAACGATTATAATGTAGATTTTCCATTGGAATTTTACAACTTCTTCAAAGAAATCGAGTGTAATTTCATTCAATTTGCACCCATTGTAGAACGGTTACGCAAAAACGAAGCCAATTTGAAACTTGCCACACCCGAAGAAAATGACAGTGATGTAGAATTAGCTCCTTTTTCCGTACCTGCCAAAAAATGGGGTAACTTCCTCTGCGCCGTTTTCGACGAATGGGTAAAACAAGATGTTGGAAAAGTTTTCGTACAGCTATTCGATGCTACACTCGCCAATTGGGTGGGCGAACAACCGGGCGTTTGCACTATGGCAAAAATCTGCGGACACGCCGGCGTGATGGAATTTAACGGCGATGTCTATGCGTGCGATCACTTTGTTTACCCCGAATATCGACTGGGGAATATATACAGTACGCCGTTGGCTTCGATGATGTATGCCGATAAACAATTGAAATTCGGAAACGACAAATTCGATAAATTACCCCAACAATGTCGCGAATGCGATGTTCTTTTCGCTTGTTATGGCGAATGTCCTAAAAATCGTTTTTTGAAGGATAAATATGGAAATAACGGATTGAATTATTTGTGCGAAGGGTTCAAGCAGTTTTATCATCACGTAACGCCATATATGGATTTTATGAAAGGCGAATTATTAGCGGAGCGTCCTCCGGCAAATGTGATGAAATTAATGTGCAAATAAATAATGTGCTAATGAAAAGTTTGCTGATTCCCTAATTGTAATCAATATGATAATTGCATTAGCACATTATTTATTAGCACATTAGCACATTATTAAAAAACCGAATCACATTACGTGATTCGGTTTTTCTATATTCAACGCTTCATCATTATTGACTCCTTCGAGCAGAATAACTAATTCTAAGCGCATAAGCTTGTCTTAATGCTTGCTTTACATCTGAGATATACGACATTCGAGTCTCCTCATCCGCTTTAATCGATACGGTCATAAACGGTTGATCTGCTTCACTCAAACTGGCTCTCTCCTGTGTGATATAGTCTTGAATATCGGCAATGTCCGCAAATCTGTCATTCAACTGCATTTGCGTACCCGTACCCAATCGATAATCCATCGGAGGACCAATATTAATGTAAGTAATCAACGATTTTCTTTCCAACTTCACTACTTCGGAAGCCGTTGGCAAGTTCAATCTTACCATCACTGTTTCCGTACGCATCGTTGTTGTTACCATAAAGAAGAACAATACAGCGAAAACCATGTCAGGCAAAGTAGCTGTATTCATTTCGGGCATCGAACGCCCTTCTGATTTACCAAATTTTCCCATATTTATCTTCCTCCTGAAAAGTCTCTTGGTTCTGCCTCAGAAATACGCTGAGGTAAGAATCTGTCAATCTGTTCTCTCTGAGCTGTTGTCAGCTCGTCGTAGTTTGTATTGAAAAATCTTCTTGAAGCATCTTGCCTTAACTCGTTAAATGCTCTCACCAATTCATTTTGCACAACCATATAGGCTCTATAACTTGTTGTAGCATCGTTTTGCAACGAAATAACGCGTGTATTCCCTGTTGTCAGTTGAACACCTATCGGATCTCCGAAGTCTTGTTCTTCCAAAGCAGGCAAAGTTCCCAAGTTGCTTTCATTCAATACAAATTCTTTTACCTTATCTTTCAAACTCGCTTTTGTGCTCGTACCAAATATTTCATCAGTGTTCTCATATATTTCACCGACGTGCATATTTGTTACTTGGATTTGGTCGTATCTGTTTACCATTACAACAAACATATTACGACGTTCAATTTCCATCGAAACATCTTCTTGAACCGGTCGCGGTAATTGACGCGGTAATCCGCTATCAACGTCCATAGTAGCCGTGAGTAGAAAGAAAATAAGGAAAAGGAACGAAATATCCGCCAATGCTGCTCCATTGAGCGGCATTACCTTTCTTTTTTTTCTTTTTCTTGCCATAATGTAGCTTTCTTTTTTACACCAATACTTTAAAAAGTATTGAGTGATTTATTTTCTTTTACCAATTATAGGCATTATAATAATAGCCAAGATATTAATGCCAATCATTACATATGTGGCATAAAGCATCATATCCGAAAACTTCAACCACGTCGGCACATTATGAGGTCCATTATATCCGGGAATATTCAAGATATCTCCGCTACCCATTGAGTATGTAATAAACAGTAACACTACAAGAAGTACAAGGGCAACTAATCCGCCAATTGCTTTCTTCGGATTGTCTTTCAAACCTGTGATAAAGCCATAGAGAGCAAATAACAAAAGAACAGCTATAGTGAGTCCCACCAATGTATACGCCCAATTAATAAGAAGATCTAAATACTTCGGCTGAGACAAGCCCTCAATTGTAGGTCCCTGAAGCATTGACGCCCCGGATGCCTGTCCTCCAAACACAAACATTCCCATTATTACCAACGTTACTGCTACCGTTGCTAAAAAGACTATGCTGGAGATTTTTCTAATTTTAGATACAGCCATAGTTATTATAAGTTTTTATATTTAACGTTGTATTTGATCACTTGATCAAGGAAAGTAATAGAAGCGTCTTCCATTTTACCAAGAATGGCTTCCATTTTGTTAAGAATGTAGTTGTAAACAATTTGAAGAATAAGTGCTACGATAAGAGCAGCTACGGTTGTAATCAAAGCGAGTTTCATACCACCTGCTACAATTGTCGGGCTCATATCACCTGCTCTTTGGATATCATCAAATGCCATAACCATACCGATAACCGTTCCCAAGAATCCGATTGACGGTGCGATAGTGATAAACATCGTAATCCACGACAAGTTTTTCTCCAATAAACCCGCTTGTACGCCACCATAAGAAACGATAGTACGCTCAACAGCATCAGGTCCTTGATCGAGACGAAGCAATCCTTGGTAAACAATGGAAGCGATTGGTCCTCTGGTAGAGCGTGCAATATTTTTCGCACCTTCTACGTCGCCACTATCCAAAGTGTCGCCGATTTTGGCAAGAAAAGCGTCTTGGTTAATGTCTGCCAAACTCATGTAGATAACTCTCTCAAGACAGAAAGCCAAGCCAAGAATCAAACAGAGTGTCAAAACACTCATAAACGCGGCGTTACCCTCGATAAATTTGATTTTAATAGCTTGATGGAAACCACTAGCGTCGGATTCCACAACAGCTGCAACGCTGCTAAAATCTACATCTTGCGCTAAAAGAATAGAAGGCAATCCAAAGGATATCATTCCGAAGATTGCTAAAACTGCAAATAACTTTTTCATTGTGTGTTCAATTTTTTTTGATTAATAATCTTTTTAATTGTTGTTTTTATTTTTAATTGTTTGTTTTGTTCTACTTTTTTTCAATTCTCGAACGCGGAGAGAGCGGGATTCGAACCCGCGATACACTTTTGGCGTATACACGCTTTCCAGGCGTGCCTCTTCAACCACTCGAGCACCTCTCCAAGAGTTATCTCGGAAAACGGGCGCAAATTACAAAAAAAATTTCATTCACGCGCTCATTTATCGAGCAAAATTACAGAATTTATCTATTATATACTATTTATCTCTCCATTTATTTCTTAAAAAGATATTTTTTTTGATTATTTCTCCATTACAAAATCATCAAAATATCAAGAAATATCTCTTATATCAAATAATCTCAATGCGTTACGTGTTGTTATTTGCATCACGTTGTTTTCGCTCTCTTGCCATATCTCTGCGAGCTTTTTCACTACAAAAGAGAGGTAAGAGGATTCGTTTCTCTTTCCTCGATAAGGAACCGGAGCAAGATAAGGCGCATCCGTTTCGAGTATAACCTTTTCTCTCGGACAATGCATAAGCGTTTCCGACAAACCTGAATTTTTAAATGTAACCACTCCATTGATTCCTACCAAAAAATTCTTCAATGCCAAAATAGCTTCCAATTCATCTTTCGAGCCGCCAAAACTGTGAAAAACGCCCCTAAGCGACTTATCACCTACTCGTTTAATGCTATTGATGGCTTCGTTTGTGGCATTTCGAAAATGTATGGCTATAGGCATATCTTTTTCGATACTCCATTTTAATTGTTCTTCAAATGCACATAACTGTTCGTCGCGCAATGAAGTATCCCAATATAAATCTACGCCCACTTCGCCGATGCCTACACAACGATTATCGTCCAATTCCTTATATATAATGTCTAATTGCTGTCGCCAATCTTTTCTAACACTCGTTGGATGTAATCCTAACAAGGTGTGAAAGAAATCGGGATAGCGTGCGCTTGTCGCTCTCAGCGCAGTGATGGTGGTTTCGTCGATATTGGGCAGTATGGCTTTCGCCACGCCTGCTTGTTGTGCTCGCATCACCACCTGATCGAGGTCTTCACAAAATTCGTCCACATACAAATGTGCGTGGGTGTCTATTAGCGTCATATTACCACAACCTCTGTTGCATTTCTCTTTTTTCGGTTTCGTCTTTTTCGACTTCACCTTTTCTATAATAATAAACAACTCCGTATTCGCGATTCCTGTCAAGCCGCTGCTTAACAGGCAAATTGAGGTTGTATTTCTCTACTTGTTCCCATATTTCGAAAATCACATCATCGACCACTTCACGATAATTCGCTACTTCATCTTGTATATGCGCTGTCGTTTTTTGATGCAATTTTTGTGTATGATACCCGTCTTTAAACAATGAATACATCACCTTGAGTTTGGCAACAGACGGGTTGTAAATAGGTACGCCACCTTTCGATGTGCGTGCGTTTTCACCCTCTATTACCCTTCTACCCCACTCTATCAATTGTTCATTTGACGTTAAGTCGGGTATAATCATATTGGCGTTTTTCAATCCGTAGAGTTGCAAATGCTCCTCTTTTATTTCGGCACGCATCACGCACATATACAGCACTTGTATGAAGTGCGAAATGTACATTCGCGCATTTTTTACCTTTCCTTGAAATGCTTTGCCGGCACGCACTTGCGTGTCATAAGACTGCTGATACCGTATACAGAGACGCTCGAATTGCATCATTGTGCTTCGTGCTTTTTCCAAAATGCTCGGCGAGACAGCTAAATCTTGAAAATCGGTATCGCGTGCTTTTTCGATAGCCGTTTTCAACGCTTTGACTCGTGCATTGTCTGTATTGGGTAATCTGCGGTAAGGCATTTTTTTGTTGATTTGCTTATTTGTTGATTTGCTTATTTGTTCCCTAACAGTTGATTGTTTAGGTGAAAACAAATAAGCAAATCAACAAATCAACTATTTTTCTCTATACATTAAGTTTTCCGACAAAGTAATCAATTCTTCTTTTCTATCGTCCGGCACATTGATTGCCGAAAGGCAATCCAATGAGGCGAAATAATATTTTTCGATAAGATTTTCCGAAATTGATTTCAAGTTCAATTCATCGTAAATATTTCTTACTGCTTTTATTTTTTCTTCGGGATCGAAACCGGTTTTCGATAACCACATTTCGAGTTCTTTCAATTGCTGTTTGTTTGAATGTTTGAGCGCCTTTATCAGAAGATACGTTTTTTTGTTACACAAAATATCGCCACCGATTTTCTTTCCAAAAGTTTTTGGGTCGCCATATACATCAAGCAAATCGTCTTTCAACTGGAAAGCAAGCCCGATGTTTATGCCATATTCATAAAGCAAGGCGGCATCGGCATTGGTTGCTTCTGCCAGAACGGCGCCTATTTTTAGTGAGCAAGCCAATAATACAGCTGTTTTTAGTCGTATCATTTCCAAATATTCGGATTCGGTTACGTTGGTACGCTGCTCAAAATCCATATCGTATTGCTGTCCTCTGCACACATCCATCGCCATATTGGAAAAAAAGCGAATGACTATAGGCAGTTTTTCAGCCGGCACGTTTTCGAAATATCTATATGCTTCAATCAACATTGCATCACCGGAAAGAATGGCGGTACGATGATTCCACTTCTTGTGCACCACAGGATTTCCGCGTCGCATATCAGCGTTGTCCATCAAATCGTCATGCATCAATGTGAAATTGTGGAAGATTTCCATCGCAACAGCGCTTTCCACTACTGCATCTACATCTCTGCCAAACAAGTCAGCAGCCATTAACGTAAGTAGCGGTCGCAATCTTTTTCCACCAAGCGAAAGTATATAGCTGATTGGCTCAAACAGCGTTGCCGGCTGTTCGTTTTGCGATACTTTCTCTATGGCTTCTTTTATTTTCTGTTCGAAAACAAGCACTTTGTTGCTCATTGATTGTTGTTTCGATTTCTTTTTACAAAAACTGCCTCCGTGAATCAACCACAAAGGCAGCTTTTGAATGATTCGGCAAAACAGAGTTCCTAAAGAACTGTTTTTTTACTGTTGTAAACGGAATACCACAGGAAGTGTAAAGCGTACGCGCACTGCTTGTCCGCGCTGTTGTCCGGGCGTCCAACGAGGCATTGCCGAAACAACACGAATGGCTTCTCTATCAAGCGAAGGGTCAACACCGCGCACTACTTGCACGTCTGTGATGCTACCATCTCTTTCAACAACGAAGTTTGTAATTACACGCCCTTGAATACCGTTTTCCTGTGCAATCACCGGATAGCGCATATTGCTACTCAACCACGACATCATAGCGGCATTTCCACCCGGAAATTCGGGTTGCACTTCTACCACAACAAAGATTTCATCAACGGCTACTGCAACCTCTCTAGGTGGTGCAGGTGGCGGCGGGGGGGCTACAACTGTTTGCTGAGCCGTTTCGTCATTAAATTCCTGAATATCGAGCCTTGTATCCACCTCATCTTCAACAATTTCGAGGATTTCGGGGGTATCCGGCACCGGTGGTGGTGGTGGTGGTGGTGGTGTTGGATCGCGGCGAGTTACCTCGATTTCTTCTTCTGTTACAACGTGTGCAACCACTATACTTTCGTCCATTTTAGTGGTTTCAGTTGTCCATTCAAGAGCCAAGAGAATAAGTGCCACTGCAAGTACAAGCCCCATAAGCCAATATGTTGCTTTGTGTGGCTCCAAATTCGCCTTCGGCGATTTTTTTACTTCATCTTTGTCCATAGTTCTAAATAGATTTTATTCTTCTTACGAATGTTTTATATTTCCTTATTATAAATATGTATGAAACGTACAATATCAGACTCGGCAAGTGAAAATGACAATAGTGTTCGTTCCGTTGTTTCTATTAATATAACTTCCCTGATGCAAAAGTAGGAATTTTTTTTATACCACGCTTCATTTTACGAAAAAAAATTATGCAAAAAGCCCTTTTTAGCTTCTATTCATTGGTTTTCATTGAAAAGCAAGTCTATTTTATCTTATATATATCTTTCAAATTTCTACCGTAGCCGTCGTAGTCTAATCCATAACCGAGAATGAATTCGTTGGGAATTTCGAGCACGACATAATCAAGCGGCACTTGTTGTTTCAGCGCATCGGGTTTCAAGAGCAGCGTAGCTACTTTTACTTCTTTCGGCTCGTGTTTCTCTAACTCTTTCAAGAGTGCCACCATTGTATTTCCGGTATCAACAATGTCTTCAACAATTACAACGATGCGGTCTTTGACACATTCGTTAAGCCCCAATACTTGTTTCACGCTATTGGTGGAAGATGTTCCTTCATAAGATGCGAGGCGCACGAATGTTATTTCACTCGGAATGGTTACTTCTTTCATCAAATCGGCAGCAAACATAAAGGCGCCGTTGAGCACTACCAAAAAAACGGGACGCTTTCCATCGAGCTCGGCATTCATTCGCGCAGCGATGTTTTTAATATTCTGCTCAATTTCAGCTTGTTCGATAAATAAATCGAATTGTTTGTCTTTGACCGTTATCACTTTTTTCACAACGATGATTTTATTTTGCGCCAAAATTACAACTTTTTATCGTGTAAGCGAAAAGAAAAGCGATTTTTTTAATAGTTAATGTTTAATGATCAATGCTCGACAGCGGCAGCGGCAGCCAAATTAATCATTAAACATTAACCATTAACTATTAAAAAAATCGTACCTTTGCCACACAAAACAAAAAATCTATGACAATCAAAAAAATACAACAAAACTATGGCAGAATCCTCTTCTTATCTGTTAGAGCCTAAACCCGGATTTCGCATCGAATCCGACTTATTAGGTGAAAAATATATTCCCAACGAAGCTTTATACGGCGTACAAACCTTGCGTGGTATGGAAAATTTTGACATCAGTCAAAAACATCACGGCGATTTTCCACATTTCATCAGCGGTTTTGCTTACACCAAATGGGGTGCGGCGGAAGCAAACTTCAAAATGGGATTGATTACGGAAGAACAGCGCAACGGCATTGTTCACGCTTGCAAGCAACTTTTGGAAGGCAAGCATTACAAACATTTCCCAGTGGATATGATTCAAGGCGGTGCGGGTACTTCGGCAAATATGAATGCCAATGAAGTGATTGCGAATTTGGCTTTGGAATATATGGGCAAAAAACGCGGCGAATACGAATTTTGTTCTCCAAACGATGTTGTAAATTGCTCGCAATCAACCAATGATGCTTATCCTACGGCGATTCATTTCGCACTATATTTATACCACCAAGATTTCGGATTGGCTTTGAATTATTTGGTTGAATCGCTCGAAAAGAAAGCTAAAGAGTACGAACATATTATAAAAATGGGGCGCACGCAGCTACAAGATGCTGTACCAATGACACTTGGACAAACTTTTCAAGGTTTTGCCGATTTGTTGAAAAGCGAAGTACGCGTACAAAATTTTGTTGCAAAAGATTTTCTCGAATGTAATATGGGCGCAACGGCAATCGGGACGGGTATCAACTCAGAACCCGGATATAGTGAGCTTTGCGTGAAAGAGTTACGCGATATTACCGGTTGGAACGTTCGTTTGGCAAAAAACCTGGTGGAAGTAACATCGGATACCTCTTGTATGGTGGGTTATTCGGGCATTTTGAAACGTTTAGCTATCAAGTTGGGGAAAATTTGTAACGATTTGCGATTGATGTCGTCCGGTCCGCGTTGTGGTTTGGGCGAAATCAACCTGCCGCCAATGCAACCCGGCTCGTCGATTATGCCGGGAAAAGTGAATCCTGTGATTCCCGAAGTAGTGAATCAAATTTGTTTCAAAGTGATTGGAAATGACGTAACCGTAACGATGGCAGCCGATGCGGCGCAATTGGAATTGAATGTAATGGAGCCGGTTATCGTTTATTCGCTTTTCGAATCGTTTGAATGGTTGATGAGCGGTATGAGAACGCTGCGCGACCTCTGTATCAACGGTATCACGGCTAACGAAGAGCACTGCAAACAAATGGTGCTGAACAGTATCGGTATCGTTACGGCATTGAATCCGCATATCGGCTACAAAAATGCCACAAAAATTGCGAAAGAAGCTTTGGAAACAGGCGCATCGGTGTATGATTTGGTTATATCCAAAAAGATTTTGACAAAAGAGCAGGTAGATAAAATTCTCTCACCGGAAAATATGATTAAGCCGACAAAATTTAAGGTATAAAAAATGAACAAATTCTCAATCTTCACTATACTTATTCTCGCAGCATTGTTATTCAATGCCTGCGGAGCAGCATCTACCGCTTCTCGATCTTCTATCGAAACAAAAGCGGAAATAATTGCCTTTTTTTCGGAATCGCTAAACGGAAATGAATCGACTTATACCGGCAATTCGCACGAAATCACGTGGGGAAATCTTGCCAATGTGCAAGCATTCGTTTGGGAAGCGTGGCGAGAAGCAAATCTTCATTTTAACGAAGAGAAATTAATCCCCACCGAGTCAATCGAATTGGGTAGAGCCGGCAAATGGCATCTGCCCGAACATCTCGAACCTCATGCAATTATGAATTATTATTGGGGCAGCAAAGGTGTAAGACCTGATGACGGATATCCGTTATTTCTCTATTTGCATGGTTCAGGAAATCCGGAGCGCGAATGGGCAAACGGACTTCGATTTGCCCAAACTTTTAACGATGCGCCGTCAATCTATTTCGTGCCGCAAATTCCCAATACAGGAAGTTGGTATCGTTGGTATCAGCAATCGAAACAATTTGCGTGGGAAAGATTGTTGAGACTTGCCTTTCTCGATAAAGAAATCAATCCAAACAAAATCTATTTCTTCGGTATCTCGGAGGGTGGATACGGTAGCCAGCGGCTTGGCGCATTTTATGCTGATTATTTGGCAGGTGTGGGTCCGATGGCATCCGGCGAACCTTTGAAAAACGCACCGGTAGAGAATTATCGCAATACACCTTTTTCATTATTAACAGGCTCGCTTGATGACGGTTTTGGACGAAATCAACTGACAATATACGCGAAAGAGGCGTTTTCCACACTCGAAACAAAATATCCCGGCAGTTTTATTCATCGAATCGAACTTATCCCCGACCGCGGACACAGTATTCCTTACGGACATACAACACCTTGGTTGAAACAATTTACCCGTAATCCGCACCCAAAACACGTGTCGTGGGAAGATTTTGCAATGCACGGCAGGTATCGTAGAGGATTTCACAATATCGTTGTTAATGAACGCTCTAACGATGATGAGTCGCAAAGAACTTATTATGAAATGATTATCGATGGCAACAATATTTCACTCACGGTCGATTTGGTTTCTTATGAAACAGTTGAGCGACACCAAACAGGTATAGAAATGAAGTTTGCACGCACTTACACACCCGCAACAAAAGGAAAAGTAACCATTTACCTCTGTCCGGAACTAATAAATCCAAATGAAAACATTACGCTAACCGTAAACGGGAAAGAGGCTTTTCGCGGAAAAGTGCAACCGGAATTGAGACATATTGTAAATAGTTGTGCTATCTTTTTTGATCCGACAAGACTATTTCCAGCAGCGATAGAAGTCGATTTGAAATAATGTGCTAATGGCAAGTTTATTGATTATAACTAGAAAATCAATAAACTTGCCATTAGCACATTATTTATTAGCACATTAGCACATTATTTCAACAAATCCATCTTGCGAAAGCATTTTTCTATTTTATCCATCGCATAATGAAGTTGCTCAAAGGTATGCGTTGCCATCAACGAAAAACGAATCAATGTAGCATTCGAAGCAACGGCGGGCGAAACCACCGGATTTACAAAAACGCCTTCTTCGAACAATTCTTTTGTAATTCGGAATGTTTTCTCATTGTCTCTTATATATAATGGTATAATCGGCGTAGAGGTATTCCCTATTTCGCAACCCATATTGCGAAATCCGGCTAACGCATAATCCGTCAATTTCCAAAGATTTTCGATACGTTCCGGCTCTTCAATCATCACATCGAGCGCAGCACTTGCGGAGGCAGTAGCAGCAGGCGTATTGCTCGCACTGAAAATATAGGAACGCGAATTGTGGCGCAAATAGTTGATTACATCATCGTTACCGGCAATAAATCCGCCGATTGAAGCTAGCGATTTACTGAAAGTACCCATAATCAAATCAACTTTATCGTTCACGCCAAAATGGTCGCAAGTACCGCGACCGTGTCTTCCCAGTACACCCAAACCGTGCGCCTCGTCAACCATCAAATTAGCATTGTATTTTTCACACAACTTGACAATTTCCGGTAAGTTGGCAACATCGCCTTCCATACTGAATACGCCATCTACAACAACGAGTTTCACTTTGTCCGATTTGCATTTGCGAAGTTGTTTTCGCAAAGAATCCATATCATTGTGCTTGAATTTCAGCTTGGTTGAATAGGAGAGTCTGTGTCCCTCGATAATGGAAGCGTGGTCAAATTCATCCCAAAGAATATAATCTTCGCGACCGGTTAAACAGGAAACAACGCCTAAATTTACTTGAAATCCGGTGGAATAAACAATAGCATCATCTTTTCCTAAAAAATCGGCTAACTTACGCTCCAGTTCGATATGAATATCCAATGTACCGTTTAAAAAACGGCTTCCTGCCATACCTGTACCATATTTGCGAACAGCGTGGATAGCTGCTTCTTTTACTTTCGGGTGGTTTGTCAGACCCAAATAAGAGTTAGAGCCAAACATCAATACTTTTTTTCCATTGATGACCACTTCTGTATCTTGGTCGCTTTCGATAACCCTAAAATATGGGTAAATTCCGGCAGCTTTGGCTTGTTGAGGAGCAGTATATTTGCTCAGTTTATCAACGAGTAAATTCATATAAATTGAATCGGATTAATATCAAATAATTTCTTAATTGTATCGCACTTTTATACCCTAAGAAAAAACAGAGCGCAAAGATACTGAATAAATCTACACAAAAAATAAATTTTATTGTTTTTTAAATCAAAAGGCATCAAAAAGCCACAAAATAAATCGTTAGAATCATCAGTCATTGTTTTTAAGCAATACATTCGCAAAAATTTTTTATCTTTGCACATTAATTTAATGAGTTAATATGAGTCTTACAATTCGTTCCTTGGAAAGTGTTGGAGAATATGCGTTGCTGATGAACAGGGTTTTTTCGGTGCCGGACAGGATGCGCGTGTTTCTGAAAGAGTTTTCGAAAGAAGTTTACAAACTCGGTGTCAATTCGATTTGGATTGTCTCGATTATTTCGTTTTTCATTGGTGCTGTTACGGTTATGCAAATTTCGTTGAGTATCGATTCGCCGCTTTTACCACGATTTACGGTTGGATTTGTATCGCGAGAGATTATTCTTCTCGAATTTTCATCGACGATTATGTGTCTGATTCTCGCAGGAAAAGTTGGCTCAAATATCGCGTCGGAAATCGGCTCAATGCGCATTACGGAACAAATAGATGCGCTCGAAATAATGGGCGTAAATTCGGCTAACTACTTGATTTTCCCGAAAATAACCGCATTTGTGGTATTTATGCCTGTGTTGGTTATTTTCAGTATGTTTGTGGGATTAATGGGCGGATACATTATATGCCTTGTTTTAGGAACACCGTCGGTAGACACATATATTTATGGTATTCAGGCATTTTTCCGAGCACTTTTTGTTTGGAATTCTATTGCAAAATCGATGATTTTCGGTTTTATTATTGCGTCGGTATCGGCTTTTTATGGTTACAACGCTAAAGGAGGCGCATTGGAAGTAGGGCAAGCGAGTACTAATTCGGTGGTAACGAACAGTATTTTGATTTTGGCAGCTAATTTACTTTTTACACAAACAACAATGGGATAATTTTTGAGTTCAAAAATTCAAAAGTTTAAAGATTCAAAGTGTGAGTTTTTGAACTTTTGAACTTTTGAACTTTTGAACTTACAAAAAATGATAGAGGTAAAAAATCTGATAAAAGAATTCGAAGGACGAATTGTTTTGAACAACATTAACGCCGAGTTCGAAAAAGGAAAAGTCAATATGATTATCGGCAAAAGCGGCTCGGGAAAAACGGTTTTGTTGAAGTGCCTCATCGGATTGGTGCAACCTACATCGGGTGATATCCTCTACGAAAAAGAGAGTATTATTGGGATGAAAGCGAGTGAAATGAATCGTTTGCGACGCGATATGGGAATGCTATTTCAAGGCTCGGCACTTTTTGATTCTAAAACAGTGCTCGAAAATGTGATGTTTCCGTTGGATATGTTTTCTCGAATGAGCAGACGCGAACGACGAAAGCGTGCCGAATTTTGCTTGGAAAGAGTCAATCTTGCAGAAGCACATAATCTATATCCGTCCGAAATCAGTGGAGGAATGATGAAACGTGTTGCTATCGCAAGAGCTATTGCACTCAATCCGAAATATTTGTTTTGCGATGAGCCAAACTCAGGTCTCGACCCGAAAACATCACAACTGATTGATGAACTAATTGCCGATATTACAGCCGAATACGGAATGACAACCATTGTAATATCACACGATATGAACTCGGTCATCAACATCGGAGACAATATTATTTTCCTCAATGAAGGAATCAAAGAATGGGTAGGCGGAAGAGACGAAGTAATGTACACAACAAACGATAAATTGAACGATTTTGTTTTCGCATCCGATCTTTTCAAAAAAATAAAAGAAGCCGATGACGCTATCACTATGCGCGAAAGCGCGAAAGCGTAAAGGCACATAGGTGCAGCGACCGCCAAGACAATATAACAAAAGAGAATTTACAAAGAAATAAATCAGCGAATTTGCCCTTTCGCGCCTTCGCGCCTTCGAGCTTTCGCGCCAAATTAAAAATATGCTACAAATAAAAAACCTCCACGCAATTGTAGAAGGAAAAGAAATTCTAAAAGGAATTGACCTCGAAGTAAATGCGGGCGAAATTCACGCAATAATGGGACCCAACGGCTCGGGGAAAAGCACATTGGCTTCCGTTTTGGCAGGAAATCCGAGATTTGAAGTAACGCGCGGCAGCATCACATTCAACGGAAAAGACTTGTTGGATATGGAAGCCGAAGACCGTGCACGTGAGGGATTGTTTCTCAGTTTTCAATATCCGGTGGAAATACCCGGCGTAAGTATGGTAAACTTTATGCGTGCCGCCGTAAACGAACAGCGAAAATACAAAGACGAAGACCCTATTTCAGCAAGCGATTTCTTAAAATTGATGCGCGATAAGCGCGAATTGTTGGGTATGGATAGCCAGCTATTAAATCGTTCCGTTAATGAAGGGTTTTCGGGCGGCGAAAAAAAGAAAAACGAAATTTTCCAGATGGCGATGCTCAATCCGGCTTTGTCAATTCTCGATGAAACCGATTCAGGACTTGATATTGATGCGCTAAAAATAGTTGCTGCCGGTGTGAAAAAACTGCATACGAAAGAAAACGCAACGATTGTTATCACGCACTTTCAGAGACTGTTGGAATACATAAAGCCGGATTTTGTGCACGTATTGTATGCCGGAAAAATCATTAAGTCGGGTGGCGCGGATTTGGCGTTAGAGTTGGAAGAGAGGGGGTATGATTGGGTGATAAATCCGTAAAAACATAAGATTTCTCGATTATGTTCGGAAATTCTTATGATTTGGTTAGTGTGTCAATTCTAAAAATAATTTACGTATGAAATATTTCTCAAAAATAAGTGTCGTTTTGATTATTTTTATCGGCTCATTCTGTGTCGCTTGTCAAAGCGATATAAGCCGAAGGGCGCAAAACATAGAAGCTTTTGCCCGATTGTATGGCTATGCCCGATGGTTCCACCCAAGCGATGAGGCACAAGAAATAGATTGGGATAAATTTGCCGTACTCGGTGTTCAAAAAGTTGAAAATATCAAATCAACCGAAGAATTACGAGATACGCTATATCAACTTTTCTCGCCCATTGTGCAAGGGTTGCAGATTTATAAAACAAATAAACCCGAAAGATTTAATTCGGATATCCTTTTATCGCCCGACTCGAATGCAAAACCTGTGGTGTGGCAGCATCTTGGAATTGATTTGAAAAATGAACTTTACGCAAATGGATATAGCCCTTACAAAAGTGTGAGAGTCAATAAAAATGAATTTAATCGAAGTACAGATGCCACAATCGTATGCAAGATTTTTACAGACTTATCTCATTTGCGCGGCAAAGAGGTCAAACTTTCGGGATATTTCAAGACCAAAAACCAAAAAGAAGAAAATGTAAAACTATTCATTCAATATCATCTGCCGAACGATAATATAATACACGATGTATCTGTTGATTCGCAAGATTGGGATAAGCAAGAACTCACAACAACAATACCCGAAGATGCTACTCTTGTCGCTTACGGATTATGGATTGTAGGCGATAGCGAAGTTTGGGCAGACGATTTCGAGTTTTCTGTGGACAATAGAGGAAAATGGGAGGTTTTTGACACGGTAAATATGGGATTTGAAAATGGTCAGATTGACGTAAGTCAAGCCAATGATTGGAAAACATTGAATATGCAGTATTGCACACTTGAAGTAACTGATAAGAATGCTCATTCGGGAAAGTATAGCCTTAATCTGCAATTTAATTTTTCAGGAAAGATTTTCGACCAAATGCCACAATTCGGGGAAGTTATCAATGAGCCGATTGGTAGAAATCTTACTTGCGTAGTGCCATTAACATTGCTTACAAATGATTCCGTTACTTATCCAACATCAGAATCCTCATCGTTGCAGAGTTTGAAAACCGAACTTGCTAAAATTGAACTAAAACCTGCTTTCAATATGCAGACGAATTTAGCAAGTGTAATCATTGCGTGGAATGTATTGCAACATTTCTTTCCTTATTTCGATGTGATTGATACAGATTGGAATAAAGTGTTAGGCGAAACACTGAAAAGTGCATTTACAGACAATCGAAGGAAAGATTTTTTCATAACATTGAGCCAAATGATTGCCCAAATTGACGATGGACACGGGTGGTTTTATAATCCGGAACGGTGGTATCATTTGCCAATACGAACAGAATTTATCGAAAATCAAATTGTGATTACCGCATCAAATAACACCGGATTGAAAATAGGCGACATCATCAAAAGAATAGACGGAAAACCGGCAATGAGAGCATTGAACGAAAAGGAAGGAATAATTTCCGGCTCGCCACAATTGCGAAGACACAGAGCATTGAATATTCTGGGGAGTAAACTTGATTCGGGCGAAACTCAGCTTGTGATTGAACGAGACGGCAACGAGCAAAGTATAACAATCCCGAATTTGTTAAGTCATAAACCCGGAGCCGAAAATAAATATCGGAATGAAACAATTGTGGAAATTGAACCCGGAATTTATTATGTTAATATGAGTAGAACGCAAGTACATCAATTTGATGAAAAAGTAGATGAATTGGCAAATGCAAAAGCGGTTATTTATGACCAAAGAAATGTTTATAGTGAGATGCAACACCATATTATACCGCATCTTATTTCGGAGCCGGTAAATTCCCCTTGGTGGAATGTTCCGCAAACCATTTATCCCAATCGGAAAGAGGTAGAGTTTAGTAAAAGTAATTGGAGTATTCATCCCAAACAGCCGTTATTCAAATCAAAAGCGATTATTATTACCAATCCGGGTATGGTTAGCTCAGCAGAAACAGCATTGGGCATAATCGACCATTACAACTTGGCAACCACTGTTGGAGAGCCAACGGCAGGTTGCAATGGCAATGTCAACCCGATGCAATTACCGTGCGGCTATAATCTTGCTTGGACAGGAATGAAAGTATTGAAACAAGACGGTAACCAACACTACTTAATTGGATATGAACCCGATTATCCTGTAAATAAAACTATTCAAGCTATCAAAGAGGGAAGAGATGAATATTTGGAAAAGGCTTTGGAAATTGCCAGACGTTAGATAGTTTGAATATAAAACAAAATAACAAATGATTGAACAACAATATATTGACCTATTCCAACAATTTCGCAACGAAATCGACCAAAATTCCGTTGCAGGGATGAACGCCGCACGTAATGCCGCTTTCGAAACATTTGCGCGAATAGGTTTCCCGACCTCGTCGCAAGAAGATTACAGACATTCTAACATCATACTCGCTTTTGATGCCGATTTGGGGCTGAACTTGCGTAACATACCCATTCCCGTGAATCCGTACGATGCGTTTAAGTGTGATGTTCCCGATTTGTCCACGCACCTGCATTTTTTAATAAATGACAGGTATTACGATAAAATTCAATCCGCCGAAAACCTGCCCGAAGGCGTTTTTATCGGCTGTATGCAAACTTTTGCCGAAAAATATCCCGATATTTTCGCCAGGTATTACGCCAAAATCGCCGATTACAGCAACAACGGTACAGTGGCGTACAACACAATGTTTGCACAGGACGGTTTCATGGTGTATGTGCCCAAAAATACGGTTATCGAAAAACCGTTGCAACTCATTAATATTCTGCGCGGTGGAGTGGATTTGAATGTCAATCGCCGAATTTTGATTATCGCCGAAGAAAACGCACAAGTAAAAATCCTCACATGTGATCACACGGTTGATAACGTGCATTTTGTAGTAACACAAGTAACGGAAATTTTCGCCGATGTTTCATCACAAATCGATTTTTACGAACTCGAAGACAATTCTGCAAAAGTTACACGTCTCAATTCCGTATTCAGTGAACAGAGAGAAAATTCGACCGTAACTACAAGCGGAATAACGCTTCATAACGGATACACGCGTAACAATTATCGTTTCCGTCTTCTCGGTCAGCACGCCGAAGCACATGTGGGCGGACTTGCCATTTGCGACAAAACGCAACACATTGACAATTTCGTTTTTCTCGACCACGTTGCACCACATTGCACCAGCCACGAATTGTTCAAAACCATTCTCAACGACAGCGCAACAGGCGTATTTTGTGGAAAAATTCTTGTAGAAAAAGATGCACAAAAAACGCAGGCTTACCAAACCAACCGCAACCTGTGCGCATCGGAAAATGCACGAATGTTTTCCAAACCGCAACTCGAAATTTATGCTGACGATGTAAAATGTTCACACGGACTGACCACCGGACATCTCAACGACGATGCGCTGTTTTATATGCGCGCACGCGGCATCGATAAAGACGAAGCCCGACTTTTATTAATGGTTGCTTTCACGCGCGACGTAGTGGATTTAGTGCGTATTGATTCGTTGCAAGAACGATTGATTCATTTGATTGATAAGCGTTTTCGTGGCGAATCCACAAGATGTGGCGATTGTGGAGTAATATGCTAAATAAATAATGTGATTTTCGTCGTTTTTTCATAACTCGCAACTTGTAATTAAATGGATATAAATAGAATACGTCAAGATTTTCCCATTCTTTCCCACACGGTTTACGGAAAGCCGCTCGTTTATTTCGACAACGGTGCAACGGCACAAAAACCGCGCTGCGTGGTCGAAAAAATCGTAGAAATGTACGAATCGTTCAACGCAAACGTGCATCGCGGCGTGCATTTTCTCAGTCAAGCCGCTACTGACAAACACGAAACATCGCGCATAACGGTACAAAAATTTCTGAATGCCAAATCGCCGTCCGAAATTATTTTCACGAGAGGCACAACGGAAGCGATAAACTTAGTGGCTTCGTCGTTTTGCCGTGCATTTTGCAAACCCGATGACGAAATTCTGATTACCGCAATGGAACATCACGCCAACATCGTCCCTTGGCAACTGCAAGGCGACATCACAGGCGTAAAACTGCAAGTTGCCCCGATAAATGCTGACGGCGAATTGATGTTGGAAGAATTTGAAAAGAAAATTTCGGAACGAACAAAACTAATTTCCATTACGCATATTTCCAACGTGTTGGGAACGGTAAATCCGATAGAAAAAATTATCGAAATCGCTCATAAACACAATATTCCGGTGCTTATTGATGCAGCACAGTCGGTACAACACGCTACTGTTGATGTACAAAAACTCAATTGCGATTTTCTCGTTTTTTCATCGCATAAAATTTACGGTCCCACAGGTGTAGGTGTGCTCTATGGAAAAGAAAAATGGCTCAACGCAATGCCGCCCTATCAAGGTGGCGGTGAGATGATTGCCAGCGTTTCGTTCGAAAAAACGACTTTCAACGAATTGCCATTCAAATTCGAGGCAGGAACGCCCGATTTTGTCGGTACAACCGCTTTGGCAACCGCTTTGAACTATGTTTCAGAAATCGGAATTGACAAAATCGCACAATACGAACACGAATTGCTCGAATACGCTACCGAGCGACTTCTCGCTATTCCAAAACTGCGAATTTATGGCAATGCGAAGCAAAAATGCAGTCTCATTTCTTTTTTGGTTGATGGCATTCATCCTTACGATATGGGAATGTTGCTCGACAAAATGGGTATCGCCGTTCGTACCGGACATCATTGTGCCGAACCGTTGATGCGCGAACTCGGTATCGACAGCACAGTGCGTGCATCATTCGCTTTTTATAATACCAAAGAGGAAATTGATGTGTTGGTTAGTGGGATTGAGAGGATTAGAAAGATGTTTGAGTAGTTATTCGAATAATATTTTGATTAATAAGGTATCTTTAAAAAGCACTTTGGAAATAGCGATTTTCGGGATACTCTTTTTTGTTAAATATAGTTAAGAGACAAAAAAGGGATAAAAACAAAAGAGAACTAAATGAATATCAATCACTTTGTTCTCTTTCAGTACTCGGAGCGGGAGTATAACACTGCATTTCGCCCAAAATACAACCTTTTAGAAATAGCCAAAATACAGAAACAACGATATAATAATAAGCCATTTACAAAACTTCAAAGATTGCATAATATCGCATAGTATCGCACTTAGTCAAAAATAAGTGGGGATTATGTGGGGATTTTCTTTGCGGGTTATTGAAAAATTGTGTATCTTTGTGCCACATTAAAAAAGTATAGAGTATGGCAACAATTTATTTATCGCTATCTAAAAAAGCAGATACAAATCGCTTCAAAGAAATCCGTATTAGATTTAAGCACGGAAAAATCGACCAACAAGCGAAAACGAACATCTTTGTTTTGCCCGACTATTGGGACGATGAAAATCAACAAATCACAATCCCAAATTTTCGTTTAGCAACGCCCGAAAGAAAGGAACTCAAACAACATCTTACCAACCAAAGCGAAAGGCTAAACACTTTAACGGCTATGATTGCGACTTTATTCAATAGTGCAGACAAAACGAACATTGCGCCCGAATGGTTGAAAATAACAGTCGATAAATTCAACTTTCCCGAAAAATACGCCCCGAAAGAAACAATCAAGGAAACACAACCATTCTTTGACACTTTCGATGAGTATTTGCAGAAACGCAAACTTTCAGATGTTCGAGAAAAAAACTTTATGGTATTGAAACGTGCCTTGCAGCGTTTTGAATTGTTTGTATCAGCGACCGAAGACTATCCATTTAGTTGGGATTTAGATAGCATCACAAGCGAAACGATTGAAGACTTTGAGAGTTTTTTGCGCAACGAATATATTTTGTACGAAGAACACAAAGAGATTTACGGCAAATTTCCTGCATCAATCGACCCAAGAAGAAAAATAAACGTCCCTAAGCCGAGAGGAACGAACACGATAAACGCATTATTTAACAAACTTCGTGCGTTCTTTAATTGGTGTGTAGATAAAGAGAAAACCACAAACAAGCCATTCAAGAACTACGAAAGTAAACCCGACCTTTACGGCAGACCTATTTACATCTCGATTGATGAAAGAAACAAAATCTATAATACAGACCTTTCCCACCGCCCCGAACTTGAAATACAGAGAGATATTTTTGTATTTCAATGCCTAATCGGGTGCAGGGTGTCAGACCTCTACAAAATGACAAAAAAAAGCATAATTAACGAAGCAGTCGAATATATCCCTCGAAAAACAAAAGACGACAAGCCCATAGTGGTAAACGTTCCTCTCAATCCACGAGCGAAAGAAATTTTAGAGAAATATGCAGACTATAACGGTGGTGCGCTGTTTCCCTATATTGCAGAACAAAATTACAACGATGCTATAAAAAAGGTGTTTACCCTCGCAGAGATAACCCGAATTGTAACCGTGCTTAATCCTGTAACCGATGAAGAAGAAAAACGCCCAATTAACGAAATAGCATCATCGCACCTTGCAAGACGTGCCTTTATCGGCAACCTTTACAAGCAAGTGCAAGACCCAAATTTGATTGGTGCATTAAGCGGACACAAAGAGGGAAGCACCGCCTTTGCCCGATACCGAGATATTGACGAGGAAATGAAAAAGGATTTAGTTAATTTGTTAATGT
Organism: Dysgonamonadaceae bacterium; assembly: GCA_031254645.1. Classification (GTDB taxonomy): domain Bacteria; phylum Bacteroidota; class Bacteroidia; order Bacteroidales; family Dysgonomonadaceae; genus JAIRUA01. The sequence continues at coordinate 80,449 of JAIRUA010000012.1, forward strand.
AATAAGAATATGGATTTTAAGAAAATAATAATTGATGGGTATCGACAAAGCGATACGACACACATCGTAGATGAACAAGATAAATACTTGGGAGTTAGTAGTAGAGTGGATTATTTCGTCCAAATGGCGAAAGATGCAACGGCGGAAGGTATCACATCGGAACAATTTTTTTACGAATGTGAAAGGGTGCTTGAACGCTACGAGGGCAATTTAATGGTAATTTGGGCGAATAAATCGGCAGGGGGACATTACAAAGAGTGCGCATTTCAAGTTGATGACAACGGCGAAAAGACCGAAAAAGAGTGCCATACTATTGACGGCTCAATTTTAGACAAATTGAGAAACGATTTAGAGAGAGCGAAAATGTGGCTAAAACGAACAAGCGAAACGAACAAGAAAAACAGTCAGACGACCAATAAACCCAAAAACGGTAAACAGCACACACCATTTAGCGAACGATTACCGCACAACATAATGGAAAAAGTACGCGAATTGATAAATAAAGACAATAGCAGTGGAATACACATTGCTAAGGTGTTGGAAGCACTGCAACACAAGCAATATATTTTAATAAATTCATATTACGTCCCCCAAGTGATAACGGAATTTGATATTCAATGCAGCAAAACAGCAATCAATAAATATCTGAACAAAGGGAAATTTTACATCAATCCCACACGCCTAGAAAATGGAATTACAGCAGAATTACAGCAAATAGTTGATATGTTACCCTAACAACGAAGCCACCGAAAAAAGAAAGTGCAGTCCCAAAAGATTGCACTTTTTTTGTGTTTTCGGTTGTCGTCGGTTGTTATTGGTTGCCGACAACTGATGACAACTACAAGCGTGGCAACATTTTAGCACGTTATCCGTCTTACTATTGTAACGTCGGAATAGCGCACAGATTCCGACAAAAAATAAATTATTAAATCGGGGTCGTGTGCAGACCCCAACAAAAAAATTATGCCAATGAAGTTAAATGAAATTTTAACATCAGCCGAGCAGAATCGGAACGTATCAGTTACGATTACCGCAGGCGAAATGATTGACTTTTTCAATCATTGTGTTGATACAACACGCAAAGAGTTGGAACGCTACTATGCTACTGCCAACACAGAAAAATATCTAACCATTGAACAAATGGAGGAAATGCTTGGATTTAACAAATCTACCTATTCTCGCTGGCACAAGTCAGGTTATTTGAAAAAAATTAAAATCGGTGGCGGTATTCGCTATCGTTTGAGCGACATCAATAGAAAAATTGAAGAAGAAAATCCACATTTAACTAAATCTAATTGATTATGAGAGATTTATCTAAATCAATCCAACAAGAGGGCGCAACCATAGCACCCCAACCAACCGCGCACGAAAACACGTGCGAATTAACAGACAGCCAAATTAAATTGGCACAACAAGAAGCCGAAAGGCAACGTGTAATAAACAAATTAACGCAAGGTTGCAAAATTGATTTATCAGCAACTGAAATCGAGCCACAACCGCTCTACTCCCTTGACGGAATACCCGTTTTTTCACGTGGCAATATATCCGTTATCAGCGGAAAACCAAAGAGTGGCAAAACGTTTTTAATGAGCCTACTATGTAAAGAAATCTTGAAATCCAACGACGAAATCAAGATACTCATCGTGGACACCGAACAAGGCATTGTCCACGTAAAAAAATGCGTTAAACGTGTCCACAGACTAATGGAATGGGACGAGGACGTAAGCAATCACGTATTAGATGTGTACGCACTTCGTAAACTATCCACAGTCCAAAGGTTGGTAGTTGTTGAAGAACTAATTTCTGATTTAGCACCCGATTTTGTGTTTATTGACGGAATTAAGGACTTAATCTCATCAATCAACAACGAAACGGACTCATCAGACCTTTGCGACAGGCTGATGAAATGGAGTTACGACACAGATTGTCATATTTGTTCCGTCTTGCACGAAAACAAGACGGACACCTCTCTACGTGGTCATCTTGGGACTGAATTACAGAACAAATCCGAAACGGTAATTTCGGTTTCAAAGTCAGATGATATTGTAAAAATCACTCCGAAATTCACACGAAATGAGGAGTTTGACGGATTTTCTTTCAAAATCAATGCTGACGGCTTGCCCGAAAGGTTTGTGTCTAAAACAGGCTCAAAACCAGCCGATAAACTAAAATTGCTACTTGAAACAATTTTGACGGCAAATAGTGCAGGACTAAGATATACAGACCTTTGCAAACAAATCGTAACGATTGGAAAGGTCAAAGAAAAAACTGCACAGGGAAAAATAAAAAAAGCCACCGATGACGGCATTATTTACAAATGTGAGTTATCAGGACACTATTTTTTATCTTCGCCCATTGATAACGATGACGAAAATGAGGATAACGATACCATAAACGAGGAATAACCTCGACTACTCTCTAACTATTTGCAAATCAGCAAATCCAAAAACCTTACCACCGCCCTATTGCGTATATTATATATACGCAAATTAGGGTTTGAGGTAAGGTTTTTTGGTGTTTTTGAGGGTAAATAGGGGTATAAATAAGGGTAAAACCGAAAGTCGATTTTTACAATGTAGGCAAAAAAAACATAATTTTATTCGGCTACTTTCATTGCATTATACACATAATATCGTATCTTTGTGCTTGTAAAAAATAAAAACAACTAAAAATTGCTTATGATGATTTTGCGCGGTTAGTGCGCTGAAAACTAATGACATTTTATAGAAGAAGCGTTTGCTTTCATTCTTACTATTGAAACTTCGACATTTCAAAAACCAATCAAGAGTAACGCGCCGTCCGGCGTGGGATTACTCGTTTATTTGATTGGTTAGGTAGTCGAAGACCTCAATAGTAAATAAAGATATAGTTCCCACGCCTTTTTCATATCCATATAACAAATATAAATCGTCTTTTAAGGGAACGGAAAGGCACAAATACAAAAAATAATTATGAGAAATTTTTTATTTTTATTTCTGTTGTTGGCTATTCCAACACTTCTTTCTGCGCAACACTTTGAAGATGTTGTTTATCTTAAAAATGGCTCTGTAATAAGAGGGGTTATTATTGAGCAAGTACCTAACGTGTCTATCAAAATCCAATCCCGTGAAGGCAATATTTTTGCTTATAGAATGGACGAAATTGAAAGATTTACAAAAGAAGTCATAACAGGTACAAGAAATTCAGGAAACGTAAGAAACAATAATGTGGGAGAAAGACCTACTTTCAACAAACCTCGTGGCTATATGGGGACTATCGAGTTAGGTAGTGGTTTTGTTGATGGTACAGACATTACAAATGTTTCTCTAAGCGTAGTGAATGGATATAGATTTCTGCCGCAATTTGCTTTGGGACTTGGTGTTGGTATTGAAAATTTCAATGGATATAAATATACGGGAAATAGTGTTCCAATTTTTCTACATTTGCGAAGCGATTTTTTAGACAGAAAAGTCAGTCCATATATCGTCATTAATTACGGGTATGCCGTAGGCGGTATTGATTCAACTTTTGCCGAAGTAGTTTTAGGGTGTAGTTTTAATATCGGACGAGGAGAAAGATATAGAATGTTCGCAGGATTTGGTTACAAAAACTTCTTCGATGCGATATATACTATAAGTCCAAAAGTGGGATTTGCTTGGTAATTATATAGTTATCACGCTTTTTTCATATCTAATATAACAAATACACAATGGATTATTACAAAGTATTAGGATTAAAACAAGGTGCTTCTTTGGAAGAAATACGAAAAGCGTACAAAAAATATGCTACAAAGTTCCACCCCGACAAGCACAATGACGATGAGTTCTTCAAAGAGCGGTTTCAAGAGATACAAGAAGCATACGAGTATTTGACGCAAAATTACGAAGAAAGCGAAATCGTTGTCGAGGAAAAAGCAACATCTCAAACTTCATACAACAAGGGACGGAATAGTTACTCAAAAATAGATGCGTTTGTGTATGATATAGAGAGCAGCACAAATTACAGAACTTGGAAGAAACAGGAGGAGGAAAGTCGCAAAAAACGAAGCAATAGAGATAGATTTCTTGAAACTCTAACGTGGATTTCGGGCATACTGATTTTTATAGTGGCTTTGTGGAGTATTTCATTGGAACAGGAAATCGGGTGGCAAGAAATACTAATTAGTTTAGTTGTGGCATTTGCAGCACCTGCAATGTTCTTTGGTCTTATTATTCACGTGCTACTCGATTATGTATTTGAATATAAACACTATACAATGTTATTGGCATTCTGCAAACACGATGGTCAATATGTCGAAATTTATTATCCATATAAATATGAAAGCAAAAGCAAAACGCGACAGACTGTTTACAGCATTAATGCTTTTAAGCAAATGGCGACTTGGAATGTAAGAGTAAACAATGCAGATATACCCCTAACAAGTTTTATGTCGGGTGGTGGTACAGTGAAAATATCGTACTTTATCAATAAGATGAAAATCGGTATTGATACTTTTAACCTCCCCAACTAATCGCTAAAAATCAAATAATGAACAAATAAACGTTATACATTATGGGAACAATACTCGGAATTATCGCAGTCATCGCATTAGCAGCAATTGTTTTTACTTTTATGGCTAAACACGATGATTTTAATAACCAATAAAACAAAAGGAGAGAATTTTATGTTTTGGGAAATAGTTTTCACAATTCTTGCGATAATAGGACTTGTGTGGTGGATTCGTTATACTAATGATATAGGAGAATAGCGAAATGCAGGCTCATTTTCGTAGTGAGTATAGAAATAGACAAAAATAATTTACACACAAATAATTAAAAATCAAAACAATGACAACAAAAACAAAACTTCCTATCGGCTTAATGCTTATTTTGAGCCTAATTGTGCTTTTTGCAGTTTTGCAAATACCGCGCCTGTATTATCTATTTTCTAATGTGGGAATAGAGCCACCGTATGAATGGGGTACAGAATCTTACCCTAACCCGATTTTTGGCATTTTAGAATCTGTGATGTTTCTATGCTTGTCAATATACACGATTGTTTCATTTATCAAATTGAAATCGAACGCTTTATTTCTTGGAAAGTTGCTTTTTGGTTTGTTGCTACTTCGTAGAATTGCACTTATAATAGTTTTCGGCTTGGGTTTGAGCAGTTTGTGGATATTGGTTTCTCTTGGTGCACTCGCTTATCTGTTTTTTTCAAAGCAGATACAAAATTTATTTCCGAAAGAGCAGCGAGTTATTTGCAAAATAGATGTAGTAATTGCGATTGTGGCTGTTATCATTGTTGCGCTTAGCATTATTTTTCCGTCTGGTGTTTGGATTTCTTTTTGGGGGTTAATTTCTTGGGGTTGAAAATGAAAACAAAACTATTTCTTTTTTCGCTATTTGTGATTGCGTTGTTGTTTACTTCGTGCGATTTCGGAAAAGAGCGACGTTTGCGAAATATCGCAGACCCTCAACCGTACCCGATTAGTGTTGTGAGCAATGAAACAAAGGCAGAAAGCGAAACAGTGAATAAAGAAAGCGAGCCGACCAAAACGGAATTTAAGCGCATCGTGTTTGAATACACAAAGCCGATAAAAGGTTTTCGAGTTGTTGAAACTTGGGAAACACCAACAGAGAGAAAATGTAAACATTGTGGCATCGCACAGGAAGAAAAAATTTGGAGTGGCGATGGTACTCTCACATTAACGTTTACTTCTATTGCAACAGGTCGCACTTTTGAGTTCGTAGATTGTGGAATGGCTCGTTTTCTGTACGATGCTGATTTTACCGATGGACAAAAAATTTACATTTCCGATATTCAAATTCCCGAAATAAATAGAAATGAGTTAGTGCGTTTATCTGACTTTTTCATTCGTACAGAGCAAGGAACGTCCGCTTGGGGATTTATTGATTTGAACGGCGACGGTCAATATACATTATTTACCGCTTTTAATAACAGAGGAAATTGGGGTAATTCTACGGTGCGTTTTTTCTCTCTTACCACAGGCAGGGAATTGACAGCGACAACGATGTACGAAAATGATTTTTTAGGTGGAAGTGTTGCAGGTCTTTCTGTTGATTTGAAAAACAGACGATTTATTGATTGGGGTATTGTCGCAAGCACTTCGGGAAATTCTCGTGTATATTCCTATAATCTTAATCACAACCAAAACAGATTAACAGTAAAATTATTAAAAGAATTACGAGATATAGGCAGGTGGGGCAGGTGGGAAAGCGATACAAGAGAAGCCGCACAGCACACATTTTTTAGAGATAGTAGTGTGGAAACACAGCGACCCATTCCCGACGATTTTTGGTGGAATAGAGAAAAAGAACACAGCAACGGTTATTTTGACGGCTGGCAATTTCGCCGTGTAAGTGTAGTTTCTCAAATTCGGGACACGCTTACAAGGTCTGAATGGGAAACTTTTGAATACTTTTTTAATCTCGAAAATGTTTACAAAGGATTATAGTTCAGACGTTCAAACGTGGGTAAACAACTACTTTGTATTATTTCCGCCCGAATTTTATCCATTTTCAAAATAATTTTCGCGCACGTAGAATCAACTTTTTTTTCACTCTTACCATAAAACATAGTCGTTATGGGGCTATTTCGCAGTTTTTTGATAGTTCTACCTCAATTTTTTATTTATTTATTTACGAGACGGTAGAGTACCGCATACAACCCCGACGGTAGATTTGAAAAAAACGTATCCCTTACGATAAAATTCCCAAAAATAAAAATTCTGAAATGATTTTTGCGCTTAAAAGCCACTTTTGAAATGATACGTTTTCGGGTGGCTTTTTCAGTTGCATAAAAATAAATGGGGATTATGTGGGGATTTTTCGAGAATGAAAAAAGCCAACAATTTGACATTCAAATCATTGACTTTCAGCGCAGTACTCGGAGCGGGACTTGAACCCGCACAACCTAATGGTCACAAGATTTTAAGTCTTGCGTGTCTACCATTCCACCATCCGAGCAGACCTGAGCGAAAGACGGGACTCGAACCCGCGACCCTAACCTTGGCAAGGTTATGCTCTACCAACTGAGCTACTTTCGCAGTATGCAATATTTTCAAAGTTAGTGATGCTTACACTTGCCAAGGTTAGTTTTTATTTCCTTTTTGGGGCAAGGTTATGCTCTACCAACTGAGCTACTCGCAGTATGTATTTCCGCAAAATAGATAAAAAACGACTCACATTAGAGCCTTTTCCTTTTTGCGACTGCAAATGTAGAAATATTTCTCGATTTTTCAAAACTTTTCAAGTAACATTTAAGAAATACAGTCGTTTTTTCCTAGTTTCGAATAAGAAAAACACCTGAGCTTTGTCGTTGCACTCTATATCGCTGCAATGGTTTCGATGTTACGTCCGACTTCGCTGTTCCAAATCCGAACATTGTTACAAAAACGCTGCCGCAAGCTGAACAAACGGCTTCTCCTGCATTAGTTGGTGTTACAATTATATCTTGCCTACCTTCGAATGGACAAGCGAGATCGTAGGCAAATATCTCGTTTCCGTCAATGCTCGAAACAATTAACAATCCGCCAAAACCCATTCTATCGGTCGGCGTTCTTCTGCCGGTTTCCGTAAAAACTTTATACGACAACGGATTTTTTAACGAATGGTCAAGTCCGTTTAAGTCGATTCTAAAATAAACAGGTGCAAACGGAATGGTTTGTCGCTGTTCTTCTTTTCCGCAGGAAATAAGAAAAAGAAACAATAAGAAAAGGGCGGCGAATTTTGATAATTTGCACATTAGCACATTATTATTTCATTTTCTTCGCAATCTCATCATCCGAAAACACATCAATAATCTTTTGTCCATCAGGCGTATAACTCGATGATGCACAACAAAACAATTGACTCACCATCAACAACATTTCTTCCACCGACAACGATTTTCCATACGGAATTGCTATCAATCGAGCGAGTGGCAACGCAATTGCTTCTTGAACATCCGATTTCACATCGCTGCCCGTCTCAATACTTTTGTCAATCATTGAGCGAATAAGCGTTGACGCATCGGGATTGTCTAACTCCGACGGAGCGCCCTGTATGGCAAACGAATGATTGCCCAAATTACTCAACTCGAAGCCCAACGCTTCCAAGTCATCCATTATCGACGGCAACGCCGTTGCTTCGGCAGCCGATAATTCCATTATTTCGGGAAAAAGCACGCGTTGCGAAACACCTTTTTTATTCTTAATTTGTTCCAAATATTTATCGAACAAAATACGCACATGCGCCCTATGTTGGTCGATAATCATTAAACCCGATTTCACGGAAGTGAGAATATATCGCTGTTTATATTGATAATGTTCGGGCGTTGTGTCCATATCGAGAACATTCTCTTGCGATGTTGACGTGCCGAAAAGCGATGTTGAAATATCCGGCGATGTTTCCGAATCAATTTCTTTCTCTTTTTCGAAGCCGCTGTATAGTTTTTCCCAATCAAAAGTTGGTTTTGTAGGTTTGTAACTTTCTGTACGCGATGCAAAAGGATTATAATTCGGATTGACATTCACTTTCGGCATCGAAGTTTGACGTGTTGGGTCGAAAATCGGAATATCGGGCGCATCAGCCGTATCGAAATCAATCGAAGGAACGGCATTGAATTTTCCAAGCGATTCTTTGACTGTTACCATCAAAATTTGCCACAAAACTTGTTCATTTTCGAACTTTATTTCGGTTTTTGTTGGGTGGATATTGACATCTATCGAATTGGGGTCAACTTGAAAATAAATAAAATAACTCGGATTTTCACCTGCCGCAATCAATGGTTCAAAAGCCGTCATTACTGCCTTGTGAAAATAGGGACTACGAATAAATCGATTATTGACAAAAAAATATTGATTCGCTCGTCCTTTTTTGGCAAATTCCGGACGAGAAACATATCCGTATACTTTTCCAAGCGTGGTATCTTCTTCTATTTCAATTAATTGTTGATTAATATTTTTTCCTTGCAGTTGTACAATCCGTTGCCTCAATCCCGACGTGGGCAAATGAAGCGTTTGCACATTGTTTTCTATCAGCGTAAATTCTATTTCGGGATTAACGAGTACTATTCGCTCTATTTCGGTAAAGATATTTCGACGTTCGGTTTCGTTCGATTTCAAAAATTTTCGACGAGCGGGTACATTGAAGAAGATATTTTTAACGCTAATTGATGTACCTATGGGACACGAAACAGGTTCTTGTTTTTCTACTTTCGAGCCGGAAATAACGAGCAATGATCCCACTTCGTCTTCCGCCCGCCGGGTTTTTACTTCTACCTGTGCAATGGCGGCGATAGAAGGTAGTGCTTCGCCGCGAAATCCCATTGTAGTGAGCGAAAAAAGATCGTCGGCGTTTTTGATTTTTGATGTCGCGTGTCGCTCAAACGCCATTCGCGCATCGGTAGCGGACATTCCTTTTCCGTTGTCGATAACTTGAATCAACGTGCGTCCGGCGTCTTTAATAATAATTTGAATATGTGATGTGCCGGCATCTAATGAGTTTTCTACCAGCTCTTTTACCACCGATGCAGGGCGTTGAATAACTTCACCTGCCGCAATTTGGTTGGCGATAGAATCGGGAAGTAGATTGATTATATCCATAAATTAATGATTAACGGTTAGTGGTTAATGATTAATGGCAGTTATCAAGATTTATCAATGCTTCTGCACTAACCATTAATCATTATTTCAAAACATTCCTAGTAGCCATAATACAAAAATCACAAAAAGTGCTAGGAGAATTACAAGTAACAAACCATTGTTTGTGAAAAAAGCTCTTCCGCCTGATGCTTCTCTGTCTTTTCGTTTTTTCAAATGACTCGTTTGGGAAAGAAATTCGCTTTTGAAATCGGTTTTTACTTGTACTTCTTCCGGTAAAACACCCATTTCTCGTTTAATGTCCAAAATGCGTTGGGCTAAACGATTGTCGCGTTCTTCTTTTTCGGGATTATATAGAATGGGTTTATAGCCGTATTTGGGCGGCTTGCGGTTGTTGTAGAAAAAAAATACTCCCATATCGTTTTTGGTGTTATGTTGTTAAATTGTTGAGTTGATTCATTCAAAGATTCAAAATTCAAAGATTCAAGACTGGCGAATCTTTGAATCCTTAAATCTTTAATTTTTTGAATTAAAGCGTTTCATCGTCTCTCACAAACATTCGCGGCAATTCAATATCGTCAGCTGCAGCACGTTCATTCCTGCGGAAAATATCGCGTGAATTGAGCGGACGTAAGTAGTCAAGCCACACAAATCCCGATAATCGACTTTGTTCGGGACGAAGTTGAGGGAGCGGCGTGGTGAGCCCATTTGCAGGACCTGTCAGGTGCATTCTGACAATCTCTTGGTTTTCTATGTCGGCGTTAAAGTACGGACTTTCTGTTTTGTTAAGTCCAATGACATTTCCGTCATCTTCAACCATATAGTAAAGCGTTTCAACATTGCCCTCCACCAATATACGATGGATATTGCCGTCGCGAAACAATCCGGTCATATTTCGTCCGCTCATTTGATTGAATTGGTCTTCTACTCCTCTATCTTGAATCGCCAAAGCGTTACCGCGCACGTATGCTTTATCAACAGTTGAGTCATTCATCAAAATATCGATTTCATTTCCTAAAATTTGTTGGTTTTCTTGCCAAATCACAGGTCGTCCGCGCATAAATATGGTGGAATCGGGTGCCGAATAATGTACCGAATCGGCTATTGCTTGAAAATCATTTCGAAAAATGCGCACATTTGCATACGCTTTGAAATCGCGATGAATAGAATCGAGCGTAATCATAAACAGCGAGTCGCCACCGATAAAAAGACTGTCGCTCTGCGAATAATCAACGGCATACGACATACCGGTAGCAAAACCATATTCCGTTTGTTCGTTATAAAAACCGTAATTACCTCTAAGAATAGCGCTCCGCCCTGTATCTTCGAGACTCATATTGCCAAAAACTTCCCCCTCGCCGGTGGCACGATTGTAAAAAATAGTGTCGCCGGTAAGCATTTGTTGCCTATCATTACTATACACACGTGAACGGTCAAGTAACATTGCTTTGTCGGCATCCGTATCGTACCAACCTCTACTTGTGTAGATAACTCCGTCTTCGGACACGATGCGCGATGGTCCGAGTATATCGGCAATTTTCGTTTCCGTGTTGTATTTGAGCGTATCGGCAAAAATGGTGTAATTTTCATTCACTAATTTCACGCTATCGCGAAAGAGCGCTTGATTGGTTTCAGGACTGTACTGTCCCCAATACGAAGTGAGTTCGTTTTCATCGTCTACCAACATTCCGCCTTCGAAGAAGTAACCAAGATTGGCGATACGGTCGTAGTTCAGACTATCGGTAAAAAGCGTTGCAGTGGGGTCTTCCAGTCGAACATTTTCGCGCAAACGCGCCAAACGAGTATTGCCGTCGTAATGCAGATAGCTGGCAAATACGAAAAGCGTATCGCCTTGTTCCATACGTACATTACCCCACGCTTCGAATGTATTATCTATCTGAACCCAATGAGCGCTATCGGCAAACAAGTAAGCACCATTGTGATAGAATTTCATTTCAACAGACTCGCTATTTACCACAATCTCAGCATCAATACCCGGTATTCTGAACATTCGTTCTGCATGTCGCAATTCAATGATTTGAACTTGTTGATTATTCGGCGGCGCTTGCTGCGCTTTTACCGAAACAATAATGACAAAAAGCACACTTAATAAAAGTATGCTTTCGGAGCCATATTTTTTCCGTGATTTATTAATCATTCATCACTAACCATTAATCATTATCTCAACCAACCATCGTATTTAAATTCGCAATTTTGCCAATTGGGATTAATGCGGACGTATGTTGTTCGAATTTTTGCTCGCACCCATTCATCCATCAATTCTTGTCGTCGGGCCTCTTCGGCAAGTTGTCTGATTACTTGATAGTCTCTTGTCAGTGTGGCGCGATGTCCATCGGTACGATTGGTAATTCGTACAATTGCCGTTATTCGCCGACCATTGTTATTAAGCATCGTGAAAGGCTCCGACACTTCACCAACAGTCATATTACCGGCAATGCGAGCGATGTCCTGATTTAACTCATCTAACGCAAAACGAGGTGTTCCGCCGTTGGCGCTTTGCATTGGATGCAATGGGTTTACCATAACCCCACGATTCATTCGTGTGTCCCTGTCGTCGGAAAGAAAAGTAGCCGCTTCGTCAAATGTAAATCTATTATCTATAATTCCCGTTCGAATACTGTCTAAACGTACAAGTGCCGTATCGAGCGATTCTTGCGGCACACGAGGGCGCAACAAAATGTGACGAAAATTTCCTTGGTCGCCTCTGCGTTCAATCAATTGGATGATATGGAATCCGTCTATCGTTTCCACTATATTAGAAACTCTTGTGGGATCAGTCAGTGCAAAGGCAGCGTTTGAAAATTCGGCGTGATAGGTTGCCCGTCCTGCAAAACCGAGTTCTCCTCCCCTCATACCGGAAGGACAGTCAGAGTTTACGATTGCTAAATTCTGGAACGTTTGTTCCCCACTGAGTATCTGTTCGGTAAACTGACGAAGACGTGCTCTCACCGCGTCGGTTTCCGACATCGGAATTTCCGGCTCAATGGTTATGATTTGTACTTCGACCGTTGTGGGGATAAACGGCAAGCTGTCTTGCGGCATATTGCTGTAAAACCGGCGAATTTCCGACGGTGTAAGGCGAATATCACCGAAGTGTTTTCGCTGCACACCATTAATCAGTTCTCCTTCACGAATATTATTGCGCAAATCTTCGCGAATCGATGTAATGCTTTTTCCGAAATATTCCACAAGTCTTTCTTGCGAGCCTATTGAGGCGATCCATTCGTTTAGCTGTGTTTCTGCCGCTCTGTTTACCATTGCGTCCGATACTTCGATACTGTCAATCCTTGCCTGGTCAAGAAAAAGTTTATTCAGTGCAATTTGTTCCGGTATGAAACAAAATGGGTCGCCTTCCATACGCTGATTTCGCATCAACATTTCTTTTCGAAATTCTTCTACTTCTGATCTCAAAATAGCTTCGTCGCCCACCACCCACACTATTTCGTCTATGACATTACTTTGTGAAATAACGTTTTGATTTACAGACGAAAATACTAGGAATAAAAAGAAAATTTTTATTGATAATCTCATTTTGATGTACTTGTTTATAAAATGTGCGTGTAAAATTAGTGATAATACTATTATCAGCCAAGTGTAGGGCTGTTAAAAGTAGTTGTAATTGGATTTGAGGAAAAAAAGAAAGGGTATCGAATTGCATCGACACCCTTGAATTATCAATCATTAGTTGATACTAGAACTCACAAATACTTACGATGCTGCTAGTCTGTTGACAATGCCATATTTACTCCTTTTAAATAATCCCAATATCCGCGTGTAAAGTCGGGTATTTCAACGGGTGAACTATTGTTTTCGAGCGAAACAGCTGTTAATGGCACCATACTACTCCACGCTGCCAAGTCATATACATTCATATCGAGCGGCAAGCCGTGGCGTAAGCAATAAATCAAACGATAATCCATAATAAAATCCGCTCCGCCATGTGCGATAGCACTCAAACGACTGGCGGTTTCTTGCATTTCGTCAGTAAGAATAGGATGGCGGAATTTTGTCAGCAACTCATTTCTAACTTCATCCGACAACCAAGTTTTACCATTAGAATTGGCTAATTCGGGGTTACCGGTCAATTCATACAGCTTTGATCCTATCAAAGATATACCTTGACGTGGAAACCCTTGCAAATAACCATTTGTACCTTGCACGGCATACATACGCGAGTATGGACGCAAACTGGCAACATCGCGATGAAGATTTATCGCCCTGCCGTTCGCAGTTTGGATTAGAGTCATCGTATTTTGTCCGTTGGCAAAATCTTCGTGAGTATGAGAAAGGTTTTCGCCACGTGTCTCATTCAACCAGTTAGGAATACTTACCGGACGAGTGTCCATCGAAACCAGGTGCGTCATTCTATCGCCACGATTAATATTCAACGCCAAAGCTGCCGAGCCGATTCCGTGAATTGGATAGATATCTCCGCGCATTCTGCGGTTTTCTTTTATACGCCAGTCGCCTTCATAAGAGTCCCAATAAGGAACAAGTTGATGGATATATGCACCTTCGGCATAAAGAACTTCTCCAAAAACGCCTTGTTGAACCATATTCAAGGTAGTGAGTTCAAAATTACTATATACAATATTGGCGAGCAACATCACGTGCTTGCGGTGCTTCTCTGCTGCGTTAATGATGTTCCAGATTTCTTCCATAGTAGTAGCGCCGGGGTGTTCTGTGGCTACATGTTTACCGTTTTCTACAGCATACACAATCATTTCGCCGCGGCGGCGCCAGTCGGCAGCGATATAAATAAGGTCGAGGTCGTCCCGTCTTACTAATTCTTTCCAGCCGTCTTCGCCGTAATAAACTGCCGCTTCGGGTTGTCCGTTTTCAACGAGCCTTGCATTTACTCGCTCTACGCGCTCAAGATGTAAATCGCACAAAGCTACTACTTCTACTCTATCGATGTGCACAAAGCGTTGAACAGCGTGTGGTCCGCGCATTCCTAAACCGATAACACCTACACGAACGGTTTCGATAGGGTCTGCCGTCAGTCCGACTACGTGTGTTTGCCCGGCGGGACGAGCGGGAGTTTCAGTGGGAATTATTCCACATACAGAATTTGTTTGCTTTTCGACGCAGGCAACAAATGCTACGACAATGAAGCACACCAAAAATAATGATTTGATAAATTTTGTCATAAGAATGAATTGTTTGATATATTTTAGCTACTTAGTTTATAATTATCTGTATACAAAAACATTATTTTTGAAATAAAAACACATTCAAGTTTCTACTAAAGTATAATATGTTTGACTCCCTTTTTCTAAAAAGTAATTTTTGTCTTCATATACAATTATTTTCTGATATTTATAATTTAGAAGGTCACCTCCATTTTGCGACCATCAAACGCCACGGCATACACTTTTTTATTAGTGGTAGCAGGTGAATCCAAATTAAACGAATTTTTGTTGGAAACAAACACCAACGTATCGCCTTCATATACTTCATAAGCTACCACATTTCTCCAATTGTTCATTGTGATGCTGTTTTCATTTCTTTGAGCTGTTCCGGATTGAATCGAAAAACGATTCTTAAAAATATCCCAATTTGAATCACTGATGTACTCCATTTTTTCGATTAAAAGTGGGTAGTTTTTCTCTTCGATATAAGCAATAGTCTCATCTATTTGTCTTTGCGTGATTAGGAAACGGGAACTTCCGTAGTCATCTATCATTTCATCGTAAGGTGATAAATAACCCCATTTTTGGAAGAAGTCAATTAAATTTGTTTGAGTAATATCGCTCATCATTCTCACAAACTCCAATTGCTGTTCTCCGGCAGTGGACAGATCGGGCGATGTGCGTACTTTTTCATACAAATCCTTATAAGTACCCACTTGTCCGCGCACATTGGCAAAATAGAGTTGAAGTTGCCACAGCGAAACCAATTTACAAAACACATCTTCTTCGGCAGGATGCGGAATTCTTTTTACAAATGCATTGTGAAAAGCCTTTTCATACCGGTTGCTGTAACGACCCATATTTTCGGTCTCTATTCTCGACGGATTTCCCCATTCGGTTTGCACCCAAAGCGAATGTACATTGGTAGTTACTTCCGTCATTCCCGTCCATCTGAAGCCCGGTCGTGTTTGAAACGTATGTCCTACTTCGTGTGCCGGCCCCCATACTGCTGTTGTTTTCAGTGTGTTTACATTCAAAATATCTGCCAGCGTCGTAGCATTATAGGCTGTGCGATATGATGTAGCATACATAAACGAATGATACATTACGTGAAAATAATTTCGATTGATGGTGGGACGATTGTATTTCATCAATCCCATAAATTCTTTTTGCAAACGTACCAAATCATCGTATGCGTCAATCAACGCAGGACCGTTATTGGCAGCGTGTGTGCGAAATGCCGAAGTGGGGAATGTGAGATGAGCGTGTTCGCCTATCACATCGAAATTATCGTCAATCGCTGCATCTAAATATTTGCGCCAGTCGGAAGCCTGATGTTTTTGTGAATCAAAGTAACCGTTTACTCTACCGGAAGCAAAATGTACTTTCACGGGTAGAGCCGTTTGATAATCGGACGTATGATAAAACAGGTAAACCAACCCTCTGTTTCGCATTCTCAGTTTGTTTACTCCTCGCGAAAGCGGATAATATGATGAGCCGTCGTTATAACCATCGCCATTGGGTCTATTTAGGTTTTGCACTTTCAGACTCAATGTATGTCCGTGCGTATTGCCGACAAAGACTATCAAATCCTCACCTTCGGAAACACTAATTCCGGTCGGGTTATCAAGCAAACTGAGTGTACTTGTTTTATTCACTCTTGCCCAATCATCAGGATGTGGCCAAGCCTTGTATTCAGCAATACGAAATTCGCGCGGATATGTTTTATTGTAAATATGAAGAGCCATATTCCGATACAGATTATTGGAAATTTTTGCAATGGTTTCAAGTGTAATCCCCGGTTTTAACTCTGTGCAGGTCTCATCGATAAACAGGGTGAGCGGGTCAAAGTTATCAGGATTGATACGATAAAATTCCATCTCGGCACAAGCGGCAAACCCTTGTCTGTCTCCAGTGCCCGATTTCACAACAAACTTTATCGCAGTGGGTTTTACAACCGATTCTTCAAATGTAACTTTTGTTGCTGATGAAGAGCCTTTAAAGTCAAAATCCATCACTTTTACGTATGTAGGATTACTTTGCGTAGTTATCCATATTTCCGTTTCTTTAAAATGTCCGTTGGAGCCACTTGGACGTGGATAGTAAACTAGATAGTCTACACTTTCTTGATTCTCAAAGAAATATTCGAGCGTTATTGGCCAGTAATCATCAGCATTATTGTTATAAGCAGAGTGATAAATAGTATTCATATTGTCATCAAATGAAAGCTCAATAGGACCTTCAGTGGCAAATCCTGCTTGAGAAGAAGCCTTACCGCGAGCAACAGGCACTTTGATGTCGTCTTTAATATCACCGCCACCAGAGCCAACAAAGTCACCTTGCCCTTTTTGAGTAACCGTCACTTTTTGTTCGAGTGTACCTCCAATTTGCCTGATTGTAATTTCAGTTTCACGTTCAACAGTCGATGTATTGAATGTAGTAGAATAATGATACTCATCGGTTACCATTGCTGCTCGTGTAGCGCGTCCTTCTTTTGCACTAATCCATTCAACACTGGCAGGAAGAATGACTTCGTACTCAATGTTTGATGTAATTACCAAAGTAAAATCGCCACCATCAGCCTGAACGGTATGATCAGTTTGATCTAACAAAATGGCAGGTGCCTGTCCCATTTGCTGAACGGTAATGGTTTCCGATAAATTATCTGCTACCACTTTAATTTCGCCTTTACGCGTATCAAAACTACTGTTAGCAGTAGAGGTAATGCGTAAAGAATTGCCAAATTTTCGCGCTTCGAGCCACGACTGAGCATCACCTTGTACATTAACTGTCCACGATTCCACATTTGTTTTTATCGGAATTTCACGAGAAGATGCATCGGCACTCAGATTTACCGATTTTACTTCTACGGTTAGAGTGGGCATTATTTGTTCCGGTTTATCGGAACAGGCAAATAAAGATAAACTGTAAGTAATAAGAATAGATAAAAGAAAAAATGATTTTAGTTTCATACAATTGTTTTTTTTGTGATTTGGTTGAGAAGGATTGAAAAGTTTCTCTCAACCAAATCATATTATTATCAGCTCCCTGACAGGGTTTCAAGCCCTGTCAGGTTTTTTTGTGTTTAGCAAGTCTGAAAACTATTCGTCAGTCCCCCTTGCATGCACTTCTGATATCATTGCATGCGTGCTGTCAACTACTATTTTCAGATAGCGTCCACGTGTACTGGCTACTTTGAAGAGCCAGAAAGGATTACCCGCATCTGATGCCGGCATATCAAATATGCCGATTTGCGTAAAGTTTATTCCATCGGAACTAATGTGGAATGAGCCGATTCGTGTGCCTGCGTTGCCGTTACGACGACGAATTTCTATGTGCGTTACAAGCACTTCTTTCTGCATATCAATTGTAGCATGGTGTGGCGGCTCTGAAGGCGGCGACCAACTACTGTGCCAGAAACTGCCCGTTTCACTATTCAATATCATTGTAACTCCTCCTCCATCAGACAACTGATGAGAAGAATAATCATGAATAGTCCACCCTTCACGACTTAAGCGTGGTGCAGGTTTTGAAACCGCCAAGTAATGTATATTACGACCTGGCTCTCCTTCAAATTTTGACGTGTTACCAATAGTAATCGGAAGCAAAAATTCGTCGAAATCGGTTTTTACCGCATCAATGGTTACTGTACTGAAAACGGAGTTTCTTCCATTGGCAATAACCGCCGGATTGGGAGAAATAGTGTAGGTTTCGGCTGGAAGCAACGAAAAATGTGTACCGTTTGCTGCATTATATACCGCTACCAAAGACGGATCTACCTCTAAATCAACCGAAATATTCCAAATATTGGGAAAATCGATATCCAAAATAAGATTCTGACGATAATCGGCATTCAGAGCTGTCGGTTCAATCGTGATAGACGACTGCAAACCTCTGAAATAGATAAACGGATCTCTTATCAGGGGTTTAATGAACGAAAAGGTTTTCTCCTCATTCACTTCGATACTCGCTTGTACAAGTTCTACCGGAATTACATACTGTTCTGAATTTGTTTCATCAAAATCAGGAAGTGCCGCCACTGTGTTGTAGTCAATAGTGATGTTCACAAATTCTACTCTGCTCTCTCTTGAGAAATTCAACGATGTTACCGATACATGAAAACAATCATCAGGCAAACGTCTGTAATTTGTGTTGTTGTTCAAATTATAGACATTCAACTCAGCTTCGCTTTTGATGTTTACGATAGCGGTTGCCGGAACTTGTACTTCATCGTGTCCGGTTTTAGTTACTCCCAAACGGAGCACAAAGGGTTCGCCCGTTCTAAAAATAACTTGTTCCACTTCACCACTTTGGGGAATGTACAATTTGGGCAGTGAGATATTATCCAAGCGTGTATCTTCGCAAGATATCACGAATAGCATCGCCACAACAAATAAGATTGATAAAATATTTTTCTGCATAATCGTTCTTTTTTTACCATCCATAATTCTGAGTAATCAATTTATTTCTGTCCAATTCACTTTGAGCGAAAGGATAAAGATAGTGTCTTGGTTGAAATACGCGTGTTTCAAATACACGACGCTGCCAGAAAGCGGCAGGCGTATTGTTTACACCCGATGCAGGTGCCATAACGTTCATTCCGTACATCGGTCCGGCATCTGTTTGCTCGGCAATCATCCACGTACGTGTGTCGAAAAAGCGTTTTTGCTCGTTTACCAACTCCACTCTACGCTCGTTGCGAATGAGTTCACGCATCAAATCGCGGTTACCTACTGCTTCGGGATAAACAACCCCAATATTCGGAACACCTGCGCGCTCGCGAATCAAGTTCAGATACGTTACAATATCCGGGTTGCTCGGGTCGTATTCGTTCAATGCCTCCACATAGTTCAAATAGATTTGTCCGAGACGATATAACGGGAATGTTTGGCGACCCCAGTTTCCGGTAGGCAATGAGGGGTCGGTGTATTTGCGATACATATAGCCTGACCACGGATAGTCGTGACTCGGACCGGGTCCCGAACTGCCATTGAAGGCAAAACTCACAATAAAGTTGCTACCATCTTGTGCCCAGCGACTATCACTCCAAAATACGGTAGCGTAAAAGCGCGGCTCGCGATTGAGGAACATATTGAACGTAGATCGAGCGGCTCCTCCCTCAATCGGGTGCACCATATTGGTAAAACCCTCTTCACTGTAACCTGATGCCGTGTCAATAATCGGGCTTCCATCGGGATTGTATCCGGTAATCGGATAGCGACCGTTTGCCATCGCAAAAGCATCAACTTGCTGTTGTGTAGGTCCGATACCACCGTAAGCTGTACCGCCAACACCACGCGGACGGGTGTGAACACGCATCCAAAAACTGTCTATAAAACGCCCCCATATTATTTCATTGCTCCACATATCCAAAAATAGTTTTCTGTATGACTCCAACGGATTGAGCACACCTCCTGTATATACTCTATGCAGGTTGTACTGATTCATATCAATTACCGCTTTGGCAGCCGCAGCGGCATCTCGCCATCTGTCCATATTCACGGTGGCGATACCGGGGAAAAGATAGCTTCCATCGGGGTTTGTCATATTGGCATACAGTGTGTTTCCGTTGTAGAGCGGACGTGCGTAAAAGAGCAACAAATTGGCTGTCAGCGTTCGACAAACTCCTTTTGTGGGTTTTCCAAAATAGACAGACGGTTGCACATACGGCAATATCTCTTCCACTGCTTTCAGCTCCGATATAATCCATGCCACACACTCGTCCATAGAGTTACGCTGGCGTTGCAAATCGGCAATGGACAGATTGAAGTCAAGCAACTCGTCTTCCAAAAGCATTACGGGTCCAAATAATTGCACCAACTGATAATAGTAGTAAGCACGGGCAAAGCGCGCTTCAGCATACCACTGTACACGTTCGGTTTCCATTAAATCTCTCGCAGGTGCAGTTTGCACGTAGCGCATAAATATGGTAGCCTCTCTGATGCCTCTATAATATTGAGGCCATTTATTGTAAGGAGGGTTTGACGGATTCCATCTGCCTTCGTTCATCGCTCGATAGCCCAAGTTGTAGGCAATAGTCGCCTCGTCAGATGCACCTGTAAACGGGTGATTCTCTCCTTGATTATCGGGGTTGGTCATATACCCCCAAGCGTTGCTGAGTGCTTCCTGGATAGTGGCTCTTCTTTCCCAAATTTTTTCAAAGGTCATTGACATATCCTCTTCCCTGTCTAAGTAGCTGTCGCACGAAACAAAGAGGATGCTGAATAGAAAGCAGCAAAGCAATGTTTTAAATATGTTTGTTGATATTTTCATCTTCTAAATTGATTATTAATTTTAAAAATTGACATTTAACCCAAATACAACAGAGCGGTTGGGTGGATAACGATTACCTATGTTGGTTCCTCTTTCGGGGTCCCACAGCCTGAAGCTCGAAAACGTCAGTAAGTTTGTTCCTGTCATAAACACTCTCAAACTGCTGATGTGTAGAGGCTCTACCAAGTTGCGCGGAAGAGTATATCCTATTTCGGCAGTTTTCAAGCGCAAGAAGCTTGCATCATGCATTCTAAACGTCGAATTACGGTTATTGTTGGGGTTTGCTCCAGGCGATAGACGTGGGTACTTTGCATTGGGATTGGGGTTATCTAACGACCAACGGTTGTGGTACACATCTTCGTAAATAGCAGAACGAACTAGATTTCCGGAACTAAACGGTGTGAGTGCACTACCTGTTGCCCAAATCGAAATCTGACCTACACCTTGGAAAAACGTAGAAACATCAAAACCTTTGTACTGTCCTGATAAACCAAAACCGTAGGTAATACCCGGATGATTCAAATTATACCCTATCGCAATTTCATCTTGCTCGTCTATGACACCATCGCCGTTTATATCCAAATATTTGATGTCACCCGGGCGTACCGGTCCGAATGTTTGACGCGGACTGTTGGCTATATCTTCTTCACTTTCAAACAGACCAAGTGCGACCAATCCCCACGGCTGTCCATGCGGTCTGCCGATGCGATTACGATATGGATAATTCCAATCTGGTTGGTCATTATCTAATATTTCGGTGTGCGTATAGGTAAAGGTTCCCATTGCCGAAAGGTTCACACTGCCTACGCGCTGGTTGTACTGCATAGAGCCGTCAAATCCTTGGCTCGTCATTCTTCCCACGTTTACATATGGCACGGTAGTGATACCTACAAGTCCGGCAAGCCCTTGACGTTCCAAGAAAATTCCTTCGCGGCGGTCGCGGAAGTAGTCTCCCTCAATGCGCAAAGCGTTGAACAGTGATACTTCTGCACCCACATTGAATTTATACGCATTTTCCCAGCTTACATACGGGTTTTCGGGGTCGCCCATACGGATACGACCGGGACGAGTCTCTCCCTGCTGTCCAAAAATATAGTTGTTGCCTTCGCTTATAATAGTGGCTTCGTAGATAAAGCGTCTCATTTCGGTTGTACCAATTTGGTCGTTACCCACTAAACCGTACGATGCTTTCAGTTTGAATACATCTACCACATCACGTATGGGATCCCAATAGTCTTCGTTGGAAACCATATAACCAACAGCTCCGGCAGGGAAAAATCCAAAACGATGTCCGCGCATAAAGTTTTCGCTACCATTGTAGCCCGCGTTAAACTCTGCAAAGTATTTGTCATCTAAACCATACGTAACACGTCCGGCAATACCTTGGTTGCGAAACGGCAAACTTCTCAAAGCATTATCCTCATTCAGCAGGTTTCTTTGTTTTTGGTTGTAGAGGAAGAGTGCGCCTACACGGTGTCGCTGTGCAAAAAGCTTGTCGTAGCTAACCGATGCTTCCAAGTAAGTGTCGCGGCGTCCGTTCAAACTGCGCTCGTAGCCCAAGTTTTCTTGTCCTCTATGGCTTTCTACAAATTCAAGTTCACCGTCTTCGTTGCGTCCTGTCGCCAACCACTGCTGTACCGTCATACTGCGGGTGATGGTTCCGTTGTTGCGTGCGTCCCACGAAAATCTGATATTTGCACGCAACCCAGGCGTTACCAAATCACTCAAATCTTGCGAAAGACCCACTAACGACTGAGCCTGATTCCAATAATCGTTGGCATAACCCGACTGCATCAAAGCGTTGTAGGGGTTGTCACCCGAAGATGGTCCGGCAAACAGCCCGTTGGAGTAACGCATCGGGAAAGCATTGGGCGAAGTGTTAAAGGTGTAGTCCCAAATGTTGTCGATACCGCTACCGGGGCGGCGACGCGTTTCATAAATATTTGCCAAGTTTACGTTTACCATAGTGCTTGGCGTAACATTTACCTCGAAGTTAGCACGGAAATTGATTCTTCGATAACGCAACGACGAGTTATAGACGTTCTCTTGTTCTGTTTTAAAAATAGACCCTTCATCGTACAGCGAGCCGGCAATGTAGTAACGAGCAATGCTAGCACCACCCGAAATATTGACATTGAGGCGTGTATTATTGGCAAAGTCTTTATAAAGTTCGTCTATCCAGTTTACATTGGGGAAGAGGTCGGGGTCGCTACCGGTGCGGTATGCTTCTAATGCTTCCGGTGAGTAAAAGTTACTCTCGGAGGCTTCGTTCCACATCTTAGCCCATTGCACTGAGTTTGCCATTTTGGGCATTTGTGTCGGTCCGGCTATTCCTCTTTCGGCACGCACGGTTATACGCGGGCGACCTTCTTGCCCCATACGAGTGGTAACCAACACCACGCCATTGGCACCACGCACACCATAAACGGCTGTTGCAGTAGCATCTTTGAGGATAGAAAAGGTAGCAATATCTTCCGGATCCACCGAATCTAAGTCGCGCTCAACACCGTCTATCAATACCAATGGGCGAGAGTTAGCACCAAAGGTAGCAATACCACGAATAAAAAAATCCGTGCCTTCGCCCGGCTGCCCTGAACGAGTAAGTGCTACCACGCCTGACAAGCGTCCGGCAAGTACGTTACTGATTTTGCTTGACGGCGTTCTCAATTCTCCAACGTTAATGGTGCTAATGGCACCGATAACGCTCTCTCTTCGTTGCACACCGTGTGCTACTACTACAAACTCTTGCAACGCCTCTGAGGCAGGGTGGAGCAGGATAGTACCCAAGTTGGTACGGTTGCCTACTTCCACCTCCAAGTCATCGTACCCCACATAGGTAATGACCAATACGGTAGAGTTGTTTGAAACCAAAACAGAGAAGTTTCCGTCAAGGTCGGTAACTGTTCCGCGTGCAGTCTCTTTTACCCATACAGTTGCACCGATGAGGGTTTCGTTTGTTAGCGCATCTACAATTGTTCCGGTTACGTTGCGCGATGTTGCTTGCTGAGTTATAGTGGTTGCTGTTGCCGCAGGCGGCTGGGCTTGCTTTTCCACTAATGCAATCACATCTCCACTTTTCCGATATTCAATACCGGTGTCTGCAAGCAATTGTTGCATAGCAGTCTCAATACCGGCATCGGTTAGTTGGATAGAGATGGTCTCGTCCAATCCCGGAAGCGTTTCGCTGTAAAAGAACTTGTAGTCGCTCGTTCTTTCAATCTCTCTTAGCGTTTCTCGTAACGATCTGTTTTGCACGCTAATGGTTATTTGTGCAAAAACGTGCGCCACAATCAGCCACATCAACAAGAAACTTGTGCATTTTAATAAATGCTTTTTCAAAAGCTTTCTTCTCATAAATGATTCGTTAGGTTTATATAACTTGTTTACTTAATAACAGGCTAATACACGATAAAGATTCATTTTATTATCGCGCACTACACCATTGACTAAGAATACAGCCGAGAAAAGAAAAACCGCTAATGAGTTGTTGATTTTAACTAAAAAAACTTTTTTACAATGAGTTTTGATTGAAAATTGGTAATGTTTCGCTTGTTTTATTTGGCAATTTTATGATTTGTAGAGACGTAGCACACTACGTCTCTACAAACTACGGCAACAACTTACTTTCTATAGTATAATTCTACTACCGCTCCATTCATTTCATATTTCATCGGTGATGTTAATGATAAAATATCCAACGCATTACGAATGTTGCTAACATTAAGTGTTCCTGAGAAGCGGATAGAACGCAATTCGTCCGAAACAAAACGAATTTCTACATCAAAAACGCGCGAAAGTGTATGTGCAATTTCATCGAATGATTGATTGTCGAAGTAGAGGCTGCTATTTGTCCATATTGTGAAGTCGGAAGCACGGACTACATCAGTAGTAAGTTTACGAGTAGATTTATAAAGTGTAGCTCGCTGATTTTCACTCAATATCGTTTCTTGATCAGAGGTGCTCACTTTTACTTTTCCTTCGACCAATATCACCGATACCGCACTATCTTCAGTATATGAACGAACATTGAAAGCCGTTCCTATTGCCCGAATTTCCATTTCGGTAGTTTCTACTATAAAGGGGCGTTTTTTATTTTGGGCCACTTCAAAAAAGGCTTCGCCCACCAATTGTACGCGGCGTTCCTTTCGATTGAAACACCTACTATAGGTAAGCGAAGAAGCAGAATTAATTTGTACCCTGCTGCCGTCTGCAAGCGTAACTTCTGCTTTTTCGCCTTTGGGAACTGTTATTACTACCGGATTTTCGCTGTACCACTTCTGGTTACTTATAAAATGATATACGCCAAATACCGATAGAATTGGTAAAACGAAAATTGCTGCCCAACGCATTGTTTTTTTCCAAAACAATGGAAGTGCAGTGGATTTCTTTTCCGATGAAATTTTTGAACGAATGTGTGCGTAAATCCGATTCGTTGTGTTCTCGTCTAATTCCGAATCGGCGTTTTCCAGTTGATGATAAAAAAAGCGGACAATATCTTCATCATTACGCAACAGAGAAATAAGTTGTTCTTTCTCCTGCTCCGAAATCTCACCGCGTAGATATTTATCAAAGAGTACTATATATTTGTTTTTTTGCATCATCACTTTTCATTTCGCTTTCTTATAATACAATTTGCGAACACAAAACCTCGAATTTACCCCCCCCATTTACAGTTAATTAACACAAAAAGAGGCATAAATAACTTATCGTAATTCTTCTCAACTTGTTTTCGTATAAACTTGGTGGCTAGTGAAAGTTGTGTCTCTACTGTGCTGACTGATATTTTCATCAATTCGGCAATTTGTTTGGCAGATAAATCGTCTTTTTTGCTCAAAATAAAAATTCTTTTTCGCGATGGCGGTAGCTGATCGATAAGTTCATCAAGATAATCTTCGAGCCATTTCCGATCAATTTCTTTTTCGGTAGTTATGTCGTGTACAGGCTGTTCTTTCAACGAAAACTCTTGGTACAAATATTCTACTGTTTGTCGTTGATACTTGTTCATCAACATATTTTTGGCAATAGCCGATAGAAAATAAAGAATATTTTTGTCGGGATTTATTTGTTCGCGCACTTCCCACAGTTTGATAAAGGTTGATTGCACGATTTCTTCCGCCATATAGCGGTCGCCTTGTGAAATGGTCATAATGAAGTTGTAAAGCTTTCCGCTATATCGTTTGTAGATAGCTTCGAAAGCCTTATTCGATCCGTTTTTTAATGCAATAAGTTCGTTTACTTCATTATACATTTGAATTGAAAAGCATTCTTTATTGAATGATGTCGCAAAAATAAACAATCTTTTGAAATAATGAGTAGTTTTTGTTGAATAAAAAAGAGGTTTTAATAATTTCATCTTCCGATAAATTTCATACCTTTGCAGCCGCAAAATAACAAAAAGCATCCTCAATGAACTTATTATCTGCCAAACTGGCTGCACTGTCGCCTTCCGAAACATTTGCAATGGCGCAAAAAAGCAATGAATTAAAAGCGCAAGGTATCGACGTAATTAATCTGAGTGTGGGGGAGCCCGATTTCTTCACGCCCAATCATATAAAACAAGCTGCGAAACAGGCTATTGACAATAATTTTTCTTTCTACTCGCCCGTTCCCGGATTTCTCGATTTGCGCGAAGCCATTTGCCGGAAATTGAAAAATGAAAACGGATTGGATTATTCTCCGGCGCAAATAGTAGTGTCGAGTGGTGCAAAACAATCACTTTGCAACGTATTAATGTCGATTGTAGATAAAGACGAGGAGGTGATTATTCCCGCACCCTATTGGGTCAGTTATCCCGAAATGGTGAAATTGGCAGAAGGAAAATCGGTATTTATTGATGCCGACATTCACCAAGATTTTAAGATTACGCCGCAACAACTCGAAGCGGCTATCACACCGAAAACCAAAGCGTTTATACTCTGTTCACCATCAAATCCAACCGGAAGCGTTTATACAAAAGAAGAATTAAAGACGTTGGCTGTGGTATTGGAAAAATATCCGAATATTTTTATTATTTCCGACGAAATATACGAACACATCAATTATATCAGCAAGCACGAATCAATTTCGCAATTCGATACACTTCGCGATCGTGTGATCATCATCAACGGCGTGTCCAAAGGGTATGCAATGACCGGTTGGCGCATCGGTTGGATTGCTGCGCCACAGTGGATTGCATCGGCGTGTAGCTTATTGCAAGGACAATATACATCGGGCGCGTGTTCTATCGCACAAAAAGCGGCGCTTGCAGCCTACACAGGCGACCAGCACTGTGTGAGTGAAATGCGTGTGGCTTTTGAAAGACGACGTAATTTGGTTGTGAAGCTATTGAGCGAAATTCCCAATTTGGAGGTAAATATGCCGACGGGTGCGTTTTATGTTTTCTTCAGATGTGAAAATTATTTGGGAAAATCGTATAATGGAAAATTGATTGATACGGCTGCCGATTTGGCAATGTATTTGCTCGAAGAGGCGCACGTGGCGTGTGTGGGCGGTGATGCTTTCGGTGCACCGGGGTATTTGCGTTTTTCGTATGCGGTGAGTGATGAGCAGATTGAGAAGGCAGTTGCGAGAGTGAAAATAGCTTTGTTGAAGTTAGTCTGAACCACGATTTTTACAAGATTTTCAAGATTGGCAGGATTTTTGGTGGCTGAGCGAAGTCGAAGCCCAATCTCGAAAATCCTGAAAATCTTGCTAAAATCGTGGTTCAGAAAGTTACTTGAATCATTACCGGAAAATGGTCGGATGGAAAACGTCCATAATGTATATCGTTCAACACACCGTATTTATTGACGGTAATGCCTTCGGTAACAAATATATAGTCGATTCGGCTTTTTATCATAGGATGGTCGATACGAAATCCGTTGAATGTGCCAATTGTTCCATAAGGCGGTTGTTGAGTAATGTCGAAAGAATCAAACAGCCAGCCGTTGTTAGTAATGATTTGAATTGGCTCTTGTTCGGGTGTTGCATTGAAATCGCCCAATGCAAAAACGGGTTTATCTCCGGCAATTTCTTCGATTCTTTCGAGAAACATCAGCGATGAATTTCTGCGTGCTTCCACGCCTTCGTGGTCATAATGCACGTTGAATACAAAAAATTCTTTTCCCGATGCTTTTTCTCGAAATTTCGCCCACGAACAAATACGGTTGCAACAACGTGCATCCCAACCTTTCGACGGTACATCGGGCGTTTCGGAAAACCAAAAATCGCCGTGTTGTAACACTTCAAACTTGTCTGTTTTGTAAAAAATAGCGGAATGTTCGCCCGCATGAATTCCATCATCACGTCCGACACCGATGTAGGCGAAATTTTCCAATTCGAGCAGGTCGTCTAATTGATGCTTAAATGCTTCTTGCGTTCCAACGATATCGAAATCGTGAAAACGAATCAATCCTTTGACCATATCTTTGCGGTGCACCCACGCATTTCCGCTATCACGGGGCGTGTCCATTCGCAGGTTGTAGGTGGCGATGTTTAATGTGATTTCTTTTTTATTGTGAGCCGTGCAACCAACAATTACAAAGAGAATTAAGCAAATCCAAATAAATATTTTCTTCATTTTATTTTCTAGTTTTTAAGGATTTACCTCAACAATAGCCGAAAACTGAAAATTCAAATCGCCACGTTCATTGGTTGTTTCTACAATTACATCGTGCGAAGAACTGACATTTATTCTGCTTCTATTTCCATTCACTGTCAATGTGATGGGTCGGTCGAAATTGAGCATTGTTCTATTGAGTAAAACGGAAAAAGGAGCTTTTACGCCTTCTGTTGTAATGGTTATCGTGTTGTTACGTCTATCGTACGAGGCTATAATTAATCCTTCCGTCATTTTTTTATCGGCGCGAAGCCAATAAAATGATTCCACAGAGCGCATTTCGGCACGAATAGTCAAATCCCATACTACCGATGTCGGCAACGGATTGCGGACATATTTATCCAAAAAATCTATCGCATTGGTGTTCACAAGAACACTGTCGGTTGGTTGTCCGTTGAGCCACTTTTCGCTGTTTTCCCACACCCATTGCGGATTTCGCGCTGCACTGTTGTCGGCGAAATTGTGCCCTCTGTTTACTTGCATATTCACTACGTGCTGGAAACCGGGGAAACGTTTTTGCATTTCGGTCAACTTTACACCAAATCTTGCTGTTTCGAGATGTCTTTCGAAAGCGGTATCACGGTCGCCGCACTGCAACAAAATGGGTGTGTTTTGAAAGTTGTACACATTGATTTGATTGTGATGCCCTGCCGACATACTTACTGCGGCAAACCTATCCGGCATACGTGGAGTAATACCGTAAACGCCATCGCCTCCGGCAGAAAATCCCATCAAGTAAACGCGGTTTGGATCAACGTTTCGAAGAAGAATCATATTTTCAATCAATCGGTCGTATATCGGAAAAGATTCATCATTGAAATGCGTATTCCACGTATCTCTCACGCCACGCACAGCTACATAAATGCCATTTTTCACACTCTCGCGATAGTAAATTTGCATATGTTCATATTGTTGCTCATTAATGGGTGTTTGACCGCCGCCGTGCATTGCGATGTAAAGTGGAAATCCGTTTGCATCAGGTTCGCCGATAATGAAATATGTAAACCGCATTGTGGCATCACCGAAAGTGATTTGACGGCTTGCCATTTCGGTAAGTCTTTCGATGTCTTGGCTCTGCGTCATCATATATTCGCGCCAAACTTGCCAGCGAGCGGCTCGTTCATCTTCGTTGGAGGTGATTTCGGGGGCGGTTTGGGCGAAAGCGGTTGTAAAGAATATTACGCTTGTAAATAATAGGAGTAGGGTTTTTGTTTTGTTCATTTTTTTGTATTTTTTATATTTTGAAATTTCTGTTCGAGCATTTGAAACTCTTGCATATCTGTCAAATCAGACTGTTCGAGTTCTGCAGTTTTGCGTTTTTGATTAAACTCTTCATACATCTGTTCTACAAACATTTCCATCTGAGCATTGCTTACACTGCCTTTCCCAACCAAAAGGGCTTTTTTATTGAATGTTGATGATATCATCAACATTTTCGTACCAAAAACGCATTGTAACCTGTTTACGGTCTTTTGCTTGCAACTCGGCAATTTCTAAAAATATGGTTACAAGCCGATTAAGACTGTCAATTTCATCTTCGTTCAAATAGTTTTTTGACGTGTAAATATCTTGCTTGCGCACAATTTTACCTTTCCAGTTCGTAAGAGCCATATTCGGTTCATTGGCATTGGCACGCGAAACAATAATTTCGGCAACTGTTTTGCCTGTAATGGCAAAAAGAAGTTTGTTTTGTGTTTCGGCAAAAAACATTTGTGTAGCTTTGTCGGTAGCATCGTAGTCAGTAGAAAGCGCAAATAAATCTCTGACTTTCTGATAAAAACGCTTTTCGGAAGCGCGAATATCGCGTATTCGCTCTAAAAGTTCATCGTAATAATCGGGGCGACCATCGGGATTTTTCAACCGCTCATCGTCCATTACGAAACCTTTTATCATATAGTCTTTCAGGTGACGGTTTGCCCACTGCCGGAACTGAGTTCCTCGCTTGCTGCGAACACGAAATCCAATGGCAAGAATTAAATCCAAACTGTAAAAAGTTACATTGTAGCTTTTACCATCAGAAGCAGTTGTTAAGTAATCCTTAATAACTGAACTTGAACCTAACTCACTTTCTTTTAAAATATTAGATATGTGCATACTGATATTTGGCACAGAGGTGTCAAAAAGTTCAGCCAACTGATTTTGATTGAGCCACACATCGCCGTCTCGTGTCATTAAAGAGACTTTTGACTTGCCGTCATCACTATTGTAAATGATTATCTCTTGATTTGATTTTTGCATAATTATTCCCGATTCGTAACACAAAAATACCGCTTTTTACTCAAAAATCACTACCTTTGTAAATTATTTTTTCACAAGCAATAAATTCACCGACAATGAGCAAGAAATTCCCGGAATACAATCAATTAAATCTTTCCGAAGTAAACAAAGAAATGTTGAAAGAGTGGGACGCGAAAGATGTTTTCAAAAAAAGCTTGGAAACACGAAAAGATAGTCCCACGTTTGTATTTTATGAAGGTCCACCATCGGCAAACGGTATGCCGGGCATTCATCACGTGATTGCACGTGCCATTAAAGACATTTTTTGCCGTTACAAAACGATGAAAGGTTTTCTCGTAAACCGAAAAGCAGGCTGGGATACACACGGACTTCCGGTAGAATTGAGTGTGGAAAAAACGTTGGGAATCACGAAAGAAGACATCGGCAAAAAAATATCGGTTGCCGAATACAACGCCGCGTGTCGCAAAGAGGTAATGAAATACACCAAAGAGTGGGAAGATTTGACCGAAAAAATGGGTTATTGGGTAGATATGTCCGACCCGTATATCACGTACGATAATCGCTACATTGAAACACTTTGGTATTTGCTCAAAGAACTGCACAAAAAAGATTATCTATATAAAGGTTACACTATTCAGCCCTATTCGCCCGCTGCGGGAACGGGATTGAGTTCGCACGAATTGAATCAGCCGGGGTGTTATCGCGATGTGAAAGATACGACTTGTACGGCGATGTTTAGGGTAAAGGATGCAGAGTGCAGGGTGCAGGTAGAGGAAAATTTATATATTCTTGCTTGGACAACAACGCCTTGGACTTTGCCTTCAAACACTGCTCTCTGCGTTGGTGGAAACATTGATTATGTAAAAGTAAAAACGCAAAATCCTTACACAAAAACCGAAATCTACTTGATTTTGGCAAAGGCATTACTCGAAAAAGTATTAGGCAAAAATGAATACGAAATTGTAGAAAAATACAAAGGAAAAGACCTCGTTGGTTTAGAATACGAACAACTTATTCCTTGGATAAATCCAGGCGAGGGCGCGTTTCGTGTCGTTTCAGACGATTTTGTAACCACCGAAGACGGAACAGGAATTGTACACATTGCGCCCACTTTTGGTGCCGATGATGCGAGAGTTGCGAAACATTTCGGCATTCCTGCAGTTTTGCTTACAGACAAAAATGGAAATCAACGCCCGCTGGTTGATTTGCAGGGTAAGTTTTATAAAATAGAAGATTTAGACGATAACTATGTTGCTAAATGTGTGAATGTTGAATTGTATTCCAAGTTTGCAGGTCGATTTGTAAAAAATGCGTACGACCCGAATTTAGAAGAAAGTGCCGACAGTTTAGATGTAGATATTTGCGTGATGTTAAAACAACAAGGTTTAGCATACAAAATCGAAAAACAAACCCA
This sequence comes from Dysgonamonadaceae bacterium, assembly GCA_031254645.1. Lineage (GTDB taxonomy): Bacteria > Bacteroidota > Bacteroidia > Bacteroidales > Dysgonomonadaceae > JAIRUA01. Next base: position 112,686 of record JAIRUA010000012.1, read on the forward strand.
CAACTATCCCCACTGCTGGCGTACCGACAAACCGATATTATACTATCCGTTAGACAGCTGGTTTATTCGCGCAACTGCTTGCAAAGAGCGAATGAGCGAGTTGAACAGCACCATTAATTGGAAACCGCAGTCGACAGGAACGGGACGTTTCGGGAAATGGTTAGAAAACCTAAACGATTGGAATTTATCGCGTTCGCGTTATTGGGGAACGCCGCTTCCGATTTGGCGTACCGAAGACGGAAAAGAAGAAAAATGTATCGGCTCGGTAAAAGAGTTGGTTGAAGAAATGCGCAAAGCCATTACGGCAGGCGTGATGACCGAACTCCCTTGGGCGGATTACGATTTAAACGATTACAAAGATTTAGAATACAGCAAAATAGACCTTCATCGCCCTTACGTGGACAATATTGTATTGATTTCCGACAGTGGAAAACCGATGAAACGCGAATTAGACTTGATTGACGTATGGTTTGATTCGGGTGCAATGCCCTTTGCACAAGTGTTTTATCCGCATATTTCGGAAAGCGAATTTCAAAAAATATATCCTGCCGACTTTATCGCCGAAGGCGTTGACCAAACGCGCGGTTGGTTTTATACGTTGCACGCCATTTCCACAATGGTGAAAGACAGTGTTGCATTTAAAAACGTGATTTCTAACGGCTTGGTGTTGGATAAAAACGGAAATAAAATGTCGAAAAGCAAAGGCAACGCTGTTGACCCTTTCGCCACAATCGACAAATACGGCTCCGATCCGCTTCGTTGGTATATGATTACCAACGCTTCGCCGTGGGACAACCTTAAATTCGATATTGAGGGCGTGGAAGAAGCACGTCGAAAATTCTTCGGAACATTGTATAACACGTACTCTTTCTTCACATTATACGCGAATGTTGATAATTTCACAAACCAATATCCGCAAATTGCGATAGAAAAACGTCCCGAAATTGACCGTTGGATTATTTCTTTGCTCAATACGCTTGTAAAAGACGTAGATACGGCTTACGAAACCTACGAGCCAACAAAAGCGGGGCGCGCGATTGCCGATTTCGTGAACGATAATCTTAGCAATTGGTACGTTCGTCTCAACCGTAAACGTTTTTGGGGCGGTGAAATGACCGATGACAAGCTGTCCGCTTATCAAACACTTTACGAATGTTTGGTTACGGTGTCGAAATTGATGTCTCCCATTGCGCCGTTTTATGCTGATAGGTTGTATTTAGATTTAATGACCCCCCAATCCTCTAAAGGGGGTTTGCAAGCACCGTCAATTTCGATACATCTAGAGAGGTTCCCTGAAGTTGACGAATCTTTGATTGATAAGGATTTGGAAGAGCAAATGTACTTGGCACAATCAGCATCGTCAATTGTGTTGGCGTTGCGCAGGAAAGTAAATATTCGTGTTCGTCAGCCGTTGTCAAAAATGATGATTCCCGTTACCGACAACGAGCAAAAGAAAAACATCGAAGCCATTGAGCAGCTTATTCTCAGTGAAGTAAACGTGAAAGAGTTACAATACGTGGATTCAGCAAACGAAATATTAGTGAAACGCGTGAAACCCGATTTCAAAAAACTCGGTCCGCGCTACGGAAAAATAATGAAACAACTTGCGCCCGTCATTCAAGCGATGAGCAACAGCCAAATCAATGAATTGGAGCGCAATGGCGAATACACACTTCTCGTTGACGGACAAGAGGCTACCATCACAACCGCCGATGTGGAAATCATTTCGGAAGATATCCCCGGCTGGCTCGTTGCCAACGAAGGACGATTAACAGTTGCGCTCGACATTACCATTACCGATGAACTTCGCAAAGAAGGTATCGCTCGCGAATTGGTTAATCGTATTCAAAACTTGCGCAAAGCGAAAGATTTTGAAATTACCGACCGCATTGTTGTGAAAGTTTCATTAAATCCGTTATTCGATGAAGCGATTATTGATTTTGCCGATTATGTGAAAGGGCAGGTTCTAGCTGACGAAATCGCAATCGTAAGCGAAACACTTGAAGATGAAATTGATATTGAAGATGTGAAGTTAACAATTCGAATAAAGAAGGTGTAAAATGCTTTCAAACTTTCCAAAGTTTTCAAAACTTGGAAAGTCTATCAAAATAATTTTGTATCTTTGCGAAAATTAAGTATTATAGAAAATACTAAAAATAAGAATATATGAACGAGAAGACAAAATATTCGGAAGAGGAATTGCAAGAATTCCGCGCCATTATTACTGAAAAATTGGCAGTTGCCAAACAAGAATATGACAACTATCGCGCCGTCTTGACAAATGCCGACGGCAATGATACAGTGGATACTTCGCCCACTTACAAAGTGTTGGAAGAGGGCGCTTCTACGCTCTCAAAAGAAGAAGCAGGCAGGCTTGCACAACGCCAAATGAAATTTATTCAAGGCTTACAATCGGCTTTGGTACGTATCGAAAACGGCACGTACGGCATCTGTCGCGAAACCGGAAAATTGATTCCGAAAGAACGTCTTCGCGCCGTACCGCACGCCACATTGAGTATCGAAGCAAAAGAAGGCGGGAAAAAATAATAAATAATGTGCTAATAAATAATGTGCTAATATGCTAATACAATTATAAAAATATAATCTGTACTTTTGCATTAGCACATTATTTATTAGCAAATTAGCACATTAAATTGATGAATAGCAAAACAAAAAAAGCGTTAGTAGCCATTGGTGTTGTTTTCGTAATACTTCTCATTGACCAACTATCCAAAATTTGGGTGAAAACGAATATGGCATTATTCGATAGCATTCACGTTTTCGATTGGTTTCAAATTTATTTCGTAGAAAACAATGGAATGGCTTTCGGCATCGAAGCCGGAGGTAAATTGTTTTTATCGCTTTTCCGGATTTTTGCAGTAGGTTTTATAATTTACTACATCACGCGATTGGTAAGAGAAAACTACAAAGCCGGTTTTATTGCTTGTATTTCCTTAGTGCTTGCAGGCGCATCGGGTAATATTATTGATAGTATTTTCTATGGTGTTATTTTCGAAGCGAGCTATCCCGGACACGTGGCGTCATTTGTGCCTTGGGGACAAGGTTATTCCACACTTCTACACGGCAAAGTGGTGGATATGTTCTATTTCCCGATTATTCGAGGCACTTATCCCGAATGGTTTCCGTTTATGGGCGGACAAGAATTTTTGTTTTTTCGCTTTATTTTCAATGTTGCCGATTCGGCCATTACCGTTGGTGTTGCGTTGTTGTTGATTTTCTATAAACATACGTTGTCGTATTCGCTGCTTTCTAAAAAAGAGCGCGAAAAAATTGATAAAGCCAAACAAGAAAAACTCGAAAATCAAGACCCTCAGTGAAATCCCAAACCATTTCATATCTATTCATTTTCTTTGCGTCAATCGTATTGATATCTGCCTGCTCAAACCGACCACGCGAGGTGCTCAATCGACGCGCAATGGAACGGTTAATGTACGACATATATATTGCCGAAGCCACTATGAATAATGATTTTCAGAATTTCAATTCGCCCGAAAAGAAAGAAGCATTTATCAGAGAAATATTTCGCCAGCATCGTGTTACACAGGTACAATGGGATACAACATTGGCTTGGTATGCCGACCGGATTGATTTGTATTTGCAAATGAACGACTCGGTTATGGCGCGAATGCAACGCGAAAGAGTGTTTATTGATGCAAAAATTGCACAACGGGCAGTCTTATTAAGTAACGAAGATTTTCTTTTTGCAGATTCACATATTCCTAATATTCATTCGTTTTCAACACCAAGCACACAAAACGGATTTAGTTTTCGGCTAGATTCTACAGAAATTGCCGATTTACCACACGATGACTTTTCATTCGATTTCACAATTATCGGCATTCCACCAACCGGCATACCCGGTTTTCAAGCGGTACTAACGTTGGATTATATCGACACTACCATTTATCGACTCGAAAGAATTTCGGAAAATATTGCCTATACTATTCCAATACAAAGGTTTATTGAACGCGATTCGATTACGCTCGACACGCTAACGCAGCTTAGAGGTTTCGTTCGTTTGCCCGATATTCATAGAATATTTAGGCATATTCAGATGTACAATATTTCATTGGGATATGAGGAAGAAGAATTAGAGGAAGAAGCGTATTTGTCGGATGAAGAAGATGAAATAATGTCATTTGAAGAAACATTGGAAATGGAAGAAAGATAAAAATCTGCGCAAATCCTAAAAATCCGCGTCATCCGCGTGCCAAAAATGCCCCAACAACGAAAACTAAATATCGAAGAACTCAACCGCATCAGTATTGATGAATTCAAAGAAGCAAAAAAGATACCGCTCGTTGTGGTACTCGATAATGTGCGCAGTCTCAATAATGTCGGCTCCATTTTTCGCACAAGTGATGCATTTTGCATCGAAGAAGTAATTCTTTGCGGCATTACTGCCGTGCCGCCCAATGCCGAAATCCGCAAGACAGCTCTCGGAGCGGAAGACTCGGTACAATGGCGTTATTTTGAAGACACCTTGTCCGCCGTACATGAATTAAAAGCCAATGGCTACACTGTTTTTTCTATCGAACAAGCGGAAAATAGTATTTCCTTAGAAAGCATATCGTTAGATAAGAGCAAGAAATATGCCATCATACTCGGCCACGAAGTGCATGGCGTGCAACAAGCCGTTATTGACGCTTCCGATGATTGCATCGAAATTCCGCAATACGGCACAAAACACTCATTAAATGTGTCGGTTACGGGGGGAATTGTAATATGGAATTTTTTTATACTATTGAAGTAGCAAAATTATTCCTCCGGCAATTCAATTTTCTCGTACATCTTATAAAATGCCAAAATACCTATCGCGAAAGCCGCCGCTACAATAATAAGGAGATAGCTCGCCACACCATCAATAGAGAACGAGAGTTTCAACAATATCGTAGAAATCACAAAACCCGAATTTCGCATAATGCGATGAAACTCATCGGTAATAGCAAACGAGAAAAGTAAAATAGTTACGTCGCAGATAATCAATATAGTAAAAATGTCCGAAAAGAAGCTCCGAGTAAAAGGTTTCGAGTTTTGCACAAATTCTATAATCGACGAATTACCCGTTATCAAATAGTATAAACTGATGCACGTAAGAATCAAAAATAACGCTCCCATAAATAAAGCGAGAATGCGCTTGGCTTCAAAATATTGTTTTGGCAACTCTTTTTGTTTAATCAAAGTAGGTTCGCCGCTGTTTTCTCTTCGGACTGTGCTTTGACTGATGCGATAAAAAACGTATATCAATCCAAAAAGTATGATAATAGTAGCCAATAAATACAGAAAGTTGTGTTGCGAAAACATTTCGCCGATATCTGATACAAGTTGCAAACTCGACATCTCGTCGAAAGCAGCACGTATCATAATCAATGCCATAATCTCGAACTGCATACCGATATAAAGTGTTATCGACTTTGGCAAGAAGTAAATCAAGCAATAAACCTCGTAGAAAAGTATGATAGAAAATGGTGTGTAAAGCGCTTCGATTGGATTGTTCAATCCTGCAGCACCACCGGTTTGAATAATGCCCAAATTAGCAAGAAGGATCAACCCCAAGTGCAAGAAAAAACCCGCGAAAGCAACAATAAAAATAAATCTCTCGAATTTACGTTTTGATTTTCCCGACAATAACAAGTCGTAGGATGCTGTTTTTATATCTTTGAACTTCTTCATAATGTTATGTAGCAGAGTACAAAGATACGTTTTTTTCTCGAATTTCGAACAGTTTTTTTGAAAAGATGAGAGTTAATGTACAAAGCAGCGTTCGGCGATGAAAATTGACGTAACCAAAACAGCGTTCAATAAAGTCGTTTTTAAAAGTACCTAAAAAGAATAGCTAACAGATATAACACCCTATCCTATAACTTTGAATCTATTCCTTGCAACAAGTTTAATCGCATTATGTTAAAAGTCACATTTTTTCTCAATATAATTTTGTTTTCACGAAAAATTGTTGTAATATCGCGAACTAATAAACAGAAAATATCAAAAAAGACGTATATGATATAAAATAGGCATATCTATTCGTATAAAAAATCAGACTTATGACTACAATGGATAAAATATTGAAAAGAAGTAGAAATTATCTACTTGTATCATTATTGATGATAAATAGTAACATTTATGCTCAAGTAGGAAACATTTATGACGGCTCTCGTGGTAGGACTGTGCACGATGAGTTGAGAGAGGCAGTAATAGGCTCCTCTGAAGCACGACAAGCTGAAAGAAATGCTACAGGTATTCACCGCGATGCTTCTCCCTGGTTCCAGGATAGGGCATTAGAAGGTGCAAGAAGAGAAGATGATAGAAGAAATTCAACAACAAACTTTATGAATAATTTAGGAAGAGAGAGCAACTCTTCTTCAAATACAAATACATCTTCGGATGGTAATAGCAATAGAAACAGCCGTTCGGGTGGTTTTTCTAGCGGTGGTAATAACTATATCCCAACTCGCACTCCTTATGCTCCAACGACAACTACCACTGCAAGTCCTGTTGTTGTTCCGAAATCTACTCCTACACCCCAGCCGAATATGTATAATCATCAAGAATTTGAAGCACAAACACGGAAAAATCAAAACGATTTTAGAACAGCAAATCCATCAAACACATCTGCACAGAGCGGTTTTAGGACAACAAATTCATCAACTTCATCCGCACAAAGCAGTTTTAGAGCAACAAATTCACCAACCGCATCTGCACAACGAAGCTTTAGAACTATGAATACATCTACTCCCACACCGTCTCGCGTAAATACAGCAACCGCATCCTTAGCTAATAATGTGAATACAAATACTTCAACATCTAACGCAATTGTAGAGAAATATAATCAGCATAATACAAGACAATCGTTTGTGCAAAAAATACAGGCAGTGAATCAAGAAGCAGTTTACTCTATTCCAAGTACTTCTATTGACAGGAATACAGATAGGAATACAAGATTAATGGACGGAGTAACCCTTCCTAATAATTCACAGAGCTATTTATGGGAAAAAATGGTTGAGGCATATCAAGAATTAGAATTATCAACCAAGGCTTTAGATTTTTTCAAGAAAACAGGAGTAGATATAAGTAGTACACTTACAAAAGGTTCAGGCTTTTTAGATGGTGTACAAAAACATGGAGTTATTCTGTTGTCTCTCAAAGAGCTTTATGAAAATAGGATTAATGATTTTAAAAATGCGGCACATCAATTTGTCAACAATGGATTTCATTTAACTCCCAATGAAGGCAATAGACTTATACATCGGGGAACTTCTGAAGGATCTAAAACGTCCCAAGAAGGAATAAGAACGATGATGAATTAGAAAATAATTATGAAAAAAGAATTACTCATAATTACTATCGGTTTGCTATTTATTGGTTGTCATTACAATAAATCAACAGAAATTCAGGAAGAACAACCTGATATTATTCTTCCGCCAGAAGTTGAATTTAATGTATTGGTAGATAGTTCCGTTTTGAGTAATGATAGTTTATTTTTTTTCTTGGATTTCTACGGTTTGCCGAGTGTAATGTTTAATAACGTAATAATTGATATCCTGAACGACACAACGGAAAATGATTTTCGCATAGTCATTGATACGCTTCTTGCACAATCAATCTGCTGTTTTCCGTCCGGAAAACTATTTACTGTTTCACAAAATAGATTACGTCAGTTCATTGACAATCAAATGCAGGATGTTGTGGAATTGCCAAGCAAAAATATGCATATAGAAAAAGCAGGAGAAAGCAGTCTTTATATTTATGGGCAAATTATCGCAGATAAAGACACTGTAAATATGCTTTATTTGTACAATACATATACACAAGAAGTATCAGCTCTATTGAAAGATAAACGAATTATTGTGGCGATGGCAGGCAATGGAGATTCTACCTATATTGCATTAGAGAACTCTTTGTTTCTGTTAGCCAATGGTAAAAGCGAAGAATTGTTGTCGGATATCTCTATAAAATCCATTGCTGTTTTAAACAACAAATGTTTTGTTGCCACAAACGATTTTGTAGGTGTTTTTTGCGGAACAAATGAATTTATCCCGTTCATAAACAAGGGGGCAAAAAAATTACTATGCAATGGTTACGAACTATACATTCTATTCAATAATGGAATGTTGGCAGAATTAACCAATATCCATTCTTTTGACGATTTTTGCATCAAAATAGATTCATTACTTACTCAAAATCAAGCTATTTCAAATTAAAAAAACGGATTTATTATGAAGAAGTTATTATTTATAATTCTACTAGCTGCTTTCTACCAATCTGTAATGATGGCACAACAAATAAATGCAGCAGCACAAAGATACATGGATAGAGCCCAAATGGCTATGGAAATGGTTCAAGAGCCAAGAGATTACCAAAGAGTTATCAGCGAACTCAACAACGCATTAGCCGAAGCGCCAAATCACCCGATTATCATTTATAATTTGGCAATAAGCCACGATGGAATGGGGGTTATAGATGCAAATAGTTATAAAAAAGCCATTGAGTACTACAAACAATTTTTAGCGCTCAACCCAAGCGAAGAGGATAGGCAAGATGTTGTCAGCAGAATGAACAGGGCTGAGTATGCTATTGAAGCCTCAATTTCGCAAAGTGTGTTAATCAATGGTGTTCGTTGGGCAACACGTAATGTAGATGCACCGGGTACTTTTGCCACTAATCCCGAAAATAGTGGAAGATTTTATCAGTGGAACAGGAAAACGGGCTGGGCATCAACCGGCGACGTTTTGGGAAGTTGGGATAGTTCTAATTCTTCGGGTGCATCTTGGACACGTGCTAATGACCCTTGCCCGCAAGGTTGGCGTATGCCAACCAAAGCAGAGCTTGAATCACTCCACAATGCCGGTAGTGTTTGGACAACCCGTAATGGTATAAATGGTCGTCTTTTTGGTAGTGTACCTAATCAAATTTTCCTGTCTGCCGCAGGCGGACGTAGTGGTAGTGGACTTCTTCTTGGTGGTGGATTCGGGGATTCTGGTTCCTATTGGAGTAGTACGCGGGATGGAACATCGACGGCATGGCACTTGTTCTTCAGAGGTAGTGACTACAACAACATACAGGGAGCAAGTCTTGTTTTGGGACTCTCTGTCCGCTGTGTCAATGATAATTCTACTCCAACACCAATTTCAACACCGCAAACCGTAGCTGTTTCGGACATCAGCTTAAATCGCACTTCCGTTTCCCTTCCCATCGGTACTTCCGAAATGCTTACCGCTATTATATTGCCCAACAACGCTACTAATCAAAACGTAACGTGGAGCAGTAGAAACCCTGCGGTAGCTACCGTCAGCTCCTCAGGACAAATAACAGCGGTAGCCGTGGGTGTAACAATCATCTCTGTATCTGCATCAGATGGCGGACAGACAGTTTCAACAACTATAATTGTAGAAGCTCCCGCACTACCTCCACAAGCCGAAGGTATAGTAATTGGCAATACTCGTTGGGCAACACAGAATGTAGATGCCCCCGGTACTTTTGCCGCCAATCCCGAAGATACGGGAATGTTCTATCAATGGAATAGAAGAACAGCTTGGGCTACTACAGGTACAGTTTCCGGTTGGAATAACTCTATGCCTTCGGGCAGTATACATTGGACAAATGATAACTGCCCTTGTCCACAAGGTTGGCGCATACCTTTCAGTGCGGAACTCCAATCACTCCACAATGCCGGTAGTGTTTGGACAGCCCTTAATGGTGTGCGTGGGCGCCTCTTTGGCACTGCACCTAATCAAATTTTCTTACCTGCCGCTGGGAATCGTCACGGCGATGATGGCGCACTCGACTGGGGTTGGGGATACTACTGGAGTTTGTCATCGCAGACCGATAGCGAATTCGCAAACTATTTGTACTTCGATAGCGGGGGCACGTACTTGTATGGCGGTCGCCGTACGTACGGATTTACCGTCCGCTGCGTGGCTGAATAATCTGTTCATAGCAGAAATATCCTATTGTAAAAAAATAAAATCATTGGAGAATATTTATTTTGTAAAACAATAAAATTCAACGATATGAAAAAATACATATTTATAATAATTACACTATTTTTCTGCCAATCTGCAACGATGGCACAACAAATAAATGCAGCAGCACAAAGATATATGGATAGAGCCCAAATGGCTATGGAAATGGTTCAAGAGCCAAGAGATTACCAAAGAGTTATCAACGAACTCAACAATGCATTAGCCGAAGCGCCCAATCACCCGATTATCATCTATAATTTGGCAATAAGCCACGATGGAATGGGGGTTATAGATGCAAATAGCTACAAAAAAGCCATTGAGTACTACAGACAATTCTTGGCATTCAATCCAAGCGAAGAGGATAGGCAAGATGTTGTCAGTAGAATAAACAGGGCTGAGTATGCTATTGAAGCCTCAATTTCGCAAAGTGTGTTAATCAATGGTGTTCGTTGGGCAACGCGTAATGTAGATGCACCGGGTACTTTTGCTACTAATCCCGAAAGTAGCGGAAGATTTTATCAATGGAACAGGCGAACAGGTTGGGCAACAACCGGCAACGTTTCAGGAGGATGGGATAGGTCTAACCCTTCGGGCACATCTTGGATACGCACTAACGACCCTTGTCCACAAGGCTGGCGTGTGCCAACCAAAGCAGAACTCGAATCACTCTACAATGCCGGTAGTGTTTGGACAACACGTAATGGCATAAACGGTCGCTTTTTCGGTAGCGAGCCTAATCAAATTTTCCTGTCTGCCGCAGGTTGGCGCGTTGACTTCGATGGCACGCTCCTCAGTGCAGGCACGGAGGGTATCTATTGGGGTAGTAATAGTGATCATAACGAGGCTGCCATAGGTTTAGTTTTCAATACGGACAGAGCGTCTACGAGCGGCGGTCGGCGATCGACCGGATATAGTGTCCGATGTGTAGCAGATGGCAACATTACTGAACAAGCATCTACATTGCCACTGCAAACTGTAGCCATTTCGGATATCAGTTTAAATCGCACCTCCGTTTCCCTTGTCATCGGTGCTTCCGAAACACTTACCGCTACTATATCACCCAACAATGCCACCAACCAAAATGTAACATGGAGCAGTAGAAATCCCGCGGTAGCTACCGTCAATTCATCAGGACAAATAACAGCAGTGGCGGCAGGTAGAACAAACATCTTTGTATTTGCATCAGACGGCGGACTGACAGCTTGGGCTACTATAACTGTAGAAGCACCTGCACTGTCTTCACTTCCACAAGCCGAGAGCGTTGTTATCAACGGAGTTCGTTGGGCAACACACAACGTGGCTTCTCCCGGCACCTTTGCAGCCTCTCCAGAAAGTACAGGAATGCATTATCAGTGGAATAGGAGAACGGCTTGGGCTCTCACAGGCACACGCATTGGTTGGGACACATCTCCCTCTTCGGGTACATCTTGGACGCGGGATAACGACCCTTGTCCTGCGGGTTGGCGTGTCCCTACGCAATCTGAGCTTCAGTCTCTTGCGAACGCCGGCAGTGTTTGGAACACCCTTAATGGTGCGTATGGTCGTCTTTTCGGTACTGCGCCTAATCAAATTTTCTTACCCGCAGCGGGTTGGCGTGATAATGGCTTTGGGATGGTCGATCTTGTGGGTGGATACGGTTGCTACTGGAGTAGTACGCCTCTCAACGCGAGAGACGGCGCGTGGTATTTGGGCTTCATCAGTACAAATATGCTCACGGATAGTGACAACCGCAACCATTATCGTGCGAACGGCTATTCTGTGCGTTGCGTGGCAGAAGAATAGTTTGATTTCGCTAATGTCGCGATGGACACAAACCCACACTAGCAGAGTGAATCAATACGAGTAGCGGATATTATCATATTGTAATGATTACAATTTTGTGATTTTTACAGAATAGAGCATTGTGAAATTTAGATATCAATTACTTTTGTAAGCTCTCAAAAAATGTTTAACTTTGCACTCTCAACCATTTTGCTCCAAATTACTCCCCACAAGGAATAAATTGCAGTAAAAAAACAAACATTTTATGTCAAAAGTTAATCTCAAAGGAGTAGGAGTAGCATTAATTACACCTTTCGGAAAAGATAGTGCAATAGATTTTGATACGCTCGCCCAATTAGTTGATTTTCAAATTGAAAACGGCGTTGATTACATTGTGGCATTAGGAACAACAGCAGAAACGCCTACACTTTCTGAAAAAGAACATCACAAAGTGGTGCGTTTTATCGTGAACAAAGTGCAGGGAAAAGTACCTGTAGTAGTGGGGATTGGCGGAAATAACACCGCCAAATTAGTGGATACGCTGAAAACATTCGATTTTTCAGGCGTGAGCGCTATTCTTTCCGTAACGCCATATTATAGTAAACCCACGCAGGAAGGACTTTATCGCCATTATTGCGCGCTTTCGCAAGCATCGCCGCTACCGATAATTCTCTACAATGTACCGGGACGAACAGGCGTAAATATGACTGTCGAAACTACATTGCGCATCGCTCGCGACTGCAAAAACGTGGTTGCTACAAAGGAAGCTTCGGGTGACTTGACACAAATAAAAGCAATTATCGACGGCGCATCCGATGGATTTGATGTTATTTCTGGTGACGATTCTATCGTAGCCTCCGTTATCGAAATGGGTGGAATTGGCGTGATTTCGGTTTTTGCCAACGCTTTCCCGAAAGAAATGGTGTGGCTTGTGAATAATTCTCTCAAAGGAAATGCTAAAGAAGCCGGACAAAAAATGGATTCGGAGTACAACGAAATGCTTCGTTTGATGTTCGTAGAAGGAAACCCCGCGGGAATCAAATGCTTGCTAAACTTGCGCGGTATGGTAGAAAATGAAGTGCGCTTGCCTTTGACATCGGTGAGTGCGGAAACGGAAAAGTTAATAGCGAAAGAATTGGCATTAATCACTAACCATTAATCATTAGATTTATGTTTTCAGGAATAGTAGAAGAAGCAGCAACTGTAGTTGCCTTACGAAAAGAAAAAAGCAACTTACACCTCACATTGCGTTGCTCATTTACCCACGAGTTGAAAATAGACCAGAGCGTGTCACACAACGGTGTTTGCCTCACAGTAGTTTCCATTGAAGGCGACACATACACTGTAACAGCCATTCAAGAAACGCTCGACAAATCCAATCTCGGATTGTTAGAAGAAGGCAGCAAAGTAAACCTCGAACGCAGTATGATGATGAACGGACGTTTAGACGGACACATCGTGCAAGGACACGTTGACCAAACCGCCGTTTGCACCAATGTGGAAGAAGCCGATGGCAGTTGGCGCTATACTTTCGAATACGTTTTCGATAAAGAAATGGCAAAAAAAGGCTATATGACCGTTGACAAAGGATCCGTAACCGTAAATGGTGTTAGCTTAACCGTTTGCGAGCCAACCGACAATTCGTTTCAAGTGGCAATTATTCCTTATACGTATGAATTTACCAACTTTCATCAAATTCGGAAAGGAACAGTCGTGAATTTGGAATTTGATATTATTGGTAAATATATCAGTAGAATGTTGACATTTAATTAAGTTCAAAGATTCAAAAGTTCAAAGATTCAAAAATGGAAACGTCTTGAACTTTTGAATCTTTGAATTTTTGAACTTATAAAATATGGACTTCTTACAATTAACCAAAGAACGTCAAAGCGACCGCGCTTTCGACATCAATCGTCCGGTAGAAAAAGAAAAAATCGAACGCATTATCGAAGCGGCACGACTTGCTCCGTCGGCTTGCAATTCGCAACCGTGGCACTTCATCGTGGTTGATCATCCGGAATTGAAAGATAAAGTTGCCGATGCCACTTCTGCACGTGCACTCGGAATGAATCATTTCACGAAACAAGCACCCGTACATATTTTATTAGTAGAAGAAAAAGTAAATTTCTCGTCGGGTGTCGGTAGTTTGATTAAGCAAAAAGATTATGCGCAAATGGATTTGGGCATTGCAGCGGCTCACATCGCTTTGGCAGCACAAGCCGAAGGACTAGGCTCGTGCATTTTGGGTTGGTTCAATGAGCCAAAAATGAGAGAATTACTGAACATTCCGAAATCGAAACGCATTTGGTTGGATATCTGCATTGGATACAGCACACAACCATTGCGTGAGAAAAAACGCAAACCACTGCAAGAGGTTGTTTCGTACAATGAGTATAAAAAATAATGATGCATTAAAATACCGATTATCGAGTATGAAAATTAATCTTTCATCTTTTTAACACGGTTTTTTCGCTTGCTTCATAAAAATATATCACCTTTGTAGGCTAAAATTGCAACGAATGAAACAAGCAGATAATAATTAGTGATTATCGGCAAGTTTTATACACTATACAATGATAAAAATGAGACTAAAAATAAAGCACTTCTTTTTGTTGATTGCTATTTTTTCGACCACACTTGTAGCATTTGCACAAAATACAGGCACTAATTCGCCATACGGACGATATGGCTTTGGGCTTCTGTCAAATCCCACATTCGGTGCATCGGAAGCGATGGGCGGTATCAGTTACGGATTGCGAAGAAGCCAACAAGTCAATCCCGGCAATCCGGCATCTTATTCGGTACTTGACACACTGACATTTGTCTTCGATTTCGGCGTATCAGGACAAATGGCACGTATGAGTGATGGCGTTAATTCGCGCGATTTCTACAATGGCAATCTTGACTACGTTGCCATCCAATTCCCGATTTTGCGCAATGTAGCCGCCAGTATCGGTTTACTTCCTTTTTCGAAAGTGGGTTACAACTTCGGCGCACTTCGACAAGATGATATTCTGTACATCGAAACGTACAGAGGAACGGGCGGATTGAACCGAATATATGGAGGAATTGCCTGGGAGCCGGTTCAAAATCTTTCAGTGGGAACGAATATCTCTTACTTATTCGGAAATTTTTCACATTCCAGTGTACTTGTTCCGATTGCCGGCACCGCTTCAGTTAGTGAGGCGAAACATACTTATTCTATTCGAGATATAAAATTCGATTTCGGAGTACAACGAACACTCCCTCTCGACGACACTCGCTCAATAACACTTGGCGCGGTCTATTCGCCAAAAATAAACACTACGGCAGATGTAACGCCTTCAAGAATGCTGTTTGCGTCAGATCCATATCAAAATCCATGGCAACGACCGGTAGAAATACTTCCGTCGGATACGTTACGCGGCGCTTCATTCCAACTCCCCCACTCTTTCGGCTTGGGTTTTACTTATAGTACAAACAATTTTTTGGTGGGCGTTGACGGCGAATACCAACTTTGGAAAGGTTTAAACTATCCCGATGCGTTAGATGGATTGACAAGAGATACCCGGTTCAACGATACATATCGCATTGCTTCGGGTGTTGAATATGTAATGAATCCGTATGGTCAACGATTTCTTGAGCGTATTCGCTTTCGTGCAGGCGCTTCTTTTGCGAACTCTTATCTCAATGTAAATGTTTTTAATCCGGAAAACAACAGCCATACAGGCACCGGTACATTTAAAGAATATGGTGTAAATGTTGGGCTAGGATTACCTTTTCACGATTTTATGAGCGGACGTATGTCTATGATTAATATCGGATTTGGTTATACCCGCCAACAACCCGATAATAGATCAATGATTGCGCAAGATATGTTCAAAATATCTGTCAATATGAATATTAATGAGTTCTGGTTCATGAAACGTCTGATGCAGTAACTCCTAAATTAAAAAGTAGAAAAAGCGCACATTAAACTTTTTGTTTAACGTAGTGTCTTATTAAAACAACCAAAAACCGAAAGGTTTATCAGTGAAATCAAATTAAAACAACAGAGAATATGAAAAAATTACTATTATTCGGAGTTATAGCTGTCTTGATGCTTTCCGGAGCGAGAGCACAACAGGTAGTTTCGCCTTTTGGCACCGGCGAAGATAGTGTAAGATGTATACAAAACTTGAGTCTATTGCAGACATCTTATCGTGCAGAAGATTTTAGAGGAGCATTAGGTCCTTGGACACACGTGTATGAAAATTGTCCGGCATCAAGTATAAATATCTATATTTACGGACCGTCAATTTTCAAACACCTGCATTCACAAGAAACCGATCCTACTAAAAGACAAGAGCTTGTCGATAAAGTAATGGAACTATACGACAATCGTATGAAACATTTCGGTCATCGTGAATCACGCGCCACTGTTCTCGCATTCAAAACGTATGATTATATGGAAATGATGGACAATCAAACCGATCAAAACATTGTTTATCAGTGGTTGGGTGAAGCCATTAATGAAATGGGTGCAAAAATGGAGCCTGCTGATGCTTTTTGGCATTTCCTTACTGCATCTTTTATGAGATTTCAAAGAGATAATTCATTAAGAGAACAGTATGTTGAAGATTATTTCAGAATAACCGGTTACATTGATGCAGCAATCGCCAATGCACAAGCAGTCAGCGAGCAAGCAACCGCTGAATATTTGGCAGGACTTAGAGAAAGTATTTCAGCCGGATTTATTGCAAGTGGTGCAGGTGATTGCGATACGCTTACCAAATTTTATGCCGATAAAGTAGAAGCAAACAAAGACAACAAAGAATTTTTGAATGAAGTATTGCGTTCGTTAAATCAAGTGGGTTGTAGAGAATCGGATTTGTTTATCACAATTTCGGAACTTCTTTACAAAATTGAGCCTACTGCCACCGCAGCCGTTGGTATGGCAACAAGAGCACAAAGGGAAGGTGATATGAATACAGCCATCAGACTTTATACCGAAGCTGCAAATTTGGAAACCGATGCCAACACAGCTTCCAATTATATGATGCAAATAGCAAGAATTCGTGCAAGCCAAAACAGTCATTCGGCAGCAAGAGCAGCGGCGCTCGAAGCATTAAGATTTAATCCGAATAACGGCTCTGCCTATATGCTCATCGGTTCGCTCTATGCAGCAACGGCAAATAATATTTTCCCCGAGCCGGGAAGAAGAGGGTTAGTATTCAATGCCGCAGTAGATAAATTACAACGTGCCATTGCGGTTGACCCAAGTCTTGCCGCAGAAGCAAATGCGCTTATCCGTAACTATTCTCAGCATTTTATGGATAATGAAAGTGCCTTTATGATGGGTATCAGAGCCGGAGAACAAGTACACGTTCCGGGATGGATTAATGAAACAACTACAGTTCGTTTTAGACCATAATTCACTTTTGAATTTTGTTGAGACAACAACGAAATATGAATCATTATTGGCGCATAACAACCACATTTTCTGTGGTTGTTATGCTCCTTTTTTTTGTATCGTGCAGGGATAGTAATAAGGATTTTGTAGCGTTTGAGTTCGACCCCGAGCTGGTGCCCACAATGACCACTACACAAGTGAATATGCTCATTTCCGAAGAAGGAACTACACGCATGCGAGCGTTAGCTGATGTGTGGGAAATGTTTGACAGAGCAACAGAACCACACTGGTTTTTTCCCGAAGGAATTTATGTGGAAGAATTTGACTCGCTGTTTACCATCGTAACCACCATAAAAGCCGATACAGCGTGGAATTTTACGGCAAAAGAACTATGGCAATTGAGAGGAAATGTGAAAATTGTAAGCATTTCCGGTGATGAATTTGAAACCGAAGAACTGTTTATGAGTCAATCCGAAGAACGTTTTTTTTCTGATAAATACATTGAAATAAGACGAGAGGACGGCACAATAATAAGAGGTACAGGATTTGAATCGAATCAATCAATGACCGAATGGACTATTCGCAGACCGCACGATAGCAGATTTCCATTTGTAGAAGCGACTCCAATAACAATAGAGCCTTTCGATGAAAGTGAGTTGGAAGAAGATCCGGAAGAAAATGAAATAGAAGAAGAAGAATAGACGCGGTTATTACCACGTCTTTTTTGTTAAGAAACACGTTAATTTTTCAATATCATTTGTATTTTCATCCTAAAATACTTAATATTGTATCTTTTTGGAATTATCCTCATCATAATCACGACAAAGATTATATAAAGTATGCACAGTCAGGAAGATATACAAAACACCGAGAATAAAACAATCGATGCTTCGCAAATAGAGTTGACATTGGAACAATCTCTTTTGCAGAAAATTTTGGAACAATTCAAAGGCGACAAAGTAATATGGTCTATTTTTGTCGTCCTATGTATGATTTCGTTGGTGGAAGTTTATAGTTCTTCGAGCGCTCTTTTCGTGCGCACCGACACTTCGCCTATTCTGCGACACGCGATATTCCTTATCATCGGCGTAGGAGTCATTTTATTTATTCACAACGTACCATACAAATATTTCTCTTTGTCTATATTCGTTCTACTGATATCTATTATTTTACTGATAATTACCACCATCGGCGTGGGTAATGCTGTAGTAATGAACGATGCCAACAGGTGGTTTCGAATTTTCGGAATCACTATACAGCCATCCGAAATAGCCAAAATATCGCTGATGGTAACCATTGCCTTTTTGCTCAGCAAGCAAAATGGCGAAAATGACAAAACACTGTTTCGTTGGATGTTAGGCTTAACGCTTGTTGTCTGCGCGATTATAGCCGTAGATAATTTATCTACATCTATGTTGCTCTTTGGCGTATGTTTTTTGTTGATGTATATCGGCAACGTTAGTATAGCTTGCCTATTGAAAACAGCCGGTGTACTTGTTCTCAGTGTAACTCTTTTTATCTTGTCACTCAACGTAATGCCCGATGATTGGAAAAGGACCGGTCCCTTGAGGCGTGCCGTAACGTGGGAAAATCGCATCCTGAATTTCGGAAAAACAAACAATTCGGTAGAAGAAAACCAATTTACGCTCGATGGTGAGAATTTTCAGAAAAATGCCGCTAAAATAGCCATTGCCAACGGCGGCATATTTGGTGTATTTCCGGGCAATAGTACTGCGCGCAATTTTCTTCCACACGCATACTCCGATTTTATTTATGCCATTATTATCGAAGAAATGGGGATAATCGGTGGTATTCTTGTGCTGCTGTTGTACGTCATTATTCTAATTCGGGCAGGAATGATAGCCCGAAGGGTTGATAAACTTTTTCCGAAATATCTCGTATTAGGCTCGGGATTGATGTTATCCATTCAAGCATTTATGCATATGGGTGTCAACGTGGGATTGTTTCCTGTTACGGGACAGCCACTGCCGCTTATCAGTTTGGGCGGCACGTCAACAGTGATTACTTGTGCCTATTTTGGTTTGATTTTGAGTGCCGATCGTTTCGGTATTGGTAAAAAAATTGGCAAGAAGAAAGACGAAAAAGAGGTTGAAATAGAAGAAAACAACGAGGTAGAATTTGAAGTAATAAAAGTATAATTTGATTTTAGATTGTAGATTTACAATTTTAGATTTGCAGGTACACTGCCTTCAATTGTAAATCTAAAATCTAAAATCTAAAATATGAGTAAACCTTACCGTATAATAATCAGCGGCGGCGGCACAGGCGGACACATTTTCCCCGCCATTTCCATCGCCAATGCCATAAAAGCACGTTGGAACGATGCCGAAATCCTTTTCGTGGGTGCTGAAAATCGAATGGAAATGGAACGTGTACCGGCAGCAGGATACAAAATTATCGGGCTTCCAGTGGCAGGATTCGACCGAAAAAACCTGTTTAAAAACATTCCGGTTGTATTCAAACTATTGAAAAGTATGCATCGTGCCAAAAAAATCATCAACGATTTCAAACCTGATATCGCTATCGGTGTAGGCGGTTATGCGAGCGGACCAATCCTAAAAGCTGCCGCTTCGGAAGACGTGCCGACGTTGCTTCAAGAACAGAACTCATACGCAGGCGTTACGAATAAAATGTTGGCAAAACAGGCATCGAAAATCTGTGTTGCATACGAAGGAATGGAAAAATTCTTCCCGAAAGAAAAAATCGTTCTCACGGGCAACCCTACCCGACAAGATTTAGTTGTTTCGGACGAAAATCGCCAAAAAGGATATGCGTTTTTCCAACTGGATTCGAATAAAAAAACGATTTTGATGCTCGGCGGAAGCTTAGGTGCACGCACATTGAATGAGAGCATCGTTTCCGCTTTTCCGATATTGGGAAAAGCAGATAATTTGCAAATTATCTGGCAATGCGGAAAATATTACTACAACGATATGTTGCAATTGAAAGCAGAAGGAAAGATTCCGCCAAATGTATATCTTTTTGATTTCGTTTCACGAATGGATTACGCCTATTCGGTTGCTGATCTTGTGATTTCGCGTGCAGGAGCAGGCTCAATTTCAGAATTTTGCTTATTGGAAAAGCCTGTGATTTTAGTGCCGTCACCCAACGTAGCGGAAGACCATCAAACGAAAAATGCGCAAGCATTGACATCAAAAAATGCTGCCGTTATGATAGCAGACAAAGATGCGCCCACGCAACTCTTTGATATCGCCATCGAATTGATAAACGATGAAGAAAAATTGAAAGAATTGAGCGAAAATATTTCAAAAATGGCATTGAGAGATTCGGCGGAAAAGATTGTAGATGAGATTGAGAGAATAATGATTAAACAGTAATACTCTTTTAATAGGAGTGAAAATGAACAGCAACACCAAAATATCTATCCGCTTTTTTGACGACAAAGAAGTACGCGCTATTTGGGACAATGAAAACAACAAATGGTGGTTTTCTGTTGTAGATACTGTCGGAATTTTAAACGAAGAAGACGATTATATCAAAGCAGGGAACTATTGGCGTTGGTTGAAACGTAAACTTTTGAAAGAAAATATTCAGTTCGTGAGTGCCACTCACAAACTGAAACTAACAGCAAAAGATGGAAAGCGATATTTGACTGACACATTGGATAGTAACGGAATTGTTGCACTCGCCAAACATTTCCCCAACAACCGAGCAATGAAATTTCTCGACTGGTTTCTATACAGCGACAATAGCATCGACGGACAAAGCAAAAAAAAGGCGTACACACTCTTTGAAAGCAATTTGATTGACGAATTTGAAATCGGCACATCAAAAAGTTTACAGCAAATTCACGCCTATCTTTTCGGCGGACTTTACGATTTTGCCGGGCAAATCAGGCAAAAAAACATCTCAAAAGGCGGATTTCATTTTGCCGTATCGCAATATCTGGGCAAAACCTTGAGACTGATTGAGCAAATGCCCGAAAACACATTCGAAGAAATTGCCGATAAATATGTGGAAATGAACGTCGCACACCCATTTATGGAGGGCAACGGACGGACGGCACGCATTTGGTTGGATTTAATCCTCAAAAAACGATTGCAAAAATGTGTCGATTGGTCGCAAATCGGCAAAAACGATTATATGAACGCAATGATACAAAGTCCAACCAACAGCACCACTATAAAAAAATTGCTCAAAAACGCGCTGACAGATGACATTCACAGCCGCGAAATGTTTATGAAAGGAATTGATTACTCATATTACTACGAAGAAGAATAACATAAAAAATGAACACTGAAACCTACCAAAATATTTATTTCATCGGCATCGGCGGCATCGGAATGAGCAACCTCGCCCGATATTTTCTTTCGAAAGGAAAAAACGTGGGCGGATACGACCGCACCGAAACCGAATTGACCGAATCGCTTCGCAATGAAGGCGCATTTGTGCATTACGAGGATAATATTAAAGACATTCCAACGCTATTTCTCGAAAAAAGGACTACGTTAATTGTTTACACACCCGCCGTACCCGCCTCACACAGCGAACTGATCTACTTTCGCGAAAATAATTTCACACTGATGAAACGCGCACAAGTGTTGGGCGAAATCACAAAATCGAGCAATGCCATTTGCGTTGCCGGAACGCACGGAAAAACCACCGTTTCGAGTATGATTGCGCATTTACTTCGTCAATCGGCGGTGGATTGCAATGCGTTTTTGGGTGGTATTTTGAAAAACTACGACAATAATTTGCTTCTTTCCGACACAAGCCAAATCACTGTTGTTGAAGCTGATGAATACGACCGTTCGTTTCATTGGCTGCGCCCGTGGATTGCCGTCATCACCTCTGCTGACCCCGACCATTTGGACATTTACGGAACGGCGGAAGCATATCGGGAAAGTTTCGAAAAATTTACTTCGCTCATTCGTCCCGACGGGTTTCTTCTTATCAGGAAAGATGCACCTGTAACACCAAAATGCGATAAATCGGTTAAAATTTTCACATATTCTGAAACCGAAGGCGATTATCGTGCCGAAAATATCCGCATCGGCGGCGGTGAAATTATTTTCGATTTTGTATCGCTGAGCGAAAAAATAGGCGATTTATCGTTGGGTGTTCCCGTGAAAATCAATATCGAAAATGCGATTGCCGCCATTGCCGTGGCGAGAATTTGTGGTGCAACGCCCGATGAAATCCGGCAAGCGATTGCCACGTATGGCGGTGCGAAACGAAGATTCGATTTCCTTATAAAAACCGACGATATTGTTTTTATTGACGACTATGCGCACCATCCACAGGAACTCGAAATGGCGATAGAATCAATCAAAGCATTATATCCTGACAAGAAAGTAACGGGTGTTTTTCAACCACATCTTTATTCGCGTACACGCGATTTTGTCGATGAATTTGCAGCAAGTCTTTCGTTGCTCGAAGATATTATTTTGCTCGACATCTATCCCGCTCGCGAAGAGCCGATTGAGGGCATAACTTCGAAAATTATTTTCGATAAAATAA
The DNA here is from genome assembly GCA_031254645.1 of Dysgonamonadaceae bacterium. Taxonomy (GTDB): domain Bacteria; phylum Bacteroidota; class Bacteroidia; order Bacteroidales; family Dysgonomonadaceae; genus JAIRUA01. The sequence continues at coordinate 135,303 of JAIRUA010000012.1, forward strand.
CATCACCAAAGAAAATATTGTTGCAAAAATCGGAATTACCGGATTTTCTAAAAAACAAAGATTTGGAAGTTTTGGTAACTTTCGGTGCAGGTGATATCGATAAACTTTTGCCGAAAATTGAAAAAATTTTGCGAGAAGGCACAAAGGCGCGAAAGCACGAAGGACAAATTCGCTGATTATTCGCTAGATTTGTTTTCGTGCTTTCGCGCTTTTACATATTCGCGCTTATTTTTCTTGTTAGTCTGAATAAATTTCAATAATTTTGTATCTGACTAAAGGTCAAACGAAAATATTTGAAAAAAATACTCATCATATCAGTTTCGGTGCTTGTAGTAGGTTACCTCATTTTTGCGGCAATTTACTTCAAGGGTTCGTCGCATAATCGTGTGGTTAGGAGTTTCGATGTGGTTGTGCGAGACAGTTTGCGCACACAATTTGTGCAGGCGGAAGATATTATTAACTTGGTAAAAAGATTTGAATTATACCCCGTTGGTAAAACATTTGGTGAAGTAAATACATTACAAATCCGGGATTCTATTCTCACGAATCAATTGGTTGAATCGGCGGAAGTTTTTACCACTTCTCGCGGCACAATTGTTGCAAATGTGAGACAACGCGAGCCAATTTTACGGGTAATTTCCGATACGCGCGGAAGCTTTTATGTAGATAGTCGTCGGGAAATTATGCCCACATCCATCAATTTTGTGCTGTACGTGCCACTCGCCACCGGTGCAATAGACGAGAAATTTGCGCAAGAAAAATTATATGATTTCGCTTTGTTTCTTAACCGAAATCCGTATTGGAATGCGTGGATTGAACAAATAGTAGTAAGACGAAACCAAGATGTGGAATTGATTCCGCGCGTGGGCGATTTTCGTATCATTATGGGAAATCTCGATAATTATGCTGCCAAACTAGATAAATTTTCGCTCTTTGTAGATAGAGGATTGAATGAAGTGGGGTGGAATCGTTATTCGGAAATTAATTTGAGATTTGAAAACCAAGTAGTAGGAATAAGAAGATAGAACCCCTAAATCCCCTAAAGGGGACTTGCTGCGACGATGCAAATTCCCCTTTAGGGGGCAGGGGTAATAATATAAAATATATGACACAGGGATTTATAGCAGCCATTGACTTAGGCACTTCCAAGATCACAGGAGTGGTCGGTCGCAAAAATGCGGACAACGTCGTTTCGATGTTGGCTTGCGAAAGCGTGCCGTCGAGCAACTGTATTCGTAGAGGCGTGGTGCACAACATAGATGAAGTAGGAGCAAAAGTGCGCAAAGTAGTAACGATGCTCGAAAATAAGTTAGAAAAGAAAATCGACAAAGTATACGTTTCCTTGTCGGGACAATCGTTGCACACTTTTGATTTTTGGGAAACGAAACAACTTTCGGGTAACACCATCACTGAAGACACCATCGCACAGCTGCGCCAAGAAGCAGAGAAATTTACACCCGCATCGAAGCATCATTACGCCGTTGCTGATGTAGAATATTTTGTTGATGACAAATCCGAGCAAAATCCTGTTGGCGTGCCCTGTTCGCTCATCGAAGCCGAATATAAAATTGTTGTCGGACGCGCATCATTAAAATCCAATATCAAAAAAGGCATCGAAGAAAAAGCCGGAATGAAAATTGCCGGATACATTGTCGGCGCATTAGCATCGGCAACGGTTACATTGAGCGACGAAGAAAAAATGTTGGGTTGTGCCTTTGTGGATTTCGGTGCAGGTACCACTACTCTATCCATTTACAAAGGCGGCATTTTACGCAGAATGATAACTATTCCTTTTGGCGGAAAAAACATCACAAGAGATATTTGTGCACTCAACTATACAGAAGATCAGGCGGAAACGTCCAAAATAAAATTAGGAAATGTAGCCGATGACAAAAAGAACAGCGGCAAGATGTCATCACCATTTTCATCGCCGTTTTCTCAAAAATCATCGAAAACAGAAAACGCCGGTGAGCTGAATAACGTTATCAAAATGCGTTTAGATGAGATAATTGCGAATCTCGCAGAACAAATTAAACAATCGGGCTACGAAGGACAATTGGGCGCAGGTTTGATCATCACGGGTGGCGCATCGCAACTTCGCAATCTTGATGCATATCTCACCGAAAAACTGAAAATGCCTGTGCGCAAAGCATCGGCAAATAAAGCATTTATCACTCATTCATCTGATTTTGACAGCAATCCGGCGTTCACGCAGGCATTCGGATTGTTGTTTCTTGGAAAAGAAAACTGCGAGCATATTGTGGTAGAAAAGCCAAAACCACAGGTTGAAAATGTGGATAATAACGACAAAGATGAAGTGGTTTACGTAAAGCCACAGCCCAGAAAACCAAAACCGCCCAAGGAAAAAGACCCCAATAAACCGGGATTTGGCGAAAAATTAACAGGCATTTTTGGTGGTCTGTTCAAGGAGGAAGAAGACGAAGAATAAAAAAGAACGTATGATGAACGACGAAATATTAGATTGGCAAATAGAAAGCCGTACGCAATCCATTATCAAAGTGATTGGCGTAGGTGGCGGTGGTGGAAATGCCGTAAACCATATGTACCGAGCAGGAAATATTCACGATGTTTCTTTTGCGGTATGCAATACGGACAGTCAGGATTTGAAAAAATCGCCTATTCCCGTTAAAGTTCAATTGGGTGAAGGATTGGGCGCAGGCGGTAAGCCCGAAAAAGCGCGTGCAGCAGCTGAAGCGAGCGTTGATAAAATAAAAGCACTATTGAGCGATGGTACCTGTATGGCGTTTATCACAGCCGGAATGGGCGGCGGCACAGGCACAGGAGCCGCTCCCGTAGTGGCACGTGTGGCAAAAGAAATGGGTATACTCACGGTAGGAATCGTTACCATTCCGTTTGAATTCGAAATGGAATCGAAAATTTTCCAAGCGTTGAAAGGTGTTGAAGAAATTGCCAAAAATGTTGACGCACTGCTGGTTATCAACAACGAACGTTTGTATGAAATTTATCGCGTTCGCGACCTTACCGCACGGGAAGCCTTTGCCAAAGCAAACGATATGCTCAATATCGCAGCAAAGAGCATCGCCGAAATCATTACGGTAGAAGGTGTGATGAATCTCGACTTCGAAGATGTGAAAACCACACTGGAAGACGGCGGCGTAGCCATTATGAGTAATGGCGAGGCAAAAGGCGAAGACCGTTTGGAAAATGCGATAGCTGCCGCACTGGATTCACCGTTACTAAACAACAACAATGTGTATAACGCCAATAAACTGCTTTTCTACATTTCGTATAGCGAAGATCACGAGTTGCGAATTTCCGAAATTGCAGCCGTGAAAGAGTTTAGTAAAAAACTAACCCGTGGCGACGAAATCAACGTTATTTGGGGACACGGCATTGATAATACGCTGGGTGAAAATGTGAAAATCACGCTATTAGCATCCGGATTTTCTATCGACAATGTGCCGGGTATCATCGAACAGAAAGACGCCGCATCGAAAGCCGATGCAGACAAAGCGGCAAAAGAAGCGGCGGCAGCAAAAAAAGAAAAAGACAGACTGTTTGAACTGTATGGCGTAAATAATCCTTCAAACAATCTCTATCGCACAGAGCCTTTCGTGCTCACACTAGATGAGTTAGATGACGATAAAATATTGGAAGCATTAGAAAAAACGCCGGTTTTCAAACGCGAACGCGATTTTGATCCACGTGCTTTCCGCTCTGATGCGCAATATTCAACGTCATTGTTTTAATGTGCACGAAGGCACGAAAACAAATACAACGAATAATCAGCGAACTTGCACTTTAGCGCTTTAGCGCCTTCGTGTTCTCACGCAAAATAAAAATAAAATGTTATCATTCGAAAACATCAATGACGAAACAAAGAAAGCGATGCTCGCTAAAGACAAAGTCAAACTCGAAGCATTGCGCGGTATCAAAAAAGAGTTTTTGGAAGCAAAAACCGCCAAAGATGCACCCGACGAATTGTCACAAGAAACAATTATCGCTATCCTGCAAAAAATGGTAAAACAGCGCAAAGACAGTGCTACCATTTATATTTCGCAAGGACGCACCGATTTAGCCGAAGTGGAAGTAGAGCAAATGGATGTGATAAAAGAGTATCTTCCGGAGCAACTTTCGCCCGAAGAATTGGAAGTTGCCGTTAAGGAAATTATCACTAACGTTGGGCTACATCAATGAAAGATATGGGTAAAGTAATGGGTCTGGCGAGCAAAGAATTAGCAGGAAGAACGGAAGGAAGATTGATTTCAGAAATGGTGAAGAAATTGTTGGGAAATTGATAGGATAAAAAGAGGAAAAGTTAATTTCCCCTTTTTATATTGTCCCCATTACAAATTATACACTACCCCCATTCTAAATCCTGTTTCTAGCATCGAATACGAAGTTCGACGCTTCAGATATGGATTAAGAAACAAACCAATAGGTATATTTTTGAAATCATACTTTACGCCAGTTCCTAAGATTATTCCCGCCTCTCCTTTATCTCCTCTTAAATCCTTATTCATTTTTGGGTTTACACCCAAAGAAATCCCTCCATTAAGAAAAAAGTATTCCCAAAAATTAAATCGAACAGTAAGCGGAATATTGATAAATGACACATGGAAATCAAATAGTTCTTCTTCCGGAAGAGGGATATATCGAAGTTTCGATCTATTGTATTCAATGCCAGTTTCCAAGTCAAACCGATTTGACAGCGATTGAATATAAGTAATTCCAAAAGAATAATAACCTATCCCATCATAGCCCGAATCTCTCATACCTAATGAAAATACGGAATTCTCTCCTAACCCGGAATATGTGATACCGATAGAGCGATTTTTTTGCGGAAAAGTAATTCCAGTAGAGTTATATTCGTCTAACTGAGCTTGTAATACGAAAGAGGTGCATAAGAAGATAAGTAATGTTACAGTTTTCATCTGTTTATAATTTTTTGATTTATTGAATTCTAATCATTTCACATAGAATAACTTTTCGGAAAATTTTATGGAAATCTTATGTCTTTATATCTATTATCCCTATCATTTTAGTTTGATGTTTGGGAAAATTTTATTTTTATACTGATAATTGCGATCTTCCATTGGAACACTTCTTGCATTGGAGCCAAACTCATCCCCTACATGGAAACTTCCGGCTACAAAAAAACCGTTATAGCTCCCATTCCAGCCCCAGTTGTTATGCAGATAATACGACGAATATACTGTTTCAGTGGTTATCATTGTCCTGGTACGCAAAAAAGGACCCGCCGGACCTTGCGCTACATCAGTGATTGTTACAGTTATCATAATCTGTTGTCTTTGTCGTAAATAGCCATCAATGAGCCAAGTATGTCCAGTATGAGGCACAAATAAGGTCCTGTCTCTGAAGCCACTCGCCAATACAGGATGACGATTATTCAACGAATTAATAACTACTCGAGTGTTGTAATTCTCTTCACAGCCTCCTGTGTATCCCATTTTATGTAGAAAGTTTACCATTTTTTGCATATTAGCAATACCACTTCCCCCATGCTTAGAGCATCCGTAATTCATTCCTACATGATGTCCAATACGCTCCATTAATCGTGATACATTGTTACTAAATAACACCTGTCTTCCAGAAAGGCGAGCTGGAAGTGTGGTTGGTATCACAAGTTTTCCCCATATATTTTCATGGACATTAGAGTTTCCTCCTGTATATTCATTCAGCAAACCCCAATCCATGTTATATCCATCTATTTGTGCCGGTTCTCCCCAATATGCCATAAGCATAGCTGTAGCAGTTGCCACACAGCCAGTGGGCACAACCAAATCACAACTTGTAAAAGGTAAATATGAAGATGGATTAGTGCATTTTTTACTTTTTACTAAATCATTGTAAGGGAAACTTTGACCCCATTCCACCGTTGAAAGCGGACCCATCCTTGAATCTGTTATCCAAGGTCCTCCAGATATGGTGGTTGTCTCACCAGTACGCCATTCACTATCACCTCTTCTCGTTGCTGCATCATCAAGATACACTGTATCCATCACCCCTACTACTTCTATCTTGGTAAGAATGTCTGCAAGCAACGAATCACGCCTTTGTTCCGATTCAATAATAGACCTTTCGATATATTCTTCAGCACCAGATAGAAATATGGCTAATCCAGGATGGTCAATTTCTTTGCTCAAATCCAAACTACCGTCTTCCACAAAAGCCAATATCGGGCTTTCAATGCGCGTATCGGCAGCAATAATGGCAAATCCTGCATCATCGGCAAAGTTGAAAACATAAGCCAGTGTATCAGGCATTTTCACTTCTACTCTTTCGTCTGAGGCGCGAGTTGTCATTCGTGTTGTCGGCTCGCCTCGCAAAGCCGCTATATTGGCAACTCGGCGGATTTCGCCTGACCTTGTAGTATTGCCTGCATTGAAAAAACTGATAGCATCAATTGCTATTTCGGTAGCTTCATCAATGCAAATCCTGTTATCAGGGTTTCGCATTTGCATCAACACCAATAATTCATCTTCCGTAAAAGACACTGTTTCGGTGGGTACTTCCGGAACTTCTATTTCCGATACTTCATGCTCTAAATGGTTATCACACGCTACAAATATTGTTGTCATTACGACAAAAAGGATAATAAAGAAAATATTTGATTTTGTTGTTGTCATAGTTTTAATTTGTTTTAGTGTTCCGATAGCTCGGAACGGATTTTTGATTTGCTCTTTTTTAACAATTTCGTAAAGAAAATATTTACTTGTACCTTAGGTTGTTCAAATACACACATAGAAAAGGCGTGGTACAATTAAAGTACTCCGCTTACTGAAGTATTTGCCGTAACTCGTGAGAACAGAATAAATCAAAAGTCCACGCCACAGGCGCAGACATTTTAATCCAGTCTTCCTCTCACTTCTAAATCGGCAAATTTTCAGTAAAAAAGAATAAACTAAAACGCTTTTTCCAATTAAAATGTGCGTATCAATTATACGCTTATATCATAGGCTTTTGTTTTTATATCCAGTACAAAGATGAAAATTATTTTTGAAATAAACAAATTTTTTATTGCTTTTTTAATTATTCATTTTTGTCTAAAAAAATGATAGCTGAAAAAATGAAAATACTAGTAAACAAAAACAGCAGCCCTACAATTTCACGTCCACCACATATCTTTTCCGCTCATCGTTTTGCATAGCTACCGGAACTACTGCTTTAATCATCTCTAACACCCTGTTCAACATCGCTTTGCGCATATACTCTTTGCTCACTACAAGCGAGACTTCACGGTATGCGTCCAAGTTTTTGAATGAGCGTAAGTTATCTTGTTTTTCCTCATTCAAACTCATTGCAGACATTTCGGGAATGATTGTGATACCTGCATTTTGTTCCACTACATTAATCAGCGTTTCAATACTTCCCGCTTCGTATTTAACGCTCGCGGCGTTGTTTTTCTTTCGCTTTATATGGCACAATTGTTCAATTTGTCCGCGCAGACAATGAATATTTTCTAATAACCAAATTGTATTAATATCCACGCTGTCCAAATCGATTTCCTTCTCTTTATACATTACATCGAGTGGTGATACATAAGCGTAAAATTGTTCAAAATATATGGGATATTCTACCAACTTCGGGTGATTGAGCGGACCAGCCATTAGTCCGCCATCTACATTGCCATTTAATAAATTGATAATCAAATTATCTGTTGTGCTTTCACTGATTATTAAAGAGAGGTCTAAGCCATCAATATCCTGTTTATGAAGTAATTCGGGTACTACGTAGGGCGCAATAGTGGGAATAATGCCTAACTTGAATTCACCTTGTATCATATTGCGCTCATTTTCAGAAATTTCTTTGATTTGGCGAAAATTTCTCAACGCAATTCGCGCTTGTTCAATAATAAGATTACCTGCCGATGTAGGACGAATAGGATGCATAGAGCGGTCGAAGATCTTCAAATCTAACTCTTGCTCTAATTTCTTAATCATCGCACTCAATGTGGGTTGTGTGATGAAACAAGCCTCTGCCGCTTTTTCAAAATGGCGATAATTATCTACCGCTACAATATATTCTAATTGTTGTATGTTCATATCCTTGATATAGTTTTTATCTATACAAAGATAGATATTATTATTTTTATATATAAAAAAAGCACCGTAATTTTGTTGCCGATAACATTAGTTCAATTTTTTAATATTTCAAATGATGGAAACAATAATTAATTCTCAACTTCCCGAATTTAGCGTGCAGGCGTATCACAATGGCGCTTTCAAAACCGTAAGCAGTGATGATTTGAAAGGCAAATGGTCGATTTTCTTTTTCTATCCTGCCGATTTTACTTTTGTATGTCCAACCGAGTTGGTGGATATGGCTGAAAAATACAATGAGTTTCAGGCAATGGGTGTAGAGGTTTATTCGGTAAGCACCGACACGCATTTTGTACACAAAGCGTGGCACGATGCTTCGGAAAGCATTCGTAAAATCAACTATCCGATGCTTGCCGACCCAACCGGGAAACTGTGTCGTGCATTTGGTGTAATGATTGAAGAAGCCGGGTTGGCATATCGCGGTACATTTTTGGTTGACCCCGAAGGAAAAATCAAACTTGCCGAAGTAAGCGACCTCGGAATCGGACGAAATGCCGACGAACTTTTACGCAAAGTAGAAGCTGCTCAATTCGTTGCTGCTAATCCGAACGAAGTTTGTCCTGCAAAATGGAAAAAAGGGGGCGAAACGTTGAAGCCAAGCATTGATTTGGTTGGTAAAATTTAAAATTTGATTCATAAAAGAACGCGGATAACGCGGATGACGTAGATTTTCGCAGACAATAATTCTTTGAAAATCTGCGTTTTTTGAAAATTTAAAATCCTAAATTATTATGTTAGATTCAGCACTAAAACAACAGTTGAAGGAAATTTTTTCCGATTTAGTTAGCGAATATATATTCGACATACAAGTTTCTTCCAATCACGATAGCCGGAACGAACTCATTGATTTGTTAACAGAAACGGCTGATTGTTCCGAAAAAATCAGCCTCAACATTACTGAAGGAAACGCCTTACGCTTTTCACTCTTAAAAGATGGCGAGCCTACCGGCATCACATTTCGCGCCGTACCCAATGGACACGAATTTACATCGCTTCTATTGGCAATTTTAAACAGCAACGGCAAAGGAAAAAACATTCCCGATGAAGGTATTCAGCGCCGTATCAAAGCACTGAAAGGCGATATTCGACTCACAACTTACGTTTCGCTTACTTGCACCAACTGCCCCGATGTTGTTCAAGCGCTGAATGTGATGACTACGCTCAACAAAAATATCAGCCACGAAATGGTGGACGGCGCAATCTACCAAGAAGAAGTAGAATCGTTGAAAATACAAGGCGTTCCTGCCGTTTTTGCCGATGGGGAATTGCTTCATTCCGGCAAAGCCGAATTTGGGGAGCTGTTGACAAAACTTGAAAACTACTACGGTGTAGAAGCGGAAACAAAAGATATTTCGATAAAAAATTACGATATAATTGTTGTCGGCGGTGGTCCGGCAGGCGCTTCGGCAGCCATTTATTCTACCCGAAAAGGGTTACGTGTTGCCATACTCGCCGAGCGTTTGGGTGGACAGGTAAAGGAAACCGTAGGCATCGAAAATCTGATTTCCGTACCGAAAACTACCGGACAAGAATTGGCATCAAACTTAAAACTGCATCTTTCCGACTATCCGGTTGATTTATTGGAACATCGGACAATCGAAAAAATCGAAATGCACGAGAATACGCCACTACTTACCGTTTCGGGTGGCGAACAATACACCGCGCCATCGGTAATTATTGCCACCGGTGCAGGCTGGCGAAAGCTAAATATCGCGGGCGAACAGGATTATATCGGACGAGGCGTTGCTTTTTGTCCGCACTGCGATGGACCATTTTACAAAGGAAAACGGGTTGCCGTTGTGGGTGGCGGAAATTCGGGCATTGAAGCTGCCATTGACTTGGCAGGAATTTGTTCGCACGTTACGGTTTTCGAATTTATGGACGATTTGAAAGCCGATAAAGTATTGCAAGACAAAGTAAAATCTTTGCCCAATGTGGACGTTTTTCTCTCTTCCCAAACCACAGAAGTGATTGGAAACGGCGAAAAAGTAACGGGTATGCGCGTAAAAGACCGCGTTTCGGGCGATGAGCGAGTGGTGGAATTAGACGGTATTTTTGTACAAATCGGACTTGTTCCCAACAGCAAACCGTTCAGTAGCCTTGTCAATGTGAATAAGTTCGGCGAAATCGAAATTGATACGCATTGCCGTACCAATATTCCCGGCATTTATGCCGCAGGCGATGTAACGACTGTTCCTTACAAACAAATTATCATCTCAATGGGCGAAGGCGCAAAAGCAGCTTTGTCTGCCTTTGAAGATAGAATGAGGGCATAACGTCATTGTAGTATTGAATTAAGTTCAAGACCCGCAATCTTCCCATTTTATAAGGGAATTTCCGTGTCAAGCACGGAATGACGCAAAAACTATTAAATAAACAACAATATGAAAAAAATATCATTGCTACTACTTAGCACATTACTAACACTTTCGGCATCGGCGCAGTTTCAATTACCCGAATTGCCATACTCGTATGATGCGTTAGAGCCGTATATTGATACCAAAACAATGGATATTCATTATAACAGGCACCACGGCGCATTTGTTAATAATCTGAATCGTATTTTGAGCGACTATCCTGAATGGCAAGGAAAAGATGCCGTTTACTTGCTCAAGAATCTCGATTTGCTTCCTGCCGAAATCCGAACACCAATAAGAAACAATGCCGGAGGATTTTATAATCACAGTTTGTTTTGGGAAATACTTGCACCTGCCGGAACTGCGCCGATATCGGCAAGAATGACCGATGTTTTGGTTCGCAACTTTGGTTCTTTTGAAGCGTTTCAGGCTGAATTTGAACGCGCTTTTATGTCCGTTTTTGGATCGGGTTGGGTATGGTTGATGAAAGACCAAGAGGGGAAACTATACATCGCCACTACGCCGAATCAAGATAATTTTCGAATGGATGCCGAAAGAAGAAATCACACGCCGATACTTGCCAATGATGTTTGGGAACACGCTTATTATCTGCGTTATCAAAATCTCAGGGCTGAGTATGTTTCGGATTTTTGGAATGTAGTGAATTGGAAGAGGGTGGAGGAGCTTTATTTTTCTTTTTGAACGCAAGAGCATTTTTACCACAAGGAACACAAAGAAAATCCACAAAGGACACAAAGATGGTTTATTAGCCACTTGTGCCCTTTGTGGATTTTCTTTGTGTTCCTTGTGGTAGAAACGCTTACTCCTCCGTCGGCAACATCACAACTTTTACTGCATTGCCTTGCTCCAAAAACATTTTTGCGAAATCCTGAATATCTTTACTCGTAATCGAATTTACAATGTTGAGATAATCCGAACGATTGTCTTCGCCATAGAAGTATTTCGTACTGAGAAGTCCCAACCAATAACCGTTTTCGCGTTGGTTTACTGCAAAACTATTCAGCGTGGCTTCTCTCGCTCGATTGAAATCTGTTTCGCGCGGACCATTTGCAGCGATATCATTCAGTTCATTGATGATGATTTCGTTGAGATGCGTTACCTGTTCGGTGTTGGTATCATAGAAAATTTGCAAAATCGTTTGCCCGGCAGGATAGCGAGAGATTGAGCCTCTTGCGCTCACGCCGTAAGTACCACTTTCATCTTCGCGTACTTTTTCGGTGTAAACGAGGTTGAGGATTTGGGAAAACAGACTCATCAGAATGTTATTTTTCTGCGAATTTTCAACTATTCCTGCACGACCAATAAATGTGGCAGCTTTCGGAATCTGCATTTCGCGTCGGAAAATGTTTTCCGTTTGTCCCGGAATGAAGCCCATCGGCACGTTCACAAATTCGCCTTTTACCGCCTGTCCGGGCAACGAAGCAAGGTATTGCTCAATCACAGGACGCACACTATCTTCATCAACATTGCCCACAAAAGTGAAAATAAAACTTCCCGGATTGCTGAATATTTGCGAATACATTTTCATAACGCGCTCATAATCAATTTTTTTCAAATCTTCTACTTTGAGGCGTGCCATCATCGGGTTATCGCCATACAATGCATTTGTAATGGCATCGCTGAATGCAGTTGTCGGATTGGCATCTTGATTACGAAGTTGAGGCTCCATACGCTGTATAAACGATTTGAAAGCATCATCATCTTTGCGCGGTGCGGTAAAATAGAGGTGTACCAATTGCAGCATCGTTTCAAAGTCTTTGATGGAAGAAGAACCACTAAAACCTTGCGAGATAAGACCTACAGTGGGGCTTGCCGAAGCTGTTTTCCCTGCCAATACTTTTGGTAAATCGGTGGCACTGAAATTGCCCACGCCACCCAATGTCATTACACTGCCCATCATTCGGCTGTTAATCGGGTCGTTTACGGCAAATGGAGAATATCCGCCAACGCTTGATGCGGTCATCAAAATTTGGTCGTCTCTAAAATCGGTATTTTTCAATACTACTGTCATACCGTTTGATAATGTCCATACGGTAGCGTCCATCACTTCGTCTTTCGTTACTGCTGTGATTGTTCCGGCAGTTGGCGGTGTTGAAATCAACGGCTCATCGATTACTTGTTCGGCGTATGGCTCAATTTCTTCAGCTTTCACTGCATTCAATACAGCCAACAATTCGCTCTCGGTAGGATAAACCAATCCGTCTCTTTCCGGACCCATTACACTTACTACAATATTTTTACCATCTGCATTGAATAACTGTTGGAAGGTAGCGTTAATTGCTTCCACCGGAATATTCGGCGCTATTTGTTGAATGAATTGATAGTTAAATTCAGTGCCGGCAATAGGTGTACGATTGATAAATGCACTCACATATTGCTGTGAGTAAGCTGAATTGCGCTGTGTACCACGATTATTAAAAGCGTCTTCATATCGTTTCAAAATATTTGCGCGGGCGATTTCATATTCCGAAGCCGTGAATCCAAATTGGCGGGCACGTTCCGTTTCGCGCATCATTGCACCAAGTGCATCATCAATTTTATCTTCGGCAGTACCGGCAAACACAGTCCAAGCGTTTTTGGTCTTTGCAATAAAATAGTCATCATCATACGCTTGCGCAAATGTAAATGGTGCGTTTGGCGTTTGTGTGATTTCCGCAAGACGCTGATTCATCATTGATGCGGCAGCGTTCATTATATAATTGTAAACGAAACCCATTTGTGTGTTTTTCATTTCCATAGGCAGTGCATCGTGTTTGAAAAACAATAATACTTGTGCAGTAGAAGCTTCAACATCGGTAGCGATGGCTACAATCGGTTCATCGTTGTCGGCAACAGGATAGAATATACGTTCGGCTCTGTTTGGGTCAAGTGGAATGGGCGAGAAAAGGTCTTTTATTTTCTGTTCCCATTCGTCCACATCAATATTGCCGACAATGATAATCGACTGTAAATCGGGGCGATACCATTTTTGATAGTATGCTCTCAACTCGTCCGGTGTAAAATTGTCGATTACATCAATACTTCCGATAGGCAAGCGATTGCCATATTTACTATCGGGAAACATTGCAGGTAGCAGCTGTTCCCACAAACGCATCTGTGCATTACCGCGCGTGCGCCATTCTTCGCGAACAACGCCGCGTTCTCTTTCGATTATTTCATCGAGCAACGAAAGAGAGTTTGACCAGTCGTGCAAAATCAGCAGACAAGAATCCATCAGATTTTGGTTGGTGGTGGGAATATCGGTCAAGAAATACACCGTTTCGTCGAACGATGTGTAGGCGTTGATGTTCTGACCGAATCTGATACCATTGTCTTGCAGGTATTCGAGCAACAGATTCCCGGGGAAATTCTTTGTTCCGCCGAAAGCTGTGTGCTCCAAAATGTGCGCGAGACCCATTTGGTGGTCTTCTTCCTGCATTGAACCTACTCGTTGAGCGATATAGAAATCGGCTCTATTTTCGGGCAGGTTATTGTGGCGTATAAAGTACGTCAGTCCGTTTTCGAGCCGCCCTGTTCTTACGTTTGGGTCAATCGGTAACGGTGGATTCTGTTGGGCAAAGGCAATCATTGTGATTGCTAATAATGCCAATGTAAAAAGTTTTCTCATTTAGGTGCTTTTTTGAAATATTTTGGTGCAAATGTAAATGTTTTTTTCAACATACAACGTTAACGATACGTTATATAACGCAGTGTTAACGTTAGAAGTAAAAACAAAATCAAATCCTATCAAACACAATTCTCAACAAATCCTCGATAGACCCTTTATAATCTGCATTCGATTTCAATGCTACGCGATTGGCAATAATGGCACAAACGGTCATTGCTTTGTGTCCCATCAATTTAGACAGTCCGGCAAGGGCAGAGCTTTCCATTTCGTAATTCGTAATCGAATGTCCGTTGAAACGAAACGATTCAATGTTGGTATTCAAGTTCGGGTCGGCGAGCGGCAAGCGAACGTATCTTCCTTGCGGACCGTAAAATCCGATGGCGGAAATAGTTATACCGTGAATCATATCGTGTCCGATTTGTTTAACAAGCGCAGAGTCAGCTTTTACTACGTATGGCGTACAATGATTCGGCGACCAATTGACGTATTTCTTAAACGCCTCCGTGAAATCATTCTCACAAATTTCTTCAGCATTGGCATAATAATAGATAACGCCATCAAAACCAATGGATTTTTCGGCAACTACATACGAGCCAACAGGGCAATGCGGCTGTAATCCGCCAGACGTGCCTACGCGTACCATTGTTAATTGCTTGAATTCCGGTTTTACTTCGCGCGTTTCGAAATCAATATTTGCTAACGCATCTAATTCGGTAACAACGATGTCGATATTATCTGTACCAATTCCGTGCGACAGTGCTGTAATGCGTTTTCCTTTATACATTCCGGTTACGGTGTGAAACTCACGACTTTGTATATCACACTCGATGCTGTCAAACATTTTTGCCGCCATTGTCACACGACCCGGATCGCCCATCATCACGATTTTGTCTGACAGCTGTTCGGGTTTGATATGGAGGTGGAAGATGCTTCCGTCGGAGTTGATAATCAATTCTGATTCGGGAATAATTCTTTTCATAATATGCTAATAGATAATGTGCTAATATGCCAATATGCTAATGTGCTAATGCAGTTACCAGGATTAATCAATGCTTCTGCATTAGCACACTATTTATTAGCACATTGAATTTTACTTCGATTCCGGCAATTTCTCGCTTCCACCCTGCGGTTTCGCAATTGAATCACGCATATCGGTGTCGGCTTGGATATTTTTCATTTTGTAATAATCCATAATGCCGAGATTGCCGCTGCGGAACGCATCTGCCATTGCTTTTGGCACTTCGGCTTCGGCTTCAATCACCTTAGCGCGAGCCTCTTGCGCTTTTGCTCTCATCTCCTGTTCGAGGGCGATAGCCATTGCGCGGCGTTCTTCGGCGCGGGCTTGCGCGATGTTTTTATCCGCTTGCGCTTGATCCATTTGCAGTACCGCACCGATGTTTTTACCGATGTCAATATCCGCAATGTCGATAGACAAGATTTCGTAAGCTGTTCCGGCATCAAGTCCTTTGCGTAGAACAAGTTTCGAGATAGAGTCCGGATTTTCAAGCACCGATTTGTGTGATGTTGCCGAGCCAATTGACGATACAATACCTTCGCCCACACGCGCCAAAACCGTTTCCTCTCCGGCACCGCCGACAAGTTGCTTTATATTGGTGCGAACGGTTACACGCACTTTGGCAATCAACTGAATACCATCAATAGCTACAGCAGTAACCGGCGGAGTGTCAATCACTTTTGGGGTTACTGATGTGCGCACGGCTTCCAACACATCGCGTCCGGCGAGGTCGATAGCGGTTGCCATTTGAAACGGCAGGTCGATGTTGGCTTTCGATGCGGAAATAAGCGCATTAACAACATTGATAACGTGTCCACCTGCCATATAGTGCGCTTCAAGATTATCTCTCGTAATGCTTTTTATGCCTGCTTTATGCGCTGTAATCATTCCGGAAACAATGGTGCTGGGAGATACACGACGCAAACGCATCAGGAACAGCTGCATAAGTGAAATTTTCACATTTGCAGACAGGGCTTGAATCCACAGTCCGAAAGGAACGAAGTGGAAGAAAATCAGTAAAAGAATAAATCCTCCTACAATTAATCCGATTAATAGAATATCCATAGCTGTTTGGTTTTGTGCGAAAACTTTAAGGCACGAAAGCGCGAAGGCTCGAATGCGCGAAAGGCTGGTTCGCTGGTTTATTGTTGTTTATAATTTTTAATTTTCTGTTGTAAGTCTTCTTCCTCGTTCGCGCCCTCAAAACGCTTCACAAGCACATTGTACGTTTCCACTTTTACTATTTCGATAGGTGTATCTTCTTCAATAAATTCATTGTCAAACGAACGCCCCTCCATATCAATGTCGTGAAACATTACTTTACCAATAGGCGCAAGGCGTGAAAGCGCAACACCTTTGTCGCCCACTTTCACTTTTTGCAGATAGCTGTTATCTACGGTGGAGTCGATGTCGGTTTTGAGGGCAATCTTACGCAGTGTTTTCGACTTTACCAGCCAAAAAAACGAGCCTCCCAACGCCACAGCCGACGTTACCAATGCGATATTTCCGGCAGTACTACCAAGATAAATATAGGCGCAAACAATACCGCCAATCATAAAGACGGTACCCGCAATACCGGCAATGGTAATACCGGGTAGCAGGAAAATCTCGATAAGCAGGAAAATAATTCCTATGCTTATTAGTGCGATAACGATGATGAGTTCTAAGGGCATATTTTTTATTTTTTTGTTTAAATGTTTAAGGGTTTAAA
The DNA here is from genome assembly GCA_031254645.1 of Dysgonamonadaceae bacterium. Taxonomy (GTDB): domain Bacteria; phylum Bacteroidota; class Bacteroidia; order Bacteroidales; family Dysgonomonadaceae; genus JAIRUA01. The sequence goes on from JAIRUA010000012.1 coordinate 152,119, forward strand.
GTTTAACGAAAGCATTAAATCTTAAACTTTTAAATCTTTAAACTACAAATTACGTATCTCTGTATTTCGCGCTTCCACCTTCAAACTTTCCACTTGACGATGAAGCGATTCCGTTTGTCTTTCCAAATCAAGAATTGTATGACGAAGCGATTGATTGTTTGGAAATTGATCTCTCAATTCTGAAAGCTGACCGCTCAATGTATTTAATTGACTTTCGAGCATCAACGCTTGCGAAAACTGTGCGCGTGCTTGTGCATTTCGAAAATCGGAAAGCGTGTGATAGGTTATATTATCATTGATGATAAATTCGAAATCGCCTTGATTTTCCTGCTGCGCTACCACTCGTTGGCGTGCGCGCTGAATGAGCGTAGTGTAATCCACACCATCCCGCCACGAATCGCGAATCGATGTTATCATTGCACGACGCGCAAGCTCTTTTTCATCATCAACTTCAAGCAATCGCACTTGCGGATTGGGAATAAATGTGTAAACTATCACATTTCCCTCATCTTGAAACCTGTCCGAAGCAAACCAACCAACGCCTTTTTCTTCGTCAATAACCAACATATAATCGTTGAACGGCGAGTTAAACGGCGGATTCATTTGGCTCGGATTCAGATAACTATCCGTATTAAGATTGTATCGTGTAACAAATAAATCGTACCCGCCCAAGGAATTGTGCCCGGTAGAAGCAAAATAAAGCGTCAGCCCGTCGGTCATCACGAAAGGATAAGCGTTGCTACCGCTACTGTTAATATTTTCCGGCAGTTTGCGCTCGTTTCCAAATGTGTCGAGCAATCTTTCCATTGTAAACAGCGAATAGCCGTCGAGTTCATCCCCGTTCGAAAAATGCACTCTGTCGCCACGACCACTCATAAACAACACTTTATCGCCCGAAATAGTATTTCTGAAAAAATCGTTCATCGGCATCAATGAGCCCGATGATGCGCTGAGGTTGTAAGCCGTCAGAAAAGAAGCTTTTGGAACAATAAGGCTGTCAATAATTTGAATATCTTCGGTACGTTGAACAGCTCTGTGTAATTTTGCGGCGTATGCTCGTTTCTCTGCAAGTTGCTCCAATGCAACATTATTCCGTCTGTTGGCACGTTCAAACAATCCAAATTCACGTTCCGCATCGGCAAAACGATACATCAACGAATAGATGACACCCAAATAGAGATGCGCATCGGTAACTCGTCGTTGCGAAGCAAAAAGAAGATGTTTTTCGGCTTCATGCAAACGTCCTGTTTCGTAAAGTGATACGCCCAACATTTGATTGAGTTGAGGATTTTCGGGCGTAACAGCATATCCTTGTTGCAACATTGGTAGAGCTTCGGAAAATTTTCTTTCATTAAACAACGTTCGCGCCTCGTCAAGTGATTGAGCGTGAATAGAAAATGTCGCTATCAAGCTAATTGCAAATGTATATATTATGTGTCTAAACTTCATTGTTTACTTATTTGAGGTTCAAAGATAGAAATAATTTGCTAATAAATAATATGCTAATGAATAATTTGCTAATAAATAATTTGCTAATGCAATTACAGCGAACATGAATTAACTTTATAATCCTAGCAACTGCATTGGCACATTAGCAAATTATTTATTAGCAAATTCCAAAAAAACAGTCTATATTTGCAAAACCTAAAACAAAAGCAAAAAAGATGAACAAAAAACTTTTTATCATTCTATTCGCGCTATCAATCTCTATACTGATGCAAGCGCAAGAAAATCTTCGTTTTGGCGAAGTCAGAGAAATTATTTCGCCCGAAATTCACGCAGATAATTCGGTAACATTCAGACTGCAAGCACCCAATGCAACAAATGTAGAAGTACAAGGCGATTTCACCGCTGAGAAAGCGCAAATGACCAAAAATGCCAACGGCATATGGAGTTACACCACCACACCCCTCCCATCAGAATTGTACACCTATTCGTTTGTGGCAGACGGTTTGCAGATGAACGACCCGAACAATGTACATTATCGTCGCGATGTAGCAAGTACGCTCAACGTATTGCTCGTCCCCAACGGACAAGCCGATTTGTATCGCGTAAACAATGTTCCGCACGGCACTGTGGCACGACGTTGGTACAACTCGCCCGGAAACAACAAAATGCGTCGCATTACCATTTACACACCACCGGGATACGAAGAGAGCAATGAAAAATACCCTGTTCTCTATCTTTTGCACGGAATGGGCGGCGATGAAGAAGCGTGGATAACACTCGGTCGCGCTTCACAAGTTCTTGACAATCTGATTGCACAAGGTAAGGCAAAACCGATGATTGTGGTGATGTCTAACGGAAATGTGGCGCAAGAAGCCGCACCGGGCGAATCAAGTCTTGGTTTTTATAAACCGGTTTTCAATCTACCGAACACGATGGACGGAAAATTTGAAGAAACATTTATCGATATTCTCCATTTTGTGGACAACAGCTATCGCACTATTCCCGAAAAATCGGGTCGTGCCATTGCCGGACTTTCAATGGGCGGATTTCACTCGCTACACATTTCACACTTTTACCCCAATACGTTTGATTACATCGGATTGTTTTCTGCCGCTATTAGACCAAGAGATGCCTCGTTATCGAAAGTGTATCAAGATATTGAAGGAGGTCTGAAAAGACAAATGGAAAACGGCTTCCAACTCTATTGGATTGCTATGGGAAAAGAGGATTTTCTCTTTCAAACGAATATAGATTTTCGTGAACTGCTTGACGGAATGAATTTTCCATATGTATATCGTGAGTCGGAAGGTGGGCACACATGGCGTAATTGGCGTATTTACTTGGGGGAATTTGTATCAATGTTATTCAAATAAAAATTCTAAAATGAGAAGAAGAAATTTTCTAAAAAACGCATCACTTTTGACAGCAGGAAGCGTTTTGGCTGCCAACAACCATATTTCGGCAGCAACAACATCGGTATTCAAATCGAATGCAAAAAAATCATTCGGACTGCAAACCTGGTCGCTCGGAAATGAACTTGCACCCGATGTACCGGGCGGATTGAAAAAAGTAGCGCAAATGGGCTATTCCTATCTCGAATTAGCCGGATACAACGATGGCAAAATTGGCGCCGTGCCGATGGCAGAGTTCAAAAAAATGGCTGACGATGTTGGTTTAGCGATTGTAAGCACACACGTTAATCCACCAATGCGAGGCTATGATAAAGACAATTTTGAACAAGCAAAAGAGTTTTGGAAAAAAGCAGCCGATCAACACGCAGCAATTGAAGTGCCATATATTATTCAACCCGGACAACCCACAACGCGCAGCATCGAAGAGGTAGCTTTCGTGGGCGAAGTATTTAACGAAGCAGGCAAAATAGCCAAAGCAGCCGGATTGCAATTTGCTTTTCACAACCACGATGGCGAGTTTCGCCGTGTAGTTGCCGGAGGAACAGAAATGCTACCGCTCACGCGAGGCAGAGCGCCGGAAGGCGCAAAAATGGTTTTCGATGCTATGGTGGAATATACCGACCCGTCATTGGTGCAGTTTGAACTCGATGTTTATTGGGCTGTAATGGGATTGCAAGACCCTGTGGCATTGATGAGAAAATATCCCGACCGTATTCGCTTGCTGCACATCAAAGATGCTGCTGTATTGGGTGAAACAGGTTTGATGAATTTTCAAAAAATATTCGAAACAGCGTACGAAAACAAAATCGACAAATTTTTTGTGGAGTATGAAGCGAATATTCCCGGACTTTCGCGATTCGAAGCCGTTAAGCTTTGTGCTGAATATCTGACAAATGCATCTTTTGTAAGATAATTTCAAAAAACAATAAAAGTTCGAAGTCGCAAAGTTTTATCTCTTTGCGACTTTATTATTTTTGTGTGCACGTTCACAAAATATTCGTATCTTTGCAAAAAATAAAATTATGACAACAGCAACATCAACCGTAAAACTTTACTCTTTCGGCTTATCAAATGTGAAAACTTACATCTTCGCCGTTATTTTTATCATTGGTAATCTGCTTTTGCCACAGCTGATTCACGGTATTCCACAAGGCGGACTTATTTTTCTGCCGATTTATTTTTTCACACTCATTGCTGCTTATAAATATGGTGTTTACGCAGGATTATTGACAGGAATGCTTTCACCGGTTATCAATCACATTTTGTTTGGAATGCCGCCTGTGCACGTGCTTCCGGCAATTTTGGTAAAATCCGTGATTTTGGCGATAGCCGCCGCTTTTGCCGCCAAATATTTTCGCAAAATATCAATTGTGGGTATTTTGTTGGCAATTTTGACGTATCAAATCATCGGAACAGGTATCGAATGGCTGTTGGTAAAAGATTTTGCTACGGCTGTGCAGGATTTCCGTTTGGGTATTCCGGGATTGTTGATACAGTTATTGGGTGGATTTTTGGTGTTGAAGGCGATTGAGAAAGTATGAAATCTTTCGAAGAAATAATGCAACACTTTCGCGAAATCGAATTTCACGAAACATTTGATATGGTTATAGCCATTGCCAATGGCGGGATTATCCCCGCTACCATTCTCAATCAACGGTTACAAACGGAACTGCAACTGTTGAAAATCAACTTGCGCGACCCATTTCAACAACCGAAATACGATACGCCACAACTGCTTTCACCTATTGATTTTGATTATAAAAACAAAACAATTCTGTTGGTAGAGGATAGGGTAAAAACAGGCGCATCGCTACAATTTGCCGTTCAATTGCTGCAAGGCGCAAAAGAGATAAAAACATTTGCAGTAAACGGAAAAGCGGATTATTCGTTGTATGATGAGGTGTGTTTTCGGTTTCCGTGGTTAATATAGTCCTTCAACCTGACTTCTAAAACGCCAAATACGCTTTAAGTCGCTCAATATCTGCATTCGAAAATTCGCTCAACATCGCAAGTTCTTCAATAGAAGATATATTACCAATTCTTCGACGAAGATTCATAATGATCTGTACCTGTTCATACTCTAGATATGGATGGGCTAATAATTCGCGAAATTCCAATTGATTGATTTGCAGTTTTCGAATATTCGTATTGTGTTCAATAAAGGGCGAAATACGTACAAAAAGTTCATCATCTATTCCGTTCACTTCGCGCAATTGGTACACAGACGAAAATCCACCCAAACGGTTTTTATAACGCACAATCCTATCGGCAAATGTACTACCGATTCCGGGAATTTTCTGCCATTCGGTCGTATCGGTTGTGTTGAGAAAAATGGTTTCGCCTTCGGCAAGCTTTTCAGCTCTTGGAAAATTATTCTGACGATTTTCTGTTCGATTTTCAGCAGAAGGACGTTCTGCAAAAGTTCTTTGTTCTGTACGATTTTGATTTGTCAGACGAGGCGTTTGACGACTATCGTTTCGTTCCGTTTCTCTTTGAACGACAGGAATTTCTCTTTCTTGTAACGATTCGCGAAACTCATCGAACTGCACCGCCACAGAATCATTTTGCAAAAGTGCAATATCCGATACATTTCGGCTACAAATTGTCATATTTAGCAATATCGCAAGTGTAATCAAAACCAATAGAAGCGTTACCGCTACTTGTTCGCCACGTTGAAAATAGAGAAAATCTTTCCAATTCATTTTTTCTTTGGGAGCTTTGGCTGTTAACTATTGGCGATGGCAGATTTGTACGCTACCAAACAATAGTCGATTATTTTATCACTTATTTTTCGTTTCTATTTTCTCCTCTATCAATTCCACAATTTGCCTTTGCCAATGCTAACAGCTATCGCCAATTACTCTTCATATGTTTGATACAAAAAATCATTATATGGAAATCGACTAATGTGTATTTCCTTTGCTTTATTGTAAATCATTTGTTTAAGCTCGTCGATATTCTCTTTCTCTTTTGCTGAAATAAAGATACAATTTTCTTTCAACTTGCTCATCCACGTTTGCTTGAGTTCTTCGAGCGAATAGTTTTCACGTTTTTTCGGCGTGAGGTCATCTTCATCTTTTTCAACATGCGTAAAAGCATCTATTTTATTGAAAACAATGATAGTAGGTTTTTCTGTTTTATCAATTTCGTATAACGTTTTTTCCACCACTGCAATTTGGTCTTCAAATTGTGGGTGCGAAATATCTACTACGTGAATGAGAATATCGGCTTCACGCACTTCGTCGAGTGTCGATTTGAAAGATTCAATCAAATTAGTTGGCAATTTTCGGATAAATCCAACAGTATCAGAGAGTAAAAATGGAAGATTTTCAATCGTAACTTTACGAACAGTGGTGTCGAGCGTAGCAAAAAGTTTGTTTTCGGCAAATACATCCGATTTACTTAACAAATTCATTATCGTTGATTTACCTACGTTGGTATATCCCACGAGTGCAACGCGCACAAGTTTTCCGCGATTTTTACGCTGAACGGTTTTTTGTCTGTCAATATCTTTCAATTCTTCTTTCAAAAATGCAATTTTATCGCGAATGATGCGTTGGTCGGTTTCCAACTGCGTTTCACCCACGCCTCGCATAATGGCACCACCGCCTCGCTGTCTGTCTAAGTGCGTCCACATTCGTGTAAGACGAGGCAGAAGATATTGATATTGAGCCAATTCTACTTGCACTTTTGCGTGTGCCGTTTGTGCGCGCATTGCAAAAATATCGAGAATCAAACTCGTGCGGTCAAGAATGCGAATACCAAGTTCTTTTTCGATGTTGCGGATTTGCTTTGCCGACAATTCATCATCGAAAATCACAGAGCCGATTGCATTTTCTTCATCTTTTATAAAATCTTTGATTTCTTGCAGCTTACCTGTTCCTACAAAAGTTACAGGATTGGCTTTATCTAACCGTTGTACGAATCGCTTTGTAGGAATAAGACCTGCAGTATCTGCCAAAAAATCAAGTTCATCGAGATATTCGGCGATTTTTTCTTCGTTTTGTTCCGGTGTGATAAGTCCGACCAAAACGGCGTTTTTGTTTTTTATTTCGTTGAGTATAAAATCTTTCATTTTATCGGGCGCGAAAGCGCGAAGGCGCGAAAGGCTTGGCACGCTATTTTTAATGTTTATTTTTTACTTCTATTTCTATTTCTCTAAAATCATCCATCACATTTGCCTTCGCACTTTCGCACTTTCGTGCCTTCGCGCCTTCGCGCTTCTTATATCCAAAAACCAATTCCCGTCATAAAAACCATTTGCGAATAATCGCCTGCAAAGTTATATTTCACATCAAAATTCCATCGCAATCGAAATCTAAAATCGTGCTGAAACCCAAGTCCGAGATTGGTGCCGAGTCGATTTTTTGTCCAATTGCTTTCGTCGGAATTTTTCAATCTCGATGCATCAAAATTTTGATGCAAAAAACTCAATCCTGCAATTGGGTAAAACAATATTGTCGGCGAAACAGGTAATATATAATGTGCATCGGCTTCAGCAGTCCATTTGTTCACTCCGTTTCTTGGGTGGAAGAATGTCATCGCCGGCACAAATCGCACATTATTAGTACGATAATAATGAATGTGAGCACCTGCACCCAAACTGTTGATTTCTGCACCATAAGCGGCGTGCACTCCCATTCCAAAAGTACCTTCGAACTGTGCCGATGCTTTTGCGAGGGATAAAAGCGGGAAAAGTGTGAGTAAAAAGATGACTTTCTTCATTGCTAATCAGTTTGATTACGCAAAGATAGTTATTATTTGCGATTTTAGATTTACGATTTTAGATTTTTTATTGAGACGCGGTATACCACATCTTTACAGATACTGAAACACAATCTAAAATCGCAAATCCTATTGATTTTCCCCTTTCAACACCGGCAAATGCCATTGAAATTTCACGGCAAGAATACGAATAAGTATAACTACACTCGCAGTAATAACCTGATTTACAATTGGATTTACTTGCAGAGCATAAAGTATCGTAAAAACAACACCGCCGATAACACACGCCAATGCATAAATTTCTTTCCGGAAAACGAGCGGAATTTCGTTAATAAGCACATCACGCAACATTCCACCCACTGAGCCGGTAATCACGCCCATCGTTATCGCTACCCAAGGCTGAAAGCCGAATGCAAGCGTTTTTTCGACACCCACCACCACAAAAAGTCCCAAACCAATGCAGTCCCAAATAAAAAATGTATTATTTAGTTTGACCAATTGTTTGTGAAAAACAGCAACAATCAGCAAAGCTATAAACGTAGCAATCAAATACACAGGTGTTTGTATCCAAAAAGGAGTTGCGCCGATTAATAAATCGCGCGTTGTTCCGCCACCAATCGCTGTAACAAGACCGATAACGAACGCGCCAAAAAAATCGAACTTTTTCGCTGATGCCAATCGAATACCACTCATCGCAAAAGCACACGTTCCTAAAAATTCGATGATATTGACGAAGCGAATATTTTCAAATAGTTCCATTGAATAAAAATTTCAACTGCAAAGTTAGCATTTTGCAAAGGAAAATACTAACTTTGCCGTGTAGATTCACGCTTAAAATGATGTTATGCAAACCAATGCTGATTATTTACATAAACTAAAACAGTTCAAACAACTATATTCTACCGAATATGGTATTGACCGTATTGGTATTTTTGGCTCTGTGGCACGAGGCGAGCAAACGGAAAATAGCGATATAGACATCTACTACGAAGGTAAATCGCTTGGATTGAAATCGTTGGTAGAGCTACCGATGGAACTTGAAAAGTTTTTTGGTGTGCCCGTTGATGTAGTTAGAAAGCATCGTAATCTGCGTCCCTCTTTTCTCGAACGTATTATGCAGGAAATTATTTATGCGTGATAAATCTTTGATAATCGAAATATTAGAGCAGGTAGAACGAGTTATCGAAAATTTGCTTGGAAGCACCGCCAATCTTTCGAATATTAACGAGTTGTTAGAATCGGCGGACGGAATGCTGCGCCTAAACGGCATCTGTATGTGTTTCATTATCATCGGTGAAGAAATCAAGCGAATTGACAGATATACAGAAGAAGAGCTTCTTATCAATTATCCGTCAATTCCGTGGAAAAACATCAAAGGTATGCGCAACAGAATTGCGCACGGTTATTTTGAAATTGATGCTGATGTTGTTTTTGATACATTGAAAACAGATATTCCGCCGCTTCTCACGGTTATAAAGCAGATAAAAGAAGATATTCTTATAAATTCAAAATCGTAATTCAAATAATCATACCACTTCCCAAACACATTCGACTTTCCCTATCATACACCACACCAAACTGTCCCGCCGCAATTCCCTGCACCGCTACATCAGAATGAATACGATACATATCGCCGATTTTTGAAATTCTACCGGAAGAAAATTCCGGCGTATGACGAATTTTAAACGTAATTTCCCGTTCCCCCTCAAAGTCGCCCCAAATGTCTTTCGTGATAAAATCAAAACCTTGCAGATTAATCGTATCGCCATACTGAAACTTTGTATCGTACCCTTTTGATACATACACGATGTTGCGATTGACATCTTTTTTAATCACAAACCACGGTCCGCCGCTCAATCCCAAGCCTTTGCGCTGTCCGATGGTGTGAAACCAATAGCCGTGATGCTTGCCGAGAATATTTCCTGTTTCTAACTCTACAATCAATCCTCCTTTTTGTCCTAAATAGCGTTCGATAAAATCATTGTAGTTGATTTTTCCGAGAAAGCAAATTCCTTGACTATCTTTTCGTTGTGCCGACGGAAGTTTTTGTTCGGCAGCAATCGCGCGCACTTCCGCTTTCATCAAATTGCCTATCGGAAACATCAATTTCGACACCTGCACATAGCTGATTTGACCGAGAAAATAGGTTTGGTCTTTCACTCGGTCTTTCGCGGTAGAAAGCCATGTCAAACCATCCTGTTCGATAGTGGTAGCGTAATGCCCGGTAGCAATTTTATCAAAATGATGCCCCCATTTTTCTTCGAAACAGCCGAATTTTATCAGCTTGTTGCACATCATATCAGGGTTGGGCGTTAATCCGCGTTTCACGGAATCAACAGTGTATTTTACCACGCTGTCCCAATATTCATCGTGCAGCGACACGATTTCGAACCGACAACCATATCGTTTCGCGATATACGACACAATTTCAATATCTTCCTCCGCCGGACAATCAATGTATCCGTCTTTGTCCTCCATTCCGATTTTAATGTAAAAAATAGTTGGGTTGTAGTCCATCTCTTTTAATTGATGTACTATAACCGAGCTATCTACGCCGCCGGAAACTAATGCCGCTATTTCCATACGATATTTTATTTTTTCTTTTGGTGTATGGGAACTCGCAAAATTCATTCTTTTTATTATAAATGATATACCTGCTCGTTTCCATTTAATTGTTTTGAAATGTTTTGGAATACAAAGGTACAAATAAGAATTGGATTGGAAAAAATGAGCGATTTGGGTTTTACAGACAGTTAAAATGTATCGACTATTTACTTTGTATCACTTTATCTTCAATACATTTTACTGAATTAGTGAAGTTTAACTAAAGCAGAGAGGATATTTTTGAAGTTTGCTATATCTTTGTTGCAGATTTTTTAAAACATCTTTTTGAAAATTTTCCCATCATTCTTAATGGACTTCGGTTTTGGGAAAGCAGAGCAACAATAGAAGTCCGTCTATTTATCATTATGAAAATATTTAAAGTAGCTTTAATTGCAATCGCAATTTTTATCGGTGCAAATGTTAGTGCACAAAATTCGCCTATCACTTTTGGAGTGAAAGCAGGGATAAATCTTTCTAATTTTTATGGAAATGGTGTAGAGAATCTTGATCTCAAAGCAAAACCCGGCTTTAACGTTGGTGTAACAATGGATTACGCCTTCACTCCAGCAATGTACTTAATGACAGGACTTGAACTTACTACAAAAGGTGCAAAATGGAGCACCCGTGAGGATGGAGAAACTCTTAAAGTGACGTCTAATCCTATGTATTTACAGTTGCCCGTACACTTCGGCTATAAAATTGATATCGCACCCGGCACAAGATTTGTACTTCACGCAGGACCTTATGTAGCTTACGGAGTTGGGGGAAAAGACACCATCACGTATAACGGAGGAAAACGATCATTTAATATTTTTGGAAAAGATAATGCCGCAAAAGCGATGGGTATAGAAGGCGTAGAGGCTGAAAGATTTGACTATGGCGTAGGTCTTGGAGTAGGCGTTGAGTTTGGACAAATCAATGTGGGACTTGGGTATGACTTAGGTCTTGGAAACCTTTCTGGTGTAAAAGAGGCAAAACAGCAGAATATGAACGCTTATCTTTCAGTAGGATACAGATTCTAGGCTAATTTATTTCAATTAATTTGTTATAACAAGGGGCTTTCTAGTCCCTTGTTTTATTACTGCCACAAAGATACCAATTAGTGAAAGTGTTTCTTTATGAGACGCTTTTTTTATGCATAAAAAATGTTGAAAAAAATATTTCTAAAAAAACTTTTTCGCATGAACTTTTCTCTGACTTTTGTGTTTATAGCAGTGATACGTCTTTCTCCATAGTCTTTAATGGACTTCAACTATTGAGAAAACAAAATTACAACTAAATAACAGCAACAATAGAAGTCCACTAATACATTTTATGAATATGAAAAAAATCTTTTTTTGGGTACTACCCTTGTGCTTAGCCTTGTTTTCCTGTGGAGAGAATGAGATAATTGAGTCAATTCCAAATGACGACTCTATAGATGTGGACGGTGTAGCAATCAGAGCCGGAGGCGATAACAAGTTAGACCATCTGGGGTATGGCTATGATGCTACAGGCAGATTTGCAAGCACATACAGTGTAAAGGCTCCGGTAATAGATATGGTCAAATATCAGCAAATGTACCCCCAAGGACTTGATGTGGATAAATCACCTGTTCTGACAGGAAGAGAAGCTGTTGGGCAGACTTCTTATACGTATGTTACAGATTTTGTGAACAAGTTGAGTTTTGATATTTCGGAACAAGAAAAAAAGAAACTTTTTTCCGGAAATATTAATGCGACATACACAAACAAAGAAACCTATTCATCAACCTATAGTTTTGCAAGCAAGAGTGTCAATTATGTCCACAGAAGGGTATCGATGTACAATACCGCCGCCGAAATGCAAAAATGTTTATCGACCTCTTTCATCAATCACGTGAACACCACATCTCCGGAAAATTTGGTTCAAATATATGGAACGCACGTATTAACAAGAATTGCTTTAGGTGCAAAAATTGATTATTTATACAGGTCAAGAATAACTACCACAAACAAAGCTACAGTTGTTGGAGCCGGAATGAACGCAAGTATTGGCAAACTATTCAAAACAAACAGCAATAGCACGCTGTCAACTACTTTAGACACAAGAAATCAAGAACAGTCATTACACTATGAAATTGTGGGCGGTAAAATAAATTTAGCTCCAGTGGGCAATATTAATGTGCAAGTTGACAATGGTGTTCGCGACCTGACTCATTGGGAGCGAAGTATAGACACAACAAATATGGTTTTCGTAGATATACTTGATTACGGATTGATTCCTATTTATGACTTGATTGCTGACCCGCTTAAAAAAACAAGAGTGAAAGAAGCTGTCGAGAAATATATATTGTCAAAACAGTTAGAGGAAGAAAGACTTCCGAATGCAATATATGCGGGGGAGAGAATTCTTGCCGGTAATCCTATTTATTCTCCAAATAGAAGGTATATACTTACGGTGAATGTATTTGGTGGTGTTGGAGCCCTTAAAAGTGGATCTAATTACGATATGAAATGGAATGTAGGAATGCCACTTCCCACTAATAGAAAGGCTTCCCAAGCAGAATTAACCCATAATGGAGAATTTAAAATAATGTCTCCTACAGGCGCGACTCTTTTTTCAAGTAACACAAATATAGGACCAAAAGCTAAATTAGTACTTGATGACTTCGGAAATTTGACTCTTTATGACCAAGCCGAGCAGAGAAAATGGGTAATATATTTGAATGGAACTACGGCAAGATTTTAGAAAAGAAACATTGTGAAAAAATTATCATAACAAGGGACTTTTTAGTCCCTTGTTTTTTTATCCTCAATTTCTACTATATTTCGCATCCTTAAATGTCCCTATCTTTTTTATTTTTCCCTGCTTGAGCATCTGAGAAACAACACCCTCTATGGTAGTTATTGAAACATCGGGCAAAATATAATTAATTTCCCGTTTGCTGAGTGGAAGCAAGCTGTTGAGTAGAGTTTGTTCAACTCGCTCACGCTTAGAAGTTTTTTTTGAGTTGATGACGGCAAAACGCTTGTCGAGTTCTTTGTAACAAATGAGCAGTGTAAAAATAAAATTTTCGATAAACGGCAAATAGTCATTCGTATTATTTTCCCAGTTTTCGGAAGATTTTCGCAGTGCATCGTAATATGATTTTTTATTTTTGTTAATCTGTTCTTCGAAGGAAATGTATTTTCCGGCATCAAAACCTGCTTTATACAGCAGCAATAAAGAGAGTAACCGCGACATTCTTCCGTTTCCATCGGAAAATGGGTGAATACATAAAAAATCGAATATAAAGCACGGTATCAAAAGCAGTTTGTTTATCCCGGCATCGCTATTTGCATCAATGAACGCATACACAAGTTGCTGCATAGCCGACTGTGTCTCAGTGGCTTTTGTGGGTATAAACCGTACTTTTCGATTGCCGTTACTGTCAATTTCCAAGATTACATTGTCGGATGTTTTATATGTACCCCCGCCTGTTTCGGTAAAGGAAAGCAGGGTAGAGTGAAGATTTAAGATACTCTGTTCGTCAAGTGAAATATATTGATAATTGCTGTGAATAGCATTCAACGCATCGCGATAGCCTGCGATTTCCTGTTCGTTATGGTTGAGCGGGGCAGACGATTGATTGACTATTTCCTCAATACGCTTGTCGGTGGTAACGATATTTTCAATAGCATTCGATCCCTTGACCGACTGCACTTTGGCTATGCTTTCCAGTTTTGTGAAAATATTCTCAAAATCACGTTTACGGATTTTATCCAATGCTTTCAATTCGGCAATACTGTTGGTAATGCCAAGCAGACTGGTTGGCAATAATGCGTTTTTTAAGAACGAATAATCAAATTTTCTCATACATCTTTATGTTTCTACCTGCAAAAATACAAAAAATAGGCAGTATTTCAAAATCAAAAATGAATTTACTGCCTATTTTACAACAAAAAATAGGCAGTATTATCTTCACTCGTAAACTTTAATGCTATTCGTTAAACCCACTTCTCAAAAAATAATCACTTATTTATCCTCAAAAAAAGCAAATTAGAAAAAAATAATGCGTACCTTTACATCTTCGGAATAGTCTGTTCGAGAGCGAGCACTATTACTGAGATTTTTCTAGCTGCTTACGAAGCGATTTTAGAAGATATTTGAGTCAGGAGTGTCATTGCGGACTTGATCCGCAATCCCCAAAAAACGAGAAGATTGCGGGTCAAGCCCGCAATGACAAATCCGTGATAATCTGTACAATCCGTGTTATCTGCGTTCTCCTTGACTCAACCCATTTCGATACAAAAAAAACGATATAAATGACTTACAAATGGAATTACTCAACCCCATCAAACGACCTAAAAAATAAAAAAAATGAATTAACGAAAGAAACTAACTTACACCCGGTACTTGCCGAGCTACTTGTCGGTAAAGGCATTCAAACGAAAAAAGGAGCCGAAGATTTTCTGCATCCAAGTTTGGATAACCTGCACGACCCATTTCTACTGCCCGATATGGAAGAAGCCATTCATCGTATCGAAAAGGCACTTGGCAACAAAGAACGCATTCTCATTTACGGCGATTACGACGTAGACGGTACAGCGGCTGTATCATTGGTGTATAAATTCTTTCGGAAGATAACCAATAACATTGATTATTACATTCCTGACAGGTACGATGAAGGGTACGGTGTTTCAATTCAAGGAATTGATTATGCCGCAAACACCGGCGTAAGCCTCATTATTTCACTCGATTGCGGAATAAAAGCGGTTACAAAAGTAGCGTATGCCAGAGAAAAAGGCATCGATTTTATCATTTGCGACCACCATATGCCCGATCACGAATTGCCCGACGCGGTGGCGGTGGTAGATGCTAAACGCCCTGATTCGGTGTATCCATACGACGAACTTTCGGGCTGTGGTGTGGGATTCAAGTTGGTGCAAGCGTTTTCGCAACGCAACGGAATGCCGTTTTCCGAAATTGAACCGCTACTCGACTTGGTGGCAATCAGCATTGCCTCGGATATTGTGCCGCTCACGGGCGAAAATCGGGTGATGATTTACCACGGATTGAAACAATTGAACTCAAATCCAAGTTTTGGACTGCGCGGTATTATCGAAATTTGCGGATTGAATCGCAAAACGATAACTGTGAGTGATATTGTATTCAAAATCGGTCCGCGCATCAACGCTTCGGGACGAATGATGAACGGAAAAGAGGCAGTAGATCTGATGCTTTCAACCGATATGGCTTCGGCGCGCGAAAAAAGCAAAAATATTGATAAATACAACGAAGAACGTCGCGAACTCGACAAAATAATCACCGACGAGGCAATAAAATATATTGACGAGCACGTGAATATTGATGTGCAAAAAAGCATCGTTCTCTACAACGAAACGTGGCACAAAGGCATTATAGGAATCGTTGCTTCGCGATTGACGGAAAAATATTATCGTCCGGCAATTGTACTCACAAAGTCAAACAATATGATTTCCGGTTCGGCGCGCTCCGTTATCGGATTTGATGTGTATAAAGCGATAGAATCGTGTCGCGATATTCTTGAAAACTTCGGCGGACACACTTATGCTGCGGGCCTTACGTTGCGTGAAGAAAATTTGGAAGAATTTACCGATCGTTTCAACACGCTTTCGTTTGATGAAATCGAAAAGAAAATGATGGAGCCGAGAATCAACATCGATGCAGAAGTTTCTTTTTCGCAAATCACTCCGGATTTTATCGAAGGACTGAAAATGTTTGCACCATTTGGTCCTGATAATGAAAATCCTGTATTTTTGACGCGAAATGTAATTGATACAGGAAATAGCAAGCTCGTGGGAAAAGATTTTCAACATATCAAACTCGAAATCAAAGACGAAGCTTTCGGCATGCCAATGCAAGGAATCGCTTTTGGTCAGAAATCGCATTTTGAAAAAATAAAAAACGGATTGCCAGTGGAAATTTGTTATACGGTCGAGGAAAATACGCACGGGAGCAATTCGTTTACGCAGCTAATTATCAAAGACATAAGATAATAAATAGAACGCAGATGACGCGGATAAAACGGATTTACGCTGATAAAACCCTTTTGATTTTGAAAAAATAAAATCTACGAGAATCTGTGTTATCCGCGTCATCTGCGTTCTATAATTTATAAAAATGCAATCCCAATTATTCCACTCCATACTCCAAAAATACTGGGGATATTCCGAATTTCGCCCACTGCAAGAGCGAATTATCCAATCTGTATGGGACGGAAAGGATACGCTCGGATTGATGCCGACGGGCGGTGGAAAATCGCTTACTTTTCAAGTCCCGACGATGGGAATGGAGGGAATTTGTTTGGTGGTTACGCCACTGATTGCGTTGATGAAAGACCAAGTCGATAATCTTCGAGAACGTGGCATTAAAGCAGCGGCGATTTATTCGGGAATGTCTCGCGATGAGATAATTACCGCATTAGAAAACTGTATTTTCGGCAACTATAAATTTCTCTACGTTTCGCCCGAAAGGCTTTCTTCCGATATTTTTTTGACGAAATTGCAAGCGATGAATGTCTGCTTATTAGTGGTAGACGAATCGCATTGTATTTCACAGTGGGGATACGATTTTCGTCCGTCTTATTTGAAAATTGCCGACATTCGTGCACATTTGGAAAATGTTCCGGTGCTTGCGCTTACGGCTACCGCCACAAATGAGGTGGTGGACGATATTCAAAACAAGCTGCATTTCAAAGAAAAAAACGTTTTTCGAAAAAGTTTTGCGCGTGAAAATCTGTCATATATCGTTCGTCCGGCGGAAAATAAATTCGCCGAACTCACGCATATTCTTCAAGCCGTGTCCGGAACAGCGATTGTGTATGTTCGCAGTCGGAAAGAGACGAAAGATGTTGCCGTTGCATTGCAAAAAGCAGGCGTTTCTGCCGATTTTTTCCACGCCGGATTACCTTACGAAGAAAAAATATTCAAACAAAATGCGTGGAAACTAAACGATTGCCGTGTCATTGTTTCTACAAACGCTTTCGGAATGGGCATCGACAAACCCGATGTACGCGTTGTTGTTCACTTGGATTTACCTAACTCGCTCGAAGAATATTATCAGGAAGCGGGACGCGCAGGACGCGACGGTGAACGTTCATACGCTACAATTCTCTGCACGAAAGCCGATAGCACGAAGCTAAAAAAACGCATTTCGGACGCCTTCCCCGACCGGAAATTTATCGTTCGCGTTTACGAAGCGATAGGAAATTTTTATCAAGTTGCCGTTGGCTCGGGAGCAGGCAATGTGTATGATTTTAACCTGCACGAATTTTGCGCTCCTTTCAAATTCTCGTTTCTGCAAGCGCATCACGCGTTGAAAATTCTCGAACTCGCAGGCTATATCGAATATACGGAAGAAATCGACCAACGTTCGCGCATTCGTTTTTTGATTTATCGCGATGAACTCTATTCGCTTCGTTTGGATAAAACCACCAATGAACTGATTCAGCTTATTTTGCGAAATTATACCGGTGTTTTTTCCGATGATGTGTATATTGATGAGTCGTGGCTCGGCAGTCGCATCGGAAAAACGCGAAAGGAAGTGTATGAAATGCTCGTCGTGTTAGCGAAAATGGGTTATGTTCAGTATGTTCCGCAAAAGAAAACGCCGTTAATCGTATTTACTACTTCGCGTGAAGATACGCAGTTTGTTTCTATTCCGAAAGTGATGTATGAAGAACGGAAAAATCGTTTCAACAAGCGCATTTTGTCGATGATTGATTATGTTGAACGCACGAATGTGTGTCGCAGCAGAATGTTACTCATCTATTTCGGCGAAAAAAATCCGAAAGATTGCGGACATTGCGATGTCTGTTTGAAGAAAAACGAAAGTGGCTTGTCGAATTTTGAATTTCAGCGGATTAAAGAGAAGTTGCTTGTTGAGTTGAAAGAAAACAGTGAACAAAAAATCAATGATTTAGTTAAAAATATAGGGAATGAGAGTGATGAAAAAGTGATTAAAGTGGTAAGATTTTTGGTAGATGTGGGGGAGTTGGATTTGAGAGATGATAAAATAATCTGAACTATGATTTATTTGATTATTGTGATTGACTATGATTCTGAAATGAAAAATCATAACTAATCACAATAATCAAATAAATCATAGTTCAGATTATTTCCGCCACAATTTCGCCATTTCTTCCAACGTTTTCCCTTTCGTTTCCGGCACCATTTTCCAAACGAAAATGATTGATATAAGACTCATTACACCATACAAACTATATGTGAATGTCATACTAAACGATTCCAACGCGGGAAAAGTGGACGATACCAAAAAGTTTGCTGTCCATTGCGCAGCAACGGCAATAGCAATGGCTTTTCCACGAATGGTGTTGGGGAAAATTTCGGAAATCAACACCCAACAAATCGGACCCCACGACATCATAAACGAAGCCGTATAAACCACGATAAAGATAAGCGTAGCAATGCCAATAATATTCAAATACGCCATTGTTCCGATAGCAAACATACCGATTGCCATTCCAATTGAACCAATGATTAACAGCGGCTTACGTCCCCATTTGTCAACCGTGAGAATGGCAACAACCGTAAACACAATATTTACAAATCCCATAATAACGGTTTGAGCCATAGCGGCATCGGTTCCGAATCCCAATCCTTCGAAAATGCGTGGCGCATAGTAAAGTACCACGTTGATTCCAATCGCTTGCTGGAAAAACGAAAGTAGAATACCCACCAACAGCACTTTCCAACCGTAAGCGGTTACTTTTTCTGTTTTTTGTTTGAGTGATTCAACGATTTGAGCAAGGGTTTGTTTGGCTTTTTCTGCGCCTTCAATTTTCGCCAAAACGCGCTCTGCCTCAACCGGATTTCCACTCAAAACGAGGTAACGAGGTGTTTTCGGAACGAAAAACAACAAGAAAAAGAACAATCCTGCCGGATACATTTCCGACCAAAACATTCTGCGCCAACCGATATCGAAAACCCACGCATCGGGTTGTCCGAAAACGATAAAATAGTTCACAAAATATACCACAAGCATACCGAAAATAATGGCAAATTGGTTGAACGAAACCATTCTACCACGAATGTTCGCCGGAGCCACTTCGGCAATGTACATCGGGCAAATTGCCGATGCCAAACCTACGCCAACGCCACCAAAAACCCGGTAAAAATTGAACGTCAAAAGTATGTTCATTGAGCCACTTCCGGCTTCGCCGCTCATTCTCTCGAAAAAGAGAAATTCAGGATGACCTGCCAGATAAGACGAGGTAAAAAAGAGTACGGCAGCTATCATTAGCGAATTTCTTCGACCGAATTTGTTGGCAAACCAACCGGAAACGATTCCGCCAATGATACAACCAATTAGTACGCTCGAAACGGTTGCGCCGAGCCAAAACCCTTGAATATCGAAAATGTGTTCGAGCGATTTTACTGTTCCGGAAATGACGGCTGTGTCGTATCCGAAAAGTAATCCGCCGAGTGTTGCCACAAGTCCGATGCCTATTACGTATGAGTTGTTTGTTTTTTTCATAGCTTAATTAGCCCCCTAAATCCCCCGAAGGGGGACTTTACGGATAACCGCTCAATAAAAGCTGCCGTCAGGCAAGTCCCCCTTCGGGGGATTTAGGGGGCCTGTTTTTATTAAATATACATATTCACAATTGCCTCGTAAAGCTCTTGTTTTCCACTGATTTGTGCGGGCTCTCCGTGCGCTTTTGCGTAAGCAACAAGGTCTTCGAGAGTCATTTTTCCGTTTTCGAATTCTTTTCCTTTTTCGCTGTCGAAAGAGGCGTAACGCTCTTTAACCATTTGACAATAAGGCGATTTTTCGATAATTTCCGCTGCTGTTTCAAGAGCGCGAGCCATTACATCCATTGATGCGACGTGGGCAATGAAAATATCTTCCAAATCGGTAGAATTGCGACGGGTTTTTGCGTCGAAATTTGTTCCGCCGTGCTCAAATCCGCCACCACGAAGCACTTGCAACATCGCTTGAACGAGCTCAAATTGGTCAATCGGGAACTGGTCTGTGTCCCAGCCGTTTTGATAATCGCCACGGTTTGCATCAATTGAGCCCAACATACCTGCATCAACTGCACAAGCCAATTCGTGCTCGAAAGTGTGTCCTGCCAATGTGGCGTGATTTACTTCGATATTCAACTTGAAATCTTTGTCCAAATTGTGCGCTTTTAAGAAGCCGATAACCGTTTCTGCATCAACATCGTATTGGTGTTTCATTGGTTCCATCGGTTTTGGCTCGATAAAAAAAGTGCCTTTGAACCCTTTTGCACGAGCGTAATCACGAGCAACGGTAAGCATTTTTGCCAAGTGCTCTTTTTCGCGTTTTTGGTCGGTGTTCAACAGCGTTGAATAGCCTTCGCGTCCGCCCCAAAATACATAACCTGTTCCGCCGAGTTCGATAGTGGCATCAATTGCATTTTTGATTTGAACGGCTGCACGAGCTACTACGTTGAAATCGGGATTGGTAGCCGCACCGTTCATATAGCGCTTGTGACTAAATACATTGGCAGTTCCCCACAGCAATTTGATACCGGTTTCTGCTTGCTTTTTCTTTGCGTAAGCAACGATTTCTTTCAAATCGGCTTCGTACTGTTCAATAGTGTCGGCTTCGTCAACCAAATCAATGTCGTGAAAACAGTAGTATTCGATACCTACTTTTTGCATAAATTCAAATCCGGCGTCCAATTTGTCTTTTGCTGCTTGGATTCTGTCCGGACTTTTTTTCCACTCGAAAGATTTTGTGTCGCCGCCAAACGGGTCGCTGCTTTCCGAGCAAAGTGTATGCCACCAAGCCATTGAAAATTTCAACCAATCTTTCATTTTTTTGCCGTGAACTACTTTTTCTGCATCGTAATAGCGAAATGCCAAAGGATTTTTACTTTCTTTTCCTTCGAATTTGATGTTTTGAATTCCTGAAAAATACTCTTTCATAAGTTTTTAATTTTTATCTGTTATTGAATTATTGAATTTATTATTTTACATCTAATAATATTGATTTTCAACGACTATATGCCATTTGATACTCCTTCATTTTATCTACTTCCGGCTCAATGATCACTAATTTTTCAAGCGAGGCAAATACTTCTCCGTTCGCACCGATTTATAATCGATGTGTTTGTTATTTACGCACAGATTGCAAAGTTTAGTTTTTTCATTTTTATTTATTGAAATTTGATTAATTTTATCACTCCTTTTCCATCATTTTTTCCTTTTCCTTCCATATATACGTCATAATTTAATTGGGCGCTAATTTGCAATATATCGCTATAATATATTTTTCCACCTCTTCTTAGATATTCTTTCCCTTCTTCTCTATAATTTTTTTCTTCTTTTCTGTAATTTTTTTCTGCATCGTAATAATCCTTGAATTTTACAGTTTCATCTTTATTGTCTTGAATTTTGCTGTATAAAAGTATCTGTATTTTTTGTAGATATTCGTCTTTTATTTTATCGCTTTCTTCCTTTCCTTTATTTTCAATACTTTCAAATAATTTATAGTCATCCGAATTGCGAATTTCTTCTATTTCTTTATTCCATTTTTCTGCTTTCAACAAATCTAATTTACACATCAACTCAATAATTTTTTTAGTTAAAAGTTGACATTTGAATTCAAGCACATCCAAATCAAGTTTTTTATCTTCTGCAAGAAATTGATTTTTTTTCATTTTCAAATGCTCATAGGCTATTCCAACTTCAATATTGACATTTCGGCACAGTAACTTCAATTTGTGTAATTCATCAAAATGGTTAGAAGAATTCGAAAATCTATCTAACTTTAATTCTTCAAGTGGAATTCGTAACTTTAAGATATGTTCATCGGAAGGATAGTATGTGTCATATTTTTTATCCAACTTCCATTGAAGCGTACTAATAACAACTTTATTTCGATATAAATGTCTGATAAAATCAAGCAATATAAATTCTTGTTGTTCTTTTTGTATTTGTCGCATTGCACGAGTATTTATTTCTGCTTGCTTTTGCCATAGTGCACCTTTTTCTGTCCATTTACGAGCATTAAATGCAACAAAAAGTGCAATAATTGCAATGATAACAGCAAACACGGCAATAGCCTCCGGCTTTTTCCAAAACACAGGTTCAGTATGTCTAACAATATTGTCAGTATGTTTGACAATTTCACTTAATACGGTTGTTGTATCAGTTGCTGTCATTGCATTTTTATACCCGTTTGACACATTTGCCGAATCAACCACCGTTACCGTCATTAATTTTTCATATTGCAAAGAATCTTGTAATGTTTTATTTGCAAGATTTAATTCCAAATGAATTGAATTTGTATGTTTTCCGCATCCGACAAGCAAAAATGCAGAAAAACAAATAATAAGAAAGACTTTTTTTCTCATAACAATGAAATTTTCATTTTGTCTCCATTTGACGGCTTTCGGCTTCTCCTTTTTATCTTGGCTGGCGTGGTTTTGCGAACCGTACGCTTCAAGTTGTGGCTATGTCTGACTTTTACAAGCGGGATTTCCAACGATTATATGCCTCTAAATACTCCTCTTTCAAATCTGTTTCCGGCTCAATCACCGCCAATTTTTCCAAATTCGCAAACGCCTCTTTATTAGACGCATAAATGCCAACGCCAATTCCTGCGCCTTTTGCTGCGCCTGCTGCGCCGTCGGTATCGTAAAGCTCGATGGTTGCACCGCTCACACTTGCCAAAGTCTGACGGAAAACCGGACTTAAAAACATATTCGCATTTCCGGCACGAATCACACGAATATCCATTCCCATTTCTTTCATAATTTCCATTCCGTATTGAAACGAAAACACGATTCCTTCTTGCGCTGCGCGAATAATATCGTTCCGGTTGTGAATATTGAAGTTGATGCCGTGAATGGAGCAACCGGTTTCTTTGTTTTCGAGAATACGTTCGGCGCCATTTCCGAAAGGAATAATGGAAATGCCATTTGCGCCAATGGGCGATTTCGCCGCTAAGTCGTTCATTTCTGCGTAACTAACACCTTCCGCAACAGTATTGCGCTTTATCCACGAATTTAAAATTCCTGTTCCGTTGATACACAAAAGAACGCCCAAACGGGTTTGTTCCGCTGTGTGATTGACGTGCGCAAAAGTATTTACGCGCGATTTCGGGTCATAATTCACTTCGCCCAATACGCCGTACACTACTCCCGAAGTGCCTGCTGTTGAGGCAATTTCGCCCGGATTGAAAACATTGAGCGAAAGAGCGTTGTTCGGCTGGTCGCCCGCACGATACGTTACAGGTATTCCCTCTTTTAATCCCAATTCTTTGGCGGTTTCGGCAGAAACTGTGCCTTGAATGCCGAAAGTTGGTTTGATTTCGGGAATGAAATTTTTGTCGAATCCGAAATAATTCAACACGTCATCAGAGAGTTTATTTTCTTTGAAATCCCAAAAGATTCCTTCGGAAAGTCCTTCGACAGTTGTTACAATATCGCCTGTTAGTTTCATTCCGATATAATCGCCCGGAAGCATCAATTTGTCGATTTGCGCATAAATCTGCGGCTCGTTTTCTTTTACCCAAGCGAGTTTTGCCGCCGTGAAATTTCCCGGCGAATTGAGTAAATGCGACAAACATTTTTCTTCACCAATCGCTTTGAACGCTTTTTCGCCATACGGTACGGCGCGGCTGTCGCACCAAATTATCGAATTGCGCAACACATTTTGATTCTTATCTACCAACACCAAACCGTGCATTTGCCACGAAATACCGATTGCCTTAATATCTTCGGCTGCAACACCCGATTGTTTCAACACCGATTCGTTTGCCAATTTAAGATTAGCCCACCACGATTCGGGGTTTTGTTCTGCCCAGCCCGATTTTTCGGCTATGATTTGCATTTCTGTTTTCGGGAAAAAGTCCGAAGCGATAATTTTTCCACTCGAAGCCTCTACTAAGCAGGCTTTTACGGAAGAACTTCCTATGTCGAATCCTAATAAATACATATTTTTGTTGTTGATTTGCTTATTTGTTGATTTGGGCGTATGCAATATGCCCCTACATTCGCGCTTTCGTGCCTTCGCGCCTTCGTGCTTTTTTAAAACTATACAATCGCGGTGCGCGATACGGCACATCTTTTTGTACTTCTTCCAACGGCTCTAAACCTTCGATTTGCAGCATTTTTTTCTGAAAATTGCGCACATCGGATTTTGTTTCCAACACAATGTCGTACAGGTTACGAAGCTGTGTCATTGTAAATTTTTTCGGCAGCAGATCGAACAGAATAAACGGTTCGAGCATTACACTTCGGCGAATGTAGCGAAGGGCTTCTCCGGCAATTTGGTTATGGTCGAATGCTAGTTGTATATTCGCAAGCGATTTCACGTCGTACCAATGCGCGGTTGTATTTTCGGATTCGAAAATAATTTTGCGGTCGATTTTTATTAACGCCACATAACCGACGGTAACAATTCGTCCGATTTTCAGCTTGGTTGTTTTTTCCAACCAATTTTTATCGCGCAGATTACTGGTTCTTTTCGGATCGCCAAAACTTTTGAATTGGTGTAAAAAAATATTCTTTAATCCTGTCAGCTCGTTCAAAATGCGAGTAGCTGCCGAATCCAAATCTTCGTCTTCGTAAATAATGCTTCCGGGCAGTTTTTTGTCACTGAAATTTTCTGCGTCGTCGTTTAGTGTACGTTCAATCAGCAATATTTTTAATTCCTCGCCATCAAAACCAAATACAACGCAATCAACTGAAACGTGGGGATTGTATGTTATTATTTCATTCTTCATTGCGACAAAAGTATCTTATTTTTTTAATCGCACAAAATAAATTTATATGTTATAAAACATATGAGCGAAAATATAATTGTATATCAATTGATTAAATATTGTACAAACTACAATAATGAAAAGATTCATATTGTATAAAATACAATATGAATCTTTGAAAATAAAAAACTCCCGAAAATTATTTTTCGAGAGTTCTTAATACAATCATTACTTCTTTTTCAATCTTCCGCCTCTATATTTCCTTGAAACGATATCGATTGTCTGTCTATATCCCTTATATTTAAACTTGCCGACCCGTTTTCCCAAATATCGAAATTGAAAATAACTTGTCGATGTACATCCTTAAAAGTAATTTGTACGAGCCAGTTTCCGGCACGACGACCGGATGTAACATTGTAGTCAAAGTTAGTGCTCGTAAACCGATAAGGACTCTCGCTAGGATTCATTGGTGCACGAAAAGCACGTCCAAAGAAAGGCAAATTAACCTGCACGGTGTCAGGCGACACTCTCACATCAAAGACGGGAGAAAGATTCACGGTGCGAAAACCTGTGGGAAGTGCACGCGTAGCATCGAATCGAAATTCGAATGTTTCCATTGCATTACGAATGGCGGCGGCTTGGGCTTCTTTTTCAGCCGCAGTTTTTTGTGCGCCACAAGCGATAAAGCCAATCAGCGATATAATCGCAAAAAATGTGTATAACAATATCCGTTTCATCATTTCAAAAAATTAAAACTGTTACTTTCATCTGTTTATATTTTATTTTTTTCTTATGGTCAGTGGAACTCGCGGTAATCATTCTCTTGCGTGAAAAGAATTTTAATGCTCGTTTCTTTATGAACAACGGAATAGTACAAATTGTTCTTCCGTTTTTCAAAAAAAGAAACAATTCAACAGATAAAAAATGATCAATAACATCATCACTATATACGCACAATATACGTGGGCTTTGGAAATGGCAATACTGTGATAAAAAGCAACCAAATAAGACGCAAACGCAATGCTCATTGACACAAAAAACATCGTTTCGTTCCAATAAATAGCTTGAAGAATAAGAAACAGTGCAATCATCCAAATTACAAATTTAGTAGCCGATAGCGTTAGTACTTTCACACGCATAGAGATATTGAGACTAAGCAACATATACAACGCAAAGAAAACAAATACAAATGCCACACCAATCCATTTTGCAATGGTAAAATGGGGGATTTCGTGAACAGATATTCGGCTGAAATTCAGAAATGGCGCAACAAATTTTTCTACGTTTCCATACAAGAAATAAACCGAAAATGCGGACAAATAAACAAGTAAAACGCCGAAAATGGACGTAAAAAATGATTTCGCTTGCACACTACGCATTGACACTTCGCCTCGCCACCAAACCGGAAGAAGAATCAATGCATATATTTGAAAAAGTCCGGCTACACCGATAAGAATCGCGGAACGAAAGGAAAACAGCTGTGTATCGGGTTGCTGATACGATGAAAAGAGTGAGGATAAAGCTATCAATAATAACACAATAGCCACATAGTCAGCCGACATTATCAAAAAGTATGGGTGTAAACTGAAAAGAAAAAGCGGTACGATAAATGGCAAGTTCGTTCGGGTGCGAATAAGCGAAAACCGGTTGTTGAGATGAGCAATAAGCATTGCTATCAGAAAAACAAAAATCGTACTGACCGCAAAAGAAATATTCGGATTGGCAAAATAAGGCGCGAAATATTGCCACACAAATCCTGTGTCGGGGGAATTATATTCCGGAACACCTTGAAAATGAAACAGTAGCCATCGCATTACCAAAACGCCAATAGAAACCGTGAGCGAAGTAAATCTCGCTTCTACGAATTGTGTTTTGAATTTTTGAGTAATATCTGCCATTTTTTAGATTTTAGATTTTAGATTTTTAAACTCTAACCCCTCCGCTTCGTTTGTCCCCTTTATCAAAAGGGGACATTCGCCGTGATGGAAAATTCTGTAATTGATGAAAATTACATCAGTTCAAGGATACTCTCCCCTTAATTTTAAGGGGAGTACCCCGAAGGGGAGAGGGGTTTAATTCAATCTAAAATCGTAAATTTTTTAAATCAAACCCAATATCTCTACGATAATACACGTTTTCAAAATTGATTTTTCCCATATTTTCGTATGATGTACTCAACGCATCTTCAATGGTTCCGCCATACGATGTTACGGCAAGCACTCTCCCACCCGACGACACAATTTCGCCATTTTTCAAACTCGTTCCGGCGTGAAAAACGAGCGAATTTTCTACGTTTTCGATACCTGAAATCGGTTTTCCTTTCTCGTAATGTTCCGGATATCCGCCCGAAACCATCATTACGGTGGTGGCACAACGTGGGTCAATTTCCAACGTTTTTTCGTGCAATGTTTCCGTCGCGACAGCCGAAAAAAGTTCGAGCAAGTCGGATTTCAAGCGCGGAATAACCACTTCGGTTTCGGGGTCGCCCATTCGCACGTTGTATTCAATTACTTTCGGTTCGCCGTTTACTTTTATCAATCCTATAAAAATAAATCCTTTGTACGTAATATTTTCTTTTCGCAATCCTTCAACGGTAGGTATAACGATTTCGTTTTCTACCGTTTGCATAAACGTTTCGTCGGCAAACGGAACGGGAGAAATTGCGCCCATACCGCCGGTATTCAATCCTGTATCGCCCTCGCCGATACGTTTGTAGTCTTTGGCAACGGGCAAGATTTTGTACGATTTTCCATCAGTGAGCACAAATACCGAACATTCGATGCCCGATAAAAATTCTTCGATAACCACTGTTCGGCTCGATGCGCCAAACATTCCGTCCAACATTTTGCGAAGATTCTCCTTTGCTTCCGACAAATCATTGATAATCAGCACACCTTTTCCGGCAGCCAATCCGTCGGCTTTGAGCACGTAGGGCGCGGAAAGCGAATCCAAAAACGCGCACCCTTCTTCGATAGTTGAAGATGTAACGCTCTTATACTGAGCGGTAGGAATATTATGTCGCATCATAAATTCTTTGGCGAAATCTTTGCTGCCTTCCAACTTCGCACCAATTTTTGAAGGTCCGATAACTGCGATATGAGATAGTTCTTTGTCGGCAAGAAAAAAGTCGTAAACACCCTGTACAAGTGGGTCTTCTGGACCAACGACAACCATATCGATTTTGTTTTCGAGCGAAAATGCTTTCAATTTCGGAAAATCGGTGGCAGACATCGGCACGTTTTGCCCCAACGAAGCCGTTCCTGCATTGCCGGGCGCGATAAACAGCGAATTTAAATTTTTACTTTGCTTTAATTTCCAAGCAAGCGCGTGTTCGCGTCCGCCTGAACCAAGAAGAAGTACGTTCATTGACGAGTTTTTGTTTTGCGTTTAATAAGATGCAAAACTACTAAAAAAAGTTGGAAGAAAGGGGGTATTTAGAGGATTAAAGATTTAAAAGTTTAAAGATTTAAAGCGGTTGAGCTTAGCGTGACTGGTTTTTTCCACTAAAAAAGCAGACTGTCCTTAAAAAAAGAAACAGCCTGCCCCATCATTGAAAAAACACTCAAATCACATTCAAATATATCTAAACTCCACTAAATGCACTAAATCCGCCATCGACGGGAATAATAGCTCCGGTAATAAAACTCGCGGCATCGCTACACAAAAATTGCACTGCACCGTTCAACTCGGTAATATCGCCGAAGCGTTTCATCGGCGTTTTGGCGATTACTTTTTGGCTTCTTTCGGTCAATGAACCATCTGGATTAATGAGCACAGCACGATTTTGGTTGCCGATAAAAAATCCGGGCGCAATGACGTTTACTCGTATTCCGTCGCCATATTTCAATGCCATTTCGGAAGCGAGCCACAGCGTAAAATTACTGATTCCGGCTTTTGCAACAGAATATCCCGGTACGCGCGTGATTGCCGAATAGGCTGCCATAGACGTAATATTGATAATATTTCCGTATCCTTGCTGCGCCATCGCTTCGCCGAAAACGTATGACGGATACACCGTTCCGTTCAAATTCAAATCGGTTACTTTTTCCCAATCGGCGATATTCATATCGAAAAACGGTTGGTCGGGCATCAACGTTGCGCCCGGTACATTTCCGCCGGCTACGTTTACCAATACATCTATTTTCCCGAATTGTGCTAAAATTTTCTCTTTGGTTTGTTTCAATGTGTTCAAATCCAACACATCGGAAGCAAAAAAGGTTGCTTTTCCGCCATTGGCAACGATATCGGCAGCCAAAGCCGTGCCTTGCTCCTCCGAACGCCCCAATACGATTACAATTGCGCCTTGCATAGCCATATATCGGGATATGCTTGCGCCCAAAATGCCGTAGCCGCCTGTAATAATCGTTATTTTTTTGTTGATGCTAAATAATTCGTTCATATTTTTTTATTTTTGGGTGAAAGGTGCAGGGTATAAGGCGCAGGGTAAAAGGCAAAAGGTGAAAGGCAAAAAGTAAGCAGCTGATACCGTGCATCTTTTGCCTTGTACCCTGCGCCCTTTACCATTCGCCCTTCACCGTTGCGATAACACCACTCATTTGCGCGAAAGCGTACATTCGTCCGAAAAATGAATAACCAGGATTATAGCCTTTTTCGGCATCGTCAAACATCAATCGCCCGTGGTCAACGCGCATCGGAATGTTTGGGTTTTCTTTTTCGAATATTCGCACCAATTCTATCAAATGTCCGCGTCCTTCGAGGTGGTCAGCTTCGATAAAATCGCCGTTAGGCAATACTTCCGTGCTTCGCAGGTGTGTGAAATAGGTGCGTGAAGCGAATTTTTTCGCCATTTCGGGCAAATTGTTGTGCAATCCTGCGCTGAGCGAGCCTGCACAAAATGTCAATCCGTTGTGCGGACTATTTACTGCGTTGAGTATCCACTCAATATCTCCTGCCGAAGTTACAATGCGCGGAAGCCCCAGCATTTGATGCGGTGGGTCGTCGGGGTGGATACACATATTTATTCCGTATTCTTCGCACACGGGCATCAGTTGCGAGAGGAAATATTTCAGATTTTCTCTCAGCGCGTTTCTATCTATTTCGTTGTATAGCGATAACAGATTTTTGAATATGGCAACCGGATTTTTATCGCCCGATTTGATGTTTCCGTTGATAAATCCTTGTGTTTTAACAATGATTGTATCAATCAGAATTGCCTTTTTTTCTTCTGTTATTGTTTTGCTCAATTCGTGCACTTTCACCATTTCTTCGGGCGTGTAATCTTTTTCAGCCCCTTCGCGTTCAAGAATGTAGCAATCGAAATAGGCAAAACGAATTTTATCGAAATAAAGCGAACTTGTTCCATCGGAAAGTCTGTAATTAAGGTCTGTACGAATCCAATCTATTACGGGCATAAAGTTATAAACCACCGTTTTTATTCCGGCTTCGCCCAAATTGACGAGACTTTGAATGTAATTCGCAATCAGTCTATCGGTATCTTCGCCGCCGTATTTTATCGCTTCGCTTACGGGAAGACTTTCAACAACAGACCAATACAAGCCGTGTTCGGCAATATAATTTTTCACATCGTTTATCCGTTCCGGCGACCAAATTTCGCCGTTAGGAATATCGTGTAATGCGGTAACAATGCCTTCTACGCCGATTTGGCGAAGCATTGGCAGTGTTATTTTGTCGTTTTTACCGAACCAGCGCCAAGTCTTTTCCATATTTTAATTATGAATTAAATTAATTATGGTGTTTCCAATCTAATTTTATTTTTTTCAAATCTTCCAAATCATTCATTGGTCGTTCCAAATGGAATGGAATGGGTCGGCGCGAATAGGTTTGGAAGTAGAGCAAAACGGCATCGCGCCACCAAATGGCATCGCGCGATTGTGTTCGCAAACGCGATTGAACGTGTCTGAAACGCTCGTAATCAACATAATGACCGACTCTATCCCACACTTTTTGATAGTCGCGTACTTGCATCATACCTTCGTTGTAATGATAGCAGAGATTGTCCCACATTGTTTCGCCGTTTTTCATTTTGAAGTCCCAAGGAACGTGATGAAACCACAGCAAAAACTTTTCGGGAACGGTATTTACATTGCCGAAAATTTCATTCAACGGCGGAAAATATTGCGCAACATTATTACTTCCTGTTACCGTGCGGTCGAATCCCATTCCGATGGTGTCGGCATTGTGATAATAACGCGGCAACCAATCGGGACGCGCGCCCGGAATATAGCACCAAGGCTCGGGTCCGTAATGATGATTCCACGCAAAAATGTGATGAATTCCCATCGGCATCATATAATTGACTGCCGTTTCCCACGAAGTGAGCATCATATCTTTCACAGGTTCGAGAAAATTCGGTTCATCGGTAAAAGTCATTCTAATCCACTCATCGGCAATTTGTTCCGACGACAGGTTGTAATTCCACGCCAAACGTCCGAAAGCGTACCAATTTGACTGCGCAAAATGATGTCCGCACCAATTTGCATCTTCGCCGATATTTGCCACGCCGGCAATGGCGGTAACTTTTTGCTCGCGCAATGTGCCATCGGTAATTTTGGCAATGGTTGAGCCTTCGCCATCGGAAAATGTATCGCTATCCAACGCTTCTTTGAACTGCGGCGCAAGAAAAACAAGGTGGTAAGAAAATCCGAGATATTCCTGCGTAATTTGAAATTCTAACATTCCCGCCGTTTTGCGCAATGCGCCAAAAAGCGGGCTGAACGGTTCGCGCGGTTGAAAGTCAATCGGTCCGTTTTTGATTTGAATAATTACGTTGTCGCGAAATTCGCCATCTAATGGCACAAATTCGTTATACGCTTGACTTGCGCGGTCTTCGCCCCACTCCGGTTCATATACAAATGCGCGCCACATTACAATTCCGTTGTGCGGTTGCAAGGCATCGGCGAGCATATTGGCGCCATCGGCGTGGTTTCTGCCATAGTCGTGCGGTCCGGGTTGCCCTTCGGAGTTTGCCTTCACAAGAAATCCGCCGAAATCGGGAATTAATTTGTAAATATCATTCACTTTATTTTTCCACCAACGCTGAACATCAGGATTATGCGGATCGGAATTTTCAAGTCCACCGATAACGCTCGGCGAAGCAAAATTGACCGACAAATACATTCGCACGCCGTAAGGGCGAAAAACATCTGCCAACGCTTTTACTTTTTCCAGATATTCGTCTGTAAGAATTCGAGGGTTGGCATTCACACTATTTATTACCGTAGCGTTGATACCGATTGAAGCGTTTGCTCGTGCATATTCTTGATAGCGAGGCGAAAGCGTGTGCGGAAGTTCGTTCCACAGCCAAAGCGAATGTCCTGCATAGCCGCGTTCGATGGTTCGGTTCAGATTGTCCCAATGATTGAGAATGCGAACATCGAAACTCGGAATTTCCGTAACATCAAGATTGGAAATATCAGCTCCTGTTTCTTGCAAACGCAATAAATGATACGCACCGTACAGCAAACCCACTTCTTGCGCTGCCGAAACGGTTATTCTATCGCGATTTCCTTTAATTTGATAGCCGTCTTTTAAGTGATTCAATCGCCTGTCAATACGAAGTTCAATCGGTTGTCCTTGCCAATGGTCGGTTAATTCTTGACGTGCTACATCGGTTGATGCGTGTCTGTTGTTTCGCGACGAAACGGTTACGTTGGCTTGCGCATTCGTTTCTGAAAAGCGTAACCACAAACGACTGCCGTCTTCCGCGATGAGCGAAAGAGAAAAGAGAAAAAGAAAAGTTGAAAATATTAATTGCTTCATATAGTTTTGTTTTTGGGTGCAAGATACAAGGCAAAGGGCGCAGGGTGAAAAGGTGTATCGCATACCGTGAACCGTGTGCCTTTTACCGTGAACCTTCAATCGTTTTAATTGTTCCGTCTTCGTTGTATTCCAACTCAACCACTTTCATACTGCGCAGCCACGTTCTGCCGCCCGATGGTGCGCTATCGTGATGGAAAAGATACCATTTTCCTTTATATTCGACAATGCTGTGGTGCGTTGTCCAACCAACCATCGGCGTGAGAATTACGCCTTGATAGGTAAACGGTCCGTAAGGATTGTCGCCGATTGCGTAGCAAATCAAATGGGTATCGCCGGTGGAATACGAAAAATAGTATTTCCCGTTGTATTTGTGTATCCACGCTGCTTCGAAAAAACGCCTTTTGGTGTCTTTTGCCAAGAGTGGATTGCCGTTTTCGTCGAGGATTACTACATTTTTCGGCTCGTCGGCAAATTGAAGCATATCGTCACTCAAGCGAACAATTTTTGGGCAAAGTGCCAATTCGTCGCCTTCGGGCAGGTGAGCCGATTCGAGAGCTTTGTTGTTGCGATAACGCTGTAATTGTCCGCCCCAAAGTCCACCGAAGTACATATAATATTCGCCGTTTTCTTTAAAAATGGTTGGGTCGATGCTGTAACTTCCGCGTATCGGGTCGGGTTGCGGAATAAATTTTCCGTAAGGGTTATCGCTGACTGCTACGCCGATGCGGAAAATATCGTTTTTGTCTTTCAATGGGAAATACATATAATATTTTCCGTTTTTGAAAGCCACGTCCGAATCCCATAATTGGCGACCTGCCCAAGCAATATCGTCGGTAGAAAGTACCACGCCGTGGTCTGTAACTTCTCCGTTTTCAACATCTTCGATAGAAAAAACGTGATAGTCTTTCATATTGAAATGGTCGCCGTTGTCGTTTTCCGCTATGCCACTTTCCCAATCATGTGAGGGATAAATATAGATTTTACCTTCGAAAACGTGTACAGATGGATCTGCCATATAATCTTGTGGAAATAAGTATTTTGCTTTCTTCATATTCTTTGTTTTTGGGTGCAGGGGCAAGGCGCAGGGTGAAAAGATGTATCGCATACCGTGAACCGTGTGCCTTTTACCGTGTGCCTTTACTATCTTGCTAAATTAATAATTTTCTCAATAACCGGTTTTGCATCATAATTGCGGTCGAATAACAACGGATAATCGGTGCGACCGGGAATTGGGTGGTTGTTTTTCCACGACGCTCCATCACTCAAACCCCACATTGTAACGCGCGTGATATGTTGGCTGTTGTCCAAGAAAAGTTGAAAAAATGATAACACTCTGTTTGTCCACGCTTCGGCAGTTTCGGCAGATATTCCGTGAACGTAAGGATTCATTTCGGCACGATATTCTTCGGTTTCCGAAATTTCGGCGCTTACTCGTCTTGCCGTTGGTAATGCGGTTATGTCTAATTCGGTAATCATTACTTTAACGCCTGTTGAAACGTAAGCGTCAATTGCGGCTTGAATTTCATCGAGTTGCGGATAATCCATTCCCCAATGTCCTTGCATTCCCATTGCATCGATGCGGATTCCTTGCGCTTTCAGTTCGTTAATCATTTCAACCACTCCATCGCGTTTGCCAACGTGCCATTCGTTGTAGTCATTGTAATACAATTCGGCGTTGGGGTCGGCTTCGTGTGCAAATTCAAATGCCAAGCGCACATAGTCTTTACCAAGAATTTGGTAAAATTTATTGTCGCGCCACGTGCCATCGTTGAGAATTGCTTCGTTTACTACGTCCCAGCCGTGAACACGACCTTTGTAGCGAGTTACAATGGTGTGAACGTGCGTGCGCATACGCTCAATGAGCACTTCGCGTGACACATCGTTTCCGTTTTCATCAATAAAAAACCAGTCGGGTGCTTGCGAATGCCAAATCAACGTATGACCGATGATAAACATATTGTTCGCCTCACCAAATTCTACGAATCTATCGGCATCGTCCCAAAAGAATACGCCTTCTTCGGGTTGCATATACATACTTTTCATACAGTTTTCGGCAACAATCGAGTTGAAATGTTTTTTGATTGCGGCATCTGCTTTGGGGTTTCTTTTCCAAATATAGTCGAGATTCATTGCTACGCCTATTAAGAATTCATCTTTTAGGGCGTCTTTTAAACCTAACTCTTGCGGGTTGTTTGCTTTCGTTGTGCAGCTTGCTAAAAGTGCAAGGGCGAGGAGAGGGAGGATTAATTTTTTCATTGTTATTATGTTTGTTGTTTATATTTTCTTTTTGTGGCTTGAAAAGCCTAATCTTCATAACCGTAGGTCAAAGCGAAGCGACGACCTGCGGTTATGAAAATTTCGCCTTTCAGGCGCATTGTTTAATCATTCAAATGTCTTTGTTCGATTTCGATATTGATTTTATCTACCAAATTATCATCAAGTTCATATTTCGATATGAAAAACATTGCCAATAAAAGCAATAGCATCGGTATTCCTGCCACGAGCAACAAAATTCCCTGTTCGGCAAGTGCAGATTGTGCTGGCAGATTAGCATCAAAATGTACAAATGCCAACACCAATCCGGGAACAACGCCGCCAAGTGCCATTCCGGCTTTGAAAAACAGACCTGTCAAAGCGTTTACAATGCCCGAAATTCTTCGTCCTGTGTTGTATTCGCCGAAAGAAATAACTTCGGGAACTAACGCCCACATATATCCGGTAGCTACAATTACGCCTGTGGATTTAATGAATTGTGCAACCATTACCAACCAAATTTGATTGCCGAGCACGGGCACGAGATAAAGCATTCCCATTCCGACAATAGCAACGGACAAAAATACATAAAACATCTGTTTTTTGCCAATTGCGCGTTTGATGGCTGGCACCATCGGCATAAAAATAAATGCCGGAATGGAACCAAGTGCCATAAAATAAGGCAACATTTGCGGTGCATCAAGGTTATAAGTCATATAATATGCGCCTGCGGAATTACCGATTGCCATCATCGC
The DNA here is from genome assembly GCA_031254645.1 of Dysgonamonadaceae bacterium. Lineage (GTDB taxonomy): Bacteria > Bacteroidota > Bacteroidia > Bacteroidales > Dysgonomonadaceae > JAIRUA01. The sequence goes on from JAIRUA010000012.1 coordinate 187,739, forward strand.
AAAAGCCGTGAGGAAAAATAGTGCTAATACGCGTAAGGGACGATTTCGTTTAAATTCTGTCCACAAATCGGAAGATTTCACTTCTTCGGTTTCTTTTTCGTCCATTACCACGCGCTCTTTGGTTTGCGTGTAGCAGAAAATCAAGAGTGCGAGCCCTGCAACAGCATAAATTGACATCGTGATAAACCACGCATCGCCTGCATCGGAAGAATTAATTGTGCCGTCGGGCGAAAGACTTTTTACCATTACGGGAACACCGTATGCAACTGCCAAACCGCCGAGATTTGCCAAAAACATTCGCGTAGCGGTCAATTTCGTTATTTCGTTGGTATCGCGCGTGAGCGAGGCATTCAACGCGCCATAAGGAACGTTTATCAGCGTATAACACATTGACAATCCGACGTATGTGATATAAGCGTAAAGCAATGAACCCGAAAATCCGTTCCAAAAACAAAGAATGGCAAAGCCTGTGAGTGGTATTCCGCCCAAGATTAAATAGGAACGATATTTCCCCATTTTCGGATTACGTTTATCAACCAACGCACCCACAACTGGGTCCCAAATCACATCAACAATGCGGACAATGAGAAACATAACTGCCGCTGCCGCCGGCGCAATACCAAACACATTGGTATAGAAAAACAGCAGGTACATTGATACGGTTTGGTAAATGAGATTTTGTGCCAAATCGCCCGACCCAAAACCGATACGCTGTAGCATTGAAAGTTTGTAAAAACCTTTTGATTCCATAAATTGATTTACGATTTTAGATTTTAGATGGAAATCTAACCCTCCGATAAATCGGAGCAAGCTCTCCCCACTTCGTGGTACTCCCCTTTTATCAAAAAGGGAGAATAGCGGCCTTGAACTGATAATTCCATCTAAAATCGTCAATTATTATTTCCCTATTGTTTTATTCCCAACGGTTAATATATGTTCGTGTACATTTGCCGTTTCCTCTGCTTTGAAATCCTTCTACGCAAAATGCCACTTCGTACATTTTTCCGAGTTTCAAGCCCAGTTCTTCCCACGCTTTGAAATGTTCGCTAACAGAAATTGTTCCGCTTGCTTTTTTATCGGTGCGAACACTCCAATATTGCGGAAAAGTTGTATCGCCCACAATAGAAGGCATTTCTACACGCAAGGTTTCGTAAATTTCATACGTGCCGCCATCCACTTCAATTATGCCTATGGGTTCTGAACCGGGTGGTCGCCAAGTGCCCCACGATTCTACAACGTAATACTCTACGAGCGGGTCAACCGTCCAACCGTAAACGCACAAATACGAATTACCGATTGGTCTATAATCGGCAGCGTAAGTAATGAATATATCACCAAGTTCGCTGTGCGTTTGTGTTTCGTTAAATTTTTTTCCTGTGCGAAATAGTACATTATTAATATTGTCCCATTCACACGTGAATGTGCCGTTTCCGGTCAAAGTCATACTGACATCGCCAAAGTCGTGCCATAGTTCGTAATTGAAACCGTCTTGTACGCCCGATTTATTTTGAGTGATGGTAATTTCGGCATTATTGCAGCCAAAAGCAAATAAGATAATTAATGTAAGTAAAATCGTTCTCATATCTGTTTGTTTTTATTTATTTTGTTGTAAACGGCGAAGCCGGAAATCCTTCCTTATTTCTCAAATTTGCACTAATGGGGTTATTTGCCCACGCATAACGAACAGAAACAGGATTTTGAATCTCGTTGCTCCACACTTTTATTCTGTTATGGGTAATCGGAACTGAATTTGCCCACACATATTTTCCGTTTTCGCCGGCAATGGCAAAACCACTCAAATCAAGATTGGTGTAAATACCCGACCCAACGGACGAAAAGGTGAGAATAATGCTGTTTCCATCAATTTCCATGCTTTCATAAAGTGGTCCTTGTGAAACAATGTTTGTTTCGTTGAAAGCTACTCGTCGCGCTTCGAGTGCAAGGCGTTGTCCGACCGCTTTTTTGTTCAACGGATGAATGTCGTTCCATTCGCCTACGTCGATTGCTACTGCCATTCCGGTATTCGGCACTTGTAGTAATCGGCGTTGTGCATCACGAAGTACCGCCCAACCGGTTTCTTGTGGTTGTTTTGATTCGCGCATAAAATTGGCAAGTTGAACATAGATAAACGGCATTTGCGGATTTTTCCAAGTTTTGCGCCAATCGTTTATCAAATTGGTCATTAATTGCTCATAATTTTCGGCTCTGCCTGTGTTGGACTCGCCTTGATACCAAAGAACCCCTTTTAAAGCGTAATTTTTCAAAGGTGCAATCAATCCGTTGTACAATCCAATAGGCGTGTATTGGAAGAAAGTTTGTCCGGGTGCAGGTTGCATTTCCGCGCCGATGTTGAATTTCCAATCGCCTGTTAAATCTATTTCGTGGTTATCGACAATGATTTTGTAAGGTTTTTCTTCCACAAATCCACCGCGTCCGCCGTTGCTGATGACACGAATTGTTACATTATTTTTGCCATCTGTCAGAACACCTTCGGGAATAGTGTAAATTCTTGGCGGATATTGATAACCGGTTGTTCCGACAAAAACACCGTTGACGAAAGCCGAATCGGCATCAACAATACAGCCTAAACGAAGGACGCCTGATTTTCCTGCCATTGAAGCGGGAATTTCTACATTCTTGCGAAACCATAACGAACCGTTTACTTGTCCCACGCCTTTGTCTGCCCAATAGCTGGGAAGCGAAAATATTCCCCAATCGGAGTCATCGAAATCTTTTTTGTTATAACGGTTTATTCCGCTGTCTTTTCTGTTGAGTTCACTGTGCCATTGGCGGCTGTGTTGCTGTTCGGCTGTGCGTGTGCTATCGATATATCCGGGTGCCGATACTCGCTGCGCCTGGGTAATATAATTCGGAAAATTCTTTAATCCTTCGCGGCTTATCCACGCTTCGACAGGTGTTCCGCCTTGTGCGTTTTGAATCAATCCAATCGGAACACCATAGGTTTCATACATTTTTTGGGCGAAGAAATAGGCAACCCCCGAAAAATCGAGCAGATTTTCAGGTGTTACCGATTTCCATTCACCTCTCACGTCGGTTTCTTCGTTGATAAAATTGAATTGTTGCGCTACACGAAATTGTCTGATATGCGAATTGTGCGCATTTTTCACTTCATCGGCATATAAATCCAACAAACGGCGCATTGTTATTTCCATATTTGATTGACCGGAACAAAGCCATACGTCGCCGATGAGAATATCTTTTATTTCGATATTGTTTATTTGCATTGTGTAGCCTGTTCCGGCTTGATATTTTGGAAGTTCCACGTTCCAATTTCCGTTTCTGTCGGCTCTTGTGGTGTAGGTTTCATTTTGAAATGTAACGTGGATACGTTCGTTTGGTGAAGACCAACCCCAAATAGTAATCGGCGTTTCGCGTTGGAGAATCATTCCGTCGGAAACGAGGGACGGAAGTTTTATTTGGGCGTAAACACCGATTGTTGTAAATAGAACTATGAGAAAAATAATTTTACGCATATTTTATTTTTTGTTTTTGGTTGTGTAGAGACGAGGCGCGCCTCGTCTCTACGGTAGGCGGTTTAGGGTTGATTTGCCAAAGGTGATTGCGGCGCACCTAAATAGTTCGGTTTCAATCCACCCATATTAAGAATCAATTTCTGCAAAACGATGCCCGGTTCGAGTACTCGGAAACGGATTGTGTTTCGTCCTGTTTGGTTGATATAATGTTTGGTTGAAGTTTTGATAATTCTTTCGCCCTGCCAAGGTCCAAGTTCGCCGCGATAATGTCCGTTGATATTGACAATTTGTTCTTCGCCGCCGTTAATGGAAACGGCATAACGCAGTCCTTTGTTGGCGTTCCAATTCAATGTTGGCGAAAAGAAGAATGTTAGTTCCGCTTCGCCGGTCGAAGTTAGTTCTACATCGTATTCGAGATACGTTTCGCCAATTTCGGGACTAACGGTTACCGGTTCGGTAATCATACTCGAATGTGTTCTGCCCAAATGCGGAACAATTGTCCAGCGAATTGGTTCAGGCGCGTTCGAACGTATGAAGTTTTCGGCTTCTATTGATACAAAACCGTTTTCTTCCAAGAAAATGTTTGATTGCAAAATGCGCGTTTCGGGCACATATTGTACTGCGGGCATAATACTACGGTCGGGTTGTTGCCAAGTGGTGTAACCAATGCGCACTTGATCCATCATATGCGCCCATTTTCCGCCTGCAATTTGCGTGTTGTAATGAACGGTAAAGAGAGAATCACGTTCGAAGTGTTCTTTTACTTTATCCGCCCAATAATTTGCTTTCGTGTCGCCTTTTTCGGCATAATATCTGTTTTTCGCAACGGCAAAATACATATCGTAAACGTTAGAAAATGCGTTTATCGGGAATAAAGCCAATTGGTCGAAAGCATCTTTATATTCATTCGGAATGAAGTTGTAGAGACGCAAAGCATCGAACGCCAAATTGCGATAATCTTGCGCCACTCGCTCAAATTCGTTGTAATTTTCGAAACTAAATGTGTTTGCATCAAGTAATTCGGGCGTAACGCGACTGTTGAATTTGGTGTATGTGTTGATAAGTCGAGCTATTTCGGGCGCGTATTTTTCGCCGAATTGTTGCGCACTCCAATCTACGGTGTGTTGAAAAAGATTGTCGGCATTGAAACGATTTGGATTCCACGCCATATCCAAGAAAAACGAAATAGGGTATTCCATCGGCTTAATATCGCCCACGTTTATGAGCCAAATTTGGTCTACGCCGTATTCGTAAGTAAGGCGCATTTGTTCCCAAATTCGTTGTATTTGTGTAACATTTAACCATTTATAGTTGCGAGGACCACCAACATAATCGAAATGATAATACATTCCGTATCCGCCTTTGTGCATATTGTTTGGGTCGGGAAGTTTGCGCACGTTGCCCCAGTTATCGTTGCAAAGTAATAGAATTACATCGTCGGGAACACGCATTCCTTCGTCGTAATAATCCTGTACTTCTTTGTAAAGCGCCCACACTTGCGGCGTTTCTTTTATCGGTTTTCCGGTAACTTCGGTAATAATTTGACGCTGGTCGCGTACAATTCTTCCCAATACTTCTATGTCCGTTTCGTCGCTCATTGGTTCGTCGCCGTCGCCGCGCATACCGAGTGTTACGATTGTTTCATAGTTTTTCATTCGCTCGATTCCTTCACGCCAGAATTGTTGTAATCTTTGTTTGTTTGTGTGATAGTTCCAATCGCTTTGTTGGTATCCGTATCTGCTCCATTCAACGTGCGCGCGTCCCATTGGTTCGTGGTGTGTGGTGTTGATTACAATACCGTAATCGGTGGCAAGTTGTCCGTTGAGTGGGTCGTCGCTAAAAAATGATTGTCCCCACATTGCAGGCCACAAAAAGTTGCCTTTCAGGCGAAGAATAAGTTCGAAAACGTGCACATAAAATTGACTGTTGAAACCGCCGAATGTTGTGCGAACCCAACCGCCGAGCGCAGGTTGCTCGTTATTGATAAAAATACCGCGATATTTTACAGCAGGTTCGCCATCGGTGTATGTTCCGTTTTTTATGTAGATATTTTGTTGTGGAACAACGGGCACATCTGCCCAAAAATACCAAGGCGAAACGCCGATTTGTTGCGAGAGTTCGTAAATACCGAAAATAGTTCCTCTGCGGTCGCTGCCAACAATAACTAAGGCTTCATTCACGCCCTCCATTGGGTTTTGAACGGTTTTTATAATGTATTTTTCGTATTTTCCGGTAATATCACTTCCGTTGATTTTTCCGTCTTTTATTAATTGATCAATTAGTGAGGAGTTTCCGGCTGTGCCGATAATGACAGTGTTTTGGCTTCTCCCCATATTTGGAAGAGTGCTTGTAACTCGTTGAATATCTTTTCGTAAATCTTCCGTTGCGCGTAATACGCCTGTGTTTTCGTTTTGGTCGATAAGAATAGTAGCCGGATTGCCGTTTTCGGCAAGGGTAAAACTTGCGTTTTCTTTTTGGAAAGAAACGAAAGAGTTTGTTGCAAATGCTTTTGTGGAAAAAACGATTGCGAGAATGAATAGTGAGTATTTGATATGTTTTTTTGTCATTGTTTGATAATGTTATTTTTATATCTATAACGTGTTACGGTATCTCCTCCAATTCTTTCAAATGGAAGTCCCGAACTGTTGTATAAATACTCGTATTCAATCGGATTAGGATAATTTCTTTCTGTTATATTATTCTGAATAGCATTTATACCAAAACTCCACCATTCTCGATAAAACAATGTAAAAACCCATTTGGGTGTTTCGCAGTAATAAAAAGGCGACTTATAGCTGTCATAAGTAAAAGTGTGGTTTCTGCCCCCATAAACATCATTGTATGTATCCTCTTCTTCCATACGTATGAGATTACTATTTTCATGATGATACAAGAATTTCTTCTTTGCACTCCAATCACCTTGAAATGTTGTTTCTTGACTTTCTGCAAACCCTTGTTCATTCAAAATAATGTAAGAACTATAACTACCCGGTTCAAAAAACCAACTTGCGGATACAACATTAATCCTGTTACCAACTTTGGTGAACCGTAGAGTATGCCGCGCTCTATAAACGCCGTTTTCATAATAATGCAATGAAACCAAATTACCCCATTCGTCATATACGAACTCATTGGACTGTGTTTCCCCTGATGGAAATCTACGAGTCATTTTTATAAGACGATTTTGCTTATCATACTCAAAATTTTCTATAGTTTCGGCATTTCTGCTTCTATGAACTGCTTCTATCAATAGATACATAACATCTTGGTCGTCAATATCAATACTTTTATCACAAGAAACGAAAGTGACAACTGCTATAATAAATAGATATCTGAAAAGTTTTTGTATCATTGTTTTGATGTATGTTGTTTACTATTCCGACTTACTTAAACATTCTGTTTGGAGCGAGGGATTTTTGAAGTCTCTCGCTCCGCACAAAACAAGAATGAAGTGTAAATTAAACTAAATGAACTTTTTTCTAATTAATATCCCGGATTCTGATAAGCTCTCTTTTCAGCTTCCGACATTGACATTCTATCCAATTGAGTTTGCGGAATCGGGCGCAAATAATGGAATGGTTGAATAGTGCGAGTGAAAGTTTCCGGCGTACGGTCTCCCATATTCACACCACTAATTGTATATGTTTTAGCGATTTCCGACCAAGTTTGTGTACGTACCAAATCGTACCAACGCTTGCCTTCGCCAAAATATTCACGCGAACGTTCTTCCAAAATGTAATAAATATCGATTACGACAGGTGTGGCAGCTATCATTGCAGCACTGTTGTCGGCGATTTTCACCATATTGTCATTATTGTGCCAACGCCATTCACCGGCACGTGCGCGAATCACATTGATTAAATCTCTTGCTGAATTACCTGCAATAGCAGTTGCACCTTTTACGTTTGCCTCTGCTGCAATGAAGTAAAATTCAGAGAATTTTGCAATATTCCAAGGACGGGTGAGTGCGCCGTTGGGTTGCCCCAAACCGTTTCCGTTATCCGTACGAAATGTTCCCTTTTTCCAAAGATTGGGGTGTACTCTTCTGCTTATCGCACTTGGCGCAATAATCCAATCGGCTCTGCCCGGCAATTCGCCTGCGCCTACACCGCTTGCTCCTGCTCCGGTAGGATATGTTATGCCCGGAAGTTCTTCATCAAGGAAAGTCAAAACAGCTTCTCCATCTCTTACCGGCAACCCATTTGCATTGTACAACACTTCTGCACCATCGCCGGCTCTTCTCCAATTGCCCCACAATACGGTTGCAAATGTTCCGTCGAAACGACTATCGTTTGTTTTGTCAGCAAAAGTATTTGAAAATACTTCGTGCGGTGGCGCCATACGCGTCCAAGGACGACCACCCCACTGAACTGCTGCACGGGGAACCGACTGTACATTATATTCTCCACCAGGAGTGCGAGCGCTACGAATAAGTTCCGATTGCCACGTTACAAACCAAACCGCAAAACTTTCGGGTGCGCTACCATTACTCCATGACAAACTTGCATTGTTGTAAAACTCATCTTGGATATGGTCGCTATACAGTACGATTTCTCTGTTGCGGTCGTTGTTGCCCAAGTGTATATCGTAGAAATAATCCAATAAACCAAAAGGTCCGGGATTATTGATTCCTTCCAAAGCAATGTTATATGCTTGTTGGAAATACCACGCTGCGTCGCGTCCATCGGGATCAACACGAGGAGTTTCGGGGAAAGTTGGAATGTTGTTAGGATTTTCCAACCACCAAGCGTAAGTCAAATAAGATTTCGCCAAATAGAGACGTGCCGCCGTTTTCGTCAAACCGCCTGTTACGCGTCCGGTTTCGGGCAAATGTTGAATTGCCAACCTCAAATCGGGGAAAATACCTCTTGTGTAAACTTCCGACACGGTGTTACGCACCGAAGTTAGTGAAGGCGTAGTGTTGAATCTCAATTCGCCCGAACCTAAATCTAATGGCACGCCGCCAAAAGTTTGTACCAACATAAAATAATCCCACGCACGCCAAAAACGCGCTTCGGCTATCAATGCATCTGATAATCCAACGGCTGCCGCATTTTCAATAATTCCACTTGCTGTGTTGATATTTGGAAATGCTGCGCTCCAAAGTGCATTCGCAGGATTATTAGAATTATCGGGCGTTACATTACCGCGACCAGACATATCACTCGTAAGAAAATTGTTATCGGCTTGCTGTCCATACGTATATTCATCTGTGCCATTCTGCGAGTGGGCATAGAAATAACCGCCGAAAATATAGCGAGTGTGTGCATACAAAGCTGTTAATCCTGCTTGTACTCCCTGTTCGGTTTGGAAGAAGCCCGGCTCGAAAATGGCACGAGGCTCTTCATTCAATATATCGGAACAGCTGAATGAAAACAACGCAATGCAAACTGCTCCTATGGTGTTTTTTATATTCTTCATATTAATTATCTTGTTTACTATTAGTCTCTTATTAGAATGATACGCTTAGTCCGAATACAAAATTACGGGTTTGCGGTGTACTTGTACCCACTGTAAGCATTGTGCTGGCGCGGTAGGGCAACGATGTAGTTACAGCAGCAGCCGTAGTATCATCACCAAAAGCGTTGGTAACAGGGTCTAAGCCTGTTTCTCTTTTGAATGGTGAGAAAAGCACAAATGGATTTTGTACACTTCCGTACAATCGTAAGTTGTTAAGTCCAAGACTGGTCATCCAAGCAGCATTACGGTCGAAACTGTAGCCCAGCGTAATTTGTCCCACTTTTAAGTACGAAGCATCGAAGTAGCCCATTGTACTGCCGTATTTCGGGTTATCGCCACTTTGTATCCCGCCCGGTTTCGGGTATTTTGCTCCGGTGTTTTCGGGTGTCCAATAATCAACGGCAACATTTCCGCGACGACCTGTCAGCATATTCAAAAAACCGTTTGTTGCGTGAAGCGAACTAACCAAGATACCACCGTTTTGATACGTACCGATAACATTTAAATCCCAATTTTTGTAAGCCACACGGGTATTAAATCCGCCCAACCAGTTGGGATCGGCACTGATTACTTGACGATCATCGACGCCGATTGCTCTTACCGGCATGCCGTTTGCATCAAAATCGCCTGTATATCTTACTTTAATCATTCCTACATTTCCGCCTGGCTCAAGAATATTCAAGTGCGGGTCACCTTCTTGCCACAAACCAGTTCTTTCATAATCGAAAATAGAGTTAATCGGATAATCTACGAACAACGAAAGAGCTGTTTCTCTCCGCTGTCCGGTCGAAAGCGCTATTACTTTATTGTTGTTTGTATAGAAATTTAATCCCGCCGCCCAACTCCAACCGTTGAGATTTTCGATGATTATTCCGTTCAAACTGATTTCTACACCTCTGTTTTGCGATTTACCTACGTTAGCCCAATAGCTGCCTACTCCCGATGTTTGTGGAAGTGGTACTTGCATCAAAATATCGTTGGTGTTTACCGAATAATACTCAATAGTACCTTGCAAACGGCTTCTGAACAATGCAAAATCCAAACCGGCATTATAAGTAGTTGAGTGCTCCCAACCCAATCCCGGATTAGGTACTTCGCCTACAAAAAATCCCATTTCTGTTTGTGAACCAAAGTTGTACGGACGTGATGTTAAGCGCCCCAAAGTGGCATACGGTTGAACGGCTTGATTAGATGTTCGTCCCGAACCGAAACGAAATTTGATTTCGTCCTGCCATTCTACATTTTCCATAAAAGCTTCCCTACCGAGATTCCAACCGATAGAAACGGCAGGATAAGTGTGCCACTGGTGTCCTTTTGCCAATCGCGAAGAGGCATCGGAACGAACAGCAAGCGAAAGCATATAACGTCTGTCATAATCATACATTACACGTGCCATATACGATTGCAATCCGCTTGCCCATCTGTGTTGCTGATTAGGGTCAACCGTTATATCATCTCTATGCGCCTGTCCCAAATTCCAATATTGGAAATGGTCGGAAGGAATATTGATAGCTGAAACCAAAGAACGGTCGTAATTGGTTTCTTCCGAAGAGAATAAACCTACTACGTTGAGGTTGTGGTTGCCAAACGACCTGTCATACGATATTACGTTTTCTACCACCCATTGTGTCATCAATGATTTTGAAAGCGAACCTGTTGAAGCTGCCGTTGGCGTTTCGCTGAATACACCCTCTCCTTGATATTGACCTCTGTCCAAAGCCCTCAAATTCAAACCAATATTCATACGGTATCTCAAACCTTCGACACCGGGTATTTGCACCTCTCCATAAAGAGAATTATAGGTAGCAAAACCGCGCTGGTTGTCTGCCCATCTGTCACCCAATCCTTCGATGGCTGCTCTCGAACGCGCCCAAACGTTATCGGCAACAGAGCTTACAATGGTTTTCCAACTGCCGTCTTCATTCCACGGATTAATCAATGGCGATGTTGCCAACATATGATGCGTACCCAAGTTTTGTCCGTTGGTTACATTTCGGTTATTATTAGACGACAAACCTACTCTGATGTGGTTTCCAACGCTTTGGTCAATAGCGGCACGCAAACTAATGCGGGTATAATCTTGACCCGGCATCAACGACTCGTCTTTGAAATAGCCGAGACCGATGTTATAAGAGCCTCTTTCCGTTCCGCCGGAAACACTAATATCGTGGCTCGTAACAATCGCATTTTTGTACATCAGGTCTTGCCAATCGGTGTTCATTCCTATTACCTCATCGGGTCCCATTTGCGGGCGAGTTCCGCCACCGGGAATATTCTCTGCAAAACGACCTGCTACTCTGCGTAGTTCATACAATTCATCGCCCGTCATCATCGGGAAACGATTGAAAAGTGTTTTTGCGCCTATATAAGTATTATAGGTTACTCTTGCGCTTTGTCCCACATTTCCTCTATTGGTGGTGATAATAATTACACCATTCGCACCGCGTGCGCCGTAAATGGCGGTTGCCGAAGCATCTTTCAAAATATCGACGCTACGGATATCATCGGGACTGATATCGCCGATTGTTCCGGCAAACGGAATACCGTCTAATACAATAAGCGGATTGTTATCGGCACTAAACGAGCGTGTTCCGCGAATACGAATTTGCATATCCGCACCGGGTCTTGCACTTGTTTGCTGCATTTGCACACCGGCAACACGTCCGGCAAGCGCCGTAGTTACGTTTCCGGTCTGCACTTCGCGCAAAACATCGCCTCGCATAGAGGCTACCGAGCCTGTTACGGCTTCTCTTCTTTGTGTACCATAACCGACTACTACTACTTCTTCAAGCTGTCTTTGGTCTTCGTGCAAAACGATATCAATGCGCGTTCTGCTTTGTACACCAATTACCTGTGAAGTATAGCCGATATACGAAACAGTGAGTGTACCCTGTGGCGATATCCGAATGGTATAATTACCATCGTAATCAGTTACAACACCATTTGTAGTGCCTGTTTCGATAACCGTGGCTCCAATAATGGGGTCTCCCGTCGTATCAACTACCGTTCCTTGTACGGTAATCGTTTGAGCAAGAATACCCAAAGGGAGTGCGAAAAGGAGTAAAATTACTCCTGCCAATTTGATTAAATTTGACTTCTTTTTCATTCTCTCGATTTTAATTGATTAATTTATTTAGATCTGTTTTATTCTGCTTTGGCTTTTAGCTATTGGCATTAGCTCTTGCCTGAATTTATTTTGCTAATTGCCAACTGCCAATAACAATTCTTCTGTTTTGTTGCTTGCAAAGATATGGACGATTAAAAAAAGATATATTTACAGACGTTTCATTTTTTGTTTCGTATGTTACATTTGATTTATTTAGTGTAACATAAGTTTTGCCGCTTGTAACATTTAGCTAATCCGCTGTTCTTTTCAACACATTACGGCACAACAATATCGTTTGCCGAAGTAGCATATAAGCCTATTAAACTTCCAGTAAATCCGCCGGCTACGTTGGTAGAAAGAATATCGCCCGAAACCGTTCCTCCTACGTTTGTAAAACGGTCGTTTCCTGCAGTGGAATAGCTAAATTGATAATTATCGTCTTCGGCTGTTACACGTAATTTGATGGGTTGGCTTGTATCTATTTTTTGCGAAGCAATAAGGGTAGATACTCGTTGTCCGGTTTCAGCATTTCCTTTGCGTTCATTTCGTTCAAGTACAATGTATGTATCTCTATCTTTATATGTTATACCGAATACGTAATGGAATATTTCGCTCTGGTAACACACAATACCTGCCAATTCGGAAGCGGAAGTGGGTGTATATTCCACTGTAACGGTTGCTTCAAAACTACTGTGTTGTTGTCGGTGAAAAAGCGTTGACGTAGGTTCCTGCGCTTTAATATTTACAGAAAACGGATTGATTTTTAATCCTTTTGGTGTTATTTCAATAAATTTTTCGCGCCAACAGCGCACGCCAATCCAACGATAATCCAATTTTTCGACATCGAAATTGTCTGCGAATGTAAAGTTTCCATTCGGAAAGAATCCGTCTTCGCTTGTGCGATTTGTAACGCCTTTGGGCATTTTCAATTTGGGTTTTAAGGGAACCAATCCGTTTTCAAACACGGGAAATTCGCCGGTCCAATCCACCGGAAGTATAAATGTTTCTCGTCCGATATTTACCCGATTTTTTTCATTCGGACGAATACCGAGAAAAACACCGTAGTATTTATCATCATTTCCACGCACCAAATCGGCGTGCCCTGCCCAATCTACCTTGTTTGGTCTGTTGGGATTCAAATATCGCTGTGTGAGAATGGGATTGTTGTCGGCAGGTGCATAAGGACCTTTCGGGTGGTCGCTCACAAAAACTACTTCGCTGTGCCAATCACCTGTTCCGCCCTCAGCACATATTAAATAATAACGACTGTATTTCTTGAAAATATGAGGCGCTTCAATCCAAATCGGATTTTGGGTAATATCCACACCACCGTTGACGATGATTTTGTCTGTTCCGGCAATGACTTGATTTTGTTCCAAATCGTATTCCCAAATTTTGATGACGCGATGTCCATCATAAAGTTCCGTTCCTTCGTCAGGCGCATCGTTATGTATTACATATGCTTTGCCGTCGTCATCGAAGAAAATCGAGGGGTCAATTCCGTCAAAATTGAGTTTATACGGGTCGCTCCAACCTTTGAACGGATCTTTTGTTTTCACAATCATATTACCCAAATCGGCAGCGACTTGCGTGGTAATCATATAAAAATAATCGTTGTGCGGATTGTAAGTAATCATCGGCGCATATACACCTCGACTGATTCCGAGTGTTTCCACTTTCAGTTGTGATGGTCGGTCGAGCACGTGTCCTATCTGCCGCCAGTTGACCAAATCGGTTGAATGAAAAATAGGTACGCCCGGTACCATTACAAACGACGAAGCAACCAGGAAAAAATCATCGCCTTTTCGCGTAATGCTCGGGTCGGGATAGCAACCTTGCAAAATGGGTGTGTAAAATTCGTCGGGTTGTAAGGGATTTTCCTTGTAAATGGCATCGTTGCCTTGATAGACAAATTGCGTGAAAATGGGTGCACTTTGCCCGCTCAATTTTGTAGCAGAAAATAGTAATATCGCAGCAAACATTAAGACCGTTTGTTGACTTTTTTTGAATAAATTAAAATTTCGCATAATCATGTTTTTTAACCTTATGTTGTTACTCGCAAAGGTATAAACAATTACAAAAAGCTTTGTTTATATACGTTTCATATTCTATTCAATGTGTTACATTGGATTTTGTGGTGTTACAGATACTTTTCTCTACGTAACATTTCGATGAATATATGACTTCATATCCCATAATTTTCCTAAATTTGTGCATCGCTTACATTCACAATTTTATGTACAATGAGAAAGTGTACACTACTATATACACTGTTTTTTCTTGTTTCTCTACACTCAATAGGGCAAACAGGGCGTTTTTACTCGCCCGACGAAGACCTGTCCAACAGTCTTATCAACCAAATTTACCAAGATCAAAGAGGTTTTATTTGGATTGCCACCGAATACGGATTGAATAAATTCGATGGAAAAAAATTCACTATTTACAAACATTCTCAATCAGACAGTACATCGTTGAAAAACAATTACATTAGATCTATTTTTGAAGACAGCGCCGGAAACTTTTGGGTAGGTTGTATCAATGGGTTGATGCGGTATGATTGGGCAACAAATTCGTTTGAAGAGATAAGAATGTATGACAAAGAACGAGCTGTTGCACCGCACATTACGCATATTATGGAAGCACACAATGGCGATATTTGGCTGGCAACTTCCGGACTTGGGCTTTTTGTGATGAGAAAAGATTCGGAAAAGCATTTCGCAGAAACTGTATTGGCAAACAAATTGAACAGCAATTACCTCAGTACGGTTTTTGAAGATTCGAAAGGAAATTTATGGATTGGCACGGAATATAACGGCGTGAATATGTATAATCCGGTAACCAACAAGATACGTTTTTTTGAAGCGCCGGATGGTATCAACGGAAATAATATATCTTCTATCGTGGAAGACGAGCAAGGAAATCTTTTTGTGGGAACGCTCACGCACGGACTTAGCGTTTATGATAGTGAAAACGGCAGATTTCGACAAATTCCACACATCAACAATGAGCAATTGATGGTGAAAACACTCCATTTGAGTCGAGAAAACAGACTCTATGTGGGAACAGACGGACAAGGATTGAAAATATATGACCGAGAAAAAAACATTCTATTGGATTATGAATTAACCTCCGCCCCATTCGATTTTTCGAAAGGAAAAGTGCACTCCATATTGCGAGACAGAAGCAATAACCTTTGGTTGGGCATTTTTCAAAAAGGCGTGATTTTTATTTCGGGGATAGAAACAATGTTCGATTATTGGGGATTTAAGTCGCTAAAAAATAATCCGATAGGAACGAATGCTGTGATGTCTATTCTCAGAGACAGTGAGGGAACTATCTGGATTGGTACGGACAACGACGGTATATTCGGTGTAAACGGCTCCGGTGAACGCACTGCGCATTTTTCGCAAACCTCGTCGCCTAATTCAGTATCAGATATTATTTTGAGTATTCACGAAGATTCCAATCGCGACCTGTGGATAGGCTCATTTACAAAAGGACTAGCAAAACTCAACCGAAAAACAGGCGCTGCCGAATACGTTCCCGAACTGATGAACAAACGAATATATTGCATCACGGAAGATAATAACAAAAACCTGCTTATCGGCACGTATGGTTTGGGGTTTTATAAATTATCGCTCGAAACAGGGAATATCATTCATTACGAATCCGGAAAAAGGGAAAACGACGATTTTTCGCTCGATGAACTCACAAACGATTGGATAAACGATATACTTTTCGACAACGAAGGATTGATTTGGTTGGCACATTACAAAGGCGTTAGTTGTTACAATCCTCGTACCGGAAATTTCATTAACTACTTCAATCAAAACACAATACTTCCGCACGTTATCGCTTACACGCTTTATCAAGACAACTCCGGCAGAATATGGATTGGCTCTTCCGAGGGATTATATGTATTCAATAAAAAAGACGAATCCATTCAACATTATACCACCGCCGATGGTTTGCCCAACAATGTAATATGCGGAATATTGCAAGACGAAAACGGAAATATTTGGCTAAGTACCTATTTGGGAATCAGCAGATTTAATGTAGAGGAAGGCATTTTCACCAATTACTTTGCCGGCGACGGTTTGCAGGGTAATGAGTTTACGCGTGGTGCACGTTTTAGGGATTCGGAAGGAAGAATGTATTTTGGCGGAATTTATGGCGTAACTCATTTTCTTCCACACGAAATTACAGATACAAAAAAAGAGTTACAAGTGTTTATCACCGATTTTTATTTATCTAATCACTCTGTAAGACAGGGCGATAAATCGGGCAGACACGAAATCATTACATCATCTGTTTTAGATGCCACCCGATTTACATTGTCGCACGAAGACAATACTTTCAGCATCGAATTTTCAACATTCGAATACACCAATCCCGAAAGAATTATCTATCAATATATGATAGAAGAATTTGATAATGAATGGATAAGCCTGTATCCCGGCATCAACCGGGTTACATACACCAACCTAAGTCCGGGCACTTACACTTTTATGTTTCGGGCGCGATATCATGACAACTTTTCCGAAACAAAGTCCGTAAAAATCGTCATCACACCTCCTTGGTATCAATCTGTTACGGCATATGTTGTTTACACCGTTTTATTGATGCTTTTAGCCCTCATTTTCGGCAATTATATCCGCTTGCGCATCAAACGCAAACAGGAAGAAATGAAAAGAGCACATCAAGAGCAAATCAATGAAGCCAAATTACAGTTTTTCATTAATATTTCGCACGAAATTCGTACACCAATGACGTTAATTATCAATCCATTGGAGAAACTTCTTGCGGAAAATAAAGATACTGCATTGCAAAAAACATATACGATGATACACCGCAATTCGCAACGTATTCTCCGCCTTATCAATCAATTAATGGATATACGAAAGCTGGATAAAGGGCAAATGAGATTGCATTGTCGCGAAACAGATATCGTAGGTTTTATCGAAGACTTGATGCTGACATTTGAATACATTGCACAACGTAAAAATATCTATTTCAACTTCATACACAAAAACGAGAAATTGTTTGTGTGGATTGACCTCAACAATTTCGATAAAATATTGCTCAATATCCTATCCAATGCATTCAAATATACGCCCGACAACGGAAATATTACCATACAACTCACTACCGGACACGATAAAAACGCAGAAAATGCACTGCGAAATTACTTTGAAATAACCATTACCGACAGCGGAATCGGGATAGACAAAGATAAAATAGACCAAGTATTCGAGCGTTTTTATCAAATAAATAACGATTTAACTCAGTCGAATTACGGAACTGGCGTCGGACTTCATCTCACACGCTCACTCGTAGAATTGCACCACGGAACCATTCGAGCCGAAAGTCGCGAAGACGGACAAGGAACACGTTTCATTGTAAGAATTCCACTCGGAAGCGAACATTTGAAAACGCACGAGATTGAAAATGGTAATCTATACAAAGTAAGCGAGATATCAATGCTCTCAAAATTAAATCCCGAAATAGCTGATACTCCCGAAAATGATGCGGAAAAGAAGACAAAGCGAAAAACAAGTTATCGTATTCTTATCGCAGAAGATGAGGAAGAGATACGCGATTATATCAAACGGGAACTTTCCGGCGATTATAAAATAATGGACGCGTCAAACGGAAAAAAAGCATTGGAAATAGCACTCAAAGAAATGCCCGACCTCATTATCAGCGATGTAATGATGCCCGAATTAGACGGTATTGCCTTAGTACGAAAAGTGAAACAAAATATCAATATCAATCATATTCCGGTTATTTTGCTGACTGCCAAAATTACACCCGAAAACCGAATCGAAGGTTTAGATATTGGCGCTGACGCGTATATTTCCAAACCATTTAATACCGAAGTGCTGAAAAGTACCATTGCCAACCTTATCGAAAATCGCGAACGATTGAAAAACAAATTTAGTGGTCAACAAACGCCTGAAGATAAAATTGAAAAAATTGAAATGAAATCAACAGACGAGGTGTTAATGCAAAAAGTGATGAAAATCATCAATGAAAACCTCGCTAACCCTGATTTAAGTGTCGAAATGTTGGCTTCAGGCGTGGGAATGAGTCGCGTACATATGCATCGAAAATTGAAAGCGCTAACCAACCAATCGGCTCGCGATTTTATCAGAGGAATACGACTTAAACAAGCTGCCGACTTGCTGACAAATAAAAAAATATCGATTTCGGAAGTGGCGTATGCAACAGGATTTTCTAATCTTTCGCATTTTTCGAGCTCGTTTAAAGAATTTTATGGAGTTGCGCCAAAAGAGTTTGTAACTAGAGGAATATCAATTTGAACGCAGATGACGCGGATAACACGGATTTGCGCAGATTTTCTTTTTATAAAAAATCCGTGTTATCCGCGTCATCTGTGTTCTAAGAGGCTTTTATCTCTATAAAAAATCCAACTCCGCCACAGCAGCCGATTTTCCTCCACCGGTAATAACCGTAGCTTCAATGCGTACATATCGTGTAGTTACGGGCTGTGCAAAACGATGTGTGCGCGGCGTTGGATCATTTATTAAGTTGCCAAACTCGAACGTTTCTACCGTCTGCCACGTTTGTCCGTCGTTACTGATTTGAATAATGCCACGCTCAATCATACCATCGGAATGGGTGGTTTGTGGCGTGTTATGCCCCGTTTGTTCAACACGGGCAGGCACGTTTGTTGCCGGTGTGTAAACCATTGCGTTCAATGTTTGCACCGAGCCTAAATCAATGGCGATAAAATGCGGCGTTTCATCATCTGCCGATTGCCAGAAACTGCGTCTGTCGGCATCGAAAGCCATTTCGCCGCGACGGCTATTGTGGCGCTGACTGCTCACACCGAGCAGTTTCCAATCTTTTTTTGCGATACCAAACTCTTCACTGCGCACGGCACCTTTCATATCGCCTTGGAAAGAAACGGCTCTCAACTGCTGGTTGATCACCTTGATCGGATTTTCATAGCGAATCGACTCACGTGTCGGCTCCGAACCGTCAAGGGTATAGAAAATTTCATAACCCATATTCAGGTTTGCCGCCGCGTTTTCGCCGTGAGGTTTCCAATTAAATTCGGTTACAAGCGGCTCTATTTTCACGATTCCGTCTTTATCTCGCGAGAATGCCAATTGTGGCGGACGTGTTTGGAAAAAGTGTGCCGAAACGGTACTGATGGTTGCATCAAGTCTTGACTCCAATACGCGAACACGAATTTTTTCGGTTGTTATTTCCTGAAAGCGAAGAATGCGCTTGTAACCGATATTGGTAGCTTCGGCAATCTCTGTCCATTGGTTGTTAATCCAAGCATCTACTACGTGTTTTTCAACACGTTCGCTGTGTGTAGCAATGGCTTCTTGCAATACAATGCGGTTGATGGTTGTTGGTGTTGGCAAAGTGATGATGATTTCACGATTGTTCGCATCGTTCATATAAATGAACGTTTCATCGTTGCCGTCCAATACTTCTTTCGGACCTTTGGCATTGACAAATAAATCGTTATGATATGTCTCTCTGATTCTGCGTCCCACCTCTTCTAACACATCAACTTCAATTTGAGGTAATACGCCTTCGCGATTGGGTGTCATGTTTAACAAAAAGATAGAATTACCGCCAACCGAACGTTCGTAAATATCAAACACGTCATCGGCACTGCGAACCTCTTGTCTGTCATCACGATAAAACCAACCGTGGCGAATAGAAGTATTGGTTTCTGCCGGAAAGTAATGCAAATATTTTCCGTGTGAACGGTAAAGCACTTCGCGCGAACCCAAATCGTAATCCATCATATCGGCAAAATGATTCATAGTGTGCGGGTTGTCCGGAAATGGAATTACGTTCCACTCCGTTCGGCGTGTTGCGCCCGATTCGTTGCCGCACCAGCGAATATCTTCGCGTCCGAAAATAACGGCTTTGGGCGCCAATGTGCGAATCAACTCTCTCCACGCGGCATAATTATATTGTTGATTTCCTACCTGTTTGGGGTGCGCTCCGTCAAACCATACTTCGTAGATTTCGCCGTATTCGGTCAGTAGTTCAAACAGTTGATTGAGGAAATATTCATTATAATCATCTACTTTGAATTGAAAAGTAGTTTGATTTTCAAAAGGACGACCTTCTACCGGACGCGGAATAGTGCGCATTGTGTATTCGCTTCCGTTGCCGTACAATCCGTCGGGGTGTTCTATCTGAAACAAATCTGCCGGCGATAGATACACTCCGAGTTTGATTCCGTATTTTTGGCACGATTCGGCTAAATCTCTCAAAATATCGCCTTTTCCGTCTTGAAAAGGTGAAGACATCACGCCGTGCGTTGTATATCGGCTTTGCCACAGCACAAATCCTTCGTGGTGTTTCACCGTGAGGATTACTTTTTTCATTCCGGCAGCTTTAATGGCGCGCACCCATTGGTCGGTATCCAATGTTTCAAGTGCGAAAACCTCCGGCTTTTCAAAACCGTTCCCCCACTCTACTCGCGTAAATGTATTGGGTCCGAAATGGATAAAGGCAATAAATTCGTTGCGTAGCGCTTCGAGTTGGTTTGGCGTGGGCACTACGTGTGCTGCTTTTTTAATGATTGTTTCTTTGCTATCGTTTTCTTCGATTTTAATCGTGTTTTGCGGAAGAATTAGACCTTGCGCTTGTGTGTGAAATGATAAAAGAAAAAGAGCGATTGTGAATAGAAATAGTTTTTTCATTTTTTCTTTCAGTTTTATTGAGTTAATTATCTATTATCCATTATGCTTTGTAGTCGCAAAAGTATACTTTGTATTTGTAGTCATTTAATTTCAAATAACAGCTAAGTGGCATACCGACCTGTGCTGACAAAGCAAAGTACAATATTACGCATTTTGTCGGAAAAATGCAAGTAAAAGCTTGAATGTTATAGTTTTTTGTGATTTATTTTTATAATGAAAAAGGGGATAACCCCAAAGGCTAGCCCCTCCTTCTTAAAAAACTAATTACTAGGAAGAATCACAGTTTTTCTATCATTTTCAAATGTATCGCCAGTGCTTCAAATTCCCATTATAACATTAATTCCAGCCCGGATTCTGCTTCAAATTCGGATTTAACACCAACTCATTGGTAGGAATAGGAAATAGATAATCTCTATTAACATTGAACTTGAAGCCTTCTGTACCTCCATTCAGCATATTCTTAAAGATTTTGATATATCCGTTTTCATCCGTCTCCAAAAGAGCGATTCTTTGGTCAAAAACGGTTTGACGTTCCAAATCAGGTAGCGATTGTGGCAAATAATCTTCGAAACGGAAACCTTCCCATTGCGCCTTTCTAGCGCCCAATGGAATTTTACCTACAATCAGCTCGCCAGCAGCTGCCCAACGCATAATATCATCTACACGGAAACCTTCAAAAGCAAGTTCCACTTTACGCTCGCGACGAACTTCCTGAACAATGGCAGGCAAAGAAGCAAACTCGAAATTAGGATCGTTCGCCACACCAATATTCATCGGCGGCATTCCCACACGCTCGCGAAGTTTATTGATACTTCTGTCTAAATCCGCTTGTGTGATGGTTCCAAGCTCCGCTTTGGATTCGGCATAAATCAGCAATGTTTCACCAAAACGGAAATAAATCATCGCTTCGATACCTTGACCGCCGGGCCAAGCTTGCGCAAGTCTGAAATTGTGCCCTTTATAAAGCTGATAACCGGTAGGCGTAGATTCTTCCGAATCCCATCCGTCGAAAGCCGGTGCGATAAAGTATTGTGACGGAGTTGCCGCTTGCCAACGAAAATGGTTACCATCGTTAATTTGAATGGATTGCGATAAACGAGGATCGCGACCTTCGGCGACTTTTACCAAAGTAGCATCGTCGTAACCAGGTAAAACAGGCGTACCGTCGATTCTCAAATACGAGTCTATCATACTTTTAGTAGCACCTCTTCCTGCTCCATTGCCTGAATAACGGCTCCAGTTATTAGTGTTTACACCCATCTGGTATCTTTTCCAAAACATCACTTCCCTATTGTTTGAGTAATCTTGTTGATTAAACAAATCACGATAACCATTTACAGCACCTACACCGAAAAGTGCAGGTGAGCCAACTGTCTCCGACATTGTGATAAGTGCACCCGCTACATCGGCTGCTTTTTGCAAAAACTTCTCGCTTTGGTTTACAGCAGCAGCAAAAGGGGTGCCGGCGTGATATTTTTCCCATGTTCCCTCGTAAAGGGCGATACGTGCCTGCAGAGCCATTGCTGTTTCGCGGGTTACACGCCCTGTCCAAGCGCCTGTTCCACGTGCAGATAAGTATTCAACAGCTCTGTCTAAATCAAGCATAATGGAATCAACCACCTGATTTCGAGGCAAACGCGGACTAAAAAGCACATCGGAATCTATTCCTACGGTAGTAGATGCCCACGGTAAATCACCAAAACGACGCAGTTTATCGAAATAGAAAATGGAACGAAAAAAGAGCGCTTCGCCTACAAATTGCTTCACGGCATCAAAACCAACGGCTGCTTCCACAGCTTTGTAATGATCCATAAAATGGTTGATATTGCGCAATGTCGCCCAGTCACCGGTATTCCAGCCACCACCTGTAGCGGGTACCGTTCCTTCGCTATTCATACGTGTATTGTATTGATAATACACTTGGATATCACTGCCTCGATCGGCATCCCAACCGTAAATACCTATCGAGCCCCAACCATCATCTCTGGGCAACAAGTCGCCTCGACTATAAAGGTTGTTCACATACAGACGTAAGTCGTTGGGCGATGTCCAAAAACTACCATCGTTGATTTTATCCAACGGATACCGCTCCATAAAATCATCGTTACAAGATGCAGCAAGCACAATGAATGCAAATACTGCTATTTTGATAATATTTTTCATATTAATATATGTTTTTAAATTTGATTAAAATGTTATGTTTGTACCAAAAGCCCACGTTCTGCGCAAGGGATAAACCTTTGCCTCTGTGTTTACAATTTCGGGGTCAATAATTTTCATCAAATTGGTAAAAGTTGCTATATTCTCAACGTTTACAAAGAATCTTACTCTTTGGAGTTTAACCTTATCGGTTACTTGTCTGGGAAGTACATATCCCACTTGCATATTCTTGATACGCAAATACGATGCATCTTGCAGGTAGCGGGTTGAAGCCTGTCTGTTTTTATCGGTATTGAAATAAGCGCGAGGGAGGTATCCGCCAGGATTATCCTCTGTCCAACGATCAGTATGTACCGTAAAATATGACGACTGCCATTCGTTACCGGCAAATCCCCAGAAAAAGTTTGCATTACCGGCAAACATCATATCACGTTTACCTACACCTTGCAAAAATGTTGAAATGTCGAATCCTTTATATTCTGCATTGAGGGTTAGACCGAACTGATAGCGCGGCGTAGTGTTACCGATGATTCTGCGATCACCCGGGTCGTCAACAGTATTTCTGCCTCTGGTAAGTTTCCCGTCTTCACTGAAAGTTCTGTAATGAACATCACCGGGAAACCAGTTGGCGTTCAGAAGCGATTGGTCGGCAGCATCAATTTCCGCTTGGTTTTGGAACAAACCTACGGTCTCAAATCCCCAGATTTCACCCAGTTTCATACCGGGATAAAAAGTATTAATCAAACGATCCTTATTACCTTCATATTTTGTTACTGTTCCTACATAGTCGCTTAAAACAAATCTTGCTCCGTAAGAAAATTGACCGATTCTGTCACGCCAACCAAGTGTAATTTCAAAACCGTTGGTTCGGATTTCCGCATTATTTACCGTCGGCGCTCCGGTTCCCAAAAGTGCAGGCAGGGACGCACCCGGACCGGCAAAATCTTTAGCATCGCGCCTATACCAATCGAAACTAAAATCTAAACGATTGCCAAGCGCTGCTACATCAATACCCCAGCCCAGCGTGTTGATGGTAGCCCAAGTCAAGTTACGGTTGATAAGTCCGGGCATAAAAATAGCCGATTCGCGATTGCTGCCAAATAGCCAGTTGGTACTTGTTGGCGCCCAACTACCCAACGAGGGATAAAACGGATAAAAATCGTTGATAAAAGACTGGTCGCCCAAACTTGCCCACGATCCGCGGATTTTAAACTGATTCACATAATCCAACATCGGCTCCCAAAACGACTCTCTGGAAATAGTCCACGCAGATGAAACTCCCGGATAGAATTTGAATCGCTCCTCTGCCATAAAGCGCGATGAACCGTCGTATCTACCATTAAATTCTACCAAATATTTTTCCTGATAGTTATAGTTGATACGTGCAAATGCTCCGCGTATAGCCAATTGGGAAAGCGCATCACTACCGTTACGATTGGTACCAAAAGTCATTGCCAAAGAGGGAATTTCGTCAGAATACAGGTTATCATTTGAAGCTTGAACACGTAATCTGTCGTGCAACTCTTGCGTGAATCCTACTAATCCTCTGAAATAGTGATTATCGACAAACGTCTTTTCATAAGATGTAAAGGCATTGATAGTGAATTGCTGGTTTCTATGCATATTACGCTCGAGGAAATTGGGCGTAGTGCCGGAGCGTGCAAATCTGTCGCCGCTGGGTCTTACTACATAAAACGTTTTCCGGTGGTTGGAGTTTTCGATGTAAGTACCGGCGTAAGTATAATTGGCGGTGATATCCCAGCCGGGTAACGGACGAGCAATAAATTCTCCCGTAAGCGATAGATTATCAATCGTCTCTTTTCTACGTCCTCCATCAGTAAAGTTCAATACACCACTTCCTTCAGAGAAAAACCCATCGGGATTCCTCAAAGGGACGGTGGGATAGGTACGACCTATTTGATGGAAATAGTCATATGAAAAACTGTTTCCACCACTAATTCCGGAATAAATTGCCGGCACATCAGTTTGACCACGTGAGAATGAACTTCTAAAACTAAATGTCAGCCAATCGGTCAGATGTGATGTCAAGTTTGCGCGCGCATTGTACCTGCGGAAACCATCGTTTGCCCAATTGTACAAGCCGTCTTGTTGTGTGAAACCCACACCAACAAAATAGTTTGACGTTTCGGAAGCTCCTGATACACCAATGTTATGTTGCTGACTGAAACTGTAGTTCTTGAAATAGATGTCAAACCAGTCATTATTGGCGTTTGCACCATTAAACGAAAGCCATTCATCATTTGTCGGATGCTTGATGGTTTGATCTGTGATTTTTCCTGCCTGATAATCCTTGATACGCTGTATCACGTCGTCATTAAATAACGGACCTCCGTATCTGGAGTTCGCCGCCACTTCATTAAACGCTTCGGCAAATTGTAAAGAGTTAACATAGCTTGGAAGGTTGATGGGTTGTGAAAATCCGATATTGTTGTTATAGGTAATTACCGGTTTTCCAACACGTCCTCTTTTGGTAGTAACGATAATCACACCGTAAGGTGCGCTTGATCCGTAAATGGCTGCCGATGCAGCATCTTTCAAGAAAGTGATACTCTCCACATCGTTCATTTCGATAGTAGATAAATCACCACCTTGTACTCCATCAATAACTACCAAAGGACCTGCTGTGAGTCGTTCCATATTACCATTAGAGTCAAGTCTGATACCCGTATATCCGCGCAGGTTGATACTTTGATTCGTTCCCGGCGCACCATTGGAAGTGGTGATATTCAAACCCGCCACTCTTCCTTGCAACGCTTGTGTTAAAGATGGCACTGAACGACTACCTATTTCTTGACTACTGATTTGACTTACCGCACCTGTAAGGTTGGCTCTTCTTTGTGTACCAAAACCTACGACAACTACTTCATCCAAAGCACTTGTTTCTTCATGCAAAGTAATTGCCAAATCCGTTCCTGCCGGAATCTCTTGTGTAACAAAACCAATGTAAGAGATTGTTAACGTTGCACCTTGATTAACCCTTAAGGTAAATCTCCCGTTAACATCAGTTGCAGTACCATTTGAGGCAACGCCTCTTTCAATAACAGCTGCACCGGGCAGCGGTTCGCCCCACGCATCTACAACTATCCCTGTGGCAGTAATTTGGGCTTGTTGTGTTGTTTGCGATTCTGCTTCGTTAGCCATAACATTGGTTGTATTTAGAGCCAATAAAAAGCTCAAACACAACAATGACAAGGCGAAGCCTCTTTTGTGTTTTTTATGGGAAAGGGGTCGATTTACCCCCCCCAATTTTTACATTTCTTCATACTTAGTGTTTTTAATTTTAAATAATTATAGCTTCATATCGTATATATTCCAGTGACCTGCAGTATCATTGTGTTGTTTTAACGTTTTAATATTTAATAAAAAACTAAAACATATCACAACTCCACGGAGTATTTACAAAATTAAACTGCGCAAAGATAATTATTTTTCTATATTGAAAGTGATTTTTAATAGTTAAAATTGAAAGTTTAACATTGTGGCTATTGATGAAAATCTATACATCGTTGACACTATGCAACATACAGGAAACAGCTATGCTATACTGCACTGTATTGAAGTCTAATATTATTTTATTTTCGAAGAGTCAATGCGATAATGACAAAAAATATCTTCTTAATCTATAATCTCCAAAATTATTACTACTTTTATACTCACAAAAACGAAAACTCTAAATAATATAACGATGAATATAAAACATTTCGGAATCGGTGCGATGCTTGCCTTAGCAGGCTGCGCACCCAAAACAGAACAAAAAGCGCCCAACATTATCTTCATCTTAGCAGATGACCTCGGATATGGGGACATTTCGGCATTAAACCCCGAAAGTAAAATTATCACGCCAAACATCGACAGAATTGCCCGCAATGGCGTTACTTTCACCGACGCACATTCTAATTCGTCGGTGAGTACGCCTACGCGTTACGGAATTCTCACCGGACGTTACGCTTGGCGAACTCCGCTAAAAGCGGGCGTGTTGAACGGCTATTCCAAAGCGATGATTCCACAAGACCGGACTACTATGGCAGGGATGTTGCAACAACAGGGCTATCACACAGCCTGTTTCGGAAAATGGCACTTGGGTTGGGATTGGGCAAATATTGATGCCGGAATCGACAATATCGACTATTCGCGCCCGATAACCAACGGACCTATTACGCTCGGATTTGATTATTTTTACGGTTTTAGCGGCTCGTTGGATATGCCCCCTTACGTGTATGTGGAAAACGATATGCCCACAGCCTTGCCCGACCGCCTTACGGTTGGAAACAATATTCCTGTGGGACGGGAAGGCTCTGACGGCTCGTTTTGGCGCGAGGGACCGACGGGAAGCGATTTCGATCATCTCGATTGCCAACCTAACCTAAACCGGAGAGTCATCAAATATATCGGCGAAAAAGCACGGTCGAAACAGCCGTTTTTCGTGTATTACCCTATGCCTTCGCCACATACGCCCATTCTTCCGACGGAGGAATTTCAGGGAAAATCGGGATTAAACACATACGCCGATTTTGTGTTGATGGTTGATAAAATGGTTGGAGATATCATCGATGCACTCGAAAAAAACGGAATATTAGACAACACCATCTTGGTTTTCACTGCCGATAACGGCTGTTCGCCCTGGGCGGATTTTCCGTTTCTGTTGGAACACGGCCATAATCCAAACTATGTATTTCGCGGAGCAAAGGCAGATTTGTATGAGGGCGGACATCGCGTTCCCTGCGTGGTGCAGTGGCCCGCGCGCATAGAACCACAAGTGATTAATCAGACCATTTGTCTGATTGATTTTATGGCAACTTTTGCGGAAATTTCCGGATACAGTTTGCAAGACAACGAAGCGGAAGACAGTTTTAGCTTGCTGCCGGCGTTGCTCGACGCGAACAATAATGAGCTGATTCGCGAGGCTACCGTACATCATTCGATCAACGGGGATTTTTCCATTCGTACAGGCAAATGGAAGCTATTGTTGGCGCCCGGCTCAGGTGGATGGAGTTTTCCGCGTCCCGGCGATGAACCTGACGGAGCGCCTTCCGTTCAACTGTACGATGTAATTGCCGATGTTGGCGAAACAGTGAACTTGCAAGACCAATATCCCGAAGTAGTGAAAGAGTTGAAAGCCTTGCTGACGAAGTACATCAATGACGGACGAAGCACTCCGGGAGCAATTCAGAAGAATGAAGGCGAGTTTCCGTGGCGGCAATTATGATTATTACTACTTTTGTGAACACCCGAAATATGATAGATTTTTTCAATTATAATCGTCGCCCCACTGTAGATGTGCACATCGGAAATATCACAATGGGTGGAAATCATCCGGTGGTTGTACAAACAATGACCAACACTAACACACTCGACACCGAAGCATCGGTAGCGCAATGCGAAAGAATTATTGCTTCGGGTGCAGAACTGATTCGTCTCACAGCGCAGGGCGTTCGCGAAGCCAAAAACCTGCAAAACATTCGCGAAGCATTGCACGAAAAAGGGTACTCTACCCCACTTTCTGCCGATATTCATTTCAATCCGCGTGCGGCTGATGCAGCTGCCGAAATTGTGGAAAAAGTGCGCATCAATCCGGGAAATTTTGTGGACAAACAACAAACTGTCAGCGAATTGGAATATACCGATGAAGAATATGCACAGGAATTGGCAAAAATTCGTTCGAAATTTGTTCCTTTTCTCAATATTTGCAAAACGCACGGTACGGCGATACGTATCGGCGTCAATCACGGCTCGTTATCGGCTCGCATTATGAGTCGCTACGGCGATACATCCGAAGGAATGGTGGAATCGTGTATGGAATATTTGCGAATTGCTGTTGATGAGGAATTTACGAATATTGTGATTTCGATGAAATCGTCCAACACGCTGCTGATGACTAAAGCAGTACACCTTTTGGTGGAAAAAATGGATGAAGAAAATATTCATTTTCCGCTTCATTTAGGTGTTACCGAAGCGGGCGACGGCGATGATGGACGGATAAAATCGGCGGTGGGTATCGGTGCGTTGTTGAGCGACGGTTTGGGCGATACCATTCGTGTATCGTTGAGCGAAGATCCCGAAGCCGAAATTCCTGTTGCGCAAAAAATGATAGATTATATTGCTGAAAGAAAAAATCACGAGTCAATTTCGGGCAAAGCATTTCCCGAATTTTCACCGGTTTCAACTTCAAAGCGCGAAACAAATTCGGTGCAAAATATCGGTGGCGACTTTGTTCTGATAGTTATTTCCGACCGCAGCAAAACAGACGATATGAGTATTAATCCTCATTTTGTGCCCGATTTTATCTATTATGGGGAGCAATTTCCTGAGGAGTATCTTCCGGCAATAAATTCAATTATTGATTATAAAAATTGGGACAAGAATGAGAGAGAGTACCCGCTATTTACTATTGATAATCTTGAAAAAATAGTGAGTTGTGATGCAGACATCAAATTTGTGCAGCTATCCTATCCGCAACTTTCCAAAGCAGTGATTTCATTATTGAAAAAAGATTCGAAAATTGTGGTGATTCTCACTACAAATCACATAAACAGCGTAGGAGAACAACGTGCATTTTTTCACAAACTGTTAAACGAAAATTGTAGTACGCCTGTCATTATTCAACGTGATTATTTCGAAAACGAGGTTGAGGATTTGCAGATAAAAGCCGGAGTAGATATGGGCACTCTTTTGTTAGACGGTTTTGGAAATGGTATTATGTTGAGCAATGAGGGAAAAGTCAATGTCAAGGAAATTGATTCTTGCGCCTTCGGTATTCTGCAAGCAGCGCGTGTACGCACGAGCAAAACGGAGTTTATTTCTTGTCCGGGCTGCGGACGCACATTGTTTGATTTGCAAACGACTGTAGCGATGATTAAAAAACATTTTTCGCATCTCACACATTTGAAAATCGGTGTGATGGGCTGTATCGTAAACGGTCCGGGCGAAATGGCTGATGCCGACTACGGTTATGTGGGCGCCGAACGCGGAAAAATTTCACTTTACAAAAAGAAAGTGTGTGTGGAAAAAAGTATTCCAGAAGCCGAAGCAGTAGAGAAACTAGTTGAATTGATGAAAAAGAATGGAGATTGGGTAGATCCAAAATAAACAACAAAATGTACAGAATTACAAATACCGGAAGCTTTTGTTTGTACGAAAGGCACGTAAATGATCTTTTCAATTATGGGATCGGTATGGGTTTTTCTGAACAAATATGTATGGACGCTATTCACGATGTTTTTTGTAATCTGTATGTAAATAAAAAATGCGAGGAAATTCTCAATATCAAATATTATCTATTCAGTAGCCTGAAGAACAGGCTTATAGATATTTATAGAAGTTCTTCAAAATTAAGTACATTTGATATTGAAAGTTTACCCTTTGCTGTTGAAGTCTCTATATTAGATACCATTATTGCTGATGACGAACAAGCTATTCTGAGAGCAAGTGTGGAAAAATTGATGGCATCGCTCACCAATCGACAACGAGAGGCAATATATTTGAGATATATGCAAGAGTTAAGTTATGAAGAAATCGGTATTTTACTTGATATGACTCCGGAATCTGTTAGAAAACTTGTGCATCGAGGAATTGAAAAAATGCGTGATAAGGCGAAGAGTAGCTCTTTGCTTTTGATTTTATCATTGCTTTTTCCATTGTAAGTATAAAGAATAAAAGGGGCTGACTCGTTTTGAGTCAGCTCCTTTTCAGAAAACTGTTGTATTAATTAATTCTATACGAACACTGTAATCCTTGTCCGGGGCTTACCAATAAATTGGTAACTTCAAAATTAACCCGGCTTTCTCCCTCAATAGGAAATCGAACGGAAATCGAATGCCGACTGTGAGGCTTAATTTCATAATCGCGGAAATAAACCACATCTCCCCCGTGTCCTGTTTTCTTAAGACGGAAAGTCAATCCCGATTTATTCAATAAACGTACCGTGGCATGAGTTTGACCGCGTGAAATATCAATGATTTCAATCGAGTTTTCAAAAATGGCGCGAAGATATTGCTCTCTGCCAATCAGTTGGTTTTGATAAAAAATAGCTGTCCGCTGATTATCGAGGGCTTCACGAATGCCTTCTGCCGTGCGCTCTTTGGCGAAAACAAGCGTCATTGTGCGGTGCTCCCCTCGGGCAAAATCAATATCGGTTTGAATGGGCTGGTGAATATCGGAAGTACCTATCATTGTCAGGTTTTTATCCAGACACCATTGGAAAGATTCTTGACAGAATAAATTTCCGTTACAGACTTCAATACCGTGCATCCAACCATTGTTTAAGATTTCGGTATGTTCGTTCCACCATAATGTAGTATCCGGCTGTTGAGCGTCCCAAGAGGGATGATTCCAAAAAATGAAAGCGTTTTGTTTTTTTGCTTCGGCAAATGATTCCCGCCAATCGTCTTTGGCAAGTGCATCACTATCGCTAAGAAAGATAGCATTGAAATGTCCGGGAGGCATTGAGCGGGTTATTTCGCTGCCGCGAATTAAAATCACATCGAGGTTATCGGCTACGGGTTTAGCAATCTCGTAAGAGCGGTTATGAGAGGCTACAATGTCTCTGCCGAATGCCTGCCACTCCAAATGTTCCGTCAACGAAATAGCATCTAAACCTTCGCGATAGGCTTCGTCCACGCGAACGGTAGGCCAAACAAGACCATCGGAAAACACGGTGTGAATGTGAAAATCGCATTGCAAAGTCTTAAAGCCGAGTATATCCGGAATGACAATGCGATTTTGTACTTGCGCTTGTCCTGTACTTGCAATTAGGATAGCGAGTAATGGAAGTAATTTTGTTAGGTTCATATTTTTGTTGTTTGAAAATGATTATTTTGGAGCAAAAAATTCTTCCCCTTCGTCGCCGCGTTGATAAATCCTTACGTAATCAACATACATTCTTGCCTCGTAATTATTGTCGGCGTTCAATGCTGTTATTTGGTGGGCGTTTTCATTGCCTACAATTCCGGTAAAACGTCCGCCAACAGCCAAGTTCAAGAGAATGAAAAACGGTTTGTTGAAAAAATGTCCTGTCGAGTTTTCGTCTTCAAAATTGTTGGTTGCCATTTGAAAATGCGGCTCTCTATCGGGATATTTGTCCCTGTCGAGGTACATTTTTATCGCATCTTTATCCCAAATCACTGTCCAAAGATGAAAACCGTCTTGCAAGCCATAAGGCGAAATCGTATTTGTTGCATCCATACGATAATTTCCGCCGCCAAAACTCGATCCCCAGTGAGCCGCACCATTATAGTAACAGTCTTGAATGTTTTCTTCAATTCCCTTGTGTGCACCCATTTCTAAAATATCAATTTCACCGCAGGCAGGCCAGCCTGTTTGTGGGAAATCGTCGCCCATCATCCAAAAGGCAGGCCAAAGTCCGTTTGTGGTTTGAGGAAGTTTTATCCGCGCTTCAATTTTTCCGTATTTTGCTGATACTTTGCCTTGCGTATTCAATCTGCCCGATGTAAATTTTTTATCGGAAAAATCTTCTTTTCTGGCAGTAATTATCAACGCGCTTACACCGGTTTCAGGCTCAATGCCTATCGAAATATTTTCTTCACGATAGTATTGAAGCTCGTAATTTCCTCCGCCCCAGCCGCTTATTTCTATTTGCCAAAAATCTGTGTTTAATTCCGGTGAATCGAATGTGTCTTCCCAGACTAAGCGGTATTCATCTGCATTTTGATGATTATTTTGTACGCACGCAAACAGACACAAAGAAAAAAATAATAATGCGTTGGTAAATGAATTTTTGAATAATTTAATCATCGTCGTTTGTTTTAGGAGTTGTAAAAGTAAATAAATTTTTTAGATTCGCAAAATTTTATCGCTCAAAATCAAAAACTTAATATTTTTTGAATGAGAAAGAAAGAGACTATACATTGTTTGTACAGTCTCTTTTCGAATAATTGCTATCTTAATATCCACATTAATCCATTCACATCATCGTTCTCACTATTGAATTGATTTTTTAAAGCCTCAATCAAATTATTCCGGTTAAAGTTGGTTTCGGAAGTCGGATAGAGCCAACGCATCGGCATAGCATTAGTAGCCTGTAAATTCAAATTGGTAGTCGGATCAATTGGAAATTCCGGAAATCTATTTCTGCGATATTCAAAATAACTCATTTGGGCATCTTGCATAAAGTTAAGGATATAACGTTGCATCCAAATCTGTTTCAGTTGCTCATCAGCAGTTGTTTTAAATGCAGCTTCGCCCGTAAAATAGTTGTCGATGTACGTCTGCGTAATGGGCATACCGTGTGCAAAATCTGCATTTGTATTCATTTGGGCTGTCAAAGCTGATCTTACGCCTGTTTTGTAAAAGTCTTCTGCATTTCCGTTTGTTATCCAGTTTCGAATCCGCGCTTCTGCTAATATCAGTTGTTGTTCGGCAAAGGTAACCATCATTCTCGGTTCGCTCGCCGGATCCGTAAGATATCTGAGATTCAATATCGAATATTTGCCTGTCAGAAATTCTGTAGTCAATGTTGTATAGTTTCTTTCCACATCAGGTCCTACAAAAGCTTCAAAATCCGATGCAGATAAACCTTCGTGCAATTTCAGAGCAGTGGGTTCTGCAAAATAAAACAGCCGTCTATCGTTTAACCTTGTTAATTCATTGATAAGTAGAGAACTGATAAGTGTTCTGCTTGTAAACATATCGTTAGTACTCGACACCGGATGTCTGTTTACCGAAGTATATTGTAACCCTAAAAATCCTGTGCTTTCTTCCATCAAATATCCTCTGTTTACTATTTCTACAAATCGTTCTCTTACTCTCAATGCAGGATCTACTTCCTGTTTACTCAAACTCATCAACACTCTCAAAGCAAATGCGTTGCTTGCCCTTCGCCATCTGTCGGGGTCGCCATTATATGGAGTTGGGTCGCCATTGAATCTTACTCCTCTGGCAAAATAGGCATCTGCTTCTTTCAATTCATCTAATATGCCAATCAAAACATCTCTTTGGGCATCGAATTTTGGGGTATAATTGCCCTGCAATCCTTGTCCGGTTTGGCTGTATGGAATATCTCCCACTTCCATTGTGAGCCTGTAAAACATATAAGCCCTTGAGAATTTGGCAATTCCCCTGTATGAAAATTCCATAGCTGTTCCCTGATTTTCAGCGTATTCAATCATTCTTTCGATATTCGGCAACACAGTCATTGCGGAAAAAGAGGCGTTGGATAGCTGATTGTACTGGTACGACATCATAGCTTCCTCAACATAGCCGATGTATTTCGAGAGTGCATTATGCGCCAAGAACGCTTTTGCGTCTCTGCCTCCAAATCTCAAATTTGCCAATATAATATCGGTAGCCTGCATAGCTGCATTTGAGGTGGTGATAGAATCCGGATTTGTATTAATATCGTCGAAATTATTACAGCCAATAATTCCTATGCAGAGAAAAATGCCGATTTTTACGATAATTTGTTTTATACTTTTCATATTGTTCATTTTTTACAATTAAAAATTCATTCTGATATTGAACCCGAGAAAACGTTGCGATGGGTCGGCAAAATTTTCAGTTCCTCCATCAGGGTCTGAATATTTGAAGTCTTTTGCCCAAAACAGTACATTTTGTCCGACTAATGAAACAGAAAGCTGTTCTGCTTTTAATTGAGCGGATATTGCTCTCGGAACATTGTATGTTAGCGATATTTCTCTCAATTTTAAGAAAGTACCACTAAAAACATCAACTTTCGAGGGAAGTCCACCCCAAGCTGTTCCGGCGTGTAAAGCATTGACATAGCCTTGAAAAGTAGCCGGATTATCATTCGGTGCAAATACCCGGGTGTCTGTTCCCGGGATAATATTGCCGTGTGTATCACGCTGTACGTCTCCCGATACAATTTTGACACCTTGTCCGATAAAGTTTCTAGTTCCCGGATTTTCAGCATCTAAAAATCTTTCAGGTACTACGGATTTTGGGTGAGAACCGGCACGCCACATATACATTTCTGTAACTGTTTCTATCTGTCCTCCAACGCGTCCGTCTAACGAAACGCCCAATTGCCAATTTTGGTAACTGAAATTGGTGGAGAATCCCCAAATCCAATCGGGACCGCGATAGCCCATTTTTGAATCCCAAGTCGCACGTATAGGCAATCCCTGTGCATTATGTATAAGGTTTCCGTCGGGGTCTCGCTGATGATCACGAAACACAAAGGCGTCAGCCCGTTTTCCTACCTCTATCCAAGGTCTGTCAAGAGAGTGTTGCTCATCTAATCGAGTGTAATAGTCGGCATATTTCGACCAGTTAAACGTTACGTCCCATCTAATTTCTCTGGTTCTCACAGGAGTGGCATTGACAGTCAATTCAACTCCTCTCCGGGTAATTTCTTCGTCTATATTGACAAAGTTAGTGGTATATCCGGATGCCGGACTGATACTTGCATTCCGGAGAAAGTCGAAAGCCCTTCTGTTGTAATAAGCCACATCAAATGACAGTCTGTTTTCCAGTAAATGGATAGCTGTTCCGAATTCAACATTCTCTATGGATTCCGGAAACACATCTCTTCCTCTGATTGTTGTCGGCACTCTTGACGAACTTAATGTTCCCCACGTATTATTCGAAATGGTATATACGGAGTTGATGGCATAAATGCCTGCCGGTCTTTTCGATGTAACCCATGATGCGCGTAATTGCCACAACGATAACCAATCAGTTTCCGGTAATAATTCCGAAGCGATAAAACTACCCGATATGGAAGGATAAAGATAAGAACGCTCGGATTCCGATAAAGTAGAAGCCCAGTCATTGCGAAGCGTTGCTTCTACAAACGCAAGACTTTGATACGATAACCCGATACGTCCGAACAAACTGTTGGTTTGTCTTCTAAACATTCTGGAATTAATGAGTACGGGATTGATTGAGGCTCTCAAAGAATAAAATCCGGGTATCGATAATCCGCCTCTTGTGAACGATTCCATACCTTCGTCTTGCGAATACATAATAGAACCTCCAACAAAACCGTCGACAGTGAAATCTCTAAATTGGTAATTTCCCGAAGTGATGAAGTCTGTGTTGATACCATAGCCTCTGCTGATTCCCAAATTATAAGAACCTCTTTGAGACTCGCCCCATATTTCCGATCCACCTTGTATCACAGTTTCGGAGCCTCCTCCTACAAATGACCCTTGGGATATTCTTACATCACGGCGTTCGCTGTATGTATCGTACCCAACCCTGACTAATGTGTTGAAAAACTTCGATGGCTCGTATTTCATTTCAAACATACCGTTGAATATATCCCTGTTCATAGCATTTGTTCTTTCAAATCGATCAAAGTAAGGATTATTGTTCGTGGCAGTATAGCTGTTGTTTTGCACTTGATTGGGTATCAACCAATAATCTCTAAAATCTCTGAGATCCCAATCAGGAGCTGCCCAAACCAACAGCGTGTACATCGGGTCGTATCCGGTATATCCGTTAAAACCCAAATTGGGCGACTGCCGCTTGCTGTATGAAAGATTGGAAGAAAGAGACACATTGTTGAGCCTGATATCTCCGCCTAAACTGTAGGTGTATCTGTTTAAAGTAGAATTCGGATAAACGCCTTTGTTATTTACCCAAGTGGCAGATGCTCTGATATTGCCGTGTTCTCCACTTTGAGCAATGTTTACGTTATTGTGAAGAATATGACCTTGTTCAAGAAAGTTTCTAAAATTGTCTTTCCCACGAGCAATATTCGGCATAGCTCTCATTGTTTTGGTGATTCCACACCATTGAATAACTTCCCGTCCATCGAGAACCGGTCCCCAAGAATCGTCTGTTGAACGTATATGCTCCAGCGTACCGTCCGGATTTTGTCTGATTCTGCGTCCGAATGTAGATTGCAGTTCGGGTATTGCCAGAAAACCGGCAGTAAACATTGTTCCGCTATTGACGGAAATCGATGTGCCGGCTTTCCCTGCGCCTCTTTTGGTTGTAACCATAATAGCGCCATTTTGTCCCCTCGTTCCGTAAAGGGCAGAAGCTGCTGCGCCTTTCAGTACACTGAGGCTTTCGATGTCGTCGGGTGCCACTTCCCGCAAAGTCATATGAGCAAACGGAACACCGTCAATGACTAAAAGAGGCTCTGCTCCGCGGAGTAAAATAGTTGGACCGTCTCCAAATTCAGTTGGATTCAAAACGTTTAAACCTGCAATTCTACCGGTCAAGGAAGTACCGACATCAACTCCTCTTACGGTTTGTAAATGTTCCCCTCCCAAGTTTTGTACGGCATAACCTAACGCTTTTCGTTCACGCCTGATTCCCAGCGCGGTAACAACTAACTCCCCCAATAGCTCCGAATCGGGTATTAGGATTATTCTTATATTTTCTCTCACAGGTACTTCCTGTGTAATATAGCCCACAAACGACACCACAAGCATTGCGCCTGCCGGAGCCGAAAGCGTAAAATTGCCATCAAAATCGGTAGCCGTACCTTGTGTAGTGCCTCTCACTTGGATGGTAGCACCGATTACGTCCTCGCCATATTCGTCGGTTACTGTTCCACGAACAGTGATTTGTCCGGATTGTTGCTGCGCGACAGTTCTTTCAACTTTGCGCACAGTAATGCTGCGGTTGTTAATTTCATACGCCAAATCGTTTTGACCGTACAAAATCTGTTTCATCACCTCATCAATGGAGCCATTTTCTAAATTGACGGAAACGATGCGCTGTGTATCCACATCGTCTGACAAAAAGACGATGGAATAGCCACGCTCTTTTAAAGCCTCAATCGCGCTTCTTACGGTAACGTCCCCAAAATTGAGGCTAATGTTACTTGCTGATAATGTTAAGTAAAAACAAAACGTTATCAATGTCATTACAATTGTTTTTTTGTTCATTCTCATAAAGGTTTTATTTAGTGTTATATCTATTTGATAATTATATCATTGCCTTCTATGTTGTATTTAATTTGTCCGGTGGATGCAAGCATACTCAATATATCATTGATGTTATGGGTTGATAGCGAAAATTTAGCGAAAAATCGCAGATTAGCAACATTGGGCTGCACTGTAATTTTCACGTTGTAAGCTCTTTCTAATTCTCTTGCAATATCCGACAAAAGTTCATTGTCAAAAAAGAGGTATCCGTTAATCCAAGCAACGGCGGCATTTTCATTGGCTTTTGTCAAATATATTTCGCCGCTTTTTTTATCGAAAAGCAGTTTGCCGCCGGGATTCATTTCGATATCTTTGCCTTGTATGATGTGGTTTTCGACCAATATTTTCCCTTCTAAAAGCGAAATGACGGCTTCGGCATCATCAATGTAGTTTCGGACATTGAATGTTGTACCCAGTACATTCACTTGCAATCCGTCGGTTTGCACATTAAACGGCAGGTTTTCGTTTCGTTGCACTTCAAAATATCCTTCGCCAGTCAGATGAACCAGTCTGTCCTCAATGCCAAACGCTTGCGAATAGATAAGAGTAGAGTTGGCATTGAGCCAAACAATTGTTCCGTCGGGAAGTGATGTTTTTGCCCGCGAATTTGCCGGCGTTTCTACCCGGATATCGGCAAACTGAACCGTATTTTGTTCTCCACCTTGCTTGAATACCGCATACGAAACAATGAAAAGTAACGCCACAGCCGCTGCTGCTTGCCACACGCGAAGCCATTGGTTCTTCTTTCGTTGCAATGGTTGTATAATTTTCTTCTCTTTGTGCAAAAGAAAACGTTGATAGGCTTTCATTTTATCAAAACGTTGCTCATCGGAATCGGTTGTGGTTGAACACCAAATATCTTTCATTGCCAAAAACTGTTTTTTGTTTTCCGGCGATGTTGTTATCCAATCCTGCAATATTTTTGAATCTTCGAACGATAATTCGCCCGAAAAATATTGGGCAAAAACGTTTTCAATATTTATTTCTTTTCCTTCCATATTATTAAGACAGATAAAAAAGGGTAGTGGGTAGTTGAAAATCAATTTTATTTTAACTGCGCGCATTTTTAACACTAATACAACAATAAGGTACTTAAAATAATCTACCTTTGCATTAGTATAAGCACAACAGTTTGTATATGAATCACAGCGATACTGAAATAATTGCAGGACTAAAGCAAGGAAGCAATTGGGCTTACAAACAATTGTATGAGCACCATTATGTCCCGTTGTGCAAAGTTGCTTCTACATTTCTCAGTGATGATTTTTTGGCACAAACTATCGTTGATGACCTTATTGTAAACCTTTATGAAAAACGAGAATCGCTGAATATTTCTTCTTCACTGCGTGCATACCTCATTCGCTCAGTTAGAAATCGATGTTTGAATCATTTTCAATTGAAATATGAAACACAAGAAGTGAAGTTTTCGACAATAAATACATTTAATCATTGGCTGCTAACTTCACTCGATGCTAACGATTATCCACTTGGTAAATTGATTGAGAAAGAGTTGGAACAGAAAATCAATGAGTCCATCGAACGACTGCCTCCGGAATGTAGAGAGGTCTTCAAAAAAAGCAGGTTCGAAGATAAAAAATACGAAGAGATTGCAGAAGAGATGAATATTTCGGTGAATACGGTAAAATATCATATCAAAAATGCACTGCAGATTTTGAGAAAGGATTTGGATAGATATCTGTTGTCAATTTTTATGCTTTTGGGGTGAAACTTGGACAAGGAATATGAATAAACCCCTCGCCCTTTGGGCACTCCCCTTAAAATTAAGGGGAGATCATCCGTGAATTGATATACTTTTCAACAATTTGACTCCGTCGATTTTCAATTCAGCCCGCTAATCTCCCCTTTTGATAAAGGGGAGTACCACGAAGTGGGGAGGGGTTAGAACTTGAAAATAACAAATATCTATGTGTCAAGAAGATATAGTTATACTTATCCAAAATTAGGCTTATAAAGAACAAAAAAAAGTAACAAAAAGCGGAACACACAAATCAATCAAAACGCCGTGAAAAATGGCAATGAACGCAAGCTCTTTTCCCGAACATCTGGTAATGATTGGCAATGCGGTATCCATACTCGTGGCTCCGGCGGCACAAATAGGTGCAAGTCGTCCAAAATATTTGACTAATAAGGGTGCTCCCAACAAAGTCATAATTTCACGAATAATGTTTGTTATCAACGCAATGGTACCTAATTCAGTAGCGAGTTGAATGCCCAAAGAGGCTGTTTTCAGTTCGGTAATCAGAATAGATGAAAGAGAGTAATAGGCAAATCCACTACCAATTGCTAAGCATTCAAACACAGTCCATTGTGTTATGAAAAAGGCTGCCAAAGCAGAAAAAGACAACGTTCCTACAATAGTTGCCAGCGGAACCAACAAATATTTTGGGCGCATATTTTTCAATATCTGCATAATATTTTTGTCGCTTCCGATGCTCAATCCAACTTGAAACATCAGTAAATAAAGCACATATCGCGTAGCGTCAAACTCCAATGTAACATCGTAGTTATTCAGAAACCAACCAAACAAGCATCCGAAAACAAAGAAAGAAACGATGATTAAACTTCCTTTCATACGATTATTTTATTTCTTCTTTATGGTGTATGGAACTCGCGATAGTCATTCTCTTTTGTGTAAATGGTTTGTCTGCTCGTTTCATTTAATCTCCTTTTTGAAAAACAGACGATATACAATCCACGCTGCCAACACACTGCCTAAAGTTCCGGCAGACGCAAGCAATAAAGCTTGACTTCCCAACGATAACAGATTATTCATAATAACACTATTGTTTCCAACCGATATTCCGAGAAGAAACAATAGCAAACAGATGGTGTAAGATATTGGTTTTCCCAGTTTTTGTAAAATCGTTTTTTTTCTAAAAAGGTATCCTAATGCGATACCTGAAAGCATAATGCCTATTATTATGAACATATTGTAATGTTTTATTTAAGAGTTTTTTTGAGTGTCCGTAATTCGGAAATGGGGCTGTCTCAAAAGTCAAAAAGTACACTTTGTCATTGCGGACTTGATCTGCAATCCCCTTGACAATGAATGTTTTTTCAGGGGATTCCGTGTCAAGCACGGAATGACGGGCTTTTTAGACAACCCCATTTCCTTACAAAGTTAATTAATTTTCTTGTATTCGGAGCAACCGATGGCAATTCTAACGTAACTATATCCCATTCCTTCGGTTGGACAAAATGTTTCTTTGAGAAATTTCGCTCTGTTTTCGGCTGTCATTCGCAGTAAATTATAGACTGATGAGCCTGTTACTGCTGCGCCGAAACCGTCCATTATTTGATAACGCTGTTCGGGATTGAGTGTAATCACAGCCGATGATTGCTTGCCGCCGAAAGCAAGAGTTTGCTTTTCGAAATCGTGCGAAAGTGTGTTAGTGGTTACAAAAAGTGTAACCTCATTTGTTTTGTTTTCGCAAGCTGTGAAGGTTGCGAAAATGATGAGTAATAGGTAAATAATTCGATTTATATTCTTTTTTGTTTTATCATTCTTGACATTCTTATTCAAATTCTCTATAAGCTCCAAAGGTAGCTAAATTATCTTCGCCAAGTTGCACCGGAATCGGAAAATATGGTTTGCCTAATCGTTCGCAAATTTGCTTCCACAGGTTTGTGCGCGAATAAGTTTGATGTACCGGTTGAAAATGCGTTCCGAGCAGCAACTCTTTGGCTGCGTTTATTTCATTTTTATCGATAAGAAGTTGCACTCGTCTTTCTATAATCCATTCATCATCAAGTGCATTTACCATACTTAGCCATTTTTCGCGCTCGGCGATGGATTTATCATCGGCAGTTCGCAACAAAATATCTCTTTCTACCACCACTTGCGGATGCAATTGCAACCATTTTTCGGATATTGAAGAAATAGCTTTGATAGCATCTGCATTGTTCTCATTTATATTGTGAAGCCTTGCTAAAACTACTTTGGATAAATCAGTGTTTGAAGTCGATAGCATGTTTATTGCTTCGTCTATTCTATCTCTTCCGGCAAGCCATGTGCCGTAATAAAATTTCCAAAGATTTGATTCGTTATCTTCGGACGAATAGATTGCCCACTCAAACACTTGCTGTAAATCCTCCATTCCCGATGGCGCCCAACGATTGGCTGTTACCAAAGGCGCAGGCGGCGGCGTTGCCGATTGTAAATAAGCGTTTTTAAGCTGCAACCAAATATCAACTTCCTCATTTCTACTCCATCCGAAAAACGGAATGTCATTTATCGGACGTAATCGTTCTTGCGGTAATTTTAACGAATAAATATCCATTTCTTGATCGCTCGGAATCCAATATTCTGTGCGCCAAATGGTTTCGTTGGGATTTAATTCGAGTTTTATGGATTGGTCGGCAATGGGTCCTGCCGGTGTCAATAAATGCATGAGAATGTAATCATTGTATTCGCTGTACTGCAATTTCGGGGTTGTCCCCGAAACTGCATACAAACAACAAATTATCAATACAACGCTAAACAATATCTTCTTTTTCGTCATCTTCGTTATTTTAATTCTTCGCTAATGGCATCAATCAATGCTTTGCCCACTTTTACATCATTGGTAATTTTTGCAATATCGAAAGTTTTCTCTTTCGCAAATATTTCCAAATGTGCATCAAGCTGTTTTAGTAACTGATTGACGGTTGCGTTGGCAGGATATTGCGATGCTTTTTCTCTGATGATTCTGATTTTTTCATAATCAACAATTCCTTCGCGTAATTTTTCAAATCGAATACTGCTATTTCCGCCGGGATAAATCAAAAAACAGTCGCCCGCTGCCCATAAAGTATGGCGTCCGTCTCTGTTGGGATCTTCTGTCCACGCATCGTACGCCCAACGAAGAAAACCATCATAGCCTCTTGCCGCGCTGTACCAACTAATCCATCGTCCCTCAATGGGTGGCGAAAATACAAAGTTGTTGGGCACAGGCGGATTGCAACAAACATAAAATGTGGACAATCTTCCGGCGGCTTTTCGCGCTTTCAATTCCGCATCTGTTGGCTCGTTCGGATATAGGTAACTGTAATCATCTAACAGTTCATCAAGATCTTTGTGCCAATCGCCGGCATACGTAATTTTCCAATTTTTGGAATGTTCTTTTGTCGCTTTAATGGCGGCTAAGGTTTGCGGCATCGGATTTTCGTTGATTCCGATAAAAGTAATATCGAGCCAACCTTTTTTATCCAAATGTTTTTCCAAATCGGT
This sequence comes from Dysgonamonadaceae bacterium, assembly GCA_031254645.1. Lineage (GTDB taxonomy): Bacteria > Bacteroidota > Bacteroidia > Bacteroidales > Dysgonomonadaceae > JAIRUA01. Next base: position 230,770 of record JAIRUA010000012.1, read on the forward strand.
CAGGAAAATGTGCCAATGTTTCACAAATTCTTCCGTTTCGGGATCCCACAATGGATAAATATAATTTCCGGTGGCTTCTTCTAAATAACGAAACCTATTTCCCCACGGAATAGCAGTGTATATTGTGATGGCTCTATTGATACCGCAATCCATAGCGAGTTGCACATATTCATCAAATATGGTATAATCGAATTTCCACGCGCCGTTTGCCAATTTTATCCACTCTATCATACCGCCTTCTATCATAAACGAATTGTCCGACCAAGGCGAATGTACGGCATACGTAGTAATATACGTACCGCCGGCTTCTGCGTATGGCTTTAAGTGTTGCCTCAACAATACTTTATGTTCTTCCGACCAAGGCTCAACGTTGTTACGCCACGCTACAATCCACGGATTTTGCCAAAGGTCAAGTCGATGTTGCCAATCTATCGGTTTTGGTAATATTTGATTTTGAACATTGATTTTGACAGCAAGGTTTTTGCTTTCCTTTGTTGTTTGAACGGTCAAAAATCCTTCATATATGCCGGCTTCCGTTTCAGCAGGAATATCTACATAAATCCAAATCGGTCGTGTGCTTTGTGCCGGAAGATCGAAACGGTCGAAACGCTCAAATCGGTCGGACATCATAAAACCATCTGTGTATGGCGAAGCACCACAAGTAACGTTCCTTGATCCATACGGATGGTCGGAAATCACATATCGTACCAAGTTTACATTGAGGTTTTTGGTAGAAATTACATTGCTGTTATCTTTCTTCAAGTCGTGCAATTTTACACGCACTTGCTCTAATATGTCTGATGACCATACTAAGATTTTCATATTCACTCGTTCGCCGCGCCACGCTGTGTAATTGTATTCGTTTTTTTCAGCGTTAGGTTTTTCGCGTCGAAAATAGAGTTCATCTGTTGTTCCGAATGCGACGTTCAAACCGCCTTGATTCGTCCAAAGTGCTGGATTAATCACTTCTTCCATATCATACTCTTGCAGATATTGATGCGCAAGCGTGGGCAAGTGTTGCGCGTTGATTGTTCCTCGTCTATCGTGTGATTGTGCCATTACATTTGCGACACAAATGAATAAAATGCAAAATAATATATTTCTCATATTCTTTAATTTTTGTTTATCTGTTTTGTTTATTTTTCGACTATTACCAGCCTTCGTTTTGTTTTAATGTACCTCGCGTGCTTCTTTGATGGCAAGGGATTTAAATTCGCCTTTGACGAGAAATTTCCTTTCTATTTCTTGTATTTCTTTCTTTGTTTACTTTTTAAAAAACGTGCAGCTAAGGGCAAAAAGTACATTTTTCACCCTTAGCTGCACGTCTTAGTTATTTTTATATTATCATTTTTCCTCCACCGTCAATACCGCGTTATCTATTCCGTTCGATACATCGATGGTAAACAGATAGGTTGCACCCGGTGTCAGCGACTCTCCTGCCACGATGCCCAAGTTGCCCGCATCACGACCGTTAGTCCTATCGCCCACAAAAACAATATCGCTCGTAGTACTAAGTTCATTGTGAGTAAACTCTGCGCCCCAGCCCTTTTGATGAAAGAATTTGAAGTCAATAGTGTTTGCCGTTACGTTTGTACCGGCTACAAGTGTAACCCGGTAGCGGTTGTTTCCGATGGGAGCCATACAGATAGCATTGTCGGGACTCCAACCGGTGGTGTTTGCCAATGATGGTTTTCCGATATTGTTGCCAATAATCCAAATAGCGCCGCTGCCGTCCGGTTGAAGTGTGGCGAGGCTATTACCGCTCATCGCTTCTACACGCAGGTATTGAAGTGCGAAATTTGCTATGATGCGGTATCTTCCGCTAATGGGTACAAAGGTAAGCTGTTCGCCGTTTCCGGCAAAGAAATCCGGATCAATCCACCAGTCGTCGAAATCCTCAATGCCGCCAACTGTAATTTCTTCACCTTGTGCGAGGTCTATATCCACGCGGTAATTGTTATCATCCACCCGAATCATTACCTCATCGTTGATTGAATAGCTGGTAATAAAGGGCGATGCCTCATAATTAAGTGTATTAAATGTGATGGCATATTTACTTGCGATTGAATTGGAAAACGGAATAAATTCTTCCGATCCGAATTCGATTTCACTATCATCGCCCCAGCCGAAAGTCATTTCGTTACCGTTGTTTCCCACAGCAGGCGCTTTTATATATCCCCGAACCCGTGCCGGAAAATCTTCTTCCACCGCATATTCATAAAGACCGGTACGTTGCATTCGGTATTCTTCCGTCGCCGTTACGAGTGTGAGGTATGGAAAATCGGGACGGGAAACCGGCAGTGGAAATTCCTGTTCGGTAATGGTAAGATGAATGTTTTGCAATACCAGTTTCAACGTGGCGGTACCATTGGGAACGTGGGCGAAATAGGGAATGTGAATTTTATCTGTGTAATCGCCATCGATACGGGTACGAATTACGACTTCAGATACCAAATCATCGCTGAAGAACAGTCGCGCTTTCAACGTGGACAACGGTACTTGATTGTCGCTTACGTGTACCGTAAACGGCACGCTGTCGCCAAACAGAACTGCTCCAAACTCGGTTTTTGCGATGATCACCGGATTGCCGGCTACTTTCTCATTGTCCGAACAAGCGTTGAAATAGAGCATCAACAAGGCGGCTAATGCAAAAAAAACATATTTTTTCATAATCTGTAATTTGATGTTTATTTTTTCCACAAATAAGATACAACCGATTTCGCGGGTGCTTCGTAAGTAAAATTATTGGCTCCGTCGTTTACAGTGATTCTGCGCGCCTCGTTTGCATTGTTTAGCAAAACAAGCGAATATGTCCCGTCTGTGTTTTCAAAAGCCGTATAGGTCAAACCGGTGGCAGTGTAGCCGGTGGTGCCGATTCGAGTGGCGCCGGACTTCGCTACTGCCGACAAATGGCTCAGTACGTAGTAGTGCGAGTTGCGAGTGATGGTACGATAGTCGCTATTGCTGATATCTACCGCACCGAAACAAGTTTGACATCCGCCGTCGCGATTGGGTCCACGATCGTTGTCGAGCATCAAATTCCATACGATAATCGCTCTACACCAGTTGTTCACCGTGCCGAGACCCACTTCTTCCATATCTTCCATCAACCGGATTTCGAGATTGCGACCATCGTTCCACGTGCCGATAGAAGTTTCGGTGAATACCAGTTCTTTGTGTGGATATCTTGCGTGTACTCTCAATAGTTCGTCGCGATGTCCGCCGTAGTTGTGGAAAGCGGCACCTGCCACGAATGCTGCAGCTTCGCTGTCTTCGTAGAAGCGTGACACGTAATCCTGCTGATCGGCAATGTTGTCGTAGTTATAATTATGGTCGAAGATGTAAATTTTGGTCTTCAAACCTGCTTCTCTCAATTTTGGCCCCAATGCGGTTCTCACAAAATTGCGTTGCTCTTCCCAACCCATAAAAAGCGAAGCCGAGTTGCCCGGATGAAGTGGTTCGTTTTGCGGAGTGATGGATTCAATCGGGATGCCGTTTGCTTCCATTGCCTGAATCCATTTAACGAAATAAGTGCCGTAATCTTGATAGAAAGCCGGATTCAGTCGTCCTCCCGTCCACGAATTGTGTGGTTGCAAGTCGGTGAGGTTGTTCACTTTCATCCAACGTGGTGGTGTCCACGGCGATCCCATTATTTTGAGGTCGGGGTTGATTTTCAAAATTTCTTTCAAAATCGGGATTACATAGTTGTACTCCTCGTTTTGAAGGGCAAAGTTTTCGATGCCGGGCGTGTCGCAGAGCGTGTATTCGCTTAGGGAGAAATCCGAACAACCGATGGATATACGGACGTAGCTGTGTCCCATTCCTTCGACAGGACAAAATGTTTCGCGCAGAAACTTCATTCTATCCGCCTCTGTCATTCTCAACAGATTGTACGACGAAGAGCCGGTAATGGCTGCCCCAAAACCGGCGATTGTTTGATAGCGCACGGTGGGATTGAGGGTGATAGTGGCAGGCGACATACTCGGACTTTTATTAAAATCCGCGGTTTTCCATGCCAAATCGTAGCTCCTTGTGTTGGTGGTAACCAGTATTTTTACATCGCCCTCAGTTTTGTCGGGATGATTGTTTGTTGCCGATCCGCAAGCCAAAAAGAGTGCCGAGATGCAACAAAGGATAGTTTGAATATATTTTGTATTCATTTTTTTTATTATTATTTATTGTTGATTTATTTTTTACTACTTATACCTCCAAATTTTCAATATCCCGGATTCTGAACTAAATTCGGATTCTGATCAATCACACTTTGCGGTATCGGCAGTCGATACGAATTTTGGTTAAAAGGGTGGGCAAGCGGTCGTCTGCCCGGATCTCTGCTGAAGACGCTGTTCATCACCTCTTCTACTTTATCGAGACGCACCAAATCGTACCATCGCTGTCCTTCGAAAGCCAACTCTAAGCGACGTTCCGTTAACAAGGCATTGAGCATTGACTCGCGGTTACCTCGCACGGATGCCGGCAGGTTGGACAAACCGGCACGCTGACGAATACGGTTGATAATGTCTGCAGCGGCATTTAAATCGGGATTATCCCTCATTATCAATGCTTCAGCTTTGAGTAAAAACACATCGGCATAACGGTATTTGATGATGCTACTGTATGCTGAGCGACATTTGTACATAAACGGATAGTGAGTACGCGGATAATAGTTGCTCCAGTTGGTTTCGTAGTACACAATCGACTGTTCGAAGCGTATCCGGTCGCCTTCCACTTGAAACGCTCTGATCAAATCACGTGACGGTGTTACCCATTTTGCCCAAGTAAAATTACTGTTCCAATTCACTAAATCGCGCCCGAACATCCACGTTACCCAATTGCCGCTGCCAGGGAAGAACTGTGCTTCGTAGATTGATTCGCGCGTATTTCGCATTCGGGTATCGGTAACATCGTCGTTCATCCCGAAAAGGTCGCTAAAATCGCCCATTAAATCAAATCCATCGGCGGTAAGTGCATCGGCATACTGAATCACTTTGGCATAGTCTCTCAACGGCTTTTCAGCATATATTTTAGTCAATATCGTGCGAGCTACCGATTTGGACAAGATTGTTTTATCGGTAGGATTGTTATCGAGCGCGTGCGGCAATGCTTCCAACAGATCTTTCTCTATTTGTTGATAAACTTCCAATTCGCTGCTTTGCGAGGGGAAATACTGTGGGTAAACCTCGGAAATAGTTTCCGATGTGATGTCGTCTGCTTCGGTGATTATTAGCGGGATATCACCCCAAAGACGTACCATATCGAAATAAATCATCGCTCGGAAGATTTTGGCTTCGGCTCGGAACCGTTCGCGCTCGGCAGCGGTGAGAGCAGGATCGGTTACATCGTCGATATTGCATATTAGTCTGTTCGCAACAGCAATGTCTTGCATAAATCGGTTCCAACCGCGAGTTATTACAGAGTTTGAGCCTTCGATGGCGTTGTTTTCAAAAGGAATCACTTCGGCACCGGTGGTACCGCCGTAGGCGTTGTCGGAACGTGCATCGGCAATCAACAACACATCCAAATACCAGTGCTCTTGTCTCTCTCTCAATGTTCTATAGATAGTTTGCATATGCCCTTGTACGGCTGCACGGTCTCTGAACACAACTGTTCTTTCACCCTCTTCGGATTCGCCTTCCGTTACATCGGAATAGGTGTCGATTGGGTCATAATTTAGCGAGCACGCCACAATAAAAAGGAAAAACGTGCTTATCAATAATCCGGAAAAAATATATTTCAGTTTCATATCTTTTTTATTATTATGAGCTTTTAAAATTCAATATTTACACCACCTACAAACGATCGGCTGTGCGGATAAGTACCCCAGTCGATGCCTTGTACCGCGCCGCTGTTGCCCCACTGATTCACTTCCGGATCCATACCGGTATAACCGGTGAGGGTGATCAAATTAGTAACAGTGAAGTAGGGTTGCAGTCGGGTTACACCCACCTTACGGAGAACATTGCCTCTGATGTTGTAGGAGAGCGAAACGTCTTTTACACGCAGATAGCTGCCGTTTTCGATGAAATAAGATGAATTCTTTAAATCGAATCCGGCTTTGGGTACATCGGTGATTTGTCCCGGCACTTTCCAGCGATCCAGTACTCTGGTAGACTGGTTTTTTCCGTCATACATTCCTTCGGTTTCTATCCGTGAAGCGTTGAAGATGTCGTTTCCGTAAGAGCCCTGCAGAAAGACACTCAGTGTGAACTGCTTCCACGACAGTGTATTGGTAAGTCCGAAAGTGAACTTGGGGTTAGGATCACCAATAAACGTTCTGTCGGTAGACGAGATGCGCCCGTCTCCGTTTATATCACGGTAAATTAGTTCTCCGGTTTCGGGATCAACCCCATCGGCAATATATCCGAAAAATCCACCCAATGGTCGTCCGGGTTGGTTGCGAACCACAGCTTCGTTGATTACATTGGATGTAACTGCCGTGTTGTAAATCTGCTGCAATTCAAGTTTCTCGAGTCGGTTTCGGTTGAAAGATATGTTGAAGTCAGTATCCCACGCCAGTTCTCTTCCCTGTGTATTTTGGGAATTGATATGGAGTTCAAATCCGCGATTGGTCATTTCGCCCTCGTTCCGGGTAATTGTATTGGCCGCCGCCGCTCCTGTCGGAAGTGTAACGTGCATCAACATATCAGTAGTACGTTTGTAGTAATAATCCATTGCTACCGTGAGGCGATTGTTGAAAGCGGTAACATCTACTCCGATGTTGGTCTGGGTAGTGGTTTCCCATTTCAGGTCGCGAGTACGGAGATTGGCTTGGGTGATGGAGGGGACTGAATTTTCTCTTCCTACTTCAAACCACGGCTGACGAACGATGTTATAGCGTTGTAAATAAGCATAATCGCCTATTCCAGACTGGTTCCCGGTTTGTCCGATTCCACCTCTCAGTTTTAGGTCGTCAAGCCAGTGGATGTCTTGCATAAAATCTTCTGCCGACAGTCGCCACGCTGCCGAAAGAGACGGGAAAATGCCCCAACGATGATCAGGGTGCAATTTCGACGAACCGTCTATCCGTACATTGGCAGTGAGGAGATATTTGCTGTTGAAATTGTAGGCAGCTCGTCCGAAGTATGACATTATTCCCCATTGCGATGCACCGGATCCGGTGCCTGTCCACGATATTCGGTTGGCGGCGTTGAGGGTTTGGATATTTCCGTCGCGATAGTGCGTTCCGAGTATCCAGTTGTTACTATAGTCGGAATCGGTAAAAGAGGTTCCGAGCATTGTCTCGATACCGTGTCCTTTTGCTGTGTGGTTGAATGTGAGAACATTGTCGAATACAAGTACGGTGTTCATATTTCGTCCGTCAAATCCTTCGCCGTATTGATTTCGTCCCCAAGCAGTGGTAACAGGGTCGAGAAATCGGGTTGTAACACCGTTTCGTCGGTCGAGGGTATAGGACGACTTGAATGTAAGTGTAGGCATCAGCTTGAAAAGAAGATTACCGGAGGCAATCAGCCTATTTTCTCGCTCTCTGTTATGCCGACTGCGCGCCATATTTTCAAGCGGATGAGTAATATTTCCTACTCCGTAGAAGTTATTATAGTACTGATTCGGTTTTTCCGGATCCCACACGGGAGCATAGGTAGGTGTGTTCACGACCGAAAGTACCACACCGCCGCGATTAGCTCCCTCGCCGGTGGTGAGTCCGTTTCTTGTGTTATCCGAATAGGATATACTTGCATTTACGGTGAGCCAGCTGCGGATATTGTTTTCAACGTTTGCTCGCAAGTTATAACGCTTGAAATAAGCAGCATTGAGTACTCCTTTTTCATCTAAATATCCTGCCGAGAGAAAGTAACGGAGTTTTTCGGTTCCGTCCGTAACCGATACTTGGTAGCTTTGAGTCAGTCCGGTAGAATAAGCCTCTTTAAACCAGTCGGTTTGGTCGGTAAGACCGGTCGGCAGCGAGATTAAACCGATTTCTTCCTGCAACTCCCTGTATTGTGCCGTATTTAGGGGCGTTATTTTGTTGGATACGCGATTTATGACCAGTTGCGAACTAAACGAAATTCTGGCTTCGCCCTTTTCTCCGGCTCTAGTAGAGATGATAACAACTCCGTTTGCTGCCCGCGAACCATAAATAGCAGCCGAAGAGGCATCTTTCAGAATCTGAATGCTTGCAATGTCGCTAGGAGCGAGAAAATTGATATTATCCACCGGCACGCCGTCCACCACATAGAGCGGATCATTGCTGCCGTTGAACGAGGTCGTACCGCGTACTCGAATGGATAGTTCGCTGCCCGGCGTTCCGCTTGGCTGGATAACCGATACACCGGCAGCTCGCCCCTGTATCGCCTGTCCAGCGGAAACAATTGGTCTACGGTCTAAATCTCTCGTGGACACGGAGGATATTGCAGTAGTAACATCTCGCCTGCGAGCGGTACCGTATCCTATCACAACTATCTCGTTGAGAGCCGTTTGATCTTCTCTCAAAATGATATTATAGTTGCTTTCTTGTTCGGTGTTGATGTTTTGTTCCAAGTAGCCGATATACGATATACGGATGGTGGCGTTGCTGCCAACTGTTAGTGAAAAATTTCCGTCAATATCCGTAATCGTTCCGTTTGACGGCGTGCCTACCTCAATGATGTTTGCGCCAATGATTGGCTCGCCGTTTTCATCGAGCACTTTTCCGGTAATTCGTTTTCCGGTTTGTTGTTCGATTTGAGGTTGTTCTGTTTGGGTTACAGCCAGTACTTTGTTTGACGTTTCTTTGTAAATCGAAATTTGCCGTCCTACGATTAGGTAAGATAAGTCGGTTTTTTCCAATATTTGCTCTAAAACTTTTTCGATGTCTTCATTTTCCGTATTAATGGCTACTCTTCGATTGAGTTCGGCAGCAGCATTGTCTGAAACCAGAAAAACGAAATCACTTGTTTGTTCAATTTGATCGAACACGTTTTTCAAAGTGATGTTTCTTACACTAATCGAAATATTTGCCTGAGAATAAATGCCTTCGGCACTCAATGAAAGCATACAGATAAAGAAGATTAGTATCATTACACCCTTAACTCTTAAAAATATATAGTCTTTTTTAAGATTCTTTCTACTAAAATTGAATTTTTCTTTCATACATTTATAAATGGATTTAATTTGTACTTAAAGTTTGGATTACAATCTGCATCGGATAGAACTTCCACTACTATCCGATTTTCTCTTTATTTGATTTTCTTTTTCATAGGCTTTCAGTTTTTATTAGTGATACGTATATTGTTTCCTTCTCTTTCGTATGTTATTGATGATAAAACTGATAATGATTTCATTATGTCATCTATATTTTCGGATAATAGAAGTTTTCCTGTAACTGTTCTTGTTGTCAATTCTGTATTTTCGGATATATCGAACGAAAAATTGTAATATCGTTCGAGCCTTCTCAGAATATCGGCAATAGATACATTATTGAGCAATAGAACATTATCCTTCCACGATATATATTCTGTCGGATTGACAACAGATGTAGATATTCCGCTTGCGCTTACTGCCAATTTATCGTTGGGAAACAAAAACTTAGATGTCGCGTTATCTACCTCAACTTCCACTTTTCCGGCAACCAATACAACCGATTTTTCCGGAGTGCCTTCATACGCAAACACGTTGAATTTCGTACCGTGTACTTTTACATCAAATTCGGAAGTTTGCACCCAAAAAGGGACTGATTGGTTTTCGGCAACTTCTATATATATTTCTCCTTTTACGATTATTCGTCTTTCATTGTGGTCAAATTTTGATGGAAATTCCAGTTCCGTTCCCGAGTTTATCCACACTTTTGTGCCATCGCTCAACGTAAGCGTACTTCTTTTTCCATACGGAACGAATAATCTATTTATCTCTCCCGAAGCAAAATTTTGCTGTTCTTCTCCTGCTACCAAAATATTATTATTCTCATCTACAATAATATGGGTATCGGCATCAAAGCTTAATACGCTATTTCCCGAAAAAAGTTGCACACTTTGGCTTGGCAACTGTTCGCCAACGATAACCCCTGTGGGTGTATTTTCGACAGATGTCTCTTTTTTGTTAAAAATAAAGAATCCGGAAACTATCAAAATAGCAATTGACGCAGCAACCGATAGAATGGGAATAAGGGTTTTTCTTTTTACCCTTGCGATATCCTTTTGTATTGCATTCCAAAGTTTTCTTTTTTGATAATCGGTCAATTTCCGGTCATTTAATCTTATCGCTTTGCATTTTTCGATTGCAATATTGATGGCTTCTATATCTTCCGGATGTTCCTTGATATATTGCTGCCAATACGTTCCTAACTCTTCTGATTGAGTTAGTCGCCATTCTATAAAAAGTGCATCATTTAGAAAACGCTTGTAATCTTTTTTCATCTGAAATATTTCTTAATAAAGTTGAAGAATTTCTTCATATTATAAAAGACGTATGTTAACACTTTCTGTGGACACTTTTTTCTACTTTTCTTCAAAATATTTGAAATACGTAAAAAATCGAACAAAAAAAGTGCGAGTATTTCAACTCGCACTAAACCTCTTTGTTATTATTTAAACCTTCTTCCCGATATAGAATACATACCCATAATACGCTTTGTATTTATCATACAATCCCGATTCGTATCGTTCCCAAGCAACATAATCTTCTACCGCTTTATTGCCTGCATATTTTTTCAAAAACGCTTCCTGTACCGGAATTTGCGGAACAAAATAATTGTCTGTCCAACAATTTTCAGGCAAAATAAATGCGGCGACAGGAATGTATCCCGCTTTTTGCATTTTCGCAACACAGTTTGGAATGGTGTCTATTTCGGGATAAGCATTGTGCCAAAACTGATGAATTTCGGCAGGTCGCTCATCGGTAAACCACGATGCTTCGGAAACGGCGATATATCCGTCGGTTTTTAGAAATTTCCGCCATTCGTTCAGTCCGCGCTCAAAACCAATGTTGTAAATCGCGCCTTCCGACCAAATCAAGTCAAATTCTTCTTCGCCGAAAGGCAGATTCTCCATATTGCCAACAATGCCTTTCACTCTGTTTTGCAAATTTAGCTTTTCGACATTTTGGTTGAATTGTTTGATAAAATTCGCCCATAATTCAACACCGATAATTTCACACGTTGTGTTTTGCGCCAAAGTCATTGTTTGACCGCCTGTTCCGCAGCCAATATCGGCAATGCGGGATTTTTCGGTCAAATTATCAATGAAACTCAATGCTTTGAGCGTTATTTCGGGACTTCCGGGTCCTTGTCGTTCTACGTTTGAAAAATATTCATAAATGATATTCAAATCGAAATCGTGAAAACTTTGTTCTTCTATACTCATATTCTGTAAATTTATTACCTCAAACCCCTAAAGGGGCTTCGCAAGTTCTCTGAAAGTCTGCGAAGTCCCCTTAAGATATTTAAAGGTCTGATTATTAAATATTCTCAGATAACTCTGGCAATCAACTGAATTGTATTAAAATACTTTCCGCCTTCTGCTGCCATCATATCCAAATCCCATTTATCGCCTTCATCATTAGGATTACGGCTTGCAAGATACTCTTTCCAAGCAATATCGTGGCAAGTCTGTTCGCTGATATTCAGGATTTCTATGCCTTCTGCCTTGCTCCACAATTCGCGCCACCATTCAATACCGCGAACAAATCGCGCCACCTCAGGTACATCCCAAAACGGTTGCATTTCGGGCGGAACATTGTTGCCAAATTCATATTTCAAGCCGGGAAACGAAACGGCAATGGTTCCGCCTTTTTTCACATAACGAGCCAAATTTGGCAACGCTTCCTCGTTATCGCCAAACATATTGTATGCACCTACCGAAAAAATGACATCGAAATATTGTTCGGCAAACGGCATCGGCTGTGTGCCGTCTAATGTCATCGGAACGATTTTGTCAGCAATGCCAAGTGATTGAAAACGCTTGTAATTTTCGGTTGGGCTCATTAATAAATCGGTGGCAAAAACCTCTGCGTCATACGCTTGTGCCAAATACACGCACGATAAACCCGGTCCGCAACCCAACACAAGGATTCGCATATCTTTTGTGATTGTGAAATGCGACGCCAATTCTTCGGATTGTCGAATGGCGTTGGGTCCCCACATTGTTTCTTGCAAAAATGCAAGGTTTTTTTCGTCAGCGACGAATTTGTTTGAAAATGTAAAATTCATTTTTTCGTTTTTAATTGTTTGTAAATTTTTTATCATTAAATAATCTTCGTGTCCGGCGTGGTCGAGCCTTTCGCCCGAAATTTCGTATCCCAAACGCAAGTAAAACTGCACGGCAGGATTGTCTTTTTGCACCGAAAGCGAAGTTTTTGTGTATCCGCGTTCGCGAAGTCGCGCAAAAAGATAAGTCATTAACTGCGTACCTATTTCTTTTCCGCGCCACTCGGGCAAAACAGAAATCGCAAGTTCAGGCGTCTGATTGTCAATATGTCCGTATGCCAGAATAATGCGCGTCCACGCCGAGCCAACGATTTTTCCGTCCATCTCTGCTACCACACCGCAATCGTCTTTTCCACCGAAATCTTTCACATAAATGTAAATTTCCGGGTCGAAAATAATGTCGCGAGATACAGGTTCAGCGTCGGGCGGAAGATAAATGGCATGATATAGGAAATCTTCTAAAAGAGGATATTCTTGTGGACAGATTTGCCTGATTTTTAAATTATTCATTTTATTTCATATTTTGCTTCCGAAACCATAAAGATACTGCCTATCGCTTTGTAACCTAACTTCTCATAATACGGATTCACATCGCTATTCACATAAACAGTAGTGTCAGGATAATCTGCAACTACTTTTTCCATCAATAAACGACCGTATTCATTTCCTCTGTATTCGGGATTGACCAAAAGGTCGTAAACGTAAATGCCGGTTGGTTCATCTTCGCCACAGCGAACAAATCCACAAAGATTTTCGCCTACATACAGCACGTAAACAATGTTGTGGGCAAGGGCTTTTCGATATTTCTCTTTTCCTGCACCGGTGCAATAATATGCCCATTCTTCGCCTTCATCTTCAATCAGTGCGAAAAGATTTTGTTCGTCTTCGGGGGTGTACTTTTTAATTGTCATAATTGTTCATTTTTTCTGCGACAACAAACATTATGTCATTCGACTTAAAGTTTGTGTTGTCAATTAAATTTTTCTTTATTGTTTTTATTTTAAATCCATTCTCTTTCAAGAGATTGCCGATACTTTCACTGTTGTAATAACCGTCCCAAGTGATATACTCTTTAATGTCTCTACTTTGTTGATTGATTACAAAATGACGATAGGCAATCCTGTTGAAATCATTGAAATGCTTCACTTCTTCCAATAGAAAATAGGGGTCTTTACACCAAAAATCATTTCCTTCGGACATCGACCAAGTTCTTTTTTTAGGATTTTTGTCGAGAATTTCTTTTTCAAAAACATCGAAAATGAAAAGACCATCGTCCGCCAAACCATTTCTGATTTTGCTTAATATGATTTTCTGTTCATTGGGCAATAATGCGCTAAAATCGCAATAGATCATCATTGCTACGGAATAAGTGCCTTCAAATGAATCTTCTAAATAATTCGCATACCTGTACGAAGTTCGATTTTCGATTTCATTATGCTGTTTCGCATATTTTATTGATTCGATATTAAAATCAATGCCCAAAACCGTATGCCCGAGTTTTGCCAATTTAGACGCATAAATACCCGGTCCGCAACCCAAATCTATTATGTTGGAACTTGCATGAATTTGCGAATTTATCCAATCAATTGTTTTTTCTATTACCAACTCATTCCTCGAAGCACCATCACTCAGTTTGTCTAAATGAGCGTTCAGCATATTCTTCGCAATATACTCATCTGTCCAAATGGAAAGTTGGCTTCGTTGGAATAACTCAATTTCCTTAAATTGTTTCATATTTTTGATTTTTAATTGTTTATACTCACCGTCGATACTATCCGATTATCTCGAAACAAACCTCTCAACAAACTTGAGTGTTCCATAGTTGCACATTTCAGTTGTTTTTTGAGATATTCCAACGCTTCCAAAAGTTCCAAATCCGTTCCGCAAGTAAATAAATCCACTGCCGAATATCGAAATTCGGGCCAAGTATGTATCGTGAAATGAGATTCTTGTATCACAATCACGCCACTCACGCCCCACGGATTAAAGGAATTAAAATTTTCCGAAACAATCGTTGCATTCGCTTTCTCGACAGCCCTAATCATGTAATTTCTAATCAGTTCCGTATCTTTCAAAACTTCTTCGCAACAATCGAAAAAATCGGCAATAATATGCGTTCCCAAATGTTTCTTTTCTTCAATGGGCGTAATATGCTGATTCTTAATTAACAAATGAAACGTACTATTGTTGCATTTCGGACAACCTGCTGATTTTAATTGCTCAATCGTTTGAAATTCAGTATCGTTTTCGGCAGACATAAACACAAGATAGTCACAGTTTTTGCACCTGTATTGCCGTTCTTGCGGATTCGTTTCTCGCGTGTAAATCGGTTTTGTGTATTCCGAATCGGAATTTATCAGCATTTTTGTTGATTCGGTCGATTCCAATACAAGCATTTGACTCCGATTTCCGAGCAACGACGCGCCGTAATATTCGTTAAACGAATCCACAATCGCCTTTATCGACAGCCCGTGATTGATAATTTCCTGCTGAATTTTCAAATTCTCTTCCAACGGTTTTTTCGCGAAAGAAAGAAAAATGCTGTTTCCTTTTTCCTGTTTAAGCGCGCCCACGCCTCGCGACAAAAACAGCAACATACCGTCTTGTGTATAAGGCGGGTCGGTAAAAAAGCAGTCAAACGCATTCAAGAATTTCAGCGGAAGCGGACTTCTTAAATTTATCGAGTGGCATTCGATTGCAAATTTATGCTTCGTCCCGATTTCCGAAATATAATCCAACATACCTTTATCAACGTCAAAAACTACAATTCGTGATTTAGCTTCGTCATTGCCGGGAAATAAATCGCGAAGCAGAAATGAAAGCGCAACGCTCACCAAATCGTCGTCGCCCACGCACAAAACCGATTTTCCTATCAGCGTAAAATTTTCGACACACAAAATCGCTCGTTTTATCGCCGTTTCGGCAGTCGCAAAGGCTTGGTCGAGTGTAACATTCACTTGCGGACGATTTTCATAAATGCTTGCTATCTTGAACTCTAACTCTCTCATATATTGCCTTTTCGTAATCCTGTCCGAAAGCAATTTATTGTACAGCGCTACGTTCAAACCCGCATATTTCATGTCGTCCTCAACATATTGAATGCCTCTGTCTGTCAGCGAAATTCCGCTTTGTTGCGCCACCACACCCAATTTGATAAATTCTTTTTTTATCGCAGTTACCACCGGAATAGGAAGCAGTAATTCGGCTGATAATGATTTGGTTGAAGCCGATTTTTGCAAATACAAGAGAATCAAAAATTGTTCCACGATTTTTTTGCTTTCTTTCAAACGCACATGTTGAGTAACTTCACTAACGTAATCCATTTCTTTTTTCGCCCCCTTTCTGCTTTTTTTCTTTGCCAGTTTCTTGCGAAGCATTCCACTGACGTAGTTTTTTCTGATAACTTTCGTTATCTGTTACTTTCGCAAAATGTTTCACTCTTTGTCGTTTCTCGTGTTCCGACGTCGAAAAATGCCACGCTTCGCGTTGAAGTTTTTGATAACTTTCGAGAATTTTTGGGTCTAACCTGCCGTTTTCAATTGCCTGTAAAACAGTACAACCGGGTTCATTCGTATGCGTACAATCGGCAAAGCGACACGATTTTTCAAAATCCGAAATGTCTAACATTTCTGCCAACGAATCGGAATTATCCACCGCCAAACCAAATTCGCGAACACCCGGCGTATCAATCAGCACGCCTGAATTTTTCATTAACACCATTTCGCGACGCGTAGAAGTGTGCCGCCCTTTCCCTGTGGACACGCTGATTTCGGAAACAGCCAACGCCGAATTTTCGCAAAGCGCATTCACAAGCGAACTTTTCCCCACTCCCGAAGAGCCGACAAATACCACCGTTTCACCTTCCAAAATCGACTCTTGCAACTCACGAATTGTTTCAGAAAAACGAACACTTGTAAAAAACACGGGAATTTGACGTACAATATGCTTAATCGCATCATCTACTGCTTGTTTATCAAAGTCTAAGTCGGCTTTATTGAGCACCAAAACAGGTTGTATGCCCGCGTCCAAAATCTGCGCCATAAATCGCTCGGCTCGGCGTGGGTTGAAATTATTGTCAAGACTTTGCACGATAAACGCTTTGTCCACATACGAAGCAATGGCTTGTTTATCAGCCATTGTCCCGATTTTTTTGCGAAACAAAATCCGTTCGCGCGGCAGCATATCTACGATAATGCCCTTGTTTTCGTCGAATGGTTGAAAAATAATCCAGTCGCCCACGCAAGGCAGTTCAAAATCTGATTTTCTAAACAGCATATTTCCGGTTAGTTCGCAGAGAAATATTCCGTTTTCGGAAATCACTTCGTAACACGTTCGGTGTACGATAGTTACTCGTGCGTGAGGTAGTGAGTTGTGGGTTGAATTTTGTTTTAGTTGGTTGAGTTTTTTAGTCCAACCGTATATATTCAAATTTGTCATTATTGTAAATGAATGTATGTGATTTACTTGCAAGGTTATTGCAAGTAAATCAAATTTTTAATTATGTATATAAGAAAAACGTTCTCGAATGGTATTATTCGAAAACTAACGTGTGGTACAATCTGCAAAAAAGGAACTTACAGATTGTTTACCAAACCAGCTCAGTATGTAGTAAAGTAGTAGTAAACATATGCAACGAAAAGGTGTTTAACCTATTCGACTTTTATTTTTTGTTTAATTCGAGTGCAAAGGTACAAAAAAATTCTATCTTTGCAAAGCAGAGTATAGAAAAGTATGCTTTTTATACCTGTTTCAATTCTCTTCTCAACGCAAAATTTGCCACAAGCGCCACGAATAACATTGCTGCGCAAACCATATAAGGTATGGAAAAACTCCTGTAAGTGTCATAAAAATAATCTGCAATCACAGGCGCCACAACTCCCGAAACGCCATAAGCCAAAAAAATCAATCCATAATTAGAACCGTGGTTTTTAAGTCCGAACAAGTCTGCCGTAAAAGCGGGAAAAATACTCAACACAGCACCAAAACAAATTCCGGCAACCACAATTCCGAAAATCAGATGCGGCATAGTTGTATAATATTTGAATGCAGCCATATTCAGCATTTGCAAAACCATTACAACGAATAATGTATTCACTCTGCCCAATTTGTCCGATATGATACCGCCCATTAATCTACCGAAGAAGTTCATAACTGCCATTAGAGACAAGAAAAATGTTAAAACTCCGTAATCATAAATTTTCGCTTGATAATACGCAATCGAAGCAATATTCCCGATAATCATCAGACCGATGGACACATTTATCAGAAAAATAACAAACATCAGACGAAAACGCGCTGTTCTGACAATTTCGCTGCTAGTAAGGTCATTAGACGATCTACTGACAAATGACATTCCTGTGGCTTTAATTTTTTTAGGAGCTTCCGGAACATAATCTGCCAACGGATTTTTAATAAGTTGGGCAATAAGTACACTTGTTACAAGCAACAAAACTCCCATTAATATCATAGAATGTTGGATGCTGAAATGATTGAGAAGCATAGTTGCCATTGGCGCGAGATAGACAGCGGCAAGACAAAAACCACCTGTTACGAAACCGCTTACAGTGCCTTTTCGGGTCGAATGAAACCATTTCAAGGCTGTGGGAAGCACGCTGCTGTAACCAAAACCAATACCTGTACCCGTCATTACACCGAAACACAAGGCAATACCAACAGTGCTGGCACCGATAAGACCGGACAAAATAAGCCCTAACCCTACAAGAATTCCGCCGGCTGTACACACCGTTCGAGGACCTATTTTATCTTGCAACCTGCCACCGATAAAAACTCCTATTGAAAAAAATATTATTGCGATTGTATATGGCAACCCCGCCTGCTGGCTCGTCCAACCCCAACCGCCTTCTGCTATCGGCACCGTCATACTCAACTTAAACATATTCCAAGTATAAAGCACCCCGATAGTCAGATTAAAAACTGAGCACGCTAATAGAACAAGCCTTGCTTTCTTTTTCATATGATTTTTTATTTTTTATTCCCTCCATCCCCACGGTTTCGGCTGACTTTCAATCGGATTTTTCAAATCAAACGTTACCGTAAAAAGTCTATCGGTATGCACACGTCTCAAGTTGTAGGTAAAATGATTTTCATCTAATGTAAACCACCACAAATTGCCTATGGCATAGTCGATGAGGTCAAGCGTTTCTTGGTCGGCAGGAAAAATTTGCATAGTTGAAGTTCCGGTGTGGGTAGCCGTTCCACCATACATTGTAACTTCATCGTCAGTTCCGTCAGGATTGCGATGATCGTGTTTAAGTTTCAGTTTTCCGCAGGGAAGTTTTGTAATAATCCACGTGCGCGAATAATTTTCTCCTACGTTGAAAGGAATACGAATGCGATTTTCTTCACACGATAATACTTGCATTGTGAGTTTTTCACCTGTAAAACCGTCGCCCTCTACGCCGCCGACAGTAATAACACCTTCGTATGATTTTCCGCAATGAGCTTTCAAGTTCTCCCAAAATTTTTCGGCACCTGTTTTACCATTTTGCGCAAAAGTTGCCATAAATAAGCACGTAAATAAGATGATGAATGTGTTACGCATTTTATTGATATTTAATTTTGATACCACAAATATATTAAAAATATTTGATAAAAATGCTTGAACTATCATTTTTGTGATTTATTTGATTAAAATGAGTACCTTTACAGCCAAAAAGTAATATCATCATCGTATGAAAAAATCAATTCTCTTATTTTTAATTTCATCTGTTCTATTCACTTCGACTTATTCGCAAGAAGTAATAGACAAAATAAATGTATTTATCGGCACCTCCAATTACGGCGCCACCAATCCCGGACCGGTATTACCAAACGGAATGATGTCTGTTTCGCCATTCAATGTAATGGGTTCGAATTTGAATCGATTCGACAAAGATGCACGTTGGTGGTCAATGCCATACGAGCACAACAACAAGTATTTAACAGGTTTTTCGCACGTAAATCTCAGCGGCGTAGGCTGTCCCGATTTGGCAGGACTGTTGTTGATGCCCACTTCCGGCGATTTGATTGTCGATTACAGACAATACGGCAGCGAATTTTCGAACGAAAAAGCATCGCCCGGCTACTATTCTAATTTTCTGACAAAATACAACATCAAAACCGAAGTTTCGGCAACCAAACGTTCATCTATTGCACGCTTTACATTCCCCGAAGGGCAAGCAAATATTTTGATGAATCTCGGTGAAGGACTCACCAACGAATCCGGCGCGTGGATGCGCCGTGTGAGCGACACCGAAGTGGAAGGAATGAAACTGATGGGAACATTTTGTTACAATCCGCAAGCCGTTTTTCCGATTTATTTTGTGATACGCGTCAACAAACAACCCAAATCAACAGGTTATTGGAAAATGCAACGCGAAACCGCCGCATGGGAAAAAGAGTGGGATATTCATAGCGGACAATACAAAATTTACACACGATACGGACGCGATATTGCCGGCGACGACATTGGTGCGTGGTTTACGTATGAAGTAGAAGAGGGCGAAACCATTGAAGTACAAATCGGCGTATCGTTTGTAAGTGCTGCCAATGCGAGAATGAATCTCGAAGCCGAACAGCAAGGTTTTAATTTCGATAAAGTACACGCAAATGCTCGCCAAATGTGGAGCGATGCGTTATCATACGCAAGAATTGAAGGTGGAACACCCAACCAACAAGCCATTTTCTACACCGGATTATATCACGCGCTTATCCACCCGAATATTTTGAACGATGTAAACGGCGAATACCCGGCAATGGAAAGTGATAAAATTTTAAGAACCGACGGAACACGTTATACTGTTTTTTCGCTTTGGGACACCTATAGATGCGTACATCAATTACTTACCTTGCTTTATCCCGAAAAGCAACTCGATATGGTACGTTCAATGATTGATATGTATCGCGAAAGCGGTTGGTTACCCAAATGGGAGCTTTACAGTCGCGAAACGCTCGTAATGGAAGGCGACCCTGCATTTATTGTTATCAACGATACGTGGCAAAAAGGATTGCGTGATTTCGATGTGGAAACCGCTTATCAAGCAATGTATAAATCGGCTACAATGGGCGAAGGTAATTTCATTCGTCCACAAAATGCGGATTACTTAAAATACGGCTTTATTCCTTTACGCGAAAGATACGACCATTCGATTTCGCAAGCGTTGGAATGTTATGTTGCCGATGCTGCATTAGCAAGATTTGCCGAATCATTGGGCAAAACTGCCGATGCGGAACGTTTCCGTGCGCAATCGCTCAATTATAGAAAATATTTCTGTCCCGAATACAAAACTTTCCGTCCCATTTTACCCGACGGTACATTCCTCGCGCCATTTAATCCTGCACAAGGTACAAATTTTGAGCCTGTACCCGGATTCCACGAAGGAAACGCCTTCAACTATTCGTTTTCGGTACCGCACGATGTTACCGGAATGATAGAAATGTATGGCGGACCGGAGCTGTTCGTGAAACATTTACAAGCTGTTTTCGACGACGGACATTATGACCCAAGCAATCAGCCGAATATCTCTTATCCATTCCTGTTTAGCTACATTCCGGGCGAAGAATGGCGCACGCAAAAAATTACGCAAGAGGTGTTGGCAAATCATTTCAAAAACAGTCCCGACGGACTTCCGGGTAATGATGATACTGGTACAATGTCTTCTTGGGCGGTATTTTCGATGATGGGTTTCTATCCCGACAATGCAACTGACCCGTCATACACGTTTACAACACCCATTTTCGATAGAATTACATTGACGCTTGATGAAAGGTTCCACAACTCCAATCAGGTCGTTATCGAAACCGTGCGACCAAATGAGAATGCTAAATTTATTGACAGAATTGAGATTGATGGACAGCGTTGGGATGGTTTTCGTATTTCGCATAAGGATTTGATGAAGGCGGATAGAGTGGTATTTTATTTGAAAGAGAAATAATTAATATGCTAATGTGCTAATAAATAATGTGCTAATGCAGGATAGTAATTGCATTAGCATATTAGCACATTATTTATTAGCACATTTAAATCATTCTTTTTTACAAACTCACTCACTTTCCAATCACGACTCGCTTTCTTCAACCATTTTCGCCAATAGCACGCAAAATAAAACGTAGCAGGCATTGCGATAAAATACACAAGTGACAACAACCAATTGACTGTTATAGAGCCAATAACAATGGATTGAACACCGGAGAATATCGGAATAAAAAGCAATCCCGAAACAAGTCGTACCGACGGGATAAACTGTTTATCCTTAAATAAACCGTACAACCTATTGTTGATAAGTATTGGAAAGATGGCGTTGACAAATCCAAAAAACGCTATCGGTGCACTCATGGTAAGCACAACATAACGAGCAATAATATTCAATTTCGATTTTGGGTTAAGGATATCGTCTTTCGAGTTAAGCCCATTATTTTCAATGATTGAACAAGCTTCGTTTATATCTGCCATTTTGTTATCGAAAGCCTCACGGTCGTTTTCAAACATATCGTCTAATCGTTTCACAATATACTGTGCTGCTTGCACAAAATCGTCTTCTTCGCCCGAAAACATCTCTTTGGCAATTCTATCACCGTTGAAATCAATAGCCAATTGATATTGATTGTAATATTCGTCATTCCAAATATTTACAACCATCGATTTGAGCGCATCTTCCAACTCTTCACGCAATTGATTGACTGCCAAATGTGGATTTTCAGCATAAATGTTTTTATATTTCGAAACCTCAATCGGCGTGCCATATCTCACATAAGCGTCCGATAGAAAAGCAAACATATCGCGGTAATAAATCGCCACAGGAACAATCTGACTATTGAGCGAAAAGTCATATTGCGCTTCAGTTGGCAGCACAATTCGCGGCACCGCTTTTTGAATTGGGAGCAATGATTGTTTCGGATTATGACGTGCTTCGGGAAAAAGTGCAATCGGATTGTTTTTCTTCAAAATACGTCCGGCATTTTCAAAAATTTCGGTGTTTTTCTCCAAATTATCTTTGCCGTCGCGAATCCGATAAACGGGCAAAATACGCAATCCACGAAGTATCCACGCAATAAATTTCTGCTTGAAAATATCGGCGCGAGCCAAAAAAACCACTTGCTTGTTCCAATAACCCGAATAAACGAATAACAATGCATCAATCAACGCATTACGATGATTTGGAGCAAAGATAACAGGTTTCTTTTTCGACACGTTTTCTCTCTTTCCAACGAAAACAAATTTTCTGAAATTCAAGCGCAAAGCAATGCTTGTGAAAAATTGCGCTATCGTGTAACGAGGGTCGTAATTGTAAATCATATTTTTTAATTCAAAGATTTAATAATTCAAGAATTCAAAAGATTTAATGGTTTAAAGATTCAAGACCGCCCTACCCTATTTTGAATCTTTGAATTCTTGAATCTTTGAATTTTCTAAAACCTGCGAAGCAGTAGGGTGTTTTCGCCAATAAAGTGCCAATAAAAGTCCGGCAACAATATGCCAAACACCCCACCAAGCGGCGATAAATGCCATTCCGCCCAATTCTAATTCAGGTGGGAATATGCGCGGATTGAAAATCAATGCCAAGCCTAAACCCGAATTTTGAATGCCAGTTTCAATTGATATAGTGCGACAGTTATTTTTGTTTACCTTAAACAGTTTCGGAAAATGATAGCCTACCAAAAAAGCCAAAGCATTATGTAAAAGTACAATGATAAAAATAAGGTGTATATATCTGAAGAACAAATCGAAATTTCCTGCTAACGCCGCCAAAACAAAACCGATAAAGAATACAATCGACACACCTTGCACATATTTTTCGATCTTTCGTACAAATTTCGGGAAATAATGCCCCACAATCATTCCCAAAATAACAGGAATTCCCAAAATGATAAACACTGTACGAAACATTTCCAGCGGCTCAATGGTGATAGGCACAAGATAAGGCGATCGGGCAGCATACAATCCGCCCCAAAAAGCAAAATTAAGTGGTGTCATTATCAAACTCATTGGCGTGGTAAGTGCCGTAAGGCTTACAGACAAGGCTACGTTTCCTTTGGCAATAGACGAAATTAAATTCGATATATTCCCACCCGGACACGCAGCTACCAAAATCATTCCCATTCCCACAGCCGTACTCGGTCTGACAGCCAATACCAGCAAGAATGTGAGCGCCGGAAGAAGTAAATATTGACAAATAGTACCCAAAACAGCCGGTTTCGGATGCAAAATTATCTGTGTGAAACTCTTTGGTTTAATACCCAACGCCACACCAAACATAATGAAGGCGATAGCGAAATTCATTATCGTAATGCTGACCGGACTGAAATTCAGTTTGAGTGCATCAAGCTGTTCAAAACCCTTGAACAGAGATAAAAGCGGTAAAATTTCCATACATTGTTGATTTTCCAACTCACAAAGATACTCTATTTTAATAAAAAACGAAAATGGGACAAGAATATGTACATATTATTAACAAAATTGTGAAGATTGTTGTTCGAAGAAAGAACAAGATGAATGTTTTTTTATTTGTATATTTGCAGTTCAAACAAAATCTGAACATTAAAAAATTATGAATGCTCCCTTAGCCGAACGCCTCCGTCCCCAAAATCTTGATGAATATATCGGTCAAACGCATTTGGTCGGTAAAGGGGCTGTGTTGCGCCGAATGATTGATTCGGGGCGTATTCCGTCGATTATCTTTTGGGGACCGCCCGGCGTAGGGAAAACCACACTCGCCAATATCATCGCCAACACGGTAAATGCACCGTTTTACAAACTAAGTGCCATCAATTCGGGCGTGAAAGATGTACGCGATGTGATAGATAAGGCAAAAAACAACCGGTTTTTCGAAAGTGCCGCTCCCATTTTGTTTATCGACGAAATTCACAGATTTAGCAAATCGCAACAAGACTCGCTATTGAACGCAGTAGAAACCGGAACGGTTACGCTCATCGGTGCTACAACTGAAAATCCTTCATTCGAAGTCATTCGTCCCCTACTCTCTCGCTGTCAGGTGTATGTGTTGAAAAATATGGAAAAGAAAGACCTCGAATCCCTACTCCATCGCGCACTGACAGAGGATATTATCTTGAAAAACAAACAGATTGAAATAAAAGAAACAGACGCTTTATTTCGATTTTCGGGTGGCGATGCACGGAAATTTCTGAATATTTTAGATTTAGCGGTCGCGGCGGAAACAAACTCCAACATCGTCATTACCGATAAAATGATTACCGAGCGACTGCAAGAAAACCCTGCGGCGTATGATAAAGATGGCGAAATGCACTACGATATCATTTCGGCATTTATCAAATCCATTCGTGGAAGCGACCCCGATGCTGCCCTTTATTGGCTTGCACGAATGGTAGCAGGCGGCGAAGATCCGAAATTTATTGCCCGCCGTTTGGTTATTTCGGCAGCCGAAGATATCGGTTTGGCAAATCCGAATGCGTTGTTGTTGGCAAATGCCTGTTTCGATACATTGCAGAAAATCGGATGGCCCGAAGGGCGCATCGTTTTGGCACAAACAACGATTTATCTTGCTACATCGCCCAAAAGCAATTCGGCATACGTGGCTATTGACAAGGCGATTACCGAAGTAGAACGCACAGGAAATCTTCCCGTTCCATTACATTTGCGCAACGCGCCCACTTCGCTGATGAAAGAGCTTGATTACGGAAAAGAGTACAAATATGCGCACAATTACGAAAACAATTTTGTGAAACAGGAGTATTTGCCGAAAGAATTGGAAAACAATCGGTTTTGGGAGTCGGGAAACAATCCGTCGGAAGAAAAAATGAGTGAGTTGATGAAGAAGTTGTGGAAAAATTGATAAAATGATTTACGATTCGGAAAGGACTTTATCAACCGCCCTTTTAAGCATACTTTTCACAATTGCTCCGTGAAAAGGTCTAACAAAGAAAAAATAAATGCGCCCAAGTCTATTTTTGAAGTATACCAATGTGATAGTCGAAACAGTTTTTCTTTCTTCTCTATTTTCTACATAAACAGATATGTAAGCGTCTAAATGACTGTCTGATAACAGCAAAACTGTTTCATCATCATTTTTCGCAGGAACAGATGCAATTCCGTACGTTTTACCCATACGGATACATTTCTCAAGCTCTTGCAAATCTTGCTCCTCTTTTTTCAATCCGGCAAACTTTACCAAAAAATTTCGCAATTTGAAAAGTGCATTTATCCAAATCGGAAAATCTGTCCAAAAGTTAACCATAACATCGTCAGGATTAATTCTCTTTTCAGAATTTACTTTGTAGATATACACATCTGAATAGTTGGCGGGAAGATAGCTCCCGATTAGACTATTAGGTAATATTGTAGCGTTTTTGACTTTCATTCGAATCTAAGATCCCAATTATCAATACCATCTCGTTCCCCTATTATGCGGCGAATTTCTCTGGTCATATTTCAAATCCTGCAGCAACGAAGCATCGGCACGTATCGTAAACATATACGATTGAAATGGACCAAACGGTATAACACTTGCCGACATACTCCAACAGCACA
Organism: Dysgonamonadaceae bacterium; assembly: GCA_031254645.1. Taxonomy (GTDB): domain Bacteria; phylum Bacteroidota; class Bacteroidia; order Bacteroidales; family Dysgonomonadaceae; genus JAIRUA01. The sequence goes on from JAIRUA010000012.1 coordinate 256,410, forward strand.
TTCGTCGTGTAATCGTAGCATTCATATTAGTGATTCTTTTCAAGTCAAAATTATAATCACTGTTGAATGAAAAATTCCAGTTTGCGGTAGGTTGAATAGAGCCGCTAAATCCTAAATTGTGCGTGAGCTGACCGCGAAATTGTCCGGTTTCGGGGTTAAAGTTTCTCTCGCTATTCGCATATCGAACCGAGTAGTTGAATGATAAATTCCAATTGAGCGGATTAATTAAATATCCATTATTGTCAAACTCTTGAGCACCTCCGCTGGCAGATGCGCCGCTACGCGTTTCAAACTCGTTCGGATTTCGCCCAATAGTGCCATCATTGGGCAACAGTTCTCCCTCTTCATTATTGCCGCTACTGTTTGTGCTACGCCTTTCACCGCGCGAAAACAATTTGCCGAATGTGTCTTGGTTAAGTGCGTATGAAAATGATGTTCCTGTGTTCATCAATTTACCGAAACCTTGTCCGTTCATAATACGAAGTTGATTAACACGCTGCCCGCGATGTCTGCCATCTGCTAATCTCTCTGCTTCCCACATATACGGATCCCACGAAGCATTTAAACTTAATGTATATGAGCGCGTTAATTTTAAGCGAAGATTAGTGTTGATAGGACTCCATTGAAACCTCTCAGCCATCATATTATAACTGAAACTAATACCCAAATCGTCAATCAAACTGATTTTTCGGGATCCGGTGGAATCGTTGTCCGACCGCACCTTCATTTCCAAATTGTTCTTGAAGTCGAATCCGATGTTTCCCTGTTGACCAGGTGCGGGTGCCTGGAACATCATTCTGCTATACGGTGAATATGTATATGTAACCTCTTGTCCAAATTCATTGAAATAGGTGTAAGTTTCGTAAATACCAAATCGAGGATCGCCAAAATCGGGACGATAGCTCAAAGTGATGCTCGGCGAAAATACGTGCCGAATGGCTTCTACTCTATCGCCAAAAACACGCCAAGGTACATACATTCCGTACAATCTTGTTTGTGCGCTAATTGATGTAGTGTAATCATATATTCGACTGAAACTACGCACAGTATCCACCACAACGTGGTCTCTTAGCACAGGATCCCACGCCTTTCTTTCACCCCCTGTGTACCAGCGTTCGGTATAGTTGAAACTGGGTGTTATTTGTATGAAATCAAACAAAGAGAATGTAGCATTCACAGGAATATTATGTTGCATACCGTTTGTCCAATCGTTGATTAGATTTGACTTGAAAAATTGGTCTTCTTTGGTAGTAATCCTATTTTCGAATCTACCTGTATAACTCATCGTTATTTTTTCATACCAGCGCTCTGCACCCACTGCATTTTTCCGTTTGAACGGATTAATACGATTCATACTTGCCTGAATATTAGGGAGTGTGGCAGAAATGGTAGAATCGCGCGATACTTGATTAACACTCAAATTTGCCGATAAGTTCCACGGCGAATTAGGAAAACGTTGCGTGATGTTTACGGTTGAACTTGTGGTATTGTTTGACCCTTCTCGGTTGAAAATTTGCGACATATCGTTGCGCCCATAGCTACTTGTTCTAAAATTGACACTTCCCGATATGGTGCGAAACATATTCATTTTCGGGTCTTGCGAGTGTGTCCAATTGAGGCGAAAATCTTTCGAGCGATAGTAAGCACCCGGAATGATGTCTCTCAAATCTCTATCGCCAAAAGCCGTATTGCGGTAGTAAAAATCTACGTTGCCCGAATATTTGTACCGTACCCGATAATTACTTCGCACGCCTGCCCCCCACGAGCCTTTTGTATAGATTTCGCCCGTAACGGCAGCATCCACAAAATCGTTGATGGCAAAATAATATCCACCGTTGTGCAAGAAAAATCCGCGATTCATTTCTTCGCCATAACTCGGCATTATAATTCCCGATGAATAAGTATCGGTAAACGGAAAGAAGGCAAACGGTAACACAATGGGAAACAGCGGCACATCAGCCACTACTAACCACGCCGGACCGGTTACAACGTCTTGCCCCGGACGCACTTTAGCGCGCGATAAATTTAAATAAAAGTGCGGGTGTACGTGATGGGGACACGTGGTATATCTTGCGTTTCTCATATAGAACGAATTGTCGGGATTTTTCTTCGCCTCATTGGCAATGATATTTCCTTCGCCCTGTTGGGTTACAACGTGTTCGATAAACGCCCGGCGCGATTGAAAATTGTAGCGGACGGTTCTCATCTCGTATTCGGTACTGCCTTCCGTGAAAACGGGAAATCCAAATTCTTGCCCTAATGAATCCAAACCGAAGGTCGCCGAAATGATATTTTCTCCCATATCCGTAGTAATATATTCACCGGTAATGGTTAAATCGCCATACTCTACTTTTGCATCGCCAAAAAGATGTCCCATTCTCGTGCTGGGAAACATAACGATAGAATCTTGTGCCGAATATTGAACAGGTGCTTCTAAAATTGTTCTTCCGGTTGGAATGGTATCGGTTTGTAGCGTATCGGCGGGTTGTATCAAAGGCGGTGGCAATAAAAGAGAATCATTCACTTGAAGCAACGAGTCAATATTCGCCACAGGATCAATGCTCAACACCCTTTCCTGCGAAAAAGAACGTTGAGAAAACAGCGCAATAGCGATTAGAAGAGATATAATTGTTATCAGTTGCTTCATTCGAAAAAATCGACTTATGCATCGTTTTAGTACATAATTAACCGAACGTACATAAAATACGGCTCAAAGATATAAAAACAAAATGTAATGAAATGGGATTAAGGGTTTTTTAATATGCTAATAAATAATGTGCTAATGACAATTATCATATAGATAATCAACGAACTTGTCATTAGCACATTATTTATTAGCACATTAGCACATTATTTATTGGCATATTAAAAAATCAAATATTCGCAATCGAAATAATATCCGAAAACACACCCGCCGCCGTTACATTCGCCCCTGCTCCATAACCTTTGATAACCATCGGATATTCGTTATATCGCTCGGTAGTCATCATAATAATATTATTGCTGCCTTCGAGGTCGTAAAACGGATGCCCTTTTTCCACTTCGCGAAGTCCTACTTCGCATGCACCGTTGTCATAAGTGGCAACAAAACGAAGTTTTTTACATTCTTTTTCCAATGCTTTTCGGCGGATTTCAAACGATTCATCCATTTCGGGAATGGTTTGCCAAAATTCATTAAGCGTGCCGTCGAAATATTTTTGCGCGATAAACAGGTTTTTCTTCACGTCGGATTGATTGATATGTGCGCCGGCTTCACGAGAGAGAATGACGAGTTTTCGTGTAACGTCTAATCCGCTTAAGTCAATACGTGGATCGGGCTCGGCAAATTGTGCTTCTACCGCCATTTTTATGGCTTCGCTGAACGGAATGGTTTCGCTCAATGTGTTGAAAATAAAATTCAATGTGCCGGAAAGTACCGCTTCGAGTTTCACGATTTTATCGCCCGAATTGGTGAGCGAATTCATCGTGTTGATAATCGGAAGACCTGCACCTACGTTAGTTTCAAACAAGAATTTCACGCCCGATTTTCGCGCTACTTCTTTCAATTGATGATATTCTTCGTAGTCCGACGAAGCGGCAATTTTATTTGCCGTAACCACCGACACGTTTTTCGACATTAAATCTTCATATATCTTCGATGCATCGGCACTTGCGGTACAATCCACGAAAACGGAATTAAAAATATTCATTTTCAATATTTCATCTCGAATGATTTCGGGCGAACTTTCAATACCGTTTGTCATCAGATTATCAAAATAGTTGTTTAATGAAATTCCCTCGCGATTGAATAATGCACGACGACTATTAGCAATACCCACAATGTTTATTTTCAGTTTGTTTTGCTCTTCAAGTGTTTGCTGTTGCTGTTTGATTTGGTCGAGAAGTTTACTGCCAACCGTTCCCACACCAACCACAAAAAGATTCAATTCTTGATAAGGCGACAAGAAAAACGAATCGTGAATCACGTTCAATGCCTTTTTCAAATCGGATTTTGCGATTACGCATGAAATATTTGTACGCCCGGCACCTTGCGCCAACGACACCACGCTGATGCCGTTTCGCCCCAACGCGCCGAAAAATTTTCCGGCAATGCCCGGCACGTGTTTCATATTTTGTCCAACAATAGCAATGGTAGCAAGGTCGTATTCTACAATGATTTGGTTAATGCTACCCATTACAATTTCGTGTTCAAACTCGTGCGACAACACCTTTTTTGCGAGCGGCGCATCTTGCGAACGAACGCCAATCGATGTGCTATTTTCCGATGATGCTTGTGATACGATAAATACACTGATTCCATTGTTTGCCAATGTCGAAAAAATGCGTTTATTTACACCGATAACGCCCACCATACCAAGACCTTGAATGGTTATCAATGCCGTATCATTAATTGACGAAATACCTTTGATGATTTTTCCATCATTCGGGTCGGAATGTTCGTTTCTAATGAGCGTTCCGACGGCTTCGGGACGAAATGTATTCTTGACGTAAATCGGAATATTTTTATGGTAAACAGGGAAAATCGTGGGCGGATAAATTACTTTTGCACCGAAATTTGACAACTCAATCGCTTCAGTAAACGATAATTCATCAATTACATACGCCGAATTAATGATTTTCGGATCGGCGGTCATAAATCCGTCTACATCTGTCCATATTTCGAGCGATGATGCATTGAGTGCCGTCGCAATAATCGCCGCAGTGTAATCCGAACCGCCACGTCCGAGATTTGTAATATCATCACCGTTTTTACTCGACGAAATAAATCCGGGAACAAGTGCAATTTTCGGCATCGGTTGTTCCAAAAACGTTTTTTTAATCAATTCGCTCGAATGTGCAATATCGGGAATGTGGTGCGCAAATTGTTTCGTAGTTTTAATAAATAGGGTAGGGTCGTACAATTTTGCATCGAAAATTATTTTACTGATAATGAGCGATGAAAATCGTTCGCCATAACTCACAATTTTATCTGATGTTTTTTGAGAAAGGTCACCGATAAGAAATACGCCGCGAAGAATATTTCTCAAATCATCAAAAAGAAGTTGTATTTTTTGCACAATTTTATCTTTATCAGTTGGCGAAGTAATCATTTTTTCAATGATAATTTCGTGTTGTGTGATAATTTCGTCAAGTGTAGTTTTGTATGTTTCATTGGCTTTTACCGCAAATTCGGCAGCCAATAATAGTTTATCCGTTACACCGCTCAATGCTGATACCACTACAATAACCGACTCTTTTTCAGATTCTATTATTTGTTTTACGAACTGTAAACTTTCGGGCGTACCTACAGACGTTCCGCCAAATTTTATGACTTTCATTTTAATGATGATGATTTTCCGTTGTTTGAAAACAAATTTTTTATTTTACAATCCACATTTTTCAGAAATTTCTAACATTGCCTTAATCGGTTTCACGGCTTTCACACGAATTTCTTCTTCCACAAAGATTTCCGGCGTTTCGTTTTTTAAACATAAATACAATTTTTCTAACGTATTCATTTTCATATAAAAACACTCATTACAAGCACAAGTAGAATCTTCGGGTGGAGCAGGAAAAAACAATTTATCGGGATTTTCTTTTTGCATTTGATGTAAAATACCCGATTCGGTAGCTACAATAAACTCCTTATTTTGAGATTCGGTTGCAAATTTCAAAATAGAAGAAGTAGAACCGATATGATCGGCAATTTCTAATAAATATTTCGGACATTCGGGGTGCATCAATAGTAAAGCATCGGGATATGCTTTCTTCAAATCCAAAATGCGTTCAATTGAAAACTGCTCGTGAACATGGCAAGCACCATTCCACAAAAGCATATTTCGTCCGGTTAGTTTGTTAATATAATCGCCAAGATTTCTATCAGGTCCGAAAATAATTTTTTCATCTTTAGGTAATGAATCCACAATTTGTTGGGCATTGGTAGAAGTTACAACTATATCGGTAACAGCTTTTACTTTTGCCGTAGTATTGACGTATGAAATAACGGTATGACCCGGATTTTCGTTGATAAATCGCTCAAATTCGTCTGTCGGACAACTATCTGCCAACGAACAACCGGCTTCCATATCGGGGATAAAAACATGTTTTTCGGGACAAAGAATTTTTGCTGTTTCGCCCATAAAATGAACACCGCAAAGTATAATAATATCTGCTTCGGTTTTTGCTGCCCATTGTGCCAATGCGAGACTGTCGCCAACGAAGTCGGCAATATCCTGTATTTCAGCTTCTTGATAATAGTGCGCAAGAATGATGGCATTTTTTTCCTTTCTTAGCGCGTTGATATTTTCAATCAATTCTTTTTTTGTCATCGAACGAATTATTATAATATATAAGTTTTAATCTAAAAAAATTATATGATACTGATAATAGCTTGTTGATATTGTTGATTGTTTTTTGTAATCATCACTGCTTTTTTAATTATCATATCAAAAAAGATAGTTTATAAACAACTATGCTTATATTTTTATGCTTGATTTTGTGATAGCTGCAAATGTTATCATCAATTGTTTATAATGTGCAAAGTTAATAATTAATTTTTTCTTCCTTGTTGATTCTTGTTGAAAAGAGTGTGAAACTTTCGCGTAAAAAAAGTATAAGTTCGTTTGTTGGAATTGAAATTTATATTATACGGAATTTAATATTCCAATTCAAAATTTACTTATCAATTATTTCTTTACAATGATTGCACAAGTTATCAACACGTTTTTAAATATCGAAAAACAGTTTTATAATAGCTAAAATATAGGGTTTTGACAATTATTTATTGTTAAAATCGCTGTTTTCGTACAACTTTCAACAAATGTTTTTACTATATTTGTCCATTGTTTCAAACAATAAGAACATAAAGATAGCTATAAAATGCGGAAAGTAATATATATATTGCCTGCTTTTTTATTCTTGATTTTTGCAAATTCCTGCGTATCAATGGTAAAAATTTCATCTGTGGTGGAAAGAAACACAGATGGAGACTTGCTATTGAAATGGGAAGTAAGTCCTGATCAAGAAGGAAATATTGATATATATGTTTCGGAAACAGACACTTCTCTTGACAATTTTTCGCCTGTTGCTTCTGCTCGTGTTGCTGACCAGGTGCTTCGTATTCATCCAAGTGCAGGAGGGTCGAGGCAATTTTTCTTTCTTCGCACACCAGCAGCTTTTTCGGGTATTGTTACCAATAGGATAATTGATACACAAGGAATTAAAAATTTTCGCGATGCAGGTGGATACTTTACGACAGACAATCGTCAAATGAAATGGGGAATGATTTTTCGTTCGGGTGATTTGAGTAATGCTACTTTAAGCGACCAAACAAAAATTAGAGAATTGGGTATCAGAACTATTATTGATTTTCGTTCGACACGTACGGCACGAAATTTTCCGATTCTTTTGCACCCTTCTATTAGAATCGTGTCGCTTCCGTTGGCGCCGATGGATATGCAAAGAATTAATAATCATTTAGATAACGATAATTTTAATCGTAGTGATGCCATTCGATATATGCAAGAAATGTATGTGGAAATTGTTGAAAACCACAAAATAGAGTTCGCCGATATGTTTGACGTATTGACTAACGAAAGCAGTTATCCTATCCTTTTGACAGATGCGTTGGGAAAAGATGGGGTAGGTTTGGCAACTTTTTTTATTCTTCACGCCATAGGTATTCCGGAAAATGTATTGTTAGACGATTATATGTTTAATAGTCAAAATTTTAAAGACATAATTCAATCAACAATAGATGGTCAAAACCTTTCCGAATCAATGCAGGAAGCCGTTACGGCAATGTTGTCGGTCAATCGTGCATATTTGAATTTTGCTATTGAACACATCAGACAAGTTTATGGCTCTGTGGATAATTATCTTGAATATGAGTTGCGTGTATCAAGCGGAAAGAAGGCTTTGTTGAGGAGATATTTGTTGTATCCGTTTTGAAGATAATTTGTTCAACTCAAAATTATTTCATACATTTGTAAAAATAAAAAGATATTAGAATTATGAGTACAGTAATAGCACATATAGATGTATCGCGACCATTAGGGCGAAAAATTGTTCGTGATTTATATAAACATACAAAAACAGTAAAAATAGAAAATCCATTGTCCGAAGAAATTGAGTCGCAAGAATGGGTTTCACATGAAGATTTTTGGTTGGAAATGGAAGATAAATTAAATGAACACTATGGTACTAATCAAAAACTAAAGATTAGAAAATGAAGAAGTTCAAAATAGTTTATTCCCAAAAAGCAATTGCCGATAGAGAAAACCTGTTTAATACCATTGTATATGAATTCTATGCACCACAAACAGCATTTAGATATGTGCAAGGAATGATAGATACTATTGAAAAATTACACTTTTTCCCGGAAGCATTTCCGATAAAACCCAACAGTCACTTCTTAATGCAATACGGCTCTTTTGTTCGCACTATCATTTTCAAAAAAATGACAATTATTTACACCGTGCACAATAATACGGTTTATATCCATCGCATTGTAGCATCTTCCTTGCTTACACATTTATAAAACAAATTATTATTCCCAAAAATTAGCACATTATTTATTAGCACATTAGCAAATTATTCGTACCTTTGTGTCCGATTTTCAAAAAATCACAGGTTATCATATACAAGAATTTATCGTTTTTCTCTCATCTTTTTATGTCGTAATAGTTGTGGGGGTTTCTGAGGAAAATGACAAATCCTTTTCACAATTAGACATTTACATAAAAAATGAAGACATTCGAAGAACTTGGAGTTGCCCCAAAAATTGTAGAGGCAATCCAAGAAATGGGCTTTGAACAGCCTATGCCCGTGCAAGCGGAAGTGATTCCGCAATTGCTCGCCAACACGCAAGACATCATCGCACTTGCACAAACCGGAACAGGAAAAACTGCCGCTTTCGGTATTCCCATTATTCAAAAAACAGATGTGAAACTTCGTGCACCGCAAACGTTAATTCTTTGCCCTACACGCGAATTGTGTTTGCAAATAGCGGGCGATTTGACCGATTTTTCAAAATACGTGGACGATATCAAAATCCTTCCCGTATATGGCGGATCGAGTATCGAAAGCCAAATTCGCACTCTCAAACGAGGTGTACAAATCATCGTTGCCACACCCGGACGGCTCATTGACTTGATAAATCGAAAAGTAGTTTCGCTCGACAACGTACACACCGTAGTACTCGACGAAGCCGATGAGATGCTCAATATGGGTTTCACCGAAAGCATCGACGAAATCCTTTCGCGCGTGCCCGAAACGCGTAGTATGTTGCTTTTTTCGGCAACAATGCCAAAAGAAATTTCGCGGATTACGAAAAAATATATGGGTAAACCGGTGGAAGTCACCATCGGACGAAAAAATGAAGGTGCACAAAACGTGAAACACCAGTATTTTCTTGTTCACGCAAAAGATAAATACCTTGCATTGAAACGAATAGTGGATTATTATCCAAACGTTTACGGAATCGTATTTTGTCGTACGCGTAAAGAAACGCAAGAAATTGCCGACAAACTGATGCAAGACGGATACGACGCCGACTCACTACACGGCGACCTCTCGCAAGCACAACGCGATTATGTGATGAACAAATTTCGCCAACGCAATCTGCAAATACTCGTAGCCACCGATGTTGCCGCTCGCGGATTAGACGTTGATGACGTTACGCACGTGATAAACTACGGTTTACCCGATGATTTCGAAATATATACACACCGAAGCGGACGTACCGGTCGCGCTGGAAAAACCGGAACATCAATCTCTATCATTCACATTAAAGAAAAGGGGAAAATTGCGCAGATCGAAAAACTTATCAACAAAAAATTTGAAAAGCGCGAAGTGCCCAAAGGCGATGTCATTTGCGAAAAACAACTTTTTAATTTCGTTGATAAAATTGAAAAAGTAAAGGTAAACGAGGAAGAAATCGCACGACTTTTGCCTTCTATTTTCCGAAAATTAGATTGGTTAGACAAAGAAGACATTATCAAGCGCATGGTTTCGCTCGAATTTAATCGCCTGATTGAGTATTACCAAGCAGCACAAGAAATTGAAGAGCCGTCCGAAAATCGTTCACGCAAAGACCGCAATAGTGGCGAAAAATTTGAACGTAGCGGAAAATTTGACAGAGATAAAGGAGGCGTACGCAAAGCGGAAAAAGGTTATGCCCGTATTTTCATTAATCTGGGAAAAACCGATGGCGCAAATCCTGCCAACTTAATGGGATTCGTAAACGATCACGTGCCCGGAAAAGTTCGTATCGGACGTATTGATTTAATGCAAAATTTCTCGTTTTTTGAAGTTCCTGAGGGTGATGCCCGTGCGGTAGTAAAATCGTTCAAAGGATTGTACGTAGATGAGCGCAAACTTGTGGTAGAGATTGCGCAAGATACTCCGCAAAATGGCGATAGGAAAAAGAAAGAAGATACTCCGTTTTGGAAAAAAGAGGATGGGGGATTTGGTAAGAAAAAAGGTGGAAAGAAGAAATTTTAACTGATACTCAAATAGAAATTAATCCCAACTTAATTATTTCAAATAAGTTGGGATTTTTTAATTACGAATAGATAAAAATTATCTTTCATTTAATGGAACAAGATACTTCGTTGTTGTTGGTGTATAAATTCCAAACGTAAGACTACTCAACAAACCATCAACAAATGTATGAGTGGTTTTTGTTGTGTAATTTCGTGCATCGCTAACTGAATTTTTGGCTTCTTGACTTGCGCTACTAAGTGGTAGCAATCCCCACAATAAAATGTGATTTTTCCTTGAAGCCACTTCAACTTGTGGCGTGTTGTCTGTTACATTACCGTGAAACACCCTTGATGTGTAACAAGATGTTGCTAGAAAACAAACTAACAACAGTGCTGCAAATAATCTCAATTTACTCATAACTGTAAAATTTTTTGTGTATTTTACCCTCAAAAATACAGATTAGAGTATTTTGTAATAAAATAAAAAGCGTGAGGGCTATTAGCTTATTCTTGTAAGAGGCTCTCGTAAACCCGTAGCAAATAAGCAATAGCCCCACGCCTAATATACATTAGGAATGAGGCGTCTTGACTTATTACCCTGCTACTTTGAAACTTACGAGATTTCTTACAAGGGATAATATCTAAAACGCTTTCGTTTTGTAAAATATTTTTTCAACTATCAAAGCATTGATAGTTAGAATCGCGACAAAGATAGTAAAGATTTGTAAATGAAAAAAGAAAATCATTATTTATTTGTAGGCATCAATAATAAATCCTACTTTTGACACCAAGTTGGTACACATCAAAACAAATGATATGTTAGTAATAAGTACAAGAGAGTTTCGAGAAAAACAGGGTATTTATCTCGGAATGGCAAAAAACGGTGAAGATATTATTTTGAAATCGAGAGAGAATGGTAGTTTCAAACTCATTCCTGTATCGGAAAACGATATGATAGTTGAGAAAGACTATTATTTGAAACCCGATGCAGACCTCGCTAGGGCAATAAGTGTTGAAGAGTTTAGAGAAGGGGCAATAGACCATATTCGTGAGTTATTTAGACAAAGAGCAAAATGAAAATATCCTTTCTTCCCGAAGCACTAAGCTACTTCAATGAGTTGTCTGAAATATTGTACGAAAAGGAATATTGTGGATTTGAATATGCTGCAGTTGAATATGTTGATAACTTGATAGACGAAATAAAAGCAAGTCTTCCAAATCGTCAAAACGAATTGCACCACTCTACTTTTAAAGATACGGAAAGAATATGTTTTATTCTGTCTTTTGGACAAATAAACATACTCAATGGTATGTTTTCTTCAATATCTACGAAGTTAAAAATGAATTGATTTATTTGGTGCGATATGTCAGCAATAACCACGTAGCCGCAAAACACTTATAATCTAAATAAAACGGCTGTTCAAACTGAACAGCCGTTTTTATCTTTAATACGCAGAATTAGAACTCAATAGAGTAGGGGATTCACCACTAATTTTCCCCAACAAACTATCCGTCAATCTACTCGCACCTACACGAAATAACGTATTATCACACCACGATTCGCCCAAAATTTCTTTCACAATCGTATAATATTTCACTGCATCTTCGGGTGTAGCCACGCCGCCTGACACCTTAAAACCGACTTTCTTGCCCGTTTTTCCGTAATACGATTTAATCGCCTGACACATCACATAAGCCGCTTCGGGCGTAGCACCCTCATACACTTTTCCGGTCGAAGTTTTCAAGAAATCGGCGCCACTGTAAATTGAAAATACCGATGCTCTATGAATGTTTTCGGCAGACTTCAATGCGCCCGTTTCGAGAATCACTTTCAATTGCGCATCGCGACACGCTTGTTTGATTTCGTATAATTCTTCGCACATTTCTTCATATTCTTCGCTCAAAAACATTCCGATGTTGATAACCACGTCAATTTCGTTCGCGCCATCGGTAACGGCAAGTGCGGTTTCGGCGATTTTTATTTCCGTAAATGTTTGCGATGATGGAAATCCTGCTGATACACAAGCGATTTTTACATCAGCCGTAAGGGCTTCTTTTACTGTAGCGGCAAAATTTGGAAATACGCAAATGGCAGCCACATTTTCTACTTCGGGATTTATGTCGTCGAAAGCGTTCACACGCTCGGTAAATTTCCACACATCATCTTTCGTGTCGGTGGTATTGAGCGTAGTAAGGTCGATGCAACTGTACAGCTTTTTAAAAACTTCTTGTGTATTGTTTTCGTAGAATTTCTCGCTGATAATTTTGTTTACCTTTTCTGTAACTTGCTCGTCTGTGAGCGCAAAAGGATGGTTGCTAAGTGCTTGTAAATATTGATTCATTTTTTATAGATAAAAAACAATGAGATGAAAGATGAGAGACTTTTTCTTTGTCTGAAAGTCTTATGCTCTTTTATCTAAATGTTTAAATTAATTTTTTGTTTTCTAAATGTCTTGTTTTATCTCTTTCTGTTTTCTTTTCGATATTTTTCTTCAAGGCTTCCTCTAAGTCTACGCCTGTTTGGTTGGCGAGACAAAGTAAAACCCACAACACGTCAGCCATTTCGTCGGCAATATTTTTCGATAAATCGGAGTTTTTGAACGATTGTTCGCCGTAAGTTCGTGCGATGATGCAAGCAAGTTCGCCCACTTCTTCGGTCAAAATTGCCATATTTGTCAATTCGCTGAAATAGCGAACACCATATGTTTTTATCCACGTATCAACTTGCTGTTGAGCTTCTTGAATTGTCATTCTCTATTTTTTGAATCTATCCAAATCGTTACCGGACCGTCGTTTATCAGTTTCACTTGCATATTGGCGCCAAATTCGCCTGTTTGTACTTCTTTTCCAAGCATTTTCGATAATTTATTGCAAAAATGATTGTACAACGGGATAGAAATATCGGGTTTTGCTGAGCGAATATACGACGGACGATTTCCTTTTTTCGTGCTTGCGTGCAGTGTAAATTGCGATACAACAAGTATTTCGCCGCCGATGTCGAGCACCGATTTGTTCATTACACCGTTTTCGTCGTCAAATATACGCAAATTAATTGTTTTTTTGCACAAAAAGTCAATATCTTCTTCGTTATCGTTTTCTTCGATACCGAGAAAGAGTAATAATCCGGTTTTTATGATGCTTTTTTCGCTACCGGATATTGTTACTGATGCTTGTAAGATGCGTTGAATTAATAATCGCATAACCTTATTTACGATTTTAGATATTTCCAAATAATTTCTCCCTTACTATTTCCCACAACATTTTTTATTTCCTCCTCGCTTGCTTCTTTCATTCGTTTGATACTTTTGAAATGGGCAAGAAGTTTCTTTTTCGTCTCGTTGCCGATTCCTTTAATTGAATCAAGTTCGGAAACGATTTGTGATTTGCTTCGCTTTTTTCTATGAAATGTTAAACCGAATCGATGTGCCTCGTCGCGAAGTTGCTGAATGAGTTTCAGCGTTTCCGAACTTTTGTCCAAATAGAGTGGGATAGGGTCTTCGGGGAAATAAATTTCTTCCAAACGCTTGGCGATACCGATAATGGCGATTTTGCCATAAAGTCCGATTTTCTGCAACGATTCTACGGCAGCGCTCAATTGACCCTTACCGCCGTCAATAACAATGAGTTGGGGCAAGGAAGAGGCTTCGTTGAGCACGCGAGAATAACGTCTTTCTATAATTTCGCGCATTGATGCGTAATCATCGGCTCCTACAACGCTCTTGACATTGAAATGTCGGTAGTCTTTTTTCGACGGTTTCGCTTTTTTGAAAACTACGCACGCCGCCACCGGATTTGTGCCTTGAATATTTGAATTATCGAAACATTCAATTTGCAACGGAAGTTCTTTTAGTTGCAAATCTTTTTGTACGGTTTTCAAAATGCGTGTTGTCCGTTGTTCGGGGTTGAGCGTTTCCGCTTTTTTTAGTTTGTCGATTTTATATTGCTTGACGTTTTTTTCGGACAATTCCAGTAATTTTCGTTTATCGCCTCGCTTCGGAATTGAAAATTCAACATTCGACAGGGAGAGTTCGGGAATAAACGGCACGATGATTTCACGCGATTCGCTGCTGAAACGTTGTTGCATTTCTATGATACCCATTCCAAGTAATACTTGTGGAGTTTCGTCTAATTTTTTCTTATATTCAAACGTATATGCCTGAATAATAGCACCATTTATGATATGTAGATAATTGATATATGCCGAATTTTCGTCATCTTCATACCCAAAAACGTCAATATTATAGTTTATATTACTGACAACAAGTGATTTTTCTCGAAAGTTTTCTATTAAAAGATACTTTTCCTTGACTTTTTGGGCTTCCTCGAAACGTAACTCTTTGGAAAGTTGTTGCATTTCATTGAGTAGCTGATTACCGACAATACTGACATTTCCTTTCAAGATTTCCGTGATTTCTTGAATATTTTTATCGTAATCCGTCAATAATTGCAATCCTTCACAAGCACCCTGACATCGTTTGATGTGATATTGCAGACAGACATTGAATTTTCCGGTAGCGATTTTTTCGGGCGTAAGTTCCAGTCGACACGTGCGCACTTGGTACACTTTGCGAAAAATATCCATCAATGCGCGTATGGATTTTACCGACGTATAAGGTCCAAAATACTTTGAGCCGTCTTTCACAATATTTCGTGTTTGAAACACACGGGGAAAATATTCGTTTTTGATGACGATTGATGGGTATGTTTTGTCGTCTTTTAACTTCACGTTGTAGCGTGGTTGAAGCTCTTTGATAAGATTATTTTCGAGAATATACGACTCTTCTTCGTTGGCTACGATGATATATTTTATATCGTAAATATGACGAACTAAAATGCGTGTTTTGGGATGTTCGTGTTCTTTTGTGAAGTATGACGAAACGCGCTTCTTCAAATCTTTGGCTTTACCCACATAGATGACTGTCCCTTTTTCGTTGAGAAATTGGTAACAGCCGGGTTGGTGGGGTAGGACGGAGAGGGTATGTTTTAGTTCGTCGGTCATCTGAACTATGTCTGAACTATGATTTGGAATGATTTATGTGATTAATATGATTGCTTTATAATTAAGAAAATCACATAAATCATAGTTCAGAATTTATGTTTTTTGTTAGTTAATCTTCGAAAATTTAGGCTTGTTTCTCCAAAATTGATTAGTAAACCTATTTCCAAATTATATGCTTCTAAATAATTGATGGCTTGTGCGAAGTGAACATTTTCCAATTTTGTGATTGCTTTTAATTCTACCGAAATAGCCCCTTCTATCAAGAAATCTACTCGTCGCGTACCAATTTGTTTCTCTCTATAATAAATCGGCATTTCGTGTTCTCTGTGAAAATCTATTCCTGCCAAACTCATCTCAATTTCCAATGCTCGCTGATAAATCACTTCTTGAAAACCATTTCCCAGAATTTGATGTACGGTCATCGCACAGCCAATAATCTTTGAAGTCAGTTCCGAATATCTATACTCCTCCTTAATCATAGTCTGCGAAATCATATTAAATCAAGAAAATCATTCAGAATCACAGTTCAGATATCAAATTTCAACACCGAATCCACCTCCACATCTTTCGGAAAATATTGACGACCGTTCAACTCTTCCAATTCAATCAAGAAATTGATGTAAATCTTCTTCACACCGAGTTTTTTCACAAGATTGTAAGCCGCAATCATTGTTCCGCCTGTGGCTAATAAATCGTCGTGAATTAATACCACATCATCGGGTGAAAGCGAATCTTCGTGAATTTGGATTGTATCCACACCGTATTCTTTTTCGTAGCTCTCTTCGATGGTTATGTGTGGCAATTTGCCCGGTTTGCGAATGGGAATAAACCCTGCATTAAGTCGCAATGCGAGGGCAGGTCCCATAAAAAAACCGCGCGATTCGATGCCGACAACTTTTGTGATGCCTTTGTTTTTGTATGCTTCGTAAAGTACATCTGAGAGTTCTTGCAAATGCTCGGGTGACTGGAATAGAGTAGTAATGTCCTTAAATTGTATTCCTGCGATTGGGAAATCGGGAATGTTGCGGACGGCTTGTTTTAATGTTTGAATGCTCATTTTTGTATAATTATTTTTTGAATTTTCATCTGTTTATTTTCTATTTTTTTCTGATGGTCAGATGGAACTCGCAACAAACATTTCTTCGTGTGACAAAAGATTGTCGTGCTCGTTTCATTGAATGTTCCACGTGAAACAATTTGTTTTATCTTCCCAGCAACACCAACAATACCGAAATATCATTTGGTGAAACGCCTGGAATACGACTTGCCTGCGCAATGGTTTCGGGATTGATTTTCGTGAGCTTTTGGCGCGCTTCGGTAGAAAGTGATTGGATATCGTTGTAATTGAATTTATCTTTTATCTGAATATCCTCCAAGCGCTGGATTTTGTCGGCTATTAATTTTTCTCGCTTGATGTATCCTTCGTACTTGATGCGAATGTTGGCTGATTCGATAATTTCCTCTTTTTGGTTTGTGATATTGCTTAATAGTTCGCGCAATGGGACAATCTCTTTTGCCATTAACTCTAAATCAATGTGTGGACGTGTAAGCAAATCTACAAGTTTCACACCGTGCTTCAACGGTGATGTGTCGATGCTTTCGAGATACGGGTTAATGCGGTCGGGCTTTATCGAAAACGAAGAAACAAAATCGATGATGTTTTTCACTTCGTTTTCTTTGTCGCGATAAAGTTTCATTCTTTCCGCCGTTACTAATCCGAGATTGTATGATTTTTCAGTCAATCGTTCGTCGGCATTATCCTGACGAAGAAGAATGCGATATTCGGCGCGAGATGTAAACATTCGATATGGCTCGTCTACACCTTTTGTAATTAAATCGTCAATCAACACGCCGATATACGCTTCGTCTCTGCGCAACACAAACGGATTTCCGCCGTGGCAATTAATATGTGCGTTTATGCCTGCCATTAATCCTTGTCCGGCGGCTTCTTCGTAACCTGTTGTGCCGTTTATTTGTCCGGCAAAAAATAGATTTTTTATGCGTTTTGTTTCCAACGTTGCGCTAAGTTGCGTGGGGTCGAAAAAATCGTATTCGATGGCATAGCCGGGTCGGAAAATATGAATATTCCGAAATGCCGGAATCAATCGCAACGAATCTAATTGCGTCTGCAAAGGTAGAGAAGAGGAAAAGCCGTTGAGATAACATTCGTTTGTGGTTTCGCCTTCAGGTTCGAGGAAAAGTTGATGGCTTGTTTTGTCGGCAAATGTAACAATTTTTGTTTCGATACTCGGACAATAACGAGGTCCGATACTTTGAATTTGTCCGTTGAAAAGGGGCGATTCCGACAATCCTTCACGAAGTTTATCGTGTACTTCTTGCGAAGTGTAGGTAATCCACATACTACGCTGTTTCAATTCACGATGTACGGTGTCAAGATACGAAAATTTGTGAAAATCGTCATCACCTTTTTGTTCTTCCATCAGCGAATAATCGACGCTTCTTCCATCAATACGCACAGGTGTTCCGGTTTTCATTCTATCGGTTATGAAACCCATTTCAAGCAACTGCTCAGTTATTCCATACGAAGCTGGCTCCGAAATGCGACCGCCGCTTATTTGCAAACTGCCGATGTGCATCAATCCGTTCAGAAATGTACCAACGGTAAGCACTACCACTTTTGCTGAAAATGTTACGCCCATACTTGTTTTTATGCCTATAACCGCGCCGTTTTCAAAAATGAGCTGTGTTACGGTATCTTGCCATATATACAGATTAGGCGTATTTTCGACAACACCGCGCCATATTTCGCTGAATTTGATACGGTCGCTTTGCACGCGCGGACTCCACATTGCGGGACCTTTCGAGCGATTCAACATTCGGAATTGAATTGCTGTTTTATCGCTAATAATGCCCATTTCACCGCCCAATGCATCAATTTCGCGCACGATTTGTCCTTTGGCAATACCACCTACGGCGGGGTTGCAACTCATTTGCGCTATCTTGTCCATATCCATTGTAACAAGTAGCGTTTTTGAGCCTAATTTTGCTGCGGCTGTTGTTGCTTCGCACCCCGCGTGTCCTGCACCGATGACAATTATGTCGTACTTAAAATTCATTTGTAAGTTTAGTGAGATGCAAAGGTAGTAAAAATAATGATTGATAGGAATGGTTAATTATGTTCTATTTAATTCCTTTTCGACATTGTTTTGTTTTTGAAATAAATTATGTACTTTTGCTGTAAAAAATGGACAGTAGATGGCTGCAAAAATTCGCAAAAATATTATTCCTAAAAAGATAGCCAAAAGTAAAACTATCTTCTTTCGAGATTTTGACGGAATAGATAATTTGATTAATTGGATCAATACAAATCGAGTAAATAGTCACGATTATAAAAAACATCTGATAAAAATTCTGAATATAAATTTTTCGAGAGTGAGGCATCTGAAACCTTATCATATTACGCCACTATCGTGTTTGATACACGAGTACCAGTCTAAAGGGTTTAAGATAAAAGTTCGACAAGCAACAGATCTAATAAATGGATATCTTAATTCTTTCGATTTTGGTCAATTTTGTGATAAAAAACATCAAAACTGCTTTCTACCAACAAAAGATCCCAAAACATTCCCTTTATGGAAAATAGAAGAGAATAAAATAGCCCTTTATCCGAATGAAATTGAAAAATATTTTGAGAGAAATCATTTTAATGGGAAAAGCTTATCTTCACTAAGCATCTCATTAGCGGAAATGTTGAATAATGTATTTGATCATTCGGATTCTTTTATACCTGGATACACTTTCACTCAATACAACTCACAAACAAAATCAATCATCATTTCAGTTTGTGATTTTGGAATTGGTATTCCAAATAAAGTGAATGGTTATCTGCAATCAAAAAAAGAACAACTGCTAAGCAATGCCGATGCGCTTGAAAAGGCTTTTCAAAATAGCTTTTCTACCAAATCAAAACCTCACAATAGAGGATTTGGTTGGGATAATATTTTGTCAAATGTCAAATCGCTGAATGGCAGAATACTGGTATTGAGTAATAATTGTCTTTATGTAAGTAATCAAAAGGGTATATTTGAAAGAAGCGTGTATTTCCCCGGTACTCTTGTAGTTATATGGCTAGATACAAGAAATTTACCTGAACAAGAAGAAGAATTAACAGTTGAAATGGATTTATTTTGAACAATAATTCATATCTTTGCACAATGAAGAATCAGACAATAATAGTAAAAAATATTTGCAAGGGAACATTTACAAATGCTGATGGAGTTGCTTTATATTGTGCAATTGTCAGAATATTAGATGCTTCTGGTGTTGTTGTTTTGTCTTTCAATGAAATTGATGCTGTTTCAAGCTCTTTTTTGAATTCATCTATCGGCAATATTATTGATGAGAGAGGGATAGACACGCTAAGAAATCAAATAAAGATCACACATTATACTCCCACATTAGCTGCGGTAGTTAAAAAATATATCGCAAGTTATTCTCTTTTAGTCGTTTAATTTGTAGTTTTTGTTGTTTTTTTGATGCTAAATCCGGCAGAATTTCTACTTCAAGTTCCCTCCTTTCTCCCAATTTTTTATTCCCGTTACATAAAAACACGATGTAACGAAGAAGTTCCGAAGATATTTTATTCGTGATAAAGCGTATAATCTTCGAGGTTTTAGTCCGAATTTTTGTTTGTAATGCGGATTTATCAGCCATAAACGCTTATTAATCAACATGTATTCGTTTTTCTTCAATAGTTTCTCAAACTTTTCTATTGAGATACCGCATCTTTTTATCTCAATCAATTCATTAATACAAGATTCCGGCTCATTGAAAGCTGACAAAATATACCAATAAACCGATTCAGGGAAAAGGTGTATGAACGGAAGTTTTGAGCAAATTTTACTATGACAAATTTGTTGATGTCCGCCGAACGGCATTTGCCAAGCGGGAAATGCCCAAAAAATAATGCCGTCGCGAGCTAAAAATTGTTTGATGTGATTAAAAAATCTGTCTTTCTGTTCGATATGTTCAATGACATCGTGCACTAAAATGATATCATATTTATCCATTTCATTGACACATTCCATTTTAAGAAAATCTATTGCGCTAAATTCTGCACCGACGTTTAATGATTCAAAAAAACGGTTTGCTTGTTCGATTCTTTCCGTAGATAAATCAATACCCGTTACCTTGCATCCCATTTCTGCAAACGGTAATAAGTTTCCTCCTTCGCCACATCCGATTTCCAATACTTTCTTGTTACTGACCGGTGTGAAATTACTCAAATAATCAATGTAATATTCTCTTGAAGTGTTTGCTGATTCAGTAAAATATTGCTGTCTGTTTTTATGTCTCTTTTGCATTTTTATTTTAATTTCATCTTCAGAAACACCGGTAAATGGTCGCTATATCCACCTATATATCTCCTGTGATACGTCCTATTAGGCTGCACCGTGCCATTCTGACCGAAATATAACAGGTAATGCGGATTGAAAATATCAGCGTGAGCGGCTGTACATTCAATTTTTGGATTGTTAAGCAAATCTCCGGAAACGATAATTTGGTCGAATAATAACCAACCATAGTAGTAAATTGTGCCGAGCCCTTTGTCGATTTTCGGATACAAAAGATTGTAGAGTTTATCCGGTTGTGGATTATTGAATAATTTTTGAGCATTGAGCACTTCGGCAATGCTTTTATTGTTGGGAGTATCGTTGAAATCGCCCAAAATGGCAATATTCGATTGTTCGTTTTCGCACAATATCTTGTCGATATTTTCTTTAAGTATGTTTGTTGCGAAGCATCTGCGTGGTTCGGTTTCTTCGGTTCCTTCATTGCGAGAAGGAAAATGTATGAAAAACAGATGTAATATTTCCTCGTTTTTCATTGCGCCTTTAACGTAAAGAATATCGCGCGTTCGTTCTTTGATGCCGGGCAAATGAACAGAAATAGGCGTTGATTCTTGCACTGTAAACGATTTTTTGTTGTATATCATTGCCACGTCAATGCCGCGCTGGTCGGGACTGTTGTAGTGTACAAAACTGTAATCGGGCATTCCGTTTTCACGCATCTTGTTCACAAGCGACATTAGTACGGTATCGTTTTCCACCTCTGCCAGACCAATAATGTCGGGAAAATCCGGTTTTACAATGTTGTGAATTACTTGCGTTAGTTTTGTGACTTTTTCATTATAACGTTTTTTCGTCCAATGATAATGTCCTGTTGGAGTGAAATCATCGTTCGTTGTTTTTGGGTCGCCCGCCGTGTCGTAGAGATTTTCGACGTTGTACCACATTAGAGAGAAGTTATTTGACATAAGCGTATTGTGATTATCGACTTTCTCTTATCAAATTGAGAAAAGAGTTTCTGCCGCTATTGAATGTAAATACATCAGCTTGCAAGTATAAATTTTCAGGGTCAAGCGTGCGTGAAATGAGCTGTCGGGCGCACTGCAACCGATTGTCGTCGGAAGTAAACAGTGCCAAAATCTGCCTCAATTGACTGGCGGTGTAAAAATGAAAAACTGCCGAAACGCCAATTACATTTAGTTTATCTCGGTCGAACGGGTGTTGCCTTAGTTCAGATATCATTCTGTTCAAATCGTCATTGTTGATAGGACGTATTGCGGGAGAAGAAGGGCGATGGCTGCCCGCATCTCTTATCAAATCAAGAAAAGAGTTTCTGCCGCTATTGAATGTAAATACATTGGCTTGCAAGTATAAATTTTCAGGGTCGAGCACTTGTGGAATGAGCAATCGAGCACACTGTAGCCGATTGTCGTCAGAGGTAAACAATGCTAAAATTTGCCTTAATTGGTTGGCGGTGTAAAAATGAAAAACCGCCGAAACATCAATTACATTCAGTTTATCTCTATCGAATGGGTGTCGTCTTAGTTCGGACAACATTCTGTTCAAATCGTCATCGCTAATAGGACGTACTGTTGTGGGAGGCGGGCGATGACTTCCACTGCCTTGTTCGGCAATGCAGAGCATCGTACTGTTAGGGTCGGGAGAGAAGGTTACAGACGTGCGATTATTTGCCGAAATACTGATAACGGTGCGTTGTCCCGACTGTATCCATATCGACTGTTCGAAAATATTGGCGCCGTGTCTGCCGCCTCGCGCACCGGAAATTCTTATCCGGTATTCGCCCGGCATCAGGTTGGAGAGTAAAACGCTGCCCGATATGTTTTCGCGGAAAGAGAATAAGCCATTCACCTCAATTTGTAACGCTTCAGGACGTTCCGAAGCTATCTGAATACTACCACTTGACACGGCTCTTTGTGCGTGTATTCCCGATGTGGCGAGTAATGATACGATGAATAAGAGGAGGATTTTTGTTTTCATACGATTGTTTTTTGTATAATGAAACTTACAATTTCGTTGCCCCTGTTCCCTTGACTAACTCGACTATATTTTGGTTTAAAAAATTATCAATAATTTAAGCGCGTTATTTTCCGCCTCACGCATTTTTTTCGCCTCTTTTTCCGACTTATCCGCTATTCCGCACAAATGCAAAACGCCGTGAATGATAACACGATACAGCTCTTCGCCGTATTCCGTGCCAAATTTTTCGGAATTGGAACGAACGGTATCGAGACTGATAAAGATATCGCCCGAAATGACATCGTTTTCCGAATAATCGAACGTGATAATATCCGTATAATAATCGTGTGCAAGATATTGGTTGTTTACTTCGAGAATTTTCTCGTCATCGCAAAAAATATAGTTTACATCGCCCACTTTTTTTCCGTATGTTAAGACGACGGACTTTATCCAATTCTTTGTATCACTGCGCTTTATTTTTGGAAAAGCGATGTTTTCCGATTGAAATGTAATCATTGCTTTTAAACTTTAAATCTTTAAACCCCTTCAACCAAAAAACATATAGCACACAAACACCGCGGCTATCACACTCGCTAAATCCGCCAAAAGCGCATAAGGAATGGTGTAACGCGAATTTTTGATATTCACCGCACCGAAATAAACCGCTACGATGTAAAAAGTTGTGTCGGTTGCACCTTGTAAAATCGACGATAGTCTGCCCGCAAACGAATCAGCACCAAATGTTTGCATTGCATCAATCATCATTCCGCGTGCGCCGCTTCCGCTCAACGGTTTCATCAGAGCGGTGGGCATTCCGTCTACCCAGCGGGTATCGACACCGATGGTTGCCACGATGGCTCGCAATCCGTCCATCAGAAAATCCATCGCGCCCGATGCCCGAAACACGCCGATGCCGACCAAAAGCGCAATCAAATAAGGAATAATTCGTATTGCTACCTGAAAACCTTCTTTCGCACCGTCAATAAAAGCATCGAAAACATTTATTTTTCGCATCATTCCTTTTGCGATGAAAAGGACGATAATGGAAAAAAGAATGATATTTGCAGCCACTGCCGACACAATAGAAACTTGTTCTTGCGGCATTGATTGAAAAAGCAAAACCGTACCGACAATAATCGCCGAAAGCGTTCCAAAAAATCCTAAAATCGCACGATTGAAAAAATTAATTCGTTGTTTAATGCATACTGCAAGGACACCCACAAGCGTGGAGCTAAACGTGGCAATCATTATCGGAATAAAAATATCCGAAGGATTTGCTGCACCCATTTGTGCACGATATACCATAATGGTAACGGGAATGAGTGTAAGCCCCGATGCGTTGATTATCAAAAACATAATCATCGAATCGGAAGCCATATCCTTCTTTTTGTTTAATTCTTGTAGTTCATTCATCGCTTTCAAGCCGAAAGGTGTGGCGGCGTTGTCCAATCCGAGAATATTTGCCGAAATGTTCATCAATATTGATGCCGATGCGGGATGTCCTTTCGGAATGTCGGGGAAAAGTTTGGAAAACAGTGGCGCAGCGGCTCGCGAAAAAACTTCTACCATTCCACCGCGTTCACCGATTTTCATAATACCGAGCCAGAGCGACAACACGCCGGTTAATCCCAGTGAGATTTCAAATCCTGTTCTCGCAGTAACGAATGTAGAATTCATTATATTGACAAAAATTTCGGTATCGCCCAGAAAAACGAATTTGATGAGGGCAACAACGAAAGCAATGATGAAGAATGCTATCCAAACGTAATTGAGTACCATATTTTTAATTTTATCTTTCTCCAAAAATTAACGTACCCACCCGAATCATCGTACTACCTTCTTCGATAGCAATTGGATAATCGTCCGACATTCCCATCGAAATTTCTTTGAATGACAAATCGTTGGCAAAATATTTCGCCTTGATTTCATCAAAAAACGATTTCAACAAACGAAATTCTTCTCTGATTTTCCTCTTTTCATCGGTAAAAGTCGCCATTCCCATTACGCCCACAATTTGCACGTGCTTACAATCGCGCCACGTGCCTTCTGCAAGAAACTCACGACATTCATCGGGTGAAAACCCTGATTTGGTTTCTTCTTCCGCGATGTGAATTTGCAATAAACAGGGAATTTTGCGATTATTCGCCGCCGCTTGCCTTTCGATCTCGAGCATCAACCGTTCATTTTCCAAACTGTGAACGAGCGAAACGAAAGGCGCAATTTGTTTCACTTTGTTGCGTTGCAAACTGCCGACAAAATGCCATTCGATATCGTTTGGCAATTCCGCTTGCTTCGCAACAACTTCTTGTACACGACTTTCGCCGAAAACACGCTGCCCCGCATTGTAGGCTTCCATTACTGTTTCTGCCGTATGAAATTTGGAAACAGCAATGATTTTTACCTCATCGGGCACGCTCTCACGCAGTGCATTGATACGTGCTTTCAGGCTCATTCCGTAGTCGGTTTTTCGTACGGAAATACGTCCATTATGGCGGTTTCCGTTACGGCGGCGAAAGAGTAGTCAATCATTGTTTTTTTCATTTCCGATTCCACAATTTCCACCGCTTCTTTCAATTCCGATGCTTGTACGAGCATATTGATAGCGGTTTTCTTTTCCGACCCGCTTTTTTCGTCTAACGTGATGAAATAGAGCTTTGCTTTGTAATATCGGTCGCCGGTTTCGTTGAAAAACGATTCCGAAAATTTCACGCGTTTAATATCCGAAACAGTAAATTCGCCCGAAATGAAAGGTTTCATTTCTTCAATGATTCGCGCTTCGGCTTCGGTAAACGACAGGGCATCTACCAAATAAGGCTCTGTTACTGTTTTTTGAATGCCCGTGTCGAGCATTTTATCATATCTTACTTTACATTCGAACCAGTTGTGCATAGTTGTTTTTTGTTTTTGAATTAGTTTTTGAAGTGCGAAATTAAGGAAAAAAACAATACGATGAGAAAATAAACATACAGAATCACGCAGATGAAAAGCAATTTCTTACTCACAACACCAAAAAACCTCCTGCATACAACAACATTGCAATATATTTTGTACTTTTGTACCGGCTAAAAATAATATTCTCAACAATATGCATAATTTAGAACTCAGCGAACAAGAAATCCTTCGCAGACAAAGTCTTGATGAATTACGTAAACTTGGCATTGAGCCCTATCCGGCAGCACAATATGAAGTAAATGCCACTTCTGTTTCTATCAAAAATGATTTCGATACACTCGAAGAGAAAAAAGAAACGATGTGTGTTGCTGGACGTATTATGAGCCGCCGTATTATGGGAAAAGCCGCATTTGTAGAAATAATGGATTCGGAAGGAAGAATACAGGTGTATATTGCACGCGATGAAATTTGCCTCGACGAAGATAAAACACTTTACGATGTGGTTTTCAAAAAACTGCTCGATATCGGCGATTTCATCGGTATTACAGGAAAAGTTTTTCGCACGCAAATGGGCGAAAAATCGCTTCGTGCCGAAACGCTCACCGTACTTTCCAAATCGTTGAAACCATTGCCGATTGTAAAAACAAAAGATGGCGTAACCTACGATGCATTTACCGACCCCGAACAACGCTATCGCCAACGCTACGTGGACTTAATCGTAAATGAAGGCATAAAAGATATTTTTATCAAACGCACCGAAATATTCAATGCGATGCGTGAAATTTTCAACAAAGAAGGCTATTTGGAAGTGGACACACCTGTGCTACAGAGTATTCCGGGTGGCGCAACGGCGCGTCCATTTATTACGCATCACAACGCACTGAATATACCATTGTATCTTCGAATTGCCAACGAGTTGTACCTCAAGCGATTGATTGTTGGTGGATTTGAAGGCGTGTACGAATTTTCACGTGATTTCCGCAACGAAGGAATGGACAGAACACACAATCCCGAATTTACCGTAATGGAAATCTATGTCGCCTACAAAGACTACAAATGGATGATGGAGTTTACGGAAAATATGCTTGAAAAAGTAGCGTTGAAAGTCTTGGGCACCACGAAAACCAAAGTGGGCGACCGGGAAATCGACTTCAAAGCGCCTTATCCGCGCGTTACGATGATTGATGCCATCAAAGAACACACCGGCATCGATATCACTGGAATGGACGAAACACAACTGCGTGATGTATGCAAGCAACTCCATATCGAAGTGGACGAAACAATGGGAAAAGGAAAACTTATCGACGAAATTTTCGGCGAAAAAGCAGAATCCAACTACATTCAACCGACATTTATTATTGATTATCCGAAGGAAATGTCGCCGCTCAGCAAACGTCATCGCAACAATCCGGAACTGACCGAGCGTTTCGAACTGTTTGTAAATGGAAAAGAGCTGGCAAACGCCTACTCGGAGTTGAACGACCCGATTGACCAGCGCGAACGTTTTGAAGAACAGCTTCGTTTGTCGGAAAAAGGCGATGATGAAGCGATGTTTGTTGACCAGGATTTCCTTCGTTCGCTCGAATATGGAATGCCGCCAACGGCAGGAATGGGTATCGGGATGGATCGCCTCACGATGCTACTTACCGGACAAACTTCAATTCAAGAAGTGCTGCTTTTTCCGCAAATGCGTCCCGAAAAGAAAGAGAAAAAAGACCCTGTGGAAAAATATACCGAAATAGGAATTCCCGAAAAATGGATTATTGTGTTACAAAAAGCGGGCTACAACGAAGTAGAAAGTTTGAAAGAAGCAAATCCGAATAAACTTCATCAAGAAATCTGCGGATTGAACAAAAAGCATAAACTGGGGTTGAACAATCCAACAATTGATGAGGTTAAACAGTGGACTAATCATTGATGATTTATTATTTGTAACTTGTAAATTAATAATGCGAATCACAGGTAGATTTTCAATTCAATCTATGATTCGCATAAAAAATGAAATTTGAGGATTAAAAAAATTACAATAAAAAATTCAAAAAATATCAATTAGTTTGATGATCATAGCCAATTATCTAAATCTGAATAAATAATTACGAGACATTCGAGTTAAATTCACTTTTTTCCTCTAAGCGTTTATTAAAAACTGAAATTGATTAGCTATTTTTATAATTGATTTTAGTTAAATTCAAAATAGATGTAATTAGTTGAGTATCAGGTGAAAATGAAAGGGTGTTAACGGCTTAAATTTAAAAATGTTTATATTTTCCTGATTATTAATTTGTTATTGTTTTTTGAGATTGATGCCTGAATGGTTGATAAAACAAAAAATATATTTTTCCTGCCTTTATTAGATGAAAATAAATTTATACTTTTGTAGAGAGTTAGTATTGAATGTGTAAATATCTGTCCTGTTGTTTGACATAATGGAAAAAGAGTTTTTGGTAGTAGAGTGTACTATTCAACTCACGTCGAAGTTTGATAATATAGGAGTGTTTGAAGTTTTACAATTAGGAAAAAGCAATGATAATGTGAAAGAACTAATCACAACCATTGCTAAAAAAACCAAGCACCCTTTCGGTTTGTACGTTACATCTTCTACGGTAATCAATTTTGAATTGCCGGAAAATGTAACAAAAATTGTTATGCCCTTTGGTTATGAATTACAAACAGTCACCCAAGCCGAAATTCTCTATCAAATATCCTCTTTGAAAGAGGCAAAAGAGGCAATCAAGCAAAAAGTATCATCTATCATTATCAAAGAAAGCGAAAATGAGAAAGAAACTGTTTTTGATATTTTTCGCAAAGTGATTAGGCAAGCACAAAAAAGCAAAATAAAAGTATATATACAAGGCGGTGTGGGTGTTCACACGTCGGCGGCGTTTTTGGCATTGGGCGCAAAAGGAATCATTTTCGATTCGCAATCCGAAACGATAACAGAAAATTACAAAACGCTGAAAAAATTCGCAAACACCTTTTATGAAGCCGCTTATGGACATCTTCATCAAGCAAAAAATCAACAAATCATCAATTTTGACGAGGTTTCGGAAACAGATGAATCCGAAAAAGAGCGTAATAGATTGTCATTTTGGGAAGAGCAAATCAACAAAATGCTCAAAAAAGAGAAGAATTTCTCGAAATTCAGTCTCACGTTTTCAGACGCTCAATGCGATGCGTTTTTTGCAGCATTTGTTTCCATTATGGCTGCGCCTGTGGCGGCAAAAGGCATTAAAATAAAATTGTCATCGTCAAATCAACAATTACAAACCGACACACAAAAATTATTGACAGAATTGCCGAATATTTCTCCTTATTTTCCCAGTGCTAAGCCGTTAGACATTGCCGTTGTGGGAATGGAATGTATCTATCCGGGTGCTGCGAATGTGAACGAGTATTGGAAAAATATCTTGTTGGGAAAAGACAGCATTACCGAAATCCCTGCGTCGCATTGGAACAAAGAGCTATACAATCCCGAAACAACAGATACGGATTATACAAAATCGAAATGGGGCGGATTTATTCCCGACACTGATTTCGACCCCGTAGAGTTTGGAATTGTGCCGCACTCGGCATTTATGACCGAGCCGCTGCAATTGTTGGGATTGACAGTTGTGAAAAAAGCGTTGAAAGATGCAGGGTATGAGAATCTTGCGGAATGCGATTTTGAAAACACCTCGATTATTATGGGAGTCAACGGAAGTAGTAATCCGTTGGTAACTGACTTAAATACAAGATTTACACTCAAAAGAATATTAGGCGAAGTACCTGAAGAATTGGAAGACCTTCTACCGAAAGCAAACGAATACAGTTTTCCGGGGATTTTGCCGAATGTACTTTCGGGCAGAATTGCCAATCGTTTCAATTTCGGCGGAAAAAACTATGCGGTTGATGGCGCTTGCGCTTCATCGTTGGCAACGCTCGACATTGC
This sequence comes from Dysgonamonadaceae bacterium, assembly GCA_031254645.1. Classification (GTDB taxonomy): domain Bacteria; phylum Bacteroidota; class Bacteroidia; order Bacteroidales; family Dysgonomonadaceae; genus JAIRUA01. The sequence goes on from JAIRUA010000012.1 coordinate 285,978, forward strand.
GTGCCAGGAACTTGTGAACGGTAGAACGGATATGGTAGTATTGGGCGGGTCTGATTTTACAAACGGTTATCCGCCTTACATTATGTTTTCGAGTATGGGCGTGTTGTCGCCTGATGGTCGTTGCGCAGCGTTTGACGCATCAGGCAATGGAATTGTATTGAGCGAAGGTATCGGTGTATTGATTTTGAAGCGTTTAGAAGATGCGGAACGCGAAGGAAACAAAATTTATGCCGTTATCAAAGGAATCGACGGTAGCAGTGACGGACGCAATATGAGCGTAACCGCCCCAAACCGGAAAGGTGAACAACGAGCATTGGAAAGAGCCTATCACGGCGCAGGAATTTTGCCTTCCCAAGTTGGGTTAATCGAGGCACACGGCACTGGAACAGTGGTTGGCGACAAAATGGAATTAGTCGTTTTGACCGATTTGTTTCTGGAATCGGGCGCATTGCCGAAACAGACTTATATCGGCTCTGTAAAATCGCAAATCGGACACACGAAATGTGCCGCAGGTGTGGCAGGATTGATAAAAGCGATACTTTCCGTTTATCACAAAGTGATTCCGCCAACTATTCATTTGGAAAAACCGAACACTTATTATGATGCAAAAACAAGCCCGTTTGTATTCAATAAACGTGCCGGAGTATGGAACAGCAACAAGCGAATTGCAGGTGTCAGCGCATTTGGTTTCGGCGGAACGAATTTTCACGCCATTCTCGAAAATTATTCGGAAAATGCGGCAGAAGCAACGGTTTTTAATTCGTTTCCTTCCGAATTATTTGTATTCAGAGGCGATAATTTGAATGAGGCTAAAGCATTGATGCAGAAAGTAACAACGCTTTTACAGATGAACGATTCGCTGCCATTAGCCGACGTTGCATACAGTTTAGCACTTCATAGTGATAAAAAGATACAAGTGTCCATTGTTGCCGAAAGCACAACGGAACTACTGTCGAAAATAAATGCCGTTGTCAATGATAAAATCGAATTTAAGATTTATCATCGAAATGAAAATGAAGGCAAAGTGGCGTTCTTGTTTTCCGGACAAGGAAGTCAATATTTGAATATGGCGCGCGATTTGTTTGTGGCGTTTCCGCAAATGCGTGATTTGTTGGAAAAGCACGACAAATATTTGTCTATTCTTTTTCCCGAATCGGAATTTGAAATCAAAGCGAGCGAGGCGCAGAAAAAATTGTTGATGCACACCGATATTGCGCAGCCGTTGTTAGGAATTGTGGATTTGGCGATTGCCGAATATCTGCGATTTTTGGGCATTGTGCCCGATATGGTCGGCGGACACAGTTATGGTGAATTGCCTGCGCTCTGTTTTTCGGGCGTTTTCAGTCCCGACGATTTGGTCGTTTTAAGCGAAGCGAGGGCAAAAGCGATTCACGATGCGTTGGGCGACGAAAAAGGAAAATTAGTCGCTTTCTTCGGCAGTGAAGAAGATGCAAAACCCTTGCTGGAAAACGAAAAAGAGCTTTGGATTGCCAATTACAACGCTCCTAAGCAATTAATCATTGCAGGAACAGCGCAAAGCATACAATCTTTTATGCAAAAAGCAACCGAAAAAAGAATTATTTGCAGAGAGATAAATATCGAATACGCTTTTCACAGTCCATTGTTGAATGATGCGGAAAAACTGTTTGAAGAAGCTTTGCAAGGTTTTGATTTCGAGAAACCTGCCATTCCGGTATGGTCGAACGAAACCGCAAAAGTATATCCGCAAGAGGCAGAGAACATTAAAACTCATTTGGCGAAACATTTGGTTGCCCCAATCAAGTTTATGCAACAAATTGAAAATATGTACAATGACGGCGCTCGTATTTTCATCGAAACCGGACCGGGCAGAGTAGCGTTGGGGCTTGTGGAATCCACTTTGGGCAAGCAAGCCGTTACCATACAAACCGACAATAAAAGCGCCGAAGGCGTTTCTTTCTTGATAAAGGCATTGGCGCAATATTTGTCGCTCGGAAAAGAGTTTCATATCGAGAAACTATTTGAAGGAAGAAAAGTCTCGCTTCACAATATCGATGAGCCGGAATTATATAAAAAACCGGTAACAGGTTGGGTAATAAACGGAAGTAAAGCCATCCCGGGAAAAGATAATGTATTGGCAAAAAAATAGAAAAATAAAAACAACATAGAACTCATGACAACTTCATTAGAAAAAACAAACAAAGAACTATTCATTCTTAGTCCGTTTGAAATGCCCGATGTGCGGTTAGCAATAGAAACCATCCGCTCGGGTGCTTTCCCTATTTTACATTTGGGAAGAAGCAGAAAAACAGCAGAAAAAAGCATAAAAGACCTATCTTCAAGAACACAACAGGAATTTGGCGTTTGCATCGCTTCCGACGAAGTGAAAAGCGTAAAATTGTCGGCAAATGTAACCAAAGTGATTTTGCCTTTCGGCATGGATATTTCCGTCGATAAATCGGTTGAGATCCTATATCAAATTCATTCCATTGACGAAGCAAAGGCGGCTATCAAGAAAAAAGTATCTGCCATTGTCATAAAAGGAAGTGAAGGCGCAGGAAAAACGTCAAACGAATCATCATTCATTCTTTTCCAAGGCGTTGCAGAAGCAGCGAAAAAAGCAAAAGTGCAACTATATATTCAAGGCGGCGCAGGTGTGCACACGTCTGCCGCTTTCTTATCGCTTGGCGCACAAGGCGTTATTTTCGATTCTCAAATCGCTGCGTTTCCCGAATGTAGCGCACCGAGAGAGTTGAAAAACCTTTGTACCAAATTGAGCGGTACGGAAATCGCCGAAATCGCCGATTTCAAAGTATTGTCTCGTAACAATTCGCCTGCTTTACCCGAAAATGTAACGTTCAACGATTTACTTCCTTTCTTGGGCGGCTACGATATTGCAAAGAATTATCTGCCTATGGGACAAGACATTGCATTGTCGTCAGATTTATATCGTCAATATAAAAAACTGCGTGAATTTGTTTTTGCATTTTACGAAGCGGCACACGGACACACGTTGCAAGCTAAAAAACTGAATATCATTGGTGCGGACAGTCCGTTTGCCAAAGAATTTGGTATTAAATATCCCATTTCGCAGGGACCAATGGGGCGCATCAGCGATGTACCCGAATTTGTGAAAGAAGTTGCCGAAGCAGGCGCATTGCCGTTTTTGTCTATCAGCAATATGACGGGCGAACCCTTGCAAGAAACATTGAACGAAACAGTTAAACTCTTGGGAAGTAACGCTTGGGGCGTTTGTCTAATCGGTTTCAATATGCCGGAAATATTCCGCGAACAAGTGGAGCAACTCAAAAAAATAAAACCCAAAGTAATTTTGATTACTGGTGGGCACAGTATGATTGCTAAAGAGTTTGCAGGCGAAGACTCCAAAATATTTTTCCACGTTCCGTCAACCTCTTTGTTGGAACAATATATCAAGGACGGCATCACGAATTTGATTTTTGAAGGTCGTGAGTGCGGCGGACACATTGGACCGTTTTGGAGTACTTGCATTTGGGAAAAACAAATCAATCGCTTGATGCAGGAAGACAATTTGTCGAAATACAACGTGCTTTTTGCAGGAGGTATTCACGATGCGTTTTCATCGGCTTTTATTTCGATAATGGCGGCGGAACTTGCCGCTCGCGGCGCAAAAGTGGGCGTACAAATGGGAACGCCTTATCTTTACACGAAAGAAATCGTAAAAACAGGCGCTATTAGCAATTTATATCAAAAACTTTCGCTCGAAAACAGTGAAACGGCACTCGTAGAAAGCGCACCCGGACAGGTTAGCCGTTTAATTCCTACGCCTGTTGTCGATTATTTCAACAGCGAAAAACAACGTTTGATTGCCGAAGGCGTTGAACCGCTTGATATGCGTATCGCATTAGAAAACTTATTGGTTGGTCGCCTGCGAGTTGCCTCAAAAGGATTGTTAGCAGAAGGCGACAAACTCACCAAACAATCGCCCGAAGAGCAACTTAAAAACGGTTTGTATATGATTGGCGACACTTCGCTGTTTACCAACAAAACAACTACGCTCGAAAAATTGCATATGGCTGTGGCAGAAGACAATCAAAAAATTCTATCGGAATTGAAAGAAATTGCCGTTCCTGCTGCTTTGGCAAACCCTGTCAATATTGCCGTTATCGGTATGGAATGTTTGATGCCGGAGGCAATCAATTTGGAAGAGTATTGGAAAAACATTCTTCTCGGAAAAGATTGTATCACGGAAGTACCCGATATTAGATGGAATAAAGACGTTTTCTACAAAGAAGGCACCACCGACCTCGAATATATTCCCTCCAACAAAGGCGGATTTGTTCCGGAAATAGATTTCGACCCGATGGAATTTGGTTTAACGCCGCTTTCTATGGCATCTATCGAGCCTTTGCAATTGTTGAGTTTGCTGATTGCCAAACGTGCGTTGGAAAATGCAGGATACGGCGATATGTCTGCCGACGAATCGGAAAATACTTCGGTTATTTTCGCGGGCGAGGCAATGACAGATTTGGCTGCTCGTACCTCATTCAGTGCGTCTTACCGACAACTTGTAGGCGAATTGCCCGAAGAATTAAAAACACGATTGCCACAACTAAACACCGATTCGTTTACCGGATTGTTGGCAAATTGTACACCGGGTAGAATTGCCAATCGTTTAAATCTGAAAGGACAAAATTTCGCAATGACTTCCGCTTGTGCTTCATCGCTTACCGCTTTGAATTTGGCTTGCAAAGATTTGATTAATTACGATTCCGATATGGTCGTATTTGGCAGCCACGACTTGCACAATATGCTGAACGACTACTATTTATTTTCTTCCACGCAAGCATTGTCGCATTCGGGACGTTGTGCCTCGTTCGATGAAAAAGCCGATGGTATCGCATTGGGCGAAGGCGTTGGCGTTCTCATTCTCAAACGGTTGGAAGATGCTGAACTGACAGGCGATAAAATTTACGCTGTTATCAAAGGTGTTGGCGGCAGTAGCGACGGTAAAGGCTTGGGAATGACCGCACCAAACCAAGAAGGACAAATGCTTGCCATTCAACGCGCTTATCGCGAAGCGGGTGTTTTGCCGAGCGAAGTAGGTATGATTGAGGCGCACGGAACAGGAACAGTGGTGGGCGACCGCACAGAAATTCGCTCTACCTCGTCCGTACTTTGGAATGCAGGCGCAACCGCAGGACAAGCCTATTTGGGAACTGTGAAATCACAAATTGGACACACCAAATGTTCGGCAGGAATGGCGGGATTGTTGAAAACGATTTTGTCCGTTCATCACGGAATTGTTCCGCCAACTATCCATTTAGATAAACCGCTTGATTTGTACAATAGTAACATAAGTCCGTTTATTTTCAACACGCAAGCGGGAATCTGGTCGTCAGACAAACGAATTGCGGGAATCAGTGCATTCGGATTTGGCGGCGCAAATGCGCACGCCGTCATCGAAAATTACAAAGCGGAAGTGTCGGACAGAAATACGTTGAAAATGTTCCCGACCGAACTGTTTGTTTTCCGTGGCGACACGATGAAAGAGGCAAAGGAGCGAGTTGAAAAACTCTTGCAACTGCTGTCTATCAATAATACGCTTTCGCTGCGCGACTTGGCTTACACATTAGCAACTGAAAGCAATAAACCGATACAAATCATCACGTTGGCATCTTCGGTAGCAGATTTATCCGAACGAATGTTGGAAATCAACTTCGACGAAAAAAACACAAATTTATACCGCAGAGAGGAAAAATCGGGCAAAGTAGCATTTTTGTTTTCGGGACAGGGAAGTCAACGTGTGAATATGGCGCGAGACCTTTTCGTGGCATTCCCTGCAATGCGTCGTTTGTTGCTTCAAAACAGAGAATACGAAAAAATTCTTTTCCCACACGCACAATTCAGCGAGGCAGAGAAAAGAGAATCCAACAAAATTATTACCGATACGCGCAACGCACAACCTGTGTTGGGTATCGTGGATTACGCCATTGCCGAATATTTACGTTATTTGGGAATTGAGCCGGATATGGTTGCCGGACATAGTTACGGCGAATTGCCTGCCTTGTGTTTCGCAGGTGCGTTTGATTCCGAAAAATTGGTTGAATTGAGTCGCGAGCGTGCCAATTCCATTTTGAAGTCGGTAGGAAAAGACACCGGAAAAATGGCGGCAGTAGGCGTTCCGGTAGAGGAATTGAATAAATTACTTGAAGGCGAAAAAGAAGTTTGGGCAGTTAATTTTAACTCGCCAAAACAGACCGTTATCGCAGGAAGTACCAAAGGAATGGAAAAATTCTTTGAGAAAATGGCGTTTAACAACGTGGCGTACAAAGAAATCAATGTGGCGTGTGCTTTTCACAGTCCGCTGCTGGCGAAATCCGAAAAACTTTACACCGAAGTATTAAAAGACGTTCCGTTTGGCAAATTACAACTGCCTGTTTATTCAAACACAACAGCAGAACTCTATCCCGAAAAAGGCGAAGACATTAAAAAGCGTTTGGCAAAACATTTGGTGCAACCTGTTTTGTTCAGCAAAGAAATCGAAAAAATGTATGCCGATGGTGCACGTCTGTTCATCGAAACAGGTCCCGGAAGTGTATTGACAGGTTTGGCACAGTCCATTCTCGGAAACGACATTACAACCATTCAAACCGAAGCACGAGGCAAAGAAGGCATTACTTTCTTACTTCACGCTTTGGCAAAATATTTGACAAGCGGAAAAACATTCGACGTTGCCAAACTATTCGAGGAGCGAGGCGCGAAAACCATCGAAATTGACAATCCCGAAAAGTACAGAAAATCAAAAATGATTTGGCGCGTAAACGGACAATACGCTTATCCTGCCGAAGGACAATTGCCTTCGCTTGGCGGATTGCCGTTTGAAAAACCGTTGGGATTAAAACTCGTTTCGGAAGAAGAATTATCATCAATGGCAGCAAGTTACACACCCGATACAACCAACTCGTCAGACCAAGTGATGATGGAATATCTGGGAAGTGTACGCTCGATGATTCAAAACCAGCGCGATGTGATGCTTACTTATTTCGGACAAAATCCGCAAGAAGTCAGTTATCGCCCTGTTGAATCTTCGGCTGCTGCGGAAGCAGCACCCATAAAGGCTTTAAAACCCTCAGAGCCCTTAACGACAGCACAGCCTGCTCTCACTGTTACCGTCCTCACCACCGAACAAATCACAAAAACACTATTAGACGTTGTGAGCGACAAAACAGGCTATCCCGTCGAAATGCTCGGAATGGATATGGATTTGGAAGGCGATTTGAGCATCGATTCTATCAAACGAATGGAAATCATCGGCGAAATGCGAGATCGCTTGAACTTGGGTGACGATATCGGCAACACCGAAGAAAATTTCTTCAAAATGGCTTCACTCAAAACGTTAAATGAACTTATCGGCTGGATAGATGAATTAACCGCTCAAACGGCTATTGCCGTTCCTGCCGTTGCTGTCGAAGCGCAAACAACCGCACCGACCGCACAAACTGCACAAAAACTTGACATTGAGCATATCAAAACAACTTTATTAGATGTTGTAAGCGATAAAACAGGTTATCCTGTTGAAATGCTTGGAATGGATTTGGATTTGGAAGGCGATTTAAGCATTGATTCCATTAAACGAATGGAAATCATCGGCGAAATGCGAGACCGTTTACAACTTGGCGACGACATTGGCAACACCGAAGAAAATTTCTTCAAAATGGCTTCGCTCAAAACGTTGAACGAACTCATCGGCTGGATAGATGAATTAAATTCGCAAACCGCTGTTCCTGTTGTTATTGCTGAAACACAGGCGATTGCACCGATAGTTCAAATTGCGCCAAAACTTGACATCGAATTTATCAAAACAACTTTGTTAGACGTTGTGAGCGACAAAACGGGTTATCCAACCGAAATGCTTGGAATGGATTTGGATTTGGAAGGTGATTTAAGTATTGATTCCATTAAACGTATGGAAATTATCGGCGAAATGCGAGACCGCTTGAACTTGGGCGACGATATCGGCAACACCGAAGAAAATTTCTTCAAAATGGCATCGCTCAAAACATTGAACGAACTCATCGCCTGGATTGAAGAATTGACGAATACAACAAATATTTCGGTAAGCAATGTCGTTGATGTTGAAATAATTGAAGAAATAAAAGAGGAAAAAATCGTTGAACTTTCGCGTATATTGTTTGATTTACAAGCCCATCCGCTGCAATCCGGAAAAATTTCTATCGAAGGAAAACGCTTTGCCATTACCGACGACGGAAAAATGGCTGAACAAATCAAATCCTTGCTGGAAAGTGCAGGCACACAGGCAGAAATTATTCAAGCCGATGCAAACCTTGATACTTTTGACGGATTAATTCTTGTAAACGTTGCCAAATCGCCCAATCAATACAGCATCGAAAACTTGTTTAAATTCATAACAGGCGGAAGATTAAGCCATTTGAAATGGGTATTTACATTCAGCGACATCGTTGGACAAATCGAAAAAAGTAAAAACTTAAAAGACATCAAACAAATACAAGGATTTGGCGGACTTCTCAAAAGTTTGCGTTTGGAATATCCCGAAGTAAAATTCCGTTCGGTGCTTTCTAAAACACTTTTCAACGAGAAAAATCTTCCGCAAATCGTATTAAACGAAATTACGGTTGATGACGATTCGCCCGAAATTGTTTACAACAACGGCGAGCGTTCCAATCACACCGTGCGCATAGAAGATTTGACAATTGATGAATCGGTTGTAAGCAACAATCTGAAATTGAATAACGAATCGGTTGTACTTGTTTTGGGTGGTGCACAAGGCATTTCGCCCGAACTCACCGCACAATTGGCAACCGAATATCCTTGTCGCTACATTTTAGTCGGACGTTCGAGCCAAATCGAAGACCCCAATGGCGCTTATGCTAAATTGAAAACCAATGTAGAAATTCGTAAATACTTGCTTTCGGTAGAAGGAATGAAAGTACCTGCCGAGATTGAAAAGAAAATTCAACAAGTTTTCAAATCCAATCAAATAGCAGAGGCTGTTGCGAAAATCGAGGCAACAGGCGCAAAAGTTGAATACCATTCGGTTGATGTAAGCGATACGAAGAAATTCAAATCGTTCTTGAAATCCGTCAAGAAAGAGTACGGAAAAATAGACGGCGTCATTCACGCCGCAGGTTTGATACAAGACAAATTCTTTGCAGACAAAACGTGGGATTCGTTCGAAAAAGTATATCAAACAAAAGTAAATCCCTTGCACGTCATTATCGACGAGTTGAAAAACGAACTCAAATTACTCGTTTTATTCAGCAGTGTAGCCTCATCGTACGGCAGCAGAGGACAATCGGATTATGCAACGGCAAACAGCGTGTTAGACCTTGCCGCCTCTTTCAATGGATTGAGTCCCGACTTGCGCGTCGTCGCCTTCAATTGGGGACCTTGGAAAGGAGCAGGAATGGTGTCCGATACATTGGAAGCCGAATTTGAACGTCGAGGTGTACCGTTAATTCCATTAAAACAAGGTGGTGCCTATTTTGTACAGGAATTGAAATACGGAAACGCATCGGGAATTATCGTGATGGGAGGAAGAGACAAAGTGTTGATTTTCATTCAAAATATGAATTAATATGACAGGAGGAAAAAATGACATAGCTATCGTAGGAATGTCGTGCCATTTCCCCGGAGCAAACAATATTCGGGAGTTTTGGAACAATTTATGCAACGGTGTCAGTTCAATTACTGACACCCCCGACGACCGAATACCCCCGTCCTTTTTTGCCAATGGCGGAAAGACGGAAATCGACCGTTTTTATTGCAGAAAAGGCGGATTTATTAATCCAATAACATTCAATCCGATTGAATATGGTATTCTTCCGATTGCTGCCGAAGGAATCGACCCCGAACATTTGGCTTCTCTCTATTTGGTAAAAGAGGCATTGACCGATGCCGGAGTGTATGAAAAAAACATTCCACTGCAAGACTGTGCCTTTATCTTGGGTAAAGGAAATTACATAGGTGTTGCATCGCAGCGAGTAGGCGAAATGATATTGGTGGGCGATTGGCTGCAAAAACTATTGAAAAATCTGCACCCCGAAATGGGCGATGACGAAATCGACCGATTGAAAAAAGATTTTCAATCGCAAGTAGGACGTTTTCAAGCCGATACGGCTGCCGGAGCAATGCCAAATATGATTGTTTCATTAACTGCCAACAAATTCAACTTGCGCGGACCCGCCTACACCATAGATGCTGCTTGTGCAAGTTCTATGCTTGCTGTTGAACAGGCTTGTAGTCTGTTGTTGAGTAGCTCGTGCGACATCGCCTTAGCCGGCGGAATGCACTTGGGACAAGGAGCCTCTTTTTGGAGTGTTTTTAACGTTATCGGAGCGATGTCGTACAAAGGAAAAATTTCGCCGTTCAGCGAAGATGCCGACGGCGTGCTGGTTGGCGAAGGTGCAGGTATCGTGGTATTGAAAAAATTAGACAAAGCAATAGCCGACAACGATCGCATTTATGCCGTTATCAAAGCCTGCGGCTCAGGTAGTGACGGCTCGGATGTGAGCGTAATGGCGCCATCTTCCAAAGGACAAGTCGAAACATTGGAAAAAACTTGGCGTAAAACGCAAATGGATGCCACAAAAATAGGTTATGTGGAAACGCACGGCACAGCAACCCAAGTAGGCGACAGAACAGAAATTGCTACATTAACCGATTTTTTTGGCGACAACACAGCGCCGTCTGCATTGCTCGGTTCGGTAAAATCCAATATCGGGCATACTATGCCTGCCGCAGGCATTGCAGGTCTGATAAAAACGGCTTTGGCGTTGTATCACAAAAAAATTCCACCCACGCTCAATTGCGAAAAACCGTTGAAAGCGATGCACAGCTCTCGTTTTATACCCGTACAGCAGCTAACTGATTGGGACGAAGAAAAATATCCACTTGTAGCAGCCATAAACGCTTTTGGCTTTGGCGGTATCAATACACACGCCATTTTAACCCCATACGCAGTTGAGACAAACCAAGCGATGGTTAGTCCTGCCTCAAGTGCGGAAAAAAGCAAAATGTCAATAACATTGGATTTTACGCATAAAACTTTCAATTATTCGCCTCTAAAATCAGCAATAGACAAAAACAAAAATGGAAGTGTTCCAATTGCACCTGCTTTTATTGATGATGAGGTGGACGATGTTATCTTGCAAGAGGCAAACAACAACTTACGTGCAATTGCCGCTTTGCAAGAAAATATGATGAATTGGTATAAAACGAAATCAACCAAGCGAATCATTAAAGATACCTCAAACAAAAAGCAATCGAAAGCAGGTTCAACGCATTCGCAAAAAACAGGCGATACGATTGAAAAAATGCTTTATTTCAATTTAGACGAACACCCATATCTGATTGACCATTCGGTGGTCAGACAATCGGCTGACAGACCGATGGAAGAAATGAATCCGGTTGTTCCGTTTTCAATGACACTCGAAACATTGTGCGAAGAGGTAGTTGAATTAGCACCCGATAAGAAATTACTGCAAGTAAACAATGCCGGTGTAATGAAATGGATTTCCGTCAGAGAGCCGTTTGTCGAAAAACTGACAGGAGTATGGAAAACTGATGATACTATTGCGTGGAATCTTCCGGGTTTTGCCTTTGGCGATTTCACGGTTGGCAATGCTTTTCCGGCTGTTCCCGAAGAATACGCCAGACAGATTGATTTAGGCGACAGCATTGCACCTTCCGTACCGAATAAAGAACGTATTTATCAATTTTTCTTGTTTCACGGTCCGAAATATCATTCCATTATAGAAGTGAAGAAACTGACCAAAACCGGACTTCAAGCCACTATTCGCAAATCGGAAGGAAAAGGCTCATTGACCGATAATTTCGGCGGATTGCTCGGTATGTGGTGCTATTTCGGACTGAAAGAACATCAAACCACATTTCCGATGAGTGTTGACGAAATTACTTTTTATCAAGATTTTCGAGACCAAGCGGGCGTTTTTGAATACAATTTGATGATTACGGACATAAAACCACAAGAATTAATCGGAAACATCATTATCAAACGAGACGGAAAAGTGTGGTGCGTGGTAAAAGGGTTTCACAACCGCCGACTTGAATATCCTCGCAGTATGATGAATGTTGTGATGCGTCCGAAACAGTTTATTTTGGCAGAACAGTTGAGCGATAATATATTCCGGTATTACAAAGACCCCAAACTAAACATTTCGGCTTACGATTTCCTTTACGAGCGATACCTCAATACGAAAGAACGGAAACATTTTAACTCTTTGTACCCAAATCAGGCACGAGATTATCTTATCAGCCAAATTGCACTGAAAGACGGTGTTAGAAAATTCTTACAAAAAAGCGAAGAAGACGAAATGATTTATCCCATTGAAGTTTCTGTTGAACACGATGAGCAAGGGAAACATTTTGTATCGGGACACAGTAAAGTAAAGGGGGTTAAAGTATCCATTTCACAAAATGGAAGCGAGACGACTGTAATTGTATCGAACGGCGCCTTGATTGGCGTAAATAGAGTTGATTTAGCGATAGAAAAAATAGGCAAAATACCCCCCCCATTAAGTCGAAGAAAAAATCGTTATTTGGCAAGAAAAAGGGCTTTCTCTGCAGAGTTGAATTGATAAATAAATAGATGATGAACAAAAATGATATAGCGATTGTGGGAATGTCGTGTTACTTCCCCGGAGCGAATAATATTCAAGAGTTTTGGGAAAACCTCTGCAAAGGTGTCAGTTCAATTACTGATGCACCCGAAGACAGGATTGCCCCTTACTATTTTGCCAATGGCGGGAAAACAGATGTAGACCAGTTTTACTTCAAAAAAGGCGGATTTGTAACACCAATGACACTTAATCCGCTCGATTACGGTATTCTTCCGATTGCTGCCGAAGGAATTGACCAAGAGCATTTGATAGCTATGTACCTGGCGAAAGAAGCACTAACAGATGCCGGCGTATTTGAAAAAAATACACCCTTGCAAAAGTGCGGTTTTATTTTGGGTAAAGGAAACTATGTTAGTGCTGTGGGGCAGCGAATAGCCGAATTTATGTATATGCCTCCTATAATAGAAGATTTAATAAAAACAGTATTTCCCGAAGCAACAGAAGAAGACATACATAGAGTAAAAACAGAAACCAAAGCAAAATTAGGTCGCTATCAGGCAGACACAGCAGCAGGTTCTATGCCCAATTTAATTGTTTCATCGGTGGTTAATCGATTCGATATGAAAGGACCGGCTTATACCATAGATGCTGCTTGCGCCAGTTCTGTGCTTGCTGTTGAAGCCGCTGTCAATCTGCTGTTAAGCGGTCAGTGCGATATAGCATTATCCGGCGGTTTGCATTTCGGGCAAAGCGCCCCTTTTTGGAGTATTTTCAATATTATCGGGGCAGCCTCTTACAAAGGACAAATTTCGCCGTTTAGCGAAGATGCCGATGGAGTGTTGATTGGCGAAGGAGCAGGTGTTTTGGTTTTGAAAAAATTAGACAAGGCAATAGCGGATAACGACCGGATCTACGCCGTTATCAAAGCGTGCGGCTCTGCCAGCGATGGCGCAGATGTCAGTATATTGGCTCCTTCTATGAAAGGGCAAGTAAACACATTGAAGCAAACTTGGGATAAAACGGAAATAGACCCTAAAAAAATAGGCTATGTGGAAACACACGGCACGGCAACCCAAGTAGGCGACAGGGTCGAAATTGCTACATTGACCGATTTTTTCGGCGACAACACATCATCTCCCGCATTGCTCGGGTCGGTAAAATCCAATATCGGACACGCTATGCACGCAGCGGGTATCGCAGGTTTGATAAAAACGGTGTTGGCACTGTATCACAAAAAAATACCGCCTACGCTGAATTGCGAAAAACCGCTGAAAGCGATGTATGATTCTCGTTTTATGCCTGCACAGCAACTAACTGATTGGGATGAAGAGAAATATCCGCTCGTAGCGGCTGTAAATTCTTTTGGTTTCGGAGGTATCAATACACACGTTATTTTGGAGCCATATGCTGCTTCCGGTAAAGAGGATACTGTTGATTTGCCTGTTCAAAGCAAAGCAAAACCAAACGACAAACCGCAAAATAAAATGTCAATGACGCTGAATTTTGCCCATAAGACCATCGATTTTTCTTCTTTAAAGGAAACAGCATTGCAGATTAGAAATAGAGCCAACGTTGTTTCTTCGACTATCCTTGCTCTTACCGAAGAAGATTTGAAAGACCCTATTTTACGTGAAGTAAACAATAATTTGCGTGAAATTGCCGCTCTGCAAGAAAATATGCTCAATTGGCATAAAGCGAAAACAAGCAAACAAGCTATTGAAAAAGAGCAAACGGAAACGATTGTCGAAATCCAAACACCAAAAGCAGACAATACAAGCACGGTTGAAAAAAACATTAGTTTCAATCTAAACGAACATCCCTACCTGACTGACCACACAATAGTTATTCAGCCAAAAAGCAGGATTTTGGAAGAGTTAAATCCTGTTGTTCCTTTCGCTATGACGGTTGAAACATTACTCGACCAAGCAAAGGAATTGTCTGCCGAAAAAAAGGTATTGCACTTGAGTTCAGGACGAGCATTGAAATGGATAGCTGTCAATGAGCCGTTTACCTCAACAATCATTGCAAATCGAAAAACCGATAATTGCGTTTCGTGGTCGATACCGATGTATGCCGAAGCCGATATTACCACAGGCGATGCGTTTCCCGATGTTCCCGAAAAGTATAAAACAACGATTGATTTAGGCGAAAATATATTTCCCAAACTGCCCGATAAAGAGGAAATTTATGGTCTTCATCTTTTTCACGGACAAACGTATCAATCCATTGCAGAGATAATGCAATTTACCAAGAAAGGGATTAAAGCCCTTGTTTTTCAGGCAGAAGGAAAAGGATCATTGATTGATTCTTTCGGACAATTGGTCGGCTTGTATTGCCACCTGACGTTGGACAAAAATTGGGTAAGTTTTCCGAGTGGAGTAGAGGAAATTATTTTTTATCAGGATTTTCAAGACCAAGCGGGCGTTTTTGAGTGTACGATGGAAGTTAAAAAAGTTACTGACTACGAGCTACTTTTTGATATGATTGTAAAAAGAGACGATAAAGTTTGGTGTGTAGTAAAGGGCTGGCGTAATCTTCGATTCGATTATGACTTGAATACAATGAACACTGTTAGACACCCCCAATACTCAACTTTGGCTAAAAGACTGAATAATAATGTATTTTATTATTACAAAGACCCCAATATGAGTGCCTCTGCTTTGCAATTTCTGTACGCACGTTTTTTGAACTTGAAAGAACGAAAACATTACGATTCTCTGTATCCGAATCAGGCGCGAGAGTACCTCATCAGCCGTATTGCATTGAAAGACGGTGTGCGAAAATTCCTGCAAAAAGACGAGAAAGATGAAATGATTTATCCAATCGAACTCTCTGTTGAGTATGACGAAAAAGGGAAACCGTTTTTATACGGACACGAAAAGTTGAAAGGGCTTGAAGTGTCTATTGCACACAAAGGCAGCGAAGCGGTAATGATGGTGTCGGATAAACCTGTAGGCATTGATATAGAAAAAATTGAGGAACGCGACACGAGCTTTTTAAATGTTACATTCACTTCTCACGAGTTGGATTTGTTGAAAGAAAAGGGAAATTCACCTGAATGGATAACTCGCTTTTGGGTAGCCAAAGAAGCATACGGAAAAATGTTGGGCGTGGGTTTGCAAGGAAATCCCAAGCAATACGAAATAGAATTAATAAACGAAGAAGAATTAAAAATCAAAGACACTTGGATAAAAACAGTCCTGCACAGGAATAATTTTATCGTTGGGTGGACACAAAAATAGTAAATAGATGAAACGAGCATGTGAGCATTTCACGCCAAAGTAAATGATTATCGCGAGTTCCATACACCACAAAGAAAAAATAAAATAATCGTATGAAATTATTATGTTTTCCCTACGCAGGAGGCTCGGCTGTGAAATTTCTGTCGTGGAAAAAATATTTAGACGGAATAGAAGTAATTGCGCTTGACCCGCCGGGCAGAGGGCGAAGAATGGAAGAGCCTTTGAGCGAAACCATTGAAGAAATGGTAGATGATTTGAAAAAACAAGTCTTAAATACAGTTGGTACAGAAGAAGAGTATGCTATTTATGCACATAGTATGGGTACAGTACTAGTTTACGAGCTGCTACACAGCTTATTAAATGCAGGCTTTCAGATGCCTGTACACGTGTTCTTGTCAGGAAAAAATCCTCCGAACTACCTCTTGAAAGAAAAAACACACCGTCTCGAAGATGATAAGCTCATCAAAAAAATAATCAATATGGGAGGAATGGATCCCAACTTTTTTGAAGATCCGATAAGACGAAAAGTTTATCTGCCTATTTTTAGATCTGATTTCCGCATTTTAGAGACTTATCGTTACGAGAAAAAACAACAACAATTGCCCATTGATGTTACTTTCCTTTTCGCACCATTAGACATAATGTTGTGCTTTAATAGAGTGAAACGATGGGCAGATTATATCACAGGAACTTTTAAAATAAACTATTTTTTCGGCGGACATTTTTTCTTTTTCGGACAAGAAGAAAAAGTAGCCGAAGTCATCAAAGAAGTTTTGTTGAATGATGATGAAGAAATTCCGTATTAATATTATTTTGAAGTCAAGACAATTTCATTAAATAAAATGGATAGTTTGTAGAAAAAACGTACCTTTGTAATGATAAATTTTGACAGTCCAAACATAAGCAATGTTTGATATAGATAATTGGACAGAAATATTTAGTTCGATCAAAAAAAATAAGGTGCGGACGTTTCTCACGGGATTTGCCATTGCGTGGGGTATATTTATGTTTGTCATTATGCTTGCTGCAAGTAATGGGGCGCAAACAGGAATACAATCTGTGTTTGCAAAACGCACCAGCAATATTTTGCAAGTGCAGGGGCGTTTCACCTCCATACCCTACGAAGGATTGCCCGAAAACAGAAGCATTAATCTGGATAACAGAGATTTGAATCGTTTGAGAAACCGTTTTGTAGAAACAGAATACATTTCGGCAATGATTCCTGTGAGAACAAGAATACGTTACGGCAGCGAAAGTACGGTTGGAAACACCATCGGAATATATCCTGATTACAACAACGTTGGCGGAATAAAAATTGTCGATAACCAAGGGCGGCTTATTCACAACAGAGATATGGACGAACAGCGAAAAGTAGTCATTGTAAACAGACGATTGAGAGAAGTTTTGTTTAATGACGAAGACCCTGTCGGGAGAACAATGCTAATCAACGATTTGCCATTTACCGTTATCGGTGTTTTCAGCGAAAACGCCATTGTTGACCTCGAGAAAGCGTATATCCCGTTTTCAACGGCTCAACTTCTGTTTGGAGACGGTTGGAGATTTAACAATTTGGCTTTTACCGTTCAGGGTTTGAGAACGAATAGAGATAATGAAACTTTCAGTGCCCATTTAAGGAGAGATTTTGCAGCGGCACATCAATTTCACCCCAACGACAGGGTCGCTGTCAATATGCAGAACGAATTGAGAACTTATCTGCAAACTTTCGGTATTTTCAATGCGATTGTTATTTTTATTTGGGTTATCGGGATAGGTACGTTGTTTGCAGGAATGGTTGGCGTGAGTAACATTATGCTGATTACCGTAAGAGAACGAACAAAAGAATTTGGCATACGAAAGGCGTTGGGAGCAAAGCCTTCATCCATTATTAAAGGAATTATTTTAGAGTCGGTTACCATTACCTCAATGTTTGGATATCTGGGACTGTTTTTGGGTATTTGGGTATGCGGTTTGGCAAATATATGGCTAAAAAACCACCCCGATGTGGAAAAATTCGCCATTTTTGAAAATCCTTCGGTAGATATGGGTATGGCGATAGCGGCTATGGTTTTATTAATCGTTGTAGGTGTGTTGGCGGGCTATTTTCCCGCTCGTCAGGCAGTACGAGTACCGCCTGTGGAAGCAATGAGAGCAGAATAGAAAAATGTTAGATAGACTTGAAGAAATATGGGTTACCATTAGCCGGAATAAATTGAGAAGTTTTCTCACCGCCTTTGGTGTGTTTTGGGGAATTTTTATGCTGACGGTTATGATTGGAACGGGAAACGGATTGAAACGCGGTTTTGTACACGGTATTGACGGTTTTGCAAGTAACTCCTGTTTTCTCGGTCCTTTGCCTACGAGTATTCCATACCAAGGATTTCAAAGAGGACGAACGTGGAATATTCACAATCGGGATTTGAAAACTTTGACGGATTCGATACCCGAAATCGATTTTCTTTCCCCGTTGGTTGTTGCACCGATATTTCTCAACAATGTTATTTCGGACACAAGGTCAGGCACATTTCCGATTAGAGGCATCTACCCTAATTATTCCGATATTGAACGGCAACATTTAACAGGTCGTTTTATCAACGATTTGGATATTCAGCAACGAAGAAAAGTGTGCGTTATCGGAAGCAAAGTAGCCGAAGAACTTTTCCCGCAAGGAAACTCGATAGGACAAAATATTCGTATCAATGGCGTTGATTATCAAATAATCGGCATCACTTATGGTCTTTCGGACATCTCGATTGGAGGGTCGAGATTGGAAGATACCGTGTTGATTCCGCTCACTACCTTGCAGCAATTGAATAATTTAGGCGAAATCATACACATATTGGCTGCCACATCGAGAAATGAAATTCCGGCAAGCGTAGTGGAAGCGCGAATTAAAGAGGTATTGAAAAAAATAAACCGCATTCACCCCGACGACACCAGAGCGATGTGGAGTGTGAATCTGGAAGAGGAATTTAATATATTCACCAACCTGTTTGCGGGAATTGACGTGCTGATTTGGCTTATCGGGTCGGGCACATTGATAGCCGGAATTATTGGTATCAGCAACATTATGTTGGTAACCGTGCGAGAAAGAACTCGCGAAATCGGGATACGTCGGGCGTTGGGTGCAACGCCGAGGAAGATTATCAGTCAAATCTTGTCGGAAAGTTTGGTTTTGAGCACTATCGCAGGGATTCCCGGATTATGTATGGGCGTTTATACCTTGCTGTTGGCAGATAAATATTGGATACAACATTTGGACAATGTCTATTTTTACAAACCGATGATTACGCTCGATGTAGCCATACTGTCCATTGTTATATTGGTTGTATTCGGGGTATTAGCGGGTATTATCCCTGCCCAAAGAGCGTTGAGTATTAAAGCAATTGATGCAATTAGAGAAGAATAAAACATATCATATATATGAAAAAAGTAATCGTTAGAACTTTTGTGTTCCTTCTGGTAGGAGCGGTTTTAGTAAGTACGTTTTGGTTTTTGTGGGAAAGTTCACGCCCCGAAATACCGAGTTTTGAAGTTATATCCCCTCAACCGGGAAATATTGAAAATGTAGTTACAATTACCGGAAATATCGAACCGCGCAATTTGACTAAAATTAAACCGGAAATTCCCGGAATTGTATCTCGAATTTCAAGAAAAAACGGTGACTATGTCAGACAGGGCGATGTCATTGCTACATTAAGAACCATTCCCGATGCCGGGCAAATGAGTGTGGCTGAATCTCGCTTGCGAACAGCTACTATTTCGTGGAGACAAATAACTGCGCATTATCACCGCCAAAAAGAGTTGTTTGAAAACCACGTTATTTCAAGAAATGACTTTGAAGTAGCCGAAGCAACTTATCAAAAAGCTTTGGAAGAGTTGTCAAGCTCGCAAGAAGCATTAGAAATTGCATCAACCGGTTCGTCAAGAGGCTCCAGCGTTAATAATACACACATTCGAGCCAATGCCTCAGGCAAAATCTTGGACATTCCGGTGAAAGAAGGCGACAGGGTGATACAAAGTAATGTGTTTTTTGATGGTACTACCATTGCTGTTATTGCAGATATGAACGATTTGATTTTCAAGGGAACAATCGATGAAACCGATGTCGGAAAGATCTTCGTAAATATGCCCGTTAGCATTTCTGTCGGGGCAATACCCAATCAATTAATAGAAGGCATATTGGAACATATTTCGCTGCAAGGAACAAGAAGAGACGGCTCGGTGGTATATGAAGTTGAAGCCGCTTTGAAAGCGCCTGAGGATATGCTTATCAGAGCCGATTATAGCGCGAATGCAAACATTATCGTCGAGAAAGCAACCAATGTGATTCAAATTCCGGAAAGTGTCATCGAGTTTAACAGAAATGGAACAACTTCGGTATATATTTTAACAAGCGGCGATGCAAGTAGGCAAACATTTGTACGAAAGCAAATTACACTCGGCTTATCTGACGGAAATTATGTGGAAGTTATCGAAGGATTAATGCTAAATGATAAGATTAGAGGTGCGGAAATTGGAAATCATAACAGGTAAAAATGATAAAGAATAATTGGAATGAAGATACAAAAAGGAATATTTCTGTTTTTTAGCCTGTTAATTGCCTTTACCGGCTTGGCAGAAGAAAGAATAACAAATCCGCCTCAAACAAACAGGTGGTCGTTGGAAGCATGTATCCAACACGCCATTGAACATAATATCAGCATTCAACGTCTTCAACTCCAACGAGAAGAAGCTAGAATACAAGAAAACACATCCCGAAACAGCCGTATGCCCAATCTGAATATACAAGGTGCAACGGAAATGAGTTTCGGACGAACGGAGAATTTGACAGGCGAGTTTTACCAACGAAATGCAATGGTAACTAACGCTAATGTACAGAGCGTGCTACCTGTTTTTAGAGGATTTCGGATTTCAAATCAAGTGCAGCATTCCAGATTGGAAATGTTGGTAGCGGACGAAAATCTCAAAAAAGCAAAGGAAGATTTGTCGCTCTATATTACTTCTCTATTTTTGCAAGTGTTGTTTCTCAAAGAGTTACATCATATTAGCGAAGCACAGTTAGCATTAAGCAAAAACCAGTTGGAGCGTACCTTACTTTTGGTACGGGCAGGAAATGTTCCCGAATCCCTTTTGTACGATGTCGAAGCGCAAATAGCCAAAGACGAAGTGGCGATTGTTGATGCTAAAAACAACATAGAATTAGCACTGTTAGACCTTGCTCAAAGTCTCGAATTAGAAAGAAATACCAATTTCGACATCTATGCACCACATTTTGAGGGAGATGTAATAGGACAGTTTATGAATAGTTTATTGTTCACTCCGGACGTTATCTATCAAAACGCATTGAACATCAAGCCGGTTATCAAAGGACAAGAATACAGGATAGAAAGTGCTCAAAGAATGGTGAGAATAGCGCAAGCGGGATATTATCCGCAATTGGATTTTACGATAGGAGTCGGAACCCGATACCATCAGATATACAAACCAAGGGAGTGGTACAATCTTATTACACAGGAGCCTATACCGGTAAATCCTCCCTTTTTGACACAAATCCAAAACCACACAGTCCAGTTGGTGGGTATTCATTTTACGATTCCCGTTTTCAATCGCTTTCAAGTACGAAATCAAGTTCGCAGCGCCCGCGTTGATATTTTGAATCAACAATTGATTTTGGAAGAAAACAAAAAGGATTTGTTCAAAGAAATTCAAACGGCACATAAAAATGCGACGGCAGCCCGGGAAAAATTTCGCGCTTCGGAACGTGCCGTTCGCTCAACAAATGAAGCCTTCGAGCACGCTCGAAGGCGATACGAATTGGGAAGCAGTTCCGTTTTTGAATTCAACGAGTCGCGTACCCGAATGATACAGAGCCGATCGGAATTAGTACAAGCAAAATACGAATATATTTTGCGCACAAAAATTTTGGATTTTTATAACGGAATACCTATCCGGTTATAATGAAGTATTTATGCGAGTATATTATGCCGGTCATCGGTATACCTATAACTATTGCTGTACTTTTTTAGGACTAAACAACAATAAAGATTTCGACGAAGATGCAAATCTAAAATCGTAAATCTAAAATCGTAAATAAATAATGGATTCACTTGGAAAAATTTGCATCTTAGGAGGCGGAACGTGGGGCACGGCGATGGCAAAAATCGTGCTGATGAACCAAAAAAGCATCAATTGGTTTATCCGTCGCGACGACCAAATAGAAGGATTTTACAAATTGGGATACAACCCCAATTATCTCTCAAACGTAAAATTCAATCTATCGCAAATCACGTTTTATTCCAATATCGAAAAGGCTATTAAAGATTCCGACACGATAATCTTAGCCATTCCTTCGCCATATGTGAAGCAATATATGAAATGGATTTGGAACAGTACGTTCAAAGGAAAATTCGTTGTTTCCGCGCTCAAAGGTATTATTCCGGGCGATAATGCGGTGGTAACTGAATATTTAGCATACAATTTCAAAATTCCGATCGAAAATCTCGGCGTTATTTCCGGTCCGTGCCACGCCGAAGAAGTGGCATTAGAACGATTGTCGTTCTTGACCGTTGCCAGCAAAGATGTAAATAAAGCGCAACTCCTTTCCGAAGCCATTACATCGAAATTTATGAAATCGTCGGTTTCAACCGATGTGGTGGGAATAGAGTTGGCGGCAGTATTAAAAAATATTTACGCCATAGCTGCCGGTATTTGTCAAGGATTGCGGTATGGTGATAACTTTCAAGCTGTGCTGATGAGTAAATGTGCTACAGAAATGGAGTGTTTTCTCGCCGGCGTTGTGCCGATGCAGCGCAATATTTGCGAATTGCACTATTTAGGCGATATGCTTGTTACCGGATATTCACAATTTAGCCGCAATCGTACACTTGGAGCAATGCTCGGCAAAGGATATTCCGTAAAAACTGCGCAATTGGAAATGGAAATGATTGCCGAAGGGTATTATGGCGCGAAATGTATCGACGAAATGAATAAACATTTTAAAATCGATATTCCGATTGCGGAAACCGTGTATAAAATTTTGTATGAAAAAGTGCGACCGCAGGTGGCGATAAAGAAATTGATAGAGGAGTTCTGAAGCCAACAAATTAACAGATCAACAAATCAACAACAAAATATATGAGTAACATTCAACTAAACATCAATTACGTATGCGATTTCGTTTCACAAGAAGAAATTCTTAGTCAAGCAGAAAAAGCAACAGCTTGTAACAAAGCATTATATGATGGAAGTCTGCCCGGAAACGATTTCCTCGGCTGGGTTTCACTTCCTTCTTCTATTAGCGAAGACCATTTGAGAGATATTGAAAATACAGCCAAAGAACTACGTACACTTTGCGATGTGGTGGTGGTGGTAGGCATCGGCGGAAGTTATTTGGGCGCACGTGCCGTCATCGATGCATTATCCAACTCTTTCGATTGGTTGCAAGACGCAGACAAACGCAAAAATCCCGTAATCCTCTACGCCGGAAACAACATCAGCGAAGATTATCTGCACGAAATGCTACATTACCTCAAAGACAAACGTTTCGGACTGATTAATATCTCGAAATCGGGTACAACCACTGAGCCTGCCCTTGCATTTCGTTTGTTAAAAGACTTATTAGAAGAAAAAGCCGGAAAAGAAGAAGCGCGCAAACGCATTGTTGCCATTACCGACGCATCAAGAGGTGCACTTCGCACGCTTGCCAACACCGAAGGTTACAAAACATTCATCATTCCTGACGACGTTGGCGGACGTTACTCGGTGCTTACGCCTGTTGGCTTGCTACCGATTGCCGTTGCCGGCATCAACATTCGTAAACTGGTGGAAGGCGCGCTAGAAATGGAAAATGCAAGTGGTACTGACACAGATTTCGAATATAATTTACCTGCCATTTATGCCGTTATTCGCAACTTGTTGTATAAAAAAGGCAAAAAAATAGAAATCCTTGCCAATTATCACCCAAAATTACACTTCCTTGCTGAATGGTGGAAACAGCTTTATGGCGAAAGCGAAGGAAAAGATAATTTGGGAATTTTCCCCGCAGCGGTCGATTTCACTGCCGATTTGCATTCAATGGGACAATGGATTCAAGAGGGTGAACGCACCATTTTTGAAACCGTGATTTCGATTCAGGAGCCAAACGAAAGAGTACATATTCCGCACGATAAAAACGACCTTGACGGACTCAACTTCCTACAAGGAAAAGGTGTTGACGAAGTAAATAAAATGGCGGAACTCGGCACACTCATCGCTCACGTGGACGGCGGCGTGCCCAACATTCTTATCAATTTGCCCAAGTTAAACGAAAAATATATCGGACAGTTGATTTATTTCTTCGAAAAAGCGTGCGGTATAGCTTGTTATTTGCTCGGCGTGAATCCGTTTAACCAACCCGGTGTAGAGGCGTATAAGAAAAATATGTTCGCCCTGCTTGATAAACCCGGATATGAGGCAGAAAGCGCAGAAATTAAAGCGAGACTTTAATTTCAATGTGCTAATAAATAATGCGCTAATGTGCAAATTATTTGTGCGTTGGCGCATTTCTTATTTACTCGTTTACTTATTACTCAAAAATGAAAAAAATATTTCAAGAATATCTTCGTCGTAATAACTATTTCTCTTTCGACCTTAAAGCTATACTTTTTGATATGGACGGCGTGCTTTACGATTCAATGCCTGCCCACGCCAAATCGTGGTTACAAACAATGGAAGAATTTGGTATAAAAAACACCACACTCGAAGAATATTATCTGCACGAAGGACGCACCGGAAGTTCAACAATTAGCCTGATTTTCAATCGAGAACTCAATCGTGAGGCAACACCCGAAGAAATCCAAAAAATCTACGAGCGCAAAACAGAACTTTTTTTCCAATATAACACTGAAAATACTATTCCTGATGCACGAGAAATATTGGAAATGACAAAATCTTTCGGACTTTTGCCTGTTTTGGTAACAGGGTCGGGACAACCGTCGTTATTGAATAAATTGGACAACAATTTTCCCAACATTTTCACACCCGAAACAATGGTAACGGCTTTCGATGTAAAAATCGGTAAACCGCACCCCGAGCCGTTTTTAATGGGATTAGAAAAAGGCGGAAATCTAAAACCGAATCAAGCCATCGCTATCGAAAATGCGCCGTTGGGTACGGAATCGGCACATAAAGCGGGAATTTTTGTGATTGCGGTAAATACCGGTCCGCTGCCGGATAAAGTGTTGAAAGATGCGGGTGCTGATGTGGTGTTGAGTTCAATGACGGAATTGAGAGAAATTTTCAGTGAGGTAATTGAGTGTGTTGAAGAGATTAGAAATTAGTGTCATCTATATTTATGCGAGGCAATATCTTAAAAATAACAGCAAAAAAACATCTAAAATCTTTATCAATGCCTTTATTGATGCTGATATCGTTTGCTGTTGCGGGGTTAATTCTACTTCCCGTAAGAATTCAGGAACTTAATAATGATTGGAACATAGGATTCACTATTATTTTTATAAGTTATGCTTTATGGGTATTGCCTGCAATTATTCTTCACATAGATTATTATCAGCGAAACAAAAATACAGAATATGAGATATTGAAAGATAAAATAATTGTGCGTAAAAATTACTGTGAGAATATCTATATGAAGTCTGATATTGAGGAAATTTTTGTTTATGACCCTCGAAACTTTTTTCACAGGTGGATTTGGATATATAGAACAAGTTTTTATAAATACAATTTTGTTCGCATAGATATGAAAAATGGTGAAAGCTTGTATCTTACAAGTTTACTCTATTCGGGAAAAGTAGAAAATGTAGTAAAAGATTATTTTTCCGGTATTCCGTATGAATTAATCAAACGAGTATTTTGTACTACACGCTATAAAAGCCGCCACGAAAAAGATGAAAATGAAATGGATTATTACGGCTTATTCAAAAATGAAGAAAAATAAGACACAAAAAATATTACAACTTATGTCCAACAGAATTACCTCTTTATTCAACATCAAATACCCCATCATTTCCGGCGGAATGGTATGGGTGAGCGGTTGGCGATTAGCTTCCGCAGTCAGCAACGCAGGTGGATTAGGATTAATCGGTGCAGGCTCAATGCACCCCGAGACGCTGCGCGAACATATCCGAAAATGCAAAGCCGCCACCGATAAACCTTTCGGCGTAAACGTGCCGTTGATGTATCCGCAAATTGAAGAAATTATGGAAATCATCATTGCCGAAGGCGTAAAAATAGTTTTCACATCTGCCGGAAATCCGAAATTGTGGACGAAAAAATTGCAAGAAAACGGCATCAAAGTCGCCCACGTAGTGTCGAGTGCAAAATTCGCCTTGAAATGCGAAGAAGCAGGTGTAGATGCTATTGTTGCCGAAGGATTTGAAGCCGGTGGACACAACGGGCGTGAAGAAACTTCGACAATGGTACTCATTCCGCACGTCAGAGAATGCACTTCCATCCCCCTTATCGCTGCCGGAGGAATTGCCACAGGCAACGCAATGCTCGCCGCATTCGCTTTGGGAGCCGAAGGCACTCAAATGGGTACGCGCTTTGCGCTCACGCAAGAAAGCTCGGCATCGCAAGCGTTTAAAGATTTGTGTATCGGCTTGAAAGAGGGTGACACGATGCTTTCGCTGAAAAAAATCAGCCCAACGCGACTTATCAAAAATGAATTTTACAACCAAGTACAAACTGCTGAAGACAAAGGCGCGTCGATGGAAGAAATACGCGAACTTTTGGGACGTGGACGCTCGAAAAAAGGAATTTTCGAAGGTGATCTTGTAAATGGTGAATTAGAAATTGGTCAAGCAGTTTCGTTGATAAATGATTTGCCGAGTGTTGCTAATGTTGTGAAACATATTATTGGCGAGTACAATATTCGGTTAGAGAATTTTATTTCGGGAAAACCGATGTTTTAAGGGTCTACGTTCAAAAAACACTTATCTTTGTAATCACAAAAATCAAGTTAATCATAGTTCTGACATTTAAACCCATTGATTATGAAGATAAATGAATACGGCTTTTTACGCGTAGCCGCCGCATCGCCCAAACTAAAAGTAGCCGATTGTGATTATAATGTATCTGAAATAAAGTCGATTATCACACAAGCGGAAGAAAATGACGTGCAAATTGTGTGTTTTCCCGAACTCTGCATCACAGGATATACGTGTGGTGATTTGTTTTTCCAAACACTATTGCAACAAAAAGCACTTCAATCGCTTATTGAGTTGGTTGATTTTATGAAAGATAGGTCGTCTCTTATTGTCATTGTGGGATTGCCGTTGGTCATTAAAAATAGTCTTTACAACGTTGCCGCCGTATTGTCAAAAGATGGTTTAGAAGGTATCGTCCCCAAAACATTTATCCCAAACAGTAACGAGTTTTATGAAAAACGCTGGTTTGCATCGGGTGCAGAAACAAACGAACCATCTATTGTCATCAACGGACAAAGTATATTACTCGCCACAGGAGGGTCAATTTTCGAAACACCTTTCGGAAACTTCGGCATCGAAATCTGCGAAGATTTATGGACATCCATTCCGCCGTCATCGAAATTGGCAATGCAGGGCGCAGACGTGATTTTCAACTTGTCGGCAAGCAACGAATTAGTGGGGAAGAACGAATATCGAAAATCGCTTATTTTGCAACAATCGGCGCGATGTAGTGCCGCATATGTTTACGCTTCGGCAGGTTGTGGCGAATCTTCCACCGATTTGGTGTTTTCGGGTGCCTGTTTTATCACCGAAAACGGAACGATGCTGGCGGAATCGAAACGTTTTTCGCTGAATAACGAATTGATTATCTCTGATATAGATGTTCTACTTCTACGAAATGACCGCCTAAAAAACACAAATTACAGAGCGAAAGATTTAAAAATGTCTTGGGAAGTCGGTATAGATATTTCTCCGGTAATGGTATCGAAAATGGCACGCACATTCAATCCACACCCATTTATTCCTTCGAAAGAAAACGAAAATGAAACATTTTCAGACGTTTTCAATATCCAAACGCACGGATTAGCAAAACGTTTGCTTCATACAGGAATAAAAACGGTAACTATCGGTGTTTCGGGTGGTTTGGATTCTACGCTTGCATTGCTCGTTGCCGTGAAAACGTTTGATTTGCTCGGACTTTCGCGCGAAAATATTTACGGTATCACAATGCCCGGATTTGGTACTACAAATCGTACTTACGCCAATGCTATTGAGTTGATGAAATCATTGAGCATTACTACAAAAGAAATTTCGATTGTTGATGCCGTAACGCAACATTTCAAAGACATCGGACACGATATCAATAACCACAACATAACTTACGAAAACGCACAAGCACGTGAACGCACGCAAATTTTGATGAATTATGCCAACAAAATTGACGGACTGGTCGTAGGAACGGGAAATTTGTCGGAACTTGCGCTCGGTTGGGCAACTTACAATGGCGACCAAATGTCGATGTATGCCGTCAATGCGAGCGTGCCGAAAACACTTGTGGCTTCGCTCACACGTTGGATTGCCGATACGCAAATGGACGAATCAACACGAAAAATATTACACGATATTCTCGACACGCCATTCAGTCCCGAGTTGCTCCCGACAAGCGAAGAAGGTGATATTGTTCAAAAAACAGAGCACTTCGTAGGTCCGTATGAATTGCACGATTTCTTCTTACACAGAATGTTGCGATATGGCGATACACCAAAACGCATTCATTTTATTGCGAAACACGCATTTGCCTCCGACTATTCTTCCGAAGAAATTTTGAAGTGGCTGAAAGTGTTTTATGGTCGTTTTTTCGCACAACAATTCAAACGTTCGTGTATGCCCGATAGTCCAAAAGTGGGTTCGATAAATCTTTCGCCACGAGGTGATTGGCGTATGCCGAGCGATGCATCGGTTCGTGAGTGGTTAAATGATTTAGAAATTTAATGATTCAAAAATTCAAAGATTCAAGTGGAAATCTCCCAAAATCATTGAATTCTTGAATTTTTAAATCTTTGAATAAAAAATTGAAACAATGAAAATAATTCTCGCCTCAAATTCTCCACGTCGAAAAGAATTGCTTTCCGGCATTGATATTCCCTACGAAATCAAAGTGTTACCGGATATCGATGAGTCATATCCCGAAATCGTTCCACACGAAGAAGTGGCAGAATTTCTCGCGCAAAAAAAAGCATCGGCATATCTTGCTGAACTACAAAATGACACGCTGCTTATCACAGCAGACACGATTGTTTTACTGCACGACAAAATTCTCGGAAAACCTATCGACAAAACCGATGCAAAACAAATGCTGCGCACGCTTTCGGGTGAAACGCATCGGGTAATCACAGGTGTGTGCTTGACAACAAAAGAGAAACAAAAAAGCTTTTCTGCCGTTTCGCACGTAACATTCGGATATCTAACCGACGACGAAATTGAATATTACGTTGAAAAATACAATCCGATGGACAAAGCTGGCGCTTACGGTGTGCAAGAATGGATTGGCTATGTGGCGGTAAAGCATATCGAAGGATCGTACTTCAATATTATGGGATTGCCGATTTATCGGGTATATCGTGAGTTAGTGGATATGATTGATTTACGATTTTAGATCTACGATTTACGATTTTGAAACAACCTTGTTTCAAAACAAAAAAATGATTACTTTTGCAATCGTCAATCCAAAATCGTCAATCGTAAATAAAATTTATGCTTACAGTAGAAAAAATTGGCGGAACGTCTATGTCGCAATTTCAAGACGTGCTGCAAAACATAGTGAAAGGAACTCGCAAAAACGGAGAATTATACAATCGTATCTTTGTGGTTTCGGCGTATAACAATGTTACCAATTGGTTGCTCGAACACAAAAAAACAGGCGAGCCGGGTATTTATAACAAATTCCTCAACGGCGAAGATTATAGTAGCGCCCTCGATTCATTTTGTCAACGATTACTATTGATAAACAACGGATTTGCCGATATTGGATTAGACTTGAAAGAAGCGAGTGATTTTATCCGTTTCCGCGTTGACCAAGCGAAAACAATTCTTTATAGTTTGTCGAAAGTATTGGCTTCGGGTTATGTAAATCGAACAGATATTCATCTCGCTGCGCGTGAAATTTTAGCGTCAATCGGCGAAGCACATTCCGGTTGGAATTCAACCAATATATTGAACAACAACGGAATCAACGCACGATTTATTGACCTTTGCGGATTCAATGACAACGAGCCGCTTACCATTGATGAACGTATTCACAAAGAATTCGGTGGAGTGGATTTCAATAATGTACTTTGCATCGCCACAGGCTATACGAAAGGAACAGAGGGAATTATGCGTGCATTTGACCGCGGATATTCCGAAGTTACATTTAGCAAAATTGCGGTGGAAGTAAAAGCAGACGAAGCGGTTATTCACAAAGAATACCATTTATCGAGTGCCGACCCCAAAATCGTTGGCGTAGAAAACAGCATTCCCGTAGGACAAACAAATTATATCATTGCCGATCAGCTTGCTGACATCGGAATGGAAGCAATCCACCCGAAAGCCGCAAAGCCGTTAGAGTTAGCAGGCATCAACATTCGCATCAAAAATACATTTGAGCCGGAACATCCGGGCACGCTTATTTCACGCGATTATATTTCGCCCGAGCCGCGTGTAGAAATCGTTTCCGGCTCACGAAAAGTGATAGCTATCGAAATTCACGACCCAATGATGGTGGGCGAAGTGGGATTCGATGCGAGCATTATGCAATATTTTCAAAAATATGGAGTAAGTTACATTTTGAAATCAACAAACGCCAACTCTATCACAATGGTTGTGTGGGACAACGAAGAGAGTGATGACTTAATTGGGTTATTGAAAGAAACGTATTACAAAGTAACCGTGATGCCTGCCGCCATTGTGTGCGCAATGGGAACGAATATTGCGATGCCGGGATTTTTGTATCGTGCTACCAAAGCATTGTATGAACGAGGAATTAATATCGAAAGCCTCGCACAATCATTGATGCAAGTGAATATGCAATTTGTGATTAAGCGCGAAAGTTATGAAGAAGCGGTTGTAGCGTTGAATGAATCGCTTTGTAATCAGCAAAAACCGGAATCGGTAGAAGTATGAGTAAGGTAAGAATAATCGTTTTTTGTGTCTTTGCGGTTATTACGATGATAACAGCAAAGGCGCAAATACATACTGCTCCCGATTCTGAAAACGATAATTGGCGATATTTCAAAGATATCGGTATAGAGCGAGGTACATTTATCCCGATGAGCAAATTTAATCTTTCGTCTGGAAATGCACTCACCATTACGGGAAGTTATTTTTACAGCGATAAATGGGGATTTCGTTCGGGCGTTTCGTTTATTGACGGATTGGCAGGCGGTGCGAATTATTGGCGTGTTCCGATATTGTTTGCTTTTAGAACAAGGACCTTTACAGCGGATTACGATTTGAACGATATGTATGAAGACTACTCTTTTTCCGGAAGTTTGACGCGCGGATTAATCGGTTTTTTCTTCTCATTGCTTCCCACTCGATTTGAAATGAATGCGGGGGCATCATTTGGCGGAATTTCACCTTATCACTCCAAAGGCTATTCAAGCAATGGAAGTCATATTACTGATATTTCGCGAACATTTGCTTCAACCTTAGATGCAAATATGCGTATTGGTTTTCAATTTTGGCGAATTTGTGTGAATGGGAATTTTGGTATTAGTTATTTGCTGACACAAAATATTAATTACTATGATATTCATCCGAATCTTGGCGAAGAGAAATCAAATCCGTCGTGGCTTGGGAATATGGGTGTTGGGGCTTCGTTTAGATTTTGATTTTTGAGGTAGAGTTCCATATGAAGAATAAAAAAGGCAAAAATTTTCAGAAATTCTCGCCTTTTACCTTTTGCGCTTTTACGTATTCGTACTTTCGCGCCTAATCAAACATCTTCTTAAACCTGCTAAGAATACTCTGTTTTGCCGACGATGAAGGTACAAAACTTGGCGATTCTTTGAATTCTTCAATCGCCTGCTTTTCTTTATCCGTCAGCTTTTCGGGAACATAAACGTTTACATTTACCAACTCGTCGCCTGTGCCGAAACCATTCAATGAAGGCAACCCTTTGTTGCGTAAACGAAGCACTTTGCCGGGTTGTGTACCCGGTTCGATTTTGAGTTTCGCTACGCCGTCAATGGTAGGTACTTCCACCGTTCCGCCAAGTGCAGCCATTGGAAAACTGAGAAAAAGATTGTAAATCACATCGTTTTGGTCGCGAACCAAATTCGGATCTTCTTCTTCCTCTATCGCAATCAGCAAATCGCCATTAATTCCGCCCCGTCGTGCAGCATTTCCTTTGCCTGACATTGAAAGTTGTATACCTTCGGATACACCGGCAGGAATTCTGATTGAAATAACTTCCTCCTCATACACAACACCTTCGCCGTGGCACGAGGAACATTTTTTGGTAATTGTTTTTCCTTCTCCGTGACATGTAGGGCAGGGCGAAGTGGTTTGCATTTGTCCGAGAATTGTATTCGTTACACGCGTAACCATTCCCGCACCGCCGCAAGTATGGCAAGTGGAAGTTGAATTTCCGTTTTCCGAGCCATTTCCGTGACAATGCGAACAGGAAACATATTTCTTTACTTTTATCTTTTTTTCTACGCCTGTAAGGATTTCTTTCAATGTTAGTTTCACTTTCACGCGAAGATCGGAGCCGCGATTAACGCGACGACCACCGCCTCTACCGCCAAATCCGCTACCAAATCCGAATCCTCCAAAAATATCGCCGAATTGCGAAAAAATATCGTCCATAGACATTCCGCCGCCATATCCGCCTCCACCCATTGCAG
Organism: Dysgonamonadaceae bacterium; assembly: GCA_031254645.1. GTDB lineage: Bacteria > Bacteroidota > Bacteroidia > Bacteroidales > Dysgonomonadaceae > JAIRUA01. The sequence continues at coordinate 318,614 of JAIRUA010000012.1, forward strand.
CGTGGCCAAATTGGTCGTAACGTGCACGTTTGTTTTGGTCGCTCAGCACTTCGTATGCTTCGGCGGCTTCCTTGAATTTCTCTTCTGCTTCTTTATTGTCCGGATTCTTGTCGGGGTGATATTGTATTGCTTTTTTACGATACGCTTTTTTAATTTCCTCTGCCGTCGCGGTTTTGGACACGCTCAATACTTCGTAATAATCTCTTTTTTGCGCCATTTTATTCTCCTACAATTACTTTTGGGAAACGAATGGTTTTATCTCCCAATTCGTATCCTTTTTGAACACAATCTACAACCACGCCTTTCTTTGACTCGTCTTCTACGGGAATAGTGGTTACGGCTTCGAATCGGTCGGCATCAAAGGACTGTCCAACAGCTTCAATTTCCGTTACGCCGTGTTGTCTCAAAAAGTTGAGGAATTTTTGATGAATCAACTCCATTCCTTCCAAAATAGCGTATTTGTTTTCTGCGTTGTGTAATGCCGTCTGTGCACGTTCGAAATCATCGACAAGCGAAATGATGTCTATCAACACGCGTTCGCCGCCGCTTCTGATGAGGTCGGCTTTTTCTTTCATTGTGCGTTTGCGATAGTTGTCAAATTCGGCATTGAGACGAAGATAGTTATCGTTGAGTCTGTCGTATTTTTGTTGAAGAGCATCTAATTCGTCTTCTTCGGACATAATTTCGTCTGTCAAATTGTCGCTATCTGCGTCATCTTGACCAACGGGCATATCATTTTCTGCCTCATTCCATTCTTCGGAATAGGTATGTTCGTCTTTATTATGTTTCATATCTACTATGTTTTATATCTTTGTTAGTGTATAGCAAATAGTTTGCCAAAAATCATCAACCCTCCATTCCCTTAATGACCAACATCGGCATATCCGAATGGAACAACATACGTCGTGCAATACCCGGATTGAACATTCGCGCAAATATGTTGCGTCGCGAACTTGACAACGAAATCATATCAACGTTGTATTTATGCACAAATTTTTCCAACGCCATCTCTAATCCTTCTGTGTGGTCGATTAGTTTGTATTCGGTTTGCAGATTGGGGTATTGTTCAGCAAGGTGTTTTTGAAGACCGGACAGTTTGATTTCGTTCCACACATCTTCTTTTTTCGCGATATGTGCCAAATATATTTTTATCGGATATGGACTGAGAAATTTCATCATTATATCGAAAGCTTTGAACTCACGTGCCTGAAAATTAGTCAGGAAGACTACATTTTTCATTTCGGACAGATCGGCTGACGTTCTTTCGGGAACGGCAAAAATAGGTGTTCTGCAGCCCTCTATCACTTCTGCTGTTACGCTGCCGATGAGATCCAGTTCTTTGGCGTGCCTGCCGCGCGTACCCATTACGATAGCTGTTGGACGTTTCGTTTTGGAATATTCAATGATTTCTTCTTCCGGCAAGCCTTTTACTAAAACGGTAGAATATTCAATTTTCGGTAGTTTACCGGAAATAATTTCTTTTTCAATTTTGTCCGTCAATTTTTTCATTTCCTCTTCCATATTCTTTTTTAGGCTCTGATACAGTTTCTTATCGCTCATAGATAGCGGAAACGCTTCGCCAAAGGCTACTGTTGCGGGATAGGAGGGTAGGAAAAAGGCGTGAAATAGTTTCGCTTTACAATTCAAATCTTCTGCTAGACGAAAACCGAACTCACAAGCTGTGAGCGAATAATCGGAAAAATCGACCGGAATAAGTATTTCGTGGTTTATGTCAATGAGCTTTTTTTCCGGTTTTTCATTATAATCTTCGTAATCTTCAACGTATGACGACAAATCGAGGTTTTCGATGATTTCCAATGCTCTTGGCAAATCGTTTTCATTGATGCGCACGCGCAAATTCCCTCGCATCACAGGCTGAATAATATTGACACCGTGTACGGCAGCAGGAATTCCTTCCGACTCGAGAATTGATTGTAAAATATACGCTTTTTCATACGTATGAATGGCTATTGTAACCAAATTGTCCGTTGTGGATTGTTGTTTATCTTTTTCCATAAGTAGTTGTTGTTTTTAATTATAACAAAAATTGTAGGCATTTGGTTTAGATAAAAGACGAAAGACTTATAGACGGAAGACTTTTAGACTGTTTCTTGCTAGTCTATTGTCTTTTGTCTATAAGTCTTTCGTTTTACAGCCTGCTTATTCCGCTGTTTCTTCAAACTCTTCCAACTCTTCTACAACTTCACTTTTGGGATAATCGTTGAGTCCTAAAATTTTCAACGCTTTGTCGAAAATAGTTGTGTCGTCGAGTATCACAATTCCTCCGTCGGGTCCTGGCTCAATGTGAAATCCCACACTTTTGCCTTGGTTGTAATTGTATCCACCAAAATAGTTTCTGACAGTTTCGGGTGTCATACCCAACTCTTCCGCTATTTGATGAATACTGCCGTTGGGCAACTTGTCTTTCAGTGCTCTAAGCTCATTGAATGTAATCGTTCTTGCCATGGTTCTCTATTTTTATTTGTTTATAATACAGTGAATCTTATTTTGATGCCCTAAACTTACAATAAAAAATTGATATGACAAATTTTTATTGCACTTTTTCGCAAAAAAAACTTTTTTCTGTATAATATGAACAACTAATTAATACGGCAAAGTTTTCAAGATTTGTGCGAATATAATGACGAATATTAAGTATCCTGCCATACCTGCCGAAAATATTTTTCCGTGTTGTTCGGAATATAAATGCGTTCTTTCTCTATACGTCTTGTGAAACAGTTTTTGCCGGACAACAATCAGTATTCCGTACAAAATAAATGCTATCAATGTACCGGCAATGACTCCGCCGATAACATCTGTGATAAAATGCACTCCGAGATAAATACGTGTGTAGCCTTGCAGAAGTGCCCAAATGAGTGTAACGATTGTTACCCAACGGTATCTAAATACCATTGATAAGAAAACGGCGAAACCGAAAGCATTTGTGGCGTGTCCGGAAATGAATCCGAATCGTCCGCCTGTGTATCCATTTACTATAGTTACTATTTCTTCGAAATCGGGGTGTCGCGAGGGACGAAAACGCTCAAAGAAAGGTTTCATAAATCCGGACGAGAACTGGTCGCATAGGGCGAAAATCGCTATCAGGAAAACAGTCATCAGAATGGCTTCTTTTTTTTGCGTTTTATAAAAAAACACGAACAAGACGAAAAGATAGAGCGGAATCCATACCCAACGCCCGCTTAACGTCCACATTATATTGTCGAGAAAAATGGAATCGCTGCCGTTTAAGAATAAAAACCAATCACGCTCCCACGGAATAAGATTTTCTGCCCATTCTTTTAAACTTTCTTTCATATTCTTTCCACGTTGTGTTTCAATGTCCAACCAACGCTTCCGTTGTCGATTTCTATTTCGTACCAATTGCTATCGCTGTTTCTGATACGCACTTTTGTGCCTTCGTGCAGTTGGAAAAGTTGGTTGCTATTGGCATCGGGCGAAGCTTGTACCGATATGCCGCTTGGCATTACAATGGCGAAATCTCTGTTTACCCGTTCGCTTTTTTGTCTGAATGCGAATGCATTGGCGGCAATCATTAAAAAGAAAATAACGATTCCGGTGTAAAATGCTGTTTTTCGCGCCCATATCAAGCGAACAAACATAAACACAGCGATACAACCCAGAAACAACAAAAACAGTGCGATGCCTGTTGCTGCCCATTGGTTTGAATTGAACAGATTGCGAATATTATTTACCCAACTTGTTACAAATACTGTTCCGCTTTGTTCAATGCGGTCGATTGTATGTGCTCTTGCGAAACGAAGATTGTGGCGAATATCACTATCGCCGGGATTGAGTAAAAATGCTCTTTCGAAATTCAAAATGGCTTTACCCAATTCGTTTTGACGGAAATAAGCGTTGCCGAGATTATAATATAGTTGTGCCGATTCTTTGTTTTCGACAATTCCCTGCGCGATGATTTGTTCGAAAAGTTCGGCGCTTCGTGCGAAGTCGCCATCTCGAAATGCTTGTTCAGCTTCAGTTGTTGTTTGGGCGAATGTGGCAAAATTGCAGGCGAAAACGAAAATCAATGCAATATACGCCTTCGTGCTTTTATGCTTTCGCGTCTTCGTGCTATTTAATTTATTTTCCATTTCTCCAATTGCCTCCACTGTTTCATTATATAATTTATCCATTGCTGCATCACTTTCGGCAGGAGCATATCGGGCAAACTCGCAAGTGTTGAGAATATCCATAAACTTGTTGATAAGCGTATCGCTTACGCCCGATTTCGATAACTCGGCTTCGATATTGTTTTTCGATAATTGCGCTACCGGAATCGATAATTTGTCGCTGAAATATCCCCAAAGGGCACGTAAAACTTCGTCATAGAATTTCGCTTTGTCGTGCGCTTTCAAATATTTTCCGGCGACTTTCAGGCGTTTTGTTGCCATCCTGTTTGCTTTCTTCGTGCGCATTAACGTTACATTGGCGTTTTCGCGTATTTGCTTTCTGTTCAGTATATAAACTGTTGTCAGCAAAACAAATGGGATAATATACCATAACCAGTATTTAAGCGAACCAACGAAGAAATTACTACGTGAAATGAAAGTCGGTTCACTAAGTTTCAAGAAACGAATATCTTGCTCCACACGCACATCTTGACGATTGACAAAAGTGCCCGTTGTCGCCCGATTCTCATCACGAGCGATTTGTAATACGTATTCCGGCGAACGTTCGGTGCGATACGCATTGGTGTTCAAATCGAAATAGGTAAATTCGATGGGTGGAATGGTAAATTCGCCTTCGTGGCGCGGAATAAACATATATTCGATGGTGCGCATTCCTGTCAACCCGTTTGTGGTAACGTTGAAGTTTTGATTAATTGTTGGATCAAACACCTCGAAACTCGCTGGAAATTGCACTTCGGGCGTACGGATTAGTTTCATATTTCCTGTTCCCGATATTTCCAATCGAATGGTAATTGCCTCATTCGCCGTTGTTTCTGTTGTACTGATGCTCGGACGGAATGTAAATGTGCCTACGGCATTTGAGAAATTTGTTGGTCGCGGTGTAGGTAACGGTTTCACGTTGATTGTTACCGGATTGGTTGTAAGCACCCTTCTCACATCGGTCATCACTTCCTGCGAACCGAAAAAGGTAGACACTCGTCTGCCCGACGGCACGGAAAAAGTCATATCCAAACTTCCGGTCGGAATGGTCATTTGCCCTGAACGTTGCGGGAAAAGTAAAACGCGTCTCAAATCTGCCGTGAAATAGTTTCTGTCGTTGTAACGCTCCATTTGCAGTTGTACGTTTCTTGGCAAATCTACTTCTTCCACCATAAATCCTTCAAATTCGGGAAATTCGATTCTTCCGATATCCGAAACATTCAATGTGGTATAAAAGCGAAATGTTACGGTAAATCCTTCTTGTTCAAAGGGGTTGTTTTTTGTAACAATGGCGCGAATGAAAGCATCGTTTGCCGAAACAGTTCCCGGTGTTGATGATGCACTTGATGGTTGTTGTCCGTTTGATCCTGCGCTTTGTTGCGGTTGCGCATCGGGCGGCAGTACGGTTATTGACACCGAATTGGATTGATAATTTGAACCTCCTACATTAATAGAAGCCGGCGTGATAGTGAACGTTCCGGTTTGCCTTGCCATCAAAGTATAGGTGTAAGTAACGGAAGTATTTGACGTGCTTTGTCCGTTTACTACGCTCATACTGTGGCTCGTAGAGGTAGCGGGACCAAAAAGCACATCGAAACCTTCGATATTTGGTAAACGAATATCGCGCCCTTCTCTGTTGAGGGTGTAAACGAGACGGAATTGCTGTCCTTCGACTACTTGTGCGGGAGCAGATGCTCGGAATGTTACTTGCTGAGCATTGCTGATAGCTGTGTTGCTTACGAACAGAGCTATCAGAAAGAGGAGATATGTATATATTGTATTTATATGTTTCATTGAAACGTTATTTCGTTTATCTATTTTTTGAAACGCAGCACGCTACGTCTCTACATAGCCAACAACCGATTGAACATTAATCATTTATCGCTAATCATTAGAAAATTACCAATTCCTATTATTCCGCCTATTATCATTCATTTGTTGTTCTCGTTCTGCGGCGCGCATTCGTTGTACACGCTCTTGTGTTTCGCGCTCATCTTGTTCGATTGCTTGCAAAATCTGACGTGCATTTTCGCGCGACATTTGTTCGGGTTCGTCTCTTTGTTCTAACTGTTGATTTTGGTTCTGTTGTCTATCTTCGTTTTGTTCTTGCTGTTGCTCTTGCTGATCTTGTTGCTCATCGTCATCGCCACCACCACCATCATCTTCCTCTTCGTTGTCTTGAATCAATCGCTGCACCACTGCCAGGTTGTAACGCGTTTCATCGTCTGACGGATTTAGTCGCAATGCCATTTTGTAGGCTTCGAGACTGTTTTGCAGTCGTTCGCCATCAAGTCCGCCTTGTACATTCTCTGCTGCCGAAGCCAACAAAACATTGCCGATATTGTGCCACGCAGCAGACATCGCTGAAGGATTGTCGCGTTCCAACGAAAGGAAGTTTTGAAACTGTTCCGCTGCTCCTTCCCACTCACCTTCACGATAAAGCGCGTTGCCAAGATTGAAAATCGCTTCTTTTGACGTTGGATTTTCGTTTATCGCATTTTCATAGAAAGTGGTTGCTTCGGAAAATTTTTGTTGGTTGTACACCCTGTTTCCTTTGCGAATATTTGTTCGCACGTCTCTCTGTGCCGAAATCGATGTAGGAACGATTACCAACAGTAGAAAAAAGAGAATATATTTGGATATACTTGCGTTCATTTGAATAATCTGATGTTTCTGAATAATCGATTTTTTTTGTCGAAAATAAGAATTTCCACAAAAAGCAAAATGAATACTATCCACGCAAATAGCGGAAACTTTTCGCCGTATTCGGAATAAGACAAACCGGCTACTGTGCTCGTTTCCAGTTCATCGAGCTGCGATTCCAATGTGCGAAGGGCTGTGTTTGTATTGTCTGCCTGCACGTAAAATCCGCCACCGGCTTGTGCAATTTCGATACACATCTGTTCGTTGAGACGTGTAACAACAATGTTTCCTTCGTTATCGGTCATAAAATTGTTGCTGTATTCCGATATTGGTACAGGTGCGCCTTCCGGTGTTCCAATACCGACCACACTTACCATAATTCCGGCTCTTGCGGCTTCTTGTGCTGCTTCGATGGCGCCGCCTTCGTGATCTTCGCCGTCGGTAATAATTATAATGGCTCTGCTCACATCTCTATCGCTTGAAAACGAATTTATACCGAGATTTATTGCCTGTCCGATAGCCGTTCCCTGTATCGGAACAAGGTTCGTGTCAATCGTATTGAGGAAAATTCTTGCCGATTGCGTGTCCGATGTGAGCGGCATTTGCACGAATGCTTCGCCTGCGAAAACAATGAGGGCGATTCTGTCGTTACTGCGAATATCAATCAATCGTGATAAAATTTGTTTGGCGCGCGCCAACCGGTTGGGTGATACATCTCTCGCCATCATTGAGTTGGATACGTCAATAGCAATAACAAGTTCGATACCGTCCCTTTCCACCACTTCTGCCCTTGTGCCAAATTGCGGACGCGCGATCAAGATAATGCCAAAACACAATGTCGCAAAAATGAGCCAAAATTTCAGATATGAGCGTTTTAACGACATTTCGGGCATCATCGTTTTGAGCATAGAAAGCACACCCATCTTTTGTACATCTTTTCGTTTTTTGATGTTCAATAAGATGTATATCGCAAGCAACAAGGGCATTGCAATAAACAACCATAGGTATTCCGGATTTCCGAATCTAAACATATTTTTTTCTTTTTGCGCCTGAAAGGCGTGATTTTCATAACCGCAGGTCAACGACCTGCGGTTGGTCTAAATGTCGGACTCCTGCCTGAAAGGCAGGACAATCCGACTTGCCGAGTCCTGCCTTTCAGGCTAAGGAATATTCCGCAACCACGTTCTTCTCAACAACAATTCTATCAATATCAATCCCAACGTCCAAAGAGCAAATCGCAAAAACAGCTCCTGACGGCGACTAATATTCTGTGAGACAATAATATCTCTTTCCATTGCATCAATCTCATCATAAATACGAGCAAGACCTTCGGTATCTTCCGCACGGAAATGCTGTCCTCCGGTCATTCTTGCAATTTCGATGAGAGTTGGCATATCAACATCAGACTCCATAGTTTGCATACGTACACCAAACGGCGTATTCATAGGTATGGGTACCATTCCTTCTCTGCCTACGCCTATAGTGTGAACTCTAATGCCTTCAGCGCGAGCTAAATCGGCTGCTGTCATTGGGGCAATTTGTCCACGATTGTTTGCCCCGTCCGTTAGCAAAATCACGACTCTCGATTCCGATTGACTATGTCTCAGCCGATTGATGGAAGTTGCCAAACCAAGTCCGATTGCCGTGCCGTCTTCAATCATTCCGAAATCTACTTCGTTCAACATATTCAGCAATATGGCGTGGTCGTTTGTAAGTGGGACTTGTGTGAAACTTTCACCGGCAAAAATCACTAATCCGATGTTATCGTTTGGTCTGTCGATGATGAAATTTGCAGCCACTCTTTTGGCGGCTACCAAGCGATTAGGCAATAAATCTTGCGCCATCATTGAGCCGGAAATGTCGAGTGCTAATACAATATCAATTCCTTTTGTTTCTGTTTCTTCCCAACTGTGTGTCGATTGAGGACGGGCAATGACAATGATTATGAGTGCGATAGAAATCAATCGCAGCAAAAATGGGAAATGACGCATATATACCCTAAATGTCGGTCTTATTCCTTTGAATGCGTTGGTGGAAGCGAGCTTGAACGAAGCTTGCACTTTCGACAAACGTATCACATACCACGCAATTAGAGGAATGAGTAGTAATAAGAGGTATAAATATGTAGGGTGCAAAAATTGCATAAAATATTATTTACGATTTACGATTTTAGATTTACGATTGAAAGCGCAGTCTCTGCAAATCTAAAATCGTAAATCTAAAATCGTAAATCAATTTTCTTCTTCTTCTTTCTTCTCTTTTTCTATCGGGTCTGCTTCTCTTGTTTGATTGACAAAGAAATAAGCGTTCATCAAACTTAAATCGTTTTCGTCTATATATGGTTTGTATTTCGCGAATTTCACCAAATCGGAAGTCGAAAGAATTTGTTTCAAATTTTCGCACACCGAATCAGTTTCTGCTAATTTTTCGATTTCGTTCATAATTTCGCCCGAAGTCATTTCCAAAGCGTTTACGCCATAACGTTCAGACATATAGATACGAAGAATATCGGTAAGTTTGGTATAAAACTCTTTTTCGCGTCCTTGTTGCCACACTTTTTCGGCTTTCAGTTTGTCAATTTCCCGAATAGCAAGCACGTGTGGCGGAATAACAATCGGCGGCGTGAAGAAATATCCCTTGTTTTTCTTCCTTAAATAGAGATAGAAAAGTCCGCCTAAAATGGCGGCAAGGAGCAAAACGCCCAAGAAAATCCACAAAATCCACAGCCAGTCTGTCCATACGAATGGTGCTTTGTGAATTGGTTTTAAGTCGTTGATTTCTAATTGTTCAAAATCGAGTGTGGAAGTTTGTCCGGTGTTTATTCTTTCAATTTCTGTCAACGTTCTTTCTGTCAGTTCGGGCGAATCGACTTTGAAACCGAACGAGTTAGAAAAAATTGTATCTTTTCCGTCGGAAATCGGCATAAACGGTACATAATATAAAGTGGAGTCAAACGATGTGATGACGTAATGGAAATTGATGGTCATCACACTGTTTTCAATCGTTGTATCGGGCGGAAGCATTCCGAGCACTTCGATGCCGGGAATGAGTTCGTTTTCGTATTCGGGAAATAAAATGCTCGTGCCTTCCGGTGCGATAACTCGCAGTGTAACAAGCGCGTGCTCGCCAATCAAGATTTCTGCAGGCTCAACAGTAGCGTGCGCTGATGTGCGTTGCGCGGATACCGAAACAGCGGAAACAAGAAACAGCAAAACGAAAATTGTCTTGCCCACATTACACAAATATGTTTTATAATTAATCATTAACCACTAAAAAATTATCTTCTTTGTTGAAAAAGTTGAAGCAACGAGCGTACATAATCATCTTCGGTAGAGACCGATACATTATCGACACCGCTTTGACGGAATGTATTTGTCATTTCCGCCTGACGTTTTTTCCACCATGCGCCATACGTGTTACGCACTTTTTTTGATGATGTATCAATCCAACGTTCTTTACCTGTTTCGGGATCTCGTACTTTCATCAACCCAATGGGTTTCAGCTCTGTACTTAGTTTGTCATATACTTGAATCGCAACGATATCATGTTTTCGATTTCCGATTTGTAACGCTGTTTTATAATCATCCGCATCAATAAAATCGGATAGAAGAAATGCCGTGCAGCGCTTTTTAATGGCGTTCGTCATATGTCGAAGTGCCAAATTGATGTCTGTCCCGATGCTTTCGGGTTTGAAGTCCAAAATTTCGCGAATGATAAACAAGATATGCTTTTTCCCTTTTTTCGGCGGAATAAATTTTTCTGTTTTATCGGAAAAGAAAATCACACCGATTTTATCGTTATTTTGAATGGCGGAAAATGCTAATGTTGCAGCAATTTCGGCAACCACATCGCGTTTTGTAACCGTTTTCGAGCCAAAATCCAAACTTCCAGACACGTCAATCAGCAGCATTACAGTGAGTTCACGCTCTTCTTCAAACACTTTCACATAGGGACGATTGTAGCGTGCGGTTACGTTCCAGTCAATATCGCGCATATCATCGCCGTATTGATATTCACGAACTTCCGAAAAAGCCATGCCACGCCCTTTAAACGCAGAATGGTACTCGCCTGCGAAGATATTTCGCGACAAACCACGCGCTTTGATTTCGATGTGTCGTACTTTTTTGAGTAAGTCCGTTGCTTCCATTTTTTGTAGTTTTATAGTTCTTAGTTTTATAGTTCGATAGTTAACAGCCTGCGGCTATAAAACTATCAACTATTAACTATCAAACTACTAAGGGACTTCCACCTTATTAAGTATTTCACTAATAATTTCTTCCGATGTCATATTATTCGCTTCGGCTTCATACGTGAGACCGATACGATGACGAAGCACATCGTGACATACAGCGCGAATATCTTCGGGAATCACGTATCCGCGGCGTTTGATAAACGCATAAGCGCGTGCGGCAAGCGCCAAATTGATGGAAGCGCGCGGCGAGGCGCCGAATCCAATCATCTCTTTGAGATTTGCCATTCCGAATTGTTCGGGAAAACGTGTGGCGAAAACAATATCTACGATGTATTTACCGATTTTTTCATCGATATACACTTCGCGTACCACTTCACGTGCAGCCAAAACTTCTGCCGTTGAAACTACAGGGCGGTCAATGGTTATGGGTGTGAATATATTTTGTTGAATAATTTGTCTTTCTTCCTCTTTTGTGGGATAATTGATAACCACTTTCAACATAAATCGATCGACTTGCGCTTCGGGAAGCGGATATGTACCTTCCTGTTCGATAGGGTTTTGTGTTGCCATTACGAGGAACGGCACGGGCAATTTGTATGTTTGTTCGCCGATGGTAACTTGACGCTCCTGCATCGCTTCGAGTAGTGCACTTTGCACTTTAGCGGGCGCACGGTTGATTTCGTCTGCCAATACGAAGTTGGCGAAAATTGGTCCGTGTTTCACTTGAAACTCTTCGTTGCGCTGACTGTAAATCATTGTTCCGATAACGTCGGCAGGCAATAAATCGGGTGTAAATTGTATGCGACTGTAATCTGCATCAATCAATTGAGCCAGCGTTTTAATCGCTAATGTTTTCGCCAATCCGGGTACACCTTCGAGCAAAATGTGTCCGTCGGACAATAATCCGATTAGAAGTGATTCTATAAGATGCTTTTGACCTACAATCACTTTGTTCATTCCCGAAACCAGTGTTTGAACGAATGCGCTCTTTTGTTCTATTCGTTCGTTTAATTCTTTGATATCAACTACTTGGCTCATATTTTTTGATTATTAAAGTTCGATGTCTGTTTTATGAAACACAAAAATAGAATTGTTAAATTGATTTGGGGGTATTTTGGCGGTTAAAAATGTTTAAGAACGTCATTGCGGGCTTGACCCGCAATCTCTTTGTTTTTTTTTGGGGGGGGGGTTGTGGGTCAAGCCCGCAAAGGCGCGCCCCTAATTTATTTAACACGGTGGTTTTTTTCTAAGGATCGGTAA
>JAIRUA010000028.1 GCA_031254645.1 Dysgonamonadaceae bacterium
GTAGCCCTATTGGAAGGCAACTTAGACGAAGCCGACAGCTATTTCACCCGTGCACAAGCTGCCGGCAGTAGAGAAGCGGCACACAACAAAAGCGAAGTAAACCTCAAGCGTGAGGATAACCGTAGAATGGAAAGATTTCAAAACAGATAAAAATATGCGTGTAGAGACGTAGCGCGTTGCGCCTCCAACACCCAACAAAAACAAAACCGCATAGAGACCGGGCGCGTCCTGTTTCTATCATAAACAAAAAACAAATAATTAGATTAATAAACCAATTAAATTTTAAACAAAATGATGAAAATTTTTAGAAATGCTTTTTTAGTGGCAGCTGCCCTAGTATTAGGTTTTACAAGCTGTAACAAAGATGATGTACCGCCGGTTAGTAACGAGTTGAAAGCCGTTTCGTTCACACTTAGCGGAAGCAGTACACGTGCAGTAGGTATTGATGCTTCAGGTACAATAACGTTTAACAGTGGGGTATTGTATTTCCACGATGGAACTAACATTGTACGCTCATATATGCTTACTACAGCCACTTCTACCTATGCTACCGGTGGAAACATTATCAACATCACTGACGCAGAAGGTGGAGTTATAATTACTAACTTGCCGGCAAATATCTCACACGTTGCTGTGGTAGGTAATACCACAACTCCTCTGTCGGGAACTATCGCAAGTGTTAGAGGGTACGTCCTTGATATGGCTTCGCAAATGGATTCTGACGATGTAAACTTGTATGGAAATGAAGGAATTGGAACATCAGTGGGTACAAATCCTGCCACTGGTAACGACTTGTATGAAGTTGCAATAGAAATCGAGCCTGTAGTAGCTCGCTTCCAATTGACAGACATCACAGCGGCTAACCGTGCCGGATACGTGAATCACATTGTTTCATTTAATGTTGATGCTATTTTCTTTGATGAGTATTTCAATGACAGTAATGTTTGGGGAGCAACGAGAACCGGTTTTACAGCAGGTACAGGTACCCCAGCTGAGCTCGTTACTTATTTCACAGGAGGAACTGCTATATATGCCCTTCCTGGTACTGGTCCATCATCTTACAACTGGGATAATGTAAATCTACCAAGTACTTCTTTGAGAGTAGCACCCGCAAGCGGTGTATGGGGATACAATACATTTGCAGGTATAGCAGGCGACGAAACAACTGTACCATACATCATTATCCGTTTGAGCAATATAGTGGTTAGCTATGACGGAGGAACTACTCTTGATGATACTACTTATGCAGGTGCGCAATTCCTTACTATCCGTGGTTTTATGTCCGCTGGAGTTCAAATAGATGAAATTGTTGCAGGAAATGTTTATACTGTTGGTGCCGGAGTACTTAGATTCACAGAGCAAGACTTGCGTCCGCAACCGAAAGAGAACTTGATTGACGTAGATGTTACCGTAACGGTTGCTGACTGGAATCCTGTTCCGGTTGAGCCAATCATTTAATTTTAATCCCGCTACCGCACGATTACATCGCGTGGTAATTAAGAAAGCCACGCGATACAATCGCGCGGCAACAAAAAAGGTCGGAGCGGATTTGGTTTCGCTCCGATAACAAAGCGATTTTAATTGCTAGTTGATAATTAGCAGTTTTTGTCGCAAAAAAAGAATTCAAAAACATCAATTGACAACGATTAATAATTGTCAATTATCAATTATAAATTAAATGAAGATGAAATTATTTCGTATAAGCCTGTTACTATTTTGTATTGTCTTACTCTCCGCTTGTATTGAGGAAAGAGACCGGAATTGCCCCACCGACAGGAGTGTTATATTAGAATTTGCGTATAACCACAATGGGAGCGATATTCTTCACAGGATAAGCAGCGTTGATTTGTTTATTTACGGTAACGCTTCCGGGTTACTTGTACACAAAGAGACCGTAACCGGCGCGCAAAAGGGAGCAGATCTCAGTCATCTCGAACCGGGTGAATACCGCGTAGTGGCTTGGGGAAATGCAAGTGCAAGAAGCGCGTTTGGCGGCATAAATCTCGGCGAAGCAATAAGCAACGCATACATTAGTCTCCCCGGCGCTCCACGCAGTACTACCACGTTCCCGGGTATGGGCGATGATCTGTACTTTGCATCGGACTTGCAAAGACAATCAACGTTGGTAATCCCTGCCACCGGCGATGTGTCGGAAGTGCTGCCTTTTTCAAGGGCATTTATTGATATAGATGTGTATGTCGTTGGATACGAGGAAGTATTTGGTGATCCGGTAGCGCCGTTTGTAGAAATCGGGAACGCTAATCCGGGTTATGATTTCTACAGGAAAACCTTCGGTAGTGTTACACTCAGAGAGCAAAGTCAAAATCAAGACAACCTCACTGAACGACCTGCCCTTGCGCATTTTCGTACAAAACTATTCGACATCAATAGTAATGCGATGACCCAAGAGGTACGTATTCTTTCGTCAAACAACACCATTGTTCATACGATAGATAATGCAACACTGAAAAGCGAAATTGCCGCTTTTATGCTTAGAGAAGGCATCACGTCGCTCGAAACGGGTCCTGATATGCTGATTCCGATAATCGTCAGCTTTTTGAACAAAGATATATCGGTAATTATTAAGGTGCCGGAGTTTGAACAAAAACCGGTAGATCCGATAATTTAACAAGACAGACAATCGTCCAAGATAATGAACTAAAAACGTAAAAATATAAAACAAAAACAATATGAAAAAAATTATTTACATACTACTGTTCACGGCAGTTTTGATGCTATCCGTATCGTGTATTTCGGAAGGAAATATTCCGAAAATACCTTCGGAAAGAGAAAATGCCGAAGTGGTACTTCGCTTTCGTATGCCGGGAAATTTTGCGGGACAGAGATCATCCCGTTCGGCTGTTCTTGAATTTGAAGACGAAAACAGAATTAAAGATGTCTTTGTCTTAGTCTTTGATACGAGTAATAATCTTGTAGCCATCAGAGAAGCAGATGGAGAAACGATAGACTATACTCCCGGACTTGGTGCCGGCAATATCAGCGGTACAGGCGAATTTACGGTTTCACTTACGGCAAGTGAAAATTCTACCGATTTGTTTCGCTTGGTAGTAATTGCCAATGCGGCAGATATTATAGCAGGTCGTTTGGGAGCCAATCCGCATATGTCACCGTTTCTCGGAAGCGCTTACAATGTTGTAATGGCAGCACTGTGGAAACAATTCACCGGTAAAATATTCCAAGAAACATTGCCAGCAAAGCCGGCAATGCCGATGTGGGGACAAACAACAACCCCGGTTCTCATCGAACCAAATAAGCCCGTCGCAGATCCCATTCAACTTACCCGCGCCATTGCACGTATTGATGTAGGTGTGGGAACAGTGTCCGGTGACTCTGAACAGGGTTACGTATGGTCCGGTCAAAACAATAGTCCTACCCCGCAGACTATCCCATTTGTACTCAACAGAGTATACGTGATGAGACCTAATAACTATTTTGCAATAGTACCCGCAGGAGATACCGGAAGTGCTTGGGGCACATTGCCTACCGCACGCTTAGGCAATCCTACTATTCCCGTACCGGCACCGGCTGCAACAACAGCATTTTCGGTTGCCGATTCGGAAACAAACTTTAATTTTGTTGCGCAAGGCGGAAGCATTCACAGACAAATATATATGCCTGAGGCAAATGTTAGAACACCGCAAGGTGCAGTTCCGATTACGGGAACACCTCGCCCGGGTGATGAAAACCATCTCAACCGTATGGCAATAGTAGTGGGCGGTTCGTACCGAGGCGGTGCGGAAACGTACTATCGTATTGATTTTACCCAAAACGGTACCAGCTTGATAAACGTGCTTCGCAACCACCTCTATCAAATCAATATAATGGGCGTTACCGGACCCGGTGAAAAGACACCCGAAGACGCTTACAACTCTCTTGCAATGAATATGCAAGTAGAAATCAACGATTGGGTAGAAGTAGGATTGGACGAAATTATCTTAGACGGCGTACGCTGGATAAAGTTGCAACGCAGTCGCAACGAAGACCTCAGCCGTAGAGCAGTACTCTATCGTTTGGCAAATACAACGGACGAACTTCGTTTCGAAACGAATATTCCACTCACCGAATGGGATTTGACGTTAACAACTACTAGTGGAGTAATTGACGGAACGATTATCCCTAACGATGTAAACTTTGACACCAAAGGCGGTACGGAAACACTAATCCGTACTATCCAAAATACTCGCTACACGATACAACTTATCCAAGTGGGTAACCCGAGAACGGTACTTGAAAATGGACAAAATATACTTGTCTATAACGGCCATTTCAGATTTATATCACGAGCCGAGTATAATGGCAGCCCTTCTTCTATTCTAAACGTTGAAACAGGGCGTATCAGCTTCCCCATCACCATCACACAAAAGGGTGATGACCCCAACGATTGGAATGACGGAGGCAACACAGATGCAGGATTTGGCGAAGACGATGATGATTAACAAATGTATTATGATGAATAATCAATTAAACGAAAAATAAAAAACCGAATATGAAAAAATTATTTATACTTTATACCCTCATTATCGCGGCACTCTTTGTAACTTCGTGTGCGAATGATGATATTAGAATAGAGCCAACGCCGCCGGCACTACAAAACGGCTTTTTAATGAAGCTCGACGTGCAAGGCAGTGGTATGATAGGTACACGTTCCACAATACCGGCAGAAAAAGGCGAAGAAGATGTAACTTCGTTGTATCTCTTGTTCTTCAATGCTGCTACAGGCGCATTTGTGGATTACATTGATATGTCGCCTACAGAAGTTGATACCGATAACGAGATTGTACCGTTGAATATGGCAACACCGTTGAGAATAGATTTCACGGGTAAGCCATTATTAGATACAGATACAGAGTACCGAATACTCGTGGTAGCCAATATACCCGCCTATGTATCGGACGAAGATACGTGGTTAGCCTCATTTGATGGCACTCTTTTCAGCCGGGCGCAAGCAAGCATATTAAACGGAAATGAAGTAAACCGCCCTATTTCAAGAGAAGAATTGTTGATGACATCGTCTATCGTTAGACGTAGCGGACAGGAAATGGTACATGCCAACCTCCTTCGCGCAATGGTGCGCTTTGATGTGAAAATGGATCCAAGAGATAGTAGTGGTGCACTCACCGCTCACGTACTCGAATCGGTAGCGGTATATAACGTACCTACCTCAACTGCATTGTGGAACTCCGATTTCAACGATTTCAGGGAGCATTTCGAACTTTTTGACAGAAACGACCAACTTGACCCGAGCCAAACATTGTATAAAGGCGTACTCTATTCATTTGAAAACAGTGTAACAGGCTCGTATCAAAATGACAACTTTACCACTGCACTGATTCTCGGCATCAAAGAAAACGCAAGCACAGACAGGGTAACTTACTACCGTGTCAATGTAAACGAATCGGGTGCGCAATTGCTAAAACGCAACTATGTGTATCAAGTAACCGTAACGAGAGTTAGAGAACTGGGCGAAAACACCGCACGCGACGCTTACAACGGCGCCACTACCATGTTGGACATCAACGTAAGGCAATGGCAAGACGGCGGACAAAGCGGTGTAATGTTTGATGGAGAAGATATTTTGGCTATCGGTGCAAACCGTATAGACTTTGACGGAGACGGCGCCTCAGAAACAGTAACAATATTCTCTTTCAGCCCCAATCCGGAAACAACATTGGAAATAATTGGTACCGACCTGCCCGCAGGAATAACGGTATCGCCATTGGTGAATAATACCATCACAGTAACTGCCACCCCAACCGACGATGCAAGAAGAGGATTTATCAACCTTGCTTTCGGAACAATGAGAGGGACGATAGAAGTAGTACAGTCCGACAGGAAACACTTGTTCTTGGATTTAAATGTGGGAACAACAGAAATTCCGATATTCCCGAAAGGAGACGCCGCATCGATGGATGGCGACGTGGTTGTTAGCAGTTCAGGTCCTTGGACAGCAGAGTTATACAACGGAAAATTCACTTTCGGCGGTATAGCTAATGCAGGCAGTCCTGTAACAACAATGACAGGCGATAATGGTACTCCATTTACGCTTTCTACTATCGGACCGCATACTGCAGCTGCAAGCCATTATGCTTTTGTGATTGTGAGTCTCGTTGCAGACCCCAATATCAACAGAGTATTGGTGTTGACGCAAGAAGGACAGGCATATATCAATTTGGTTGATCCCGAGCAAGCCAACCTTCTTTTCTCACCTGTTGGCACAGCAATAGGCGGAGTATCAGCCGGACTTGATTACATCAATGTGCCTATTACTGCGTCTGATGATTGGTTGTTCTCGGTGAGTGGATTTGCATCAAGCAATTTTACAGTAACAAGACCGGTAGGCGAAGATTATTTACAAATAAAAACGGTAGGCGGCAATACGCATGCGCTTGACGCAACGGCTGTGATAACGGCATATATGGTTGTTGATCCCACCACGCGGGTGTTGATAAACTTGCGCCAACAGGCACACTCCATTTCATTAAGCCCAACCACACACCCGGTTATTCCGAACTTAGGTGGTAGCACACAAATCACTGTAACATCAACATCGCCGTGGAGTTATGAAACACCGGTAATTGCCGGCATAGACCCTGCGATACACAATGTAGTAGTAACCCGTAGCGGGAATGTACTCACTGTAACTTTCCCACCGCTGCCGGCAGAAATGCAAGGGTTTACCCCCACCGTTACCATTACGGCATATATTGATGCAGCCCCCAGTGTTAGGGAATCGGTTATCATACAACAAGGACAACGTATCATACGCGATGTTAATATCGTTACCGGTCGTCCGAGTTTCAACAGTGCGTGGTCTGCCGGAACAGCAGCACAACGCCGTCCGCTTCAACGATTGAAAACGGAGATAGACAATACTGCCAACTTCAGCCGGACAGGCGGCACAAATGCACGTCCGCAATTCCCGCAGTATGCAGGTACACGTACCCACATAAGCGCTAACCCCAGATGGGCGGTAGGCAGTGCCAACGTATTCCTTGCCAACAATTTCAGCGGAACAGCAGCACAGGGTACAGCCATACGTAACTGGTTGGCATCGAATCCTAACAATGTACTGGTAGTAGTGAACCAAAGCTCACAGGCAACCGGTATTAGAGACTTACTCGGTCCGCTCGGATTTACAGGTGTTAGTGCAGGCAGCCAAACCCTTGCGTATGTACCACTCACTACACCTCGTACGCCACCAGCCGTTACACCCGCAAGAGAAAATATGTTCAGATTCCTTTTGCCAAATGGAGCTATTGCACCGTTTTTTAATACAGGCAGCGTATCGCTGACACCAAACGGCGGCACTGCGGGAGCATTGAGTGCATTTCCCAATACATTCATTCCGGTAATAATGAATCCGAGAAATACTAGTCAAGCGGTGATGGGTATCGACCCGACACACAGAATTGTATACATCGGTAATCCCGGAATGTTTGCTGCCGGCAACACAGCTACCAACCGTAACTGGAATAATGCAGCCAACGTAGCATTCGTGCGCAACGTAGCGGCTTGGATTATGAATACCACGCAGCAAGGAAATGAATTTACAAATCAGTTCAAGTAGTCTAAACTGTGATTTGTTTGATTTTTGATGATTTACAGTGAGAAAAACTCACGTTCAAGAAATCATTAAAAATCAAACAAATCACAAAAATCATAGTTCAGACAATGAAGAAAATATTATTTACACTCACAATATTAGCTACGTTGCTTTTCGCATCGTCTTGCCAATCTGACTGGGACAACGGCTTCAAGGGCGGTGGTACGACAGATAAAGACGGTTTTCTGTTGAATCTCAACGTGTCAAACAGCAGCATCAACACCCGAATGAACATTCCGTCGGAAGAGGGAGAAGATGATATAAATGTGTTGCACCTGCTCTTTTTCCAAGGATCAGGCGCACAGACTTTCGTTGATGCCGTTGAAATCAAAGACGAAGACGGTTATCCGTTGGATTTGAGTATGCCGTTGCAAGTGAGGTTTCAAAATACGCCTACACTTAACAACAACACCCATTACAGAATACTGGTAGTTGCCAATATTGATGCGTATATACCAACGGACGTTGATACGTGGTTAAACTCGTTTAACGGTGTCAATTTTTCTACAGCGGTGAGCGAACAAATTGATGTGTCCACTGTATTCAATGGCACTAATAACCAAATTGCTTCCAACCGATTGCTAATGACCGCAACAGTGGAGAAACTGGCAAACCGGGAAGAAGTATCGGTACCGCTTATGCGTGCGGTAGTGCGTTTGGACGTAGAGATGGCAACCCGTTTGGCGGCAGACTATACATTGGTGAGCGCATCGGTATGGAACGTACCGCGGGAAACCTCTATCTGGAACGCCACGTACAACAATTACTCCAATATAATACCCGGTAGAGATGTTCTGCGCGTAGACGGCGTTGTCGGTAATACTATCAAGGGACAATTATATACGTTTGGAAATCGACAAAACCAAGTATCGCAAAACGATCTTCGTACCACTGCTGTGGTACTCGGTATCGAGCATAACGGCGTAATAAGCTATTATCGCGTGAATGTGAGCTTACCCTTTGCCGGACAAGACTTGATGCGTAACACGGTACACAATATAACGGTGAATCACGTGTTGGGCGACGGTGTGAAAGTCGGAGACCTAAACGCAGCAACTCCTGAAGAGGCTGAAAGAGTTGCGTACGGAAGAAACAACTCGTTGCTGCAGGTAACTGTCAATAACACCGATATGGACAGTCGTGGGGTAATTCTCATCGACGGTGGTAATGTGTTGGTGATTCCGACCAATCGTATCGTCTTCTCACCTGAAGGTGGTATGAGAGAATTCACGATATTTACATACAGTCCCGACGGTAGTGCTCGATTAGCTGCTACCAACATAACAATGGACACGGGTCTTTCGACAATACTTTCAGGCAACTCGCTCACGGTATCGGCTACACCTAGTGTAGATGAGAGAAAGGGAATTATCGAATTGATTTTCGGAAATATACGCGCCAGAATAGACGTAGTGCAAGAATCTTCTACCGTAGAGTTCCTGGAGCTGAATTTGAATATGAACGATATTTCTGCCTTTTCAAATGGTGCGGCACCCGGTACTACTTTCCCAATACCGATGGCAACACCGGATGGTTTGCCGAACTTTGTACAGGTAACCGCTTCAAGTGAATGGGTAGCCACAATGTACAACGATGAATACTTCGGATTTTTCGGAACAACCAGCAGAATGATTTTCGGTGATCCTGACAATATTAATACTTTCCAGGTACAAGCGCTTCAGGAAAATGAAGAAATGAATACCCGTTACGGGTTTGTAATTGTAAGTCTTGTGAGCAACCCCAATATCAACAGGGTGTTGGTGCTCAGACAAGAAGGAACGGATATCGTAAGTATTTTTGCTTATGGCGACCCGACTGTAGAATTACTAACTACTGAAGAAAGGACAACGTACTTCAATGCAGGCGGTGTATTGGTAACCAACAGAGGCTCCGGAACGAATAGATATAGAATTACGCATAGCGTAGCCGGATTGTTGCCCGGAGATGCCGGAATTTTCTTTACAGCGGGCGGAGCACACTTTACGATTACCGAGCGCGATGAGACAACTCCCGGTGTAACTATATTGACAGTTGAATCCAACGGTATAAACCCGATGGATGGGTCACCATTGACCGGTCGCATTGGGTTGAGGTCACCGCAAGGAGGTTTTGCAGCGATTAATCTCGAACAGGATTTCTATACGCTCACTCTGGAACACAGTACCCCGCATAATATTCCGATAACAGGCGGCAAGTCTGTGCCTGTTACAGTAGATATAGAGAGTACCCTTACATGGTCAGCTACGATTGCTATGAGCAACAACACTGCTACCGACGGCACAGGGCGCAGATTAGTGCAGCACGCCGCCAAGTTTGTTGACCAGTACGGCAACACGCTTGTTGAAGGACAGAATTACCCGTCATCTACACAGTTCCTCGTGGAGTTCCCGAAGGTATATTACCCTAACCGCCATATCAATATTTCGGCTACCGTAACGGTAAAACTTGTGGGTACATCTCTGCAGAGGACGTTTACCGCTCACCAGAACAGGCTAGACCGCAGTAATCAGCAGTATGCCCCGGCCGCAGGTCGTAATCAGGTAGTCGCTATGAACTTACGAGGTAGCGGTGCGGATTATGGCGTACTTTCGACCGGCACCGGCGGGTGGGCCCAAGGATGGTCATGGTTGGTGCTGAATACCAGCTCGACAGCCATTCCCACCACCTTTATTACCACTGGTGGCGGCACGGGAACAGCCACGACAACATCTTTGAACGCTACCGACCTTAACGGCACCAACTTCAGGGACGTTAATCTTCTGAATGTCGTAGCGCTTGGAGCCAGCACTGTAGCTACTGTATGGACTCGTAATAACGGAGTTAATGAGTTCATAGACAGCGACCGCGGCTGGGTAGTCTTCAGTCAGCAGAATGCCGGAACCGATCTCAATGTGATAAATATGCCTACTTCACCCATAAGGAGGAACCCCGGATATCCATCAGTATTGGGCAGAAATTCTCTAACCACTACACCGGTAGAGATATATCCCGATCATGTGGACACAAAGATTCAACAGTTCTTCCTGGGGAATGGTATTGTCGGTAAAACTCCACTGACATCTGTCGTAGGAGGGCGTCTTTTGGGGCAATGGGGTGCACCTAACGCATGGTATACTTATATGAATGTCGGGGATTTGCCTCCATCGGCGGTCATTACTCACCGCGGAATATCTAATTCCCAGGACGCATTGCTTGTCGTCGATGTCGAAAATGGCTTTATGTTCCTCGGGGAGGCGCAGATCTTTGGTAATTCTTACGCCGCCACAGGCGGAAATATGACCGAAGATCAAATAGCTTACCGTGATAACGTGGCGTACTTTATCGGAAATGCCGCTAGATACGGAACGCACTTCACCGATATGTTTATGGAAGAAGGCCGTACAGGAAGATTTTCTCATTCGCAACCGCAGCCCGCACCGTGGAGCAGTTATTGGGATGCAAGCGGCAACAACGGTACAGACAACAGAGGAGTTCCGACTAAGGGAGGTCTCTAAACACTGGTAATAATTAAAGTCCCGCTCCTCCGCTCGCGCGGTTTTATAAACCGTGCGCTTAAAGCACACTGATTGCAAATCGGCGCGAGTGGAGGAAAGATGAAAAACGTTGGTGCGGATTTGGTTTCGCACCAATGACAAAAACAATTAGATAATAAAAACAACAACAACCGATAATATGAAAAAATTATTATTTACACTCACAATATTAGCTGCATTGCTTTTCGCATCGTCTTGCCAATCCGACTGGGACAACGGCTTCAACGGCGGCGGCACGGCAGATAAAGACGGCTTTCTGTTGAAACTCAACGTGTCAAACAGCAGTATCAACACCCGAATGAACATTCCGTCGGAAGAGGGAGAAGATGATATAACTATGTTGCACCTGCTCTTCTTCGACGGCTCAGGCGCACAGACTTTCGTTGATGCCGTTGAAATCAAAGACGAAGACGGCGATCCGCTGGATTTGAGTATGCCGCTACAAGTGAGGTTTCACAATACGCCTACACTCAACAACAATACCCATTACAAAATATTGGTAGTTGCCAATATTGATACGTATTTATCATCGACGAATGTTGATACGTGGTTAAGCTCATTTAACGGTGTGGATTTTAATACAGCGGTAAGCAGACAACTCGAATTGGATGGATTCAATGCCGGCAACCGGATTGCTTCCAACCGATTGCTAATGACTGCAACGGTGGAAAAACCGGCAAACCGGGAAGATGTATCGGTGCCACTTGTACGTGCGGTAGTGCGTTTAGACGTGGAGATGGCAACCCGTTTGGCGGCAGACTATACATTGGTAAGTGCATCGGTATGGAACGTACCGCGGGAAACCTCTATCTGGAACGACGCGCACAACAACTACTCCAATATAATTTCCGGTAGAGCTGTTCAGCGCATGGACGGTGTTGTTGGTAATACTATCAAGGGACAATTATATACGTTTGGAAACCGACAAACCAGTGTATCACAAAACGACCTTCATACCACTGCTGTGGTACTCGGTATCGAACATAATGGCGTAATAAACTATTATCGTGTGAATGTGAGCTTGCCTTTTTCCGGACAGGACTTGGCGCGTAACACGGTACACAACGTAACGGTGAATCTCGTATTGGGCGATGGTGTAAAGATTGGCGACCCAGGTATAACAACTGTTGAAGAGGCTGAAAGAGCGGCGTACGGAAGTAATAACTCGTTACTGCAAGTAACTGTCAACAACACCGATATGGACAGCCGCGGAGTGATCCTCATTGACGGCGGTAATGTGTTAGTAATTCCGACCAATCGCATCGTTTTCTCACCCGAAGGTGGTATGAGAGAATTCACGATATTTTCATACAGTCCCGATGGCAGCGCTCGATTGGGTGTATCGGCTATTACAATGGACACGGGTCTTTTGGCAGTATTGGCAGGCAACTCACTTACAGTATCAGCTACACCAAGCGTAGATGAAAGAAAAGGTTTCATTGAGCTGGTATTCGGCAACATACGCGCCAGAATAGAAGTAATACAGGAATCTTCTTCGGTAGAGTTCTTGGAACTGAATTTGAATATGAACGACATTTCTACCTTTCCGAATGGCGCAGCACCCGGTACTGTTATTCCAATGCCGATGGAAACACCGGACGGTTTGCCGAACTTTGTACAGGTAACCGCTTCGAGCGAATGGGTAGCTACAATGTATAACGATGAATACTTTGGATTTTTCGGAACAACAAACAGAATGATTTTCGGCGATCCCAACATTAATAATACTTTCCGTGTACAAGCGCTCCAAGAAAACGAAGAAATGAATACCCGTTTCGGATTTGTGATTGTGAGTCTTGTGAGCAACCCCAATATCAACAGAGTGTTGGTACTGAGACAAGAGGGAACGGATATCGTAAGCGTTTTTGCTTATGACGACCCAACTGAGGTATTGACCGATGCAAGAACATATTTCACTGCACGCGGCGCGGTGGTAACCAACAGAGGCTCCGGAACGAATAAATTTAGAATTACGCATAGCGAAGCCGGATTATTGCCCGGAGATGCCGGAGTCTTCTTTACGTCGGGAGGCACTATATTTGAGGTCGCAACCGAACCGGGAGCAAGTAATATCGAAACCATATTGACAGTTACTACTATCGCTGACTACAATTCAAGCTTAACCACCAGGCATTCCGGTCGCATTGGATTGAGGTCGCCGCAAGGAGGTTTTGCTGAGATTAATCTCGAACAGGGCTTCTTCACGTTCTCGGTACCGAATCCGACTACTGAACGAGTAATACCACGTGGTGGTGGAAGTACCTCCATTGTCGTTACTGCTACGGAAACCAGTGGTCCCACCGCAGATCCTATCACTACTTCGGTAAATTGGAGTGCAGTCTTTAATAATGCGATTAGCAATATATGGCACAATGATGCTATGATTGTTTGGGGTAACACAGGCGCTGCGCCAAGCATCAGTAATGCAACCGGCACCAACCTAGGCTCGTTTATCGTAACGTACCCGCGTTTGAGAATAAACCAAGTGGGCGTATCGCCTACATCTACGGTGACGGTAGGCATAGACGGAACAGGTATTACACTGCCGCCAATCACCGTTCGCCAAACGGAGAGAACATTGAGACAACTTAATATCTTATCGGCAATAGCGACCGAGTACTCCTCTTGGAGCGCAACTACACAGACGTATGGCGGACCGACTGTTGCAAATAGACTTGCCCAATTCGGACAACTGAGAGCAGAGATTGGTAATGCAGCCAACTGGGGAGCAGATACCTATATGGTCGGAACATTTATTATCAGTACTCAGATACACACTGGTAATACCTCTACTACTGCAGCTAATAGACGTGATAGAGCTTCTTCTCCTTTGTTACCCGATATTTTAGCGGTTGGCAGTCCTCAAAACCAAGCCGCCAACCGCCCCGATACGGATATATATATATATAACAGTGGGTCTGCAGGTCCCGGTGGAAGCGGAAGAATACGAGAATGGTCGAGAAATACTCCGGGCACTGTTCACAATGTTAATAACGGAAGGGTATTGATATTTATTAATAATGAGAATATAGGGTCGGGAGTTAGTGATACAGATCTTATCAGTAGACACAATGTTATGTTACGACTTTATAATGCCGCATATACGGTTGGTAGTAGTAGTGGTACCGGTGCATCTGCTACTACAAACAGGACAATCAACGCTCCTACCGGAGCCAACACGAGTGCGATACACAACTTCCTGTTTAGAGACGGTCCGTTTACCAATGGCACGGATATTTCAGGCGATGTTGTGTTGAGACCACCAACAGACATAAGTTCGGGCTGGCTTACTGCGGCACCTGCTTCAATGCAGCGCATTGTTATTGACCCACGTGCAGGCAACAATAATATCATCATTGGTATTTGTCCTGTTGACCAAATTCTTTACGTTGGCGACCCGAAGTTGCTTGGTACCGGCGTCCGTACTGGCACCGTTTGGTCAGGTGCTAATGAGCAGTTTGTACGAAACCTCGCCGCTTGGGTAATGCTTTCGTCGCAGTATGGTCAAGAATTCCAAGCTTATGTGAATGCGTTATATAATGCTCGTATGAATCCGTAAGGTTTCTATCCATGAGACTTCGACACCCTCGTAAATAACTTACGAGGGTGTCGATTTTTTGCATTAATGGTTGCTTAATTTTTACAACTTCCAATAAGATATACTTAATAATATTTCGTTTGTATTTCTCTATCACAACACCGGAGAAGTACAAACTTATTGAGTATCCAATACTCGTGAGAATATCGGGTAATATTTTTTTGAATTCGTATCATTTTCGTATATTTGCACCCTTGTGTTATTGAATAAAGACAAATCAAATTTTTATGACTAAAAAAGACATATCCTTTTTTCTCTGCTTAATACTATTATTATCATGCGGAAAAACGCAACAAAAAGAACTTATACTTTGGCACACAGTACCCGCTACTTGTTGGATGACCGAAGCCCTCCCCATCGGCAATGGCTACAAAGGAGCAATGATTTTCGGCGGCGTTGAACGCGAACAAATTCAATTTTCCGAAGGATCGCTTTGGGAAGGTGGTCCCGGAAGTCATCCCGATTATAATTTCGGAAACAGACCGAACGCGTGGAAAGCTTTGGAGCCCGTGAGGGAATTGATAGCCGAAGGAAGATTTCGTGAAGCCAACGCTCTTGCATCAAGAGAGATGACAGGCGTTATCAATATGATAGAGGGTGGACCTATGTTTGGAGATTTCGGAGCCAACCAAACCGCCGGAGATATTTTTATTGATGTAGCAGGCAACGGCGAAATAACAAATTATTATCGCGACCTAAATATTTCAAGCGCTGTAGCTACCGTACGTTACATACAAGGCGGAGTTAATCATCAAAGGACTTATTTTGCCAGTTATCCCAAGCGCGCTTTCATTTTCCATTTGGAAAACAATGCTGCCGGCGGAGCAGATTATGTGATTAACTACGTATCGCCACACGTGAGAACCAACGAATCATTTATCAACAACACTTATTTGTATGAAGGACACGTGCGGGCAAATGAGCTCGGTTTTCAAACTGCAATTCATATCCTAAACACAGACGGAGAAGTGTCTTTTTCGGACGGAAATATTGTAGTGAAAAATGCAAAGAAATTAAGCCTCGCTGCCACTGTCGCTACTGCTTACGCCAACAGTTTTCCGCATTATCGTTTAGTAGGTTGGGAAGAGATCGCTCCGTCGATAATTTCCGATATCAAGGGAAATACGTTTAATCAATTACTTGCCGAACACAAAAATGATTATCAAGAATTGTTCAATCGCGTAACGCTCGATTTGTCGCCCGGTGCGCCTGCATCAACACTCCCCACTAACGAACGCCTTGTTGCATATAACGAAGGAGTTCGCGATAATGCGTTAGAAGCACTTTTCTTTCAATACGCTCGATATCTATTAATTAGCAGTTCGCGACCCGGTACAATGCCTGCCCATTTGCAAGGACGATGGAATAATGAAACTGACCCGCCTTGGGCTTGCGACTATCACACCAACATCAATATGCAAATGATATATTGGCCTGCCCTGCTCACCAACCTTGCCGAAACCAATGAGCCAATGGTCTGGTGGACAGAAAATTTAGTAGAACCGGGGAAAGTGAGTGCACAAGATTTTTTCAACACTCGCGGTTGGATTGTGAATACAATGAATAATGTTTTTGGCTTCACCGCACCCGGTTGGGGTTTTCCGTGGGGATTTTTTCCGGCAGGAGCCGCTTGGTTATGTCAGCACTTGTGGGAGCATTTTGATTTTACGCAAGATAAGGATTTTTTGCGAGAGCGTGCTTATCCTGTTATGAAAGAGGCTGCACTGTTTTGGGTCGATTATTTAATAGAAGACAAAAACGGTGAACTGGTATCTTCGCCTTCTTACTCGCCCGAACACGGCGGAATATCGGGCGGTGCATCAATGGATCATCAAATTGCTTGGGATTTGTTTAATAACTGCGTGAAAGCTGCAGCAATACTCGGAATTGACGATGATTTTACACGACAATTGAAATCAATGCGTGACCGAATCAGCAAACCTCGCATCGGAAGCTGGGGACAATTACAGGAATGGAAAGAAGATTTAGACGACCCGAATAGCAGACACAGACACGTATCACATCTGTTTGCGCTTCACCCCGGCAATCAGATATCGCCCGACAAAACGCCCGAACTTGCACAGGCAGCTCGGGTAAGTTTGGATGCGCGTGGTGACGACGGCACCGGTTGGGCATTGGCGTGGAAATCCAATTTTTGGGCGAGGCTCAAAGACGGCAACCGTGCACACGAATTGTTCAGCAAAATACTTCGCTTGCCCTATACCTCAACACGCGGCGATGCCGGAGGTGGAATCTACCCCAATATGCTTGCTACGCATCCGCCTTTCCAATTGGACGGCAATATGGGTGGTGCTGCGGGAATGGCGGAAATGCTTATCCAAAGTCAGAATGGTTATATTGATTTGTTGCCGGCGTTGCCCGATGTGTGGAGCAGCGGAAATTTCAAAGGATTGCTCGTACGTGGCGGTGTTGAGGTGGATGCGGAATGGAAAAATATGCACTTGAAAACGGTTGTTTTGAAATCGGAAGTTGTCAACAGTGTGATGCTGAAAGTACCGGATTATGCTCGCACATTTACGCAGAACGGTAGAGAATTGGTGGTAGAGAATGGATTGGTTTCGGTTGAGTTGAAAAAGGGGGAAAGAGTGCAGTTGAGAGTGATTGAGAAATAAAAACAAATAATAAAATGAAGAAATATTTTATCACAACAATTTTAATCGCAACCATTTGCGCAGTCTTTATTTCCTGTAAAGACAATAATCACAAAGAATGGAAAGCCCAACACGTTATCCTCATCGGCTTAGACGGCTGGTGCTCAAAGAGCATGGAAGAAGCCGATATGCCCAACGTGAGACAAATGATGGGAAATGGCAGGTATACACTCAAAATGCGAAGTGTTCTTCCTTCGTCGAGCGCTGTTAATTGGGCATCAATGTTTATGGGTGCCAGTCCTGAACTTCACGGATATACCACTTGGGGTTCTCGTACGCCCGAACTTCCGTCGCGTGAGTTGAATCAAAACGGCATTTTCCCCACCATATTTCAACTGCTTAGAGATGCGTCGCCCGAATCGGAGATTGGCGTGCTATACGAATGGGACGGGATTAAGTATCTGATAGATACATTATCGGTGAATTATTATGCAGTCGCACCCGATTTCAAAACACATCCGCTCGCTTTGCGGGATATGGCGGTAGAATACATCAAAGAGAAAAAGCCGACATTGGCAGCGTTCATCTTTGATAATCCCGATGCTGCGGGACATGCTGAAGATTGGCGTTCACCCGCCTACTACGACAAGCTGAAAGAACTCGACAATTATATCGGCGACATAATCAATGCAATGAAAGAGAGCGGGATTTACGAAAACAGTATCATTATTCTTACCTCTGATCACGGCGGGATTGACAAAGGGCACGGCGGTAAAACGATGCTGGAAATGGAAGTGCCGTTTATTATTTATGGTAAAAATGTGAAACCGTCAGGTGCTTTTCACGAAAGTATGATGATGTTTGACGTAGCTTCCACTATCGCTCATATTTTCAATCTACAACAACCGCAGGTGTGGATTGGAAGACCGATGACACAGGTGTTTGAGTAGATAAAATACAGCCAAAAACTTCACAAAAAGCCCTTTTCATTCTTTCTTCTACTTCTGCAAAATCTACTTCCTTGTCCAACTCTTTCGCCATCGAAGTAACCGCTTTGTCGGTAAATCCGCAAGGATTGATGTATGAGAAATAGGAAAGGTCGGTGTTTACATTCAATGCCAGTCCGTGCATTGTTACGTGTCGACTTGTACGAACACCGATAGCACAAATTTTTCGTGCCTTCATCGGGTGTTGCGCATCAATCCACACACCCATCGCTTTTTCGTCTTTTTCGCCAACAATGTCATAACTTTTAAGCACTTCGATAACAACATCTTCCAACATTGAGATGTATTTCTTAATGCCGATGTTGAACAATTCCAAATCAATAATCGGATATACAACCAATTGTCCGTGTCCGTGAAAAGTGATATCGCCGCCGCGATCAATGGGGAAATAGTCGATGTTTTTTTCGTGGCAAATGTTTTCGGCAATCAATAGGTTTTGTGCATTTCCGCTTTTTCCGAGCGTATAGACAGGCTCGTGTTCACAGAAAAGAAGGTGTTGTTTTCGGTCTTCTTCTTTATTGAGTTTGGCTCGAATAGCCGCTTCGAATAGCTGTTCTTGATAATCCCACGCTTCTTTGTAGCGAATGCGGTGGAGGTTTTGGAAAGTGATTTTTTGCATTATCAAATATGTTTATGAGCCTGATACGATGACCGCACCAGCGGACTGCTTTCCACAAATTCGAATCCTTTTTCTAAGCCGAATTCTTTATACTTTTCAAATTGTTCGGGCGTAACGTATTCCGATACAGATACATGATTGCACGTGGGTTGAAGATATTGACCAATAGTGAACACTTTACAACCAACGGCAAGTAAATCGTCCATTGTCTGCAAAACTTCGCTTTCCGTTTCACCAAGACCGACCATTAAGCCTGATTTTGCTTTCGATGTGCCACTTTTGGCGATAATTTCGATTGTTTTCAAACTCACATCGTATTTCGCGCGACTGCGAATTTGTGGTGTCAATCTACGAACAGTTTCTACATTGTGTGAAATCACTTCGGGATGAGCATTGACTATTTTTTGAATCAATTCGGCATTGCCATCGAAGTCGGGAATAAGTGTTTCGATGGTTACGTGCGGATTTCGTTCTTTGATGCACGTCACGGTAGTTACCCAAAATTCTGCACCACCATCAGACAAATCATCTCTATCCACGCTCGTTAGCACGCAATGTTTTAATTTCATTTTTTCGATTGTTTCCGCCAAACGATTCGGCTCATCCCAATCCGGCGAAAATGGTTTACCCGTTTGCGTAGCGCAAAATTTACACGAACGTGTGCAGATTTCGCCTAAAATCATAAACGTAGCTGTACCATTGCCCCAACATTCTGCCATATTGGGACATTTTCCGCTGACACAAATCGTGTGCAACTTCTTCTGTTCAACAATGTCTTTTACATCGAGATATAACTTCCCTTTCGGCAGTGAAATTTTTAACCATTCGGGTTTTCGTTTCATCTTTGCTCTTTTTAATTTCGTACAAAAATAATACTTTCTTGATGAATTTCTTATATCTCACGAAAAATAGTGCTACCTTTACATCATCTAATTTTTACGATTGAGATGGAACTAATAAAATTCAATGATGTAAACAGTAAAATCATTACGCTACGCAATGAACGTGTTATCTTGGATAGTGATGTGGCAATGTTGTATGGCGTGGAAACAATGCGTGTAAATGAAGCCGTCAAAAACAATCCCGAAAAATTTCCCGAAGGGTATATTTTCGAGATAAGCAAAAACGAAAAACAAGAGGTTATCGAAATTTTCGATAACCCCAAAATAAAATTTTCTCCGACACTCCCCAAAGCCTTTACCAAAAAAGGCTGTTATATGCTCGCAACCATTCTAAAAAGTCCAAAAGCCACACAAGCCACTATCGATATTATTGAGGCTTTTGGAAAAATGCAAGAATTGTCACAATCAATCGTCGAACTGATGAAAGACCACCAAAACGAACAAAAACAACAAACATTAGCGCAAAAAGGCGAAGAATTATTTGGCGAAATTATAGGAAATGCACTCGACACGGTAGATACTGAAACGAGTTTTGAGCTAAACCTCGCCGCATTCAAAATAAAACATACAGTAAAACGAAGTAAACAAACACAGTAAATAAATTAAAGGAAATTGAATTTTCAATTACAACATACCGATCCGAAATCGAATGCACGAGCCGGAATCATAACCACCGACCACGGACAAATTGAAACGCCCGTATTTATGCCTGTAGGTACTGTAGGCAGCGTTAAAGCGGTGCAAATGACGGAATTAAAGGAGGATGTCAAAGCACAAATTATTCTCGGAAACACCTATCATTTGTATCTTCGCCCCGGACTGGAAGTGCTCGAAGGTGCAGGCGGATTACACAAATTCAATAGTTGGGATAGACCAATATTGACCGATAGCGGTGGATTTCAAGTGTTTTCATTGTCGGAAATGCGAAAACTTTCAGAAGAAGGGGTCGAGTTCCGCTCGCATATTGATGGTTCAAAACATTTCTTTTCGCCCGAAAAAGCAGTTGATATTCAGCGTATCATCGGAGCCGATATTATGATGGCTTTCGATGAATGTACGCCCGGTGATGCCGATTACAATTACGCGAAAAAATCACTCGAACTCACCGAGCGTTGGCTTGATCGATGTTTGACAAGATTTCAAGAAACGGAATGTCCTTATGGATACCGTCAAACGCTTTTCCCGATTGTGCAAGGTTGCGTGTATCCCGACTTACGGAAACGTGCGGCTGAACACATCGCACAACTCGGCGCAGACGGAAACGCTATCGGCGGCTTGGCAGTAGGCGAACCAACAGAAAAAATGTATGAAATGGTGGAACTTGTCAACGAAATTCTGTCCAAAGATAAACCGCGCTATCTGATGGGCGTAGGCAAGCCCGAAAATTTGCTCGAAGCCATTGAACGCGGCGTAGATATGTTCGATTGCATTATGCCGACACGAAACGGACGCAACGGTCAAATTTTCACAAAAAACGGTATAATGAATATGCGTAACGAGCGTTGGAAAAACGATTTTTCGCCCATCGAAGAAGACGGTGCTTCGTTTGTGGATAGATTATATAGTAAGGCATATTTACGGCACTTGATAAATGCAAACGAAATTTTAGGATTGCAAATCGCTTCGGTACATAATCTTGCCTTTTACATTTGGCTGGTGCAAGAAGCGAGAAAACATATTATTGCAGGCGATTTTGCGGAATGGAAGCCGAGAATGGTGGAACACATCACAAGACGATTGTAATTTTTGCGCGAAGGCACGAAAGTGCGAAGAGGGCAAGTTCGTGGAATAGCAGGTAGAATATAAATAGAAAAAGTAACTAAACAAGAAATCAGCGATGCTGTACTTTTGCGCCTTCGCGCTTTCGTGCCTTCGCGCAAAAATAGAAATATGGATTTCTTCAAATTTAAAAAACTAGATTGGTATATCATAAAAAAGTTTCTCGGAACGTATGTTTTTATGATAGCACTTATCATATCCATTGCGGTGGTGTTCGACATCAACGAAAAACTTGACAAATTCATCTCAAATAATGCACCACTGCAAGCCATTATTTTTGATTACTATGTCAATTTCGTTCCCTATTACACGAATCTGTTTAGTCCGCTTTTCGTATTTCTTGCCGTAATTTTCTTTACCTCAAAAATGGCAAACAACTCCGAAATTATCGCTATACTATCCAACGGTATCAGTTTCAAACGGTTGATGAAGCCGTATATGATAGCAGCTCTTGTTATTGCTTTATTTTCTTATGTGTTTGGTAGTTATATTATTCCTCCTGCAAATGTTACGCGTCTCGAATTTGAAAACACATATGTAAATCCGGGCAGAAGAATCACGGGCGACCGGAATATTCAATTCAAAATAGGACCGGGACAGGTGGTTTATTTTGGTAATTTTGATATGAGCAACAACACAGGATACAACTTTGCGATGGATCATTTCGATGGCTTGCAACTTGTTTCGAGACTAACTTCACAATCAATCGTTTACAACACAAACAATAATTGGACAATACGCGATTATCAAATTCGCAGCTTTGACGGTTTGAGAGAAAGCATCAGAACAGGCGCATCGCTTGATACCGTTATGCTGATTACGCCAAACGATTTTATCATTGCTCGAAACGACCAACAAATGATGACTTCGCCCCAACTTCGTCGCCACGTAGAGAGTCAAAGAGCACGCGGAATGGGAAATATTCAAGTGTTTGAAATTGAATATCACAATCGTCTCGCATCGGTTTTTTCGGCGTTCATTCTCACCATTATTGGCGCATCGTTATCGGCGCGAAAAGTGAAAAGCGGAATGGGCGTAAATATTGGTCTTGGATTGGCATTGAGTATGGTGTACATTCTATTTATGACCATCAGTTCCACATTTGCCGTGAAAGGCGGAATGAATCCGATGATTGCTGCATGGATTCCGAATTTTGTATTTATCGGCATTGCGTGGGTAATTTCGAAGCGAGCGCCGAGTTAATTTAAAGATTTAAAAGTTTAAGGTTTATGAGAAAAAATATTCTAATCATCTCACTTTTAATTTGTTCATTCGGAGTTAATGCGCAAACAAAATACCCGACCATTGTTATTGAAACCAACTTTGGCACGATGCGAGCGATACTGTATGACGATACACCGCTGCATAGCGAACATTATTTGAAACTTATTAGAGACGGACATTTCGATGGAACGCTTTTCTTTCGTGTTATCCGCGAATTTATGATTCAAGGCGGCTCGCAAGATTCACGCAATGCACCGGCAGGAATGCAAATCGGTGCCGGCAGTCGTTCAATGGATATTCCGGCAGAAGTACGTCCGCATCATTTTCACAAAAAAGGTGCGTTGGCTGCACCGCGTCGGGTTGAAGATAATCCACGAGGAGTATCTGACGGCTCGCAATTCTTTATCGTACACGGGCGAGAATATACACAAGGACGATTAGATACGCTCGAAATGGCTGTGAATGTACCGATTCGCAACGAAATCATTCGTGAACATTACAATCCGCATCGAGAAGAATTGGCAAGATTGAGAGAAAGTGGCGATGCGAGAGCATTCAATTCAAAGCTCGATTCATTACTATCCGTTGTTGATTCGCTTTTTGCCGAAGCGTCAGGTAAATTTTTCTTTCCCGAAGGATTCCGGGAAGCATATATTCCTCGCGGTGGTGCACACCATTTAGATGGTGAGTATACCGTTTTTGGTGAAGTCATCAGCGGATTCGAAGTAATTGATAGAATTGCCAATTTACAGACCGATAATAATCAGCGTCCGAGAGAAGATGTGAGAATTATTCGAGTGTTTGTGGAATAAAAACAAAGATTTATTGGTATATTAAATTATCTTTGAGGTACGGATTCGCATTATTCCATACCTCTTTTCTTTGTACACGCATATCTACCCCTCCCTTTCCTTTTGTTATCCGTGTAAGTCTATCTAATGTACAGAAGAATATTATTTTTGCTATTTTAATCTGATTTTCTGTCATTTTGATTCAAAAATGTTAAATTTCAAAATTTATTTGTTTTATTGTGAAAATATAAATACCTTCGTAACCTCTTAGAAATATAAATTATTCACAATTCTATCGAATCAATCAATTTATAGTTTTTAATATTACTAATTTATAGAATCATTTTTATGAACAAATTGTTAAATTTAACCAAATTGGGGGGGGTATTTCTTCTCTTTTTAGTGTTCTCTTTGAACGTTTCCGCACAAGTGCATGTGCGAGGTACAGTAGTAGATGAATTGGGAGAGCCTGCTATTGGTGCTACCATTCAAGTAAAGGGGACTACACACGGAACAGTTACCGACTTGGACGGTAATTTTACTATTTCGGCTCCTGCAGGAGGAACACTCGTGGTATCGTACGTAGGATACAGCATGCAAGAAGTGCCTGTGAGCACAGTTGTAAATGTAACTTTGCGTGTTGATTCAGAGTTATTAGATGAAATTATTGTAGTTGCCTACGGCACTGCATCAAGGGCAGGATTTACCGGATCGGCATCTACCGTTCGATCGGAAGCCATTGAGCGCGCGCAAGTAAGTAGCGTAACTCGATTGTTACAAGGTGCTGCTTCGGGTGTTCAGTCCATCGCTTCTTCGGGACAACCCGGCTCCGATGCCAATATTTTTATTCGAGGCATTGGGTCTATCAATGCTTCAAACTCGCCTCTATTTATTGTTGATGGTGCTCCATTTGATGGTGCACTTAACTCCATTAATCCCGCCGACATCGAGTCGATAAACATCCTCAAAGATGCAGCTTCTACAGCACTTTACGGATCGCGTGCAGGTAATGGTCTTGTTATTATCACAACAAAACAAGGGCGAAGAAATGAAAGACCTGTGGTAGATGCACGTTTTACTTATGGAGTATCAGGGCGCGCTGTAAGGGATTACAAACAAGTAAACACGGATCAATATTTTGAAATGGTATGGGAAGCACTTCGCAATCAAAGGATGTATGTTGGTGGAGCATCTGCTACTGACGCTGCGCAATTTGCAACAAATGGCGTTGTTTCAAGACTACAAATTAACCCATACGGACCATCTTTCTCAAATCCAGTAGGTTTGGATGGAAGAATTGTCCCCGGAGCCGTTCCATTGTGGGATGACAACTGGTCGCAAGCCTACACACAAGATGCACGCAGAATGGAAGCCAATGTGAATATCAGAGGAGGTGGTGCAGCTTCAACTTATTTTGTATCTTTGAGTTATCTTGATGACGTGGGTATTGCTCCTATGTCGGATTTCAGACGATATTCCGGGCGTGTAAACCTTAACAATGATATTCGCTCTTGGTTGCGACTATCTACAAATATTGCTCTTACACACTCAATACAAAATGCCCCGCAAGGCGAAGATTCAAACCTAAATAATGCTTTGATGTTTGCTCGCTTGGTGCCAAGTTTTTATCCGGTATGGGAAAGAAATCGCGAAACAGGGGCATTGATTTTAGATGCCAATGGAAATAGAATACCCGATTTCGGTCCTTATCGTCCATCTGCTGCACAGCCGGGCTGGAATCACTTAGGTACAGCATCTTACAACTTTAATAGAGTGATGAGAGACGTAGCAACGGCAAGGGTAGCACTTGATATTGATTTGATGAAAGGCTTAACTTATCGAACAAGTGTCAATATTGACTATAATAATAGAAATGATCACAACTATGTGAATCCTGAGATAGGTCCTGGTAGTTCAGGAACGGTTAAAGGGTCAGTAGGAAGAAATAATATTCGCACTACAGGATTGACTACAAATAATGTACTTACATACCAGCCGTCGCTTGAAGGTTTGCACAGTTTGCGTGTTCTTCTCGGACAGGAGTATTACGAGCGCAATATTGTAGATATGCGAGGAACAAGGAGTGGATTTCCCTCATTAGGTTTTACGCAGCCGAGTGCGGCAAGTCAGCTAGATAACTTTACCGGCATAGCAGATCAGTACAAATTATTAAGTTACTTTGGAAGCGTTGAATATAACTTCAATCACAGATATTACGGCTCGGCTTCTATTCGCCGCGATGGTTCATCTCGCTTCTCGCCCAAAAGCCGTTGGGGAACATTCTGGGCACTTGGTGGATCGTGGAGAATATCGGAAGAAGAATTTATGCAAAATGCAGATTTTGTGGACAATCTGTCGCTTCGTGCCAGCTATGGTGGGCAAGGAAATGATGGCTTAAATGAGTTATATGCCTATAAAGCACTGTTCTCAATTGCGAATAATTTAGGAGAATCAGGCTTTGTAACCAACCGTATGGCAACACCAAACTTAAAATGGGAGACAAACCTAAACTTTAACGTAGGTATTGATTATTCATTTTTCAATAGAAGATTAAGCGGCTCTATTGAGTACTTCGACCGTCGCTCAAAAGATCTTCTTTTCGATGTTCCTCGTCCGACCTCTATTGGTTATCCCAGCTTGCCTTCAAACGCAGGCTCAATGAAAAACTATGGCGTGGAGCTTTCTGTAACAGGACGCATTATCAACACATCAGATTGGAGATGGGATTTGACATTGAATGCTACACATTATAGAAATAAAATCACATCACTTCCAACAGAGCTTAGAAATGGTTTTACTTCCGGAACAAAGCGAGTTGCTGTTGGAGGCTCATTGCATGACTGGTTTATGGTAGAATGGGGTGGAGTTGATCCGGAAGATGGCTTGCCACAATGGTGGATGACAAATGGACAAGGTGAAAGAGTACTGACAAAAACATACTCACAAGCTAATAACGATGCTTCAAAAATAATTACAGGGACAGCACTTCCCGGCTTGATGGGTGGTGTTACGAGCAACTTGAGATTTAAGCATTTTGATCTTTCTGCAATGTTTGCATATTCCATTGGTGGGAAGCTATTTAACCAAGATAAATGGCAAATTCAACATACCGGTGCATCCGTTGGGCGTGCTTGGTCGGTAGAAATGCTCAACAGATGGACACCGGAAAATAGAGATACAGATGTGCCACGTTTACAAAGTGATGCTTTTGCCGGTGGTGCTTGGACAAATCAATCTACACGATTTTTAGTTGATGCCAGCTATGTGCGTTTGAAAAACTTAACTTTGGGTTATAACATTCCGAGTTCAATTCTTACCCCGTTACATATCACAAGTTGTAGAGTATTCTTAGCAGGGGAAAACCTCTTTACAATATTTGGTGCCGAAGGTATGGATCCGGAACAAGCACTCAATGGTGTCAGCTATTTCCGTTATCCGGCAATGCGTACAGCATCAGTGGGTGTTAATATCACATTTTAATCAATCATCAAAAATAGAAGAAAATGAAGAAATATATATACATAGTTATTTTTGCAGTGTTGGGGTTGACGCTTAACTCGTGCGATCTGGAAACTTCGCCCAGCACAGCTGCAGACGATACTCTCGTATTCAGCAGCGTAGAGAATGTTGATCGAGTGCTTAACGGTACTTGGCGATATATTATGGAAACATATAGCACGTGGGCAAATCCGGGATGGGCAAGTTTACTTCTCACAAGTGAAGCGATGGGTAGTGATGCGGTAGTACGTAATGCGTATGGCTTTTACAATCAATACACCTTTCAAGCAACCAATCAAAGCAACAACGGAACAGTAGCGCACATTTGGGCATTAGCATACAGAGCGATTGATAATATGAATCATATTATCACTAAAATTGACGATGTACCAGGCGATACTGCAACAAAAAATAGAATTAAAGCACAAGCATACGCATTGAGAGGTTATATGTACCTCAATTTGGGCACATTTTTTGTTGGCAAATACAGTGAGAATGCTAACAACTTAGCAGTTCCCATTTACACAACACCTACTGATGGTAGCGCAGTTGGGAATGCCAGAGAAACGCTAAGTCGTGTCATGAAGCAAGCCGAAGATGACTTGTTGGCCGCACACGGATTAATCGGTAGTTGGAGTCATGGAACAGCCAAGCATAAAATTACCCGAAATATCATTTCCGGAATTTTGGCTCGCCTATATTTGCAAAGAGAAGATTGGGCAGATGCCGCTAAATTTGCAGCAGAAGCCGAAACAAACTATAACTGGATGCCACAAGCCGATTATTTATTAGGTTTCAACGATTTGGGAAATGCTGAATGGATTTGGGCACATGGTCAAACAACTGACCAAAACAATATTCATATTTCGTATCTTGATGTAACGCTAAGCTCAACAGAAGGTTATGCAAATTTTATGGCAGACCCTTTCTTTATGGGACTTTTCGATGAGGATGATGTGCGTACACAACTATTTCAGTGGAACACAACACATTTTCCTGGCTTCTTGATGTACAAAAAATTTAGACAAAGACCTAATACAACTGCCGATCAGGTGTTGATGAGAAAAGCCGAAATGGTGTTGATTCAAGCAGAAGCATTAGCCGGGCAAAACTTACTACCGGGTGCAATTGCAAAATTGAACGAATTGAGGAATGCGCGTGGTGCACAAACGCCTGATTTATCAACGCTTTCACAAGCAGAGTTAGTGGAGGAGATATTGATTGAGCGCAGAAAAGAGTTGTTTGGTGAAGGATTTGCCCTTTCCGACATCAAGCGTAGAGGAAAATCGGTGGTCAGAAGAGCACTTCCTGACGGAATGGTAGTACCCGGTACTGAAATTTTGGCGCGCGGTCATAACATATTACAATTCCCCAATGGTACGCCTTTTGTAGCCAACAGTCCATTCTATGATTTCACCTTCCCTGTTACTGAAACGGATAGAAATCCGAATTGGAAAAACTAATTTAACTATAAATGATCATAGTAAAACGGCCGAGAGAAGGAATCTTTCGGCTGTTTTATTGTGACTCTGTTCTATAACGTTATACCATTTGTGCACTAAAACTTCAAATAAAAATCTTTCACCAACTTCTGAAACATATCAGAATATTGATGCCGCTCTATTTCGATAACCAACTCATCATATACAGGCATCGATTTGTTTTGCCTTGAAAATTCTAACAATACTCTTTTGGGACGAGCGTTGGGCGTTGGATAAACGGTGGTTTGGCGCTGTAAAAAAAGAGATTGTTTTTCGACACAATCAAGTATTTCTCGTAATCTATCTATCGGATAAATAATTGACAATATACCCTTTTCAGACAGTAAACAAGTGGCAGCATCAAACAAAGACGTCAACGACAATGTTTCCGTATGTCGGGCAAGCGTTCGTGTACGCCTGGGCGATGGCAGTGAATCAGTAAAAAACGGTGGATTGGAAACGATTAAATCGAAAACATCGTTATAGCTATCGGCAAATGCTTGAACAGATATGTTTTCGATGGCGATTCTATTCGAGAAAGGAGAATTTTCGATGTTTTCTTTCGCTTGTAATACGGCAGATTCGTCAATATCAATACCCAAAATTTTCGCTTGTCGGTTTCGTTGTGCCAACATTAAAGAAATCAATCCTGTTCCTGTACCTATATCTATGATACGTTGCGCGTTTTCGATATTTGTCCACGCGCCAAGCAGCACGCCGTCGGTACCCACTTTCATTGCACACCGGTCGTGATGAACAGTAAATTGTTTGAACTGGAAAAAACTATTTGGCACGAAATTTGAAAGATAGATTAATTATATAACAAAGGTACTCATTTTTCACAAAAAACGGGCACTATTTTATTTTGTCTTTATGTTTCAACTAAAACATCATACATCTGACAGCGACGAACCGATAGAAAATGTAATCTCCCTCATTGCCGGAGACGCATTGGGTGGCAACCCATTGGAAATGGACGAATCGCTTCTCAAAGACACGTTGCCAATTTTGCCGTTACGCAATATGATTGTCTTTCCCGGCGGTGCAGTCCCGATTTCGGTGGGACGCGAAAGGTCGATAAAACTCATCAAATCATTGGGTGAAAAGCAACGATATATCGGCTTGGTATGCCAAAAAGACACATCGGTGGAAGATCCGGATAAGGATGATTTGTTTCAAATGGGCGTGATTGCCGAAGTGGTGCGCGTGATGGAATTTGGCGACAGTTTCAATATTTTCGTGCAGGCTAAAAAGCGATTCGAATGGATTGACTTCATTCAAACCGAGCCACACATTCTCGCCACTTATAAAATTCCCGAATACAAAAAGGCTTCAAAAGACGACAAAGAGTTTAACGCCATTCTCGATTCGATTCGCGATGCAATGATTCATATGATACGCTTGTGGGGCGAACCGCCACGCGAACTATTGAACACGATTAAACACGAATCATTTTCGGAAGTACTTATCGGATTCTGCGCCACCAACTTACCCGTGAGCAATAAAGAAAAACAGGAATTGTTGGAAATAAACGATGAAAAAGAGCAAGCCTATCGTCTGTTGATGATGCTTAACCGCGAAACGCAAGTAATGGAACTGAAAATGAACGTTCAGATGAAAACGCGGGAAGATTTGAATCAACAACAAAAAGAATATTATTTGCAACAGCAAATCAAAACGATACAGGAAGAACTGGGTGGAAATACGCATCAAATTGAAATCGAGGAATTTAAAAAACGCGCCGAGTCGAAAAAATGGAGTGCCGAAGTGGCAGAAACGTTTGACAAAGAAATCAAAAAGTTAGAACGATTACACCCACAGTCGCCCGATTATTCTACACAATTTCAATATCTTGAAACGATACTTGAACTTCCTTGGAATGAATACACGAAAGATAATTTCAACCTAAAAAATGCACAACGAGTGCTCGACAAAGACCATTTTGGAATGGAGAAAGTGAAAGAACGCATTATAGAACATTTGGCAGTATTGAAATTGAAAAACGATTTAAAATCGCCCATCGTTTGCTTGTATGGACCTCCGGGTGTGGGGAAAACTTCGTTGGGAAAATCAATAGCCGAAGCGCTTGGGCGCAAATATGTGCGTGTATCGTTGGGCGGCTTGCACGACGAGGCGGAAATTCGCGGTCATCGTCGCACATATATCGGCGCTATTCCGGGACGAATTATCGAAAATATTCGAAAAGCTGGCTCGTCGAACCCCGCTTTTGTGTTAGACGAAATCGATAAAATCGGAAAAGATCATCGTGGTGACCCATCGTCGGCACTGCTCGAAGTACTCGATCCGGAACAAAACACCACATTTCACGACAATTATTTAGCAATCAATTACGACCTTTCGAAAGTGCTTTTTATTGCTACTGCCAACAGCCTCAGTACCATTCCACAGCCATTGCTCGACCGTATGGAATTGATAAATGTGGGCGGATATATTATGGAAGAGAAGGTGGAAATCGCTTATCGCCACCTTATTCCGAAGGAATTGGAAAATCACGGTATCGAAAAAAGTGCGTTCACAATTCCGAAAACTACGCTCGCCAAAATTGTTGAAAGCTATACACGAGAGTCGGGTGTACGTGAGTTGAACAAAAAAATTGCGAAAATTGCACGAAAGATTGCGCGAAAAATTGCAGGGGAAGAAGAATATCCGAAATCGTTGAAAATCGCTGATTTGAAAACGTATTTGGGTACGGAAGAATATTCGAAAGACAGTTATCAGGGCAATGAATACGCAGGTGTGGTAACAGGTTTAGCGTGGACAGCCGTTGGCGGCGAAATTCTTTTCGTAGAAAGTTCACTTAGTCGCGGAAAAGGATCGAAACTGACCGTTACCGGAAACTTGGGAGATGTGATGAAAGAGTCTGCCGTGATTGCACTGGAATATGTGCGTTCTCACGCCGATGAATTGGGCATTGATTCCGCCATTTTCGAAAACTGGCAAACGCATATTCACGTGCCCGAAGGTGCTATCCCGAAAGATGGTCCATCGGCAGGAATCACGATGATTGCTTCATTGGTTTCGGCATATACGCAACGAAAAGTGCGGGCAAATGTAGCAATGACGGGCGAAATCACGTTGCGCGGAAAAGTGCTTCCCGTAGGTGGTATTCGCGAAAAAATACTCGCAGCAAAACGTGCCGGCATCAAAGAGATTGTGCTTTGCAAAGATAACCGAAAAGATATTGATGAAATAAAACCGGAATATCTTACGGGACTCACTTTTCATTATGTGAGCGATGTGCGTGAAGTACTTAACGTGGCATTGTTAAAAGAAAAGGTGAAAGATGCGAAAAGTTTAGTCTGAAAAAAGAGAAGGGACTGCCCACTATTATCTTTTCGGCAACCCCTTCTCCTGTCTAAAAAATCTATTTGTAGTGTGAAATAAAACTACATTTCACCAAAAAATTTAAAATCTTTCAATAAGCTTTGCAGTTTTTTTCTGGCGAAAAAGATTCTGCTTTTCACCGTTCCGATAGGCAATTTCAAATGCATGGCAATTTCTTCGTATTTATAACCCGAAACGTGCATCGAAAAAGGCACTTTGTAATCATTGGCAAAGCTATTGATTGCCTTATTGATTTCCTTTATCGAGTAGGCTTGCGCAGGGGTATCAA
Organism: Dysgonamonadaceae bacterium; assembly: GCA_031254645.1. GTDB lineage: Bacteria > Bacteroidota > Bacteroidia > Bacteroidales > Dysgonomonadaceae > JAIRUA01. The sequence continues at coordinate 32,303 of JAIRUA010000028.1, forward strand.
AACCTGAATCTTGCGGCATATCTAACTGATAAAGATTTTTTGATGTGTCAATAATCGTCTGACTGCGAACAATTTTACGATAATTGTTTACAAAGATATTGTGCATTATCGTGAATACCCAACCCTTGAAGTTGACATTCTCGTAATACTTTTCTTTGTTGTCCAAAACTCGAAGCGTTGTCTCCTGTAAGAGATCTTTCGCCTCCTCTCGACTTGCGGTAAGTGTAAGAGCAAAATTAAACATATTGTCTTGCAAACCCAACAATCGATGTTCTAGTGAATCTTTCGGTTGCATAATTACTACTCTTTTTATTGTTTATATTCCTCTGTTTTAAAGCTATTTAGACTCTTAAAAATCTTCCAAATATTCAAATCACTCGACAAATGTAAAAATATTAACTGAATAAAAATGCATTTTTGGGAATAAAATTAGTTAAATAAAATTAATGACCGTCTGTTTTTTCACACGCCTGTATATCACACACATAGAGACAAAACAACAATGAACAACTGTTCTGAAAAGATGAACTATTTACACTCTTCGCACTATTCTGAAAATAGTTCAAATGAATTGCAATTTTTGTTTAATCACTGATTTTTCATCTCTTTGCAAGCGTTTTTATGGCACGTTATTTGCAAAAGATATTTAGACGCAAAAATACAAATAATAAAATACATACATAAAATGCTACAAAAAGGACATATCGGGGTAACTACCGACAATATTTTCCCCATTATCAAGAAATTTCTGTACAGCGATCACGAAATTTTCCTGCGCGAAATCGTTTCAAACGCTGTAGATGCTACACAAAAGCTGAAAACTTTGGCAGATGTAGGCGAATACAAAGAAGAATTGGGCAATCTTGCCGTTCGGGTTTCGATTGACAAAGAGGCGAAAACGCTCACGGTTTCCGATCGTGGAATCGGTATGACTGCCGAAGAAATGGACAAGTATATCAACCAAATTGCGCTTTCGTCTGCCAACGATTTTCTCGACAAATACAAAGAAAACGCCAATGCCATTATCGGACATTTCGGACTAGGATTTTACTCCACATTTATGGTGTCGAAAATGGTAGAGATCGTTACCAAATCATACAGAGAAGATGCACCTGCCGTGAAATGGTCGTGCGATGGGACACCCGAATACACAATGGAAGCGGTGGAAAAAGCCGACAGAGGAACGGACATCATTCTTCATATCGATGATGAAAATTTGGAATTTCTGGAAAATGGAAAAATCGAAGCATTATTGAAAAAATACTGTAAATTTTTGCCGATTCCCGTTGTTTTCGGAAAAAAACAAGAATGGAAAGACGGAAAATACGTGGATACCGACGAAGACAATGTTATCAACGACGTGAATCCGCTTTGGAAAGAAAAACCTGCCGGATTGACCGATGAGAATTATTTGAAATTCTATCGCGAACTCTACCCAATGACAATGGACGAGCCATTGTTTTGGATTCATTTGAATGTCGATTATCCGTTTAACTTGACAGGAATTTTGTATTTCCCGAAAATCAAAAATAGCCTTGATTTACAGCGAAATAGAATTCAATTGTATTCCAATCAAGTGTTCGTAACCGATTCGGTAGAAGGTATTGTTCCGGAATTTTTGACATTATTACACGGTGTTATCGATTCGCCCGATATTCCGCTCAACGTTTCACGTTCGTATTTGCAAAGCGACAACAATGTGAAGAAAATTTCGAACCACATTACCAAAAAAGTGGCTGACAAATTGGAAGAACTTTTCAAAAAAGAACGCACACAATTTGAAGAAAAATGGGATAGTTTAAAACTCTTTGTTGAATATGGAATGCTTTCGGAAGAAAAATTTTACGAACGTGCGCACAAATTTGCCCTCGTGAAAAATATCGACAACAAATGTTTTACGCTCGAAGAGTATAAAACGTTGGTTGAAAGCAATCAAACCGACAAACACGGCAATGTTATCTATCTCTACACCACCAACAAAGAGGAACAATATGCACACATCGACACAGCAAAAGAAAAAGGCTACGATGTATTGTTAATGGACGGACAGCTTGACGCGCATTTTATGGGAATGTTGGAACAAAAGCTCGAAAAAACTCGTTTTGTGCGTGTGGATAGCGATACGATTGAGCATATTATCGAAAAAGAAGACGCTGTTGCCGTGGAACTTACCGACAAACAAAAAGAGTCGCTCACAGAAATTGTAAAAGCGGATTTACCGACAATGGAAAAAATCGAATTTCACGTCGATTTCAAAGCATTGGGCGAAACGGCGAAACCGATTCAAGTAACACAAAACGAATTTTCGCGCCGTATGAAAGAGATGTCGGCAATGCAACAAGGTATGGCGTTTTACGGCGAAATGCCCGATATGTACCAAACAATTTTGAACGTTGACCACCCGCTGGTAAAGGAACTTATCGCCGAAACCGACGGAAAAGAGAAAGATGAGCTTGCCATTTTTGCAACTACTAGTACAAAATTGAAACAGATGGTAGATTTGGCGCTTTTGGCAAATGGTATGTTGAAAGGTGAAGCATTGAGTAATTTTGTGAAACGAAGTTTTGAGATGATTTAAGTTTGATTTGTATTATAGAAAAGGGCTAAATCTTCACAGAGATAGCCCTTTTCTATTTTGCTAATTAATCATTAAACATTTAATCATTAGTTTATTGCACTTGAAAAGGCACATTCGCCGTCGAAACAAATCCCGTTCCGTCCAATACATACACAAAAAGACGATAATTACCCGGCTCTTTCACAGATGTTTGAAAGGTATTAATCTCTGTCGTTTCTACAACACCATATCTATCGGGGCGCGGCTCGAAAGAACCACCAAAACCTAAAACGGTTGCCTCTTTCATAATTTCCCACACGTATGTGAGTTTGTCGCCTTCACGATCGGTAGCTTCAACTCTGCCTTCGAATATTTCACCGACTTTCACTACAACATTTTCGGTTTGTTTTTTGTCATTAATGAAAAAACCGTGAACAACAGGTGCTGTTTGCGTAGGTTCAACGCCTGTCCACACACGTTCCATTGCTTCCACCATTGGCGTTTTTTCGCCGTTTAGCGGAAGTCCTTCTACGTTGCTTTCCACGAACATACTGAACCACGTAGGCGTACGCTCTTGCTTTTGTCCCCACAAGAATACAAATGAACCCAAACAGCGCGTACGACTGTTAATGTAATTGTTGTAACGCGTTTCATAAACGATTCGTTTTTCTTCGCTCGTTTCTTCCAATGGTGCGCCCCATTCCGTAAGTGTGGTTTCCCAAAATCCGGTAGGTCCCCATTCGGTAATCAGATATGCGCCTTTGTATTTCGATTCGTTTACCATTCTTTCTACATCAACGATAGAACCGTAACTGTTGATTCCTATCACTTCGATAGCGGGCGCATATTCGGCTATTAAATCCAATGCCCTCGCATTGTGTGCAATAACGGTTGATACAAGCGAACGGCTATCAATGCTTTTTATGAGCAATGCTAATTCATTGGCAAATTTCCACGCTGCCGGAATATTGGCATTTCCCAAATCTATCTCGTTTCCGATACCCCAAACCAACAGGTTGGGATGTTCGCCTATTGCTTCTGCTAATTCTCGTACAGACGCTTTTGTTCTCTCTTTGAACTCTTCGTTATGATACATATTTGAATCTTTCGGAAGGTTAATCCCCTGCATTAAATACATATTTAACTCCCTTGCACGAGCGAGGTCGTTTTGTGCTCTTTCTACATTGCCGCCCCAGGTTCTGAAAGCGTTTGCACCGTGCGCGGCAGCGTGTTCCAAGTTGTTGGTACCACCAACTCCTTTGATATAAGTATCAACTCCATCTATCATCAGATGAAATTTATCCTCTTTTTCGATGATTTTGATGCCTTGTTCTACTTTTTGGACACAACTGACGGTTGTCATAAGCGCGACAAGCATCATAAAAGTGATGTTTAAAAGATATTTCTTCATTTGTTTGCAATTTATTGGATAAAGGTATAATAAAATCCCCACTTGAGTGCTTTTTTTGAGAATATTTTCCCTGTGTGCGGGATTTTTATTGAAAAGACTTTCCAAGTTTTCAAAACTTCGAAAGTCTTGATTCAAAAAAAATTCCTATTTTTGTGTCTGTAAACCCCAACATAAAACAATGGGTAATTCGGAATTAAAGAAAAAAACAACATTATCGCTCTTTTGGGCTTTCCTCGATAGATTTGGTGAGACGCTTATCTATTTGATAAGCAGCATCGTGTTGATGAATATCGTTGATCCGTCGGAATACGGATTGATGGGAGTGTTGATAATTTTCATCGTCATTTCCCGATTGCTGACAGATAGTGGCTTTGGGCGCGCGTTACTCAATCGAAAAACACTCTCGGAAACGGAACTAAGTTCGGTCTTTTTCTTCAATATCGGACTTAGTTTTTTGTTGTATTTTGTCTTTTTTCTTTGTGCGTCGCTGATTGCCAATTTGTTTTCGGAGCCGCGCTTGGCTTCGATTTCAAAGGTGTTGTTTCTCAGTTTTATTTTTCATTCGTTTGGCATTATTCATCAAACGTTATTGACTAAAAAAGCCGATTTTAGGGGATTGACGAAAATAAATATTCCGGCGGTATTGGTGGCTGCAATTGTTGCTATCGTTATGGCATTGAATGGATTTGGCGTTTGGGCGTTGGTAACACAAAGTGTGATTTATGCATTTTTGCGCACTATTTTCTTGTGGATATATTCGACGTGGCGGCCGATAGCGAGTTTTAGTGTAAAAATGTTACAATCGTTCTTCGCATTTAGCAATAAATTGTTGTTGAGTGGTTTTATCAATGCGTTTTTCAATAATATTTATCCAAGTCTAATCGCCGTTTTTTATCCTCATTCGATGAATCAAGTGGGTTATTTTTCGCAAGCAAATAAATACCAAGACATTCCGTTTGGCGTGATTTCCAATACATTTCGAATGGTCTCGATGGTTATTTTATCGGAAATTAATCAAGAAACGGAACGAATGAAACGTGTGGTGAGCAAAACGATGAAATCAATCGCTTTTCTCGCTTTTCCTATCGGGCTGTATATGATAATTGCGGCGCAGCCGGCTTTCAGCCTGCTTTTCGGCGAAAAATGGAATCCTGCGGTGCCTTATTTTCAGGTACTTGTGTTAGCGGGAATGTTGTCGCCGTTTACATTCATTTTGAACGAATTATTTATCGCTCGCGAACGCGCCGATTTTTTTCTCGGTGTGGAAATCGTAAAACGCGCTATTTTGGTTTTGCTTATTGTCGCGCTGTTTCGATACGGCATTATGGGATTGGCAGCAAGTTGGGTCATTTATACGTTTATCACGTTGATTATCTCGCTAATATTATCACGAAAGTTGATTGAATATACACCGGTAGATTTTCTGAAAGATGCTTCGCCGTATTTGCTGATTTCGTTTGTGAGCACGGCGCTTGGTTATGTTTCCACACTTCATATTTCGCATAACTTGTTATTTTTAATGACGAGCGGTTCGGTTGTTTTCGGAAGTTATTGGTTGGTTTGTAAAATCGCAAAGTTGGAAATGACGAAAGAGATAGAAAATATCAAAATATGAGAAATAAATTTTATCAAGATAAAGTAGCCATTGTTACCGGTGCCTCTTCGGGAATCGGGGCGGCGATAGCTATCGAGCTAGTTAGTAGGGGAGCAAAGGTTGTTCTTGGTGCTCGCAGAGAAGAAAAACTGAGGGAAGTAGCTGATACAATTAAAAATAATGATGGCGAAGTTTCTTATTGTGTGGTTGATGTAACAGATGAATTGCAATGCAAAAAACTCATCGAAACAACGATAGAACGATACGGAAAATTGGATATTTTGGTATGCAATGCCGGAATTTCGATGCGTGCCAATTTCGAAAATGTGAAAATGGAAGTGTTGCATCGTTTGATGAACGTAAACTTTTGGGGCGCTGTGTATTGTACAAAATACGCGCTTCCGCATCTTATCAAATCGAAAGGAAATTTGATTGGCATTTCATCTGTTGCCGGCGTTCACGGATTGCCTGGACGTACCGGATATTCGGCTTCGAAATACGCTTTAACAGGATTTTTAGACACGATTCGTATCGAAAATCTAAAAAAAGGGTTGCACGTAATGATTGCCATTCCCGGATTCACTTCTTCGAATATTCGTTACACAGCATTAATTGATGACGGATCAGAACAAGGGTATACGCCTCGAAATGAGGGTAAAATGATGAGCGCTGAACGAGCTGCAAAGCTCATTACAAACGGAATTCAACGAAAAAAACGCTATCTATATATGGATTTTGAGGGAAAAGCCGTTGCGTTGATAAAGAGATTTTCGACGGCACTGCTCGATAGAATTTTTTACAAAACAATGGCGAAAGAGGAAAATTCGCCATTAAAATGACAAGCAATGATTATCATTCAAGAAGTAAAAACAAAAAAAGAACTGAAGCAATTTATTCTCTACCCAAATCAATTGTATAAAAATTGTCCATACTTTGTTCCATCGCTATATAACGATGAGCACAAGACACTTACCGAACATCCTGCCAAATCGTTTTGTAACATTCGATTGTGGTTGGCGTACAAAGATGGAAAAATCGTGGGACGAATTGCCGGAATTATCAATCACAGATACAACGAATTAAAAGATAAAAAACGTATTCGTTTCGGTTGGTTTGATGTGGACGATGATATTGAAGTTGCCAAAAAACTTTTTGAAACAGTTGAAAATTGGGGGAGACAAGAAAATTTGCTTGAAATAAGTGGTCCGTCGCGTTATTCGAATATGGAAAAACAGGGAATGATGGTGGACGGATTTGATGTTTTGACAACTATTTCTTGCGAGTACAACTACCCTTATTACCCAATTTTTATGGATACTTTAGGCTACGAAAAAGAGGAAGATTATATTCAAATGAAATTCGAACTCAGCGGTATTCCCGAAAAAATAAAAGTGCTGAACGAACAACTTTCCGAACGATACGGTGTTAAAGTCAAAGAATTTAAAAACAAAAAAGATTTGATTGATTCTGCCGAACAGTTTTTTAAGGCATTAAACAATTCGTTTGTAAATGTTTATAACTTTATTCCGTTAACCGATGAGGAAATTCAATTTCATATCAAAAATAATTTTTCGTTTGCCGATAAAGATTTGATAAAAATTTTGGTAGATAAAGACGATGAAATAGTTGGATTTAGCCTTAGTATTCCTTCATTAAGCGAAGCTTTTCGGAAATCGGGTGGGCGTTTGTTGCCATTCGGTTGGTACCATATTTTGCGAGCGATGAAGAAAAACAACACGGTAAATCTTTGGTTGACAGGCGTTCTTCCGAAATGGATGAATAGCGGTGTGCACGTGCTGTATCATTACGAATTGTATAAAACGTATCTCGAAAAAGGATATAAATATGCCATTACTAATCAACAACTGGAACGAAATCACAATTATCGGATTTGGGAAAGATATGGCGGTGTGCCGATTACGAGAAGAAGGTGTTATTGTAAAGGTTTAAAGATTTAAAGTTTAAGGTTTTGGCTTTCATAGCTATTTTCTCAAAAAATAATTGTATATTTGCCAAAGAAAAAGCAATAGTATGAAAACTAAAAAAGAATACATAGAATTAATTCAGGCATCGGATAAACAGCTTTTGGGGTTTGGTATTCGATCGCTTCGGATATTTGGCTCTGTTGCTCGTGATGAGCAAACGGCTGATAGTGATGTAGATATCTGTGTAGAAACCGAAACACCAAATCCGTTTCTTTTAATGGACGCAAAGTCTTTTTTAGAAAACCTTTTTGGTTGTAATGTAGATATCATTCGTTTTCGTCAGAATATGAATCCGTATTTGAAACAACAAATTGAAAGAGAGGGTGTTTATGCCATATAACAAAGAACTGACGCTGACTATTTTGCGACAAATTGAAACGGCTATCTTACAGATTCAATCAAGAACAGCTGAACTTCACTGCGCGGATGATTTTCTCATAAGTCCCGAAAGAGTGGAGAAGTTGGATGCAGTTTGTATGCAACTTATCGCTATCGGCGAGAGCTTAAAAGGGTTAGACAAAGTTACGAACAAAGAACTTTTGATAACAGATACTTCTATTCCTTGGCGTAAAGTGATGGGATTGAGAGATATTATTGCGCATCATTATTTTGATGTGGACGCGGAAGAAATTTGGTGGGTAATTGAAAACGGATTGAATCCGTTGTTGAAATCAATGCAAAATTTTATACAAGAACTTTCACGGTAATTAATTCATCAGCGGATTTTCCAAAATGAGCAAAAAAATCTTTACAACTGCCATCATTCCCGTAATGGTTATTGCATTTTTCGCAAGTTGCGGCGTGAGAAAAAATAGTCGAACAACAGACGAAGGCGTAGTCATTAACGGTATTCGTTGGGCAACACGAAATGTAGATGCACCCGGTACATTCACTGCTAATCCCGAAGACTTCGGAATGCTTTTTCAATGGAACAGGCGACAAGGTTGGAGTGCAACAAATAGAGAAGTGAAAGGTTGGAATAGCTTTATTCCCGCAGGTACAGCGTGGTATGCAGAAAATGATCCTTGTCCACCGGGTTGGCGTGTGCCTACTCGTGAAGAATTGCAAAAACTTGCCGATGCAGTTAGTATTTGGACAGCAATAAATGGCGTAAACGGTCGCCTTTTCATTGATACCGCCGCTAATCAAATCTTCCTGCCGGCTGCGGGAGGGCGTAACGTTGACGGTACACGCAGCATCGAAAGTGTAGGTTATTGGGGTTTTTACTCGAGTGCTACGCAGCACAGTGAAATACACGACTGGCGCTTGCAATTTAGCAGTAGCCGCAGTGCGTGGGTACACAATGTCAGCAGCCGTGTCGGCGGATTTTCCGTTAGATGTGTGGCAAAAAAATGAATGAAAAAAGCTATATTAAGTAATTGAACGCTGCGCGATGAATGTATCAATCATATATGTCAACTATAAAACAGGGCAATTAATTGCCAATAGTATTGACACTGTTATTCAAAAAACAGAAGGGGTTATATATGAAATTATCGTTGTTGATAACGCTTCATTTGACGGCTCGGTCGAATTTCTAAAAGAGAGACACAAGAATGTTATTTTCGTAGAATCGCCTGAAAATTTGGGTTTTGGACGAGCAAACAATTTAGGAATAGATATCGCTAAGGGTGAATTTGTGTTTTTCCTGAATCCCGACACATTGTTGATTAATAATGCGATAAAGATTTTATCTGATTTTTTGAAAACACACGATTGTGTTGGTGCTTGCGGCGGAAATTTATATGATGAAAATATGAATCCCGGCAACTCTTTTACACGCAGATTATCGTCGGCAACAAAAGAATTGTTATCTGTTTTTTATATATCCATTCCCAATTTTTCTCATCCTCGTTCGAGTTATTTTAATTTCACCGGAAAACCGCTGAAAGTTGCTTCAATTCTTGGTGCCGACTTGATGATAAAAAAGTCTGTTATCGAGCAAGTTGGCGGATTTGATTCGGATTTTTTTATGTATGGCGAAGAGAGCGAGCTTTGCAACAGAATCTCCAAAAAGGGATACCAAATAATCTCTGTTCCCACGGCAGAAATCATTCATTTGGAAGGCAGGGCTTTTGAAGTATCAAAATTTCGTTCGCAATTAATTATTGAATCCCAATTTATTACATACAAAAAGAAATACGGCAAAAACGGCGATAGACTTTTGTACAGGATATTATTGTTTAAATATTTTTTGCGAATTTACTTGTTTTCAATCCTGTACAATAAGAAGAAAATCAAATATTGGAAAGAAAAAAGAAATTGCTTAGGCGCTGTTTGGCAAAAGTTTAAAGAATAATCGTCATTGCGGGTCAAGCCCGCAACGACGAACTATCTTGCCAATGCAAAATCCAACTGCTTCCTCTCCAAATTCGCCCTTGCTACGCGAATAGTAACCGATTGACCAAGACGATATTCACGTTTTGTTCTTCGACCAACAAGACGATAATTTTTTTCATCTAATTCGTAAAAATCATCATCGAGTTCGCGAAGCGGAACCAACCCCTCGCACTTGTTTTCGTTGAGTTCCACGTAAATGCCCCATTCGGTAACGCCCGAAATCACGCCGTCATATATTTTGCCGAGTTTATCGGACATAAACTCAACCTGTTTATATTTAATCGAATCGCGTTCAGCATTGGCTGCAATTTGCTCCATTTGTGAACAATGTTTGCATTCTTCCTCCATTGATTCGGCATCAACGCTTTTACCGCCCTCGTCATATAATTCCAATAATCGGTGTACCATCATATCCGGATAACGACGAATGGGCGACGTGAAGTGCGAATAATAATCAAACGCCAAACCATAATGTCCTACATTTTTGGTGGAATAAATCGCTTTCGACATTGTGCGAATTGCGATGGTTTCTACTAAATTTTCTTCGGGACTTCCTTGAATTTTATCAAGTAATGTATTGATACTCTTTGCTACATCGGCTTTAGAGCCCGTGGTTTTTATTTTGTGTCCAAAACGCAGGAGAAATGTGTTGAATGTATCCAATTTTTCGGGGTCGGGCACATCGTGCACACGATAAACGAAAGTTTTTGCTTTTTTGTTTTTTGCCGCTTTACCGATATGCTCAGCTACTGTTCTGTTGGCGAGCAACATAAACTCCTCAATGAGATGATTCGCCTCTTTCGATTCTTTAAAATAGACACCGAGCGGTTTGCCTTTTTCGTCGAGATTAAATTTTACTTCGTATCGCTCGAAATTAATGGCGCCGTTCGAAAAACGTCTTTCGCGAAGCTGCTTTGCCAAATTATTCAAGGTTAGAATTTCAGATGAAAAATCGCCTTTTCCGGTTTCGATAACCGCTTGCGCATCCTCGTAAGTCAGTCGACTGTCGGATTTGATAATGGTGCGAATGATGCGCGATTTTTTGATTTCAGCCTTTTCGTTGAGGTTGAAAATAACCGAATAGCATAATTTTTCTTCATTTGGGCGTAGCGAACACAACCCGTTGCTCAATCGTTCGGGGAGCATCGGAATTGTTCTGTCCACCAAATAAATAGATGTTGCCCGGTTTTCGGCTTCTTTATCGATAATATCGCCCGGTTTCACGTAGTACGTTACATCGGCAATGTGTACGCCCACTTCCCATTGATTGTCAGCGATTTTTCGGATCGAAAGTGCATCGTCGAAATCTTTCGCATCTTTTGGGTCAATGGTGATGGTAAATACATCACGAAAATCTTCGCGTTTGGCAATTTCTTTTTCGTCGATTTTATCGGAAATGAGTTCGGCGGCTTTTTCCACAGCTTCGGGATAGCGATACGGCAAATTATATTGTGCCAAAATGGCGTGCATCTCGGTGTCGTTTTGTCCCGGTTGACCGAGCGTGTCAATCACACGACCGATAGGATTATTTGCTTTTTCAGGCCACTCGACGATTTCTACAATCACTTTTTCACCATCCACAGCGCCATTCAAATTCTCTTTCGGAATAAAAATATCGTTTGCCAAATTTTTGCTTTCCGACAATAGAAACGCGAAATGTTTTTGCACTTGTAACACACCTACAAAACGGGTTTGTGCGCGTTTTAAGATTTCAACCACAATGCCTTCGGTGTCGTTTCGTTTGCGTTTGGCAAGAAGTTGTACACGCACACGGTCGCCGTTCATTGCGTGTTTTGAGTTGCGTTCGTGAATAGTTATTTGATTTGCTTCGTCATCAGGCACGAAGAAGTTTTTGCCGTTGCTTCGTCGCTCAAAACGTCCTTCGAGCATCAATCCACGATTGTTTAAACGGTATTTTCCGCGTGAAGATTCGAGCAGTATGTCTGCATCGCGCATTTTATCGAGCACTTTCACGAGCGTGGCACGTGCTTCGCCGTCTTTAATGCTGAGGGCAGAGGCTATTTGTTTATAGTTAAATAGCTTATCTCTGTTCTGATTCAAAAATTGAAGAACAGTTGTTGCGAGATCTTTCTTTTTTATTTTGGTTTCCGTAGTGGAAATTGTTTCTTTTTTTGCCATAACTTTTGGGTTTTAGGAGTTTCATTATTTCAAGGGTTTCAAAAGATCAATGTTTTGATTCTGCCAGGTAGTCAAACAGACCCAAAATCGCAAATTTTATGTTGAACATAGCCGAAGCAAATCAAATTGAAATTTTCTTTTATCTCATCAATCTTTTGTAGAAGAGTTGAATAAACACTTCAAAGTATCTAGTAATTTGAATAATAAATCGGGATTTTGAATTTTATTAATATGTGAACGTCCTATTCCAATTACAAGCCAATAAAACTCCAATGAAAATTATTAAATATATTACTTGTTTCATCTATGCTCTTTTTGTTTCAATATAAAACAGCCGTATTCATCTATAAAAAAAGTATAAGTATATCCAGAAAGTCCGGGTGCTTCGGGGTCTTCTAATAACTCTAAGTCTTCCCTACAGGTGTTCAGAGCATCGTGTTGAACTATTGTTGCTAAAAAATCGTCTGACACTCTTCCGAAAAATACATAACAATCTTTGTCTTTGTTAATAAACCCTATCCAACTGTCATTATTATGTATAGGTAAAAAAGGAGGAACAGGTGAAATAGAAGAAACTGGGGGATTCAAAGACAAAGTAACAGATACGAAGTTGCTATCATTTCTTTGAGATAGACGTACGATATAAAATAGTTTCGCTTCTTCACGATTACTATCTTCTTTTATCCAGTTAATTTTGCATAGAAGATCGGAGTTAATGCCCTGCTGACATATATCCTTAGCTTCTGTTTTTTGCTCTTTCCTTTTTTCATTACAAGCGAATAAAACAGTAATGAAAATTAGTAAATATAAATATAATACTCGTTTCATCTTGCTCACATAATTGAATTTAATCCGTTGTTGCCTCTAATTGTTCCCTTATCTATACTGCTATTCCACGGCGTATATTCATATAGCGTCCTTGAATGTTTATGATATACATAGTGGGGAGGAAGCGGTATACCCTGTTCAGCAAAACGATTGTTTCGTCTTATAATGAGCGACATATCCCCGTCATTCTCGTCATTTGTGCCGATAGCGTCGCCAGACGCACCTTTTGTTCCCGTAGCAGACGGGTGAGAATGAATATCAAAAGCTATTTGAAACACATCAAAGCCAGCTAATCTGTTAGCTCGTTCAAGTTCTACCTTTTCTTTATCGTGCGAAGTTGTTATTACATAATATCTGCCTTTTTGCGTATTTACTCCCATCAATCCCCATTCTACATCTGTATTATCGGCAGCAAAGAGAAATATTCCGCCCACTTCTAATACATTCGTAACAGCATATCTGCCATTGAGGTTTTCACTATGTACCCAATTTTTTCTATCTGTCGTAAGTTGGTCTAAAATATCCGTATCCCTCACATCAATATATTTTCCTGTCTCTCTTCCGCTCTTATCTATTGCATACAATCTATTTGTTTTGTGTGTTTGGCGCGTATCTCGTCGAGTAATACGTCCATTTGGGTCTATTTCCCAATAAACACCGTAATTTTCCCCTATTGTTACTTCCGCTTTCACTTCCGGGTTATCAACAGCAGTTGCAATAAGTGTAACCATATTTTTAAGTTTTATCTGCTTCGTAGATTTCTTTGGATATTGCTTTTCCATTTTTATCTACAATTCCCGTAAATATTAGCTCTGTTGAGTTATCTGCAAACATACTACCGTCATCTTTCGTTATGGTAGCTGTTACTTGCTCGTCTTGTACATAACCCTCTGTTTCAAAATAAAGACGAAGTTTTTGACAGCCTGTGTTTGCTTCAACTTCCTCGTATGTGTCTGCATCTATCCAATACAGTTTTTTTGTATTCTTTTCTACGTCTTCGCTGCTTGAATAGGCTGCTATTGGTTGCTCTTTTTTTTGCTCACCAAAAGTGATTTTATTTGCACTGCTAATAGCTATTGTAGTAAGCATTTGTCCTTCGCCGTATGAATCAAAACTTTCGTGTAGATAGACACAATAAGCATTTGTAAAGTTCAGTGTTTGCGGCGTTATCTCGCCTTTTTTGAATACCATAAAAATAATTTGACCGCTTTCCGTTTGGTTGGTATATTGCATCCACTTGTAGAAAAATAAGTCGTCATTGGCAGGCGATTTTACGACAAAGCGAATAGGCGATTGAAACACGCCCGCACACGGCTCCCCACTTGCTTGTGTGGGCTGATAAAACTCGTAATCACAATTTAAAAGATTGTATTCTCGTCCGTTGTCAAGTTTTAATTTAGCTGTATGTGCCATATTTGTTTCTTGAATTCTACTCTTCGTGTTTTGCCTCTTTCTTAGGCGCCGCCACTTTTTTTGGCGAAAGCATAATCGACATACGCTTTCCTTCCATTGTTGGCAATTGCTCCACTTTGGCGTAGTCTTCCAATTCGGTAGCAAAGCGAAGCAATAGCACTTCCCCTTGTGATTTGAAAAGGATTGAGCGACCTCTAAAAAACACGTATGCTTTTACTTTCGAACCTTCGTTTAAAAAGTTTATCGCGTGTTTTAATTTGAAATTGTAATCGTGGTCATCGGTTTGCGGTCCGAATCTAATTTCTTTTACCGTTACTTTTACCGATTTGGCTTTCTGTTCTTTTTGCTTTTTCTTTTGCTGGTACAGGAATTTTTGGTAATCGGTAATACGGCATACGGGTGGGTCGGCGGTGGGAGAGATTTCCACCAAGTCCAATTCCAAACCTTCGGCAATTTTCAATGCCTCTTTGGTGGAATACACGCCTTGTTCTACATTGTCGCCTACTAAGCGAACTTCGGGCACTCGAATTTGATTGTTAATTCGATGTTGATCTTTTGAGTTTTTTAAATTTTTTTGAATTTGCCTCATTCAAATCTTTTTAATCTGTTTGTTGTATATTATTCTATTTGTCTTTTCTTTTTGCGCGAAAGCGCGAATGCACGAACGGTCAAGTTCGCTGAAAATTATTCTATTGTCTCCCTTCGCGCCTTTACACTTTCGTGCCTTCGCGCTTCAATTTCACTGCTCTTGAATTAGCCGCAGAATTTCAGTGGGATTCATCATTTTTTCCACTTCACTCGAAATTTCTGCTGCAAATGTACTCAATTTTACTGAGCCTTTGTCCTCTCCGCCCTGTTTTCTTACAGAAACTTCCTCATTTTCCGCTTCTTTCTCACCAACAATGAGCAAATAAGGGATTCTTTTCAACTCATTGTCGCGAATTTTACGACCTACTTTTTCGTTGCGATCATCAACTTCGGCACGAATATCGAGTTTTTTCAACGTTTTGGCTACTTTGTAGGCATAATCGTTGTATTTTTCACTCACAGGTAGCACAACTGCTTGTGTAGGTGCTAACCATAACGGAAATTTTCCGGCAGTATGTTCGATAAGTACCGCTACGAAACGTTCCATCGAACCAAACGGCGCACGGTGTATCATTACTGGGCGATGTTTTTGATTATCAGCGCCTACATATTCCAAATCAAAACGTTCGGGCAGGTTGTAATCTACTTGAATTGTACCCAATTGCCAACGGCGACCGAGCGCATCTTTGACCATAAAATCGAGCTTTGGGCCATAAAATGCTGCTTCGCCTAACTCTACACGCGCTTTCATTCCTTTTGCTTCACACGATTCGATAATGGCGCGTTCAGCCTTTTCCCAGCCCTCGTCGTCGCCGATGTATTTTTCTTTGTTTTCGGGATCGCGTAAAGAAATTTGCGCTTCAAAATTCTCGAAATCCAACGCCTTGAAAATAATGAGAATAATGTCCATTACTTTCATAAACTCGTCCTTCAACTGGTCGGGTGTACAGAAAATGTGCGCATCGTCTTGCGTAAATCCGCGGACGCGCGTCAATCCGTGCAATTCACCGCTTTGTTCATAGCGATATACCGTTCCAAATTCCGCCAAACGCAACGGTAATTCTTTGTACGAGTGTGGAAACGCTTTGTAAATTTCGCAATGATGCGGACAATTCATCGGTCGCAACAAAAATTCTTCGCCCGCTTCGGGTGTATGAATCGGTTGGAACGAATCTTTGCCGTATTTGGCGTAATGTCCTGATGTTACGTACAGTTGCTTGTGTCCGATATGCGGAGTCATTACCTGTTCGTAATCGTATTCGCGCTGAATTTTTTTCAAAAAATCTTCCAATCGAAGGCGTAACTGTGTGCCTTTTGGCAACCACAACGGTAATCCGCTTCCCACAGTTTGAGAAAAAGCGAAAAGCTCTAACTCTTTACCGATTTTTCGATGGTCACGTTTTTTCGCTTCTTCGAGCAAAATGAGATACTCATCAAGCATTTTCTTTTTCGGAAACGAAATGCCATATAAACGAGTCAATTGCGGACGTTTTTCATCGCCACGCCAATACGCGCCGGCTGCCGAAAGTATTTTTATCGATTTGATATATGAAGTATTGGGCAAGTGCGGACCGCGACACAAATCGGTAAAATTACCCATTGTGTAAACCGTTATCGTGCCGTCTTCCAACTCATTAATCAATTCTACTTTGTAGGTTTCACCTCTGTCTGAAAACAGCTTTAGGGCATCGGCTTTCGAAATTTCTTTGCGAACAATTTCTTGCTTTGCAGCCGTCAACTCCGTCATTTTCTTTTCGATTGCTGCGAAATCCGCTTCTTTAATAGAAACACCTTCGCCCGAATCAACATCGTAATAAAATCCATTTTCAATTGCCGGTCCGATTCCAAATTTAATGCCGGGATAAAGCTCTTGCAACGCTTCCGCCATCAAGTGCGCCGATGAGTGCCAATAAGCTTCTTTGGCTTCTGCATCGTCCCATTTATGTAATTTCACGATGGCATCGTTTTCAATAGGACGTGTCAAATCCCACGTTTCACCGTTTACGCTTGCGGCAAGTACTTCTTGCGCAAGGCGTGAACTAATGCTTTCCGCTATTTGTAATCCCGTTACGCCGCTTTCAAATTCACGAATTGAGCCGTCGGGGAATGTAATTTTTATCATTGTTTCTTTAGTTTTCTATTTTGAGAATGCAAAAATAGTGATTTTTAGAATTGTAGCGATGAAATGAAGTGATTTTTTTCGATTTTCAATACTTTAACACCCTCAAAATACTAATTTTTAGCAAACCATAGTACCTTTGTATTCAATTATGAAGAAAAGTATTCACATATTCCTTTGTGTTTTTCTATCCGCTCTTATTTTTTACGGCGGATCGGGGGTGAATGCTTATTTCTTTTGTTGCGATAGTTGTCGTGTGGACAAAAATATTATTGCAGGAAGCAGCTGCTGCGATACATCTGAGCATATTGTGTTACATACTAATAACAATGCCTGTTTGTCTCATCATCTTGCAGAAGGCAAATGTTGTGGTGTAAACAGGATTGAGTTTGATTTGCAATCTGTTTCGGACAGCAAGATAGATTTGCAGCCGCTTTGTATTGATTTGAATCATTCGATGTTCTTATTGGCGCACGAAGTAAAACCGACAACAGAGCATTTACCTTTATACCGATTATTAAACAGGCAAAGCCAAAATCCTCCCGATTTGAGCAAAGACGATTATTTCGATTTGCTCTGTACGCTTATTATTTAGCTGCCATTGCGGGCTTGACCCGCAATCCCCTTGTTGTGTTACGCAAACTCTCTCTATTAAGGGATTGTGGGTCAAGCCCGTAATGACGATTTGCGTAACTTATGTTCAAAAACCAACTAAATTAATAAGTACACAAAATGAAAAAAAATATCATTATTCTCTTTTTACTTGCCCTCGCATTGCCAATTTTGGCACAAAAAACGGTTCGAGGGTACGTTTTCGATGCTATAAATGAGCCACTTGTTGGCGCAACAGTGCATTGCGAACAAACAATGCAAGGTGTTATCACTAACGCCGACGGCTTCTTCGAAATAAATATGGCGGAAGGAAAAACTTGTCTCACTATTTCATTTATCGGCTATGTTTCACAGACACTTAACGATGTGTCAAACGAAACAGAACTAAAAATCATTCTTCAAGAAGATGCAACCGTTTTAGATGAATTTGTGCTCAATCAGCGCGCCATGGGAACGGTTACATTGCGCAATGCCACCCTGCAAACGCAACGCATCACCACTGCTGAGCTCAATCGTGCTGCGTGCTGCAACCTCAGCGAAAGTTTCGAAACAAATGCTTCAGTCGATGTGTCTTTCAGCGATGCGGCAACGGGCGCAAAACAAATTCGTTTGCTTGGATTGGCAGGTACTTACGTGCAAAAAATGACCGAAAATATTCCGAATTTTCGTGGTGTAGCGCAACCTTTCGGTATGGATTATATTCCGGGTTCGTGGATTGAGAGTATTCAGGTTTCGAAAGGTACCTCGTCTGTTAAAAATGGCTACGAAGCACTTGCCGGACAAATCAATGTGGAATACAAAAAACCGCAGGAAATGGATAAACTATTCGTCAATCTTTATGCCGGCGATGCAGGGCGTTTGGAAGCGAATGTGGATGCGGGAATTATCCTCAACGAAAATCTTTCGACAGGTGTTTTTGCACACGTTTCATCTAATTTCGGCGAACACGATAAAAACGACGATGGTTTTCTTGATGAGCCACTTACACGACAGGTCAATTTGATGAATCGTTGGCATCATTCGTCGGGTAATTATGTAGCGCAATATGGTGCACGATTTGTGAACGAATTGCGTGAAAGTGGTCAATTCGCAAAACATCATACAATTGATGATCCATACAAAATTTCGTTCAATACCAATCGTGGTGAGTTTTTTACGAAACAGGCATATATTCTTCGCGGTGGCGATTTACCGTCGAGTGTGGCGTTGATTGCATCGGGTTCTGTTCACGACCAAAAAGCGATGTTCGATAGAACGCAATACGATGTAAATCAGAAAAATGTGTATCTATCGGCAATGTTCGAACGGACATTTTCGCACATTCATAGCCTCAGTACCGGATTGAGTATGAATTACGACGGATTCAACGAAATGTTGAACACCACATCGTACAATCGTAGCGAGACCGTGTCGGGTGCATACGCAGAATACACGTTGCATTTGTATCATCAATTCGTGATGGTAGCCGGTATCAGAGGTGATTACAGCACGCAGTACGGTTTTTTCGCCACGCCTCGCTTACATGTTAGATACAGCCCGGCGGAGTGGGTGAGCCTTCGAACTTCGGTTGGGAAAGGATTTCGCACGCCGCACGTTCTTGCCGAAAATAATTATCTTCTCGCAAGTTCTCGTCGCATTAATATCGCCGAAAATCTGACGCAAGAAGAGGCGTGGAACACAGGGTTCAACGCTACGTTTCACATTCCCGTCGCCAATCGCGAATTGACTGTTTCGGGTGAATTTTATCACACGAACTTTATCAATCAATTGGTTGTAGATGTGGATAGTGATCCCAATATGGTTAGTTTTTACAATTTAGACGGCGGTCGCTCGTTTACCAATAGTGCACAAATCGAAGTGAGTTATCCGCTTTTCGATGGATTTACGCTCACGGGCGCGTATCGTTACATCAAGGCAATGAGTGATTATCGCAATCCCGAAACGGGCGAAGTGCGTTTTCTTTCCAAACCGCTACAGAGCGATTACAAAGCGTTGGCAACAGCCTCATATCAAACGCCGTTGGGTAAATGGCAGTTCGATTTCACAGGTCAATTCAATGGCGGCGGAAGAATGCCAACGCCAAGTGCAACGAATCCGCTTTGGGCAGAACGATTTGATCCATATACTGTGTTTTTAGGACAAGTAACGAAGAATTTCAGAAATTTCTCTGTATATTTGGGGTCTGAAAACTTGTTCGATTTCCGTCAGTCTAATCCGATTATTGACGCAGCCAATCCACGTGGCGATAATTTTGATGCTACAATGATTTGGGGTCCGGTGATGGGAAGAAAAGTTTATGGAGGAATTAGGTGGACAATTCCACGTATTTAATAGTTTAAAAGTTTAAAGATTTAAGGTTGTAAAAGCGCTGTCTTAAACCTTAAATCTTTAGACCCTTAAACCAAAAAGAAAAAGATATGAAAAAAATGATCCTACTTTTAATGTGCGTTGCTTTCGTTGGAATCGCATCAGCACAACAGGCGCAAAATCAAAGAGCCAATAGAAACAGTAATCGCGAAACGGTTGTTTTTGCTGTAAAAGGCGAAGGTATTCATTGTCAAAATTGTGTAAACAATATTCAACGCCAAATCGCTTTTGAGCGTGGTGTTACGAAATTGGACATCGACCGAGAAAACGACCTCGTTACGGTTGAATTTCGTAAAGACCGCACTTCGGTTGAGAAGCTAAAAGAGGCTTTCGCGAAGATAAAGAAAGAAGTGGAAGTGAAAGAATGATTTTTTGATAAGACAAGAACAATGAAGCCCCTATTCATCAATTATCCCAAATGTTCCACATGCCGCAAAGCCGCTGAGTGGTTGCGCGCACACAATATCGATGTAACTTCACGACACATCGCTGAAAACCGACCGACAGCCGAAGAGCTTTCTACATGGATTGACAAAAGCGGATTGCCGATACAGCGGTTTTTCAACACATCAGGTTTGGTGTACAAAGAAAAAAACTTGAAAGATGTGGTTAAAACCGCATCACGCGAGCAATTAATCGAACTATTGGCAAGCAATGGGATGTTGGTGAAACGTCCGCTTTTGATTGGCGATAATTTTGTATTGGTGGGTTTTAAGGAAGATGATTGGTTTAAGAGTTTAAAGATTTAAAGTTTAAGGTAAAGATCTAAGGGTTGGTATAGCATCCTTAAACCTTAAATCTCTAAACTCTTAAACCAAAAATAAGATGAAGATTGCCAACATACAATTCCCCAAATTTCCCATTGCTCTTGCACCGATGGAAGATGTTACCGATATCGCTTTTCGTTTGATGTGCCGAGAGTTTGGTGCAGATTTGGTCTATACCGAATTTGTATCAAGTGATGCGCTGATTCGCGATGTGCAAAAAACGAAACAGAAGCTCATTATCAGTGAAGAAGAACGTCCGGTAGCGATTCAAATTTACGGAAAAGAGCCTGATGCAATGGCAGAAGCGGCGAAAATTTGTGAAGAAGTAAATCCCGATATTATCGATATCAATTTCGGTTGTCCTGTCAATCGCGTAGCGAAAAAAGGCGCAGGTGCAGGAATGTTGCGCACGCCCGAATTGATGCTCGAAATCACGGAAAAAGTGGTGAAAGCCGTCAATAAACCGGTAACCGTGAAAACGCGGTTGGGTTGGGACAACGATTCGAAAATCATCGTTGAACTTGCCGAGCGATTGCAAGATTGCGGTATCGCAGCACTTACCATTCACGGTCGCACACGTGCACAAATGTACACCGGCGAAGCCGATTGGACACTTATCGGCGAAGTGAAAAACAATCCCCGAATGTACATTCCGATTATCGGAAACGGCGATATTGATTCGCCGCAAATTGCAAAAAAACGATTTGATGAAACCGGTGTTGATGCTGTGATGATTGGACGTGCAAGTTTCGGTCGCCCTTGGGTATTTCGTGAAATAAAGCATTTTCTCGAAACAGGCGAAGAACTTCCGAAAGAGTCCTTTGTGTGGTATCTTAATGTGCTCAAACAGCAAGTTCAACAAAGTATTGCTCGATTGGACGAGCGGCGCGGTATTTTACACATTCGCCGTCATTTGGCGGCTACGCCGTTGTTTAAAGGTATTGATAATTTCAAATCCACACGCATTGCGATGTTGAGAGCGAATACGTTGGAGGAATTGTTTGAAATAATTGATGAAATTCCGGAGAAATTTGGGTTGAAATAAAAAAACACGGATACTTCGCCGAAGTATCCGTGTCATCTGTGTTCTAAAAGAACAGTTTAGTTATATCCCGGATTTTGTTGATTCTCAAAACCACCTTTGTTAAATTCATTGATTGCCGAATCGGGCAATGGGAATCGATGGGCATTCTGTCCTAAACGAGTGATGTTATCAACCCGATTAAAGCTCAATGCTTTGGCTGCCATTACTTCTACATACTTATTGTTACGAATCAAGTCTTGGCGACGAGTCCCTTCATACCAAAACTCGAAAGCACGCTCCCAAAGCAGTTTATTAACAAAGTCATCTACACCGGTAAAATTGGTAGCAGTATATGCTGTAAGTCCGGCACGTGTGCGCACCTGATTTAATAAATTGATAGCCTCAGGTGTAATTGTATTACCTTGTTTTACAATTGCTTCAGCCAACAGTGTAATAGCATCAGCATAACGATATACAATCCAATCGGTATACGAAGTGCCACCTACACGGTTTTGCATATCGTATTTCACAGGCAAAACGCCATCTGTTTCCGACGCCTCCTGACCTGCGGGATTCATCCAAACCACTTCAGGACCGTTTCGTTGGTCGTCTGCTGCAAAAAGTTGGTAGAAATTCCAAGTCATTTTATAGCCGCCCCACGAAATCACGTGGTCATACCAAATATTTCCCTGAAACTGTTGTAAACTTCTTACAGCCCAAATAGTTTCTCTGTTTCCTTCGTTTGCTGCTGAAAAAATGTTGGCGTAAGCCGTACCGGCATTGCCCGGATTTGTTACCAAAGCGTATCCGTATTCCGGCTTCATCAACTCTCTACCCGCCTCAATGGCTTTGCTCCATTGGTGCGTTTGCATATAAAGCTTTAACAATATCATTTGAGCCAATCCTTGCGTGAAACGTCCATAATCGGCATTACCAATGGTGTACGATTTCGCCAATGCACCTGAATTAATAGCTGACCTCAGTTTGGTTTCGATGTACTGAATTGTTTCATCTGAACTTTTACGAGGCAATATCACTACATCTTGTGGACTTTTCAGTGTTTCCAAATCGGCAATCACCAAACCGCCATAAAAGTCCCAAAGCAAAAATGCCAACCAACCCTGTGCAAGCTCAAGTTCGGCAATGCTTCTACGCTTTAAGTCTTCATTTACACCTTCCATATCACTGATGCGGTAAAGGGTCATTTCCATACGACTGATCCAATGCAAAAAATCCGACCAAGTGCGACGCGGATTGCGTGCACCTTCGTTGTTTTGGAAGTTTGCATAAACGAGTGGTCCCCAGTCGCCTTCACCCCACGAACACATACCGAAATCGGTAGCCATATCGGCAAGCAGGTGAAATCCGGTAGCAGCATTGAATGCACCGGAATAACCATCGTTGCGAAATGCGCCGTAGGCATTTGCCGTTACCAAGTCGAGCATATTGCGTTCGGTAGAAGGAAACACAGAAGAATTCACTTGTCCAAACTCATAAGACGTTAATGTACAGCTCGACACTGCAAATAACAGGGCAAACGCTATTGAATATAATTTTATTTTTTTCATTTCTGTCTATTTTTTGTCTGTTAAACATTAAAATCGAATATCTACTCCAAAGTTGAAAGTGCGCACGTTCGGATAAGAGAAGTTACCCAAATTTGCATTACTATCCAAAGCGCCTCTTCGCTCATCGTAGTCTGTTTCAGGGTCAAGTCCCTTGTAGTTAGTAAATACAAAAGGATTATTTACCGTTGCACTAACCCTCAGACTGTTGGCAATTTTTGAAGAAACCGGTATGTTATAACCTACTGTAATGTTGCGACAGCGTAAGAACCAAATTTTACTCAAAAAGAAATCGCCGTGCCCTCCGGTATTTTGTGGGCTTAAAATACTTGGTACGGAGCCGCCTTGGTTATCCATTGTCCAGCTATTCAGTGCATTTCTTCCTCCATTATAGATACCGGCATTGGCAGGGGCAGAATAGTTGTAAGGAATCCAATCGTCCCAATAACCCGGCCCGCGCAAACGCCCTACTTCACCGAACATAAAAATATTGACATCGAATCTTTTATATCTCAACGTATTATTGATTCCATAAGAGAACTTCGGGTCTTGACTGCCAAGCAATACCATATCCGTTTGTCCGAGAGCGGTGGTGGTTTCGTCAAGTTTTTGCAGCTTTATCTGTCCGGGCAATAAGTTGGGCTGCCACGCCGGTGCTTTTTCGCCGGGTTGTAACAATCCGTCTGAGCGATATCCGAAAATGGCACGTATGGGGTCATTTACACTTTCAAATGGTCTTGCTATCCAATCCGGATCACGCTCCTCCCATCTATCTTTATAGGTGAAGAATGTAAAATCAGAAGACCACGTGAAATCTCTTGTACGCACATTCATTGTATTCAACGTCAGCTCAAATCCACGTCCACGCGTTTTGCCGATATTTGCCGCCATAGTGGTTATTTCACTGTAAGAAGCCAATCGTTTGTTTGTTACTAATAGGTTTGAAACGATACGGTCATAATATTCAGCTGTTAAACCGATGCGATTATTCAAGAAGCCCAACTCTAAACCTACGTTCCACTCACTGGTGGTCTCCCAAGTAATGGCTGAGTTACCAAGCGTGGTAAGTTGCATTCCCACCGTACCTGTGTTGCCAAATACGTAACGTATTGGATTGTCGCCAGGTCCGAAATAGTTGAGCGTACGATTTCCGATATTTGAGTTACCGGTTTGTCCATATCCGGCACGTAGCCTTCCGTTTGAAAGAACATTGCGAGTACGTTCCATAAAATCTTCTTCAATAAATCGCCAGCCCAATGCCAATGACGGGAAGAAACCCCATCTGTGCGCAGGCGTGAAGTTAGAAGCGCCATCGGCACGCAATGTAGCGGTCAACAAATATTTGTCGGCATACGCATAATTCAAACGTCCAAATACCGATGCCATTTCTCTTTGCGAAGCAGCAGAAGCCACATCTCTATCGCCTGACCCTGCGCCTAAGTTGTTGTACAAAAATCCATCCAAAGGGAAGTTTTGTGCGCCGGCACGGAACCATTCACTTTGTAATCTTTGAAACTCATAACCAAGCAATCCGGTAAAGTTATGCGCACCCACCGCTTTGATATAATTAGCTGTGAAGTTCATCAACAAGTCCATTGCATCGTCTTGGACTTGATGTCCTACTCCGTTTCGCGACATCACTTGCCCGACAACAGTTGAGGGATAATAGGCTTGTCTTTTCACAGCACGACGGTCAAAACCCACGTTTGTACGAAGGGAAAGATTTTTCATCGGCTCAATTTGCACGAATGCGTTTGCCAATACTCTGTCTCTGTTTGTTTTGTCCACTACATCAAGCAAAGATACGGGGTTTGGATTGAGAACGTAGACTCTTGATGTAGTATATCTGCCATTTTCATCACGCACGGGCAGATATGGCTCGAAACGGGCTGCTGCCGAAATCAAGCCGGCACCCTCATTTTGATGCGTTCCGATGGGAATATTATCAAATCTGTTTCTACTCAAATTGACCGAATAGCCGGCTTTTACCCAACTCGACAAATCATAATCGCTATTTATATTCATTGTCATACGGTTGGCAGCACTGTTTCTAAGAATACCTTGTTGGTCGAAATAGTTCAAAGAGACAAGATGGCGAGAAGTTGCACTTCCGCCGGAAACCGATATATTGTGCGACTGCTGAAATCCTGTTCTCATAATTAAATCCATCCAGTTGGTAGTTTGTGCTCCGGCGATTTCCGCCTCTGTAAATAGTGGGTTAAACGGATTGGGATTTGCATTGGGTACTCTGTAATCTGCATAAATACCTTGTCCGTTATCTCTGCGCCATCTTTCGAGTGCCCAAGCATTGCTGAGTGTCATATACTCCTGTGCATTCATCATATCGTATCGTTTCGATTGGGTTGATACAGCTGCATTGCCTGAATAACTAACGGAGGTTCTTCCTTCGCGTCCGCGTCGTGTGGTGATTAAGATAACACCGTTTCCTGCACGAGCGCCATAAATGGCAGTGGCTGAGGCATCTTTTAAGATTTCGATACTTTCGATGTCATTAGGATTAAGCATTTCGAGCATATTATCCTGATGCCCGGCATCATTCTGCAGAACGCCTGCTGCACCGCCCGGTCTGGCTGATTGCGATACGGGAAATCCGTCAATGACAATTAACGGGTCATTACCTGCATTAATTGAAGTTGCACCGCGAATACGAAATGTCGCTCCGGCACCGGGCTGAGCTGTACTTTGCGTTACACGTAATCCTGCTGCTGTACCTGCCAAAGCGTGGCTTACGGTAGATAGTGTACCTACGGGGGCGTCATCCATTCTTACGGTAGAAATGGCACCTGTGAGGTCGCGCCTTCTTTGCACGCCGTAACCGACTACCACAAGTTCGTCTAACAACTCCGAATCTTCTTGCATTACCACATTAATGGTAGTTCTGCCGTTTACAGCAATGCGCTGTGTTGTCATACCCACAAAGGATACCTCCAAAATAGCATTAGCCGGCACATTGTTTAAGGTATAATCGCCATCAATGTCTGTTACTGTGCCGGTTGAAGTGCCGGCTACCGCAACCGTAACTCCGATTAAAGGATCTCCATTTGTTTCTGTAATATTACCTCGTATGGTAATATTCTGGGATAAAGCATTCAGAGAGAATGCGAAGAGGAGAAAAATTACCCCCCCCATTTTTGTTAATTTTTGTTTTGTCATTTTTTGTTTAAGTTAGGTTTTAGGGAATCGTACAGAATTGCCTATCCTTATCAATAAGGAATGACAAAGGTAGAGAGAAAAAACAAAAAACAATATAAAATTTGTATCATTTATGCGTTAGGTAATTAAACGAAACTTCTCAAAACCAATCCAAACTATTAAAACTACTAAAAATGAAAAGAATATTATTCCTATCCTTCGTTCTATTTGCTATTATAACAGCAACTTTTGCTCAAAACCCAACAAGCATCATTCCCGATGCTCTCAAAAAAAGCGTAGAAATAAAAGTAGAACAAATGCAGCAACTTATCGGTTTCGACGACAATCAAGCCGAACAATTGAAAGCATTAGAATTTCAATTTTTGCTCGATGTTCGTAAAGCGGAAAAATGCCGTTTGTGCAACACAAGAAAGCGCATTGAAAGATTGCAAATCAAAAGAGATGCGGCGTTACAGCAAATTCTCACACGTGTACAATACATTAGATGGGATGCGGCGGAAAATGATAGGGTGCAGAATATTCCGGTACGGTTATGATAACCTACCTTTCCCCTTCCGCAAATACAATCAAACTCTCAAACCCATTCTCATCTACACTTTGTACGGCAAAGAAATAATTATCTTTACTGTACGGCAAAGCGATATTCGTGTCGGTCGTAAAAATTTTGCGTTGCCAAGTTGAAACATCTGTCGGACGGATTAATACATAATATCCTTTCGGTCGCTTACCTTGTTTCGGCGCTTGCCAAGCGATTTCTATAATATTCGATAATCCGGAAGCGTCTAATTTTACGTTTTCGGGTGAATAGGGGGCTTGCGCCAAATTAGCTGTAGCGGCAAGATTCACGGCTGTGTTTTTTCGCAAGTACTCCCAATCAATACCACACGGCATATCGCCGAAACGGATTCCGTCGCGCTCGAAAACGTTTTGGTGTGTGCGGTCGTAATTTTCATTCACTTCCGTAATGCGTACGGCTGTAAAGCCTTGTCGCGCAAAAGGCGTGTGGTCACCGCCTCGCCCGAAACGGTCGTTGCGATAGATGAGTTGCACGGTCATATTATCTACATACCGTTCGCCGATTTCCTTGATATAGCGAGCCAATTGACGTGAGGGACTGTCGTTTTCCGCCGAATTAAAGACACGTCTTCGTCTTTGCTCATCAGTTTCTGCCAAAGGGATTCCTTCGGAAAAAACACGTACAACAGTGTTGTTGTGTGTTGCTGTTTCACTCGCTTCGGCATTGCCAATCATATCGTTGTTGATGACCGCGATAAGATTCCATTGTTCGTCGTCGGCTACTTTTGCCTGATGCTGTGCACCAAAAAGCCCGTGTTCTTCGCCTGAAAGAAACATCAATTTCACGGTAGCGCCGAGTTGCTTTTTCGACAACAGCCGAGCAATTTCCAACAAAGCGGCAACACCACTGCCGTCGTCGTTCGCGCCCGGTGCGAAATCGGTGGGACTGTTGTTATCCAATGCACGACTATCATAGTGTGCCAACAGGGCGATAATGCGCGAATCGTTGCCTTTGATTGTTGCAATAACATTTATGAGGTTTAGTTCGCCGCCAACTCTTTCGCCAACAGCTGTGTAAGGTACCATCTCCACCGTCATTCGTCCATTGGAAACTGCCGCATACCCGTTCAAACGATTTTGCAAATAGGTAGCTGCCGCACCGATCCCTTGTTTCGGATCGGTTTGCGAACTGAAATTGCTGCGCGTGTGAAATCCGACCAAATCATCAATCGTTTGCTGCATATTCGCAATCGAAATTTCATTGACGGCACGACTGATTTCGGCGTTGCGATTGTCGATTATCTGTCCGAAAACAAAATTCGGAATGAATAAAAGTAGAAGAAAAAATTGTCTCATAACCCTGGTATATTGTCCAAATTTACCGCTCTGCGACGAATTTCTTCTGACCGGGAGCGCAATTCCGTATCAATCAATTGCCTGTCCGATATGCTTCTTGTTGCCGCTCTGTAAGGTTGTCTTGTGATTAAGGAAATGGCTTTGGCAAACATATAATCTTCAGTGTCGCCAATGGGTGTCCAATCGTACGGAATAAGTTCATATAACCGATCAAATCTGTGATCAGGAATTAATCCAACTGTCGCCGAAAAAGATTTTCCACCTCTATCCGTATATTGTGCCACAATCGGTTGCATTGCCCAGTTTTTCAATTCTTCTCTTTCTGCCGCAGTATATTTTGAGGTGGAAAAAACAGTTTGCACACGTCCCTCAAAATCATTATAGGCATGCACAGTCCACGAAGCCGTATTTTTTCCCGCAGTATTTCCGCCGATATGCACTACATTCATAAAGGGGCGCAAGCAGAAGGTCGTTAATTCCGAAGCCGAAGCCGAAAATTCGGTGGCAATGATATATACAGTACTGAGATCGAGATTTGCCCTGAAAGGGTCTGTGAAACCGGGGCGATATTCGCGTAACCTATAATTGCCGTCGAATTTTGAAGTTCCTTTGACATAGTCATTGTATTGCATTGAAGTAAAAATAGATCTTTTTTCTACTTCCGCTTTCGGCGCAATCATCGAAGCCAAATAAATGGCAGCCGACACGTCGCCTCCGGGATTGTAGCGCAAATCAAGCACTAAATCGGTAACGCCTGCTTCCTCAAACTCGCTGAAAACCTCGAACAAATAGTTATTGAAATTGCCACGATATGCCGTATAAAAAAGATAACCGATCTTTTTGCCGTCAATTTCATAAATGTCTGAAAACAACACCGGATTAGATACAAAACTTCCGGGCGTTACCTTTACCGTTCGCGTTGCTGTGGGTACATTGATTGACATATCCATCAACCAGCGATCTTTTTGGTCAAACACTGTGAATGTTACATCTCCGGTTGATTCAAGCAAAAGAATGGAATTTTGCTCTGTGATGGGCGCACCGTTTATTTCCCAAATCACATTTCCTCTTTCGAGACCTGCTCTTTCTGCCGGTGAATTTGGGTATACATATCGCACAACTGCGTATGTTCGCTGTCGGTTTACCCAATTGACAACAACGGGAGCAAATCCGATCACCCTTGCCGCTTCACCGGAAAAATCGTTAAGAAGCTGATTCACATCATCCGTGATAAACGACCATTGTTTATCTCTATCGAGCCTGTACAACAAGCTTCCAAAATATTTTTTCGGGTCGGTGTCAAGCGCTGTCGGCTTTTTGCTTTTCATCTGTTCGTCCCACAGATAATACATCGACATTCCATCATATACAAATTGTGATACCACAGGTATATCGGAAGGGGCATCTTTTTTATCGCATGCCACATTACAAAGCACAGCAAAGATAAATATCCATACAAATAGACGTAGATTCTTCATATTATTGAATTGTTCGTTTTTGTGATTTCTATTTGAAAGGACAAATGTACGCAAATAATTTTAATATTTTTCTATTGTTTTACCGTTTCAACCAAATCAACGGATTCCTAATCGGCAAGTTACGAACTACTTCTTGTACTGACGGATTGTGTTCGAGTCCTTTCCACAAATCAAAATAAGCTTCATTATTAAATGCGATGGCGCCGAAAAGCAATGCCGGGTGTGCTACAGGCCATTCATCCCAGTATGCTATATCCGGCGGAAGTTCCCAAAGAGATTTATCTTTGATAAAGGGATACATAAATTCGATGCCCTTTTTTATATTTAATCCGGTTTCTGTCGTATATTCCCACAAATTATCTTCTTCGGTGGATAAAATATGGCAGATAGCAGTCATTGCATCGAGGTTGAATAGCGAGTATCCATATGCTTTTGTTCTGCTTATTTCGCGAGGAAAACTGCCGTCTTCTGCCATTTGCGAAGGGAGCAAAACGTCTTTGTATCTTCTTCTGCAAAATTCCAATATCTCCTCGTTTTCGGTAAGCGTGGCAAATGATGCTACCTGCATCACCCAACAAGTGGCGTGATTGTTGTGCCTGTTCATTTCGTCGATGCCGTGTTGGTGCGTTGTAAGCCATACAAGATAATCCGCAAACCATTGTTTTATGATCGCCAATTCTTTCGAATCAACAGTTTCCGAATCCTGCATAACGATAACTCCCTGTGCTACTTCCATCAGATGGACGGTGTCAATAATGCCGATATCCCTTCCGGTGGTGATACCGTGTATCGCTTGCGCGTACAAAAGATGCGGTGCCATCATCGTTGCCGGATTCACAAACCACGCATTGAGGTGTCTGAAAGCGTGTTGCACGTATTTGTCATCTCCCGTAACGATATAAGCAGAAGCCAGTGCCCCGATGATATCGCCTAAACGAATCATTACCAACCGGTGTGCCACAAAGTTGTCGGGATTTGATTGACCGTCTCGCTGAATATACGGTCCGCCGGGGTTGTCGGGGTTGGGCCACCAAAAGTCTCCTTCGGAGAAAAAGTCGTGGATTCCGCCTGCGCTGCGTTCACTGCTAAAAGCTGTAACCGTTTGGGGTTCCTGTTGTAATGCCCAGTCGGCTCTTTGCATAATAAGGTCGTGCAATGTGGCTTCGACCTTTTTACTCCAATTGGTATGTGGCGCGCTGCACGAAATGGCTGATACGCATATTGCAGCGATTATACTGATTTTAAAATAACGGTTCATTTTTTTCGATTTTTTGTTTTCTCAATAATGCTTCCAAGAAATAATAATCAGCGTAGACCAACGGCACATCTATTTCGTAACCGTTTGGCTTATGTCCTGTGGAGTGAAGGAGCAAAAAGCCAAACATAGTACCTTCTTCAGCGCGGTAATGATGGGTCAGATTTTCGATAATCGTATCTGCCCACTGCTTGTATTGTGCGCCGTTGATAGTGTCATAGGTACTCATTTCGTAGAGTGCCGAAGCCGTTATGGCAGCTGCCGAAGCATCGCGCGGCTCGTTTGGAATATCGGGTGCGTTGAAATCCCAGTAAGGAATCAAATCTTCGGGCAGATTGGGGTGTGAAAAGAAAGCCTTTGTTGCATTTTTTGCCTGTTGTAGAAAGGCAGGATTTTTGGTTTCGCGATAAGTAAGCGTATAACCGTAAATTGCCCACGCTTGTCCTCTTGCCCACATTGTTTCGTGTGCATAACCTTGATGCGTGTGGCGATTGACGGTCTCACCTGTTTCCCTGTCGAAATCAACAACGTGATAGGTGCTGAAATCGGGACGAAAATGGTTTTTCATCGTTGTTTCGGCGTGGTTGACGGCAATGTTGTAGAAGGTAGAATCGCCGGTTTCCCGGAATGCCCAAAACAGCAATTCGAGGTTCATCATATTGTCGATAATCACCGGATATTGCCATCTGTGAGCGTTGTGATCCCACGAGCGAATGGCTCTTACATTGGGGTTGTATCTCGTTATCAGCGTGTAGGCAGATTCCAACATAATGTCTTTGTAGCTTTGGTCGTTGGTTAGGCGAAAGCCGTTTCCGAAACTGCAATAGATTTTGAAACCCATATCGTGCGTAGTGCCGTTGGTTTTTTCGCGTTCTATCGGCGCTGTGAATCTTCGGGCTTCGGTTTCCCATTTTTTGTCGCCGGTATATTCGTACATATACCAGAGCGAGCCGGGAAAAAATCCGCTTGTCCAGTCGCGCGAGGCGACCATTTTAAACGTTCCGTCGTTTTCGATACTTCGCGGTACGACCAACATTCTGCGAGCGGCGGTAGTGTCTGTTGCCAAAAATCTTTCTACTTCGGTGATAGCGAAAGCCAATTGGTTTTCGGCAAAATTAAAATTGTTTTGTACGATGTTTTCTTTCGTCTGCTGTGATGTGCACGAGACGAAGGCGAGGAGCGTGAGGCTCAGTGTGATGAATAGATATTTCATTATATTATTTATTTGATTTGTTTTTAGATTATTTTGAGACGTGATACGCCACGTTTCTATTAATACTGGACTTGAATCTTTGAATTTTAAATCTTTGAACTTTAAATTTATCGTACGCCATACAATAAACGCAATCTGTCGTTTGCTACTTGTGTGCTAAATTGATGATACAATGCTAAATAATTTGTTCTTGACGGGTCTATCGAACTGATACGATACAATTCTCTACACAAGGCTTGTTGTGCACGTTCCCAACCGCTGATTTGACGATAAGGAAATGCTTCGACCTCTTTTTCCAAATAGGGCGTGAGGAAATCGACGGCTTTGTAAATCGACCTTCCGTCGGGCGAAACCCACTCTCTTGTATTAATGCCAAACCCGTTGGCTATTGCTGCCATATCCACCATAAAGTATAGATTATAAACAGAATAATGGTATGCCAGTGTGCGACGAAGTTCGTGCGGCTGACTGCCGTCCGGCTCAATTTGTGTAAACAATCGCGCTGTGGGAAATTCGTTCATCACTTCAAGGGCTGTTTCTTTATCGTCGGCAAAGAGAGAAAATATTACAAGCTGCACATCATATGCCAATCCGTGATTGTTTCGTCCGTTTTTTTCGGCGATGCCTTGCTCCGATGTTTTCCACCAATGGATAAATTCGCGGAACCACGCTTGCAATCCGTTTTTATCTTTTTCGATATAATGTTTCGATGTTTCCAAAAGTGGTATGGCGTTCAACATTTCCACAAACGAATAAGTGTCAATCAGTCCAAAAGGACGACCTTTGTTATCGTTTACGCCCGGCACAAATTGCGCGTAATACAGATGAGGATTCATTCGTGTATCTTCATTCAAAAACCATACACGAAGCAATTCTGTTGCTTTTTCTGCATAATGTTCTTCGCCACTGAAAAAGTATGCTAGCGAAAGTGTGGTTACAGCATTTGCCATATATCCAAGCGGATTGCGGTCATATTTTTCTAATTCGGGATTCGACTCGCCATCGCGGTGGACGTAAGGTAGTCCGTCCGGTTTCGTGGGATCGGGCCATACGTAACGCGCCATACTCACGTAGTCGTGTTGGTCGCCGCTGGGCGCAATGCCCTCTTTGAAGGTTACAGACCAAGGACCTCTCGTCAGTGCTCTATCGGCATCTTCGATCAGTTGGTTGTAAGTTTCGATGTATTGGGGTGAATGAATGTTGTTTTTTACATCATTCATTTGGTTGATGTTCCACATCCATTGGGCTTGTGATGACAAGGCAAAAGTGAATACGAAAACAAGTGTTAGGTAAAATTTGCTCATAAATTATCTGTCTAAAATAATAAAGATGCTCAATTGAGGGTGCAAATAACGTAATTTTTTTGTTATTAGCAAAATTTATTTGCAAAAAGAGGCGAAAAATTGCATTCCGCCTCTTTTTTGATACTAAAACTTATCAGAAAAATCTCACCCTCACCGCATTCCAATCAAACCAAAGACCGCGAATCAAATAATCATTTGTTTTGTTATTGATTAACGTTTCAAGATTTGTCCGGTCGGGTCCTGTGCCGGTGAACTTTGAACTGTCCAATGTGTTTACCATCAATGCACCGGTGGCAGTTGTCAAGCGTTTGATTTTTACGCCTTGTTCACCTTTTTCGGCATTTGCCCAATTGATGGAGTAAGCACCTTGCGCATTAGGCGTGATGAGTGTGCCGTCTGCAGTGTGTACCGTAAAATCAACGCCCGGAACCAAAGTTGCCGGAACGATAGGTGCAAAGTTAGGAAACGTGCCTGACGGATTCACTTGTGTAATCCAGAAAAAAGTGGTTACATTATAACTGCGTGTCCGTTCGCTGATGAAGCGAAAAGGAATTGGGTTCGTAGTGTATGGCTCGCCCGATTCTACCCATTCGCGTATCTCGGTAGGAACATTGAATATTCTACGCAAATGACGCGCAGTACCATCTGCCGCAATTTCAAATTCGAGCATGCTGTTGACTCCGGAGCCGACATTTCCTGTTTTTACAACAGAAAAGTAGTAGACGTGCTCCAATGCAGACTCTCCATCGGGCCAATCATTGTATGGGTTGCAGCTTGCAGCCAATATGAAGACGAAAGCTGCGCAAATATATTTGAAAATATTTTTCATTATTTCTTTGTTTTTAGTGTACATAGTTTTTAATCCCAATTTGGGTTTTGTTTGATATTATTGTCCGATTTCGCAATTTCGTTTGTTGGAATCGGATAGAAATAGTCGCGCGCCGGATTAAATCTGCGAGCATCTCCTTTTTCCTGAATGTACATATCGACGGAGGGATAGAAAAACACGCCATCCAACGTGCCGTCGGCTAAAGTCAGACGCTCCGCTCGTTGCTGAGCGGTTATTGGTATCCCTGCTTCGTGGTCGAAATATCTGATGCTGACAAAGGGTCTTGGAAGCACATATTCGGCAATTTTCCAGCGAATAATATCGTTGTAGCGTTGGCTCTCACCTATCAATTCTACGGTACGTTCGCGGCGAATTTCTTCTTGCATATTCAAGCCGTGTGTTGCTGCAAAAGCATTGGTTAGCCTTACATTAAAGCCTACGCGAGCACGTAATGCGTTTATGGTTGCATCTAACTGTGCATCGGTGATAGCGCCGTTTCGTTCATATAATGCTTCTGCGTATGCTATGAGCATTTCACCCCAGCGAATGTAGGTTTTGTCTGCCCAGTCGCGATTGACTTGGGCTCCCCAAAACATTTTCTTCAGTCTGTAACCGGGCGGTTCTCGTGTTGAGGTGATAAAGAAGTTGTAATTTTCGCCTTGTCTGTGTTGCCAGCCTATTCCAAAGCCGGCTACAACTACCTCCGTTCTGTCGTCGGGATCATTGATGCGCCAAAACGTTTGTGTCAGACGAGGATCGCGCGGATGTCCGTTTGGTGTTACACCATTGGTTTCGTAACCAAACACGCTGTTGAATGATGTTTCATCGGCTGCCGGCAAGTAATAGGCAGATTTGCTGCCTGGCAAACCATCGGCATACAAAAACATATCCACCATTGCTCGTGTAAATCCGAAGCGACCTGATGCCAGACCGGAAAAGTCGGTGAAAATATTACCTGCTGATCCGGCGGCAGCACCATTGAAACCGAGTGCTTTACCGAACATAATTTCCGGATTTTCCACGTTTCTTTCTTCTAAAAATGCGCCAAGGAAGGCACGATGCCCTTCGCCTCGATACAAGTCGTGTCCGTGTCCGGGTTCATCTCTTAATCTTTCAAAGGCGGCGATGCTGACATCAAGGTGCGCTTGCCAATCACTGCTAAGTTGGTGAAACTTTCGCATCGTTCCTTCGTGCAGTCCTATGCGTACCATCAATCCCAATGCCGATGATTGGGTAACGCGTCTGCGGTGGAACTCGTGGCTGTTGTCGGGACTTGCTATTAACTCAGCTCGTGTAGGAAGCCATCGCGCGGCAAATAGTAGGTCTTCGTAGCATTGTTGGATGACTACTTCGCGCGGTGTGCGTCCCATTTTCAAGTCAGGGTCTTGTGTGTTTGTAAATGTTCTGAGTACAAGTGGTACATCGCCGTATCTTGTTACCAAATTAAAATATTCCCAAGCCCTGAAAAAATGTGCTTCGGCAATATGACGATTCATAACCCGTTCGCTTACAGATGCTCTTGGAGCCTTTTCAATGATGTTGTTTGCCTGAAAAATACGTCTGTACGGATCTGTCCAGTCCCCACCGCTGGTAACGGGTGTTACTCTTTGTCCGGTGCTGATAGGATCCGGGTCTCTGCCAAATTTGTCATCGGCGCGAGCGTCGTGTCCTAATGCAGGCAGTTGTGTGTAGAGCCTGCTAACGGCTGCTCTGAGGTCTTGTTCCGTATTCCAGAAGTTGGCATCGGTCATATCAGTTTGCGGTTTTACATCCAGTAAAGCATCGCAACTTATCAAAATCAGCGTAGCCAATGCTATAGCGCTTGCATATATTATTTTTTTCATCTTCTTTGTTTTTTAGAATGTTATGTTTAGACCCAACGACCACGTGCGCATAAAGGGGTAATAGCTTCTACCTATTCTGTCGTTAATATTACTGGTGCCGGTTCTTGTTTCAACTTGATTACCAAATTCGGGGTCAAATGATTTCAGCATTTTGGTGTATTCCCACACATCGGTTCCGGCGACGAATACCCTAAACGACTGAACAAATCTGTCGAGTGGAATATTGTATCCCAACTGAATGTCTTTCAGACGAATATAGGCTCCGTTTTGCACCCATCGGTCTGCGTACTGGTAGTTGTGTATTCCGTTTTCATAAAGACGTGCAAAATAAGCGTTCGGATTGTCTTCTGTCCAGTAATCGCGGTGGATTGTCCAAGGCATTGAGGCAGAAGCTCCCAAAGGCTGTATGGCTGTGTTGTTGATAAACAGCGAACGTTTACCTACGCCTTGAAAAACACATTGAAAATCGAAATTCTTCCATTCCGCGCCCAATGTAATACCGAAGGCATAACGTGCGTTGGCGTCACCCAGATAGATAAGGTCGCCCGGATCTTCCGGCGTTCCGCCACCGATTCCTATTTGGTGTCTTCCATCACCCTGTGCTACATAACGCACATCGCCGCCCTGTATTCTTGGGTCATTCCACGATTGGTAGCCCGGATTGGCATCTTTATGTGCTAAATATTCCTCGCGGCTACGCCAAAAACCATCGGTTTGGTAGCCCCACAATGTATTGATTGGGTACCCTTCTAATAGTCTTGTGGTTCCG
Source organism: Dysgonamonadaceae bacterium (assembly GCA_031254645.1). Taxonomy (GTDB): domain Bacteria; phylum Bacteroidota; class Bacteroidia; order Bacteroidales; family Dysgonomonadaceae; genus JAIRUA01. The sequence continues at coordinate 69,350 of JAIRUA010000028.1, forward strand.
GCAGCTATGGTGTTGGAACCTTTGTATTCGGTTAATCTATTTTGGCTATCGTCAATGATGAATCTTACATTGTAGCGGAAATCACCAATACGGTCGCGCCAGCCAATTGATGCTTCCCAACCCCACGTTTTGAGTGTTCCGATGTTTTCTCTAGGCAAATTCGCTACCCCGATAATATTACCCGGATCCATTGGCGAAAGCATATCTCGGTTTTCTTTCCAATAATGCTCGGCAGTAAGGGTTAGCCTGTTTCCGAGAAATGCGAAATCGATACCGATATTGGTAGAAACAACCGTTTCCCACGAAATATCTGTTGATGCCATTGTGTTTTGGAAATAAACGGACTGCCCCATTACCTGTCGCGGATCGTTTTGGGCAATCATTGCAATGTAGGGATAATACATACTACTGAGTACGGTGCTGTTACCCACTTGTCCGTATGAAGCGCGAAGTCTCACCACATCTACATAATTACGCATCGGCTCAAAAAACGATTCTTCGCTAATTGCCCATCCGCCCGAAACACCGGGGAAAAAGCCAAAGCGATTGCCGGGCGCCAAACGCGAACTTCCGTCATAACGCGCTACAAATTCCAACATATAGCGGCTTTCGTAGTTGTAACTTAATCTGCCGAAGAGCGAAGCCATTTTCCAAGGATGAATGGCATCGGAAATGACTGCACTGTTGGGCTGCGATTCGTCGAAATAATTTAAACTGAACAAATCGTCGTTCAACAAATAATTGGCGCGAGCTGTTATCTCATCTCTCAAAAACTGTTCGTAAGAGGCACCGCCCAATACGGAAAACGAGTGCTTGCCGATGTCGAAACGGTAATTTGCCAATGCTTCCAATTTGTCCAGATTACTTGTGTTTTTTCTTTTCTCAACAAACGAAACGGAGCGCACATCTTGAGCGGGAGTACCACGTCTTTGTCCCAACAATACCGGTGCGTTGATTTGATGTGCATACACGCCAAAGCGGCGCGAAGCGTTGAGGTCAAACGTAAAGCCGTGTATCAGGTTTTTGAATCGCAAATTAGCAGCAGCCGTAATAAATTGATTGTTAGCAGTATTAGAACCTCCGAATTTCATTTCGGCAATCGGATTGATGTGCAAGTCGGAGGCATAAGGGTTGTTTCCGAAGAATCTGGGATCCGATTCCGGAAGGAAGGTGGACATTCTACCGCGATTGCTGTAGAGTCTCGACATTATTGTTTCGTGGGATGTAGCATTGCGATAGTTTGTGCTGCTCTCGTAAGAGGTATTCAATCTGAAATCGACATATTTACTCATTTCCGTATTGATGGTTGCCCTCAAATTGTAGCGTTCGTTGCTGTCGGGTCCATACTTGAATAATCCGTTTTGAGTGAAATATCCGGCAGAAAAGAAATAGGTGGTTTTTACATCTCCACCGGCTACTGTTACAGCGTGACGTTGCGTAGTGGTAATCGGGCGCAAACTTTCTTTAATCCAGTTAGAATTGCCGATTGCGTGCTGATAGCGGTCGGCTGCCGTAGGGTGAAGATCCCACAGATAGTTGGGATTTCCGAGCCATTCTCTTTGGTCGGATTCCACCTCTCTGGTGTCGTTGAATGCAAAGCGCGCCGCTGTAATCATATCCTGCTCTTCCCACGGACTCATCCGTTGCGGCATCAATCCGGGTGTATTCACGCCGAGCGATCCGTTATAAGAGATTCTTGTTTTTTGATTTCCGCCTCTTTTGGTGGTAACAAGTACTACACCGCCGGCAGCACGTGCGCCGTAGATAGCGGCAGAGGCGGCATCTTTCAACACCGATATACTTTCGATGTCATTGGGATTCAAATTGGCAAGGCTGCCTTCTACGCCATCAATGAGAATCATCGCGCTTACATCGTTTACCGACGAAAATCCGCGAATACGCAGTCCGTTGTTGTCGCTGCCGGGTTGTCCACCCGAACGAAGTACGTTTACGCCGGGCATTTGCCCTTGTAGGGCTGTAACCACACTGGTGCTTGCTCTCGACACGATGTCTTGTCCGCTCACTTGTGAAACGGCACCGGTTTGGTGTGCTCTTCGCACTGTGCCGTAGCCGATGACGATTAAATCGTCGAGCATTTCTGCATCGTCTGCCAAAACCACGTCTATGGTGGTTCTGCCGTTTACATTGATGACCTGTGTAGTCATACCCACATACGAGGCTTCTAATACGCCGTTAGAAGGCACGTTGGTCAATACATAATCACCATCGTAATTGGTTATTGTTCCGTGCGTAGTACCTTGTACCCGAACGGTTGCTCCAATCAACGACTCTCCGTTTGCATCTGAAATATTTCCTCTAATGGTAATATTTTGGGCAAGCATACTCAAGGAGAACGTCCACAACAAGGTGAACATTAGTCCTTTCCATTTTGTAATTGAATGTTTTTCTTTCATTCCATTTTTTATTAGTTAATATCAGAATTACTATACTATATTCGAACACATAGCTGTAGAATAATTACAAAACATATTATGTGTACGAACACGGCGCAAAGTTAAATAAATAAAATACCCCCCCCGTATAAAATATGTTAATGTTTTTGATTTTAACTATTTTGGCGGTGATTTTTATGTGTGGAAAGCGTAGTTTTCTAATTACAAGAGATATCTAGAGGTTTTTAAGTAACATTTTTGAGCTTTTTTTGTCCAAAATTCAAGTCTATAAGTGAAAATATGAGATTAATTTTACTATGTGATAGTTTTTATTTTACTTTTTGGTCTAATACACAGTAAAAAGAGAATAATTTCACAACAATATTTATTATATAAAAATTTTAGGACTAACAGTTGTTGGGCTTTTACTCGTTCGGTGTTATATATAATGAGTCTCTAATAGGATTTTAGATATAACATTGAGTAGTCCGAAAAAAAATCGCATAATCTCTTGGCTAATCAACTGAATGTTTGTAACTTTGCAGTCCGATTATTAGTTTTATCAACTAAGAGCCTGATTTTATGCTTCTTATTTGCCTTTTCGTCCCTTAGCAAGACAAAAAAACAGGAAGCATCAGAATGTATGGCTTATACAGTAACAAAATTAAAAATTAAACAACAAAGTGAACACTTTAAGTTATAAAACCATTTCCGTTAATAAAGAAACGGCTAAGAAAGAATGGGTTGAAATTGATGCAACAGGTCAGACTTTGGGACGCTTGAGTTCGAAAGTGGCTAAATTGTTGAGAGGTAAATACAAACCAAGTTTTACCCCGCACGTAGATTGTGGCGATAACGTGATTATCGTAAACGCTGACAAGGTAATAATGACGGGTAACAAATGGACTGACCGTACTTATCTTCGTTATTCGGGTTATCCCGGTGGTCAAAAAGAATCGACACCGCAAGACTTGATGAACAAAGGCGGCAATAAAAAAGGTTTCCACCCACTTTACAGAAAAGTGGTAAAAGGTATGTTGCCAAAAAACAAACTTGGCGATGCCCTCCTTAGCAATATGTTTGTGTATGAAGGTGCCACACACCCTCACGAAGCACAAAAGCCAAAGAAATTAGATATTAACTCACTTAAATAATTGAAGATGGAAGTAGTAAATGCAATAGGAAGACGCAAAGCCGCAGTGGCTCGTGTATTCGTAAGCGAAGGTACAGGTAAAATCGTGATAAACAAACGCGATTTGGAAAATTATTTCCCCTCTTCTCTTCTTCAATTCGTAGTGAAACAGCCATTGAACACGTTGAATGTTGTTGAAAAATACGACATCAAAATCAACTTAGACGGTGGCGGTTACAAAGGGCAGGCAGAAGCTGCTCGTTTGGCGATTGCTCGCGCTTTGGTAAAAATCAATGAGGAAGACAAACCTGCATTGCGTGCCGAAGGATTTATGACGCGCGACCCACGTGTGGTTGAGCGTAAAAAACCAGGACAGCCAAAAGCAAGGAAGAGATTCCAATTCTCGAAACGTTAATATTTTGAATATACGACTTGAAAGTTTTCTCGCAGAAATGTGAGAAAACTTTTGGGCGATATATAATAAGTTTAGTATCTAAATTACAGAGACAATACGGTTTAAAGTTTAAAAATTTAAGGTTTAAAGTTTCGCTTCACTCAGCAATATCCTTAAACATTAAGCTTTTTGAACCTTAAACCCAAAAACTACTCTGTGATTCGACTAAGAAAAAGAAAGTAAACAAATTAAAAAACAAAAAACAAAATGGCAAAATTAGAATTTGACCAACTTTTAGAAACCGGAGCACACTTCGGTCACCTAAAACGCAAATGGAATCCCGCAATGGCGCCCTACATTTTTATGGAGCGCAATGGAATCCACATCATCGACTTGTACAAAACAATCGCGAAAACGGAAGAAGCCGCTGTAGTAATGAAAAACATTGCGAAATCGGGCAAAAAAATCCTTTTCGTAGCTACTAAGAAACAGGCAAAACCTGTTATCGAAAGCAAAGCACAGAGTATCAATATGCCTTACGTGATTGAGCGTTGGCCCGGTGGTATGCTTACCAATTTCCCTACTATTCGTAAGGCGGTGAAGAAAATGAGCAACATCGACAAGATGATTAAAGACGGTACGTTTGACACGTTGTCGAAACGCGAAAAACTACAAGTAACCCGTCAACGTGCGAAGCTCGAAAAAATGTTGGGCTCCATTCAAGATTTGACGCGTCTTCCGTCGGCACTTTTCGTGGTAGACGTGATGAAAGAGCACATCGCCGTAAAAGAAGCAAACCGTTTGGGAATTCCCGTTTTCGGAATTGTAGATACAAACTCTGACCCGTCGAACATTGATTTCGTGATTCCTGCGAATGATGATGCAGCAAAAGCTGTTGATATGATTCTCGGATACATCTGCGAATCAATCAAAGAAGGGTTGGACGAGCGTAAAGTGGAAAGAGCTGACCAAGCTGCAGCCGATGAGCAAAACGAAGAAGCTCCACAACGCAGAGAACGTAAGCCAAGAACAGGTGCAGCTAAAAAAGAGCGCGTTAAAAAAGAAGACAACGATGCAATGAACGCAGCCGTTGTAGATAAATACGCAAAAGGTACAGAAAAAGAAGACTAATTAGTTAAGATGGTTTATTAAGTTAAGATAGTTAAGAATTTGAAGTAGGTAAACCTGATATTCTCAGCTTTCTTAACTCTCTCAATCCCATTAATAAAAAAATAAAAAAAAGATATGGCAGTTACAATGGCAGATATCCAAAAGTTGCGCAACGTCACGGGCGCAGGTATGATGGATTGCAAAAGTGCACTTAACGAAGCAGGTGGCGATATAGAAGCAGCAAAACAAATCTTGCGTAAAAAAGGTCAGGCTGTTGCCGCAAAACGTGAAGACCGCGAAGCAGCGGAAGGTTGCGTGTTAGCTGCAACAAGTGGCGATTTCGCCGCAATAGTGGCATTGAAATGCGAAACAGATTTTGTTGCTAAAAACGAAGAATTTATCGCACTCACACAACAAATTCTTGATGCGGCAATTGCCCACAAACCCGAAACGATAGAAGCGCTTCTTGCTCTAAAACTCAATACAGGTACTATCGCAGAGTTGATTACCGACAGAAGTGGTGTTACGGGCGAAAAAATGGAACTCGGTTACTACGAACACCTAACTTCGCCTTGTGTAGCAAAATATATCCATCCGGGAAATAGGTTGGCTACTATTGTGGCTTTCAACAAGGAAGCCGGTGAAAATGTACAGAAAGACGTAGCGATGCAAGTGGCGGCGATGAATCCTGTTGCAGTAAGCAAAGAAGGCGTTTCGCAAGAAATTATCGATACTGAATTCAAAATCGCTCGCGAAAAAGCGCAAGAAGCCGGCAAACCCGAAAACTTGCTAGACAAAATTGCTGAAGGCGCTTTGACGAAATTCTTCAAAGAGAATACGCTTCTTCAACAAGAATATATAAAAGACAGCAAATTGACTATTGAGCAGTTTTTGAAACAAAACGATAAAGATCTTACGGTTACCGCTTTCAAACGTGTATCGTTAAGCGTGTAAGTTCAATTATTTTCTTTAGATTTGGAAGCACTCCGATAGGAGTGCTTTTTTGTTTTAAAACATCAAAACATCTCATTCTTTTTGACTATTAAGCCCATTTTTCTTAAATTTGCACCCAAATAAAAAACTGTATGAATAAATTTTCCCGCTTATTTTTTTTCTTTTCTATTATTCTATTTTTTTCTGCCTGTAGCACACCACGCAACGCATTAACGCATCGCGCCGATGATACGCCCAAACACGAATTTCGTGCCGCGTGGATTCAAACCGCTTGGCAAGACCGTTATCAGCGAATGAATAGTGCGCAAATGCGTCGATATATTACCGAAATGGTGCAACGATTAGACGAAGCGGGTATCAATGCCATTATTTTTCAAGTGCGCCCCGAAGCCGATGCTTTTTACAAATCGGACATTGAGCCGTGGTCTCGTTTTCTAACCGGCAGACAAGGGCAAGCACCCGACGACCCTACATTCGACCCACTTGCATTCATCATCGAAGAAGCGCACAAACGTGGAATGGAATTGCACGCGTGGCTCAATCCTTATCGTGTACAGACGAACGTAAATAGCCAGCTCGCACCTAATCACTTGTTTCACAGGCACCCTGAGCGATTTTTTCAACACGGTAATCAACGGTTTTTCGATCCCGGTTTGCCCGAAAATCGAGCGCATATTACTGCTGTAGTGCGCGATATTGTTTCGCGTTACAATGTAGACGCCATTCATTTAGACGATTACTTCTATCCATACCCTGTTGCCGGCGTGTCGATTCCCGATGACCGCAGTTTCAATATGTTTGCCGTTTCGCAAGGATTTTCGCCTGCACAACGCAATGATTGGAGACGAAATAATGTCAATTTACTGATTCAAGAAATCAAACAAACGATTGTTCTCACAAAACCTTGGGTGCGTTTCGGCATCAGTCCGTTTGGTATTTATCGAAACAGAAGCAGCGACCCGCACGGTAGCGATACAAATGGGTTGCAAAATTATGATGATCTTTTTGCCGATGTAAAGCTTTGGGTAGAAAGAGGCTGGATTGACCATAATATTCCGCAACTTTATTGGGAAATCGGACATCAACGTGCCGATTACACCACACTCTTACATTGGTGGAACGAAAATAATTTTCAACAACGACTTTACATTGGACAAGATATTCAGCGAAGTATGGCACAAAACGAACTTCCTACAAAAATTCGTCAAGCGCGACAAATGGTAAATGTTTCCGGCAACGTTTTTTGGTATGGTTATCGAATTGCAGAAAACACCGACGGTATTGCCGATTTGTTGAAAAACGACATTCATCGTACCCGGGCGTTGATTCCGCCTTATTCGCATAAACATAACAAACGACCGGACAGGGTAAGAAGATTGACCGATGTGCGAATGGAAACAATGCACCTCCTCACGTGGGATACGCAACGAAATCCGAACAATCCCGAAGCAGCGCAACGATTTGTTATTTATCGCTTTCGCGATGGCGAACGAGTAAATTTAAATCGTGCCGAAAATATCGTTGCTGTTACGGGCGATAATTTTTTTGTGCTTCCGTGCGAAGGAAGAGGAAACCGATATACGTATGCGGTAACGGCTGTTGATGCGTTTTGGAACGAAAGTAGAGAAAGAGCAAGAAGAATAAGATTTTAGATTTACGATTTTAGATTGAATACGCAGGCGCTGCAAATCGTAAATCTAAAATCGTAAATCTAAAATTAAAAAGTTGTACCTTTGTACCTTAAAATAATCATTTAATGGATAATTCCCAACAATTTCCCCTCATCGCCAAAACAATGGCGGAACTCGAAGATGTACTTGCCGAAGAACTTATCGTGCTTGGCGCCAACGATGTAGAAATCGGTACGCGAATGGTGTCGTTTACAGGCGACAAAGCGCTGATGTACAAAGCAAACTTACATTGTCGCACAGCGTTGCGCATCTTGAAACCGATTTATACCTTCAAAGCCGAAAATGCCGATGAGGTGTATGAAGCCTTGAAGCAATTGAATTGGGAAGAATATATGTCGCTCGACACCACGTTTTCGATTGACGCAGTGGTATTTTCGCACGTGTTTCATCATTCCAAATTTGTGGCATATCGGGTAAAAGATGCAATTGTTGATTATTTTACCGAGAAATACGAGAAACGTCCGTCGGTGGGTGTAACGAATCCTGATTTGGTTTTTAACATTCATATTTCGCACAAAGAGTGTACGTTATCGCTCGACAGCTCAGGCGAATCGTTGCACAAACGCGGTTATCGCGTTGCACAAACCGATGCCCCGCTGAGCGAAGTACTGGCTGCCGGAATGATTTTGAAATCGGGCTGGCGAGGCGAAAGCGCGTTTATCGACCCGATGTGCGGTTCGGGAACATTGCTTATCGAAGCGGCGATGATTGCGCTGGGAATTCCGCCGGGTATTCATCGTGAGCATTTTGCGTTTGAAAAATGGAAGGATTTCGATGAGGAGCTATTTAGCGAGGTGTACAATGACGATAGTAGTTCGCGTGATTTTATGTACCGCATCATCGGCTCTGATATTTCGGCGAAAGCGATTGATATTGCCGAAAAAAACATTAAAAACGCGGGATTAAAAAAATATATTGACTTGTCGATAAAGCCTTTCCAGCAATACAATGAAGCGCCTGTAGAATCGGGCGTTTTGATGACCAATCCACCGTATGGCGAACGCTTGAAAGTAGAAGAACTCGACGCGCTTTATTCGATGATTGGCGAGCGATTGAAACACGTTTTCACGGGATATAACGCTTATATTCTGAGCTATAAAAAAGAGAGTTTCGATAATATAGGATTAAAATATTCAAAACGATTTTTCCTGTACAACGGCGCATTGGAATGTGAAATGCGCGAATACGAAATTTTCGCCGGAAAGCGCAATATGCAACCACGCGACGAAAATCCGGAAGAAAAGAAACCGCGTGACGAACGCCATTATGAACGAAATTCGAAAGAAGGTTATCGTCGTTCCAAACGCAATGAAGAACGCGATGATGACGGTTTCGGCGATGACCGTCCAAAACGTGAGTTTCGTGAAACATCGTTCGCCGACAGGCAAAAACGTGATTTCGACAACGGCGACAAACCATTCAAACGCCGCGAACACTCTTTCGACCGTGATGATAATAAACCACGTGGTGAGCGTTCGTTTGACCGTGAAAGAAAACCTTTTGAAAGAGACCGTAAACCGTCATTTGACAGGGAAAAAAAGCCATTCGACAGAGATCGCAAGCCTTCGTTTGATAGAGATAGAAAACCATTCGACCGAGACAAACGTCCTCGCGAACGTTCTTTTGATAACGACAGAAAACCCCGCGAACGTTCATTCGACCGAGATAAAAAACCGTTTGACAAATCATTCGACAAACCACGCAGCGAACGCTCTTTCGATAGAGATGACAAACCTCGCGGAGGACGTTCATTTGACCGCGACCGCAAACCTTTTGACCGTGATAATAAATCGCGCGACTTCAAAAAGAAAGATTTCGGTACGCGCGATAGTCGTAAGTCAGATGACGGGCGTAGAGAAGGCAGTTATAGAAAACCGTCGGGTGGTGGTGTTTTGATGAGGAAGAGAAAAGGTAAGGATTAAAATATTGGCGATTTTGCACAGTGTTAGTTTGTAGTAGAGACGTAGCGCGCTACGTCTCTACGATTTTTTGGAAACTACAAATCCTGCTTTCTTAAAACCCACAAACCAAGCAATGCAAATCCTACAATCTGTACAATTGAAGACACAATACCCCAATTCATCATATTCGTATAGCTATCAGAATTGAAGGTCCCAAGTCCCGCGCCAACCAAAAGCAGAGGAAGTGAAATCATTGATTGTATGGTAGATAGTGTAAATAAAAAGCCAAAATAAAGAAAAATACCTGCCACCTTTCCTTTTGTGATAATGACCGAAGTAGTCAGAATTAAAATGTTTGATAATATACTGAGAAAAACAGAAAGCACTGTTAGGAAAACATTTGCTTCCCAATATTGCATAAATGCAAGTGGTTGAAAAGTTGCGGCAAAGAATTTAATAACAGTTTGTATTGGATTTTCAGCATCAAAAGGGTCATAAAAAAATGAAAATGTTACAATTGGAATAAGCCAAATGACAAACCACGTTGTAAAATAAGTAAGTATTGTTGCACTGATCTTTACAAAATAATATTTTTCGCGCGAAACACCACTTGCGAAAATCAGGCTTATCACTCTATTCTTGTAGTCTGTGTTCAATAAATGAAAAGGAAAAAGAATAGAAAAGGTAACTAATCCGAGGACGAAAAAGACTATCAGCGGGATTAAGAAAATCAAAAGAGTACTCGTCTTTTCCGTAAAAACTTCCTCAACCATTGCAACGCCCAAAAATGTAGCTGCAGCCGCCATTACCGTCAAAATTGCAATAACAATCAAATACGGTCTGTTACTCCAATTTTTGTACATTTCCATTTTGAAAATATTTTTTAGTTCCATTTTTCTTGTTCCTCCTATTTGATTAAATCAACAAATTTGTTTTCTCTCTTAATTTGAAGAAATTCAATGTCTTGTGCTACCGCTTGTTTGAATACCTCTTTATACTTCGTTTCACTGAGTTCGAGTTTAATGAACTTTGTTTGTTCCTCAAAGGAAATACCGTTGGTGCGTAACATATCCATCAAAGTTGGCTTGCTGTTTACTTCAACGTGATAAATATATTGTTGTTCATCGGCGTTCAAGTCGAAAGTATAACGGAAATCGCCGTTTTCCATTACCAGTACTTTGTCGCACAATGTTTCGATATCTTCCTTTACGTGGCTCGAAATCAGAATCATTCGTCCCTGTTTTTTCAAATTGAGCAAGTGGTCTTTAAACCAATTGACACTTTTAGCATCCAGTCCGCGAAATGGCTCATCGAAGATCAATACTTCGGCATCGTTCATAATGGAGATCAACAGAATTAGCTTTTTGTTCATTCCGAGCGAGTAGGTGTTTACTTTTCGGTTGATACTGTCTGCAATTTCGAGTTCCTGTGCAAATTGCATCGCTTGCGCTTCATCAACACCGCCGCGCAATCCGCCGAAATAGCGGATATTGAACAGTCCAGTTTGGTTTTTGTACAACTCCATATCATCGAGCACAATACCCACTTTGGATAATGCTTTTAGATTCTTCTTAATGTCCACACCGTCAATAGAAACCGTACCGTAATAGTTGGTAATGATATTGGTGAGTGCTTTGAAAAATGTGGTTTTTCCCACACCATTTTTTCCTACAATTCCGTAAATTTTACCTTGTTCAAATTCGGTATTTGAGATACTCAACACCTTTTTTGTGCCGTAAGAGAATTTCAGATTTTGAACTTTTATATTCATCTGTTTGTATTTTATTTTTTCATTATGGTCAGTGCTTGTTCCGATTTATCGGAAGCGAAGAAGAACACCATTTTAGACTGCAAATGTACAAAATTTGGCAGGAAAATTCAAGTAAAATGTAGTTTGTTTAATTGGATGTCAACGAAGATAAAGATCGACTTTTATCGAACTATTCAAACTCCATCCGTTTCCCATTATTATCAACAGACCATATATCGTTGGGTGTGATCATTAATGCACGACTCGCTTCACGCTCGAGGTTTCTTTGCGTATTTACTTTCGTAGAAATGACGAGACCATCAAAGAGCGTTGATATTTCGGGCAAAATGGTGTGTCCAATGATTATTTTCTTCACACCAAATCGATCAAGTATACCGCTTACAACTGTTTTGTTAACTGTTTCATCCGGTGTAGCTAAGCCTCGATACCATAGTGGTCCGTTTGTGCGCATAACGAGATGTGCAATGGACGAGGGATCTTCTGAAGCACGACGAGGCAGCGCCATATATTTTCGCACTGTATCGTTTACTTGCGTGATAGTAAGGTCAGTTTCAGCCAGTTCGGGACTAACGCCGGCATGAAGGAACAAAATATCTCCGATTGTCATCATCGTATTTCGCGATTGCACCCAGCGCCCAAGCTCTGTTTTATTGCTCCAGAGTACATCGAATCCAATACCTATCTCGTTGGCAATTTTATCATATTTTTCGTTTGTATAACGAAGGTCATTTTGTGCAACCATTACTTCGTGGTTGCCCAGCAGAAGATGTACTGCTCCGCCGGCGTCTTGCGCTTGCGCTTCCAGTTTATATATCAGCCAAAAAATAGCCGTTACGTCGTCGCCGCGATTATGCACATCACCAAGAACAACCAAATGATTTTGTCCAAAAATCCAATTAAACTCATCATCAATTATTTTATTGCCTTGCAATCCGGTGATAAAAGAAACGGCATCTCCGTGTGGATCGGATATGACAAATATTTGCTCAGGAATTTCGTAGTGCGCATCGGGGATTACAATGTTATCGTGTAACTTAACATTGAAATAATAGTTGCCTTCTTGTGTTTCTACTCGTATCAAGTCGATTTGCTCACGACTATTGAAACGTTCGGAATAGATGTTCTGCGATTTGTCGAAACTTTTTAAATCAATCGTTCCGTTTTCATTATAAATAATATAGGGATCGACATTTCCTCTATACGGAGGATAAACTTCCGGCTGCGTAACTGTACAGCCTTGTAGGAAGAGTAATAAAAACAGGTGTATTAATTGCATCATACGTTTTTTTGAATAAAGGTAAAGGCTGCCCAAAAAAGTCATTTGTGTCCTCTTCGGGCAGCCTTATTGAATATTAAATCAATGTGTTACTGTCGTTCAGCTTTGAACCAATCGTTCGGATCTGCTTTACTGCGGAACCAGAATATGGTTTTGTCATCCCAATCCTGAATAATCGTAAAGCCGGTTGGCGCCTGCAACCAATTCCTAAACTCAACAATGATAGCTCCTCCCGCTGCATTGGCAAAACCGCTGGCACTAAAAGGAAGACCTGATGTTCTGTTGGTAAACTGTGGAATGTTAAACCTCACATCGCTAAGTGGATTGTTTTCCGGAGCCATCAAAGGAATGAGTCCTTCATCGGTTCCGGTAGGTTGGTGATACCACACCATTGAACTGAGACCGTTACTCATAGGAGCATAATTAAAGGTCAAGGCAAATCTAAAGGAACCGTACGGCATTATCATACCGAGACCCGTAAATGGCCAAATGGTTGAATATTCGTCAAACCAAGCATTCAGTTTAGACGACATCAGAGTAATGTGGTACTGTGCTGTTCCGTCATTCCGGAAATCGGATAGCGACGGTACGCCGGGTTCTTGCACGTAGGTGCTTATATTTTCCGGAGTAACGGGTCCAAGGGTAGGTTTTTCGACTACACACACATACCCAAAAAAGCTATTGTTGGCATTGGCTCTCCACGGGTCGAAGAATTTGTCATCAAACGATATAGCAAAACTCGAACAATCTCCCAATACAAGAGCGGAGGTAATGTTAATTTTTAACTCGGCAGTAGTAGCTCCGGCTGCGAACGTAACCGAAGTCGGAATGGAAAAATTAGAATTAGCTTGCACTACCGTTATAGGCAACCGAAATTCTGCACTCTTTTTGTTTTCGGCACGAACCAGCGTAAGCGTGAAATAGCTATCGTAGGGTTCTACCATTACGGCTTCGGATGTAATGTTGAAATCGAAGTATGCGCCCGGATTGTCTGCGCCCAACTGTGGTGCAGGCTTCCAATCATCACTATTGCTGCACGAAAGAAACATCGTGCCAAGCAATAAGAATATGAATAATATTTTTACCTTGTTCATAATAATCATTTTAATCTTTAAACTTTTAAACTCTTAAACTTTTAGACCTCAAATTACTCCCTCCACAATCCATAACTGTCCATTACAGAGGGATTTGGGTTGGGTATAGCTCCGCGATTTTGGTCGGTCTCTCTCGTATCGGGGATAAAGAAATTGAGCCACGATGCAGTATAGCCCGGCAATGAATTGAAACGGTTGGTTTCTATCCAGTTGCTACCCGGATATCCGCGTGTAATGTGGATTCTTCTGCGTTTGATGTCGAAGAAAGCCAATCCTTCGCCCCAAAATTCGATACGTTTTTGCGGAATCAAGTAGGTATCGATAAAATCATCGACATCTTGGGGATACGCTTCAAACATGCCGCCTCTAAAACGGTGGGTATTCAAAAACGAGCTAAGCGCTGCCATTCCGTCCGACAAACCTCCGGTATATGCTTTTGCTTCTGCTTCAATAAAATACATCTCTTCTACGCGAATAATCGGGAAATCCATCTGTCCGGCAGTTTGAAAATCTTCTCCGATATGTCCGCTTCCGGGGCGAAACTTAAAGCCGGTATATGCATCTCTGTGGTGCCATTCCCAGTTGCCTATGCCCAAAACGATGACAGTAGGAACATCGCGAAACAGCGTGTGATACTTAGCCGGAATCGGAGGAACTGCTGCGCCGGTAGCGGGGCGACCATTAAAATCTTCGGGAGCTTTCCAAGTAGCTCTTCTCCAATCGTCTTGCTGAATTTGCTCGAAAAGCCGTCTGTCAATCATTCGGTAAGCGTGGTATTGCGAACGGCTGTAACCTCTTGAATATTCGGTAATGGCGTGCGAAGCAAAACTGTTTACGCGTGATACGTTTTCCATACCTCGAAGCGATGCGGCAAATATCCACGATGGTACGCTCATTGTGTTGAAACCGTTAATGGTGTTGTGCCATTGCTCATACGTGAGGGGTGAATATTGATTATTATTAATAACCAAACGTGCATAATGAGCCGCCTTTTCATAAGCATCGCGTGCTGTATTGATGCCTAATTTGTCGTAACTGATGTCTGCATTATTTTCGTTGGCTAACTGGGCTGCCAAATCGTTTGGATATTTTTGAAAACGGGTGGCAATCTCCAACCAAATCCGTGCTTTATAAGCCTGAGCTACACTGACATCTGCACGAATTTTACTCGAACGACCGCTTCCTTCAAGGTAGCGTTCTGCACGATTCAAGTCGTTCAAAATAAAACGATACATCACATAAAAAGGTGCGCGGGGATTGTTGCTGGCATTTGCCGGGTCGAAGAGTTCATCAACAATGGGTACTGTAAGACCGTAAATTTTGTTTCTCTCGGCTTCCGAATCCAAAGCGACAACGCCGGTCTGTTGATATTCATACATACGCATCAAATCCAGATACGCCATTGCGCGATACACCAACGCATTACCAACAAATGATTGGATTCTCGCCGGAGCTTCTTCCGTATCGCCAACGGCAATAATTGTGTTGTTGGCATTGAGAATCATCAGATAATAATATCGCCAAGGTTGCTGTACTCTGGCAGATGCAAAGTCAGACATCGTACTCCAAGGCGTACTGAAATGGTTGTAACTGGAAGATGCACACGGCACATCAGTTAGTGCGTCTCGAATCATCATCATACCCGGATAACCAATTTCCTGTGCAGAGAGTGTGCCAAAGTAGTCATTGGCAACCATTAGTGCGGCTGTACTGTTTGACAGCGCTTGCAATGCTGCTTCAGACCTGCCGATTTGGCTCGCAGCGGCATATTCGGTAGGAAGCACTTCTTCAATACAGCCCGTTAGCAACGTTGCCGATATGAATGTAACTATAAGTGAGAAAATAAATTTTTTCATACCATTATTTTATTTTTTTCTTGTTGGTCGTATGGAACTCGCGATAATGATGTTCTTGTGCTTGAACTTATTCAAATGCTCGTTTCATACGAATATTCTATTTTATGTTAGAAACTAATGTTTAAGTTGAACGTATAACGCGTCATTTCGGGATAGTAGCCAAAATCAAGGGCACCATCAAAATCGCGCGTTGGAATAAATCCTCTTCGTGCGGTGAGGATAAATGGATTGTCCACACCGAGAGAAACAGAAACGCCCTGAACATCAAGCTGCTGAGCTATTTTTCGCGGAAGATTGTAGCCTACCGTTACATTTTGCAAACTGAGGTAGTCTGCTTTTGAAAGCCAACGGTCGGAAGCGGAAGTGAAGGAACTTCTGTCGTCAAACATCCAGCGTGCGTAAGAGTTGTTCGGATTTTCAGCTGTCCACGAGTTGTAAGTATCTCTGTGGAAATTGAAACCTGTGCGGCTTGTATTAGGCACCTGCATCAATGTCTGATATCCGCTGTCCATCGCATAACCGCCCAATCGGTAAGCAAAAGCGAGGTTTAAATGCAAGTCTTTCCAGCCGAGGTTTGTTCCAAATCCGCCTAAGAGTTTGGGTTGTGAGCTTCCGGAGGCATAAAACGTACCATCGCTGTAAACTGTTGTGGTGCTCGTTTCACCGGTTTCATTGTCTCTACGGTACCACATCGGTCGTCCTTCATCATTAATGCCGGCAAATTTGCGGAGTCTCCAAGTTCTAAACTCTAAGCCTTCTCCCATAAAGAAACTTCCGGAAGAGTAACCGACAGCTGCTAAACTGCCATCGAAGTTGATAAGATCTTCCCCTGTTCTTTGGGGAGCCAATTCAATGATTTTACTTTTGTTGAAGGAGGTATTAATGTACGCCGACCAGCTGAAATCTCTTTTGTGAATAATGGTTCCACGCAATTCAACTTCCAATCCGCGGTTGCGCATACTTCCCACGTTATCCCAATAGGTGCTGTATCCGAGTGATGAGGGAACAGAAACAGATGATAACATATTAGATGTTATGTTGTTGTAAAAATCAACACTTCCTGTTAGTCGTCTGTTGAACAATGTAAATTCAGCACCGGTGTTGATAGCCGTTCTGGTTTCCCAAGTCATGTTTTCATTGCCCCTTTGGTGAAAAGTGAGCGAAATCTCGCCATCAATACCCTCTATCAAAAAGGCGTCTTGGTAGCGGCTATACGAAGAACCTATCTGGTCGTTTCCATTTTGTCCATACGATGCTTTCAGTTTCAATTGATCAACCCAAGACACATTGAAGAAGTCTTCGTTCGATATCATATAAGCTCCTCCAAATGAGAAGAAGTTACCCCATTGATGGTCGGGGTGAAAGCGCGAAGAGGCATCACGGCGATAAGAAGCATCAGCGTGGTAAATTCCTCTATAATCGTACATCAATCGTCCGCCATATCCTTCGTTTTGATAGGGGCGGCTATACGAGTTTGCACCCACAATAGTTACTGCTCCGGAGAGTTCTTGGTTTTCGAAATAACTGAACATATTGTCGCGACGACCGTAAAGATACAGGAAGTCAGTTTTATAATATTCGTGCAATAACACACCTCTCACTGAGTGGTCGTTGAATTGGCGAGAGTAGTTTACCAATTGCTGCAAGGTAACGGTAGGCTCTCCCCGATGATTAATAGAAACATATCCTCCGGGATTTGATGAGCCGTAAAACGGTTGTCCGGTGTTTTTGGATCGGCGATTGCGTTCGTCGTAATTATTATTTAGCGTAACAGAAAGATGCGGAGTCAGTTTAAACTCTGTCTCGAATTGCGCACCAAATCTTGCCGATGTTGTATTTCGTGTTTGTAATAGTGCCTCTTGCAAACGGTTTGAACCGGTATTTATCGGACGTGCTATTCCATCGTTGAAAGTACCATCTCCATAGTCGTACATTTTTCCATTTTCGTCGTGCATAATATTTCCGTTTATATCACGGATAAAAAGCGGATATATTGGAGCCATTCTGATGGCATTTGAGAAAATGTTGTTACTGTTGTCTGCGAAGTCCGTGTCGTGGTTCTGTGTTGACATAGATGCGTTCATACTTGCATTCACTTTAAACCAGCGATTAACGTCAAACGATCCTCTTATCCTTCCGGTAAATCGCTCGAAATCTGCCTTTTGTGTAATACCGATTTCTTTGGTGTATCCACCGGCAAACATTAAGGTCATTTTTTCGCTTCCGCCTCGGATAGAAATATTATGGTCTTGTTGATAACCTGTACCGAAAGTTTCACTAATCCAATCGTCGGGCATTTGCAGGTAATTATCGCCGCTAACTCCGCGTACCACTCTTCCCAATGTTGCATTGGGGTTTAGTCTGCCGTTTTGTCCGATAAGCAATTGACCATCAGGTACGGTATATACCAAATATCCTACTCCGCCCCTGTCGCTGTTGTTTGTCCATACGGAGTTGGCTTCGCGATTTGCCTCAAAAGCATTGAAACCGAGACCTTGAAAGTAGTTGAACATTGCTGCGTAATGTTGCTCATAGAATTCGCCCGGATGTCTGATTACATCATATAAGTCGCTCATTCTCACGCGTGATGCAGCAACTCTTGAATTAACTGAAACAGATACGCCTTCTGCTCTTCGGGGTCTTTTTGTGGTAACAAGAATAACGCCGTTGCCGCCGCGTGCTCCGTAAATAGCAATAGAGGCAGCATCTTTTAGTACTGTTATCGATTCTACATCGTTCGGATTGATATCATTCAAACCTCTTTCGAACGGCACGCCGTCTACTACGATTAACGGATCACGTCCGGCACTGATAGAACTAACTCCACGAATACGAAACGAAGGGTCTGAACCCGGTGCACTCGAAACCGATTGCATCTGTATTCCTGATGCCATACCTTCTAAAGCTGACATAACGTTTGTTATAGGGCGGAGCGCAATATCGCTGGCAGTAACAACGGTAGCCGAACCGGTAAATGCTGAGCGTCGTTGCTCGCCAAATCCTATTACAACTATTTCGTCAAGCATCTCAGAATCCGATTCAAGTTTTACGCTTACATTTTCGCTTGCCGCTACCTCTTGCGTTTGGTAGCCAATATACGAAATGACAAGTGTTGCCCCCGCCGGAGCCGAAACTGTAAAGTTACCGGAGATGTCGGTAGCTGTACCCTGTGTTGTGCCTTTTATTTGAATAGTGGCACCGATTACAGGTTCGTCGAGCTCATCAATTACTATGCCTCGCACAGTAATATTCTGTGCTGCAGCGCTTAAAGAAAATGCGATAAGAAGGGCAATCATCCCACACTTCTTGATTAAACTTAATTTTTCCTTCATTCTTTTTTTGTTTAAAATTTGTGCTTTGTCTTTTATTCATAAAGAGGCTGGCTTATTTTAAATTAATGAGGCAGCCTGTTTTACATGTGTTGTAAAATGATTTGTTTTGTTGTTTTTGTGCAGAAATATGACAATAGAGCATATGAACGCTATCTATTCCTGTGTCTTGAAAATATTGTGCAAAAAATGATGTTTATACAACATTAGTCCGGAAAAATCGCTTACTCGATGATGATTTATTTTAATTGCTGTCTTTTGTGTATAAAATTATCAAGCGCAAAGATATGAAGCTTAAAAACAAAAGGCGCTCTTTTTTGGTTAAAAAAACGAAATAATGAAAAATGTTGTATTTCACGTACTATTTTATTAGTGTATGACAAAAAATAATGACTAATATGACTCCTTATTAAAAAGGCTGAAAGTCTTCCATCGTTTAGTGCAGAATATTTAGAGAAGTAAAAGAAATTTGCCTCAAGCTGTTATTTAGTTGCTCTTTATAGCTCCTTGTTATAATTTGCATAACCACTATTCGGTAATTTAGTAGCTACTTATCGTTTAATGAGTAGCTACTCGCAGTTCAATTAGTAGCTACTAATTTTATTTTTATAACTACAAAAATCGACAAAAAGCATCGACCGATTTCAAAAATCGACCGATGCTTTTAATTGTATATCGGGAATTATCTTAAATTCTTCTCATAATATAGAAACAGTTTGGTGAATTAAGGCTCGTCTAAGAAAACCGCTCGTTATATACCGGCATTGTTGTCTTTTTCCTTATTTTTTAATTCCCTCATATCGTTTTCAATTTGTGCTAAAATGCCTTGTGTCTCATTTGAATTGGGAAGCGTCGGCTTGCCATAGATTAAAAACGAATTATAAGGAACAATCAATCCATCTCCTTTGGGCATAATTTTTCCCATTCCAAACATATATGCGGGGACATATTTCACATTGGGACAAAGGGAAAGCAGCAAAGCAACTCCCGACTTCATTCGTTGTTCTTTGTCGGGCTCTCCGCGTGAACCTTCGGGAAATATAATCAATGAACTGCCGTTTTCCAACGCTTTTTTCATTGTTTGAATAGCACTTCCACTTTTTCGCGAAATTAACAATGTGTTTATAAAATAATTGCTTATTGCGGCTCTGAATTTGGTTTTTCCAAAATAATCAGCAGCGGCAACAGGCTTCACTTTATGAATGATGGAAGCCGGCAAAGATGCCATCAATACCATTGTATCTATATGGCTGTTATGATTAGCTACTATAACAAACTGTTTTTCTTGTAATAAGAAATTTGCGTTGTCGAATTTGACACCAATAATCAATTTCAAAAAACTACGAATGATACCGCTGTATATTATTCTTAATACAAATTTTTGCATATCAATAGGCTATGTAGTAAACCAAGTGGAAAAATACAGGAGCGGTATAAGCCAACGAGTCAATTCTGTCTAAAACTCCGCCGTGTCCGGGAATGGTTGTTCCGGTATCTTTTACGCCAATGTCTCTTTTGACAGACGACATTACCACATCTCCGAAAAATCCTGCTACTGCAACGAGAAAGCTAACTATCAATAGATATTCGGTGCTCAACGGAGTTAAAAACCCAAGCCCGAATCCAATGACTGTGGTAGAAATAACACCACCTATAAATCCTTCCCAAGTTTTATTCGGACTTATTTTTGGTATGATTTTATGTTTTCCAAACAGTTTTCCCCAAATAAACTGCATAACATCATTGATTTCTGTGAGGAAAACAAGAAACAGCAACAGACCACGTCCCCCTGCACTAAATCCTTCTATTTCGGGGAGCGACAACAAATAAGCCATATGGCTGATACCAAACACCGTTAGCATCAAAATCCACTGCAAGCGTGCCATTGAATTGATGATTCCGTTCGTATCTCCTTTTAATACCAAATGTAATGGCAAAAACAAAAACATTACAACAGGAATAAATATGATGTAGGCACCATACCAACCGATATAAGCCAAATAATATTGTATAGGTATTGCCAAAAACGCCCAGAAAATGGCTCGTCGGTCTGATTGCCTGAATCCTAACAAGGAATAAAATTCTCGAAAGGCTACAAATGAAAGAAATGCGATAGCAATGTATGATATTTTTGTGCTGAAAACAGTTGCGCTAACAAACATTGCCGACATAACCCACCAAGATTTGGTGCGGGCTTTTAGTTCTTTGATATTTGCTTCGGGTTTTATTTTTCCAAAAATAAAAAGACCAAGCGAAACAACGCTCAATAAACTGAAAATTAGTCCGACAATAATTAAAATATCATTGTTTTCAAAAATGCTTAATTGAAATATTTTATCCATTTTATTTCAATGTTTTAATTGTACGAATTGCTGTGCTAAGTATAAGTAGAGCATTAATAATCACAAATATATAAGTTGAATAAGGTGTTATACTAACAGAGAAAAAAGCAAGCAAACCATATAATCCCATCATAAGAGCACGGTCGCTTTTTCCCATAGGTCCTTCATATCGTCTTTGCCCCGATATAACTTTTCCCAATAGTCCCGAAAACTCATTTACAACGCTCAAAGTGATGAATATAACGACAAGATACAGATTTTCCTGCTCAAACTTCAACAACGGAAAAAATATAAATAAATCGGAAACCACGTCGCCCAACTCATTCAATAATTCGCCTTTTTTAGATTGTTGATTATATGTCCGAGCCATCATTCCATCCAACGCATTCAATGCCATTCGTAAAAAAAGTCCGATGGGCAAAGCAAGAAAAAACAGATGACAGGAATCGGCAAACCAAAATAATAACCCGATAATGAGAGATAAAATAAGAGAACTAATCGTGATTTGATTAGCCGTTATTCCCATTTTGTGGAGCGAATCTAATACAGGGCGCAAAAACGCTTGAAATTTCGGTTTGATGTTATAAATTGAAATCATAATCATGAAAATTTTAGAGGCAAATGTACAGTTTTTATTCTTCCCAATAACATCTTCGTTCACCGCTTGCGCCTAACTTTCAAATATGCGTTGCGAATTAAAATCTCGTTCGCTCAAAAGGAACATACTCTTTCCTCAATCGTTTTTCCAAGCGGTTACTTCTTTGCGCTCTGCGTTCTAAGCCTTCGAGCGCTCTGTCGCGACTTCTGCCTTCGTTGAAGTCTGTTGAGAGTAGAAGCACCGAAATGGTTTCGTCGTCAATTTGATTGAATCTGAAAACTATTGTCGAGTTTTCAATTACTTCGTTTCGAGCGATTGTTATTCGATAATCGTTTGCAGGATTGTAATCAAATGAAGCATTATCGATACCCATTCCCGAAATGTCGATTCGATTTATATTCGCATTTTTCGTCAAATAGACTGTACCATTGCTGTTTGTAATTCTGCCTTCGATTCTGTTATCGCGGCTTCTTCCCGATCTTCCGCGCGCTTCTACAAAAACGCCTTGAACAGAAAAGTTCTGATTATCGACCACTTTTATCACGATGGAATCGTTCAATGTACCGGACAAGGTTTCTATTTTTGTTTTTTCGCCTGAAAAGTCCGATGTGCGAACAATCAAAAAATTATCCACAATTTCGAAAGTGCCTTCGCCTACCAGTACGGTAGATAATCCGGCGAAGCCGCTCAGGCTGAATAATATATTATTGCCCGAAAACGTGATCGAATCGGTATTTGCTTTAAATGTTCCGTCTAATTGTTGAGCGAAAAGCGGCGATAGTGTTGCCAAAAATAGTGCGAATGATAAAATAATCTTCATTTGTGTTATGTGATTTTTAAACTTGTTTCTTCTTTCTTCAATTCCGGATACGCGATGCGCGAATGGTACACAGTTTTCAATTTCTCTACGAATACGTCTTTTACAAGCTGAATATCGCGGAAAGTAATCGGTGCATTTTTAAAATGTCCGTCAGCAAGTTGTGAGTCAATAATTCTGTCCACTAAGCCACGAATGCTTTCTTCCGTATATTCCGGTAAACTGCGCGATGAGGCTTCTACTGCATCAGCCATCATCATAATGGCGGTTTCTTTCGAGAACGGATTCGGACCGGGATATCGGAAATCGGCTTCGTTTACCTCTTTATCGGGATTGGCATTTTTCCACGAAATGTAGAAATATTTTGGCATTCCGGTGCCGTGGTGCGTTTCAATAAAATTGATGATTTGCTGTGGAATGTGATGCTTTTTTGCAATTTTTACGCCATCTTTCACGTGACTGATGATGATACGTGCACTTTCTTCGAATGGCAATCCGTTGTGCGGATTCATTCCGGGTGTCTGATTTTCAGTAAAAAATGCAGGATTCAGTGTCTTGCCAATGTCGTGATATAACGCACCTGTTCGAATCAACGAAGCATTTGCGCCGATTTTCGCAGCGGCTGCCATTCCGAGATTCGATACTTGCAATGAGTGTTGAAATGTACCGGGCGCTTTTTCCGACAACTCTTTCAACAGCGGTTTATTTATATTTGAAAGTTCCACCAAGGTTACCCCCGAAACAAATCCGAACATTTTTTCAACAAGATATATCAATGAATAAGAGAACATTACAAAGATGAAATTGATAAGAAAATAAATCAATCGAATCGGATCTATTGCTGTGATACTTCCTTCTTGGTACATCACGATGCCGATATATACGAAAATATAAGTGAGTAGAATGAAAAATGCGCTTCGGATAAGCTGCGAACGTTCGGAAAGCTCTTTCAAAATAAATACCGAAATCAACATCACACTGATTTGTATCACAATAAATTCAAACGGCGATGCCACCATCAATGAACAAAGAACTAATGTTATTAGGCTGACAAACAGCGATGTAGTGGAGTCAACAAATGTTCGAATAAGAATCGTAACAATAGCATACGGAACAATATAGACGTGAAATAGTTCGGAACGCATTGCAATGGATGTAAGCGCCACAAATACAACGGATAGCGACAATAAAAACACCACTGACTTTTGATTTCGATATTCTTGGGGCTTGAAAAACAGCAAATACATATAAAATGCGCCAAACATCAAGCTAATTAACAAAAACTGTCCGATGACAACCCACACGCTTCTTTCCCTACCTCCGCTTCGCTCCTCCATTACTCGTCTAAGAGACGAAAGAATATTGTATATTTGCGGCGTTACAATTTCGCCGTGCCCGATAATTCGTTCACCTTGCTGCACCATCCCGCTGCTTATATTTACCTGTTGTATAAACTCTTCGCGTGCTCTTTCCGACCAATCTACGTCATAAATTATATTTTCGTGAATAAAATCGTTAATGTAGGCAGCTCGTAGCAAATTCGTATCGAAATTCGACGGAGCATCGTTTATCATCCTTTCGTATGCTGAGCGTATGGTGAAAAACTTCTCAATTCTTTCCGGTCTTGCCATATTACCCGACCTAATGCGTAGCGATTTTGTTAATGAATTGTTTATTAAATCGTAATCTTCCGATCGCATAATGCCGGCAGTGTAGATTTCGATCAGTCTGTTGCGAATATAAAGTCTATATCTGAGCGGAAGAGTACTCAAATTTTCGTTCAAATTGACGGCAGCATCAAATTCGGCAAGCGCACCCAATTGTACATTTTCGTCAATAATAAAATATGGTTCGTAGTAAACGAGGATGCTGTCTTGCTCGGCTCGCAATTGTTCGGCTGATTTGTATATCGGAAAATCAAACGACGCATTGAGTTGTTGATATTGCCACGGTCGTCCTTCACTGAACGAAAATCTGAACTGTTCTTGTTGCGGAAAAATATAAGTTACGAGAAGTATGGCGACAACAAAAGCCGCCGGAACAAATACTTTTGCTCTGATTCGTCGTTTCTTTTTTGTTGGTGCATTCATATTTTTAAATGTGCTAATGTGCTAATAAATAATGTGCTAATGCAATTGTCAGGATTGTGAAATTAATCAATTTATACTCATCGTACTTGCCATTGGCACATTATTTATTAGCACATTAATTCTTTTTATTGTTTCCTCTTTCCCAATAAGCGCCGTAATATCAAACATATGCGGACCTTTTCCTTCGCCCACAATTGCCAAACGGAATGTATTCATTATATTCCCCAAATGATACCCTTTTTCCTCAATCCATTTTTTAACGATAACTTCTTGATTTTCGGAAGAAAAGTTATCAATACCGAGAAGCACTTCCGCCAGTTCCGACATTTCGGTGGGTGTATTTTCTTTCCATCGTTTTTTGAGCGCTTTTTCGTCATAAATGGTTGGTGCAACAAAGAAAAACGATGCTTGATTCCACAATTCTTGTACGAAGCTCACACGTTCTTTCACCAATCCGATAACTTTTGCCGTAAATTCGGGTGATGCATTCACGCCGTGTTCAGCTAAAACGGGGGCAAACATTTGCGCCAATTCTTCGTTTGGTGTATTACCGATATAGAAATGATTGTACCATTTTGCTTTTTCGAAATCAAATTTTGCACCGCTTTTGCTGCATCTTTCGAATGAAAAAGCGTGCACAAGTTCATCGAGCGAGAAAATTTCCTGCTCTGTTCCCGGATTCCAACCAAGAAATGCCAAAAAATTGATAACCGCCGGCGCTAAATAACCGCTTTCGCGGTATCCTGATGAAGTTTCGTCTGTTTTCGGGTCTTTCCACAGTAGTGGAAAAACAGGAAATCCAAGACGGTCGCCATCGCGTTTACTTAATTTTCCGTTGCCTTCGGGTTTCAAAAGCAGCGGAAGATGCGCGAATTTCGGCATCGTCTCTTCCCATCCAAAACTTTTATAGAGCCACACGTGGAGTGGGGCAGAGGGCAACCATTCTTCGCCGCGGATGACGTGTGAAATTTCCATTAAATGATCGTCTACCACATTTGCCAAATGATATGTTGGTAGTTCGTCAGCTGACTTATAAAGTACTTTATCGTCAAGCACCGATGAGTTGATAATCACTTCGCCACGAATCAAATCATTGACAGTGATATCAATATCCGGCTCTATTTTTATTCGAACAACGTATTGCGCGCCATTAGCCTTCAAAGTTTCAACTTCTTCGGCAAACATTGTAAGCGAGTTGTGCATTTGCAAGCGAGTAGAGGCATCGTATTGGAAGTTAGCGATTTCTTCGCGCTTTTCCGTTAATTCTTCCGGCGTGTCGAAAGCAATGTATGCTTTTCCGTCGTCAAGCAATTGTTGCACATATTTTTTATAGATTTCTTTTCGTTCCGATTGACGATAAGGGGCGTGTATGCCGCCTTTTTTAGGACTTTCATCAAACGGCAGTCCAAGCCAATCGAAAGTTTCTTGAATATAATTTTCCGCACCTGCCACAAATCGCTGAGAATCGGTATCTTCAATTCGAAGAATAAAGTCGCCGCCGTATTGCTTGGCATACAAATAATTATACAATGCCGTGCGCACTCCGCCAATATGCAGCGGTCCAGTAGGACTGGGTGCGAAACGTACTCTTACTTTTGGATTCATAGCTTTTTTGTTTTATATGATGCAAAGATAGTATTTTTTAATGATTAATGTTTAATGATTAGTGATTAATGCCCTTGTGGTTCGATTAATCACTAATCATTAAACATTAATCATTATATTTGACTACCTTTGTACTGTCATCAAGAAATAGTTATTTATGCAGATAGATGTCAATCACACACCCGATTATATTTTCGAAACAAGTTGGGAAGTGTGTAATAAAGTGGGTGGGATTTATACCGTTTTATCAACAAGGGCAAATTCGTTGAAAAAACTTTACGGCGACCACGTTTTTTATGTTGGTCCCGATGTGTGGAAAGAACAGGATAGTCCTTGGTTTATTGAAGATACCGAACTTTTTATAGATTGGCGCGATTTCGCATTTCGCAATCAAAATCTCGAAATTCGTGCCGGAAGGTGGGATGTGCCGGGTAAACCGATTGTTTTCCTTGTCAAATTCGACTTTCTTTTTCCGATGCAAAACGACATTTATGCCCAAATGTGGGAAGACTTCCGTGTGGACTCGATTGATGCTTACGGCGACTACCACGAATCTACAATGTTTGCTATCGCTTCGGGAATGGTGATGGAAAGTTTTTATCATTATCATCATTTACAGGCATCTAAGGTTATTGCGCATTTCAACGAGTGGCAACTTGGTGCCGGCGCATTGTATATTAAAAAAAATGTGCCGAAAATCGCCACCATTTTCACGACTCACGCTACTTCTATCGGACGCTCTATTGCCGGGAATCATCTGCCGCTTTACGATAATTTGAGATATTATAATGGCGACCAAATGGCGCACCAACTAAATATGGTGTCGAAACATTCGATTGAGAAAAAAGCAGCGCAAAACGTTGATTGTCTTACCACCGTCAGCGGAATTACGGCGCAGGAATGTATGCAATTTTTTCATCGCCACCCGGATGTTATCACTGTAAACGGATTCGAAAAAGATTTTATCCCTAAAGGAAAAGCGTTTGATGCAGCACGGAAAAAAACACGAAAAACGTTGTTCAACGTCACGGAAAAAACGTTGGGATATTCTATACAGCGTGATGCTTTGTTCGTAGGGCTTAGTGGAAGGTATGAATATAAAAATAAAGGTATTGATGTTTTTATTGATGCGATGAACAATCTTCGCAATACACCACAAATGTCAAGAGATGTAGTCGCATTCATTATGGTGCCGGGATGGATAAAAGGTGCAAGAAAAGATATTCAAGAGAAAATATCGGAAAATATTCTTTCCGAAACAGATTGTCCATTTGTTACACATGAACTTGTTGAGCCGCAACACGATAATGTGATGAATCAAATTCGTCATTTGGAATTTTGTAATTCCGAAAACAGCCGGGTAAAAATCATTTTCGTACCTTCGTATTTGAATGGCGACGATGGAATTTTCAACCTGTCGTATTACGATTTGCTTATCGGATTCGATGTTTCCGTATTCCCCTCATATTATGAGCCTTGGGGGTATACACCGCACGAAAGCGTGGCATTCTCCATTCCCACCATTACCACTTCTTTAGCCGGATTTGGCGTGTGGGCGAAAAAAGAAGGCGATACCATTGATGGTTTAGATGATGGAATCCAAGTTATTCACAGAAATGATGAAAATTATCACGAAGTTGCCGATGAAATTACTTCGCTTATTTACGATTTTTCATTGAAGAGTGCTAAGCAAGTGAAAATGTTCAGGCAAAGCGCGGCGGCATTGTCTGATTTGGCAGACTGGGAACATTTTATTGTGCATTATCAAGAAGCTTATAGCAAGGCTCTTGAGCATTCATTTATCAGATTATCAAAACCATATAAACTAATGGTTAATGATTAGTGTTTAATGATTAATGGGGGAAGCCCTGTAATTAATCATCAGTCATTAAATATTTATCATTTAATCACTAAATATTATAAAATATGATTATTAAGTCAAGTTATTCAAATACACCGGCTTGGAAAGACATTCACGTACACACCGTGCTTCCTGCCGAATTACAGCCATTAACAGAAATTGCCCACAACTTGTGGTGGGTATGGAACGACAATGCAAAAGAGTTGTTCAAAGAAATAGACCCGATAGAATGGGAAAAAAGCAATCAAAATCCGGTTTTGATGTTGCAAAATCTTCGTTCGGAGGTAACGGAAAAAATTGTTGAAAACAAAGAATTGTTACTCAAAGTGCAAAATGTCTACAACAAATTCAAGCAATATATGGCTGTTCCGCACAATATGGAACGACCGAGTATTGCTTATTTCAGTATGGAATACGGATTGACGCACGTGCTGAAAATTTATTCGGGTGGACTTGGTGTCCTCGCGGGCGATTATTTGAAAGAAGCGAGCGACAGCAATGTGAGTATGACTGCCGTAGGATTCTTGTATCGCTACGGATATTTCACACAAAGCCTTTCGATGGACGGGCAACAAGTGGCGAATTATGAAGCGCAACATTTTGGCGATTTGCCCATCACCCAAGTGATGAACGAAGATGGCACGCCGATGATTCTCGAAGTACCGTTTCACGACCGGACTATTTATTCACACGTTTGGAAAGTAGCCGTTGGGCGTATCAATCTCTACTTGATGGATACCGATTTAGAGCAAAATAGCGAGTACGACCGTTCTATCACATATCAATTATACGGTGGTGACTGGGAAAATCGTATGAAGCAGGAATTCTTGCTCGGAATTGGCGGAATATTGATGCTCAGAAAATTAGGCATCAAAAAAGATGTGTATCATATGAATGAAGGACACGCTGCGTTAATCAGTGCACAACGCTTGTTGGAGTACACGAAAAACGAAAACCTGTCGTTTAACGAAGCGTTGGAAGTGGTGCGTGCTTCATCACTTTATACCGTTCATACGCCTGTTCCGGCAGGACACGACTATTTCGACGAAGGATTAATCGGAAAATATATGTCGCCGTTCGTTGAACAACTCGGTATCTCTTGGCAGCAATTTATGGATATGGGGCGTGCAAATCCCGGCTCGCAAGAGAAGTTTTCCATGAGCGTATTTGCCTTAAACACAGCACAAGAAGTAAATGGTGTGAGTTTATTGCACGGAAAAGTATCGCAAGATATGTTTCAACCCGTGTGGAAAGGATATTTTCCCGAAGAGTTGCACGTGAGCTATGTTACCAATGGTGTACATTTGCCAACGTGGGCAACATCTTCTGTAAAAGAGTTTTACGAAAAATATTTCGATGCTTCTTTTTACAACGATCAATCAAATCCCGAAATATGGAAAGAAATCTACAATGTGAGCGACGAACGTTTGTGGGAATTACGTATTCACTTGAAGAAGAAACTTGTAGAATATATTCACAATCAATTCAAAGATGGTTGGTTGAAAAATCAAGCTGCTCCGGCACGAATTGTGAGTATGCTTGATGAGATAAATCCGAATGCGCTGTTGATTGGCTTTTCGCGAAGATTTGCCACTTACAAGCGCGCACATTTGCTTTTTTCCGACCTCGACCGTTTGGCAAAAATTGTGAATGACCCGAAACGCCCCGTTCAATTTATTTTTGCCGGAAAAGCGCACCCTGCCGACGGTGGCGGACAAGGTTTGATTAGACAGATTGTTGAAATTTCGCGCCGTCCCGAGTTTCTTGGCAAAATCATTTTCCTCGAAAACTACGATATGCGTTTGGCAAAACGTTTGGTTTCGGGCGTAGATATTTGGCTAAACACACCCACTCGTTTGCAGGAAGCATCGGGAACATCGGGCGAAAAAGCCGAAATGAATGGCGTACTAAATCTCTCGGTACTTGATGGTTGGTGGTATGAAGGTTACAAAGAAGGCGCCGGTTGGGGATTGACCGCCAAGAGAACGTATGACAACCAAGCATACGAAGACGAATTGGATGCATTGACAATTTATTCGTTACTCGAAAACGAAATCATCCCGATGTATTACGCACACAACAGTAGCGGGTATTCGCAAGAGTGGTTGCAGTATATCAAAAAATCAATTGCGGAAATTGCACCCCATTTTACCACAAAACGTATGATGGACGATTATTTCGATCGTTTTTACTCAAAATTGGTGCATCGCTCACGATTGTTGAACGAAAATCATTTTGCGAAAGCAAAAGAAATTGCGAAATGGAAAGAAGCCGTTGCCGCGGATTGGGATAAATTTGAAGTATTGAAAGTAGAATACAATCCCAATCAAACGGTAGACTTTAATAACAGCAATGAAGAAATTTACGGACGTGTGGTCATCGACAAAAAAGATTTGATGTGCGATTTAGGCGTTGAATGTGTAATCGTTAACCACGATACGTTGAATAATGAAGCACAATTTGTAGAAATATACCCATTTGATTTAGTAAAAACCGAAGGTTCATTGCTTTATTTTGAAGTACGCGAAACGCCAAGCAATCCGGGTACGCATCAATACGGTATTCGTGTTTTCCCGAAAAATGCGGATTTGCCGCATAGAATGGATTTTGCGTATGTGAGATGGATTTAAATTAATGTGCTAATAAATATAATGTGCTAATGACAAGTTCGTTGATTATTCATTGAACTTGCATTAGCACATTATTATTTTATTTCTTCAAAATCAACATCCTCGACTTGCGTTGCCTCAAACGATTTTTTCTGATAATCCATAATCCGCTCTTCTTGTGTTTCGGTCTTCTTTGGTGAATTTTGTCGCCGGCGCTGTTGTTGATAAGAGGAAGTCGTTCGGTTATCTCCTCTCATACTTGCAATGAATTTGCCGAAAGCTCTCATCACGAAAAAGAAAATCGCGAAAATGATAAGAAATATTGTAAGAATTCTCATATTGTTTATTTTTTTACTCTTGTAATTATAGATAGCAAAATGTATGCCAATATTCCTGCTGCAATGCCAATAATTCCCCAGAGGGCGATAAATGCGATTATCAGAATTGTTAGTATTATTTGTCGCTCGTTTCCTCGAAAAGTAAGTTTTTTAATCTTCAACGAAAACATCGGAATTTCCGAAATCATCAATATCGATAATGCGAAAATCAATAGAATAGTAATGCCAAAGACAAAATAATTTGAAATAAAAGGAAGAATTCCAAGACAATAACTAACCCAAAAAAGCCCGTTTGCCGGTGTTGGAAGTCCGATAAACGAATCGGTCTGTCGCTCATCCACATTGAATTTCGCTAATCTGTACGCAGAAAATACCGGAATGAGAAAAGCCAAATAAGGAATAAATAGACTTATCACTGCAATAATTGTTGCCGCACCCCCAAAACTATAACTATATACAATAACGTAACAGAAATCGCGCAACAACAAAAACATCGCCATACCCGGAGCAACACCAAAACTAACCACATCTGCCAACGAATCCAATTCTTTTCCCAAAGTCGAATGCGCACGCAGCACACGCGCCGCCATTCCATCGAGAAAATCGAAAACTGCTGCCAAAGCCACCCAAAACACCACCGCTCCGAAATTGCCTTGAAATGCCATTGTAATGGCAATACAACCCGAAAAAAGATTTAGAAGCGTGATGATATTGGGAATATGTTTTTTCATTTTTTCGTTAAGTGAGCCAAAATTGTTTCGTTTGCTCGCACGCTATCACCTAATTTCACTAATATTTCGCTATCAATGGGCAGGAAAACGTCCATTCGCGAGCCGAATTTGATGAAACCAAGCGGCGCACCGATAGATAAATTATCGCCTTTATTTACGTACATAACAATTCGCCGTGCAATGGCTCCGGCAATTTGTTTAGTCAGAATTGTTCCGTATTCGGGTGTTTCAATCACGATTTCCGAACGTTCGTTTTCGTGGCTCGATTTCGGCAAATAAGCCGCGTGATAGTTTCCATCAATATGCTCAGCATAAGCAATTTTTCCTGTTACGGGCATCCAATTGGCGTGTGCGTTGAATACGTTCATAAAAATGGATACTTGGATGCGTTCTTCGTTGAAAAACTTGTTTTCGAACACCTTTTCCATCACAACGATTTTTCCGTCGGTGGGTGCATTTACAACACCGTGCAATTCACCTTCATATATGCGTTTCGGCTCTCGAAAAAAATTGAGCAAAATGCCATACACAATTGCCGATGCTACAAAAATAATAATAGCTGCGGTTATATTGTTCTGAAAGAAGAACATAACTATGTTTATCACAAAAATTACAATCAAAGCAATTGATAATGTTGCTTTGCCTTCTTTATGTATCCTAAGCATAATTTAAAACATTTTTTCAGATAGTTTGATAATACAAACTATCTGATTTTGAATTATATCTTTCGGGAATATATTCATTCCACAATTCTTTGTTCAAATAAGGAACGATAGCCGGAACAACCGGCTCTATTCGTTCGAAGAAAAACGAATTGCTTTTAATTCTCGCGCTGATAATCCGCTCGTCTTTGTCGAAAGCCAGTAGAAGATTCAACAACAGACTTAGAATAACTACCGTAGCTGCAATGCCGACAATGCCGCCAAACAAACGGTTGAAAAAGTCGAGAAAAATAATATCAACTATTCGCTCAATAATTTGTCCTACTAGCGAAGCGACAAGCAAAATGGCAACAAAAGCAATCACGTATGATAGCACGTGCAACACTTGAGGCGATAATTCGAATACACGATCTAGATGCGGCGAAATAATATTTGCGAATTTTCCACCGAAGATGACAGCCAATAAAATTCCTGCCAACCCTATCAACTGCATTACTAATCCTTTGCGATAACCGTTGATGAAAGCCAACAGTAAGAGAATTACTATTGTGATGTCAAGCCAGTTCATTTACTTTTTCCGCTTCAATTTCTTCATTTAAAAACAACGATGCGAGTTGTTTGAATTTTTCGGGTGATTCGGTTGTGAAATATTTCACAGTGCCGTTTTTTGTACACTTTTTGTCCATTTCAGGGTGTCTGTGAAGATAATTTTTTAAGCTCTCTGCTACATATTTTCCTTGCGAAATCACATTTATACTTTCAGGAAGAAATTCCTTTATCTTGTTTATCAACAGTGGATAATGGGTACACCCTAAAATAATTGTATCAATTTTCGAATCTTTTTCGAGCAATCTATTCAAATGCTGTTGCACGAAATAATCGGCTCCCGGTTTGTTATATTCTTTGTTTTCTACAAGCGGCACCCACATTGGGCAGGCTTCGCCGGTAACAGTCAGTTGCGGATGTAATTTTCCGATTTCAATTTCGTACGATTTCGATTGAATTGTTCCCTCTGTTCCCAAAATACCGATATGTTGGGTTTGCGAAAGCGTTTCTACACATTCTGTTGTTGGTCTGATAACACCGAGTACTCTTTTTTCGGGTGCAATTTTCGGTAAATCTACTTGCTGAATTGTTCGCAATGCTTTTGCCGAAGCTGTATTGCAAGCGAGTATAACCAGATGACAACCCTGTGCGAAAAACCACTTTACGGCTTCGAGTGTGAACTCGTAAACCACTTCAAACGACCGGTTCCCATACGGTGTACGTGCATTATCACCCAAATAAATATAATCATATTCAGGCATCAAGGCTTTTATTTCGGACAAAACGGTCAGTCCGCCGTATCCGGAATCGAAAATGCCGATAGCACCTACTTTGCTCATTGTTTATTTGTTTATTTGTGTATTTGCTTATTTGTTGTTGCCCGTTAGGTTAACAGATAACCAAATCAACAAATAAGCAAATCAACAATCAATTTATTCCGAGCCTTTGTTTTACAATAGGATTGATATCAACTGCATTCGGTGTTACAAACGCAATACCCGGATCGGCTAGATCGTAAATTACTGTGAAGCCGAGTTCAATTCCCACCGCTTGTATAGCATTGCTTATCATTTGTTTTAACGGCAATAATGCTATTTGCTCTTGATTTTCAATATCTTGTTGAGCAAGTTCCATAAACTGTCGTATTCTGCTTTCAAGTTCGGTAAGTTCTTGCATACGGCGCAGTTTGATGTTTTCGGCAAGCGAGGCTTGGTGTGTAATGAAGTCCGAAAACAATCGGTTGTATTGGTTTTGCATCAACTCCAATTCTTTTTTGTAGTTTTCGCTCAATTCCAATAATCTTTGCGTGGCGGCTATCCTTTGTGGAAAAGCGTTCAGCAATTCGGTTGTATTGACGGAAGCAACCGTGATATTTTGTATCGCAGGCTGCATCGTATTTTGCGAAAAAATTGTTGCAGTCGTCAGTAAAATAAATATACCGAGACTTAAAAAGATTTTTTTTGCCATAATCATCAATTTTATTTATGATTTTGGATTTAGGGGATGTCGTAGAGACGTAGCGCGCTACATCTTTACGATACACCGAAAAATCTAAAATTATAATGTACGTTTCTCTTCTACTTGTTCGTATGCCTCAATGATGTCGCCCTCTTGAATGTCGTTGAAGTTTTTAATACTAATTCCACATTCGTAACCGGAGGCTACTTCGCGCACGTCTTCTTTGAAACGTTTGAGCGAATCCAGTTCTCCTGTGAAAATAACGATACCGCCACGAATCACACGGATTTTGTTGGAGCGTTTGATTTTTCCATCGCGTACCATAGAGCCGGCAATAGTTCCCACTTTCGATATTTTGAACACGTTGAGTACTTCCACATTTCCGGTAATTTCTTCTTTGATGTCGGGCGAAAGCATTCCTTCCATAGCTGCTTTTAATTCTTCGATTGCATCATAAATGATTGAATACAAGCGAATATCGACACCTGCTTTTTCGGCTTCTTTACGTGCACCGACTGAGGGACGAACTTGGAATCCGATAATAATTGCTTCGGATGTAGCTGCAAGATTTACGTCCGATTCCGAAATTTGACCTACGGCTTTGTGGACAACATTCACTTGAATTTCTTCGGTTGATAGGCGAATTAACGAATCGGAAAGTGCTTCTACCGAGCCGTCCACATCTCCTTTTACAATAATATTCAACTGCTGGAAATTACCGATAGCAATACGACGACCAATATCATCGAGCGTAAGCATTTTTTGCGTGCGCAATGATTGTTCACGCTGTAATTGCTCACGACGGTTGGTTATTGAACGCGCTTCCTGTTCGGTTTCCATCACGTTGAATGTATCACCCGCCTGCGGCGCACCGTTTAATCCGAGTACAAGTGCCGGAACCGATGGTCCGGCTACTTCAATACGCTGACTACGTTCGTTGAACATCGCTTTTACACGACCGAAATATGAGCCGGCGAGAATAATATCACCTTGCTTTAAAGTTCCATTTTCAACCAAGATGGTAGAAACATATCCGCGTCCTTTATCAAGCGAAGATTCAATTACAGAGCCTGCTGCACGACGATTTGGATTCGCTTTCAATTCTAATAAATCGGCTTCAAGGAGCACTTTTTCGAGCAATTCGGGAATACCGATACCCTTTTTCGCCGAAATTTCCTGCGATTGGTATTTGCCGCCCCAATCCTCTACAAGGTAGTTCATTCCGGCAAGGGTTTCTTTTATTTTTTCGGGGTTTGCACCTTGTTTGTCTATCTTGTTAATTGCGAAAACGATAGGAACGCCTGCTGCTGTTGCGTGGCTGATTGCTTCTCTTGTTTGCGGCATCACGTTATCATCAGCTGCTACAATGATAATGGCAACGTCCGTTACTTTCGCTCCGCGAGCACGCATAGCGGTAAATGCTTCGTGTCCGGGTGTGTCTAAGAATGTAACCCTGCGTCCGTCGGGAAGTTTTACATTGTATGCACCAATATGTTGCGTGATACCCCCGGCTTCACCGGCAATTACATTCGTGTTACGAATGCTGTCGAGTAACGATGTTTTACCGTGGTCAACGTGTCCCATTACAGTTACAATCGGTGGACGTGGCATCAGATCCTCCGGATTATCTTCTTCTACTGCAATTGCTTCTACGACGTCGGCGCTTACATATTTGGTTTTGAAACCGTATTCCTCCGCCACAATGTTTATCGTTTCGGCATCTAATCGCTGGTTGATAGCCACCATCACGCCGAGACTCATACAAGTGGAAATAATTTTAATCACAGGAATATCCATCATATTTGCGAGGTCGTTTGCCGTAACAAACTCCGTGAGTTGCAATATGCGGCTTTCGCGCTCCTGTTGTTGGGATTCCTCTTGTGCACGTTGTGCAACGGCATCACGTTTTTCGCGACGATATTTTGCTCCGCCTTTTCCGCCTTTTTTCTCGGTAAGGCGTGCGAGGGTTTCTTTTATTTGCTTTTGTACATCTTCTTCGCTTACTGCCGCTTTAATCGGCTTTTTGTGTTGCGATTTTTTTCCGTCGCTTTTTGGCGCAGCATATGTTCCGGGTTTGTCGATGTTTACTTTGCCCGAACGAATGCGTTTGCGTTTCTTCTTTGCTGCATCTTCGCCCGTAGCGGCAGTAGCAGCGCCGGTTACCGGTTTTTTATTGGGATCAGTTGCACCTTTTTGTGGCTGTTTTGCCTTGTCGTCTATTTTCTTTTTGTTGTCGATCGTTTTTTGCTCACGTTCGATACGTTCTTTTTTGCGTTGCGCTTTCGATTTTTTGGGTGGACGCGTGCGGTCGTTGATAGTTGTCAGGTCAATAGTGCCTTTTACAACGATATTTGACTCTATCTTATTTTTACTCAGACGAAACGGCTCGTTCGAAGTCGGATTTTTTGCTTCATCTTCACTTGTTTGCACAATAGGTTTTTCTGCTTTTGGGGCAGATTCTTCTGTTTTTTGCGCAGGTTTATTTTTTTGCTCTTGCTTCGGTTTATTGTCGAGTTTTTCGCTCTTTTTTGTCTCTTGTTTCTTTTCAGGAGAAGCTTCAGTTGTAACTTTCGACTCTTTTACCGCAGGCTTTGCTTCGATTCCTACTTCTATTTTTGTCTCTTGTTTCGGTTGAACTGTTGTTTCTGTCTTTTTTGTTTTTTCGGGCGCAGGTTGAGGTACAACCTCTTGTTTTGGTTGCGCTTTTTCAACTTTTACTTCTTCTTTTGCCGGTTCGGTTTTCTTTTTGTTCAAGCTGTCTAAATCGATGGTTCCTACCACGTTAAATTGTGGCTTCATCTCTTTTGGCACTTCTGTTTTGATAGTTTCTCTTTCCGCTTTTTTCTTTTGTGCGTGCTCTTCGGGAAGCTCATATCCCTCGATAGCTACCGTTTCACGCTTTTCATCTTTTCGATGCGTTTTTCCGCGGGCTTGGGTCTCGGTAGCTGCTTTGCGAATTTTCTTGTCCTTATCGAATTCCGCAAGAAGAACATCATACTGTCCATCGGTTATTTTAGCATTAGGATTTGCTTCTACTTCAATACCTTTTTTGTGCAGAAATTCAACCAAACTGTTGATTCCTACATTCAAATCTTTTGATGCATTTATTAATCTTATAGGCATATATTTCTCTTATCCTTCCTCTTTTTATTTTATAATATTATGGAACAGTATTTTTAATTTAATACGAAAGCACGAACGGGTAAAGGCGCGAACGTGCTAAGTAATTTATGCGTCGATTTCTGTATCTTCTTCGTCTTCAAATTCGTAGCGAAGAATTGCCAATACTTCGTCTACCGTATCTTCTTCCAAGTCGGCTTTTTTGATAATTTCTTCTCGAGTCAAAGCCAGTACGTTTTTCGCTGTCGAACAACCGATTTTTTTCAATTGATCAATTACCCAAACGTCAATTTCATCGCTAAATTCATCTAAGTAAATATCTTCTTCGTCCACACCGTCGATGTCGCGGAACACTTCGATGTTGTATCCTGTGAGCATCGAAGCAAGTTTGATATTTGCGCCGCCTTTACCGATAGCGAGCGATACTTCTTCGGGATTGAGGAAAACTTCGGCACGCATTTCGTCTTCTTTTACCACGATTGAGTTGATACGTGCCGGACTCAATGCACGTTGAATAAACAGCGAAAGATTGTTTGTGTAATTGATTACGTCGATATTTTCGTTGCGAAGCTCGCGCACGATTCCGTGAATACGAAATCCTTTCACACCTACGCAAGCGCCCACGGGGTCGATGCGGTCGTCATACGCTTCCACAGCCACTTTGGCACGTTCGCCGGGAATACGGGCAATGGCTTTGATAACGATAAGTCCGTCGGCAATTTCGGGAATCTCGTTTTCAAACAACCGCTCAAGGAAAACCGTTGATGTACGCGACAGGATAATGCGTGGATTGTTGTTTTTATTTTCTACACGGGCAACCACAGCACGTGCGTGCTCACCTTTGCGAAAAAAATCGCTGGGGATTTGTTCGGTTTTTGGCAAAATTAGTTCGTTGTGCTCATCATCAAGCAGCAATAACTCTTTTTTCCATACCTGATACACTTCACCCGATACAATTTCGCCAACTTTTTCTTTGTATTTATTGTATAAGTTATCTTTTTCGAGTTCCAAAATCTTCGATGCAAGTGTTTGACGAAGGTTAAGGATTGTACGTCGTCCGAAGTCCACCAATTCAACTTTATCGGTTACTTCTTCGCCTACTTCAAAATCTTCATCAATTTTTTGTGCATCAGAAAGAGAAATTTCCATTTCGGGATCTTCCAATTCGTCATCTTCTACCACCGTGCGGTTGCGCCAAATTTCAAGGTCGCCTTTGTCGGGGTTGATGATGATGTCATAATTTTCGTCCGTTCCGTTTTGTTTTGCGATAACACTGCGGAATGCCTCTTCCAGCACGCTGATTAACGTTGCTTTGTCGATATTCTTCAATTCTTTGAATTCGGAAAATGTATCTATCAGGCTTACGGTTTCTTTTCTCTTACCCATATATATTGTTGTTTTTGTTTCTTTTATTTGAATTGAATGGCGTACTTGGTGTATTTCACCTCGTTGTATGCGAAGCGAATATCTTCTTCTATTTCTGTTTTACGTTTGGCGCCTTCGAGTTTTACTTTTTTTGTAACTGTAACTACAAATCCGTCATTGTCAGATAATTTGAGAACACCCGAAAGTTTTTGTCCATTTTTACTGAGCACTTCTATAGAGCGTCCTTCATATTTTTTGTATTGACGCAGGGTTTTGAAAGGCGATGTCAGTCCTGTTGATGAAACGGTTAGCTCGAAATCTTCCGCTTCACGGTCGAGTTGCGAATCTAAATAACGACTTAATGCAACACAATCGTCAATATTTACGTTTTCGTTGTTATCGATTTCTACCTCAATAATATTGCCGGGCAAAATGGTAATATCTACCAAATAGTTGGCGGAATCTTTCAAATACGACTCTACGAGATTCGCTATCGTTTCTTTTTCAATCATCGTTTCAACACAAATTACCTATACTAAAATACACAAATAAACAAAAGGAAGCGGCGTTTTTCCTGCTTCCCTTCTCTATTCGGATACAAAGGTACTATATTTTAATGGATTGACAAAATGTTTGAGGATTTATTTTAATATGCTAATGTGCTAATAAATAATGTGCTAATGCAGGCGTGATGATTTTTTGTATCTGAATTAACGCATTAGCGCATTATTTATTAGCACATTATTCATTATCTTTGCACCCTATTTTCAAAAATAATTATAAAGAAATGAAGATTACAAAGAAACTTTTTTCAACAGCAATCGTCTGCTGTTTATGTGTGAATTGTCTGTTTGCCGGCGGAATATTGACAAATACAAATCAAAGTGCGCATTTTTTGCGTAATCCGGCACGCGGTGCATCGATGGAAATTGATGCGGTTTATACCAATCCGGCGGGACTTGCGAAACTGTCACGCGACGGATTTCACTTTACACTCAACAATCAGAGCGCATTTCAAACACGTACGATTACTTCTGCTTTTCGAGGATTTTCCTTGAGCGGTGGTGATACAAAAGTATTTGAAGGAAAAACAACGGCACTTGTGATTCCGAGTTTTATGGCTGCATATAAAACGGGTGACTGGGTGTTTTCGGGTAGCGTAGCGATTGTTGGCGGCGGTGGGTCGCTTACTTTTGACAAAGGATTGCCTTCATTTGAAGCATTGGTGTTAAATACGCAAGGCTTTGGCACTTCACTTCAAATAATCAATAGTCTTGGATCGCATTTTGGGATAAGTCCACAACTTGGCTATTCGCTCGATATGAGCTTGAAAGGAAATTCTATGATTCTTGGTACACAATTGGGCGCAACGTATGCTATCAATGATATGTTTTCGGTTTTCGCAGGTGCTCGATTGGCTTTCGTGAATAATGGTTACGTGGGTTATTTGAATAATGTTCGAGTAACGAATGCTAATGAAATGCGAACTGGTTTGTTGGCTGTTGCTAATCAATTAGAAAACGCAGGTCAATTAGAAAATGTAAGTACTCTTAGACAAGCCGCAGGTAATATTTTGTTGTTAGAACAAGGTGTGGCAGCAACAAACCTTTCAATAGACGTTACACAAAAAGGAATGGGTATTACGCCGATAATCGGTTTCAATTTTAATTGGGATAGATTGAATGTAGGCGTGAAATATGAGTTTATCACGAAAATCGAAGTTGAAAACAGCAAAGAGTCTATTAATTCAACACCAATGGCAGATTTTGATCCGGGCGTAAGAACGCCACACGATATTCCCGCCTTTTTAGCGATTGGTGCACAATATGATATTCTTCCCTGCGTTACAATTTCGACAGGCTACCACCATTTTTTCGATTCTAACGCTAAAATGGCGAATAATAAGCAAGAATATATCAATGGTGGCATCAATGAATTTTTGCTGGGCGCAGAATGGCGAATTAATCCAAAATTTTTAGTGAGCGCTGGCGGACAATTGACAAGAAGCGGTGTAACCGATAATTATCAAACGGATTTGAGTTATTCGTTGAACTCTTATTCTATTGGTTTTGGCGGTGCAATGAATGTAACGGAAAAAGTGCGCATTAATGCGGGTTATTTCTTTACGGTGTTTGAGGATTGGACGGATAAGACAGTTCACTATGGTTATACGCCCCCTATGAATACTTATGCTCGTACAAATAATGTGTTTGGAGTCGGGGTAGATTTTAGGTTTTAGATTGTCTGAACCGGATTTAATAAGATTTTCAAGATTACCAGGATTAGCTTCGATTTTACTCAGCTACCGAAAAAAATCTTGGTAATCTTGAAAATCTTATTAAAATCCCGGTTCAGACATTATTTCCCCTGATTCGTCTATATAATCGTTCGATTTGTCTATTTTAAAGCAAAAAAATCTAAAAAACCATCCTATCTATTTCTAATGTGGCTTTAATTCGGTAATTTTGGGGAAATTTTCAATCTGAAATGAAGAAAAGTAGCAAAATAAGCATTTTTATAGCCATTGCCCTGTTGGTTTTGGGTATGGCGTTTTTCCCTAAAATAAAAAGTATATTCACGTCCGGTAATTCGGAGCAAAACGCTGCACCTATGGGCGGTGGCGGACGCGGGCAATCGAATTTAATGGTCAATGCCACCATACTGACGCCGCAAACGCTTGACGATATATTTCGTGTTCGTGGAATTTTGCTTCCCGACGAAGAAGTGGATTTGACGTTTGAAACATCGGGACGAATAACCGATATTTATTTCCGCGAAGGTGCATCGGTGCGTCGGGGCGACTTGCTCGCAAAAGTAAACGATGCGCCGTTACAAGCCGAATTAAATAGGCTCGAAGCGCAACTCCCGCTCGCACAAGATCGAGTTCGTCGTCAGCAAACGCTGTTGGAAAGAGATGCCGTCAGTCAAGAAACATATCAATCTGTTACAACAGCACTTGCAACGTTGCAAGCTGATATAGAACTCGTCAAAGCGCGTATTCGTCAAACCGAACTGCGTGCACCGTTTGATGGTGTTATCGGGCTTCGTCAAGTGAGTGAAGGTGCATTTGCTTCTCCGTCTGTTGTGTTGGCAAAATTAACGAAGTTATCGCCGTTAAAAATCGAGTTTTCATTGTCTGAAGTGCAGGTAGATTATGTCCGCGCAGGAAGCGAACTCACATTTACGATAGATAATAGCTTGGAACGTTACAGCGCTACTGTTTATGCCACAGAAACGCGATTAGACAGGGCAACGCTAACTGTTTTTGCAAGGGCGCTTTACGATAATCCGGGTGGAAGAATCAGACCCGGACAATCTGCCGCTATTTATCTTCGATTGGATAGGGCGGAAAACACCATCGTTATTCCGACAATTTCGAGCGTTCGTGAAATGGGACGCCGCATTGTATATGTATATGACAACGGTCGTGCACGCGAAGTGGAAATCGTAACCGGACTTAGTACGGAATCTTCACTTCAAGTAATCGAAGGTCTTTCGCTCGGCGATACATTATTGACTACCGGTGTGATGCAATTGCGAACAGGAATGCCGGTAACGATTTCCGAATTCGTTCCGAATTTTAATGATTAACCATTAATCATTATAAAAATGACTTTATCCGAACTCTCCATAAAACGTCCTGTTCTCGCAACAGTAATTATACTCATTATCATTATATTCGGTATCATTGGCTACCAAAGCTTGCCGGTACGCGAATTTCCGAGTATTGACAACCCGATTATTACAGTTTCCGTGTCGTATCCGGGTGCGAATGCTGAAGTGATTGAAAAACAGATTACCGAGCCACTCGAACAGAGTATCAACGGTATTCCGGGTATTCGCTCGCTGACGAGTCGAAGCAGTCAGGGAAGTGCGCGCATCACCGTAGAATTTGAATTGAGCGTAGATATGGAAACGGCGGCGAATGATGTACGTGACAAAGTATCTGCCGCGCAACGACTGCTTCCACGCGATTGCGACCCGCCTACCGTATCGAAAGCCGATGCCGACTCCGACCCGATAATGCAGATTACAATTAAAAGTCCGATTCGGTCGCTATTAGAACTGTCGGAAATTGCCGACCGAACGGTAAGAGAACGATTGCAAACTATCAACAACGTAAGCGGAGTAGATATTTGGGGTGAAAATCGATACGCAATGCGTCTTTGGCTCGACCCCGTGCGAATGGCATCGTTTAACGTTACACCGATGG
The DNA here is from genome assembly GCA_031254645.1 of Dysgonamonadaceae bacterium. Classification (GTDB taxonomy): domain Bacteria; phylum Bacteroidota; class Bacteroidia; order Bacteroidales; family Dysgonomonadaceae; genus JAIRUA01. Next base: position 112,606 of record JAIRUA010000028.1, read on the forward strand.
ATGTGCGAAATGCACTCGACCGTGAAAATGTGGAGCTTCCTGCCGGAAGCATCGAGGGTGCTGATATTGAACAATCCATTCGCACGATGGGACTTCTGGTTACTCCCGAAGACTTTAACAGGCTAATCATTCTGGAAGAAGGCGGTAGAATTGTACGATTTGGGGATATCGGATATGCTGAACTTGATGCGGCAAACCGACAAAATATCCTTCGTCTGAACGGTGTACCAATGGTTAGTTGTGTAATCATTCCACAGCCCGGCGCCAATCAAATCGAAATTGCGAATGAAGCGCGTCGTCGTGTGGAGCATATGCGTCGAGACCTGCCCGACGATGTGGATATAGAAGTGGCGTTCGACAATACGCGATTCGTTCGCGCGTCCATTGCAGAAGTACAAATAACGGTTTTCATCGCCTTCTTGATAGTGCTTTTCGTTATTTTCTTCTTCCTGCGAAATTGGCGCGTAACAATGATTCCGGTATTGGTCATTCCTATTTCAATTATCGGGATCTTCTTTGTGATGTTCTTAGCAGGATTTTCCATCAATGTGCTCACGATGCTTGCCATTGTACTTGCCGTGGGACTTGTGGTGGACGATGCTATTGTGGTGGTCGAAAATATTTACCAAAAAATAGAACTTGGAATGCCGCCTCGAAAAGCATCGATAGAAGGATCGAAAGAGGTGTTTTTCGCCGTTATTTCTACCACCATCACCTTGGTTGCTATTTTTACACCGATTATTTTCTTGGAAGGATTGACCGGACGACTGTTTCGCGAATTTAGTATCGTGGTATCGGGCGCAGTAATCGTATCATCTTTCGTCGCATTGTCTTTCGTGCCGATGCTCGCTTCAAAACTATTAAAAAAGCAAGAGAAAAAGAATATCATCTACGCAAGTACGGAAAAATATTTCGAAGCATTCAATCGTTTTTACGACCGTACACTGAGTGGTTTTCTTCGTGCGAAATGGTTGATATTCCCCATTATACTTATTGCTGTGGTTTTCATTGTTGCTTTGTGGATTCAAATTCCGGCTGAAATGGCGCCACTCGAAGACCGTTCGCAAATAATGGTGCGTACCTCTGCGCCCGAAGGTGCCACGTTTGAGTTTATACGCGATTACACTGAGCGCATTTCTCAAATTGCCGATGAAGCAGCGTGGGAACGGGTATCGAATGTAACAATGATTCGTGGTAATTTTGGAATGGTGCGTATGATTTTGCCCGATATGAAAGATCGCGAGCGTAGCCAAATGGAAATCGCGGCATCCATCACACGTGCAGTCAGAAATGAAACAGCAGCGCGAACTTTCGTTTCGCAACCATCGGCTTTTGGCGGACGACGTGGCGGTATGCCCATTCAATACGTACTGCAAGCGCCAAATATTGACAAATTGCAAGAATTTATTCCGCCGTTTCTTGAAGCGATGAATGCAAGTCCTTATTTTCAAATGGCTGATGTTGATTTGAAGTTTACGCGTCCCGAAACACGCATCAATATCGACCGAGACAAAGCAGCACTGCTTGGCGTGAGCACGCGCGACATTGGACAGACGTTACAATACGCATTGAGCGGTCAGCGTATGGGTTTCTTTTATATGAACGGACGGCAGTATCAGATTTTGGGCGAAATCAATCGTCAGCAACGCAATACGGCAGTGGATTTGAAAACGATTTATGTCAGAAACAATAGTCGTCAGATGATTCAGTTGAATAATCTGGTGGAATTAGAAGAAACTGTTGCGCCGCCGTCCCTATTTCGTTATAACCGGTTTAGCGCAGCTACCATTTCCGGACAATTGGCGCCGGGAGTCGCTTTAGGTGATGCTTTGGAAGAGATGGACAGAATTGCTGCCGATGTATTGGATGACACATTTCGAACGGCATTGGAAGGTGAATCAAGAAACTTCCGTGAAAGTTCATCGAGTTTACTTTTCGCTTTCGGATTGGCTATTTTGTTGATTTTCTTGGTAATGGCGGCACAGTTTGAGAGCTTCAAAGATCCGTTTGTGATTATGTTTTCGGTACCATTAGCGGTTTTCGGTGCGATGTTATTTATGTGGCTGTTTAACATTACAATGAACATTTACAGCCAAATTGGTATCATTATGCTTATCGGACTGGTTACGAAAAACGGAATTTTGATTGTCGAATTTGCCAACCAGCGACAAGCGGCAGGATTGAAAAAAATAGAAGCCGTGAAAGAAGCGGCGGAACAACGCTTGCGTCCTATTTTGATGACAAGTATTTCCACCGTACTCGGATTACTTCCGCTTGCGCTCGCTTCGGGCGAGGGAGCAAATGGTCGTATTGCAATGGGTATTGCTGTGATTGGTGGATTATTGATTTCTACATTGCTTACACTGTTTTTGATTCCGGCAATGTATGTGTATATTTCGACGAATAGGGAGAAAAAATTGAAAATTGAAGAATAAATAATAAAGATGAGATATTTATCCTACATATTATTTTTCATGCCTTTTTTTGCTTTCTCGCAAAACGTATTAAATTTGCAAGAAACGCTTCGAATTGGGCTTGAAAACAACTACGACATACAAATTACCCGTAACAACGAACGCATTTCCGACAACAATGTAACGTTAGGAAATGCCGGATTTTTGCCCACAGCCAACATCACTTCCGGTTATTCGGTACGAAACAGCAATTCCGACCAGTTTCCGAGAAGCGGCGATGACGTGATTAGTTCACGTAACTCAAATACAGGCGCATTCGATGCAGGTGTAAGCCTTAGTTGGTCTATTTTTGAAGGCTTTCGCATTCAAACGAATTACAAACGATTGCAAGAACTGCAAACCATTGGCGAACTCAACACTCGCTTGGCAATTGAAGACTTGGTTGCCAATCTCACGGCGGAATATTATAATTATGTGCATCAACAACTTCGTTTAAACACACTCAGACAGGCTGTTGAGCTTTCTCGTGAGCGATTGCGCATTGTGGAAATTCGCTATCAGGTGGGTAACCTTTCGCGATACGATTTGCAGCAGGCGCGTGTCGATTTTAACGCCGACAGTTCGCTATTCATTCAACAACAGGAAGCGCTCAATTCATCGGGAATAAATCTCAACAGATTAATGGGTATAGATGTCAATAAGCAGTTTGTAACAGAGGATACTACGATATATTTTAATCCATTTTTATCAAAAGACAATTTGCTTGAAAGTACAATGAACAACAATGTTGTACTTCTACTAACTGAACAAAATAGGGTGCTGAGTGAGTTGGAGCTACAGACATTGGAAAGTCGAAATTTTCCTTATTTGCGATTGAACACAGGCTACGGCTTCACACATCAAGATTTTAGCGCCGGAAATTTTAACCGACAACGAAATTGGGGTCCAAACGTGGGCGTAACAGTTGGTTATACGCTTTTTGATGGATTTAATCGCCGGCGCGAACAACAAAATCAACGAATCGTTATCGAAAATCGGGAGTTGGAAATCGAAAGACGAATCCTCGCTCTGCAAAGCGATTTTGCCAATATGTGGCTGTCATACCAAAACAATATAGACTTGACCAACCTCGAAACCGAAAGCCTTGAAAACGCCAAACTCAACTACGAAATTGCAATGGACCAATATTTGGTTGAATTAATTTCAGGTTTCGAACTCCGTCAAGCGCAAATCAGTTTGTTGAACGCAGAACAACGACTTTTGACAGCACAATACCGCACGAAATTGTTTGAAATTTCGTTATTGCAGATTAGTGGAAGGATAGGGGAAGTTTTAGACTGAACTGCTTTGGCTCAAAAGATGACACTGTAATTATGAACGAATCTTTTATCATTCTCGTACAATTTATCATTGTTCTAACCGCCATCTTTATCGGCGCCAAAAAAGGTGGTTTGGGGTTGGGTATTTTCGGCGGTTTGGGCGTTGCCGTTTTGGTTTTCATTTTCAAACTCGAACCGAAAGAGCCGCCCATTGATGTAATGTTGATGATTGCAGCAGTGGTAACGGCTGCGGCAGCACTGCAAGCTTCCGGCGGAATAGATTATATGGTACGCGTTGCCGAGAGAATGTTGCGGGCTTATCCGCCGGCAATCACGATTGTTGCCCCGATTGTCTCTTATTTTTTCACATTTCTTGCCGGAACAGGGCACGTTGCTTACGCATTGCTACCCATTATTTCGGAAGTGGCAACCGATGCAAAGGTACGTCCGGAGCGACCGATGTCGATTTCCGTCATTGCTTCACAACAAGCCATTACTGCAAGCCCAATTTCAGCTGCTACAGCCGCTTTGTTGAGTGTATTGTTGTTGGCAGACACATCAATACAGTTGGGAACGATTTTGATGATTGCCATTCCTGCCACATTAACAGGTGTTATCGTTGCCTCTATCGTTCAAATGTTTGTAGGTGTAGATTTGGAAAAAGATGCCGAATATCAAAAAAGATTGAAAGAGGGATTACTCAAAATAAAACACCAAAACGAGAAAACGGAAATCAAGAAAGGTGCGCCTCTTTCGGTGCTCATTTTCTTGACAGGTGTTATAACGATTGTGCTAATGGGCTCTGTCGGTTCTTTAAGACCTGTTTTCAATGGCGTTCCGCTCGCAATGCCTTACGTGATTGAAATATTGATGTTGTCAACAGCCGCATTTATTATTCTGATTACAAAAACGAATGTTGTTGAAATCCCCAGAGGTACTATATTTTCTGCCGGAATGCAAGCTGTGATAGCTATTTTTGGCGTTGCGTGGATGGGAAATACATTCTTTGGCGGGAATATTGATTTCTTTCAGACTCATTTACAGGCAATGGTTACCTCTTATCCGTGGACGTTTTCAGTGGCACTGTTTGTGATGTCGATAATGCTTTTTTCGCAAGCGGCTACCGTGAGGGCATTGATGCCGCTCGGTGTTTCGTTAGGATTACCTGTGCCGAGTTTAATAGCGATGTTTCCATCGGTAAACGGATATTTCGTGATTCCGAATTATCCAACGGTACTTGCGGCAATCAATTTTGATAGAACGGGAACGACAAGAATTGGTAAATATGTGCTCAATCATTCGTTTCAGTTGCCGGGTTTTATTGCTACAATAACAGCAGTGGCAATGGGATTTTTGTTGGTGGGAATTTTATTGTGAATCCACTCAAAAAAACGCCGCAATCCCTAGAAAAATCGTATCGGGATATGGAGAATGTTTATGACGTACTAAGTCGTAATTGATTGTAATGTGTGATGAGTGCCCCAAATGAAATCCGGCACCAATAAGAAATACGGGAACAGTTCCGCTTGCTGTAACCTTTTCATTCGTATCTTTGTAGGTAACATTTCTCCAAATGTGATTTATTTCGGGTTGTATGAAAAGAGTGATGGGTTTTATAGGATAAATATAACTGAAAAGATTTGCACCGAGTAAGTTATTTCTTACCTCATAACTATACGTGTTTGCCCTGATATGATGATATTTCACACCCGTACCTATCATTAAGTAATCCGAAAATTGATACCCTATTTGCGGACCTATGGCAAATGTAGTATAATTTTTGCTCATCGACAATCCTAAATTAGCACCAAAACGAATTTTTGTTTTATCGAAATTGAAGGGAAGCGGTGTCAATTCCGACCGCCAACTGTCATCAGGCGCAACGCGAATGGTGTCTAACCGAGAAGTTTGTGCTTGTACAAGCAACGGAAATAGAAGAAGCAGGATGAAATAGAATTTTTTCATAATGTCATCGTTTTTTCAAAATAAATATAACACAAAAAGGAAGTTGATTTCTTTCAACTTCCTCTATTATTTTGTCCACTTTTGTCGATTTACTCAGCGTCCGGAGTAGGAAGCGGCATAACAGGTGTTACATCAGGAGCCGCCGCCGGATTGAATGGCGCAGGCTGCTGCACTTCCACTTGCGAGCGAGGTGCATTTGAGTCTGATGCTGCAAATTTTGCCGTTAAAATGCTCAAAACAATAATTGTACCGGCTAATCCCCAAGTTAGTTTTTCGAGGAAGTCGGTTGTTTTGCGCACACCCATAATTTGATTCGACGACGAAAATCCGCTTGCCAAACCACCACCTTTTGATTTTTGTACCAATACGGTCAAAATCATCAAAATAGCTGCAAGCACGATAAAAATAGTAATAGCGATCATATTTTATTGTTTATTGTTTAAAGTTTAAGGTTTAAAGTTCAAGGGTTGCAAGCCTTAAGCCTTAAATTTTTAAACCTTAAACCGGATATTTTATTTGTTTTTGTTCCTTTCGTTGAGGATTAAATATTCCAGAAAACGAATTTGGTCGGCAAAGTAAACACTTTTTTTTGGAAAATTCAAATTTAAACGTTTAATAATTGTAAGCGCCTGCTCATATTTTTTTTGTTTGATATATACCTTTGCCAATGTTTCAGTCAAGAATAGACTGTTACTGCTGTCATCATCAGTGATTTGCGACTTTGATGTTTCTTTTATTTCCGAAAGCACAAAAACTTCGTCTGATGCGGCTCTTTCGATGAAATTGTCGATAATACCTTGATGTTTCATCGGTGTGGCTTCCGTCAAGTTTGTTTCCATATTTCCGCCAATTGAATCCAAATAAGTGAGATAATCGGTGGAAACAATGTGCAAATGAGGATTTGTGGCAGCCAAAGGTAGTTTGGTTTCGTCGAGCGATGTGAGAAACGAATCGAGCAATGCCTGTGTTCTGTCAGGCTCGTCGGTGATTTTATGTAATTCGCTCAAAAACAGGCGATACTCTTCTTCACGGATAAGATAAAACAGTTTTCGTCTGTCGGCACAGAAAATGGCTGTTTTATGTAGTTCTTCTTCATACGTTTTTTTATCTGTTGCAAACAGGTTTTTGATATATAGCAATCGAGCGGTTTGGAAATAGGGGTATTCTTCCACTATCGTTTTTAATTCCTGCTGTGTGGCGGAATCTAAAGCAGTAGTGTTGTCAATAAGTGCGTAAAGTTTATCCCTGTTCATTTACCAATTCGCCATTGTTGCATTAAAAATCTGATCTACAATCTCTGTAATCAACAGCTCGGATAATTCACCTACTACATCATCAAGCATCCTATCTGCATCAAAAACTTGGTTTGCCGAAATTGTTTCCTGTATTTCCTCATCTGTTATGTGATTGCGAAAGCGCATTCGCACGCTCATTGTCAATCGGGTTTGCGACGCGAGAGCATCTTCTTGCACGGCTAATGGTGTGAGTTGCCAACCGATGATCTCACCTTCGATTTCCATATGTTCGCTGTTGGGAACAATTTGCAGACGAGTTCTTCGAGTAAAAGCATCCTGCATCGCTTCATTGAATTGTGGTTCGAGCGGAGCGTACACCAACGGTGCTTGGTTTATGAAGTGTCTGATAGTTATTGTTGGTGTCAAATCATAATTAATTGATGTAGAGCGAAATGAATACGATATTCGGCACGCACTCATAATGAACATCAATATAATGAGGGGTAAAAATTTCTTCATATTGTTGATTTGCTTATTTGTTATCTAAAGGGCGATTGTTCAGACGAAAACAAATAAACAAATCACCAAATAAACAAACAAATTATTCTAAATTATATTCTTTTATTTTTCTATACAGTGTGCGCTCGGAAATACCTAAATCCTGCGCTGCAAATTTTCTTTTTCCACCGTGCCGCTCCAATGCTTTTACAATCATATCTTTTTCCACATCGTTGAGCGAAAGCGTATTATCTTCGTATTCTGTTGCGTCTTGAATATCTCGTTTTTCCGAAATTCTTTTTGTCGATGATTCATAGCTGACAGGAATCGTTACTGTTGCATTATCTATTGAAGGCGAAATTTCCGACGAAACGTCTCTGCGTTCGCTGCTTTCCATTAAATTCTTGACCACTTGCTTTAAATCCGTCATATCTTTTTTCATATCGAAAAGCACTTGATACAAAATTTCACGCTCGGTAGAAAACGACCTTTGGTTTGCATCTTGAATCTGTGAAACGGGTACAGGAAGCATACCTACTTCGTTCATCGGTAGATATTTTTGAAGAATATCCGGTGTGATGATGCGTTCCTGTTCAATGATGGAAATCTGTTCGGTAATATTTTTCAATTGACGAATATTGCCGGGAAAGCGATAATTTTTCAACATTTCGCGCGCATCATCGGTTAGTGCGATGGGCGGCATCATATATTTTTCGGCAAAATCGCCCGCGAACTTGCGAAACAGTAACGGAATATCTTCTTTTCGGTCGCGCAGTGCCGGAATGCGAATGGGCACGGAATTGAGTCGATAATACAAATCTTCGCGAAATTTTCCTTGCTCAACAGCTTGTATCATATTTAAATTGGTAGCGGCAACCACACGGACATTGCTTTTTTCTACTTTCGATGAGCCTACTTTGATAAATTCGCCCGTTTCGAGTACGCGCAACAAACGAGCTTGTGTCGGCAATGGTAATTCGCCTACTTCGTCGAGAAAAAGTGTGCCGCCGTCTGCTGCTTCAAAATATCCTTTTCTCGCGCCGGTAGCACCTGTAAACGATCCTTTTTCGTGTCCGAAAAGCTCCGAATCTATTGTCCCTTCGGGAATTGACCCGCAGTTTACGGCAAAATACGCACCGTGCTTCCGCTTACCGTACTGATGTACGATTTGCGGAAAATTCTCTTTTCCAACACCGCTTTCCCCTGTGATGAGTACCGACAAATCGGTGGGGGCTACTTGTAAAGCAACGTCAATGGCACGGTCTAAATCAGGTGAAAAGCCGATAATACCGAATCGTTGTTTAACTTGTTGTATGGATTGTTTTGCCATAACTTTTCGTTTTCGTAGGACAAAGATAATACTAATTTGTCAATGTGCTAATTAATAAATAAAAAATGACTTCTCAATGTTATGCCTAAAATAACCTCGCGGTGGTTAAAGTTTAGTGGAATTTAACGGAATGGAGTTTTCTAAACGAGTATTATTCAACGTCTGTCTATTCAAATAAAATAGCTGCGCAGAAAAATAAATTCTCTGCTTAGAAAAAATATTTTCCTACGCAGAGAAATAGAAACGACTGCGCAGGAAATTGAAAACGCTTGCGCAGCCATTATTCATTGGCACATTACTTATTTATCATCATAATGCCCATAAGCAGAAAGCAGTAATACAACTACTTTTTCATCATCTATCATATAGATAAGTCGATGTTTATCTGAAATTCTTCTTGACCATTGTCCGGCTTTATCTCCCGATAATGGTTTGGGTTTTCCTGTGCCGGTTGTAGGATGCTCAACTAATTCGTCAATTAATTTTGTTACTTTCTTAAAAGATACAGGCTCGCTTTTCTTCAATTTGGCGAGGTCTTTTTCGGATTCCGGTGTAAATACAACTTTATACATCTTACAACAGTTCTAGAAAATTACGAATTTCTTCTTTTGAAGAAAGCGTCTTAACATTTCCTTGCTTGTAATCTTCAATACCTCTGTCTATTTTGGCATACATTTCTTCTTTGGTCATATACGTGTCATCTATTTCAGGAATTGATTCGCCTAAATCGACAAGTTGAAAAAATCTGTTTTTTCTTTTTATGATAACTCTTTGTGTATCGACTTCTTCAAAGTATTTCTTTTGATTTTGAGTCAATTCTCGCGTACTTATTACTAACATAATGATATTATTTTTGATATTATTTTGTTTGCAAAAATACTGTTTTTTTCTGAATTGACAATATTATTACAGTATATTTATACTCGAATAAAATAACTGCGTAAGGAAACAAACTTCTCTACGCAGCCATTATTCATTAGCACATTACTTATTACACCTTCGTAAATCTCGCCGTTCTCAACATCGTTTGCAATTTCTTGCCCGGCGTGAAAATGACCCCTGTCCTTTTCACTGCCGATGCCGTTACTTTCTCGGCAGTATCTCTGCCCTCGCTACTGATAGTAATACGCATACTGCCCAAGTCGCCGAGACGAACAATTCTACCTTCCGACAAACCATCTACTGCCTGCTCTACCATTGCATAAAGCACTGCACGAATATCTGCACCGCTAAGGGTGCTTTTACGCTCTATTGCTTTGGAAAGCGCTTCGAGCGTTACTTCCCTGCCGTGTACCGGAGTGGCATAAAATTTCTTCACTCCACCGCCCTGTACGCCGGGCTGTCCGCGTTCTACTGCTTTAATTTGAATTGCCATTGTTTTATGTTTTAATTGATTAATTATATTTTTGTCTTGAACCAAGATTTTTACAAGATTCTCAAAATGAACAAGATTAAAAATTCTGCCAATCCCGAAAATCTTGCAAAAATCAAGGTTCGGACAATTACTACTCGGCTACACAACGGACAGAGGCAGCAAGTCTGCGTACAAGATTATCCGTGTAACCCTGATCGTCTTCCCAGAAAACAAGTGCCCGTCCATACTCACTTGACGGCAAAAAAACATTGTTGCTACCCTGCGCATTAGTCCAATATATCGCAGTCCACCCCTCGCCGTTAAGGGCACCGTCGATTCTACGGCTCCCCGCAAACGGTAATAAAATCTGATTGGGCGCAGTGCCTAAGAGCCAATAGGATCTATCTTTCAATATCAAAGTGCCGCCTATATTGTAAAGAGATCGTAATTCCGATTCTGTTGGTACTCGCCAACCTTTGGGGCAAGGGTCATTTGCTTTTTCCCAAATAGTGCCTGTGGGGATAGTGGTATTCCAAACAGTGCCACCGTCAGAATTAACCAATGGGTCAGCGCTACTCCAACCTATCCGCCTGTTCCACTGGTAAAACATTCCCGGGTCTTCGGGGGTGGCAGCAAATCTGCCCGGTCTATCCACATTGCGTGTTGCCCAACGTATACCATTGATTACTATACCTACTTCTTCCTCTCTCTCGTTCATATCCAAATTCAGCGTCAACGTTCTACCGATTTGCAACTCAGTAAGCGTAGCAGGTACTTTATAAGTAAATGTTTTACCGCCTAACATTATTTCCAGAATCTCCGTTCCTGTGGTAAATGTCTGCGGAGCCACAATAAAAGAATTATTCGCACCTCTTTTAAAGGGATAAGCATCATTACCGCTTGCGCCGTTGATATTTACCGTACCATTAGCGTTAATGGCTGCTGTCGAACGTAAGTTTTGCAGCGTAACGGTAGCATTTGCAAGCTGCGTAGCATCGAAAGTGCCTTGCGAACTTGTCAGGTTTACCACTAACTTGTGCATTATGTGGTTGAAAACTAAATTAACGTTCTGTCCATCGTTTACACTTGATATGTGTGCAGCCAACAGGTCGGGGTCTAGTGCTGTTACAACATTGAAGCCTGTTGCCGATATATCGGCAGGAACAACGGGATAGTAAGCTGTGAAGCTAAACGGCGGATTACCAATCTCGGCTATCAAATCGTCCCAATAAAGCGTAGTCTCGCCAAAGGTATATACCATACTGCCCGACGATGTTCCATTTGTGTAGTTGAGACGAATTGCCTTGCCGTTACCAATAGTGCCTGCGCCTGTGCCGTCTAAGTTTGCCCTCGATTGTGGGTCGTCTGCGTCTCTTTCGGTAATGGATGCGAAAATCTTCACTTCATTGCGCAGGTTGCTGTTATCGACTTCGTCAATGTCGGAACAAGCAACAAGGGTTGTAGCAATAAGTAATGTTGTGATGAAATATTTTATGTTCATTTGCGTTCAAAAAATTAATTGGGGAATAAATCTTCAGTTATCGTTCCTTGCGAGCCCCATTGGTTGACGTTTTGTCCATCAAGGGTCAACTGGTCACGACCGACACTCAGATTCAATGTGAGCACCTTGCCGCTTTCGAGTGCGGTTACTTCGCTGCAAACCTTGCGGACGAAGGTTTTACCGTTTACTGTTACTTCCAAAAAGTCCGTTCCTTCGGTAAGGGTTTGCGGTGCTACGATAAAGAAATTGTTTGTGCCCGTTTTGGTGGGATAGGCATCGCTGCCGCTTGCATTGTTGAGATTTACTACACCGTTGGCACTGACTGCTGCGGTCGATTTCAGGTTTTTCAACGTAATGGTGGCGGCATTAAGCTGTGCAGCGGTGTAATAACTGTTGTTGCTCGTTAAGTTGATGACCAGTTTGTGCATAATGTGGTCGAATACCAGATTGACTTTTTCGCTTCTGTTGATGCCCGATACCGAAGCATACAACAGGTCGGGATTTGTTTCCGTAACCACGTTGAAGCCTGATGTGTGCACTGCGGCAGAAATAGTGGGGTGGAAAGCTGAGAAGTTGAAAGGCGGGTTGCCGTGCGCGGCTATCAGTTCGTCCCAATATAGGATAGTAGTGCCGATGGTGAAATTGGTGCTGCCCGATGATGTTCCGCCGGTGTAGTCGAGGCGGATTGTTTCGCCGTTGAGTGTACCGGCGCCTGTGCCGTCGAGCGATTTTGTTTGTGCGTCCATTCCGCTAACGGTGACAGTGATGGTTACTTTTTCGTTTTCGTCTACGTTTGATTTTGAACAGGCTGTGAAGCCGGTGAGGGCTGCGATAAGGGCAGCGGTGAGAATTTGTTTTGTTGTTGTCATTGTTTTTTTTGTTAAATTGTTTACTTTGTTGTTATTATTGTTAGTTGTTGTTATTGTTTATGGGACTTGTGGGACTGTTGAGACTTTTGGGAAAAGTTCGACCAAAGTCGGGGGAAATCCCCCGAATACCAACAGTCTCACAAGTCCCAAAAGTCCCGCCAGTCAAATACACAGAAAGCCGACACGTTTTCAAAAAACGCATCGGCTTTATATTGTTTATTAATAAAAAATCCGTTACTTCTTGTTAAGAAACGGGGGGGGTAATTTGCTGATAATGCGCGCGTTATAGAAATGCGATGGCATACACAAATTTATTTCATTGAATTTGTAGATTGTAATAGTATTTTGGGCAGTGTTATACATCATTGTTTTGAAATTGACTATGAGAGACATCCTAAATATTGCGTACAAAGATAGAATGTTTTTTTGTAATGTGCTAATAAATGGAAATTCAAAAAATACTGACTCATTAGCACATTATTTATTAGCACATTTCCTTAATCATATCAATAATTTGCTTGCCAATTTCTTCCGCTTCTTCTTGCGAGTGTGCTTCGGAATAAACACGAATAATCGGCTCGGTGTTTGATTTGCGGAGATGTACCCATTTGTCGGGAAAGTCGATTTTTACGCCGTCGATATCCGTTACTTTTTGGTCGCTGAATTTCGCTTTCATCTTTTCTAAAATGGCATCGGTGTCAATGTTGGGCGTGAGTTCCATTTTTTGCTTCGCCATAAAATAGGCAGGGTAGGCGGCTCTTAACTCACTTGGCGTTTTGCCTGATTTGGCAAGCTGTGTGAGAAACAAAGCAATTCCTACTAATGCGTCGCGACCGTAATGCGATGCAGGATAAATAATTCCGCCGTTTCCTTCGCCGCCGATAATGGCATTTTCCGCTTTCATTGTGGTTACAACATTCACTTCACCTACGGCAGCAGCAAAATAGTTGTAACCGTGTGCAAGCGTAACATCTCGCAATGCGCGACTTGAACTGAGATTAGAAACCGTATTGCCCGGCGTGTGTTGCAAAACATAGTCCGAAATGGCAACGAGTGTATATTCTTCACCGAAAGGCTCACCGTTTTCACAATAAATTGCCAATCTGTCTACATCCGGGTCAACGGCGAAGCCAACCGATGCTTTTGAACTGAGCACTAATGATGAAAGTTCTGTTAAATGTTGCGGTAACGGCTCGGGATTGTGCGCAAAATCACCGTGCGGTTCGCTGTGAAGTTCGAAAATTTCTTTTACGCCCAAAGCACGCAGTAATTCGGGAATGGCAACGCCGCCCACCGAGTTAATGCTGTCAATCGCCACGCGGAAGTTGGCGGCTTTGATGGCTTCTACATCCACTAAATCGAGTGCAAGAACACTTTGGATATGTTCGTGAAGGTATTGTTTTTGTATAATTTCGCCCAAATCATCTACTTGCGAAAACGAAAAATCTTCGGCTTCAGCAATGGAAAGAATCTCTTGTCCTTCGGCAGCGTTCAAAAATTCGCCTTTTGCGTTGAGTAACTTCATTGCGTTCCATTGCTTTGGGTTATGACTTGCGGTAATAATAATACCGCCCGATGCGCCTTCTTTGGTTACGGCAATTTCGGTGGTGGGTGTAGTTGCCAAGCCGATATCTATCACATCGCAACCCATTCCCATTAGTGTTCCGGTAATGATATTGTGCACCATTACGCCCGAAATACGCGCATCACGTCCGACAACAATTTTAATTTTTTCTTCTTGCGAAGTTTTTTTAATGAAAGTAGCGTAAGCGGCTGTGAATTTTACGATATCAAGTGGCGTGAGGTTATCGCCAACATGTCCGCCAATCGTACCTCTGATGCCGGAAATGGATTTAATTAAAGTCATAATTTAATTTGCGATTTTAGATTTACGATTTTAGATTTACGATTGCGGTGGCTAAGCGTAGCCAAATCTAAAATCGTAAATCTAAAATTGTAAATTAGTTACTGCTCCATCTTTCGAATCGATAATCAATTTCATCATAAAATGATGCTTGAAAAACTTGCCTGTCGTAAGCAGATCCCATATTGAACGGCACAATCATTCTTACCCTGCCTCTATGCCCGACATGCTGAAGTGGAACGACAAATGCAGGAATTGCACTTTCATAAAGCGCTCTGTTTTGCATTGTTACCGGACCTCTGAATACCATTTCTATAGGCATTGGGCTGTTATCGTTGCTGTACAATGTTGTATCGTTCGTCATAAAATAATGTAATCCTCTAAAACGAACAAAGAGCGCTCTGCCTATTTCTATTTTGTTGTCAATGTCGCCTCTGCTCACAATGTTATAAAATACACCGGTAGCAGGGTCTCTGAAAAATTCATTTTCGCCGAAAACTGTATCTCTTGGAAACTCTCTGAGTATGACGAAGTTATTTTGCGAAATGAATCGGTCAATAGCTCTTGATTCATCTCGCAAGTATTCTGCGTAAGTTTTTTGTCTATTGCACGATGCGGTAATCATCAATAATCCGATGAGTGCGAAGATTATGTAGCTTATTTTTTTCATTTAATATTCTATCAAAAAGCAATTATTGAAATTGAATTGCAAAAGTACACAAATTGTTGCAATAAAAAACGGAAATCACCTCTAAAATGGGTTAAAGTTCGTTGATAGCCGCTTTTAATTTGGTTTCGTACTGTTTTAGTCCTGCCGAAAAAATGGCAATAGTCTCTTCCATCGTGCCATAAAATTCACCGCCCGACGCGTTCAAATGTCCACCACCGTTGAAAAATTCGGCAGCAAATTCGTTACACGCAAACGATTTTTGGGAACGAAATGATAATTTGATTAATCCGTCGTCTTCGCGAATGAATGTAGAAAAAATAATACCTTTGATACTCAATGGATAATTCACAAATCCTTCCGTATCTCCTTTGCTGATAGCAAATTGAGCTTGGTCTTGTTTGGAAAGATAAACGAGTGCGGCGTGTTGTTCGGGAAAAATTTCCATTCGTTGCGAAAGCATAAATCCGAGCATTCGAAAACGGTCGGCGTTATGATTATGAAATACTTTCGAAAAAATTTTATCTTTATTGACGCCTTTGCGCAGCAAGAGAGATATAATTGCGTAAGTTTCGGGGTTTGACGAATTGAATGTGAAACCGCCCGTGTCGGTCATCATCCCGCAATAGATACAATCTGCCATCGGTTGCGTGATTTCGTCGTATTTTCCGGTTTGAAGCAGGAGTCTGAATAGCAGTTCGGCTGTGGACGATATTTCCGGATATGAAATCGTTACATCGAAAATATTGCCCGGTTGTGGGTGATGGTCAACGAGGATTTTTTTTGCCCGCGATTTTTCTAACGCATAAGCCATATCGCCCACTCTTTTCGGAGTGTTGTAGTCCACCGAAAAAATAAGGTCGGCACTGTATAGTTCATACTGTCCGCCTTTTGGGTGATATTCGTAAATTTTGATATCATCTGCTCCGTCCATCCATTTCAGAAAACTCGGAAAAGCGTTGGGAACGATAACACGCACATCTTTTCCTCTGTTTTTGAGAAAATGATAAAGTGCAAGCGACGATCCGATTGCGTCGCCGTCGGGCGAAAGATGCGAAGTGATGACAATTCTGTGAGACGTGTTGATGAGGTGCATTGCTTGTTGCACTTCGTTTTTAGCGATAATGTCGGAAATGGATATATTAAAATTCACTTTTTTAATGGTTAGTGATTAGTGTTTAATGATTAATCTGCAAAGTCGCTGCATATTAATCATTTATAATTGTTTCAACTGCCTAATTGTTTCAATCGGATTTTCTGATGAGAACACAAAATTGCCGGCAACCAAGGCATCGGCTCCGGCATCGATGAGTTTTTTTGCCGTTTCAAAATTCACACCGCCGTCCACTTCAATAAGTGCAGAGGCGTTTTTACGTAAAATCATCTCTTTTAGCCGTGCTACTTTTTGAACGGAATGTTCGATAAATTTTTGTCCGCCGAAACCCGGATTTACCGACATAATCAGCACCATATCCACATCACACAAAATATCTTCGAGCAAGTTCACGGGTGTGTGTGGATTGAGCGTTACGGCGGGCTTCATTCCTTTTTGCCGGATTTGTTGCACCACACGATGCAAATGCGGACACGTTTCAAGATGCACATTCATATATGTGCTGCCTGTGGCGGCAATTTCGTTGATGAATTTTTCGGGCTGCACAATCATCAAGTGAGTGTCCAAAGGTTTATTTGTGATCTCTTTCAGTCGATTGATAACAGGAAACCCGAAAGAGATATTCGGCACGAAAACGCCGTCCATAATATCAAGATGAATCCAATCCGCTTCGCTGCGATTGAGCATTTCGATGTCTCGTTCGAGATGGAGAAAATTTGCTGATAATAAAGAGGGTGCTATAATTACGCTCATATTTTTTTATTTTTGGCAAGTCAAAGGTAGTGTTTTTTATCGAAAATTCCACCTAAAACCTGTTCGCACACTAAAATTTTCTTCCAAAAAGAAACTTTCGGGCATATATCCTCTCGATTTATAGTCATAGCCGAGAATGAATGACAACCGATTTCGTTCGCTAAATTGATTTTGCAGAAACTGATACTCAAATGTTTGTCCGATACGAAAACCGCTGAACGATGAAGTTGCGCGAAAATCAAAATCGGCGGGTTGTTGCCAAAAATCGACCGAAGAGGTCATATACATATTATGAAACAGCGGCACATCATAAAATTTGTAACCGATGCCGAATGTAGTTTTTTCGTAATTGCGGTATTGTTTGAGAAAAACGCCGTGTAGTTGGGTATAATCGTGTGTGAGCCAAAAATTTTGTCCGAACATTTCGCCAAACGGAGTTCGCAAATAATTCGCAGAAAGCATTACACGATTTCGGTCGCCCAACTGAAACTGAGGAATAAAAAATGCTTGTGGCGACACCAAATTGAGCCACGACAAACGATTGCTACGTCTCAAATATCGTTGTTCTTCGTCTGATAAATCGGCTTGCATTATGTGTCGTTGGTAATCCGTTTCGGGATTGAAAAGGTATTTTACCCAGCTGCGATTGCGGTCAATGATGAGTGGTTGACGTTGTTTGGTTCTGTCGGACGCTTTTATATCTCGTTTTGATGCAAAAATATCCACTGTTCGGTTGTGGAAAAGCTCCGGAAAGTATAAAAGCACATAATTGAGAAAATTGTTTCTATTGCGCAAGTTTACTTTGGCGATTTCTTCTTCCATCAAAAATGTTCTCACATATCGTCCTTCATTCCTAATGGTATGCAAGCGCATAAAATCGAGATGATTATTATTCTTGAAGTCAGACATTATTGCATTAGTGAAACCATACGAATATGATTCATTGTATCTATTAAACATTGTTGGATGAGTTTTTGCTTGCATTCCGGCTTTATTGAGTAGTAGCCATTCTGATGACACATCGATGAGTGGTATTGAAACAAAACCGGAATAAGCATAATATACAGCAAAGTTTATCCATCTATTTCGAGTGCTCCGAAATAAATAATGTGGAATTAAGCGATTTAACGAATGTATATTGTGATTGATTGCCAAAAAATCATTCAATAAATCCGTCGAAGCAACAAGCGAAATGTTTGGTTCGTACAATCTTCTCTGATATGCTGCAAGTTGAACGCTATCCATTTCTGCAAATCTATCTCTTGTGGGACTACGCATATATCTTTCCATTGCCTCCAAAATAGTGGAATCGGGAAGAATGATATTGTGTTGTTCCCAAAAAACAGTATCTTGTTCGTGAGTAGCGAAACCTTCTAAAATATCATCGCGTCTTACACGTGTTCCATCAAAATCTTCTCTCGAGAAGTCGAAGAGAATTTCTGTTGTTAAAAACTCGGATTCTACAGGAATAACACGACCGAATCGTCTGTTTGTATAAACCATATTGACATACATCAAGAAGTATTTATCGTCAATTTTTTGATATTGCCACGTTCTGTTATTACCACTTCGGGGAGTCAGTTCAACACGCACAAATGCTAAACTTTCCACATCAAGATATATTCTGCCTCTGATATTTTCCTCGTCATCTTCATCGCTATTTCTTGGAGAGATGCTTAATACAAAAACCGGTCGGTTGTCGAAAATAGTACCCGGTAGAAAGCGAATATCGGTACTGCGAAAAAATCTTGCATTGAATGTGTTAGATGCTCCTCTCACTATATCCGGTACGCCTGACCCCATTAACATTAGGCGCATAAACCTCTCTTCTGCAAATCGAAAATTACGATTTCTAACCAAAAAAGTTTCAGTAGTAAAAGAAGAGTAGTACGATTGTACGATATTATATTCCATTTCTTGTATAAAGCGCAATGTATCTGCTTCTAAAACTTTGTTTCGAGCATATACTCGCGTCAGAAACGGCTCTTGCCGATAATTTTCCGGAATTTTCTCAATCGCTCGTCTCAATAAAGCGGCTGCCGTTAAATTCGTTAATACAAAATCATCAAGCTGTGTAGCTGAGGGAGTGAGTTGAATGTTTAACTGTTCGGTGTTATGATTAATTTGAAAGGTTTGCGTTTCGTAGCCCATAAACGAAACGTTCAACATATCTTCGCTTCTCGGCAAATTGAGCGCAAATGCACCTTGACTATTGGTTACCGTACCCGTTTTTGAAGTCGTGAGAAAAATATTGACGAATGGAAACGGATTACCGTTTTCGTCAATAACCGTTCCTCTGATGGTGCGTGATGTTTGTGCCGTCAATAGATTGACAGTGAGAAGAAAGAAGAAAGCTAATGATAGTGACTTTGCCATAACCGTTTCAAGATTTTGTGTACGATGCTTACGCAAAAGTACATAAAATTTCAATTTTAACCTCGTTACGCACAAAAAACATTCAAAATTCCTCATTTGTATCCACATTTTACTTACCTTTGTCTCGGATTAATCATAAAAAAGCAAAAAAATGAAGAAAATATTATTTTTACTTTTGGCAGCCACTGTTTTGTGGTCGTGCCAAAACAACAACTACACCATCAAAGGTACGGTAGCCGACCCTGCTTTTGAAGGTGCGAACGTGTATCTACAAAAATCGACCGATGATGGTTTAGTTACAGTGGAAACTGCTACGGTAGAAAATGGCGCTTTCACGTTTACAGGTGAGACAGATGCAGATGTTTTACGTTTTGTTTCGTTGAGTGAAACTCCACAACCGGGTGTTCAAGATCGTGTTCCTGTATTGCTTGAGCGAGGCACAACAACGATTGCATTTGGTGAAAATATTTCGGTAAAAGGCACAAGACTTAATACCTTATTTGATGATTTCCGTGTGCAACAAAGCGAATTGATACAAAAAGCGAGAGAATTAGATACAGAAATGAGAGAGGAACGTGCCAAAATTAGTGCCGAATTGCAAAATCTGGCTTACACATTTGTAAAAAACAATATCGGAAACGAATTAGGAAAATTTGTTCTTAGAAGTTCGATTAATTCATTTGATGAAGAGAAACAGGTAGAACTGTTGGCATTGACTGATGAGAGTTTCAAGGCAGAGCCACGAATCGCTCGTTTAATCAATCGTATAGAAAATTCTAAAAATGTAGCTGTTGGCAAAAAGTTTATTGATTTCACGATGCAAGATCCGGCAGGTAACGAGGTTTCTTTATCGGATTTCGTTGGAAAAGGAAACTACGTGCTTGTAGATTTTTGGGCAGCTTGGTGTCCGCCTTGTCGTGCGAAAATGCCCCATATGGTAGAACTTTACGCTCGATACAAGGAGAAAGGTCTTGAAATTGTGGGTGTTTCTTTGGATGGTCAATTCGGCGACGAAAGAGATCACGCTGCTTGGGTAGCCGGAATCAAAGATATGAATATGACTTGGCCTCAAATGTCTGATTTGAAATTTTGGCACAGTCCCGTAGTTGAATTATATGCCTTCAATGGAATTCCACATCTTATTTTATTGGGTAAAGACGGTACAATTATTGCTCGCAATGAAAACCTTCACGGCGAAGCTTTGGATAAGAAATTGGCGGAATTAATGCCTTGATGAATTAGGAATTAAAAATTAGGAATTAAGAATTGCAAGTATCTGTAATTCCTAATTCCTAATTTTTTTGCGCTCTAAGCATTTCCCTTTTCCCCAGCGGACCTTCTAACCTTTCTACTTCAAATCCGGCATTTTGTAACATTCTTCTAACCGCACCTTTTGCACAGTATGTTGTGAGAATAGCATTGGGGTTGCAAATTGAAAATATATCATTGAAAATCTTTTGTGACCACATTTCCGATTGTTTGTCGGGTGCGAAGGCGTCGAAATAGACCACATCGAAAACTTCATCTAGCGTAAGTGAATCATTTTTCGTTACGCTTCGATTGAGTTTCAACAATGAGAAACGACTGTTAATGTCGACTTTTTTTTCCCATTCCGACTCGTGTAATTGTAAAAAAACGTCTGCTTTTTCGGGACAAATTTGCGAAGCATAATTCAGTTTTCTTGCATCGGCTAATGAAACAGGGTAGAGTTCCAATGAAGTATAAACGATTTTTTTGTCGCTTTTTTCGCTTTCGAGCAGTGTGAGAAACGTGTTTAACCCGGTGCCGAAACCGATTTCTAATACGTGAATTTCTTCTTTCGTGCATTGGCGAAATCCTGCATTGATATACACGTGCATAGATTCTTGCACTGCGCCGTGCGTGGAGTGATAGTGTTCATTGAGTTCGGGAACGAATAAGGTGTGTGAGCCGTCTTCGGTTATTTCAAATTCTGTCTTCATCGTGCAAAATTAAAAAACTGTTTTGGATTTTCCGTAATTTTTCCTTACATTTGTTCTCTAAATCTTTTAATGAACTTGTATGAATACGAATAAATATACTGCGCTATTTATCGCTGCTACAGTTTTTTTGTTTAGCGCGTGCGTGCCGAAATCGGACAGAAAAAGCGATGTTTTGACCGTTACCATTCCGCCGCAGCAGTTTTTTCTCGACCACATTGTAGGCGATACCTTTACAATCAATGTGCTGGTTCCAAGCGGAATGAATCACGAAACGTATGACCCGGCACCGGCGGCAATGGTGGCATTGAGCAAAAGTACTATTTATTTCAAAGTTGGCAATTTGGGATTCGAAAATGTGTGGGTGGGCAGATTAGCGAAAAATAACCCCAATGTAACAATTATCGACTGTTCTGCCGGAGTCCAATTGATTGACGGACACGCTTGTTGCGCCCATCACGACCATAATCATTCGCACGATGCAATGGATCCTCACGTGTGGACATCGCCGAGTGCTGCGCGAGTGATTGCAAAGAATATGCTTGACGCGGTTTCTAATCTCAACCCCGAAAATGCAGATTTTTATCACGCTAATTTCGAAAAACTTATCGAGAAAATCAATCAGACAGACGAAGCAATACAAGACTTACTGAAAGATGTACCGTCGAAATCATTTATCATCTATCACCCCGCGCTTGGATATTTCGCAAATGAGTATGATTTACAGCAGCTTAGTATCGAGTTTGAAGGAAAAAATCCTTCGCCTGCGCAGATGAGAAGTTTAATAGACACGGCTAAAAAGGAAGAAATTAAAATCATTTTTATTCAGAAAGGATTTGACGAAAAAAATGCCGAAGTGATTGCACGAGAAGTCGGTGCAACAGTCTATGAAATTAATCCGCTTGCGTATGAATGGGATGATGAATTGATACGTATCGCCACCATTTTAGCCGGAAAGTATGAACGATAAATTGATTGAAATAGAACATCTTTGGGCAGGTTACGATAGCAAACCCGATGTTTTGACCGATGTTTCGCTCACGGTTTACGAAAATAATTTTCTCGGCATTATTGGTCCGAATGGCGGTGGAAAAACGACGCTTTTAAGAGCCATTTTGGGATTGATAAAACCACAATCCGGCACGATTACTTTCTATGAAAACGGACAAAAAACGCCCTCTATCAACATCGGCTATTTGCCGCAAATAAACCATATCGACAAAAAATTCCCAATTTCGGTTTCAGAGGTGATTCTTTCGGGACTTACGCCACAAGGAAAATTCATCAAACATTACTCGTCCGATGATAAACAAAAAGTGAAAATCGTTGCGGAACGACTTGGTGTCGAGCATCTTCTGTCTCGTCCTGTCGGCGATCTATCGGGCGGACAATTGCAACGTGTATTGCTCGGACGGGCAATTATCGACAATCCGAAATTGATTATTTTGGACGAGCCGAGTTCGTATGTCGATAAACTTTTCGAGACAAATTTTTATAAACTGCTGAGCGATATTAACCACGACATTGCCATTGTGCTTGTGTCGCACGATGTGAGGACAATTATTCCGTTGGTGAAACATATCGCTTGCGTGAACCAACAATTGCATTATCATTCGGGAGCAGGTATTTCGGAAGAATGTTTGTTGAAGTCGTATGAATCTGTTTTATAGGTATTTGCTTCGCGATATTTGGCTATTGTAGATATATACTTTGTGTCTCAAAGTTCTTTGTAAATAAAAGTGCTTTGATGCGAAATGTAAAAAACACAGATTACAGGTGCCTGTTGTACGAAAACAACCACAAACCTATCCCGCTCACAACCAATTCCGTTATCGGAAAAACCAACCACACACCTGTAATTCCTGCTACATGCGACAGCAAAAATACCAATGGCAGAATAACCACAAAGCCACGTAAAATAGAAATAATATGTGCCGGTCGCGGATTGTCTATCGACGTAAAATAAATCGCCATAATAATATTGAATCCGGCAAAAATAGCGCCGGTAAAATAAATTTTCATTCCCGAAACGGCGAGCGATTGCAAAATTTCATTTTGTTTGCTGTTGAAAATGTTTGTTATTTGGTGTGCGCCAAAAAACACAATCGCGTAAATCAGCACAGAAATAATCGCCATTAACACTAAGGCGTAACGCAGCATCAGTTTGGCGAGCGCAATATTTCTGTCGCCGTAGTGCTTGCTGATAAGTGGTTGTACGCCACCGGCAATACCGTTGTAAATGGAAATAACCACAATCAGAATATTGGCGATAACGCCGTAAGCCGCCACGCCGATATTGCCGGCAATGCTGAAAATGATGAGATTGAACGTTATCATCACAACGCTGATGGAAACTTCGGTAACAAACGAGGGGAATCCGATGGCGAAAATACTGCTCGCAATTACTTTTTTTACTTTACAACGTATGAGATGAAACCCGTTTCTTTTACGAATAAAGTGAAGTGTAAGAATCATTAATCCGACGGTTTGAGCAAGTCCGGTTGCCAATGCCGCGCCAAACATTTCCATATCTAGCACAATGATAAAGAGGTAATCAAAAGCGATGTTAGAAAAACTGCTGATAACCATTGCCGCCATTGCAAGTTGCGGTGCTTTGTCGTTTCTAATGAAGCAAATTAGCGTATAATTAAGTAAAATGACGGGCGAAAACAACAAAATCACATACAAATAATCTCTTGTCATCGCAAAAACTTCACCGCTTGCACCAAAACTTGTGGCAATGAAATCGGCAAAAAACACGCTACAGCTTACAAAAAAAACAGCTATGCCGAGTATCAGCAAAGCGGTATTTGTAAAGATTTGATTGGCAAACTTGTGCTCGTGCCGGCTTTTTGCAATCGTGTATTTTGTAGCTCCACCAATGCCCAACATCATTCCGCAGCCGACAATAAAACCCCAAACAGGCACAGCAAAATTGAGTGCCGCTAATCCATTGTGTCCGAGGCTAAAAGCAATAAAAAATGTGTCTACCAAAATATAGCAGGACACGCTTATCATAGCCGCTATATTGAGCGACGTGTATTTGGCAAACTCTTTGAAATATGTTATACTTTTCACAAACTTCCGAATAAAAATAAAAGAATCTTTTTGATTTCATATCTTCAAAGACCTAACGATTTGAAATCTGACACTTTATCTCTTTACCCGGTGGCAAAGAAAAGTCATTTTAAAACGAAGCGTACGACTTGTTATTCACAGACTTTATGGCAATACATTCTACCTCAATCAACCAGCCGGGACGACAAACCGGCGCTAATACCATAACGTAAGGGATTGTCGGATAGTTCACTTCAAGATAGCGCTCTACAATGGCAGTGTCGGCAGTGTCGCGCAAATAAACAATCATACTTGCTACGTCCGGCATCTTTGCATTGGCTTCGGCAAGCAAGGCTTGTACGTTTTCGAATGTACGGGCGGTTTGTTTTTCGATATCCATTGGGTGAACAATTTCGCCTCGATTGTCGATACTGGCAGTTCCGGAAATGAATATATGACAACGGTCGCCATACTCTATCGCTGTGCCACGCTCGAATGTAACTCCATATTCGTATGTTGGGTTCAAATGCGTCAAGGCTTGCAAATGTTTGATTTGTACATTTTTAATTCCTTTGACAGCATATGCGTCCATCAGCATCAATACATCGGGGTATACATAGCGCCCTTCGATGCCGGTGCTTGCAATGTAGTGCGTTTGTGGGGTCAGTCCCTCTTTTTCAAAATAGTTGCGACGAGCTGTTACCATACCGGCGTATTGTACATCTACGTCCTGCACATAAATCCACGTGCGAATGCAATTATTTGCCAATGTACAATTATGGCGTGCGAGCGTTTGAAGATAGCGTTCGAATATTTGTTTTGTTTGGTATTCAATTGCGATGGGTAAAGGCATCAAAGGCGAATTGCCTTCTGTAATGCTTCGTTCGTGAAGTTGTGTATTAAAAAGGTGCGCGTAGTCGGGACGTTGCATCAATACTGTTCCGTCTTCTTCGTGAATAACTTCTACATTTTCAACGAAGTAAAGCCACAATGATGCCTTCGAACCATTCAACGGCGGTTGTTGCACAATCGAAACGGCTTCGTTTGCACTAGGTTTCAAGAAAGGTGCTTGATTGATAGCATCGCTCACAAAAAATACTTTTCGTACAAGTGTATTGTTTTGTAATTCGGGCAGTTGCATTAACCGTTGTACTGCCTTTTCAAGCAAAAAATATTGCTCATTTGCCGTAGCAAAAGGGGCATTTATTTTTATCATTGCGTGACATTCGGCAGCGTGCCCGTCGGCAGGACTAAAACAGCCCAAGCCGACGGTTGCTTGCAAATCACACCATTCTAACTTTGAATGTATCATTCTCAAAAATAACAAATTATTTCGCTAAATCTTTGAACATTTCAAAGCCTTGAGCGGGTGTTAATCCATCGTGAACAACGCCGTGAACTGCCTGAATCATAGCCACAGGCGATTCCGATTGAAATACATTTCGTCCCATATCTACGCCGGCGGCGCCATCGTTTATGGCGTTATAGCAAAGTTCTAATGCTTCTAGTTCAGGTAGTTTTTTGCCGCCTGCTATCACAATCGGAACGGGACAAGCTGCTACTACTTTCTCGAATCCGTCGCAATAATAGGTCTTCACAATATTTGCTCCATTTTCGGCGCAAACGCGCGAAGCCAAGCCAAAATAACGCGCATCGCGTGCCATATCTTTGCCAACAGCTGTAACACCCATAATAGGAATACCATATTTACTGCCTAAATCTGCCGCCTTGTAAAGGTTGGCTATCGTTTTTGCTTCGTTTACAGGGTCGCCTATCGACAACATCAATGCCATTGCCGAAACATTCATACGAATGGCGTCTTCGATGTCTATCAATACATTGTCGTTGAGTTCGGTAAGTATTGTTGTGCCTGCGTCAGAACGAAGACAAATTGGCTTGTTGAACGTTGGCGGTATGGACGTTTGCAAAATACCGCGCGAACACATCAAGCAATCTGCATATTCCACCAACGGAAGAATATTCAAATCGATGCGTTCCACGCCCGAAGTAGGTCCCATTATAAACCCGTGATCGAACGCTAACATTACGGTACGCCCTGTTTTTGGGCTGAA
Source organism: Dysgonamonadaceae bacterium (assembly GCA_031254645.1). GTDB lineage: Bacteria > Bacteroidota > Bacteroidia > Bacteroidales > Dysgonomonadaceae > JAIRUA01. Next base: position 138,952 of record JAIRUA010000028.1, read on the forward strand.
TATCCGCGACAACCTGTCTTTCATTCCCCACATTAAATGGTCGGCTCCTTTGACGTGAAAGCCTTGTTTTTGTGAAGCTACCCCTAATCCAAAGTTAGCTCCTTCTCGTAAATCATCTAAATCTGCCATTTTTATTTCTTTTTTTGTTAGACTTTATCCTGCAAAAGCCCCAAACATTGTCGCCCAAGAAGCCGCTCCGCTGTCCATAGACCCTTTGGAACGTTCGCCATAATTGCGGGCACGTCCAAATTTGGCAATCATATCGATAGTATCTTCGGCACTTTTTTTTGCTGCCTTAGCCGCCGCCGATAATAAATCTGCAATATCGTCCGATGAACAATCGTCCATTGCCTTTACCGCAGGAATCAATGCGTCCATCATCGTTTTATCGCCTACATCGGCTTTTGTTTGCTTGCGAACATTTGCTAATCCGCCGTTAAAGAGTGCTTTAACGCCGTTCGCATCAAGTTCGTTACCGGCGCAACCGTTGCTCATTCCCAAGAAAAATGCACCCAACAATGTGCTTGTCGAGCCGCTCGTTTCCATCATAATGGCAAATCCCATATCGTTGAGCATCGTTTTGAAATCTGCATCTTTTTCCGATGCTTTGATTGCCGCCGAAAAAGCGGAAACGATGGCGGTTCCGTGATCGCCATCGCCCGTTATTGCGTCTAATTTTGAAAATTCGTCTTCACGCGCTTTGATGCAAGCGTATGCACGTTGCAACATTGCGCGGAAGTTATCTGTCGTTAATGTGTTCATTATCCAATTGTTGTCCAATAAGGCGCGTCAGCCTGTTTGTAATAATAGTTGATATGGTCGTCGTCCATCAATCCGGCAATCATTTGGAAACCGGCTTGTTCCTGAACGGTCAAAATTTCTTGAATGCGGCTTGCAACCACTTGATAGCCTTTTGCTTCGAGCACTTTGTGCGCTTTGCGGTAGATGATATTCAATTCCATTTGGGTAGTTGCGCCTACGCCATTGATAATGAGCATCATTTTTGCACCTGCGGCAGGTTTGAGCTGTTTGAGCAAGAGATTAATCATAATTTCTGCCGTTTCATCTGCCGAAAGCATCGGCTGACGACCGCCGCCACCTTCGCCGTGTTGTCCCATACCGATTTCCATTACTCCGGCTGGAAGTTCTGCAATGATAGCATTATTTTGTGGATGCGTGCAAGAATGAGTTGCTACGGCTAATGTTGCGATGTTATCATTGAAACGATTGCCGATTTCCAACAGTTCGTCCAACGATTTTCCTTCTTCCGAAGCTGCGCCCAACACTTTGAATAGAGGCACACAGCCCGCTAATCCGCGACGGTCGTCGATGGGCAAATCGATACCGGCACTGATATCGTCGTGCGTCATCAATTGTTTCACTTTGATACCGGCGCGTTCTGCCATTTGGCAAGCCATATTTGCGCTCATCACGTCGCCTGAATGGTTCAAAACCACCAATAAAATTCCTGCTTCACGTTGAAACATTTGCAATGCTTGAAACAATCGTTGCGCTCCCGGTGCTGCAAAAATATCGCCTACAACCGATGCGTCCAACATTCCCTGTCCGACAAAACCGCTCAATGCCGGCTCGTGTCCTGCACCGCCCAACGTTACGATAGCCACTTTGTCATCACTTTTTGCGTGAGCACGAACAACGATATTTTCGCCACCCAATTTCACTTTATCGGCATACGCTAATACATATCCTTCTAACAATTCGGCTGTAATGTTTGCCGGATCGTTGATAAATTTGATTCTTACATCAGACATTTTATTCTCTTTTTAAATGATTAATTACTTGATTTCCATTAACTCAATAGATACGCCTTCTTCTTCGATAAAAGCGATAGTTAGGCTTTCGTTCACTGCCGCCGGTCCGAAAAGGACTTTTGCTCCTACTAATGCTTCTTCCAAATTAGGCACTGTATAAGCGAGATGCGCCTGCTTTTGAATGAGTTCGGGCATACAGCTGCCTTCTTCGAATTTCAAAAACTCAATTTTGTTCGGACTTTTATCGATGTCCGTTAACCAAACGCGAAGACCTTCATTAAAAACTGCGCCTTCTAAAATTTCTGAGGTTAAAAAACCTACGTGATGTAACTCTCTCATGATTTTTATTTATTTGTTTTAAATGTAAAAAATATTCCAACTTATAGCTAATTATAAGCATGCAGCCCACTTAAAAAATAACTCACACCAAAGTAGGTCATTAACACAGAGGCGAATGCAATAACCGCGCATAGGTTAAACAGCCATAGGCTATACCATTTTTTGACCAAGCGGAGATGTGTAACCATTGTATATACAATGATAGTAATCAGTGCCCAGGTTTCTTTTGGGTCCCATCCCCAATAGCGTCCCCACGATTCATTTGCCCATACGGCACCCATAAATGAGCCGACCGCCATCAATATCAATCCGATAAGCAAGGAAATCTCAATAATGATGGTTAAATCTTGAATGGCTTCGGCGTGGGGCGACCCAAGTTTTTTATTGCGTGCAAAAGTCATCACCACTAAATTGAAAATTCCAATCATACAGCCGATGCCAAAAAATCCGTAAGCAACCATCAAGACGGCTACGTGCCACATCAACCAAGGCGACTTCAATACCGGAACCAACGGACTAATCTGTGGATTCAGCCAATTCAAACCGGCTACAAACAAGATAACGCCGGCAAACAGGGTTGCTAACGCAAGTGTAAGCGGACTTCGGCGGAAGAATATGAGTCCGACACAAACCATTGACCAAGCCAAAAATATCATCGTCTCATACGAATTGCTCCAAGGACCGGTACCCGCAATTTTCCAGCGCATTATCATTCCATATAAATGGAAACCAAAAACGATCAAAATAGCTACGAGCAATATTCGAATAACAATTTTTGTCCAAGGCTTGTTTCTAAACAACGCAATGAATGAAAAAATCAGCAACAATCCGCCCAAAATAAAATAGCCGACTTTGCTTCGTTGATAAACTTGCAATCTGTTGTATTTTAATTCCAAATCTATCAGCGACATATCAAATTCGGGTATATTGTTTTTTGCGTTTTGATACGTTTTAATCATATCTAACACCTCATTGGGCTTGCTCCAGTCGCCCGACTGTAACGCACCTTGTACTTCGGTGATATACCAAATAAATACGCGCGATACAAACGTGGAATCTTGACCACTGAACTCCGATAAATCATCTCCCGGCGCATACCAATTGTGATTGGGGCTATCTTCTCGCGGAAAAATATTTATCATCTGAAAATCGAACAACTGATATAAAATGTTGATTTTCTCATCTAATTTCATGATGTCCCTATCAAATGCGGTGCGCTCAGCAGGCATTTTTTGATATGCTTCTTGTAGTTTTGCTGCCAATTTATAGGCACCGTCATCTGCACGAAACACATCTAAATAACTGATGTAATCCGCTTTCGGTAATCCAAAATAATCGGAAAGTGCATCATTTGAATGATTGATAAACGGCACATTCATCCACACATCGGGTATTGCTAAAATTCCCAACAAAACTTGATCGGAATTTAGTTCGCCAAACTGCGTATCTCTGTGAATTTTCCGCAAAATTTCTGACGAAAAAGTATTTATCGGAATCAGACGTCCACTATTTGATTGCTTCGGCAGTGCACCAAACCGTTCAGCGTGTGCAAGCGGAATAGCCATTCTTTGTGCAATTCCAACCATTGGATTTTCGGGAGTATTCGCAGACGTTGTTTCTACATTTACAAACAATAAACCCGCCAATATCACTCCGGCAACAACAGTTTTTCTATTTAATTGTCGGAAAAGTGTTCGAATTCTTCCGTTTTTGCCAATCAAGCAACCGATACTACCAATGAACAGTAAAAGATAACCGAAGTAAGTAATAGTACGTCCGGCAACATCTTTGTTTACGGATAAAATTGTTCCCATTTCATCAGCATCATACGAGGCTTGAAAAAAACGGTAGCCTTTCAAATCCAACACGTTATTCATCGAAATATTCACAGGACGACTTTCATTATCTGTATGTATAATCAAATCGCTTTCGTAAGAAGACGGACTCATAGAACCCGGATAACGAGTGAGTGTAAACTTCACTAACTCAACCTGAAAAGGCAAAACAAACACGTGTGTACCTTTGTTTGTTTGCATTACCACCCGATTGCTAATGTCCCCTTCTCGCAAATGCAAAATTCCTTCTCTGCCGAAAATATGAGTCGTCATTGCTCCTGTTAATATCACAATAAAGGCACAATGAATGAGTAGCATTCCCCAACGTTTCAGTTTCAAAAAATTACGCTTAATGACAATCATTACAAAATTAACGACCATCAAAAATTGCAAGAAGAAAAAAGCGGGCGAATAGTATATGAATACTTTAGTCAACGTCGTGCCGTGTGCTTTTTCAACAAAAGTGGCAACCGCCAAAATTGTTGCATAAAGCACAAGCAGCACAATCATTGTAATGTATGACGAGAGGATTTTTATCATTCTTCGATAATCACTCTGAATCCTACATTAAACACTTTTTGCCAAGGGTGATAAGCCTTGCGAGCAGCAGAGGTTGAGTATTTCGGGCGTTCGATGTACGAACCTCCGCGAACCACTTTCAATTCCCCGGTTGCGTTCGGATTATTTAATGGATAAGGCAGATAATATGAGCGTGTCCATTCGGCAATATTACCGTGCATACCGAACAATCCAAATGGATTTGCTAAATATGTGTTAGACGCTACTTGCAACATATTTCCATCGTCCACATATTCGGCTTTTGGAATAAAGTCGAAGAATGGGAACCACTGGTTATTCGGGCTCATCGGTTGAGGATCGACACCGCTTACAGCCATTTTCCTCAATTGAACATCGGCTAAATTTTCATACCAACTGAAATTAGTATTCAAACCACCAAACCAAAACTCATTAGCACTTCCTGCACGAGCCGCCCATTCCCATTGGGTTTCGGTCGGCAATGTGAAGTTTAACCCTGTTTTTTCGCTCAACATTCTACAAAACGCCATTACCTCTTCGTAACTCACTCGAATGACAGGCTGATGTGGCAGATTCGCAGGATATCCCTCGTGTACGTGGTCTTTCCAAAACTGATCTACATAGCGGCTATCGTGTCCGGGAACAAGCACATTGTACTGTTCGTTAGTGATTTCGATTTCGCCCATCCAAAATCCTTTGCTTACTTCCGCTGCAAATGTCGGATGTGTATCGGCTAATCCGTTATAACTGCCCATCACAAATTTTCCGGCAGGAATATAAACCATTCTCAAATCAATTCCGGGAGCCAAATTAACCACTTTCGTTGTATTGTTTCCAACCATCGAAGGAATTTGAGAAGCAGGAAATGGCCAACCTTCAACACGTATGTTCTGAGGAACAACAGGTGCCTGTCTCGGTGGTCTCACCGGAGTAATAGGACCTTTTGCCGCTAAAAATGTTGCATAATCGGCAATCTCTTGCTGCCAATCAACACCGGCATTATTCGCATATTTGTTGGTCAATTCGATTCTTCTTGCAATTTGATCAAAACCTTGATAGGGGAATCCGGCGTATCTTGTTGCCTCAAATGTTCCTTTATCCGGTGCATTGAAATCAATCCAATTGTATAATGAACGCCATTCGGTATCAGTTAATTCTACACCATAATGTCCTACTTTCAACATACGAATTAGCTCGCTTGTATTGGCGTGATATTCATAAGGATAGAGTACCTGAATTCCGGCTTCCGGTCCTTGACGACGTACAAATGGGTGCAGATTCAGGTAAGAAGTTCCGAATCCTCTATGCGGATTTTTTGTGCCACCTCGCAAATCAAATGCGCTTCCTTCGCCTGTATGACAAGCGATACAAGCGCGGTCAAGAATTGGCTGCACTTCTAAATCGAACGTAAACGAACGAACACCACCTTCCGGTACTTTTAATTCGTGCGGTTGTCTCAAAGAAGCTATCGTACGTCTTGGTATCACTATCTGATTTTGGTCTTCGTGGCAGCCAACGCAGGAAACTATTTCGCCCGGCATTGCCGTTAACCAGCTTCGCATCCATTGAATAGCTGCTCCACTCTCGTCCAAAGGTTGCATCGAAATCGGAGTGTTCGCCGGAATTTTGAAAATTGCCGAGCCATCTTCTTCGACAGGAACTGTGCCCAATAATCGTTTGATGTCCCAACCGCTCTGAATACCTTGTGCCGTATGGTCAGAGGGGGAATGCAAATAAGCATATTCGTAGGCAAAAATACGAAGTTCTTTTACTTGTCCGCGTGGAACGCCGGGTAATCCTTCGCCTTCATAAATGTCTTGTATAAAGACAGTTGCATCTCTTTCTGTCAATCTTACTCTATCAGGAATGACGGGCGGAGTTGTTACTTTGCGTACCAATATAGGACTGATAAAACCTTCACCCTCTGTTTTGATAATGGGAGTAACGTTATCAAAGATGTCCACCAAATAAAGTCCCCACAAATCGGTAGGAGAAAGTTTGGCAGCTACTAAGAAATATTTGTCATCCAACGGCATCGGTTTGATAAATTGGGGCCAAACACCGTCCACCAAATAGTCTTTTACCTCTCCGTTAATCGGAAGATTTCTGTGAGGAATTTCCTGCATAACCCCTTCAACACCTCTGCGCGCTTGTATCGGGTCGAACAGGAGCAATCGTCCCGAACGAGCTACTCCGTGATGCCCGGAAATAATGCCTACAAAAGCCGACGAATGTCCGGGCAAGGGTTGGACGTCGAATGTGCTGTTGGGAAACATCGAGCCGCTGCCCCACAAGGCTTTGTTTTCAGTTCCGTCGGGATTCATGTGCATCACGATACGTGAATAATAGTGTGTCAAATCGGTATACTCCCAACGGGTGTACATCACGCGTCCGTTGTGCATAATGGTAGGATTCCAATTGGCATCTTGGTCGAACGTCAAACGGCGTAAATTGCTGTTTCTTTGGTCATATAAAACCATATTTCCAACAGGGTCGCTTCCATTTACACAAGGAACACCTTGGTAACCAATGTTTGAGTTCGCAATCACGCGTCCATCGGGCAAATAGGTACCATCGTAAAATTCAAGTTCCGGCTCTACTGTTGAAAGCATCGGGCGGAATCCTGAACCATCTAACTTCACCTCGAATACGTTCCAACGTCTGTCGGGCATCAAAGAGGTAAACATTACACGGTCGCCGTCCCAATGCAGTCTTAAATCGGCGATAGAAGCCGAATCTTGCGGTTGGAAAACGGTGCGAACCTGCATATCACCGCGAAAATTTGTCAATTCCACAATCTGCGCATCTACTCCGCGTCGTCTTGCCGACTGTTGGTTACTCCAATTGTTTGCTTGGGTACCTAACGCAGGAGCCATTGCTCTTCGTGCATTTCTGCCGAGATTAAAACGAGTGGCAACGATTTTTCCTTCATCTAATAAAGGATTAGAGAGCAAAATGTCTCTTCTGAGCGACAACGCTTTTTCGGCATTTTGAATCGCTTCTCTATCCATTCGATAGATTCCGCTAAATCCATTTACGTAAAGACGCTCTAATTCGTCCATTTTCGGCTGAATAGCGGCTGAATTGTAAGATGAAGAACGTTTCATATCAGCAAATGCCAAGCGAGTCGCCGTCATGTTTAGCCAACTAAGTTCTTCTTGTAGGCGGTACAAAAAATTGGCATCTTCATACAATTTTTGGTACGCTTGATTCCGACGAGCTTCATTATTGTCAGCTTCAATCTCCCGAATGGCAGCAGTAAAAAATCTGTCATTTGTAAGTTGGGAAGTGACTGAAGTTACACGCTGTCTCGGTGTTGGTTCAGCAGTAGCCGGTCTTGTTTGAGCATTTAACTGCAAACAGAAAATTCCGATGAATAAAACTGTAAATATTTTTTTTGTTCTCATACTGTAAAAAGTTGAAAGTTAGCCATTAGCCATTAATTAAAGGCTTGCATTCGGACTTGTAAACCTTAGCCCCGCACCATCGTGATAGCTTGCCCATTCGTCAACAATAGCACCTTCCGGTCCTGCCATCAAGAAGTGGAATGTTTCGATTTCTTTCAAATGAACGATTTCGCCTGCGTTTTGGATAACGAAATTCTTGCTTTTCACAGGTCCGTGACTTGCCGGAATGGCAGGTGGATTTGGCGTGGCTTCGCCCACTTCCGAAAAATTGTAACACCAACCGTGTGTTACCATCCACGTTTCAAACTTGGCAGGAAAATCCGTTTTTACGTGCGCGTGTTCGGGTATCATTTGCCCGGGCAACAGATAAATGGCGTGGGCAAAATAGCCGTGTTCGGCATCATTCACCCAAAACACGCCTGCCATACCAACGTTTTCAAAGTCACCTACGCCAAACTCGGCAACCCAAAAATTCTCTTCCAAAAACGGTGTCCAAGGGATACCATAAAACTCAAACATATCCAAGTATGCTGCTTTGGCAACGTCTTCGTTGAAAACACCATCCGTATAAAAATCGGCATTGGTGTACTTTTTTGAATACTTCATATCAGTTTTGTTATTATTATTATCACAACAATCCGCTTGTTTCGTTGCATTATTGCAACTAGCGATTAAAACAAGCGCACATACAACGGCAAAAAGCCGACTCAAATTTAAAAAATTCTGTTTCATGTTTTTATCTATTTTAATTATAATGAATTTACATATTCTACTAATGCTTCCATATCTTCGGCAGAGATTTTATCGGGGTCAAGGCCGTGTTTGTGTATTGTAAACACGTCTTTAAGCGTTGCGGCTCTGCCGTCGAACAAATAGGGTGCGGTGCGCCACACTTCTATCAAGGTGGGCGTATCCCACCCGGCTTCAAACTCTATATCATCACCGATTCGGTGCATTTTCATATCCGTATAAAAGGGGCCGCTATGACATCTATCGCATCGAAGTTGCTGAAAAACCTCGCGACCTTGCACTGCTTTTTCCGATAACTCGCCGTTTACTAAAAAAGGGCTTGGCACCGGACGCAATGACATTAAATAGTTATCCACGTGTGCTGCCGATTCTTCGTCAATGTCGAAAAACTGGATTAGTCGAAATCCCATACGAACGGCAAGTTCGGCACTTTCACGAATACCCGAAATCATTGACGGAGGTGTTACGTGGCTAAACAATAGGCTTTTGCAGTTTTTCGGATTGCCAATTCCGTCATTCATCAAATCCCAATTCAAACCGTCCATACGTGCATCGCCGGGGTGACAACCGTTACAACTCTGCCAGTTTTGAAAACACAGATTGGCATCGTTGAACATCCGTTTTCCGATATGCTCAGACGTTTCAAATCTATCGGGATTAAGTACCACTGCGGTCAATTCGCCGGACGGTATATGAAGCACATTTAATACATCGGCAAAATATGTAGGTATAAATACCTTGTCGTTGGTGAGATAGAGTTCGCGTGGTCCGTTCCCCTCCAAAGGTACGCGTGTTCGAAGCCCAACAAGAAAGCGCAGGTCATAGTCTAATACCTCTCGGTTGGGGTGTGCTAAGAATTTCTCCAACATAGCCCGATGGTTGATAATGCTTACCTCGTGCGTACCCGAATGAGTAACATAAATATGGTCTTCATTACACTTGATGCCCCACACTCCGGCTGCGCCTCGCTCCGGCTCATCTACCAAAACAACGCCCAAATATTCCTGTTTTTCTACATCTATCACACTGAAAGCGCTTGTGTTCATCCATCCTTGTTGCAACTGGGAAGTGGGAACGGTAAAACGCCCCAAGTTGTGTGTTACATATATATATTTATCATCGGGCGTGATGCAAATACCGCGCAACGCGTTACTGCCATTTGCCAATTGAATGTCTTTGACTTTTGTAAAGTTTGTGGTCTCAATCACTGAAACACACGCAGTAACAACATCTAAATCGGCGCGTCCGGCTGGCAAAAAGTTGGATACAAACAGATATTTTCCATCGTTACTCAATACTGCCGATCGTGGTTCACGAACCGTTTCTACCGTTCGCACTACTCGTCTTTGCCTAATGTCAATTTCCGCAATCGTGTTCGAAAAACGATTGCACACATAAAGCGTTTGTTTGTCGTGGCTCAACAACGGATAACAAGCACCGGAACCTACCGGAATTTCAGCCTCTACCCTGCCGGTTACAATATTCATAATCAGCAATATTCCTTTTGTTTCAAAGGTTGTGATAAACGCCGTGTTGCCGTCTATGGCAATGCCTGTTGGCGTTTCGGGAACATCAAATGAACGCAGCAAGCGATTTCCGTCTGCCGAAAAAATATCAATCCTGTTCGTTCCTCTTTGTGTAAGTACTATCTCTCCCCTTTCGGAAAGAGCAATTCCCGTTGTAAAGAACGGCTCATTTGCAAATGTTGATGCCGAAATGCTCAGCAATGCTATCGTTATCAGTATATTATATAGACGCATGTGTCGTTTGTTATTAAAATCTTTTTCAAGGATAATCATTTTTTATTTATAAAGCGATTTTTTTCTTATTTATGCATCAAGATACATCTTGCATACTGCACTGTGCTGTTTGAACACGGTACAAAACTAATAAAATAAAATATCACACCTGTATTAAAAACCGTTAAATATTTGACTTTTAACTATCTTTAGACTGTTTTCATTAGAAAAAGTACATTTCAATCAACCACCTCAAACATCACAATCAATCACGATAGTTGTACTGATACCATTTCGCTGAATACTGTTTAAATCTAATATAATAACACCATTGTCGCATTGTAAAAGTCCCCTGAGGGGCATAATGTTGGTAGAATAAATCCCCCTCCTTTAAACAGAGTGCCGTTAGGTATGCAACATTGATACACCATTGCGTACCTAACAACACTTTTAACCTGTCATTCGCATTAATTATAAAACCAACCCAATCCAAACTGACAGATTTGTACTGCGTTACCCCAACCATTCGCACCATTACCCGGAAATAAAGGGTGCTGGTAAATGGTCGGATAAGCTACCGTAGGCGGGTCAACTCTGTACTTATTACTCCAAACTACAATTTCAGCCTTCACATAGCGATACACTGATTCCGGCACATCAATATAGTAATATTGCGAGTCAGCAGCATCTGCACCTGTATAGCCGTTAGTAACCGGAATCCAGAACAACGAGGGAAATAGCGGTGCTGCAGGCGTAGCAGGCATAATCTGCGTGAACGTAGCGCCATCATTGCTGCCATACAAATTTACAGCAAACGCTCGAAGTTGCTGTCCGTTATTACCTTGTCGATGTTGCCACCTGAAATAATTAAACGGATTTGATTCTTGCAAATCTACCGTAAAAGATGGGCTGAAGTCAATAGGAGGCGCAGTTTGCCCTGCGATGGTTCCACCCGGTTTAAAGAGTGATAAAAACTGCGCAGCATTATTGTTTAGCACGTGCATTGGTAAACCGGTAGTGCCATCATTAACGTTAGGGAATCCGTTACCTTGATCTGTTGTTATCGTCCAAGCTGTGCGGTCTAAATCTACTCGCATAGAGAATCGTCCTGTTGTCGGAATTGATGGAATCAAATCAAGTGCATTAGGTGGTAAATACAATGATGAATGTGTAAAATCAGATCCCAATACAAAGTCGTCTATTGTAACCATCGATTGATTACCCGGCACTGTTACTACTTTCGGCTGACCTGCATTGTTTGTGTAACTAATCTTTGTTTCAACAACGTCCAGTTCTATTGAAAAATTGAGTATTGCCTCTGCTAGAGTACCGGATACAGTAACAGATCTATTTCTGAGACTATTTTGAAATACTTCTCCGAAAGATTGAACGGATATTAGGGCTGGCAAAGAGCGGTTTCCGGCTCGGTTGGCAGTCATCATCTCGAAATTATAGGCCCCTTCCGGAAGTGGCAGTATGTGTGCACTAATTGGAGTGGTACGATCTACCGGTACTACTACCGAGTCTTGCCTGTTGTTCCAAAATATACGAGTCTCGACTATTCTGGGGTCGGCATTCAGTGACCAAACCAGCTCCACTCTTTTAAGTCCGGGGTTGGCTTCAATAATGACAGGAATTCCTAAATATACGTTTGCGCCTCTGTCCAAATACTCCTGGTGAACGCTGTTCATATCATCGCAAGAGGTCATGAGACAAACAAGGGCACATGTCATGATTGTATGTATTATTTTTTTCATACGTTTTATTGTTTTACATTTTTACATTGTTGTCGGCACTTCTACTTATGTTCGAGAAAAACTGTTCCGGACACAAGTAAAAGTTGCTTCCTTTGACATTTTATATTAATCGAGAATTTTCCCCCAAAATTGGATATCCGAAATTTGGTAAGTTCTACCACCGCCCCAAGTTTCAGCCAGGAAAATACGAATGAATCTTATCGGAGGAGTACCAGGCGGCATTTCTATCTCCTCACCGCCTGCTGCAAAGTCTCTGTCTTCCTGCGTAAGTGGCACTTGAAAAATGGTATAGGGACCTGCCGGTCTGTGTGATACCACGTCAACGAGATGTGTCCATCCATAACGACCTCCCTGCGCTCGCATCTCTGCTGTAATTTCCATTGCTCCGTATAGGGAGAACCTCCTCAGGTTATTGTGAGCAAAAGTAAATTGATTGCTACCTCCTCGTCGTTGCCATATGCGAAAACGACTCAATTCAACTGTCTGTCCCAAACCAAATGATACAAACCAATCCTGGTCTTCAGGAGAAGACCCCACGTCGTTCGAGTGCCATTGGGTGTTATCGTCTCCGGGAGTGAGCCACATAGTCTGCACCCGCATGGCGGTACTCCAATCACCGGTATCGCCTTCAATACCGCCATTAACGCCGGCAAGTCGGGGGTTTATCTCGTGAAAACGAGTAGGGAGTATCCGTTGTTCAAAAAAAGGCGTTTCAGTCACATAGAACGGCTCAGAGAAATTATCCCACCGATCGCGTACCTGAATACGAAACTCTCTTGGGTCATCCGGAAGTCCCCGTACAGTACCTCTCCCCTCTTGTTCGCTCGAAAAGAAACTTTGAAGAACCTGCCATTCACCAAATTCATCCTGTATTGACACATGTATTATGATATTGTTTCGGAGCTTGTTTTCCCAAGTGACAAAAATTCCTCCGAAAGTAGGTCGTACATACAGTGATTCATAAATAGTTATCACCGGTGGAACCAACGGATTCACGGTAACTGCTACCGGAGCCGACTCGTTTCTACTGGCATCAACAGTTCTCAAGAATACGGTATGTTCGCCGGCTCTTCCAAATCCTTCCACCAGTAGGTGGTTGTTAAAGATAGAAGCTCTTACAACGCGCTCTACATTGTTGATGGTGTAAGTAGCCGTCACGGCAACTACGTCATCTACTGCAGGCGCTTGAAAATTGATAATAGCCGCTCCGTTCAAGTTTACCACATCAACCACTGTGGGTGGTGATGGTGGGTTGCCATGCTGTGGCGGCAATCCCCTCTCGAATTCACCCTCGCATCCGGCAAGGGATAGCAACATCAGGAAAGCCAAGAGTGTTGCTTGCTTTCCGGCGGAAAATAAAAATCTTACTGTTTTCATCTTTGTAAATGATTTTAATTTATTAATTGTTTACCAGCCCGGATTTTGTACTAAATTCGGATTTTTGATTATCGCATCCGTGCTGATGGGCCACAGGTAATCTCTGACCGTTTGCCTTGGACGAACAAAAAGAGTGACTACTTGATAAAAATCATCGGTATTACGACCGTGAATAGCATTCCATCCTTTCACCTCCTCAGTGCGGTGTTCTTTCCAACGGCGCATATCCCAGAAGCGCTTTCCTTCTCCCGACAGCTCTATCAAGCGTTCGCGGCGGATAATTGCTCTCATTCCGTCCTGAGTTAACGGTCGGCCGGGGAAAATGGAGTGTTGTGCCCACGACTCCACTACTCCGTTGAGTCCGGCACGTTGGCGAACTTCATCTACAAAATGGTGAACCGTTGCATCAGGTGCAGCCAGCGATTCGTTACGCGCCTCGGCATACATCAGGTACAAGTCTGCCAAACGAATAATGGGGAAATGAAAACGCGGTCCGGACAAAGTACCGGGGGTTCCCGTAATATCACTTCTGTAAGTGGTCATTGTTCTATTCACATACCCTGTTACGGAAAAACTCTCAGAGTTTGCATTCCCTCCGACCTGTCCACCCATGAGATTGTAATGCCAAAGTACGCTCCGAGGATCAGCATCCGTAAGCATCCATATCTGAAATTGGGTACTTCTGCTAAACGTGAGATTGGCATAAAAACGCGGCTCCCTGTTGAGGTGCAACATCGCTGTTCGTTCACCTACACGTAAAAGATAACGGTTGTTTCCTTCGTCCGGAATGGTTGTAATGGTGTGGCGATACTCGAAATTGTCTGCCCAGAAACCGCGATCCTCGCCAATAGGCACTCCGTTGCTGGAATGAAACATCTCCGCAATTTCCAACGTTGGTGCTAATGCCGACATGGTTCCATTACCCCCGGTTGTAACACCCCCTATTACACGATTACGTTGAGGGTTAGGATCAAAGGGTCTTGCCGTTGAAATTGATTGTATGGCTTGGGGACCAGCAGGGGCAGTACCAGCTCGTGTCTCCGGCCAAATGGTCTCCGTGTTGTTGGCAAACCATTCGGTTACGGATCCGCGGATGCTCATCTGAGTGCGTGTAGTTTCCGAAATATTGAGCATCTCCTGAAAGCGAAACAACTTGAATCCGGCTTGGTGTGCAAGATCAATTGCCTCACGAGCTGCTTCGGCAGCTCTCTCCCATCTGGCGCGATCCTCTCTGGGGAACAAGTGTACACCCCTCGAATCCACCACGTGAGCAAAATCGGGATTGCCATTCATCAGTGGGCTGGCGTAAAATAGCAATACCTGTGCTTTTACGGCAGCAGCTATGGGCTGAGTGATGCGCCCCAGTTCGGTCATCGGTTCATCTATAATTAACGGCAGGTCCGGCATAGCTCTGTCAATTGTTCTGACAATATACTCCACCACATCGCTCACCGGATCTCTAAATACGCGCACCTGTTCTACCGGTGCGCCCACGGGTATCGGGTCTTCCATAATGGGGATAGCGCCGTATAGCTGCATCAAATAGAAATGGTAGTACGCTTTTAAGAAAGTAGTTTCGGCTATCCATCTTTGCCTGTCGAAATGATTCAAATCCAACGGTTTGTGAATATTTTCCAAGAAAATATGAGCATCTCTGATTCCTTGCCACAAACTACGCCCGGCACCGCTGCCGCCGTCCCAATAATTTAAGAGTGGGGCAGCTGTTCCCTGGAATCCACGACTAATGTTCCAAGGGTTTACTCCGCTGGTCATTCCGGAACCCATCAGCGCTCCGTGATTTCCCATTCCGGTCGGCAAAATCCAGTGGTCGTCACCTGCAAAAAAACTGGGAGCACCAATATCACCATGGATTGGCAAATAACTGTATACCGTAAACAGAAACCGTTCTGTTTGTGCCCTGTTCTGGAAGGCATCGTCTAAAGTTGGCTCTCCTTCGGGTGCCACATTCATCCAATCGTTACAGGAATGGCTACCCAATGCCAAAATAGCAATTAACGCGAGTTTTAATATTTTTTTCATACGTCTATAATTTTACTTTTATTAAAATGAAAGATGAAGCCCTATGTTGACAACGCGCTGTATCGGGTATCCCAATCCGTCTCCACCCATTTCTACATCCCACAACTTAAAGCTGCTGAATGTGAGCAGGTTGGTTCCGCTGAGATAGACACGTGCACTCGATAATCCGGCTCTGCTAAAAATGTGTTCCGGAAGTGTATATCCGATTTCCATCGATGCAAGGCGCAAAAAATCTCCGCTGTGCATAAACCATGTGCTTCGCACGTTGTTATTTGCCACTTGGAATGTCGACAAGCGGGGCCAGGCAGCGTACGGATTTTGGTTTGCCTCGGTCCAGTGGTCACGCTCAATAAACTGAAGCACCGCTGTGTTTCCTATTCCAATGTCACCGGTACGACGGAAATCTGAGAAAGGAGTAACGCCCGGAACATCTATCCAAAAGGACGAACGTGCCGATCCTCGGAAAAAGGTAGAGAAATCAAAATTTCTGAAACCGGCTGAAAATCCGAAACCGTAAATAATTTCCGGTGTTGTTGGGAAACCGATGGGCACCGCATCGCGTTCGTCAATAATACCGTCGCCGTTGATATCCATATATTTGATATCGCCCGCCAGGTACTCTCCAAACATCTGTCGGGGCGAGTTTGCTACATCTTCTTCGTCAATGAAAAGTCTTTCGGCGATGAATCCCCACTGTTGGTTTACCGCATGACCCATTCTCGACATCCAGGGAGTAGTGGAGTAATCGGGCTCTTCAACTATGCTACGATGAGATTTTGCAAACGTAAAGTTACCGCGTGCCGTTACCCAAAAGTCTTTGCTGAAGTTGTGCGAATAATCTACCGAAATATCAACACCATGTCCTCTTGCTTCGCCCACGTTTGCTCTTGGTATCGCGTGCAAGCCCATGGTTGATGGGATATCCGCACGTTGTAGCAAAATGTTTGATCTTCTATTTGTAAAGTATTCGGTACGAATATTCAAACTGTTGAAGAATTGCTTTTCAAGCCCCAGATTCAGCGTATGAGCCACTTCCCAGCCTATATGAGGATTGGCATAGCGAGTTGTCATCCAACCGGGACGCCCGTGGTTGAACTCTGATCCGAATACCATTCCCATTGACCACGGTTCTACTCTCGACAGATGGAAGAATCTATCTCTTGCAATGTTATCATTTCCTACAATACCGTATGTAGCTCTGAAGTGGAGCACATTCAGCACATTGCTTAAAGCCGAGTTTTCATACAAAGGCTCATTGGATATTCTCCAGCCTATACCTCCCGACGGGAAGAAACCCCAACGGTTGCTCCTGTCGAAACGCTCTGAGGCGTTGTAACCGAAGTTGAACTCGGTAAAATACCTGCCTAATAAACCATACGTGAAACGACCGGCATAGCCCATGTTACGAAACGGCATCGAGTTGTGTAGAGCCGTATTCCACTCATCAGCTGCCGGATTGCTGCGCACCTCTTCGCGTACGGTTTGGACAAGCATAGCACCTATGGTGTGTATGTCAAAAACACGGTCGTAATTAAGTGCCGTTTCCATATAAATGGAACTGACTACGTCGTTCCTTCCCGTCCCAACGACTGTCAACCAATTTTGGCCCGTTTCTGGATTTATTGGGAATAACGTGTACACATCTGTTTCCGGATTATAGTGCGCTAAACTGTAATAGAAAGGTACCATGGTACGGCTTACTTCACTACTTGAATTACGTGTTGTATTTCCCATCACACGAAATCTTAGCCCTTCGGTAATACTCTCCAAGCTTTGCCTCAATTCCATCTGTGCTATTATACTCGTAGTTTGATTCTCTCTATATCCTCTCACCAATTCCGCAAACGGGTTTAAGTGACCTCCGCCGCCATAGTTGCCAAAAAGAATGTGTTGGGCATGTATATGGGCAGCATCGGGTGCATAGTATGCTGGGAAACGCACAGGGTTGGCTCTTAGCACATCACGAAATGTCTGTCGCCCACCTCGCAACGGACCTGAGTTATCTGTAAACGAGCCGCTTACACGAATCGCTAAATCGGTAGTTTTGGTCAGTCGCAAGTTTACATTGGAGCGTACCCCATATTGATTGATCAGAATGTTGTTGTTAAAGCCGTGATGTTTAGGAACATTCAATACACCGGTGTCTCGCGAGTAGTTGAGTGCCACAAAGTAACGCGCCACTGTTCCACCACCATTCAAGCTCATATTGCCTCGCTGGTTCATCGTGTGGGGTTTTATCAACTCATCCATCCAATTTGTCATGGGGAATACGTACGGGTTTCTTCCCTCCATTCGAGCGTGAATGGAAGCTTCCGAGTAAGGTAGCTGTGCTAAGGGGTCGCGTGTACGTACCGCTTCGTTGTGCATTCGCATAAATGTCAATGGGTCTGCTATTTGCACCCGTCTTGTAGGAGACGACCACGAATTTTCGATACGTGCACTCACGCGTACCGGTCCTTCTCTACCCTCTCTGGTAGTAACCAGAATTACACCATTGGCACCACGTGATCCATAAAGGGCTGTTGCTGCCGCATCTTTCAATACGGAGAAACTGGCAATGTCATCGGGGTTGAGGCGCGCCAAGTCTTGAGATGTCAACTCCACATTGTCAATCAGGATAAGCGGATTGGCCATACCCGTACCAAAGGTAGTTACACCACGAATAAAGAAGTCGGCATTATCCAACCCCGGTTCGCCACTGCGCTGGAAAGCAATTACCCCTGCTATCTGACCGGCAAATGCTGTTGTGAGGTTACTGCTGGGTACTCTCAACTGCCTGGGGCTTACCGAAGTAACAGAAGAAACGATACTTTCTCTGGTTTGTGCACCACTGAAAGCCGTCACAACCACTTCGTCGAGCATCTCAGTGTCTTCGTGCATAACAACCGTTATAACACGACGAGCACCCGGTGTTACTTCAACCATTTCATAGCCTATGTAGTTGAACTGCAAAACTGTTGTTTCGTTTTCCACTACAATAGTAAACTCACCATTCAAATCAGTTGACGTACCTTGTGTGGTACCTTTAATGATGATTGTTACACCCGGAAGCGGATCTCCAAAGTTATCCGATACCGTACCGGTAACCGTGCGATTGCTTTGCTGAACAATCGTTACAGCTTGTTGTCCATCAATATCATTCGCTGCTCTTGCCAAAAATTGGAAAAGTGCTGAAAACAGCAGCAAACAACACATTTTAGGAATAAAAGATCCCCTTCGTACTCTGTTCTGAATAAATTTCATATTCTATTTTTGTTTTTTATTTTTAGAAATATTTTTTCTCGATTAAAAAAGGTGCTTTTTGATTCAATGTTGTTAAAAAAGCGTGTTGTAAGCGACAAGATTTTACTTGTTGCTTAGAAGCATATCGTTATCTTTTGATCATTTCATAGGCATATTCTTTTTTAAGGTTTATATTTATGCGAATCACAGACTGAAAAGAAATACGTCTTTTCAATCTGTGATTCGCATAGAACACGAAAGACCGGCACATTTTCGAAAAAACGTGTCGGCTTATATTGTTTATTAATAAAAAAATCGTTTCTTTGTGCCCTTTTATAGAGGGCGGGTGGGTTATATTCTGGTGTGTGTGTGTGTGTGTGTGTGTGTGTGTGTGTGTGTGTGTGTGTGTGTGTGTGTTTATACAAAATATCGAGAAACGCAAATTTATTTTGTTAAACTTGCGCAAGATAATTGTATTTCCGGTAGTGCTGTGCATTTTGTTTTCAATATCAATTTAATAAAAGCAAATCGTTCTTCATTTTTGCGTTTACTATGCATCAAGATATTTCTTGTGTACTGTACTGTGCTGTATGAACACGGCGCAAAACTAATAAAATAAAATATCATATTTGCATTGAAAATAGTTAAATTTTAGATTTTAACTATTTTCAGACTGTTTTTTAGACAAAAACAATGAAGTTTGCCTAATCACAAAGGAGATATTAAAAAAAAGGAGGTGTATATTTGATAGTATTGTAAAAAGTATGCTGTTTTAATGTTTGGTGGTCAGGGAAAGGAATCCGTCTTTCCTATTATGAGCAGACGCAAGTCTGCCCCTACTGTATCGGAAACAGAATAAACACCCCCACATTCCACACCGCGTGTGAAATAACCACAGGGAGCAGGTTGTTTCCGCGCCATTTATATATCAACCCCCAAAAAACACCGCAAATCAAGGCTGCCATTATCAGCATAAAATTGAATGCCCAAATGTGCACTATCGCATAAATGAATGTGGTAACGAAAAATCCTGTCCAACCGCCAAATTTATGACACAATTGCTTCTGAATAAAGCCGCGCCAAAAAATCTCTTCGGCAGGGCTAATCAAAAATAGTAACAATAAAGCAATTGTCAGATAATTACCTTCTTCTTTCAAAGCATAAATTCCTGAAACCTGCGGTTTGGCAAAATCGAACAACAGCACTGCAAGAAAATCGCCAATATAAAACACAAACCACAAAACCACTGCCGAACCTAATCCGATAAGCACATCTTTGATGTTGAACGAAAATCCGTTTTTGAGGCTTTTGCCCCAAAACGCGCTCAACGAGATAAGAATTGCTGCCGAAACAGACATCGACAGCCAAAAATTGAGATGTGGCGCCGTCCAAGGCGAAAACATCAGGAACCACAACAATGTGGCAACGATAATACCGACTATTACTTTTGTTTTCATCATTTTATCAAGATTGAAATTACTAATCCTAAAACCAACGCCAAACTAAACGGCAAATGAAACTGTGCTGTTTTTACCTCCAAGTCGTAGATGGAAGTTTTGTCATTTTCGCTTATTTGCGACATTGCTTTACAGTTTTTTATTGCTAACGGCAATGTTAGTAGCGTGATAAGTGTGAACAGCGGCAATATTTGCAAAACAACCATTACCACAATTGACACGTATGCCAATCCGATTAATAAATAGTAGTAAACCTTTGAAGCGGGCACGCCGATAAGCATTGCCAAAGTGCGAATATTGGCGGTACGGTCGCTTGCTATATCGCGTGTATTGTTGGCGTGAAGTACACCTACCGTGATGAGTGATAGCGGAATAGTAACGATAAGCAAATACCAATCAATATAGCCTAACACAACAAATCCTGTTCCCAGCATAATCGTGGGTCCATATACCAGATAAATGAGCAAATCGCCCAAAGCGTTAGCTTTAAAAAGATAGTAGAACAGCGCGCCGATTGTGCCGAAAAGTCCAATCCAGAGTAGTGTTAATCCTGTTTGCCATACCAAAAATAAGCCCAACAAAACACCTATGATGATGAGTACCCAACCGAAAGTAATGAATTGACGCGGCGTAAATAATCCGCTTGTTAGTGCTTCCGTGCCACCCATTTTTCCGGCTTGGTCGATGCCCTTTATATAATCATAGTAATCGCTGATGAGATTACCCCCGGCGTGGAAAATAACCGCGCCGATAATGGCTGCAATACCAAAATACCAGTGATGTGCGCTTTCGGGGTGTGCGTACATTTCATACAACATTGCTACCAAAGCAGGCAACGCCGATACGGTGAACGACCAAGGGCGCGTTGCGATAATCCAATCTTTAAAAGATAGTTTGTTCATATAGTTGTTTTATATTTATAACGAAATAGATAGATTTGTAATCTGGTGCAAAAATACAAAAAAAATCGCAAAGAGAGAAAGTTTTCTGTCTTTGCGATACAATTCTAAGAAGTTAAGGTTTATCTAGATCTGTCGTCAAAATTCCACTTCCCACATTCCGCTTGTTCTGTTGAGTTCCACAACCGAAGAAGCATATTCAAATAAAGCTGTTATGTATTCTTCACTCACTTCGTTGTAGGTACGTCGGGCAATAAGTACTTCTAACAATGATGTCTCACCGTTATTGTAACTAAATACTTCACCTTCAAATATTCTACGGGCATCATCGAGCATACCGGTTTCAAATTGAGCAACTTGCCTTTGTAGACCCTCATACATAAAGAAAACTTGTGAAATATCTCTTTTTACTTCTAATTCCATTGCTCTGTATCCTGTTTCTGCTTGCTCTACTGCGAATTGAGCAGCACGTAAATTTCCTTTGTTGAGATTAGAAAATCGCAAAGGAATGGTTACACCAACAGCAACGGAGTTGAATCCCATCCAGTCGCCATTGCCTTCTCGCAGTTCGTAAGCTAAATTCAACCCCAATTCCATACCGCGTTCAGCTCTCACAAGGCGAAGCTCATCACGCGTGATTTGTTTTTCTTGCATAACAACAGCAAGGTCAACGTGGTCATCCAAAGCATAAATGAGCAGGTCGCCTAATATATAATCTCTGGGGACAGGTTTTGACAATGGTGTTGCCGGCATTAACAGCGACAAAGGGTCGCGACCTGCCATTTCGTTGAGTGCTGCCATTGCAGATTTCACTTCAGCCTCTTGTTCAAATACTTGGTTGCGAATCATTGCTGTTTCGAGCCTTGTTTGAAGGAACTCTATTTCAGGAATTTCGCCTAAAACGAAACGCAAAGAGTCAAATTTGTGTATTTGCTGCATCGCATCGTATGACTCTTGCATCAAGTTGAGCATTCGCATCTGTTTTTGGCTTTCCAAAAAGGCGATAGCTGCATCGGCGCGCAAATCTGCCAGCGCGGCATCTAATAAAATTCTCGCCATTTCGGCTTCACTTTTTGCCAATCTGATGCGCGAACGGCGTTGTCCGCTGATTTCCAAATCATATCCAAGTTCCAATTCGAGACCACGACCGAATAGTACGCTACCGGCATCATTGTCGTAAAAAGTAGCAGTAAGTTCGGGGTCGGGGAATACTCTTTCGGCGCGTGCTAATGCATCGGCAATATCGACATTGAATTTTTCAGCGATAAAACCGAGGTTGTTTTGTCCGACAAGGTTGATGTATCTAGCAAAATCGATTGTTTCGTAAATGTCTGTTGTCGTTGTTGTAGAGACGAGGCGCGCCTCGTCTCTACGGATATCCTGTGAATTGATTGTTTGCGCTACGAAAAATGTTGCGACACATAAATATATAAACGATATTATCTTTTTCATTGCTGTTTTCTCCTTAATTTTTTAATTTCATACGCTTCTATCAAATAATAAAACACCGGCAACACATAGATTGTAAGAAACACGGAAAACATTAATCCGTAAACAATTACGGTTGCGAGTGGTCTTTGAACATCTGAGCCGATTCCGGTTGCGATTGAGGCGGGAAGCAGTCCTAGCATCGCCACGATTGAGGTCATTAAAATGGGACGGAAGCGTTGCCGTGCGCCGTCTTTTACCGAATTGAGCAAACTTAATCCCTTTTTTCGCAAGTCATTTATGTGCGAAATCATTAATACTCCGTTGGTTATCGCAATGCCGAAAAGGGCGATAAATCCAACGGCTGACGATACATTGAGCGTCATTCCGCGCAAGTTGAGTGCCAACATTCCGCCGAAAATTGCCAACGGAACAATTATCAATACTAATCCCGCTTGACGTGCTTTGCCAAATGCGCCGTATAACAGTAAGAATATCAACATCAACGCCATTGGCACAATGATTGCCAAGCGTGCGTAAGCGCGCTGCTGGTTTTCAAACTGTCCGCCCCATTCGATTGTGTATTTCGCGTGGTCGTATTCCACATTGCTTTCAATGGAGCGTTTCGCTTCGCGTAGAAATGACGACAGGTCGCGGTCGCGCAGATTGAGTTTTACCGTTATATGGCGTTTGTTCATTTCACGTGTAATGGTGCTTTCGCCCGTTGTGAGCGTGATATTTGCCAATTGTGCCAACGGAATGTGCGCTCCGGCGGGTGACATAATTCTCAAATTGCCGATTTTTTCGGGCGTATCGCGTACATCTTCGCGAAATCGGGCGGTGATATCATACACGCGGTCGTCTTGATAAATCTGTGAAACAGGTCGTCCGCCAATGGCAATTTCGATAAATTCGGTTACATCGCTTACGTTCATTCCGTGCCGTGCAATTGCCCTTCTGTCCACATTGATTTGCATTTGCGGAAGCGGCGGTTCTTGGTCAATGGCAAGGTCAACCGCGCCGCGCACATTGCGAAGCGTTGCCAAAACGTCTTCGGCAATGCGGCGTGTTTCCCGAAAATCATCACCGAAAATTTTCACAACCAATTCGCTGTGCGCACCTGCAATTTTATCCATAATTCCGTCAATCATCGGCTGGGTAAAACCTACGGATAAGATGCCGGGAATGGTGGCAAATTCTGCATCAAGTTCGTCAATGAGGTCTTCTTTGCGTTTGCCGCGTGCCCATTCCTTGTAAGGTTTTATGCCGATAGACACTTCAAAATGCGAAGGTGTCCAAGGGTCAGTTCCTTCATCGTTTCGCCCTGCCTGAACGGCGATATAAGTTACTTCGGGATATTTCATTGTGCGGGCGCGAAGTGTGTCGGAAATTTCACTCGATTTTTCGAGTGTAATGCCGGGCGGTAATTTCACCTGCAGCCAAATAGAACCTTCGTCAAGGGTCGGTAAAAAATCTTTTCCTACGCTCATCGATAATCCAATCGCGCCAAAAAGAACAATCAAGACTGTAACAATAATCATTTTTGTCTTCACAATCAGCTTATTAACAGAATTTGAATAGGCTTTTATTAAACGCTCCAACCATTTGTTTCGATAGATTTTTTGTGGTTTGCGATAAAGTGCGTAAGTCATTCCGGGAATGAGAAACAAGGCTACCAACGTTGCTCCAATGAGCGCGAAACTGACTGTGAAAGCCATCGGCGTAAACAATTTATGTTCCACACGCTCGAAAGCAAATAATGGCAAGTAAGTAACAATCATAATAATGCCGGCAAAAAGTATCGGTCTTCCAACGCTTGCCATACGTTTTACAATGGTTTGCTCATCGAAATATATTTGCGGATTATTTTCGCGCTTTTTCAAAATGGTTTCGAGCATCACAATCGAGGCATCAACAAGTACGCCGAAACTTATCGCGCCCAACGACAACAGATTGGCAGGGATGCCGAATAATTGCATCAAAATGAACGAAATAAGCAACGCCAACGGAATGGTAACCGATACTAATAACGCACTGCGCCAACTTCCCAAGAAAATAATCAGCACAATAATTACTAACAAAATTCCTTCTATCATACTCCTGCCAACGGTGCGGATTGTGGTATCGACCAATTCGGTACGATCGAGATATGGTACAATCCGAACGCCTTCGGGAAGAATGTTATTGTTCAACTCGTCCACCATTTCGTGAATGCCCCTCAATACTCTCGAAGGATTTTCGTGGCGAAGCAAACAGACGATTCCGGCAACGGTTTCCGAATAATTTCTCTCTCGGTCGGTGTAACCCATCACGCCAACACGCTGAATTTCACCGTATCGCATAGTTGCAACATCTCTGACGAAAATTGGTATGCCGTTTTCCGAAGCAACCACAATATTGCCAATATCTTCCAACGACGAAACCAATCCAACGCCGCGAACAACATAGAGCAAATCGCCGCGATTGATAATGCTTCCGCCTGCATTGGCATTGTTTTCTTCAATCGCTTCAATAACATCCATTAGCGATAAATCGTATTGTAACAGTTTGTTAGGATCGATTTCGGCTTGAAACTGTGTGGTAATTCCGCCGAAATTAGCAACATCAATCACACCCGGCACTTCGCGAAGTTTGGGAATAATTTTCCAAAGTTGCATATCTGTCAATTCGCGCAAGGTATGTCGGTCGCTTTCAACAATGTAGCGGTAAATTTCGCCAATGGGCGAAGTGAGCGGGTCGAGTTCGGGAACGGCATCGTAAGGCAAATCCACTTCGTTTAACCGTTCTTGAATGCGCTGGCGACTCCAATAATCTTCAATGCCATCGTCAAAAACAATCACAATCAGCGACAGTCCAAACGTGCTTTTGCTGCGCATCACGTGCATTCCGGGCAATCCGTTTAATGCTCGTTCGAGCGGAATAGTGATTTGCTGTTCAATTTCTTCGGCAGCCAAACCCGGCACTTGCGTAACCACTTGCGAAGTTACATCGGCAATATCGGGATAGGCTTCGATTGACATTTGTGTCCAAGAATAATATCCGAACAGGGCGAGCGCGGCAAATACTGCCGTAAACACCCACTTTTTTTGTATCGTTAGTGTAAATAGTTTTTTCATTGCGTTTTCCTCCTTTCGTTTATCGGATAAAAGTTCCGCCGTCACTGATAATGTAGATCCCTCCGTTAGTGATAATTTCTTCACCCTCGTTAAGTCCTGAAACAATCACAGCCCTGCCGTCAACAACCGCTTCGACATTCACATAACGTTTGATGAAAGCGTTATCGCTTGCTCTTACAAACACGAAATGCTGTCTTTCTCCTTGCATAATTGCCGTTTCAGGAACGATAATACGCTGTTGAGGCTCTGTGGTAATGATAGCTGTGGCAAACATTCTGTTTCTCAAAATGCCATTGCGATTATTAACCTCGCCCACAACACCAATCATACGAGAATCTTCGTCAACGCTAGATCCAATGTAAAAAATCTTTGCGGAAAACACACTGTCGGGGAAAGCAATGGCACGAAATTCAAACGTACTTTCTTTGTTTACAAAACGAATGTCCTGCTCACTAATATGCGCTTCAATCCACATTTTTTTAGAATTAGCAACTGTTATTGCTTCTTCTTCGTTGATAAACTGTCCTAAAACTACGTTATTTTCACTTATTTCGCCCGCAATTGGCGAACGAATGACGAGCGGCTCACCCACTACCATATTTTCGGGATTGGCGTGAAAGATTCTCACAATTGCCATTGCATTGTGGTATTCTTTATCGGCAACCTCAAATTCAACTTTTGCTTCTTCTAAATCTCGTTGCGCAGCTACACCGTTTTTGTGTAATTCTTCTTGACGACGCAAATTGGCTTGTGCCAAATCGCGTTCGGAACGAGTCTGAAAAAAATCTCTCTGCGCTTCGATAAAATCAGCAGATACAATTTCAAATAAGGGTGTTCCCGCATTTACAGATTGTCCAAGGCGTGCGTGCGACCTTGTTACTCGTCCCGAAAACGGTATAATGACGTGTGCCAATTGTGTGGGGTCGAAAGCAATTTGTGCCGGCGCTTCGATTTGTCGGGAAAAAGACTCCTCATTTACTGTGGAAAAAGAGAATTTTGAAAACAGTGGACTTTCTTTGTTCACAAAAACTGTATCTTTGCTAAAGAAGTAATCTTGGGTTGATTGCGGCGCCTGATTTTGACCGCACGATGCTAAAAATAGTATAATTAGTACTAAAATCAGAGCGCACGTTAGTCTAACGAACAGGTCGATTTTATTTCTGTCAATTTTTTTTTCATTCATAATGTTTAATCTCCTTAATTTTGCCTTGTAAAGAGATTACCGAAATCCTCTCCTTACAGAAGCGTTGATGTTTTTGTTTTTACTGAACTGTAACTCGGATAGGGGTCATCGTTCATAATGAATTAATTTTTAATTGTTTATTAATGTATTTATTAGTGTAATTTTATTTCGGGTGCAAAGGTATGAAAACTTTGGAAGGAAGGCTGTTAGAGAACTCTTAGAGTGTTATTAGAAAACTCTAAGAGAGTATTCAAATGTTTTAGTATAACGCGTTTAGAGGTAGGATTGTTTCGAGTGTTTTTGTTTTTTGGAAATAGTGGAGACTTTATGGCTTTAAATTAAACAAAACAAACTCGCTGACGTAAATGTAGCGAGTTTGTTTTACAATAAAAATGAATTTATTTTAACAGCAATCACACCCTTCTCCACAAGCGAGTGCTGCGTGAATTTCTATCAAATTGCCTTCCGGGTCGCGCAAATGAACGGCACGCATATACGCATCTTTCCAATCGAATGGCTCGTTGATAAACTCTACGTCTTTTACTTTTAGGGCTTTATAAACGGTATCAACGCACTCAACGTTAAAAGAAATCATTGATTTTTCGCGAAAATCCGTACCTGTGGGCAATTTTTTGTCGGCATTGCCAATTGTTTTTGCATTGGCGTCGGACAAAAATAGCGACAAACCTGTAATGCCGTCAGCTACCTTGAAATTGGCATAGGATTTATCGTCGTTCCAGTCAATCTCTAAACCGAGTTTTTCAGCGTAAAATTTGAAACATTTTTGGAAATCGTTGACAAATAAATTGATGACTTCGAATCTTATAGTTGAGTCTTTTCCACCATCTACCAATGATAACAAATAACCTTCGGGGTCGCGGAAATGAACACAACGGATACCTGCATCTTCCCAATCAAACGGCTCGTTGATAAATTCAACGCCTTTTGTTTTCAAGGCTTTGTAGGCGGTATCGACACACGCAACGGAAAACGCTATTTCCGATTTTTCTCTATAATCGGCAGTTGGCTGACTTTTGTTTGCATTGCCTACTGCCATCGCCTGATAATCAGACACGAATATCGCTAATTCTACGCTGTCGGATACCTTAAACGCCTCATAATCGGACGTGTTGTAAATCCGTTCAAGACCAAGTTTTTCGGTGTAAAACTCTAAACACTTGTCAAAATCTTTTACTAATAATCGTACATCTGATAATTTCATAATTTGATTTTTATTGATTAATTACTCCGTTACAAGCGGTGTATAAAGCTCTATCAAATTCTCTTCCGAGTCGCGTAAATGCACCACTCGCATTCCCCAATCGGGCATATCGGTAGGTGTATTGACGAATGTAACATCTTTTTCCGAAAGTGCTTTGTAAGTTTCGTCAACATTCTCTGTGTAAAAAGATATGAGCGATTTTTCTCTGCAATTGGTTGGCATTGGTTTGTTGGCATTGCCGAGAGTCGCCGCTTGGTAGTGTGATTCCATTAAGGAAAATTCAATGGGCGCGGATACATCGAAAGAGGCGTATCCGGCTTCGTTGTAGTTGATTGAGAGACCAAGTTTTTCGGCGTAAAATTCAACGCATTTCTTGTGATCTTCAACCAACGTGGTTACACCGCCAAAATTGGTGCCTGTGCGTTTTTCGTCGGCACATTCGGTCTCGAGCATTGTGTAGAATGAGAGTAAGTTTCCTTCCGGGTCGTACAAATATACGATGCGCATTCCGGCTTCTTTCCAGTCGAACGGCGTATTAATGAACTCAACGCCTTTTGCTTTCAAGGTTTCGTAAGTTGAATCAACACATTCTACTTCAAATCCTATTTCCGACTTCTCTCTACAACCGGTGGGCTGAGATTTGTCGGCATTGCCAACAACGGGAGCGAAATAATCAGACAAAAATATTGCCAACCCTTCCGAATCGCTGTCTTTTAATACCTTAAATGAAGCATAACAATCGCCTACATCAAAGGCAGCTTCAAAACCAAGTGTTTGGGTGTAAAAGTTGAAAACTTTTCGGTAATCTTTTACTAACAATCTTACATTACAAAACTTCATAATTGTTTTTTTAAAGTGATTAATTATTCTATTTTTAAAATTTCTTGTATCGTTTCCACAGAATCGCCGAATTGTTCAGCGACTTCTTCTATGTTCATTCCTTGTGCAAGAAGCCGTCTTGCTAAAACTTGCAGACTTTCGGCAACTTCAATCAAGTGTCCGTCGAAGTCGTAAAAGCGTATTCCGCGTTGTGGGAAACTGCTGAAATTTTCGCCCACGTCGTAAATGAGTTCGATTCCTTCAACAGCTTTTATTTTTTCGGCAACTGCTTCCAAGTCTTCGACCTCGAAATAGAGTTGAAAGTTGTTGGTTTTGGGCGACGTTTTCATTTTTACTGTCAACCACCTGTCTTTTACATCTTTCTTGAAATAATCGGCAGGCGATAGCGATAGTTGTGCGTGTTCGTGATTTCCGAAAGATACCATTTCGGGGGTGTCCATTATTGTTTCTTGCCCTAATACGTTTTGGTAGAAGGCTTTTGATTTTTGTAAATCGGACACGATAAGTAATGTGCCCATCCATTTTATTTTTGTCATTTTTTTATTGTTTTTTAGTCCAAGTTCCCAGCTGTAGCAACATTAGCATTTTTACACTATTTGGAATGATAGCATTTACAAATGTTGCTGTAATTGGATTGTTAAACATTTTTTTAGACGCTGACTTCATATCTTCTTTGCTATCCCAATGTTGTATCATAATCCACTCCTCTGTTTTATCGTTATAAAGCAATTCGGTATCAATAAATCCGAGTTGCTGTGAATGGAAATTCTTTTCAAGTCCATCGACAATACTGATAAACTCTTCTTTGGCAATGTCTTCTGTTATTTTGAATGTTACAATTTCTGTCGCGATACGCATAAATTTATTTTTTATTGCTTAGTGATTTTTCTGCAAAGTTACACGATAAAATCAGCTCGTCTTGCATAAAAAACGACATTATTGGGCGAAAGACTTGTCTCGCTCCGTTGTCTCGTTTTCAACAAAGGATTTGATAAACGGAATGGATTTGTCTGTTACCAAAAACATAAAACCGCTGTATCTGCATTTTTGAAAACGCTCGCTGCCAATCGTAACGTCGTAACCGCCGCATTTTAGACTACATTCGTTATAAACCAGCCGTTTGCAAACGGTAGCATCTGCAATAGATTGAACCATTTCTTCGGGCAATGTGTTTAAAAAATCGAGATATTTGTAGGCATTTTCGCCATAAATACGAACAATTATTCCTTGTTTTCTGAATACAAAGTTAAGAAGTACTTTCTTCGATTTTGTGTGTTTGTAGGAAGCCAAAAGTCCGCTTTTTTTCTCTTCGAATGTTACTTTACAACCGTTGTTCAGCAAGTAGTTGTGTAAACCTTGCACAAAAGGTTGATTGTTTGTATCTACCGCTTGTAAGAATTGTTCAAAATTTATTTTTGTCTTCATTTGATTTTTCAATATAATTTTTTTCGATAATCATCTTCCCTAACTTGTACAAATCCATTGCTTAATAGCGTTTTAACTGAGGCGATGTTTTTTTCGGAAGGATCAGACGCAATTTCTTTTCCGCCTATTTCGATAATTTTCTCTTCGAGTCTTTGAATAACAATTTTGCCGATTCCTTTGTTCAAATATTCTTCTTCGCCAATCAGAAAACCAATTTCGTAGGTGTGATTTTTTTCCGGAATGTCGCCATATAAATCAGCACCGTCGTAGTTATAGTTTTCTTCTTGTATATCTTTCAAGAAAAAACAGTCGGCATAAAGGCAATAGCCAATTTTTTTGTCGTTGTGATAGACAATGAAGTGCGACAGGAAATGGAATTTTCCGTTTCTTTCGTTGATTTCATTGAGCCACGCTTCTCGCTCTTCTTCGCCGTTGGGACAGAACCATTTGTAAATGTATTCTTTGTTGAGCCACGTAGAGAAGAGTGCTATATCTTCTTCGAGTAGTGGTTTTAACACGATTTCGTTTTTATTTATTGCCATAATCATTCTCTTATCGTTTGCGTTGTTATTTTTCGATACAAAATTACTTGATAAAATTGGGTTAGGATGCATAAAAAATCGACATTTTTCAGGGAAATGAGGTTAATATTAAAACTTCATTTTTTGTATTCTTACAGCATTCAAAATAGCCAACAACGCTACGCCGACATCGGCAAAAACTGCTTCCCACATTGTAGCCAAACCACTTGCTCCCAGTATCAGTATAATACCTTTTACCCCAAGTGCCAATGTGATATTTTGCCAAACGATTTTTTTTGTTTGCTTCCCTATGTTGATTGCCACAGGTATTTTACTCGGCTTATCGTCTTGAATAACTACATCAGCGGTTTCAATGGTGGCATCGCTGCCTAAACCGCCCATTGCAATACCTACATCGCTCAATGCTATAACGGGTGCATCGTTTACGCCATCGCCAACGAATGCAACAGTTTCATTTTTCGCTTTGATTTCTTTTATTTTGTTTACCTTGTCTTCAGGCAAAAGGTCGCCGAAAGCGTTGTCGATTCCCAATTTTTCGGTAACAGATTGTACGATTGAAGATTTATCGCCACTTAGCATTGTGGTTTTGATATTGAGCGATTTAAGTTTGTCAATCGTCATTTTGGCATCTTCTTTTATGCTGTCGGCAATAGTAATATAACCTACAAATTTTTTATCGTATGCTATGGCAATTACTGTGTAAACAATATTGTTCGGATTTATATCGTAAGTGATAGAGAATTTGTCCATTAATTTGAAATTTCCAACTAATAACTCTTTACCGTTTATGTCCGCTTTTAGTCCGTATCCCGAAATTTCTTCTATATTTTGTAGTGAAATATCGCTGTTTACCGCATCTGCGTATTGCCGAATGGCAGTGGCTATGGGGTGGCTGCTGTGGCTTTCCAACGCATTAACCACTTGCAGAATTTCATTTTTGTTAAATTCGCTATCGAAAACAACTTCCTGTACTTTGAAGACACCTTCGGTCATTGTGCCTGTTTTATCCATTACCACGTTTTGAATGTTGGCGAGCGCATCTAAAAAATTACTTCCTTTGAACAAAATGCCGTTGCGACTTGCCGCACCAATACCGCCGAAATAACCCAACGGAATGGATATTACCAACGCACAAGGACAGGAAATTACCAAAAATATCAATGCTCTATATAGCCAATCGGTAAATTGATAATCGGCTATAAAAAAATAAGGTAAGAAGCAAATGGCTACGGCTAAAAACACAACAACGGGAGTGTATATTTTTGCAAATTTGCGAAAAAACAGTTCTGTTGGTGCTTTTTGCGAAGCGGCATTTTGCACCAATTCTAAAATTCGGCTCAATTTGCTATCGCTGTAAGCCGTAGTGACTTGCACTTGCGAAACTGTGTTGAGGTTTATCATTCCTGCCAAAACCGTGTCGTTTTTCGCTTTCGAGTCGGGTTTGCTTTCGCCTGTGAGTGCGGCGGTGTTGAATGACGCTTTTTCGGACAATAATACGCCGTCTAATCCCAACTTTTCGCCTGATTTGAGTTGGATAATTTCGCCAATATCTACCGTTTCGGCTTTTACAGTTTGCAGTTGATTGTTTCGTAAAACGGTAACTGTGTCCGGGCGTTGGTCAAGTAGTGATTTTATGTTTGACTTTGCTCTTTTTACTGCCAATGTTTGGAATACTTCGCCAACGGCGTAAAATAGCATAACTGCCACGCCTTCGGGATATTCGCCAATGGCAAATGCGCCGATTGTAGCAATGCTCATTAGGAAGAATTCGGAAAAAATTTCGCCTTTGACGATGCTCTCTATCGCTTCTTTCAGTACAGGAAAACCAACAGGGATATAGGCAATTATATACCACGCAATGTGCAACCAATCGGTAAACCATTCGGGTTTTAAACAATGGTCGAAATAAAGACCACCGAGCAACAACACAAATGATACAATGCTTGGAATAAACATTTTTGTTGAACTTTCGGTTGAGTCGTGGCTGTGGTCGTCATTGCATTTACAACTGATAGTCTCCGAATTTACCTTTCCCTGCGTGGAATCGATTTTTTTAACTTCTTTCATAATGATTGATAGTTTATGATTGTTTGTTTAAAATTTCGCTACAAAGGTAAATCGTAATCAAGTGCAATGGTGTTGCATTTTATCGCTTTGAAGTACAATTTGGACAAATTCCTTTGATTGTAACTTCGATTTTGTGGATTTCGTAGTTTTGGGCGGTAGTTAGATTTTTGCGAATGATGTACGAAAAATCGTTGGTACAGGTTATTGTTTTGCAGTATTCACAAATGAAGTGTGGGTGTTCGTCGCAATGTTCTGCGCCGATACAACTATCGGTACAAAGTCCGTAAACTGCACCGGTGTGAAGCGTATCGACCATGTGTGCAATTCTTTTTCTCACAAAAGTTTGCAAAGTGCGATAAATGGTAACGCGGTCGGCAGGATATAAAATGGCTTCTATCTCAGACAAAGAAAGGAGTTTTCGCGCAATGCGCAATTGCTCCAACACCAACATACGCATAGGGGTTGGTTTGATTTGATACTTTTCCAGTATTTCGATAATTTGATAATTCATTGTTGTTTTCTGATTTTCAGCAGCAAAAATACAAAAAAAATTGTATGAAAAATCAACATTTTGAGGGAGAATGGAGAATAGCTCGAAGAGCTAAATCTCCGTAACCGAAGGCGAGCGAATCGTTGCCTGCGGAAAACACTACCTATACAATACATAATCCAACATAACCCTCATAAATCCTGCATCACTCAACGCTTGCGTTGCTGTTTCGGGAAATTGTTTCACAGTTATACGGTGCAATGCGGGGAAAATATTTCGTTTTTTAAATGCTTCGGAAAAGACGATAAGTGTCTCTGTGAGTATATTTTCGTCGAATATTCGCAAAGTATGTCCTTTCCGTTCAAATACGGCTACAGGGATACCTTTTTTCAACGCAACGGCAGTGCCGGGAACACTTGTGAATTGTTTTTCAGGGTCGTAAGATAAGATTTTGCCCCATACTTGATTTGGATCGGTCGCAGCGAGCCAAACGATTTTATCGGCAGGGTGTTCTAATTCGTGCCTAACCGATATATACGCATTTTCGCGGATATATTGTGCACCGGACAGACCTTCAACAAAATAGCCACGCCATACGCGACCTGTATATTCCCACACGCGCAGGTGCTCCAACGCCGCTGACCAAGAGATATCCAACAACGACGCGGCGGTTTCGCGAGAAAGTAAACCGATTTTATCGAATGCGCGATTCAATTTTTCTTCCACGCTTCGAGGTTTCAATGGGCGGCGAATATCCCAACGTCCGGATTTTGCGGCTGCTGTTTGCATTGCCAACTTGCGGCGACCTATGTATTTTTCGATTTTATCGCGTTCCAACCATATCCGTATTGGTGTGAAACTGTCGGCGTGTACGAGCCCTTTTTCCATTAGCGAAAAGAGGATTTCTTGCATTTCTGCTTCGTCTTTTCCTGCTGCGAATGCCGAAATAAAAGACGCGCCGCGTTTTTGTAGAAACTGCATTACGGATTGTTCGTCAGGGGTTAGTACGTCATTGCGGGCTTGACCCGCAATTCCCTGAATTTCCGCAGCCTCTTGATTTGGGGATTGCGGGTTAAGCCCGCAATGACGCAGTGCGATTGCGTCTGTGTCCGCGTCCCAGTCCACATCGGCATAACTGTGAAAAGACAAGCCGTCGTTGCTTAAATGCCAAAATACTTCGCCACTTGCAAGTAATCTGTCCAACAATTCGGGTCGATAGCCGTTTACACGGGTGGGTAATAATTGCGTTTCCCACTGGTTGGCAGGAAAAGGGCGGTCTGTCAGTTTTTCAATTGCTTGTTTTAATTGTTCTTCGGGTGGTGCGAGTGTGCGGATACATCCTGCCATTAATGCGGCAAAGTGAGAAGACGGCATTGTTTGCACTTGTCGTCTTTCGGAAATAGTGGCGCGGCGAGCGCGTTCGTAAAGTTCGGCGTGATAATACAAATCTGCTTCTACGATTGCGCTACCTTGTTCAAGTAAGAATTCTAAAACCGCGTGTGCTTCGTCTTTCGACCAAAAATAGCGTTCGGCTACTTGTGCAACGTCCATTGCTCCGCGATAGCGGAGGGCGCGGCGGACAATGTTTTGACGGGCTTCGAGGGTTTCGTTAGTTGGTTGCACGGTAATTTCGTTTAATTGATTTGCCAATGCCCTGTTTTGTCGGAACCTATGCGAGAGATAATGCCTGCATCTTTTAATTTTTTTATTCTTCGTTTTGCAGTAGCAATTCCGATATTCAATTTTATTCTTATTTCCTCAGCCGTAATACTCTTATTCTCGTTTATTAATTCGAGCACAACATCATTTGCAGTGTCATTTTTTATTTTTACAGTATCACATACAGTATCATTCGTTGCTTTTACAGTATCAATCTCACCTGAATTCGGAACAAAATCTATATGTAATTCTCTATTTTTCAAAATATTATTTTCACCCAACATTAAGTTTTCCAAAAACCTAACCACATACTTGTTTGTAGCAACAATATTCTTTTGCAGGTTTTTGTAATTTGCTCGTACAAGTGTATTCCGGAAATACCACGAATGTTGGGCAAACAATTCATTACTAATATTTTTGTAGCCAAGTTTATGCAAATATTTTATCAGAAAAACAGCTGTAGTACGTGTATTTCCTTCGCCAAAAGGATGGATTTGCCACAGATAGACTGTAAAGTTGGCTAAATGTTCGATAATTTGCTGTTGGCTAAGTCCTTTGAAATTGAATTCTCTTTCTTGTTCAATATCGTATTTTATTGCCGTTTTCAATGTTTCGGCAGGTGCATAAAGAACAGTATCGCCATCGAGTACCCATTCGCCCTTTGTGATATTATAATCGCGTATTTTTCCTGCAAATTTATATATTCCGGTAAAAAGTCGTCTATGTATATTTTGATATTCATCGGGCGAAAAGAGAAAAGTTTTTTCCGACAATATTTCGGCAATTCGAGCCGACACTTTATCGGCTTCTTCGGTACGATTGTTATCTTCTCCATTTTTAACGGATTGCGATTTGTAATAGGCATCAATGCGATTTTTTACTTCCTCGAAAGTAATGTCGCCTTCAATGTTTTCAATGGCGGTTTGAATGAGATATTCGGACGGTTTTAAGCCATCGACTTGTTGTAAACCGATAGCGGTTTGCCAAATTTCGCCCTTTTCTTTTTTGCCGGGTTCAACTTGACGTATGTATTCGTCGAAATGGTGGAAAGACGAGGGAATATGTTGAGTTGAGGGCATCATTTATTTTCCTGTTTTTAATTCTGTATTTTAAACATCAAAGATACAACAAATTTTTTTAAACTTTTTCATTACCCTCCAAAGCCCTCCGGTACATTTCCTCCTGCTCCGCTGCAATCCATAACCCCGGTTCAATATACAAACATCGTCCTTGTTCGGCTAAGAATTCAAACCATTCTAACGGAATCGGCAATTCGCCGGCAATTAAGTCGCCTTCTATCATCAATAAGGTGTGCAGTTCGCGTGCGTTTTCGGGTAGTTTTTGGCGTTCGGAAAGGCGTTCTAATTGTTTTGGGTTGGGTTTTAATGCGTTGGACGTATTCAATACGTTA
This sequence comes from Dysgonamonadaceae bacterium, assembly GCA_031254645.1. Classification (GTDB taxonomy): domain Bacteria; phylum Bacteroidota; class Bacteroidia; order Bacteroidales; family Dysgonomonadaceae; genus JAIRUA01. The sequence goes on from JAIRUA010000028.1 coordinate 175,466, forward strand.
TCAACCGATTCTTTCACAACCGAAAGCACATTGTCGGTAACCGGTATGTAATTGTACACTTCTTCGGCTTCCATTTTTCGGCGCAAGGGCAAAGACATCGGCGAAGGTTCGTTTTGATATAGTTCGCGCACTTGTACCGTGTTTTTCTGAATATCAGTGAGTAGTGTTTCCAAACCGAACAAATCCCAGTGGTCTTCCAAACATTCGCGTTTTGTTTCGCGAATAAGTGGGTGTTCGGCGTGGTGAATCGCGCCGTCAAGCATTTCGTTGGCGCGCAAGCGTTGAATCCACAGCGGATTTCGACGATTTTGGCGCACGCCCATCATTAACGCGCGACCCGCATTGTGGCGAAAAGTGATATTAAACAACGGTGTACCGGGCAAAGCGGCTTCGAGAATGGCTTTGGCGGTTTCGGGACGAATGGCGCGTAACAATCCTTCGGGTAATGTTTGTTCTTCGCCGCGTGCGGTGAGCAGAATGCCGTCATCGTCATCGTAAGTATCTACATCCATTCCAGTGAGGTTTTTGGCGATGAGTGCGAGCAAGATAGCCAAAGGGGAATTGACCTGCCGTCCGTAAACGGAGTGGATCATTATTTGATACAGACCGATTTCGTCGCGAAAATGTTCGGCAATCAGTGTGCGGTCATCGGGCAACAGTTCGGTGGCTTCGAGTTGACGTTCGATAAAATCGGCAGTGTCTTTGGCGGCGCTTTTGTCGAGTCCTTTTGCTTCGAGCGCCGGTAAGAGATTTCCGCTGTGCGCCGCTTCGGTGAGTTCGCGCATTTGGCGACCGAAAGAAAGTCCGGTTTGCAGTTTTCGTCCCACGCCACCGTACCGCCACCACGAGGGGCGCGCACCTTCGGGCGAAGCGGGTGCAACGGTAACAGTATCTTTGTTAATATTTGTGATTCGCCACGCAAACGAGCCGAGCATAAACTTGAATCCGACGCGCTGTTCGATGACAAATTCTTCGTCTAAGTCGCCCACTTTCACACCCGATTCGGTTTTGGCGGCGTACAGTCCCATATCGGGAATGGTGCCGGGCGACGAAACGGCAAGCATTCGGCTGTAATTATCGCCTTCAACGTGCTCATTAATACGGTCGTAGTGCAGACGTGGACGAACGGGCACATCGCGTTGGTGTTCGTAATCGCCCGCCAACATTTCCAAAATATTGCAAACGTCTTCTTTGGAAGTTTCGCGAAACGGATAGGCGCGAGGAAGTAAATCCATCACTTCTTCCACCGAATAATCTTTTACAGTTGCCATTGATACCAAATGCTGTGCCAACACATCAAAACACAAACGCGGCGGCTTTGAACGTTCAATTCCGCCCTCGCGAGCGGTTTGAGCAGTGAGGGCACAATATAGATTTTCGGATACAGTGCGCGGAAAAATCGACATCAAACTGAGCCGTCCAGGATTGTGTCCGGCGCGTCCGAGCCGTTGCATGACGCTCGAAATGGAAAAAGGACAGGAAATTTGCAATACCTTGTCGATATCGCCCACATCTATGCCGAGTTCCATTGAAGAAGTGGCAACGAGCAGGCGCAGTTTTCCGGCTCTTAAATCGTTTTCCACTTCAAAACGGAGTTCTTTGGAAACACTGCCGTGGTGGGTGCGGGCAAAGCCTTCGCCTGCGAGTTTGTTAATATGCCAAGCAAGTTGCTCAGTCATCAAACGCCCTTCGGTAAAGGCAATTACGCTTCGTGCACCCTCGCAAGCTTCGATTACTTTTCGGGCAATTTCCACCCAAATAGTACCATTGGGCAACGCGCCGTGTTCGGGAAAAGGATTTTCGATTCTGATTTCGAAATCTTTGTGCATCGCGGGTGCTACGATTTGTACAGAGTCTTTTCCGTTCGACAAATAGTCTGCCGATAAACTCAATGGTTGAATGGTGGCGGAAATGCCCACGCGTTGTAACGGACTGCCACACAGTGCATCTAATCGCGCAAGCGAAAACATTAAATGGGCACCGCGTTTGGTGTCAATCATCGCGTGCAGTTCATCTATGATAATGGCGCGCGTGGTTTTTAGCATTTTTTGTCCCGATTTGGAGGTGAGCAATAAATAGAGCGATTCGGGCGTGGTAATGAGAATGTGTGGCGGTTTTTTTGCCATTTTTGTACGGTCAGCAGTGGACGTGTCGCCAGTGCGAATGGCGGTGGTAATCGGGGAAATCATGCCACATTCGGTAGCAATGCCGTTTAATGGTCGGTAGAGATTTTCGCGAATATCGCCTGCAAGGGATTTCAGGGGCGAAATGTAAATCAATTGTAATTCAGGCTCTAATGTGCCTTCGCGGGCTTGTGTCATCATTTGGTCGATAAATACCAAAAAGGCGGAAAGGGTTTTGCCTGTTCCCGTGGGTGCGGAAACCAACACGTCGCTGCAGGACGCAATGGCAGACCACGCTTCGTTTTGCACGGCGGTGGGTTTGCCTAATGTGCGCTCGAACCATTTAACGGTGTGTGCGGTGAATAGTTTTTTATATGGCTTGGGAGATTTCATAGGTTTTACAAAGATACGGGATTAAGTTGAGAAGAATTGCATAAAAAATCGACAAATTTCATTTAATAATGAAGTATCCGCCCTTCATTATTCTCTTTATCAGCATAATAATCCAATTTTTCTTTTAAAAAAAGTGCCGGAGTTTCGCCTGCAAGCGATTTGAAATCGTTAATAAAATGGGTATGGTCATAATATCCGCAATTTTCGGCAATTTCGGTTAGGCTTTTGTGCGGATTGGTAATCAGGTATTTTTGTGCGTAATTGAAACGAAAAATTCGTGCAAGCACTTTGGGAGAAACGCCAATGTTGGTTTTAAAACTTCGCTCCAATTGACGTTGACTAAGACACACTTCGTCAGCGAGTTCGGCAATGTCGAATTGTCCTTTTGCATGGTTGAGCAAATGAACAGCATGAATCATTCGTGAGTCGGGATTGCGCAACTGCGGAAGTAGTTTTATCAAATATTGGTTGGTGTGCGCTATCATTCCGTCTATCGTTTGTAGCTCGGGCAATGTTTCGTAAAATGAGCGGTCGAACAGGGTATCGAGCACCGACAATTCTATCTCTTGATTGGTAAATTCACTAATTGGAATGTGCGTGAAAGCAGTAATGGCAACAGGTTTGAAGTAAATGCCGAACATTATCATTGCGCTTGATGAGTGTTCTACATCAATTGTTTTTGTCGATATTCCGAAAAGACTGTTGTATGCAATTCCTTTTGTTTTGTCGATGGTGAAAATAAGGTCAATTTCGCTATCACCGGGAAAAATTTGCGGTGTAATTTTTCCGGTTGAAAATTCTGTTGCCGACCAGTAGCCTCTTATCCAAGTGGATAGACGTGGGTCGGGGTTGTATTCTTGATAGTTGTACATATATTTTTTACCCCAAACCCCTAAAGGGGATTTAGGGGTTATTCTTCTGCAAAGATAATGCCGAATTATGACAACAGTATGTCAGTAGAAAAAATTATTTTCTACTCAATCTTCACACGTGCGGCAACGTTACAACAAATGTCGTGCCTTTTCCTTTACTCGATTGAATTTCTATTTTCCCATTGTGCAACAACAAAATACGATTCACCAACGCCATACCGATTCCGTACCCTTGCACTTGCTCTTTATTTTCGCCGCGATAAAATGGGGTGAATATTTTTTCAATTTCGTTTTCGGTCATTCCAATACCGTTGTCGGAAAAGCGAATAACGGAATTGTCGCCGCAAGCGGATATACTAATGGTTGAGATCTTGTTTGCTGAGAATTTGCAGTTATTTTCAATCAAATTGATGAACGCCGTTTTGAGTAAATATTCGTTACCGAAAACGGTGATTTGTTTTTCGTCGTCGATTTCTTCGTTAAAAATCAGTTCTACTTTGAAATTTTTGTGATTTTTCGTCACTGTGTCGCGAGCGTTGAGAAGCGCTTCGTCGAGGCGGACTTCGTCTTTAGCAATTTTTGCCGTGCTGTAGCCGGTGCGGGCGAGGTCGAGCAAACCTTTCGAAAGGCGTTCCATTCGGCGGGCATCGCTCAACACATTTTCCATTATTTTGGTGTATTCTTGTGGCGTATGTTCGTAGCGCAGAGCGAGTTCAATATCGGCAATGATGGCTGCCAAAGGAGTGCGAAGTTCGTGGGAAATATTGCTGACGAACATTTTTTGCGAATCGTACGATTTTTCAAGACGATTGAGCATTTCGTTGAATGTTTCTGCTAAAATGCTCAATTCGTCTTGTTTACTGTTCACTATAAGTCGTACATCGGGATTAAAATCGGAAATATGTTCTACTTCGTTGATAATTTTTGCAACGGGCGAAAGTGCTGCACGAGCCAAAAAATATCCTGATGGAATAATAATCAAAATCCCGATTAACCATAAAGCAATCAGCAGAATTGCGAGCGTTCTTTGTCGGGCAAATCCGTGTCCGTCGAAAGCAGCAGCCGTAACGAAAAAATCTTCGTTACCAATCGTATATATAAACGCAACTGCCTGATATTTACCTTCGTGGAATTGCAGCAAACCGGAAATACGTGCTTGTGTCAGCATTTCGGGCGTTTCTTTGACAATGTCTATATCTACCGCATCGTGATATAAGAGGTTGAAATTCATATCGTAAACCGCTACTTCTACTTCGTTGATAAACTCACGATTATTGCGGTAAATAGATTGTAGAATAGTTGCGTCTATTTCGCCTTCCACTGCCAAATTCAACTTCGTTACGCCTTCTGCCCTGAGTGTACGAAAAAATTCTTTCTCGCGATTTTGCTCCGAAAACAGGTAAACGAATACGACAAACAGCGTGAAAACGAGTGCTGTAACCAACGAATATCGAAGTGTGAGTTTTGTTCTAATCTTCATTTTTCGATTGAAAGATAAAACCAATTCCGGGCTTAGTATGAATTAATTTTACGGCAAAATCGCGGTCGATTTTTTTACGAAGATAATTAATATATACGTCAATAAAATTCGTGCCTGTTTCAAAATGGGTATTCCATACTTTTTGCGCAATTTCTTGACGTGTCAAAATTCGCTGCGGATTGCGCAGCATATATAATAGGAGATTAAATTCACGTGGAGTGAGTTTAATTTCTTGTCCGTTTCGTGTAACGGTTTGCGTTCGCAAATCGATTTCTAAATCGTTGTAACGCAGGGAATCAGCTTGTTGCTCATCGGTTACCGACTGTCGTTTCAACAAAAGCTTTATTCGTACTTCGAGTTCACGCATATCGAAGGGTTTCACCATATAATCGTTGGCGCCCGAATCGAAACCGACTAATTTGTCATCGATTTCACCCAAAGCGGTAAGCATCAAAATGGGAATCTTACTGTCGGTTTTGCGAATTTCTTTGCATACGCCGAAACCGTCAATTTTTGGCAGCATAATGTCGCAAATAACCAAATCGCACTTCTCGGATTGGAAAAGTTTTAATCCCATTTCACCGTCCGTTGCCGATAAAACAGTGAATCCTGCGCCTTCCAAACCTCGTTTTAATATATCGGCAACGCGACGGTCGTCTTCTATGACTAATAAATTATTCATCGGTGCAAAAATACGTTTTTCTGTTTAATTTGATGCGAAAATTAGAAATTGTTTGCTATTTATCTTTCCCCTTTTATCAACAGAAAATTGGCAATCCACTGAAAAACGACAAAACCAATGATAAAAACCAACGGCATCGGTCCCCATATCTGTCCCGTCAAAAACGTTTGTACAATAGACGCGATGCCCACAAATGTCAAAACGTAAGCAAAAATCAGCAGAAAATTCTTGCGTTTCGACGGCGAAAACATCGTGCTGCAAGGCACCATCATTGCAAATCCGAAAACGGCGATGGTCAGAAACTTCACATCGGACATTATGAAATAGAGTAATAAGCCGATGAAAAATATCCCCAAACTTCCGGCGACAAAATTAGAACTCATTTTTTCTTTTTTGTTCAACAAAACCTGTCCGTATCGGTTGAATCGCAGGAACAGATTGCTTATCGGGGTAATTATCCATGTGGAAAATGCGATGAAAACAAGCAGGAAAATTATTGGCGTAAGAAAAGGTCGGAATGCTTCGTTGTGGTCGGCAATTTGATTTAACAACATAACAATCACGTAAAAAGCGATAATAAAGCCCCACTGAAATTTGGCAGTACTTTTGTTCATAAAAAAAGCGTATTTCAAAAAAGCACGATAGACCGGACTTGTCGATTTTAAGGCTTCGAGCATACCTGCTTGGGCATAATCGGAATGTGGGTCGTTTTTCAACGCTTCTTTGAAATGATTCAACGCCTTTTTGTGGTCGCCTTTTTCCAATAGCCCCCAACCATAATTGGCGTGTGTGTAAGCATTGTTGGGGTCTTCGCGAAGAGCGTTTTCGATAGTAGCAAATGCTTCTTCACTTCTGTTGAGTTTGTTTAATGCGGTGCTTCTGACGTTTAATGCGGTCAGGTTTTCGGCATCAATTTCCAATGCTTTGTTGGCGTTTTCGAGTGCTTCTTCAAATTGGTTATTTTCTATACTGATGTACGCTAATATGGAAAAATAAGCTGCATCATAAGGATTTAATCGAATGGCTTCGTGGATATATTTTTCTGCTTCGCCGCGTTTATTTTGCAATAGGCGGATGCGCGATTTGGTAAAAAATAGTTGTGAAACATTTGGTGCTATCTGCATAGCGCTGTCGATAAAAAGATTTGCTTCATCCAACTTGTTGCGTTGAAGGTTTACTTCTGCAAGCAAATCCAAAACCCAAAAATCGTTGGGATTTTCTGCGAGCATATCGGTCAGAAGCTTTTCGGCTTCGTTGAGTTTGTTTTGTTGAATTAGAATGTCAACTTTTGATAAATTGTTGTATCCCATTTTGCTGTGTTTTAGTTATTGTCTTTTATTACCCACCTTTTTTCTTCGGCAAAGAATTAATAATCCATTGAGAAAATAAAAAAGTTACGGCAAAAATGGCTGTCGCCTCATTAAACATCTGTCTTGTTCGGAAAGTTACGCCGATTGAAGCGATACCCAAAACAACTGTCAAAACCACAGCTATGTATATAAACGAAGAGGTTTTCAACGGCAAAAACATTGTGCTGAAAGGCAACATCATTACAAATCCAAAAACGGCAATAGTCAAAAATCTCACATCAGACTGCACGAAATAGAGCACCAAGCCAACAATAAATACGCCCAAGCTTGCCTCGACAAAACTTGAACTTATTTTCTCTTTTTTGCTGAGCAACATTTGTCCATACCGGTTAAATCGCAAAAATAAATTACCTATTGGAGTAATAATCAACGCAGAAAATATTCCCAAAGCCAAAGGCACAATTAATAGAATAATGATGGGTAGAAATTCCCCATCAGTAAATCCATTAAGCATTAAGAGAACAAAGAAGAATACGACACCGATTACAACGCCCTCGCCCATATAAGAAATACAGTTTGATAAAAGCCGATAAATCGGATTTCTTTCTCTCAACACCTGTAACATTCCCATCCGGGCAAATTCAGAATACGGATCGATTCTTAGTGCCTCTTTGAAATGCTCGAACGCTTTTTTGTAATTTCCTTTTTTCATTAGTCCCCAACCGTAATTGGCTTGTGTATAGGCATCGTTTGGATTTTCGCGTAGTGCTATCTCAATATTTTTCAATGCGTCTTTGTTTTCGTGCAGCTCTCTCAGAGACGTACCTCTAATGTTCAATGCTGTCAAATGATTAGGGGCAATTTCCAACGCTTTGTTTGCATATTTGATTGCGTGCTCAAATTCCCCGATCATCATTTTGATGTTCCCCAACTCTGCAAAAAATTCAGGTTCGTATGGATTTAGTCGAATGGCTTCATTAATCTGTTTTTCGGCTTCACTAAGATCATCCTGTTTTTCGGCGATGCGCGATTTGATGTAAAATAAGACCGAATCATTGGGCGACAGCGCCAATGCGCTGTTAGCCAAATCACTTGCAGTATGCAAGTTGTTTTGTTGATAATTTACTTCTGCAAGCCAAGTCAAAGCACTAATATCGTTCGGGTTTTCTGCAAGTGCATCGGCTAGCTGCTTTTTGGCATCATCATATCTTTTTTGCCCAACGAGTACGATAATCATTTGCAGCTTTTTGACTTCCATTTTACTATTTTTTAATCTTCAAATACGTCAAAATATCGTCATAAAGTCCCGATTCATTAGCGAACATCGCAAAGTTTTTTGCCGTTGCAAACCACTCTTGCGTACTTGGTTTGTGTCGTTTTACGGCATCAGCCAAATCGCTTGTTTCGAGCGGTTTTGGAATACCGTCGAGGAACGAACTTTCGAGTTTTTGCTCAATAGCGATGTCTATAATCGCATCAATATCTGCTCCCGAATAGTTATCGGTTCTTTGAGCGATGCTTTGATAATTGATTGTTTCTGTTGGTTTATTGCTTAGTTTTAATTTCAAAATTGATTCACGCGACACAACATCGGGTGGCGGAACGAAGATTATTCTGTCGAATCTGCCTGGTCGTCTAAATGCAGGGTCTAAACTCCATGGCGTGTTTGTTGCACCGATGATTAAAACGCCGTCGTTTTCGCTATCAATCCCATCTAATTCCTGTAAAAATTGATTGATTAGGTGGCTTCCGCCTGTTTGCTTCATATCGCTACGACTTGCGCCCAGCGCATCAATCTCGTCAATGAACAACACACACGGTATATTTTTTCGAGCCAATTCAAAGATTTCGTGCAAGTTTTTTTCGCTGTTCCCGACCCACATATTAAGAATATCATGGAGCGCGACACTGATAAACTTTGCGTTTACTTGTCCGGCCGTTGCTTTGGCAATAAATGTTTTACCACAGCCGGGAGGTCCATAAAGCAAAATACCCCCGCCTGCTTTTTTGCCATAGGCTTTGTAAAGTTCGGGGTGAAGAAGTGGTCTGATGATTTTCAGTTCAATTTCTTTTTTTACTGCTTCCATTCCACCAACATCGCTGAAATTTATGGTTGGTTTTTGCAGAAATCGACTATCAATCCATTCGTCTGTTTCGATTTTCTCGTTACTGCTCCGTAATCGAAGTTGGCTGTCGAGTTCTTCGTCGAAAAAAGCAGGATCAATCGCCAATACTTTTTGGTAAATTTCTATTGCTTTTGTTTTTGCATTTTCTTTGAGCAAACATTTTGCGTATAGGGTAAGTACATCAACATTGTTTGCTTCTGTTTCGATTACCTCTTCCAAAATGATGATGCAAGCCGAATAACTGTTTTTTTTGAAAAAAACTTTTGCAAGTCCGATTTTTGCACTGATATCATTGTTCTGTTTTAGTATCGCAGCGTATTCTATTTCGGCTTCTTCAAGCCTGTTTGCATTTAATAGTGTGTCTGCCAACAAAATCCGTAGTGAAGTATTGTCAGGCGAATGTTTTAACGCTTCTTTTAGACTGTTAATTATATTGTTGTCCATATTCTAATTCAAAAAATCTCTTTAAAGACATCTACTTCATTTCGTAGTAGTGCAATAATGTGCCAATACACAAACTATTTCATTTGCATATTAGTACATTGACATATTACAAATTATTCTTAAAATAATTAATCACTTTCGTATGCAAAAATTGTCGCGCATTACCACCTATAATTGAATGATTTTTGTCAGGGAACATAAACATATCGAATTGTTTGTCAGCATTGATAAGTGCACGGGTATATTCCATCGCGTTTTGAAAATGCACATTATCGTCTGCTGTTCCGTGAATGAGTAACAGATTCCCTTGCAATCTATTGGCAATATGAATGGGCGAAGTGTCGCGATATCCTTGTGCATTTTGTTGTGGTGTGCGCATAAAGCGTTCGGTATAAATTGTATCGTAAAAACGCCAATCAGTAACACCGGCAATTGAAACGCCTGCACTAAATGCACCGTTTCCACGACTCATACCCATCAATACCACCGTGCCGCCGTAACTCCAGCCCCAAATACCGATGCGATTCCCGTCGATATATGGACGTGTGCCGAGTTGTCGGGCAACGGCAATTTGGTCATCGGACTCTAAAATGCCTAACTGTAAATACGTTTGCTTGCGAAATTGTTCGCCGCGTGCGCCTGTTCCACGTCCGTCAACGCACACTACGAGAATATCTTCGTTGAGCAATGCGTAATACCAATCGGGACGATAGCGGTCTAAAACCTGTTGTGAATTGGGTCCGCTGTATTGTATCATCACCACCGGATATTGACGGTTGGGATTGAAACTGGCAGGTTTCATAATCCAGCCGTTGAGCGGCGTAACGCCATCGGCTGCCATCATTGTAATGGCTTCTCTTTGCGGGAAACGTGCGGCGGAAACGGCTTCACGTACAGCAGAATTGTCTTCCAATACGCGCAATTCGTGTCCGTTGCCATCGTTCATTGTAATTACGGTTGGTGTGGTGTGATTCGACCAACGATTGACGAAAAATTTTCCGTTTCGACTAAATGACGCGCTGTTGGTGCCCGCTTGTGTGGAAAGTTTTTGCGATTGTCCTCTGTCAATATTGATTCTGAAAACGTTGCGACGCATCGGACTTTCGTCAGCAGCTTCATAAAAAACAGTATTCGTTTGCGGATCAACTGCCAAAAGATTCGTTACATCGAAATTGCCCGAAGTCAATTGTCGTTGTAACGTGCCCGACATTCCGTAGATATAAATATGACTAAATCCGTCTTTTTCGGACATATAAGTAAATCTATCGCCGAAAAATTGAATCGCATCAAACAATTGAGAATCAACAAAATATCTATTTTCTTCTCTCAATACCAAACGGGCAATTGCTGTGCGCGGATTCACGAAATACATATCGAAGCGATTTTGATTTCTGTTTAATGTCATTACTGCCAACTGGTCGGGATCGTTCGTAAATTTGATACGCGGGATATATCCGTCGGCATCAAGTGGCACGTCCATTTTGCGTGTAACACGCGATTCGATGTCGTAAATCATTGTCGTAACGGTTGAGTTTGTTTCGCCCGCTTTCGGATATTTATACCGGTAATAATCAGGATATAACTGTTCGTTAAATGTTTGAAATGAAAACTCTCTCACTTGCGATTCGTCTGTGCGAACAAAAGCCAACAGACGGCTATTGGGCGAAAATTCCATCAGTCGTGTAATCGCAAATTCTTCTTCGTATACCCAATCGGTTGCGCCATTGATGATGCGATTTAGCTCGCCGTCGGTTGTAATTTGCGATTCGGTGTCGAAATCGAATCTTGCCAACCAAATGTTGTTATCAGCCACGTATGCCGCCATTCTTCCGTCGGGTGAAAATGTAGGAATCATCTGTTTTTCATTGGTTGTTGAAAGCGGACGCACCAAATTTCGGCGCACATCGTGGTAATAATAGGTAGCGCGAAACGAGCGACGATAAATCTGTTCGCGATTGCGATAAACCAGCACACGGTTTTCATCATCACTCACCAAAAATCCTTCGAACGTATCGAAAGTAGCACCTCGAGCTGTGCGCGAATTGAAAAGCGTATCTACTGCATTTCCGGTTGCATAGGAGTACTTGACAAGTGCTCTGCGTTCGGCATCGGGTTGATAAAAATGTAATCCGTCAGCCGATGAAACCATCGGACGAATATCGCGTGCACTGAATTTTCCGTTGACAATATCACGTAAAGTATAGTTTTGTGCCATTACGCACGACAAAAAACATATAGCCGCTAACGCGGTAAAGAGAATTTTCTTCATTTTTTAATTGCGAGTTACAAGTTATTAATTACAAGGTACAAATATACACATTTTCGCGGAAACCGAAAGAGATAAAAGTTCAGAAACCGAAAAAAACTGTAAACTTAGTATTATCTTTGCAACCTCAAACAGACATCTTAACTATTTTATGCAAGGAATTTTCAAAAGAACAGAACTTTTATTAGGCGATACGGTAATGGAACAGCTTGCGGCATCGCGTGTTATTATTTTCGGCGTAGGCGGCGTAGGCAGTTGGTGTGCCGAAAGTCTTGTACGTTCGGGTATTACACAACTAACTATTGTAGATTCAGACCGGATTTGCGTTACCAATGTCAATCGTCAATTAATGGCAACGAGCAAAACGGTGGGAAAAGTAAAAGTTGATGTTCTTCGTGATAGATTGCTCGAAATCAATCCCAAAGCAAACATCACAGCATTGCAAAAAATCTATTGCGCGGAAACGAAAGACGATTTCGCTATCGAAACTTACGATTATATTATTGATGCTATCGATAGCCTACAAAACAAAGTGCTTCTCATTCAAGAAGCTACGCGTACATCGGCAACGTTTTTTTCGTCGATGGGCGCAGCACTGAAAATTGATGCCACAAAAATACAGGTTACCGAATTTTGGAAAGTGAAAGGTTGTACACTCGCTTCCGCTTTGCGTCAACGGTTTCGTAAAATTGCGAAAGAAACCGGTGGCGAAGGGCAACCTGCCAAGAAATTCCTTTGCATATTTAGCGAGGAACGATTAGACAATAAAGGCGCAACAATCTCTTGCGGCACAGCGCAATGTCTATGTCCGAGAAGTACATCGGGCGATGGTGATCCATCACTTCTCGATCATGAATGGTGTAGTTCAAAAGCACAAATCAATGGAACAGTGGCGCATATAACAGCCATTTTTGGTTTTATGTTGGCAGGATTGGTTGTGGAAGATATTAATAATGTGCTAATGTGCAAATAAATAATGTGCTAATACAAAAGCAATGATTATATCCTGATAATTGCATTAGCACATTATTTATTATTTATTAGCACATTATTCTTTATAAAGTGTATCAATCACATCGGTATATCTTTCAGTGATTACTTTACGGCGCAACTTTAACGTATTCGTCAATTCTCCGTTTTCCATACTGAATGGGCGGGGAAGAAGCGTGAAACGTTTAATTTTTTCATACGAAGTAAATTGCGCTTGCAGCAACTCTACACGACCGGAAATAAAGTCGTGAATTTCGTGATTTTCGACCAATTCTTCGATAGACTTGTATGCAATATTCTGTTTCTCGGCGTAAGTTTTCAACGCATCATAATTGGGTACGATAAGTGCGCTGACAAATTTTCGTTCGTCACCGATAACTGCGACTTGATCAATATATTTATCCTCGCTAATGCGTGTTTCAATCATCTGCGGAGCAATGTATTTTCCGTTCGAAGTTTTGTACAAGTCTTTGATGCGTTCTGTGAGTATAATTTCTTTGTTGTCAGTCAAATATCCTGAATCTCCGGTGCGAAACCAGCCATCTTCGGTAAACACATCAGCCGTTTGTTCAGGTTTGTTGTAGTAGCCCGACATTACGGTGGTACCTTTCACTAGAATTTCGTTATTGTCGCCGATTTTCACCTCCACTTCGGGCATTATTTCCCCGACTGTTCCTATCTTAAATCCTTTTGCAGGAAAACAACTCACGGTAGCGGTCGTTTCCGATAATCCATATCCGTAAATCAAATGCACATCAATGGATTGCATAAATTCATTGATGCTGTCGGACAATGGCGCACCTGCTACCGGAAAAAAGTTGCCACGCTCAATACCTACCACTTTCTTTATTAAATAAAAGACGCTGTGTTGATAGAGGAAAAATTTGATACTATTACCTAGAGGCGGACGTTTGCCTGCATTTCTATATTCGAGATTGTGGCGACGACCACATTTCACGGCATCGTTAAACAGCCATTTGGTGATACCTGAAGCCGAATCAATTTTTTCACGAACACCGTCATACACTTTTTCCCAAAAACGTGGTACATTACTCATCAGTGTAGGACGTACTTGCGGAAGTGTGGTGCGAATTTCGGTTGGATCGCGATTGATGGCAATAGTAATTCCTCTGTGGAGACAATAATATGTCCACGCTTTTTCGAAAATATGTGTCAATGGAAGGAAACACATCGACGTATCTTTGCTCGACATAGCCGTTTTTAAACGGATATCGTGAATACGAAGTGCTTGCATATAATTGGCGTGCGTAAGCATCACTCCTTTCGGCTCGCCTGTTGTGCCCGATGTGTAGATGATAGTTGCTAAATCTGTAGCTTTTAATTGTTTTGACCGGGCGGTTACTTGTGCCAAAGCTTCGGAATTATCGCCCATTGTAATGAAGTTGTCGAAATAGATAGACGTGGTATCTTCAGGATTGAGTACTACTTTTTTATCGAAAATGATGAGTTTCTGTAAAATAGAACTCTCTTGTTGCACTTTGTAAGCATTATTGTATTGAAACTGTTCGCCCACAAAAATAATTTTAATTTGCGCATCATTCACAATATATTGCACTTGTGCCGGCGATGAAGTGGCATACATTGGCGCCATTACCGCTCGGTTGGCGTACGCCGCGAAATCGGTAATCAGATATTTTTCCATATTTTGCGAATAAATACCGATATTGTCATTCGGCTGAACACCTATTTCCGCCATCGCCTGAGCGGTTTTCATAATTTTGTCGGAGAAAGTTTTCCACGACATGTCACCCCATTTCCCTTTCGAAAGTTGATGTTTTAGAGCCGTTTTCTTTTTGTATTTTTTCGCTCGCTGATGTATAAGTTCGCCTAAATGAAAGTATGACATAATAATTGTATATTTTAAAGTTTGATTACCTAAAAGCTTTTCGAACTCAAAGTTACGTTTATTTCTTGTAAATCTCTCATAATTGGTCTGTTTTTTTCTTATTTCGTGTCGTTTTTTATTCCTGCTTTCTTAACATTCTGTAAAGCAGTACAGCTATTAACGATACTTAACTGCTTTTTTAACAAGCAAATAAAACAATGACATTACCTTTGTGTCGTATGAAACGAGCACTTAAATCATTCACACAAATATGAAACGATTTAAACGAGTTCCATACACCATAAGAAAGAGATGAAAAAATCATATGAAATTTGTACTACACATATTATTAGCGCTTCTTTTTGTACTTTTGTCTTTTCAGGCAAAAGCGCAAGAGACCGATGCGGACGTAGAACAACGGAGAACCATTTATTTACTTCCCAATGTTTATCCTGCTGTCATCATCGGAACAGATACGGTAGCTACGATATGGCTTCGGGAATTCACTAAATTTGCACCGCTTCAATTTAGAAATGCGCAAGAACAAATGGCTTATGACCGTTTGGTACGCGATGTGAAACGAACACTTCCTTTCGCCAAAAGGATAGCCCAAATAATGATTGAAACCTATGAATATATTGAAACTTTGCCCGATGACCGAGCACGTCAACGTCATTTGAATCAAATGGATAGACATCTCAGGCAAGAATATACACCACAAATGCGACAATTGACTCGTTCGCAAGGTCAATTGTTAATGGTTTTGATAGATAGGGAAACAAATTCTTCTTCATTTCACATCATTGAAGCTACAATGGGAAGGGTACAAGCTCTTGCTGCCAACACAATAGCGAGATTATGGGGTAATAATCTGCGTACTCGATACGATCCCTATGGAGAACATCGAATGGTAGAAAGAGTTGCGATAATGGTGGAGCAGGGACTCTTATAAGTTTAAAGATTTAAAAGTTTAAGGTTTAAAAGGAAATAGACGAAGCCTTAAACTTTAAACCTTAAATTTTTAAACTTCAAATCGTTTTTTGTATCTTTGCGCAAATATAATATACAATGTTCCAACAAAAATTTCTCAACGATTTTCAACCTGCCATTTTTCAAACCCTAAAGGGTTATAATAAAGAACGTTTTTTGTCGGATTTGTTTGCCGGAATTATTGTTGGTGTCGTTGCCCTTCCGTTGGCAATTGCGTTTGGTATCGCATCGGGAGTAACGCCCGAAAGGGGAATGATTACTGCCATTGTTGCCGGATTTACTGTTTCGTTTCTTGGCGGAAGCAATGTGCAGATTAGCGGACCCACGGGAGCATTGGTTGTTATTGTGGTAGGAATTGTGCATCAATTTGGTGTAGAAGGACTTGCCATTGCCACCGTGCTTGCCGGCATAATGCTCATTGCAATGGGGGTGCTGAAGCTTGGAAATGTTATCAAATTTATACCTTATCCCATTGTTGCCGGATTTACTGCCGGTATCGCTTTGAATATTTTTACGCAACAAATTAGGGATTTTTTCGGGCTGCAATTTTTACAAACACCGTCGGCAATGTTTGAGCGATGGGCTGCCTATTCAGAAAATTTTGGCTCGGAAGTAGAACGAACGCCTCCATCTGCTTTTCTTGAAAGATTAGCGCTTATTTTCGAAAGTTTTCATACAATCAGTTGGTTGGCAACTGCTATCGGTGTTGCAAGTATTGTTGTCATCTATTTAACACCGAAAATTACAAAAAGGATTCCCGGCTCATTTATCGCCATTATCGTGATAACGCCGATTGTCTATTTTATGCGTTATTATTGGGGAGTTGAAGGCATCGAAACCATTGGCGATAGATTTGAGATAAGTACTCAATTGCCAAAAATTACTTCTGTTGGTATTACACTTGAAAGCATTCGTATTCTGTTGCCTTCGGCGTTTACCATTGCAATGCTGTGCGCGATTCAATCATTGCTCACTGCCACTGTTGCCGATGGTGTTATCGGGTACAAACACAACTCCAATATGGAATTGGTGGCGCAAGGTACGGCAAATATAATTTCGCCGTTTTTTGGCGGAATCCCTTCTACAGGCGCCATTGCGCGTACTTTGGCAAATGTGAATAATGGCGGACGAACGCCCGTTGCGGGAATGGTACACGCTGTTTTCTTGCTATTGATTTTCTTGTTTTTTGGTGGATTAACGCGACATATTCCGATGGCTTGTTTGGCGGGGATCCTCATCGTGATAGCGATAAATATGAGCGAGTGGCGTATGTTTTTGCCGTTGATGAAACAGTCGAAAACATCGTTTATGGTGCTGCTGACCACATTTTTATTGACACTTATCGTCAATTTGACCGTTGCCGTAGGCATAGGAATGCTGATTGCCGTTATTTCGTTTTTGAAACGAATGTCTGAAACAACGCAAGTTTCCGTTACGTGTGATAAAATTGACCTTTCGAAAGAAGCAGAATATTGTTCGAGTAATCTCGAAAATGAAGTGTTGCGCTTACCTAAAGGTGTAGAAGTATATGAAATTGAGGGACCGCTTTTCTTTGGCGCAGCCAATAAATTTGACGATGTAATGCGCGGTTGGCTGAAAGGATTGAACATAAAACCGAATGTACGTATTATTCGTATGCGAAAAGTACCGTTTATCGATTCTACCGGAATAAAAAATTTAGAAACACTTTGTAGGAATTCGAAGAAAGATAAAATTTATGTAATTCTTTCGGGTGTGAATAATGATGTTCGTGCGAGTTTGGAGAAATCGGAAGTTCCGAGTATTGTGGGCGAAGAAAATATTTGTGCGAATATTCATTTGGCGGTGAATAGGGCGGTGGAGTTGAATGAGGAGATTTTGAAGAAATAGATTATGCAAAAATCAAATCTTACATCTTTCCTCCCTACTACCAAAAAAGAAATCGACTTCCTCAACTGGGGTTATGTGGACGTCATTCTTTTCTCCGGTGATGCCTATATTGACCACCCATCATTCGGTACGGCAGTCATCGGGCGTACATTAGAAAAAGAAGGATTGCGAGTTGCCATTGTGCCACAACCAAACTGGCGTGATGATTTGCGTGATTTCAAAAAATTAGGCACACCTCGACTGTTTTTTGCTGTAACTGCAGGTGTGATGGATTCGATGATAAACCATTACACTGCCAACAAACGCTTACGTTCAAACGATGCGTATACGCCCGACGGCAGAGCCGATATGCGTCCCGACAGAGCCGTAACGGTTTACTCGCAAATTCTGAAAGAGTTGTATCCCGATGTTCCGCTCGTTATCGGCGGTGTAGAAGCATCGCTTAGGCGAGTTACGCATTACGATTATTGGAACGACAAACTTCACAAAACCATTCTTGCCGACACAAAAGCCGATTTATTGATTTATGGAATGGGCGAACTACCTTTAATTCAGCTTGTAAAAGAGCTGCGCGAAGGGAAACAAATTGCTGATATTCACACCATCCCGCAAATTGCGTTTTTAACACCGAAAAACAGTATTCCCGAAAATCCGTTTAACGAAGAAATTCGACTTTTTTCGCACGAAGACTGTGTCAAAGACAAATTGAAACAAGCAAAAAATTTCCGCCTCGTAGAAGAACAATCAAACCGATTGAACGCTGCGCGAATTTTGCAAGATGTGGACGACAAAACATTAGTCATAAATCCCTCATTTCCACCGATGAGCGAAACGGAAATCGACGCTTCGTTCGACCTGCCCTACACCCGATTGCCGCATCCAAAATACAAAGGCAAACATATTCCAGCGTATGAAATGATTAAATTTTCCGTCAATTTGCATCGTGGTTGTTTCGGTGGTTGCGTATTTTGTACCATTTCGGCGCATCAAGGGAAATTTATCGCTTCGCGCAGCAAAAAATCAATTCTCGAAGAAGTAAAAAAGATTACGGAAATGCCCGATTTCAAGGGATATATCAGCGATTTGGGCGGTCCGTCGGCAAATATGTATCGAATGAAGGGAAAGGATTTGAGTGTTTGCTCAACCTGTAAAAAACCATCGTGCATATTTCCGAAAATTTGTGCAAATTTGAATGCGAATCACGCTGATTTATTGGATATTTATCATTCAGTGAGCGCATTACCCGGCATCAAGAAATCATTTATCGGAAGCGGTGTTCGTTACGATATGCTGCTGCACACTTCCGGCGATTCCAACGTTGACGCTTCTACACGAAAATATACGCAAGAATTGATTCAAAATCACGTATCGGGCAGACTCAAAGTTGCTCCCGAACACACATCGCACAACGTGTTGAGTGTGATGCGAAAAGCCTCTTTCAAGCAATTTCTTCGATTCAAACGTCTGTTTGATGAAATCAACCAAAAATACAATCTTAATCAGCAACTTATTCCTTATTTCATCTCATCACACCCCGGATGTACCGAAGAAGATATGGCGGAACTTGCCGCCACCACCAAAGATTTGAATTTCAAACTTGAGCAAGTGCAGGACTTTACCCCTTCGCCAATGACTTTGGCTACCGAAATCTACTACACAAGTTACCACCCTTACACGCTCGAACGTGTATACACCGCAAAAACCAAAGAACAAAAAACGGCGCAACGACAATTTTTCTTTTGGCACGATAATGCAAATAAACGTGCGATTATCAATGAATTGAAAAAAATGAGACGATTGGATTTGTTGAAAAAATTATATCCAAAGGGTTAAGTAAGGTTAAACCCGAAAAGTATTTTATTTTTCGCGCAACGTTTTTTCTCTTTTTCCATCTTACAAATACAAACAAAGCAAAAAAGCTATTTGTATGAAGAGAAATTTACTTATTATTACACTTATTTTGGGTACAGCACTTGTGTTTTTGCCTTCGTGTGATAACTCGGGATATTCGCTCAATAAATTTCGAGTTGATATAGCCACAGTTACTCCTGTGGGGCAAAACTCTTATTCCCTGTTGCTTGACAACGGCAAGAGTTTATGGTCTGCCGCTTCTGATGTGCGATATGTGCCGCGAGAAAATCAGCGCGTGTTTGTGAATTATACACTTTTATCGGACGCATACGGCGATTTTGACCATCTTATTAGGGTGAATGATATTTGGAATATTTTAACAAAACAAGCTATTGAACTTACTGCTGCAAATGCCGATGGCATCGGAAACGACCCCATAAGAGTCAATCAAATGTGGGCAGGCGGCGATTTTTTAAATATTTCATTTATGTTCAATTGGGGTGGTACTCGTCCTCACATGCTCAATTTAGTGAATAATACCACAGTTGAACATCCCGAATCAGATGTTATCAACTTAGAATTCAGACATAATGCTTACGGAAGTACAGCTACGCGTGCTTGGGAGGGATTTGTTTGTTTCGACTTACGACCATTTCAGATAGAAGGACAAAACGAAGTGAAATTTGCCATTAAAGTAAACGAGCCTTCGGGCGAAAGAACCGTAGAGGTGATATATCGATATAATCGAACAGTATCGGAAGTGATTGCCGATATGCCGATTCCTGTTATCACATCAAACGAATATTATTAATAAACGATTACGAAAAAACTACACCAAACCAAATAGAAATTAGTTCTATTTCTTATATGACTTTTTGATTTTCCAAAAAAAACCGGATCAGCTCGTGAGGAGTTAATCCGGTTGTTTTTTTCTGTGGAAATATGTTTTATAACATATCGAATTTCTTTTTTCTTATTCAATATAGCCTTACTTTTGCGTCAGCATAGAACAGCATAGCGATTAGAATAAGATATGGATTTTGAATTTAACAACAAAAATACGAAAGTACAGCAGCTTACAGATTATATTCAAAAGTTGATTTCAACCAAAGAACTGAAAGTAGGCGATAAATTACCTTCGATTAATCACCTTAGCAAAGAATTTCATATTTCTCGCGATACGGTTTTTAAAGCCTTTACCGATTTGAAAGCGAGAGATATTATTGATTCCGTGCAGGGAAAGAACTATTATGTGTCGACGCACAACAAAGATGTACTGTTGTTGTTGGACGAATATACGCCATTTAAAGAGATGTTGTACAATACGTTGCGCGTCAAACTGCCTTCGTTTTACAATATTGATTTATGGTTTCACCAATACAATGAATATCTTTTTAATCAGATAATTAACGATTCCGTTGGGCGATATAGCAAATATATCGTAATGAATTATCACAATGAAAAGTTTTCGAAGGTGTTGAGAAAAATCGACCAAAAAAAACTATTGTTGCTCGATTTTGGAAATTTCAATAAAAAAGATTATTTCCACGTTTGTCAAGACTTCGACACGTCACTTTATGATGCGCTGGAAACAATAAAACCCGAATTAGAAAAATACCGGAAACTATTTTTCGTTTTCAATCGCTACCATAAGCATCCGCAAAGCAGCAAGAGGTATTTTAGTAGGTTTTGTATAGATAATAATTTTGCATTCGAAATTATTGATGAATTGACCGACAAAACACCCGTGATAAAAGGCGGTTTCTATTTGGTAATCAAGCAAACGGACATCGTGAAAATCGTAAAACAGGGAAGAAAAGAAGGGTTGAAAATTCAAAGTGACTACGGACTGCTTGCCTACAACGACAACCCATTTTATGAAATAATCGAAAACGGAATATCGAGTATCGGAATTGATTGGCAGAAAATGGGTGAACTTGTCAGTTCGTTTATTGCAACGGATTTACCGGTAAAAATCTTTCTGCCGACAACAATTACAAAAAGAAATTCATTCTGATGAATTGCAAGTAACTTAACAGTTTAATGATTCAATAATTCAACAAATAAAAAATAATGAACAAGTATCCAAAAATCGGTATTCGTCCCACTATCGACGGACGACAAGGGGGTGTGAGAGAAAGCCTCGAAGAAAAAACAATGAATTTGGCAAAAGCGGTTGCCCAACTCATTGGTGCTAATTTGAAAAATGGCGATGGAACGCCCGTTGAATGCGTTATTGCCGACACCACCATCGGTCGTGTAGGTGAAAGTGCGGCGTGTGCTGAAAAGTTTGAGCGCGAAGGTGTTGGCGCAACCATCACGGTAACACCCTGCTGGTGCTACGGCTCGGAAACAATGGATATGAATCCGCACTATCCGAAAGCCGTTTGGGGGTTCAACGGAACGGAACGTCCGGGCGCGGTGTATTTGGCAGCCGTTTTGGCAGCACATTCGCAAAAAGGATTGCCCGCATTCGGTATTTACGGACGTGATGTACAGGATATTACCGACAACTCGATCCCTGCCGATGTTGCCGAAAAATTGCTTCGTTTCGCCAAAGCGGCACAAGCAGTGGCTACAATGCGTGGAAAATCGTATCTTTCGATTGGCGGTGTTTCAATGGGAATTGCCGGCTCCATCGTTGACCCGAATCTATTTCAAGAATATCTCGGAATGAGAAACGAATATGTAGATATGACCGAAATTTTGCGCCGTATCGAAGAAGAAATCTACGACAAGGAGGAATACAAAAAAGCAATGGCGTGGACAACTAAATACTGCAAATCCAACGAAGGAACGGATTTCAACGAAGCGAAACAAAAATCACGCGAAGGAAAAGATGCCGATTGGGAATTTGTGGTAAAAATGACCATCATCATTCGCGACTTGATGACCGGAAACCCGAAACTCAAAGCAATGGGTTTCAAAGAAGAATCGGTAGGACATAATGCTATCGTTTCTGGATTTCAAGGACAACGCCAATGGACAGATTTTCGTCCGAATGGCGACTTTTCGGAAGCCATTCTCAACAGTTCATTCGACTGGAACGGAATCCGTGAAGCCTACGTGGTTGCTACTGAAAACGATGCACTCAACGGCATCGCAATGCTTTTCGGAAAATTGCTTACCAACACATCGCAACTTTTCTCCGACGTGCGTACTTATTGGAGTCCCGAAGCCGTAAAGCGTGTTACCGGAAAAGAACTCACAGGCAGAGCAGCAGGCGGAATTATCCACCTTATCAATTCTGGCTCTACTACGCTCGATGGCAGTGGAAAACAGCGCGACAAAGACGGAAATCCTGCATTAAAACCATTTTGGGAAATCACAAGCGAAGAAGCGGAAGCGTGTTTGGCAGCAACTACCTGGTATCCTGCCAATCGCGACTATTTCCGTGGTGGCGGTTATTCGTCGAACTTCTTATCAGAAGGTGGAATGCCTATAACAATGAGCCGCTTAAACTTGGTAAAAGGTCTCGGTCCCGTTCTGCAAATCGCCGAAGGTTGGACAGTGGAAATCGATGCTGATGTACACAAAGCTCTCAACGAACGCACTGACAAAACGTGGCCCACTACTTGGTTTGTACCACGCCTAACGGAAAAACCCGCGTTTAAAGATGTGTATTCTGTGATGAACAATTGGGGTGCCAATCACGGAGCCATCAGCTACGGACATATCGGACAGGATTTGATTACGCTTGCATCGATTCTTCGTATTCCGGTATGTATGCACAATATTGATGAAGCCGAAATAATGCGCCCATCGGCGTGGAATGCTTTCGGAATGGATAAAGAAGGAGCGGATTATCGGGCTTGCGATAATTTTGGAGCAATTTATAAATAAGAAATAAGAAAAGAAGACTATAAGACAGAAGACCTCAGAGTCCTGCTTCTTATAGTCTTCTGTCTTATAGTCTTTTATTCTTAATAAAAAAATGAAACCAAAAGTAATAGAAAAAAAATACGTCGTTCCGTTTATCATCATCACAAGCTTATTTGCTCTGTGGGGATTTGCAAATGACATAACCAACCCAATGGTAGCGGCTTTCGGAACGGTGATGGATTTAACGCAGGCACGTGCATCAATGATACAGTTTGCGTTTTACGCCGGATATGGAACAATGGCAATTCCTGCCGCGCTTTTTATCCGGAAATATAGTTACAAGGCGGGCATTTTGGTCGGATTGATATTGTATGCGATTGGTGCACTGTTGTTTTATCCGGCAGCGCAACTCGAACAATTCAATTATTTTTTGTGGTCCTTGTACATCTTGACGTTCGGATTGGCATTTTTGGAAACAACGGCAAATCCGTATATCCTTTCGATGGGCGATCAACAAACGGCTACACGTCGTTTGAATCTCGCGCAATCGTTCAACCCGATGGGGTCGATTTTGGGAATGTTCGTAGCTTCGAATGTTGTTTTAACAGCACTTCAATCTGATAAGCGCGATGCAGCTGGCGAGTTGATTTGGAACACGTTGAGCGAAGCCGAAAAAGCGATTATTCGTACACACGATTTGGCGGTTATTCGCGACCCCTATGTGATGTTGGGTTTTGCCGTATTGTTGGTTTTTGTGATTATCGCACTCACCAAAATGCCCAAAACAGTGAACACCCAAAGCGTAAAAGGAGGCGCAATGGCTTCTTTTAAACGATTGATTCGCATCCCGAAATATCGTGAGGGCGTTATCGCACAAGCATTTTATGTAGGCGTACAAATTATGTGTTGGACATTTATCGTACAATATGCCGAAAGTCTTGGTTTTACGAAAGCCGAAGGACAAAGATTTAACATTATTGCAATGGCAATGTTTATTTCGAGTCGATTTATTTGTGTTTATCTGATGAAATTCTTTAAACCGAGCAAAATGCTTACGGTTTTCGCCGTTTGCGGAATGATAAGTATTCTCTTTGTGATATTCATCGGAGGAATGTTTGGATTATATGCACTGATAGCCACTTCGGCATTTATGTCGTTGATGTTTCCCACCATTTATGGTATTGCACTACACGGTTTGGGCGAAGATACAACGCTTGGCGCAGCCGGATTGATTATGGCGATTGTGGGTGGTGCATTGTTGCCGCCGCTGCAAGGATTGCTTATCGATCAAGGTACTATTGCCGGACTTCCGGCGATAAACGTATCATTTATTCTCTGTTTTGTCAGTTTCTTAATCATTTGTATTTACGGAGTAAGGAGGTTTAGAGAGGAAAAATAAAATAGAATAATTGGCACACAGATAACGCAGATTGAACAGATTTTCGCAGATAAAATTCTTATGATAAAATCTGTTCAATCTGCGTTATCTGCGTGCCAAATTATTTACCCATTTTCCCCTTCAAATACGCATCTAACTGCGTAATCAACCAAAAGAGGCTAAATACGAAAGACACTAACAATATTGTTCCGACAAATTGTGTCGAAAGTAAAAGTTCTGTTCCGCCAACAATATATGCACCACCGATAATGATTGCCAAAACGGCGTACATCCAACCGAAAATAGAACCGAAATCTCTCAATACATTTGTCGTTTCTTTTTTCACTTTCGCTTTTTGCGGTGTCAATGCTTTTTCCGCTTCTATTTGGTGCATAATGCGATACTTCAAATTTTCAGATGCTTGATGCTGAGTTGATTTTATCATCTGTTTGATGACTTCATCTTCTTTTTGTATGTCAAATTCTTTCATACGGCGTTATTTGTTTCGTTATAGCTTGCTACGAACATTTCTTTGAAAAGTTTTCGTGCGCGATGAAGTTTTACTTTTACATTTGATTCGTTCAATCCGGTAATTTTTACGATTTCTTTTACCGGATTGTCTTCCATATAATAGAGCGTGAGTAGTAGTGCATCGCCTTTCGGCATTTTTTCTAAAATTTCGGCTACTATCTCTTTGCGCTCTATCTCTTCGATGCTGATTCCTAAATCGTTTTCAGACAAATGCGAGGCGTTTTCCATATCTGTTTCGAGGTGGCTGACCCACATTTTTGATTTTGTATGCGTAACCGCCGTGTTGTAAACGATGCGATAGAGCCACGTCGAAAATTTGCTGTCGGAGCGGAAAGTGTGCAAATTTCGGTACGCTTTCACGTAACTTTCCTGTACAATATCTTCCGCATCTTGTAGGTTGCCGCAAATCCGGTGTGCTATGGTTATTGCCATATCCTGATAAGTTTCGACAAAGTACGCAAATGCGGAAGTGTTGCCCGAAAGAATTTGCTTTATTCGCTCTATTTCTTTCATTTGTAACGGGTTATTCCTGTATTAGATCGTTTTCGTTTTCTTCTACCTTTTCCATTTTTCGCGAAACGAAGAAGTAGGTCAGATAGCCGAGTCCGAGGAAAAACACGATGCTTGCAGCCGAGTATGTAAAACTACGGAAACTATTCTGCATACTGTCAATACTAACATCTCCACTTGCATCAAAAAGATTAGAAGAGGCGTTTAATAATGTACCTACAATAATTCCGGTAGCAAGAAATACCAAAATAATCCCATTTCTCAAAGTTACAAATCTGTTTGGATTTGCTTTTTTCTTCGGTGCATCGGGTGGAATCAATCCTTGATTGATAAGTGCCATTCGCTCTGCGTGCCGAGCGTTCATCATTTTTAGTCCTAATACAAGTCCTAAAATTAATATTACCGGACCACCAAATAAGGTGATAAATAATATTGAGCCTACAAAAGTTGTTCCTAAATCCATAATGTTTAATTTTTTAAGTTGTTGTTATTAATTGATTTCATCTGACATTTTTTTTATTTTTTCTTGATGGTCAGATGGAACTTGCAATAATCATTCTCTCGAGTAGAAGTGATTTTACTGCTCGTTTCATATATATGACAACAACTTTGAGTAATTGGTTACAAAGATAGAGAAGTTTTTTTATTTTGAGTTGTTATTTGTCTTCATAATGCCCCCACGCGCTTGCTACAACAATTGTAACAATATTTTCGTGTATTTCGTAAACTAAACGGTGTTTGTCGGTTATTCTACGTGCCCATTTCCCCGTTTTATCTCCTTTTAGCGGTTCAGGCTTTCCTGTTCCGAATGTTGGGTGTCGCTCTAATTCTTTTAGCAGCTTCACAATCTTTTTCTGAACAATTTTGTCTCCTGATTTTCTGTGTCGTTGTAAATCTTCTTCCGCCCTTCGGGTATAAACAATTTCATACATCATAGTTCAAAAAAATTTTCAATTTCATTTATGGATATTTTTTTGACTTGACCGTTCTTGGCTTGTTCTATCCCTTCTTCTATGTGCTCGACATTCCTTTTATCGGCAAAATACAAATCGCCCGACGGACTTATCTCAAACGGATTGCAACGATATTCTGCGGGGATTTTGAAAAACTTATCTAACCACTCATCACTGACAAATTTTGCATCGGGTCTATCGGATACGATTTGATGCACATATTCGTGTCCTCGCTTTACGACAACTTGCTCTTCTTTTGCAAGTTCAAAATATACCTTTGGCTGGCGCGTTATTTCTCTTGTTGTAACTATTTTCATGTTTTTATTTTTTAATGGATTTTTGTCGTACAAATGTACGACATTTTTTTGAGATAGCAAAAAAAGACACAGATATATTATGGAACAAAGTAGAGACGTAGCGTGCTACGTCTCTACAAAATATCCAAAATCGTAAATCAAAAATCACCTTGCTCTTCCCATTTCATCCTCAATGCCCACACTACGACTGCGTGCGCCACGTATCTGCTGTGACCCGAAATTATAACGCGCAGTAACCATTACCATACGATTGAAGTTATTTTCTCTAATGGATTGATTCATATTTGCAAAATCGACTTTTGCGATAAACCGCGAATTTGTATTGAATATATCATTGCACGACAGTGCCACATTCAGGCGTTTATCAAGAAAACTCTTTTCTACTTGCACATTCATACTCTGCGTATTACTCGTTTGATAAACGCCAAACCAACCGGTTTTTACCCAATCCATAAACACATTGGCTCTCAGTGTTGGCAAAATAGTAAATGAGTGTTGCAAACTTGCATAAGCCGCCAAGTAATTCTTTTTAAACTCCTCGCCACTCAGACGAGTATCAACCATATTATATGTCGCTTGTGAATAGGCGTTTAACTTGTACCATTTGGCAATTTCTATCGGTGCGAAAATATTTAATCCTACCGTTTCACTTTTCCCCACATTTTTTGGTATGATGCTCAATGTGCGGTTTTCATCGTCTTGAACGAAATCGCGCTGAAAAAGATCGCTCGTATGAGTATAGATAAGGTTTGCGGAATATCCGCTAATATTATACCTCAATGCAATTGTGTTGCGATACTGCGGATTTAAATCGGGATTGCCGCTAGCAAAAGTAAAAGGATCAATGTACATACGAAACGGATTCAATTGTCCAAAATTCGGTCGATCGATTTTGCGTGAATATGAGAGATTTAGCCCTTGCTTTTCGTTGATTTGATATTGCACGTATGCACTCGGAAACCAACCCAAATAACTCCGCTTGAAAGTACTGTTCATCGTAGGTGAATTGCCTTCGATAGAGGTATATTCGGCACGTAAACCCGCCATTGCCGAAAATTTACCGAATTTATGACTGTATGTTGTATATGCTGCCGAAACTTGTTCGGTGTATTTAAATCGATTACTTTGATTATCATCGATTTCCCATTTTTCTGCAAGCAAATTCTCGTATATAATTTCGTTATCGGTGGTTGTTTGTCCTACTCTAGCGCCCACTTCAAAGTTCGATTTTTCCGAAAATGGTTTTGAAAAATCGGCTTTCAACGAAAGAATATCAATATTGCGCGGCCCGCCGTATTGAAATTCGGTCGATGGGCGACGTTCGCTGCCATTAGCGTTAAGATATTGATGTTGCATATTTTGCCAACTATGGTTGTACACTCGTCCATAATCCAAATCTACCGTAAATACTTTGTCGCTATCACCGTTTAGGCGATAATTCAAGTTGTACATTTGCGAACTATGCTTTGAAACCATATCCGAGTTAGATAACTCTATTGAATCTACCCTCGTTGAGCTTGTTTGTGAAATGGTTGCTTCGGCTTCAATATTGCCGTTGTAAGCGTGATGTGCGCCGTTGAACAAAAATCCGATGGTTTGTTTGGAGTTAATGAAATAATCAACCCCGGCGCGAAGCGTATGTGATTGATTATCGCCTTTTATGAAAGAATTTTGGCTGTAAGTTACGGGTATTTCACCGTTGTAATTTCTGTTTTGATATAGGTCGGTAACTCTTGTTCTATTGTCATATCCGTAATTTCCGAAAATATTCAGTCTCTTGGAACGATAATTCAGATTCAAACCGCCACGCGAAGCTAAATTGTAATCATTAAATCCTAATCCTCCCGATACCGAGCCATTAACACCGAGCGAAGCATCGCGTTTTAGACGAATATTCACAATTGCCGAACTCATTCCCGCTTCGTAGCGAGATGACGGATTGTCAATCAATTCCACTCTATCAACTACATCGCCCATCATTCCGTTTAGCATTTGTGCCACTTGTTCGGCAGGCAGGCGCGTGGGACGACCGTCAATATATACGGTTGCAGTGCGTCCGTTGAGTTTTATATTTCCGTCTTGATCAACCACTAATCCGGGCAGTTGTTTTAGCAAATCCTGCACATTAAGTCCTGATGTAATCATATTATCGGCAACATTTATCACAGTGCGATCAAGTCTGTGTTCTATCAATTGACGACGACCTGTTATCACCACTTCTTGCAACATATTGACGTTTCCCGATAAATAAATTTCGCCTACATCACTCTGTTCGGGTACGCTAACGGTCTGATATGCTCTGTCGTAACCGATAAAGGAAATTTGCAACAGATATTCGCCTGTCGCCACGTTTTCCAAAACAAATTTACCGTCGTTGTTTGCTATTACACCTGTTATCGTTGTTGAATCGGTGCGCAACAAGGCGGCGGTTGCAAACGGAATAGTAGAGCCGTCCGCTCTATCTTTTACAATTCCGCTAATCGGACTTTTTGCTGATGCAACAATCGTGCAGAAAGCTAATAATAATACGCTGAAATACTTCTTCATTTTTTTATGATTTATTTTTTAGTTGATTTTGTAAATATGACAGCGAGGGTTGAAGATTGGTTACAAGAAGTAGGGGATTTTTTGAAATGAGTTTTGTTTGTAAATGATAATCAGTAATTTAAAACTTATCCACAATCCCTCTATTTTTCCTCTTCAATGATATAAATTGTCAAAAAGAATGATTTACTTTGTATCTTAAAACTTGTTTGCAGGATGAACGAAACAACGCTCGAAAAACTAAAAATCCTCGCCGATGCCGCTAAATACGACGTATCGTGTGCATCGAGCGGAACGTCGCGCGGCGCTAAAAAAGACGGAATCGGCACGGCGGCGGGATGGGGCATTTGCCATAGTTTTACGCCTGATGGGCGGTGCGTGTCGTTGTTCAAAATTCTGCTCACAAATCATTGCATTTACGATTGCGCCTACTGCTTAAATCGTCGTTCGAACGATGTAAAGCGCACCACTTTCTTGCCCGACGAATTAGCGGAATTGACCATTGAATTTTATCGCCGAAATTATATCGAAGGACTTTTCTTGAGCTCGGGCGTGATTCGCAACCCCGATTATACAATGGAGCAGATGCTTCGCGTGGTAATGCTATTGCGTGAAGTGCATCGTTTCAACGGCTATATTCATATGAAAAGTATCCCCGGCGCAAGTCAGGAATTGATTGCAAAAGTGGGTACGTATGTGGACAGATTGAGCGTAAATCTCGAAATTCCGTCGGAACAAAACCTGAAACTGCTTGCGCCCGAAAAAGACCACGCGAGCGTTTTTGCCCCGATGCGTTTCATTCAGCAAGGAATGTTAGAAAGTGCCGAAGACCGTAAAAAGTTCAAAAAGGCACCCCGATTTGTGCCTGCAGGACAAAGCACACAAGTGATTATTGGCGCAACAAATGATACTGATAAACAGATTCTTACGCTTGCTTCGGCATTGTACAAACGTCCGTCGTTCAAGCGAATGTATTATTCGGGATATATTCCTGTGAATACGTCCGATAGTCGTTTGCCTGTGTTGGCGAAACCGCCGTTGGTACGCGAAAATCGGTTGTATCAAGCCGATTGGTTGATGCGTTTTTACGAATTTCAAGCGCACGAAATTGTCGATGACACGCAACCCGATCTTGATTTAGACGTTGATCCGAAAATGGGTTGGGCACTTCGCCACCCCGATTTTTTCCCCATTGATGTAAACGTTGCTCCTTATGAAATGATTCTTCGCGTGCCCGGCATTGGTGTGAAATCGGCACAATTGATTGTCGCTTCGCGAAGATATGGTCGGTTAAATTCGGTGCAATTGAAAAAAATGGGCGTGGTGATGAAGCGAGCGCAATATTTCATTGTGTGTCGTGAACTTCCGATGCAAACCGTTAACGAACTCACACCGCAATACGTTCGCCGGCAAGTAACACAAAAACAGCGAAAACAAGTGGCAGATTTGTTGCAGTATTCGATTCAATGGGAATAATAAATAATATGCTAATGTGCTAATAAATAATGTGCTAATTGAAAGATATACAGATATATGACGAAAGACTGGAAAGTGCAACAAAGCAAATAGCAATTGATACCCACCAAAAATTAGCACATTAGCACATTATTTATTAGCACATTAAAAAAGATGATTCATTTTTTCTACGATAAAACTTTCGACGGACTTCTTTCCTGCGTTTTTTTCGCCTACGAACAGAAGCGTTTTCCCGATATGATTCTTTCCGAATCCGATCCGAAACCGCTTTTTATGGACGAACAGTATTATGTGCCAACGGAAAAAGAGAAATCGCAACGAGTATGGGCGGCGTTAGAAAAAAAACTATCGAAAACGGCGCAAAATATGATGTTGCACGTTTGGTTATCGGAACTACCCGAAGTGGAAATGTTACTTTTTCGGTATATCTGCAAAAACATCAACCATTCGAAAAGTTACGAAATGAATTTTGGCGATGATGACGTGCTTCGAGTGAAAGAAATCGCTTTAAAAGTCAGTCGCGAAGCCGAAAGATTGCGTATGTTTGTTCGCTTTCAAGAAATGGCGGACGGTGTTTATTTTGCACCGATTGACCCACAATTTAATGTCCTATCGCTCGTTGTTCCGCATTTCAAAGCGCGTTACGCCAATCAGCAATGGATTATTTATGATACGAATCGAAATTTCGGTATCTTCTACGATATACACACTGTACAAGAAATCTCTTTTTCACCCAAAGACCTATCCGAACTCAAACTTGGTAAGCTAAGCGATGAAAAATTGTCGGAAGAGGAAGCGATGTTTCAAAAACTTTGGAAAGAATATTTTCAAAGTATAACGATTAAGGAACGAATAAATTTGAAATTGCAAAGACAAATGATGCCGAAGAAATATTGGAAATATTTGACGGAGATGCAATGAGATAAATAATTTAAATTTATCCCATAGGAGCGTATATTTAATCGGGCAATAGGCTTAGAGTCAGCTAACTGTGCCCTTTGTGGAAGATGTTAGCTACGTCTCATTTCACTTTTCAATCGTTCATTTTCCTCTTTTAACAATGAAATGTAACTAAGTAAATGTTCAAATACAGCAGTTGGAATCCCGATATTTTGATTGGTTATGCTTGAATTATCAAAAAAAGTATTGTTTAGCGTCGCTTCGTTTTCCTGATAAATTTCTTCTTCCGGTACTTGTAGGAATGATGCAAGACGCTTCCATTCTGCCTTTGTTATATTTACATAGCCGTTTTCTTTCCTGCAATAGTTGGAAATATCGGTGGGCAGTGCATCAGCTACTTGCTGTTGTGTAAAGCCTCTTTGTATTCTGGTTTGCTTAAGTCTTAGCTTTTCCATATGGAGAGTAAATTAAATATTGTACAAATATAGTGCAATTTTTCGTATATTTGTACAAGGAATTTGATTCAAAAAACAAAAAGAAAGTTACATCGCTTGTTATTAGCGATTTACGTAGATGCGATTCTTGTACAATAATATTGCAATAAATGTACAATAGAAAAAGGTTTTCGTTTTAAAGTTTGACATTATCTTTGTGGCGATAATTTTATCGTAAAACAAATTAAATGTAAAGAATTATTTATGAAAAAAGTGTTATTTGCAACTACTTTGCTCTTAATCGGAGCAGTATTGTTACTATCTTGTAGAAAAGATAATCTGAAAACAGAAGCTTATGTGGAAAGCGAAGTTTTCTTAAAAACTTTTGAAGAAAAATTGAATCTCGTATTTCAAGTTGCAGAAATGAACTTGAACAGCAGGACTAACCAAAATCTTGAATCGTTATTCAAAAACGCATACATAGAAGCATTAGGCGATTATGCCGATGAGAATGCGTTTGACAATGGCTTTTGGGGGCTAAATCCTAATAACAACTCTGTACAAACAAGGAGTGTAGAGGAAGCAGAACTAATGGGCTTGATTCAAAAGATCATTAATTTGTCGGAAAATATTGAGGACGCAATTAAGAGATTTGAAAAGTATAGTAATGATGAAACTTTTAGCATAGATGATAGGATTAAGTTTATTAGCTTGAGAGAGTTTTTGATTTTTTATGAGAGAAATACAACGAGTATTTACGCATTAATTCAAAGCCCTACTGTTAGATCTGGTGGAATTACTTGGAGTTGTGTAGCGGGAACATATGGTTCTTATTTGGGCGGTGGTCTTGGCGGATGTGTTGGCGGCGGTGGTCTTGGCGTTATTTTCGGCGGAAAAATTGGAGCAGCCGTAGGGTGCGCTGTTGGAGGAATAATAGGAGGTGCTTCGGGACTATTGGCTGGTGCAGCCACTTTTTGCGCTGATGCGTTCTAAATTTTTAATATTATGGATAGAAAACAGATTATTCCAGCGCTACTTGCCTCTTCTGCCGGTGCAATATTCATATCTTTTCTAGCAATTTTATCAGGATATCAATTATTTAACTCAGACTTGAGTATAATCGATTTTTGGCATTTTAGACTTCTTTTGATAGGTTTTTTTCTATCCATACTATTGTTACTTGGCATTATGGCTGGTTGGGTAATATTTTTTATTCGATATAAAAATAAGACATAATCAAATCTGCCCATTCTGAATAATTTTATACAAGCCACGACTTGTCCAACATTGAACTAGGAGTGGTTCGTTCTCGCTAAGTGAATCAACCTTTAAAACCTAAAAGAGACCACCTTTATCTAAGATGGTCTCTTTCTTATGTTGCTTAACACAATACTTCAATACTTAAGGCAAAAAAGATTGTTTTAGGTTATCGATACAAAGGTATGGCATTTTTTGAAACCCGCAAATTAAAATGATATGTTGTAAAACATATTTCAAAGAGTTGATTTTAACATTATTTTTTCGTATTGCATCTTTTTCCCTGTTTTGTACAAACAAAAAAAGAGGATAAATTTTATCCTCTTTTCGATTTTCTTTTCCGAAAATTACTTTCTGATACCCAATTCTTTGATGATAGCACGATATCTCGTAATATCATTTTCGATTAGATAATCCAGTAAACGACGACGTTTACCAACTAGAATTTTCAAAGAACGTTCCGTGTTATAATCTTTTTTGTTTGTTTTTAAATGTTCAGTCAAATGCGAAATACGGTCCGAAAACAATGCTATCTGCGACTCAGGTGAGCCGGTATCAGTGTTAGACTTTCCGTGCTTTGCGAAGATTTCTTTCTTTTTTTCAGAATCTAAATACATAAAAGTACGTTTTGTATAAATATTAAAAAACTCTTGGGCTGCAAAGATACGACAATAATTTTGTAGAACAAAATTATTAATGTGCTAATGTGCAAATAAATAATGTGCTAATGCAATTATCATATAGGTGATTAACATCAGCGAACTTGCCATTAGCATATTAGCACATTGTTTATTAGCACATTAACGACTGCGTCGTTGAAGTCTTCCGCTCAAGCGGCGAATGGCATCTGTGATTTGTTGATCAGGCTCTATCACAGTGTAATCTCCCCAAAAATAGGGGTCTTGGAAATATTCCACTCTTTCGGCAATCACGTCGGTAGAGCGGATGCGTTCGTTACGTGGAAAGCGCACAACGTCTTCGTTATAACGGTCTGTTATAGCAATTTCCGAACTGATTGTATAGTTTGTAGCAAACAAACCGAAAAGGCGATTTCTCCAACGCACGCGAAAACCAACATCTACACTACTCGAATTGAAAAACCATCGTCCGTTATCTTCAATAAAATCAACCGTATAGCGCGCCCTTTCTACCTCTACTTCCATTCTCGATGGTTTACGACGAATAAAAAGATTTGATGCATCTTTTCTGCCTTCCACATTCATATAAAATTCCATTCGTGCAAAAGCGAGCGATTCGGTATCTAAATAAATCGTTCCTCTGAAAAGAATTTCATTGATTCCCGGGCGCTGTTGAAACGAAATAATGTAATGTGGTTTATTATTGAAAGAAATCAAACCGTTTATTTCAAAATTGTATTCGGAGCCGTCGGTGCCAAAAACGATTTCGGGATGTTTGGCAATATCCAACATTAGTGCGCCGCTGATTCCGCCTTGAAATCGCATCAAAACCGTATCGCGCGGCGAAATGTCAGTTGCTTTTCTGCCGATATAAATTCTCGCTTGGTCGGCGCTGAAAGAGTTATACGCAGCTTTATGTACATCTAAAACAGTTTCTACAAGTGAAACAAAACGTGAGTCTTTTTGGATAGATTCACGATAAAAAGCCACCATCATATTCGGCTCGTTGGGATAATTTCGTGGAATGCGTCGCAATGCTTCACGCACCAACTCGGTGCCATCGCCCGAAAGAATATGCACTTCGCTCAACTCAATACTAGTGGGAATGAGTCTGATGTTATTGTTTGGATTATCGATAAGCGTAGCTATCGAAACAGTTTGGTTTTCATACCCTAAATGGCGGATAAGTAAGTGCGAATTACGTGATGATTCCGCTACGCGAATCGAAAAATATCCTTCTTGATTTGTGATTGTCGATACATTTGCCTGTTGTACCGTGATGCTGGCGTTTGCCAACGGTTGGTTGGTATCGGCAGCCAAAACGCGTCCGCGAAGCAGATGACTATTTTCCGGCTCTACATTGCTCGAAAAAGCTTGTTGAAGCGAGAAAATGCATAATAAAATGAATGTAATGATAATATTCTTCATAAAATGAAACTTTTACTTGATTTTTAGACATTACAAAGAAAGCAAAAAAGAGCAATAAATCAAATAAAAAGCCGGTATTTAACTATTGTTTTTAATGTTTTTTTTGGGAGTTTCGATTCTTATTGTTGCGGAACAAGCAAAATATTCTTGTGTTTTTGTAGAATCACATTATTATTCCGTAATTTTGTAGAATAAAACTGCAACGAAAAAAATATGGTGCACAAATATGACTTTTTAGTTATTGGTTCAGGCATTGCCGGAATGAGCTATGCATTGAAAGTAGCGAAATACGGCAAAGTTGCTATTGTGGCAAAAAATACGCTCGAAGAAGCAAATACCTTTTACGCACAAGGTGGAATTGCATCGGTAACGCATCCATGGGATCATTTCGAAAAACATATTGCCGATACTCTCGATGCCGGTGCCGGATTGTGCGACATAGAAGTGGTAGAAAAAGTTGTTCGAGAAGCGCCGGCGCAAATCAAAGAACTGATTAATTGGGGTGTAGATTTCGATAAAGACGAGCAAGGCAATTTCGATTTGCATCGCGAAGGCGGACATTCCGAATTTCGTGTATTGCACCACAAAGACCGGACAGGCGCCGAAATTCAGTTGAGCCTCATCGAAACCATTCGTAATCACCCGAATATTGATGTGTTCGACAACCATTTTTCGATAGAAATTCTCACGCAACACCATCTGGGAAAGATTGTTACAAGTAGTACGCCTAATATTGAATGCTACGGTGCATATATTCTCGACCAAAAAACGGACGAGATAGAAACTTTCCTGTCGCGCGTTACGATGATGGCAACCGGAGGTATCGGTTGTATTTACCAAACAACCACCAATCCGCTCGTTGCTACAGGCGATGGCATTGCAATGGTTGCACGTGCGAAAGGCGAAATAAAGGGAATGGAATTTGTGCAGTTTCACCCCACGGCATTGTACAATCCGGACGAACGACCGTCGTTTCTTATCACGGAAGCGATGCGCGGTTATGGCGGCGTGTTGAGAACGATTGACGGTAAGGAGTTTATGCAAAGATACGACTCGCGAGGCTCACTCGCACCGCGCGATATTGTGGCTCGCGCCATTGATACGGAAATGAAAGAACGAGGCGATGACTTTGTATATCTTGACGTTACACACAAAGATGCAGAAAAAACAAAAAATGATTTTCCCACGATTTACGAAAAATGTCTTTCGTTAGGCATTGATATTACGAAAGATATGATTCCCGTTGCGCCCGCAGCGCACTATTTGTGTGGTGGAATTGAGGTAAATATGAATGGCGAATCGAGCATTGGGCGGTTGTATGCCAATGGTGAATGTGCTTGCACAGGACTGCACGGAGCGAATCGTTTGGCGTCAAATTCGCTTATCGAAGCGGTGGTTTTTGCTGATGCGGCAGCAAAACATTCCATTCCGATTTTTAAACAATATGATTTTCAAGAAGATATCCCAAAATGGAATGCCGAAGGCACTACTTTACCCGAAGAAATGGTTTTGATTACGCAGAGTTATAAGGAAGTGGGGCAAATTATGTCATCTTATGTCGGTATTGTGCGTTCCGATTTACGCTTGCATCGTGCGATGATGCGGTTAAATATTTTGTTTCGTGAAACCGAAAACCTTTTCCAGCGTTCCATTGTTTCGCGTGATATTTGTGAACTGCGAAATATTATAAAGGTAGGATATATGGTTATTAAACAGGCAATGGCACGAAAAGAGAGTAGGGGATTGCATTATACAATTGATTATCCATTTAAGGAGACAGATTCAATTTTATAACGATAAAAAATATAAGATATTGAAAACTATCAACATATCCGGTTCACTCATCAATCTATCCACACCATTGGTAATGGGTATCGTCAACATTACCCCCGATTCGTTTTTTGCCAACAGCCGCAAACAAACCGGAACAGAAATCGTAGAACGATGCCGGCAAATTATTGGTGAAGGCGGCTCGATTATCGACATCGGCGCACAATCTTCCGCACCTACTTCAACTTTTCTTTCCGCACGCGAAGAAGCCGACAGATTGATGCCTGCACTAAAACTTATCCGAAAAGAATTTCCCGATGCGATAATCTCAGTTGATACATTCTATGCCGATGTGGCAAAACAGGCGGTGGAAGAGTTCGGCGCAAATATTATCAACGATATTTCGGGCGGACAGATAGATGATCAGATGTTTACCACAATGGCACAACTGAATGTTCCATATATACTTATGCATATGCGCGGTACACCGCAAACAATGCAATCGTTTACCAATTACGACAATTTTCTACAAGACATTCTCTATTATTTTTCCGAAAAAAAAGCGAAACTCAATCTTTTGGGTGTAAACGATGTGATTATCGACCCCGGATTCGGATTCAGCAAAACACTAACTCAAAACTACGAATTGATGGCTTATTTGAAATATTTTCATATCTTTGACGAGCCAATTTTGGTAGGTATCTCTCGAAAGTCGATGATATATAAATTGCTCAACACATCGCCGCAGGAAAGTTTGAACGGAACAACAGTTTTGAATACCGTTGCATTGCTGTCGGGCGCGAGTATTTTACGTGTACACGATGTGCGTGAAGCGGTTGAGTGCGTGAAAATTGTGAAGCAAATAAATAAAACAAAAGATTAAAAGACGAAAGACTAAAAAACAAAAGCCGTCTTGAAGTCTTTCATCTTACAGTCTAAAAATCAAAAAAATATGTTTTCTCATTTTGGAATAAAAGACTTCATAGATGTTTTTCTCGTAGCACTGCTGCTTTACTATCTATTTCGGTTGGTAAGAATATCGGGAATGCGTCCACTTTTTACAGGGGTTTTAGTCTTTGTAATTATTTGGGTTTTGGTGTCGCAAGTATTCAAAATGGAATTGATAGGTTCGATACTTTCTCAAATTGCTAATGTAGGACCGGTATTATTAATCGTTCTTTTTCAGGACGAAATACGTCGATTTTTGATGTCGCTCGGCTCGAAAAAAAGTTTGAAATTTGTCGCCAAATTATTCTCTAACGGGAAACAAGAAAAAGATAATTCGCATCTCACAGCAATCGTTTTGGCGTGTATGAATATGTCGAAAATGAATACAGGTGCGCTTATTGTTATTCAAGGCGATATGAATCTTGCGATGTATGAAGAAACGGGCGAGATGATTAACGCCGATATTTCGCCGCGATTGATTGAAAATATCTTTTTCAAAAACAGTCCGCTTCACGACGGTGCTATGATTATTGCAGGAAAACAGATAAAAGCTGCCGGATGTATTCTTCCCGTTTCGCAAAATCCAAATATTCCTAACCACTTGGGGTTAAGACACAGAGCCGGATTGGGTTTGTCGCAAGAAACCGATGCCAAAGTAATTATCGTATCCGAAGAGCGAGGAAAGATATCGTATGCGCATCAAGGAAAATTAAAAATGAATATTTCGCCGGAAGATTTGCAGCGACTTTTGTTGCAGGAAGATTAAATGACGATTGTAGACAAATAATAAATAAAAAAATGCTTCAATTAGCGAAAAATGAGTGGGAGTTTTTGAGGTGCAATTTTTGCACTTCAAACAAAAATGACAGCTCTTTAAGGTCGCAATTTGCGACCTTAAAGAATCGGCTTTGTACAATAAAACTCATAATAAAAATGATTCTCAGACATCTCCCAATCATTAACTACCAAAATATCGTACAAGCTAATTGTTCCACAAACAATAGAATAAATAGGTTGAAAAAATGGAATTAATACCCATCGAAGATAAAATTTACGAAATCAGAGGCAAGCGTGTGATGCTTGATTTTGATTTGGCAAGTATGTATGAAGTTGAAACAAAACGCTTGAAAGAACAGGTAAGACGTAATATTGAGCGTTTTCCTGATGATTTTATGTTTCAATTAACGAAGCGAGAATGGACTGAACTGGTCGCAAATTGCGACCAGTTGCCAAAAAACATAAAGCACAGTTATATTTATCCAATGGTTTTTACCCAAGAAGGCGTTGCAATGCTATCGGGAGTTTTGCGCTCACCCATTGCAGTTACTACAAATATCAGGATTATGCGCGCCTTTGTTGCTGTGCGCGAATTGCTGCTCAATCCGCCTGTTGATGAAGTGCAAGAGCTTAAAAATGAGATGAAAGAAATGAAAAAGTATCTCGAAGACGTTTTTACGGATTACAACGATATCAACGAGGATACTCGCATACAACTAGAACTCATTAACGAAGCATTGGCAAAATTAGAAATGAAACATGCTCACGTCAATCGACCTCGAAAACGGATTGGCTTTGTGCAGTCGGAAGATTAGTATTAACTTAACAATCAAATGATTCTCAAATTCCTATCAATCATCAACTATAAAAATATCGCGCAAGTCGAACTGGAGTTTTCCCCAAAAATCAACTGTTTTATTGGCAATAACGGAATGGGAAAAACCAATTTGCTCGATGCCGTATATTATCTTTCTTTTTGCAAAAGTGCGACAAATCCCATTGATTCTCAGATAATCAATCACGAAGCCGATGTTTGTATGCTACAAGGAAAATACGAGTTTGAAGACGGCAATGCGGAAGAGATTTATTGTGGTATTCGTCGTCGGCAGAAAAAGCAATTCAAGCGAAACAAGAAAGAGTATGAGCGCATTGCCGATCATATCGGACTGATTCCGCTCGTGATAATTTCGCCTGCCGACAACGAACTGATAACGGGTGCAAGTGAAGAGCGTCGCCGGTTTATGGATATTGCTATTTCGCAGTTCGATAAGGTTTATTTACAGGCACTTATTCGCTACAACAAAGCCGTACAACAACGAAATGTACTGCTCAAAAACGAAGAACGAAACATTGACCTCACACTTCTCGAACTTTGGGAAGACCAAATGATTGACGGCGGAAAAATCATTAACGACAAACGGCGTGCATTTATCGAAGAATTTACACCGATTTTCAATACGTTTTATTCACGTATCAGTCAATCAAGTGAAACAGTGTCGTTTGAATATGTTTCGCAACTCAATGAATCCGATTTTAGAAAAACGTTAATTGCCAATCGTCGTCGTGATATGGCTATCGGACACACGACTGTTGGTATTCATCGCGACGAATTGGAAATGCTGCTCGACGGACATCCGATTAAAAAAGTGGGGTCGCAAGGGCAAAATAAAACTTATTTCGTTTCG
Source organism: Dysgonamonadaceae bacterium (assembly GCA_031254645.1). Taxonomy (GTDB): domain Bacteria; phylum Bacteroidota; class Bacteroidia; order Bacteroidales; family Dysgonomonadaceae; genus JAIRUA01. The sequence goes on from JAIRUA010000028.1 coordinate 216,076, forward strand.
TTGAAATTAGCGCAATTTCATTTTTTGTTGAAAACCGGGCGCACAACGCCCATTTTGTTGCTCGATGATATCTTCGACCGTTTAGATGCTAATCGTGTGGAAGAAATCGTAAAATTGGTTTCCGGTGAAGAATTTGGACAGATTTTTATATCGGATACGAATCGCGAATCGTTGGATAAAATTCTCACCCGATTGGGTAATAATTCTCATATTTACTCGGTGGAAAATGGCGAAATAAATTTAATGTGCTAATAAATAATGTGCTAATATGCTAATGCAAAGACTCTGATAATATCTTGATAGTTGCATTAGTACATTATTTATTAGCACATTAGCAAATTATCAAAGATGCAAAGAAAAAACTCCCAACCACTTTCCGAAGTCCTTTCTACTTTTTTCGAAGACAATGGATTATTGAAATCGAAATTGGCAGAACACCGTGTTGTAACCGCGTGGCATGAAATGTTGGGTGAAGGCGTTTCGCATTATACGAAAAACGTCTATTTTAGTCGAAATATCCTGTATGTACAACTCACTTCTGCCGTTCTTCGTTCAGAATTATTGCTGAACAAAGAGGAATTGATTAAGAAATTAAACGAATATGCAGGAATGAAAGTCATTCAAGATATTGTTTTTCGATAAATAGAGACGCAGCGCGCCACGTCTCTACCTCTACGCGGGGCTTGAACCTTTGAATCTTTAAACCCTTAAATCTTTAAACTTTAAATGAATGAATTGCTAACCGATACGAATCCATCCCAAAACCCACAATCACACCCACACACACGGCGGAAATCATCGACTGATGACGAAATTCCTCACGTGCGTGCACATTCGAAATATGCACTTCCACTACGGGTGAAGATACGGCTTTTATCGCATCGCGAATCGCGACCGAAGTGTGTGTGTAACCGCCGGCGTTGAGAATAATTCCATTGTAACTAAACCCTGTTTCCTGTATTTTGTCAATAAGCTCACCTTCGATATTCGATTGAAAATAATCGATTTGAATATTTGGAAACAACGTTTTTAGTTCGTTCAAATAATCGTTGAACGAAGCATTTCCATACACGCCCGGTTCGCGAGTGCCGAGCAAGTTGAGATTGGGACCGTTGATGATTTGAATTTTCATTTGCTAATAAAATAAAGAGCAAAGATAAAAAACATCTTGTAAATTATCAAATTATGTCTTTTATCTTTGCTCTTTCAGTCTTAAAATCTTTTTTCTAATTTCCCACCGGAAACATTACACCGATTGAAACAGGTTGCACTTTTGGACCTCTATTTTTCTCAAACAGTTCCATCGGGCTGTATTTTGCATACAAAGCACCCCAATTGTTGATACCAATTTGCAGCATCAAATCAACCGTAACCGGACGAACATACAAATCTTTTGCAACGGTTTCTTTCACTCTTCCTTGTTCATTATTGTAACGTACTTTTGAACGCGACATATAATTCCAATTTCCAACAGCACCTGCCATTGCATAAAAATAATTATTTCGGTTGTGGTTTGACCGCACCTGCCATTCAAACATTAAAGGAACAGTAAAGCTATTAACGCCCAAACGAGTTTTTCTAAAATCTATACCTTCGCCTGCCGGAAGAATTACAGTTGCACCATCTAATTTTGTGAAATATTGATTATCATTCAGATGAAAACGATTCCATTTCATACCTACACCAGTTACAAATGCAAAATTTCTGCTGATAGGAATGGCTTTCCCTTTGAAATTCAGTATGTATTCTAACGATCTCCCCGAATTTAGTGAAAAATCATCGAAATTATTAATATTACTCAAACCATCGTATGTAAAACTATTGAATCCGATACCTGCTCCTGCCCAATGTGGGTGGAAATGTCTTTCCCTATGCAGTTTACGTGTGCTTGGCACCGGAATACTGATTGTTGTCGAAGCAAATCTTCTTTCGTGTACTACACCATCGCGATAATGTCCCTCGAATATCTTTTCTCGCTCAACATAATCGCCCTCTTGGGTGAGTTCAAACACGCGCACCCGCAAACGATTTTCATCATCAATCACTTCTATCTTCCTGTTATCTATTACAATAATTGTATCGGAAGGATTGTTTGCAAAAAGCGGAAAAGTAAATACCGCAGTCAATAAGATAAATGCTAATTTTTTCATTTCTATATTTAATTTATTTTGTGTTAGAGTGAAAATAATAATGTAATTAAGTCATCGCTATCTAAATCGCCCTCAATATACACAAGCGTAATTAAGTTTTGCTTGTTTACATTGAACAGGACAAAGCGATTTAAACCTTCATCAGTCGCAGCTAGTTGATAATAAGCGGAGATAATTCCGTTTTCGTCAGTAACTTCCTTGATTTTTCGCGCACCTCTTTGATCTATTTCCAAACATTCGCGGATGAATTTCAATGCTTCGGGGTTGTTTTTTATTGCGATGCTGCGGTAATGTTTCATATTATACATTTCGAGCATCTCTTGCGAAAGTTCAACCATTGTAACGTTTCGCGCTCTTGCGTAGCGTTGGAATACTTCATCAATTCTCAATCCGGTATTAAAGTTTTCTGCCTTTATCTCGGTCGAAAAACAGAAAAAGAGGATAGAAATTGAGTAGAATAAATATTTTGCTGATTTTCTCATTTCTTAAAACTATTATTCGGTAAATATATTGCTTAGTTCTCTTAATTGCTCGTGCATTATTTCCTTTTGTGCATCAAAATCCTTGTCGGGGAAATATTCTGTCGTCGGTACTGCAACGTTTTTTAATGCCTCGAATGCGATAGATTTCACCAATTGTGCGTTGGTATAATATTGCCCGTTAATAATGGCGAAACTTCCTCCGGAAATCGGGGATAATTGCTGTGACTGATTGAAAAAGTTGATACTTAAAAGTATAGCTACACACGCTGCTGCTGCGGTAGTGATATATAGAATTTTTCGTTTCACTGAAAACGATTGTTTGCTATCAGCTTGTTTTGCTACATTTCGCAATTCTGCTTCTTCGTCGATATAGGCAAAAAGGGATTTGTACAGCTTCAAATCACCGGAAACTTCTTGTGAACGAAAATATTGCCTCAATTGAAGCTCTTCCGATGCGGAAGTTTCGCCTTCGAAATATTTTTCTATCAATTCGTGTATTGTTTTCTGACTACTCATCACTTTTCTCTTTTTATTTGATTTTAATCAAGCAAATCTTGTAAATCCTAAAAATCAAGGTTCAGACATTGTTCTCTAATCTTTTTTCTTGCTCTCGAAAGATTTGTCCTAACGGCTTCAATCTGACTTCCCGTAATCTCTGCAATTTCTGCCAATTCGTATCCTTCGATATCTTTCATTCGCATAATTGTTTGCTGTAAATAAGGAAGTTGATTAACCAATTGACGAATGTATTCTACACTGTTTTGCTCTTCTAATTCTTCTGCCGGCGTTCTTGTTGTGCAAGCGAGATTGAGCATTTCAAATTCGTTGCCCGATGCTTTTCGACTTTTTAGCTTGTCAAGCGAAAGATTTTTCGTCATTTGCATTGCCAATGCTTCCACGCTGTCGTATTTGCTTAGTGTTGAGCGCATACTCCATAGTCTGAGAAAAATTTCCTGCACAACATCTTCCGCATCGGCATCATTTTCGATGAGCTTTTGCGAAAAATTCTGCAATTTTTCTCTCAATGGCACTACGTGTATCACAAATGTTTCAAGCTCCATTTATAATTAAGACGATTGAGATATAAAAACATTACATTGAAATTGAAAAAAATGAGACAGTTTTTGGAAACTGTCTCAAAATTTATAATTTTACCTGCTTCGTTACCTTGCTCTAACTCGACCAACACCGCTGTTGCTAATATTTCTCACTGCCGGATTACCCGAAAAAGAAACACTGCCAACTCCCTCGCTTTTGACATTGATGCTCTCGGAAGCGTGAACTTGCACACTTCCAACACCTTCGGAAACAACGGTTGTATTTTTCGCAATTAGTTTTTCGGCGTTAATGCTTCCTACCCCTTCCAGTTTTAGGTAAGCATTATCGGCTGTACCGCTAAGATTAATACTTCCAACACCTTGCGAAATAATTCTAATAGATTTAAACTCAATATTTTCGCCTGTAATGTTGCCCACACCTTGCGAAGCGATTTCAAATTGCTCGCTCACAGGAACGGTAATATCTATTTTTATACTACTACGGTTATTCCTGCGTCCTCGCATAAGCCTTTCGTCCATTTTCAAAAACAGCGTACCGTTTTCTACATATACTTTCAGCTCGTTTACCAATTCTTCATTTCCTTCTGCTCTCACACTGAATGTGTTGGCGTGCCGAATGGTAATGTTGCCTACCATAGAAGATTGAACTGCCGAAAAGTTTTCTACTTCGTAACTTTTTGTGGTTGTACGCTGTGCTTGTACGTTGATACACGAGATGGCAAAAATGAATAGTGCGATGATGCCGATAAATAATGTTGTTCTCATTTTGTTGTTGCTTTAATTTGGCTTACGCCGATTTTCAATTGTTGTTTTTGTTCGTTTATAAGTTAGACCAAAGAGCGCATCATTTGGTTACAAAAAATCAAACATTTTTTAATTTCACATAATTAATCATTAAACACTAACCATTAATCATTGATTTTCAATCCTTCAACAATTCCAATATCCTTATCCGAAATGCAAACTCATATTTCGCTTGCGCTTGTTCTGCCAACACTTGTGCGAGGTTGGTTTTGGCAAGAGAAAGTTCGAAAGAATTAGCGCGTCCGCTTTCAAATTTTTGTTCCACAAACCGGAATGCTTCACGACTTGCCGTTTCCGATTTTTTCGATGCTGCCCAACGACTTTGTGCGCCTACGGCATTGAAATATGCTTGTTCGATGCGTTTGCGAAGTTCATTTTTTGCTTTATCAATTTCGATGCGACTGTTTTCGACCGCAAGCGTAGCATTGCTCACATTGTTTCGTACTTGAAAGCGGTTGAAAATCGGAATACGTACGTTCAATCCTACTGAATTACTCATATTGTTGCGCAATTGACTACCAAACGCAGCATTTTCACGACCGCTCATATTGAAATAATTTGTACCCATACTTGCACCGAACGATAATGAAGGATATCGTTGAGATTTCGACATCAACAGCTCTTGTTCACGGCTTTGAAGGCGAAATTGTGCTCCTCGAATTTCGGGACGATTAACCAATGCGCTTTCGAAAACAGCGGCGGAAGACAACAAAACACCCTCATTAATAAGCTCTTCAACGGCAGGCGCAGTGATGTTGAAATTATCGAATCTATCCATTTCCATAATTTGTGCCAAATCGAGCATAGCCAATTTTAGATTGCTTTCTGCCTGTACACGATTCATTTCTTCACGTGCCAATTGCGCCTCGAGTTCGAAAATTTCGCCCGGCGCCAATCTTCCTTCTTCTACTAATTTTCTACGTTGTGCGATATTTTCTTTTGTGCTTCCTGTCTGATTTTCGGCAATATGCAACAATTCTTTATTTAATAATACCTGCAAAAAAGCAGAAGAAACGCTGATGATAATATCGTCCTGTAATTTTTCCAAATCGGCTTGCGAAGCAAAAATATCGGCTCTGCGAGCATCAATGTTGCGTTTTAATCGCAATCCGTCGAAAATAGTAATATCGCTATTTAAACCAAATCGCATTTGTGATGAATTGACGTTCTGATACGTATTGTCCATACCGATAGAACGACCGAAATTGAAACTTTGTCCGGCAGATGCATTCAAATTTGGTAATAAATCGGCACGCGCCTGATTGTAAGCGATTTCGCGACTTTGTCTGCTCAACTCCTGTTGTTTGATATTGCGATTATTTTCGAGTGCAATTTCAATACACTGTTCGAGTGTAAGTGTTTGCTGTGCCATTCCTGTGAGGGAAAAGCAGCAAAGTATAATAATGAAACAAATTCTATTCATAATTCTTAATTCATAATTCAACACTCAGTTATCTTCTATTTCCAACGATTTCCGTTCCACGTACTTTTTCGTCTAGTGACAAACCACTCATTACCTCAATATGAATACCGTCCGACAAACCGATTTGTACTTGTCTGCGTTCAAATTCTTGCGGACTTTCGTTTGTTACGATAAATACAAAAGCCGAATCGCCGCTGAATGTCAATGTACTTTCGGGAATGGTCAGCACATCGGTACGCTTATCCAAAATAATATCGGCGTTGGCACTAAATCCTGCGCGGATAAATACATCTTCGGGCACTTCGAGCGCAGCTTTTATTTCAAAAAGAACAGCACCGCCTTCTTGCAAACCTTTTGGCGCAATGTATTCAAGCGCGGCAGGAACTTTTCTATCCGGCATAGCACCGATTGTGATTTCCATAGGCATTGGTACGGAAAGTCTACCTACCTCCGTTTCGTCTATTCTACCCACAAATAACATATCTGAAAGGTCGGCAACCGAAGCTACTGTTGTACCATCGTTGAAATTATTTGCTTGAATAACCGAATTACCCACTCGAATAGGAACGTCGAGAATAGTTCCGCTTACAGTGCTGCGTACAAGTGTATTACTCATCCGTGCCGTGCTTTGTGTGATACCTGTGCGCACAAGACTGAGATTATCGTTGGCAGCACGAAGTTCTTCTTGACTGTTTCGATATTCAAGCTGCACTCTTTCGAATTCTTCTCTCGAAATCACTTGATTTTCGTGCAATCTTCTGTCACGTTCGTAATTGCTACGACTTTGGTCTGCTGCGATTTGTGCTCTTGAGACGCGTGACTCGGCATTGCTCAAATTAACCATATCCGGTACTACTTGAATGGTGGCGATTACGTCGCCCGCTTGCACTTTTTCGCCTGCTTCTTTGTGCACTTCGGAAATAATCCCCGACATTTGAGGTTTGATGAGGATTTCATCTCGTGGATTCATTCTACCCGTTGCCACAGTACGCTTTTCGATATTGCCGCGACTTACGGTTTCGATGTTGTAAACAGTTACTTTCGGGCGAGATTTGTCCCATAGAAATTTAAAGGTGGCTAATACAACCAAACCGATAATTACAAATAAAATAATTTTACCAACTTTCTTCATAATGAATATATGTATTACGTTTTTTATTCTTCCCTAATCGCATCAATTGCTCTTACTTGCAATGCCCTTTTTGTAGGTATTAAGCCGGCAATCAATCCGCAAATTAATAAAATGATTGTTGAAGCAACTGCCGCTCCGAAAGAAACGGAAGGTGCTGCTATAAACATATTTTCTGCATTTTGTATCCATTGGGTATCAGCCAAATACAGAATAAGTACGCCGAAGCACAATCCCAACATTCCGGCAATTGCCGTTAATACCAAACTTTCCGACATAATTTGTGAAATAATTATGCTCGGTTTTGCGCCCAAAGCCCTTCTGATGCCGATTTCCTTTGTTCGCTCTTTAATTGTTACCAACATAATATTGCTTACGCCTACAATTCCGGCTATTAACGTTCCCGAACCGACAATCCAAATCAGTATGGCGATTCCGAGAAACAATGTACTAAACATCTTAAATTGTTCTTCCATATTAAATCCCCAAATAGCCTGTTGGTCAGTTGGCGAAATATTGTTGTTTGCCCTCAAAATCGTTTTCATCTTCTCTTCCATTACGCTTACCGAATGACCTCTCTTTGCCGTTGCGCCAAGCATATGAACAACGCTTCCTTGATTATTAACCTGTTGCATCGTGGTAAAAGGAATGGATATGGCATCGGAAGTGTGTCCGTTCAAACTCATATTAGGTACGCCCGAAGCTACGCCAATAACCTGATAATAAGCGCCATTTACGCGAATGTAATATCCAATTGGACTATCGCCTGCGGGAAATAGTTCTTGATACACATTTACGCCAATAACAGCCACTTTTCTTCTTTGCAAAATGTCTATGTCGTTGATGAAACGCCCCATCGACAAAAATTGATTTTCAATCTGATCGTAATTAGAATGCAATCCGCGGATATTGTATGAGCCGGAATTATCACGAAACACCACATTATTAGGGGAGCGCCCACCAAATAAAATAGGCGACAAAACATCTATTTCGGGAACGGAATGGCGCAAAATTTCGACATCACGACTATGCATATTCCATTGCCGCCCTCTTGGAAAACCTTTATACGCTTCGCCCGTTTGTCCGGCTCCCATAAAACAAGAGTTGGTAGCAAATCCTTCAACGCCTTGCAGTACGCCGTTTTGCAATCCTTCACCGAAGCCCATCATTACAATCAGCATAAATATCCCCCAAAACACGCCGAAACCTGTGAGCAAACTTCTCACTTTGTTTCGGGTAATGGTTACCCATATTTCTTCAAATCTATCTAAATCAAACATCTTTTTGTTGTTTATTTGTTGATTTGCTTATTTGTTGATTTGTTTGACGGTTCGATTATTTGCATAACAAATAACCAAATCAACAAATAACCAAATCAACATTATTCAGCTCTCATCGCCTCTATCGGTGAAATTTTTACCGCCTTCAACGCCGGGAAATATCCCGCAACCAATCCCGAAAGCATCAATATCAACATTGCGCCTACTGCTATATGTACATCAATGGTCGGATTTTTGATGGGCATTTGTCCCGGCGGCATACTTTCTAAAGCGGAATTGACCAATTCGCCCAAACCAACGCCCAAAAACATTCCTAAATAACCAAATATAGAAGTAATAAAGACGGCTTCCATCAAAATATTACCGAGAATAGAAGACGGTTTGGCACCTAATGCTTTACGGATGCCTATTTCGCGCGTTCTTTCCCGAACCGTTATCAACATAATATTGCTTACGCCTGTGATGCCTGCTATCAGCGTGCCGATACCGATAATCCAAATAAAAGCGGATATTCCGTTGAAAATACCGAGAAATTCTAAATAACTTTCCAATTGATTCCAAATCCCGATGGCTCGTATATCTGCCGGATCGAAGTGATGAAGTGTCGATAATTTTCCTCGAAGTTCCTGTTCAAAGGCTTGATATTCTTCTATTGTTGTCAAATTATTTACCGTAAAAACCATTCGATGCAATCGCCAACCGTCAAGTCCATACAATATTTGAGCGGTAGTAAACGGGACATATGCCTTTTCTTGATTTCCCCAAGTGTTTTCTTCAAACACACCTATTACAGTATAGCCTAATCCGCCGACAGTAACCATTTTACCTATCGGATTTTCATTTGGAAATAATATTTCATTGAGCCGCTGATTGATAACCACCACTTTCCTTTTCTCTCTCATATCCATTTCATTGATAAATCTTCCTTGATTATCTTTGATGGTTATTCCGTTGATGTGTACAAATTCTGGGTTAACTCCTTCAAATGAGCTGTTTGTATTACGCATTCCGTAGCTTATCGGCAAATTTTGACTAATCATCGGACTGATGATGTCGGCTTGTGGCACTTGAGTGCGTATAAGCTCTATGTCTTGGTTGTTTAAACGAACAGCTCGTCTGTCAGGCAAGCCTTGAAACGGAATAGATGTACTACGTGCCCAATATTGAACGCTGTTCACAGAGCGGCTACCGAAATTAGTAACCATTCCGTTTCTCAATCCATTGCCGGCGGAAAGAAGAATACAGAACATAAAAATTCCCCAAGAGATAGCAAAACCTGTCAGAAAAGTGCGTAACTTATTCTTTTTTATGGTGCTGAATATCTCATTCCAGTTATCTAAGTCAAACATAGGATTTTGTTGATTTGATTATTTGCTGATTTGATTATTTGTTTGGCTACTTATTTGCTTATCAAATCACCAAATAAACAAATCACCAAATAAACAACTTATTTAGTTGTTATTGATTCTATAATCCCATCCCTTAAACGAATAATCTTATTGGTGCTATCCGCCACTTTTTGCTCGTGCGTTACGATAATCATTGTCATTCCAGCTTGGTTTACTTCACGAAGCACTTGCATCACCTCATCGGATGTTTTGCTGTCTAAAGCGCCCGTAGGTTCATCTGCAAGAATGATTTGCGGATTTGAAATCAACGCACGAGCAATAGCGACACGTTGTTTTTGCCCGCCCGAAAGCTCATTCGGCATATGATGCGCCCACTCTTTCAATCCCATTTTATCAAGATGTTCCAAAGCGATGAGATTTCGTTTTTTGCGGCTCACATTTTTATAATAGAGGGGAAGTGCTACGTTTTCGAGCGCGTTTTTGAAATTGATAAGGTTGAATGATTGAAACACAAAACCAATCATTTCGTTACGGTAATGTGCTGCTTTTGTTTCGCTCAAATCCTTTATCAACGTATTGTTGAGAAAGTATTCGCCCTCGTCATACGTATCAAGAATGCCCAAAATATTCAGTAAGGTGGATTTTCCCGACCCCGATGCGCCCATAATCGACACATATTCGCCGGCAGCGATATCCAAATCAATCCCTTTTAATACGTGTAGCGGAATCGCTCCGTTTTGATAGGATTTGTGAAGGTTGCGTATTTTTATCATTTTGTTTATTATTTGTTTTATTACTAATATACTGACTGTTTTCTTTGCTTTTGGCAATCTGTTTGTTTTTTACGATGCAAATGTAGAGAAAATATCAATACCTTGCAATGCAAAATACTAGACATATTGCAAATTTGTGAATATTTAACTATTTTGTAACGGATTATTCCCATTTGTCTGCAAATTTAGCCAAAATCTTTCGATACTCATCTAAGAAACTGTTTCAAAACAATTTCTAATCTGATTCTAATTTTTTAGACAACAGAGTTGATGTTTTGGTTACAAAAATGAAGTTAAATACTTTGTAACACAGAGATGATGTTTGTTTTTTAAATGCCTAGTTTTTTTGAACTACATTCGATTTTATGACTTTTGCAATCAAATACATCATTATCAACACAAAAATAATAAATGCACCCGACGGCACATTCAAATAATACGACAATAACAATCCTGTTACGCAACCAACAACGCTAATTGCCGCAGAAAGAAAAATGATTCTCCCATAATTTACAGTAAACAAGTTTGCTGTCATTTGCGGAATGGTAATGAGCGACATCAGTAGCACGATACCTACTAAGCGAATGGTTAAAACAATGGTTATGGCAATGAAAAGCATCATCGTGTATTCGATAAATCGGGTGGGTAGGCGGCGTGTTTTCGCAAATTGTGTGTCGAATGATACCGACACAATGGTGCGGTAAAAGAATAAGAAAAAGAAAATTAACGTGGTGGAAAGCACAGTAAGACTGAAAATATCATTACTTGTAATCGTGAGGATATTTCCGAAAAGATATTCGGACAAATTGGGAGCATAACCCGGCGTTAAAAATGTGAGAATGATACCTATCGCCATTCCCAGTGACCAAAAAACGGCAATTGCCGAATCTTCACGTACATTCTGTTTCGATGATAGCCATTGAATGCCAAACGCCGACAAGATAGAAAAAGCAATTGCCGACAAAATAGGATTAATACCGAAATAAAAACCCACACCCAATCCGCCAAACGAAGCGTGCGTGATACCGCCACTAATAAAAACCAATCGTCGCGATACAATATATGTGCCGATAATTCCACAAGCAATGCTTGCAAAAAGGCTTCCCCACAGAGCGTTGCGAAAAAAAGTGTAATCGAAGAGTTCTAAAATGTTCATTTGTGAGGTTTTGATGTTTTAGAGGCACGCAAATCATTCACAATTAATAGTATTTCATCTTTCATCTCATCGGGCACAGCTATCAGACGCATTGATAAGCTACGAATCCAACGAGGCTTCTCGTCATCAAGAATGGTGTAAAAAATCTCCCGAAATTCATCTACCTCTTCTGCTGTATAAGTGTCGGATGGTTTGTCTATAAATCGGTCTAGCTCCTCATCGTCAAAGTATTCCGCTTGCGCGGCAAAGGCGGCGATGAGGCTGTCTTTTTCGCACGTTTCGTGTTGTCCGCAACATTCTTCATCTTCTTTCGTTTTGGGTAAAACGATGAGTGGTAGCGGCGTTTCGCGTTCTTGTGTGTTTCCTCTTTTTTGCTGGATATGATTGTTGATAATGAGAGCGATAAAGAAGAAGATAATAATACTGAGGAATATTAATAATATTGTCATTTTTTTGATATTTACTTCGTGATATCGGCGAAGCCAAATATTAACTAACTTCTTCTACTTCAAAACCAACCGACCTTAGATCATTCCAGAAATTCGGATACGACTTTGAAACCACTTCGGGGTTGTTTATCAATGTTGATTTGTAAACAATTGACGCGGGTGCCAATGCCATCGCCATACGATGGTCGTCGTATGTATGGATAACCGGATTCGTTTCCGCATCGCAACGTTCGCCACCCCAGCTTAGTATACTGTTTTTTTGCGCTTGTAATATGAAACCGAATTTCTGCATTTCGGTAATCATTGCGTTTATTCTGTCCGTTTCTTTGATTTTCAAACTTTGTAATCCCGAAAAAACAAATCGAATATTGAGAAAACAACAAGTGGCGATAAATGTCTGTGCCAAATCGGGCTCATTTACAAAATCGTAGAAAAACCTATCGGTCGCTTGCTTCGTTTTTGAGATGAAAACTCCGTCGGGCAGATATTTTGTTGTAACGCCCATATATTCAAATAATTCAGCAGTTTTCGAATCACCCTGCATACTTTCTTTTTCCAATCCGATCAATTTCACTTGCGAACCGGGTAAAAGCGCTACCATTTCGTACCAGTACGATGCTGCCGACCAATCCGACTCTACCGTTAACGAAAACGGTTTGTATCTTTTATGCTTTATCTTGATACTGTTTTCACACCATATAGCATTTATGCCATATTTTCTCATCATATTCAATGTGAGATCGATATAGGGTTTTGAGATGATTTCATTTTTGATGTGAATCGTCAATCCGCTTTCCATCAAAGGTGCAATCATCAACAATGCCGATATAAATTGTGAACTAATGCTTCCCGATAGATTCACTTCGCCGCCTTTCATTTGTCGTCCTTTGATTTTTATTGGCGGATATCCTTCTTTTTCGATATATTTAATGCTTGCTCCCAATGACAAAAGTGTGTCCACCAATGGAAAAATAGGACGCTCGTGCATTCTGTGTGTACCTTTTATGATCCATTCGCCCTCCATTCCTGCCAAAAAAGCGGTCAAAAAGCGCATTGCTGTCCCTGCTGCTTTTACGTCAAATATATTGGAATCTGAGTTGAATGCGTCGATAATTACTTGCGTATCTTCACAATCCGATAAGTTAATAATCGGTTCAGTGTTAAGGCTCAGCGCGTTGAGGATTAGTCCTCTGTTGCTGATGCTTTTTGATGACGGAAGTTGAACAACCGATTTTATTTTGGTGGGTGATGTTATTTTGTATTGCATTTGTTTTTTGGTGCGAAAGCATGAAGGCGCGAAGGCGCGAACGGACATTTTCGCAGATGTAAAAATGATTTATTTATCAACGAAGATGCTCTTTCGCGCCTTCGTGCTTTCGCGCTTTCGTGCAAATTAAATTTTCCACGTTACGCCCTCTTTTGTATCCTTGATTTCTATGCCGGCAGCTTTCAGTTCGTCGCGAATTTTGTCGGACGTTGCCCAATCTTTGTTTTCGCGCGCCGTTTTGCGAATGTCGATGATTAAATCCATCAATCCGTTGATAATGCTGCTATCTACTCCGGCGCCTTTTGTTTCGTCAATCAATCCGAGCACATCGAAAACGAATGTTTGCATCGTTTCTTTTAACACCTCTATATCGGCAATGGTCAATGATTCATTTCCATCTTTCGCCGAATTGATAATACGCACCGCTTCAAATAGATGCGAAACCAAAATCGGACTGTTGAAATCGTCGTTCATTGCTGCGTAACAATTTTCACGCAAAGCGGCAATGTCTGCACTTGATGTTGCCAACGGTGTGAGTTTTTCTAATGTCGAAAGACTTTCCATCAGTTTTTTATATCCTTTTTCGGCAGCTTGCAGTGCTTCGTTGCTGAAATCGAGCGTACTGCGATAATGTGCGAGCGACATAAAAAAGCGTACCGTCATCGGTGAATACCCTCTTTCGAGTAGCGGGTGATTACCTGTAAAAAGCTCTTTCGGCAAAAATCCGTTTCCGGACGTTTTCGACATTCGTACACCATTGACAGTAAGCATATTGGTATGTATCCAATATTTGGCAGGCTCCTCGCTGCAGCACGCAATGGATTGCGCAATTTCATTCGTATGATGCGTAGCTTGCAAATCCATTCCGCCGCCGTGAATATCGAAAGTTTTTCCTAAATACTTCTCGCTCATCGCCGAACACTCAATGTGCCAACCCGGAAATCCCCAACCCCACGGCGAATTCCACTGTTGTAAAGTTTCGGGCTTTGCACTTATCCAAAGGGCAAAATCAAGACGACCGCGTTTTTCGTCTTGTCCGCCAAGTTCGCGCGTGCCTTCGAGTAAATCTTCTAATTTTCGGTTGGTTAAAATGCCGTAATCGTACGTTTTGCTGTATTTCTCGACATCGAAATAAACCGTTCCATTCACTTCGTAAGCGTACTCGTTGGTGATGATTTCTTTAATCATTTCGATTTGCTCCATAATATGTCCCGTAGCTGTAGGCTCGATGCTTGGCGGAAGAGTGTTGAAAATGCGGAGGATTTCGTGAAAACCGAGCGTGTATTTTTGTGCGATTTCCATCGGTTCCAATTGTTCAAGTTTCGCTTTTTTTGCGAATTTGTCGTCGCCTTCATCGTTGTCGCCTTCCAAATGTCCGGCATCGGTAATATTGCGTACATATCGCACTTTATACCCAAGATGCAGCAAGTAACGATAAATCAAATCAAATGAAATAAATGTGCGACAGTTGCCCAAATGTACATCGCTGTAAACGGTTGGTCCGCACACATACATACCTACATGTGGTGGATTGATGGGTTCAAAAATTTCTTTTTTACGGCTGAGTGTATTGTATATGGTGAGTTTTTGTATTGTATCGTTTTGCATTGAAACTGTTATTTTTTGTTTGAAATGCAAATATACGAATTATATTGGGTTTTGTGCGGGGAGATGGGGGAAAATATAGCCTGCGAATACAAAAAGAGAAACGGAAAGCTTATCCAAAACGTTTAAAAGTCGTTTAAATTTTGCTCAAAATCCGGATTTTGACTTCATCGATTTTCAACTCAAGCCATCAATATAAATTTAAACAATCTCTAAAATCTTATCAGAATCGCAACAATCATACAAAAGTAACCTCGTGTCTGCAAATTTTCCCTCTAAAACATCATACTTCACAGAAATTTGATTAATTTTGCTTCCGAATATTATAAACAAAAATTTTACAGTTATGTCGATTAACAAAGTTATTTTAGTAGGAAATGTAGGTAAAGACCCAGAGATCAAGTATTTTGACAATGACAACGCGAAAGCTAATTTTTCAATCGCTACCAGCGAGAGAGGCTACACAGCGGCAAACGGAACGCAAGTGCCCGAAAGGACAGAATGGCACAATATTGTTTGTTGGCGAGGATTGGCGAAAATTGTAGAACAATTCGTCAGAAAAGGAACACAACTTTATGTTGAGGGGAAAATTCGTACACGTTCATATGACGACCAAAACGGCGTCAAAAGATACATCACAGAGGTGTATGCCGATAATTTGGAGATCCTTAGCCGTAGGGCTACAAGTGATGAATATGGACAAAGTGGTGGGCAACAATATGGTGCGCCTGCGAATCGTTCTACCGAACAAAGCTATACCGCGCCCGAAAGCGCATCGGTCAATTTGAGCGCGAACGAACCGACTGACGATTTACCGTTTTAAGATAGATATTTTGGAACGCAGATGACGCGGATTAAGTCATCTGCGTTCTTTTTTCTCATTATGGATTCATTTTTGAGTATCAATTTATTGGCAATTTTGCCTACAACCGTCGACTATTTTTTAGCGACACTTCTCCTTTTGTTTATTTTTTTGAATGCCATCATTTCCGGTTCCGAAGTGGCTTTTCTTATTATTGAGAAAAAATTTGCCGAAGAAATACACACTTCGGAAGAACCGAAAAAAAGACGCGTCGCAAAACTTTTAGAAAAACCCGACAAGCTTCTTACCTCTATTGTTGTTGCTTGTAATAAGCTGAATATCATTGTTACAGTATTGGTTATTTATCTGTTCAATCGTCTTTCCTTTTTTGAAGGAATGACGTTCGGCTCATTCGTTCCGGGAGTTATCATCGTTATTTGTGTGATTTTGTTGTTTGTAGATATTTTGCCGAAAATGTACGCTTCGCAGCGTCCGATACGATTTTCAGAAAACAGTGCACCGATTGTAAGGCTGATATACAATGTTGTAAATCCGATTTCGACATTGCTTGTGAAATCGACTTCCACTTTTGGTCGTTCCGTGATGCAACAGAAAAGCGAAATTACGGTTGATGAGCTTTCCAAAGCACTCGAAATCACGTCAAACGAAATCCACCACGAGCACGAAAAAGATATGTTGCAAGGGATTATTCGTTTCAAAGATAAAAAAGTAGATGATATTTTTGTTTCGCGTACGCATATCGTGTCAATTGATAACCAAATGTCTTTTCGCGAAATCGTTGATTTTATTGTGGATGCCGGATTTTCGCGTATTCCTGTGTTCGAAGAAAATCACGATAATATCAAGGGTATTTTGTATGTAAAAGATCTTTTGCCACATCTCAACAAGTCTGATGATTTTCAATGGCAATCGCTCATTCGCCCTGCTTATTTTGTACCTGCCACTAAACGAATTGATGATTTGCTGGAAGAATTCCGCACCAACAAGAACCATATGGCAGTTGTAGTAGATGAATATGGAGGCACATCAGGGTTGATTACAATGGAGGATATTTTGGAGGAAATAGTGGGTGATATTAGCGATGAATACGACGAAGAATTGCCGTTTCATACAATGGTGCACGATGGTTCGTATATTTTTGAAGGAAAAACGCCGCTCGAAGATTTTATCAAAATCACGGGCGTTCCCGAAAAAGATTTCGAAAAAATACAAGAAAACGTAGATACCATCGCCGGATTGATGTTAGAGTTGAAAGGTGATTTTCCGAAACGAAAAGAGACGATTACATATAAAAAATATGCATTTCAAGCGGAAGAAATGAGTAAAAAAAGTGTGGTAAAAGTGCGTTTTATTCCACCGAAATAAATTTGCGCAAAGGTGTAAAGGCACGAAAGCGCGAAGATAAAAACATAGAATATCAGCGAATTTACACTTTCGCGCAAAAAACATGCTTTTTCGTAAACAACATACTTCTGATGGTGCATTTCTCGGCATTTGGAAAATCGAAGAATCGCGCGAAGAACTTTTACAGTTTCTTCCCTCAACACTTCGCGCAGAAGCCCTTGAATACATTGCTACAATACGTGCCGAGCAACGCGCCGTTGAATGGATCGCTACGCAAATACTACTCTATACTTTGCTGGGCGAGGAAAAAACGATACTCAAAAAAGAGAACGGACAACCTTATCTTTCCGACAATTCATATCAGATAAGTATTTCGCACACAAAAAAATATGCTACAGTCTTGCTGCACCCAACACTTCCGGTGGGTATAGATATCGAAATGATTTCGGAACGAGTAAAAAAAATCGCTTACAAATTTATTTCCGATGATGAATACATTGATCCCACACAAGAAGTAGTGCATCAATTATTGCATTGGGCGGCAAAAGAGAGCTTGTTCAAGTTGCTTGGTGAAACGGAAGTCGATTTTAGGCAGCATCTCCATATCGAGCCGTTTACGCCTTCTTCCAAAGGAACGATATTGGCGAAAGAGATGAAAAGCAATGATAAAAAATCATTTGCAATACATTACGAAGTTGGTAATGATTATGTTATGACGTTGGTTATTGGTTAAAACATAGATCTACAATTATTTCTGCCCAATTCCTCTATACTCAAATCCATACGACGAAAGTTCTTCGCCACTATAAATATTTCGTCCGTCAACTACCAAATGTGTGCGCATAATTTTTTTCAAAACCTCCCAATTTGGTAAGCGAAATTCTTTCCATTCCGTAGGAACAATAAGTACATCGGCATTGTTGGCAGCATCGTAAATATCTGTAGCGTAATAAACTGTATCGTTGAGAAGTTTTTTTGCCTCTTGCATCGCAGCGGGATCATAGGCACGTATATTTGCGCCGGCATCAAGCACGCTTTTGATAAGTGTAAGTGAAGGAGCATCGCGCATATCATCGGTTTCGGGCTTGAATGATAAGCCCCACACGGCAACGGTTTTGCCTGCTATATCGCCATTGAAAAAGTCGCTGAATTTGCGAAACAAAACGTTTTTTTGTTTGTTATTCACTGTTTCTACGGCTTTCAATACACGCATTTCGTAACCGACATTTTCTGCCACTTTGATAATGGCGCGAATGTCTTTCGGAAAACAGCTGCCGCCGTATCCGCAGCCCGGATAGAGAAAACTTTTCCCGATACGTGTATCGCTTCCCATTCCGCGACGTACCATATTTACGTCAGCGCCAACGAGTTCACACAAATTTGCAACATCATTCATAAAACTGATACGCGTGGCAAGCATTGCGTTTGAAGCATATTTCGTCATTTCCGACGAAAGAATGTCCATAAAAATGACACGGAAATTATTCAGTAAAAACGGACGATAGAGTTTGGTCATTAATTCTTTCGCGTTTTCGCTTTCTACGCCTACAACCACACGGTCGGGACTCATAAAATCGTCTACTGCTGCACCTTCTTTCAAAAATTCGGGGTTTGATGCCACGTCGAAACTCAAATCGCTGAGCCCGCGTTCTGCCAACCGTTTTTTTACAATATCGCGAATCTGAAACGATGTTCCCACAGGCACAGTACTTTTTGTTACAATCAGTAACGGTTTTTCGATATGGTCGGCAATGGTGTTGGCAACGTTGAACACGTATGAAAGGTCGGCATTGCCTGTATCGTCTGATGGTGTACCTACGGCGATAAACACAATTTGCATATCATTGAGTATCGACGGAAGGTCGGTGGTAAAATGCAATCGTTGCGCTTTGTAATTTCGATCTACGATATTTTTCAATCCCGGTTCGTAAATCGGAATAATTCCGTCTTTGAGAGATTCGATTCTTTCTTTGTTGATATCCACGCAGGTAACGTTTACGCCCATTTCGGCGAAACACGCTCCGGAAACCAAACCAACATATCCTGTTCCTATGATAGCTACTTTCATAATGGTTAATGATTAGTGTTTAATGATTAATTTTTAATTCTGCTGTTTACCGGATAAAATACGGTGAATAAGCTGATTAAGCTGACGATTCCGAATGTCATCAGAATGTCGGTAAATTGCACAATTATCGGATAAGCTTCTACAATATACGCGCCGGGTGCGCCGCCCAATCGCAAAAATCCGAAATGTTGTTGCAACAGTGATACGACTGTTCCCAGCACGATTCCCGAAACGGCACCTAGTAAAGAAATAAGCCAGCCGTGATAGAGAAAAACCCGCAAAATCATTTGTCTCGGTGCGCCCAAATTTCTCAAACTTTTGATGTCTTCTTTCTTTTCTTCAATCAGCATTGTTATCGAGCCTACGATATTGAAAACGGCGATGAGCAAAATCAATGAAAGAATCAAAAAAGTGACCCATTTTTCGATTTGTAGCATTCGATACGCTTCGCGTTGTTGTTCAAAACGTGTTTCGACGCGAAAATTGTAGCCGATAATTCGTTGTATTTCAGCTCTCACTCTACGCGCTGACGCATCGGGCGTAAGTTTCAAGTTGAGTGATGTAATTTCTGTTTCATAATCGAATAGCTCTCTCGCTAATTGAATCGGAATAATGCCCAGTTGTTCATCAAGTTCGGGCTGACTGAGCAAAAAGGTCCCGCCGATTTGTGCGCTTGCCGATGTGAATGCTGCCAAAGGATTCGTCAACGCCACATTTGCGCTTACATTGCGGCGTGGCGTATAGATTTCTATCGGTTGTACAAATCCTGCACGTGCGCCGAGCGACTGTGCCAATCCGGTGCCGAGCGTTACAAAATCTACCACATCTTCGCGAAGCCTAAATGAGCCGCTGACAAGCAATTTGTCCATATCAGTCATCAATCTGAAATCTTCCGAAACGCCTTTTACCAATACAGGCACTTGCCGGTCGTTGAATATAAACAATGCGTTTTCTTCCAGTGATTCGGAAATCATTAGAACGCCGTTTACCTGCAACGCTTTCTCAAATTCGGGTGTGTGATAATCGAATACTTTTCCGGTGCGAGGTGTTATTTTCAAATCGGGGTCGAAAGCGTTAAATGTATCTTCTACCAACGCGCCAAAACCGTTGAAAATAGATAAAACAATGACCATTGCAGCACTCGCAACAGTAATTCCTACAACGGATATCAAAGAAATCACATTAATAATGTTGTGTGATTTCTTTGAAAAGAGATATCTCCGCGCTATGAAAAATGAAACGCTCAAAACAGTTTTTTATACGTTTTTCAACAGATTGTCAATGTTTTCGATGTAATCCAGTGAATCATCCAAATGGAATATCAGTTCGGGAACAACACGAAGTTGCTTGCCCACGCGTTTGCCAAGTTCGTAACGCACGGCTTTAGTATTTTCCGTGATGTTTTGCAACAATTCTTCACCTCGTTCCGAAGGAAAAATACTTAGATAGGCGCGCGCCAGTCCTAAATCGGGCGACACACGTACATTGGTTACAGAGATGAGTACACCTTGCATTTTTTTCGTTTCAAGCAGAAAAATTTCGCTTAGTTCTTTCTGTATCAATCGATTTATTTTTTGTTGTCTGTTTGATTCCATTTTTTGTTTTCTCAATATTGTTTATATCAAACAAAATAAGGCTCTTTTTTCAAGAACCTTATTGTTTCATACCATTATTTTATTTTTTCTTATGGTCGTATGGAACTCGCAATAATGATTCACTTTGGCGTGAACAGTTCACGTGCTCGTTTCATTTCTTGAAACTTATCTTATTTTACTCCGTTGCCAAAGCAGGAATATATCTATTGTTCAAAAAGTCAGTAACTTCTTTTGTGATGTCATATTTTTCATCAGCGTGTAAAATAGTACCCGTACCCGCGTTGCTGAAAATAATTTCGAAACCTCTGATAGCATTAAATTCAGCGATACGCACTCTAATAGAATCTTCCATTTCAATATTCATACGCATTTGCTCTCTTTGAAATTCGTCCATTAATCGTTCAGCTGTTTGTTGGGCATCGTGCTGCATTCTCTGAATACGTTGTGCTTCTTGTTCTGCTCTTTCTTGATTCAAGAAAGCGTTGTTTTGAAGTCTGCGGTTAAATTCATTCACTGCACCTTGATATTGACGCTCTCTTTCTGTTAGTGTTGCACGAATGCTTTCCTCTTTTCGCATTAACACCTCACGCAAGTCAGCAGCAAAATGGTAGTTCATTAAAAGCGAATCCACGTTTACAAAAGCGATTGGTAATGTAACAGATGAGTCGTTTAACATTGTTGAGAAACTTCCTCTTGTCATTTCTTTTGTAGAAGGTCTTGTTGTAAAATGCAAAATGTAAAGAACAATCAACGCGACAGCGAAAACGCCGCTGATGATGTAAAGTTTAGAATTATTCATTTTTTATATGAGTTATGTAGTTTATTAATTTTTCTGTTTCAACTCCTTTTCCACAGGACTTTCTCCTTCGGCAAACTGCGCTCTGTCTTGCGATTTTGCACAAGAAATTCCTTTTTCTTGCATCGCTTTATTGCCGCCGATATGTGTGTTTGGGAATTTACCGCCTTTTATGAAAAAAACACGTACCCCCAACAATAGCACGACAATTAATAAGAGAGCAACTCCTAAAAGCAATGTTTTTACCATTTGTCCTTCTTTTTGTGGCGCAAAGATACGTCAATTAGCCAATTAAACCATATTTTTTCAATTAAAGATTGTAATTTTTTGTTCGTGCCGTTTTTTTCTTGTAATTTTGGGCATTGATAAAACATTAGAAAAATAAGATTTGTTATGACAATCAAAGATTTACAACCCACTGCAATCTGGAATTATTTCTACGACATTACGCAGATTCCACGTCCTTCGAAAAAGGAAGAACGTATTTTGGCTTATTTACTCGATTTTGCTAAACAACATAACTTGGAAGCGAAACAAGACAAAGCCGGAAATATTCTTATCACAAAACCCGCCACTGAAGGCAAAGAGCACGTACCGACTGTGATTTTGCAATCGCACGTAGATATGGTGTGTGAAAAAAATTCGGATACGGTGCACGATTTCGACAACGACCCTATTGAAACCATCATCGACGGCGATTGGGTACACGCCAATGGAACTACTTTGGGTGCAGACAACGGAATCGGTATGGCTGCACAACTTGCCGTGCTGGCTGCCAACGATATAGTGCACGGAAAAATCGAAGCGCTCTTTACCGTTGATGAAGAAACGGGATTAACAGGCGCCAATTCGCTCAAAAAAGATTTCATCACAGGCGATATGCTCATCAATCTGGACACCGAAGAAGAGGGCGAAATTTATATTGGCTGCGCCGGTGGTCGTGGTACGAAAGCTTACTTTAAATACAAAGAAAAAGAGATACCGAAAAAATATTTTTGGGTGAAAGTGAAAGTCAAAGGCTTACGCGGTGGACATTCCGGCTGCGATATCGAAAAAGGATTGGCGAATGCCAACAAAATCCTTGCACGCTTTTTATATTCGTTTTCGGACAAAAAATATGGAATGCGCTTGTCGGAAATCGGCGGTGGAAACCTGCACAATGCCATTGCTCGCGAATCGTCTGCTGTGTTTGGCGTAAAAATGAAATATAAAGAAAATACGCGCGTAAAACTAAACATTTTCCTTGCCGATGTGCAAAACGAATACAAAAATATTGAACCGAATTTGAATATCGAACTCGAATCCGTGACGATGCCGAAAACGGTAATCAATAAGAAAACGACTCAAAACTTGATTTTGGCACTTAATGCTTGTCCGCACGGTGTGATTGATATGAGTTGCGATATTGACGGACTGGTGGAGACGTCTACCAATCTTGCATCAATAAAGATGATTGATAAAGAATTGATTGAAGTCGGCACAAGTCAACGCAGTTCGGTAGAATCGAAAAAAGAATACATCGTTAATATGGTGTCATCGGTTTTCGAGCTGGCGAAAGCGAAAGTGGTACACAGCGATGGTTATCCGGGTTGGCAACCCAATACCGACTCGCCACTTTTGAAATTGGCTTTCGAGCAATATGAAAAGATGTACAACGTAAAGCCCAAAGTGAAAGCCATTCACGCGGGATTAGAATGTGGCTTGTTTCTCGAAAAATATCCGAATTTGGATATGATTTCCATCGGTCCTGATGTTACTGATGTGCATTCGCCCGATGAGAAAATGAAAATTTCATCGGTGGAGAAATTTTGGGATTATTTGGTGGGAATATTGGAGAATATCCCGGCAGGGGAAAATTAATAGGTGATTGTAGAGACGTAGTGCGCTGCGTCTCTACTTAAAAACGCACAGAATGAACAAAGTACTACTCGCTCTATTTCTTTTCACGTGCATAAATCTCACAGCGCAGTCCGATTTCCGCATAATGTTCTACAACGTCGAAAATCTTTTCGATACGGTGAGCAATCCCGAAAAGGAGGACGATGATTTCACTCCTGGCGGCTTTATGAATTGGACGCCGTGGAAATATTGGGAAAAGCAACGAAATATCACACGAGTTATCACTGCCGTCGGTGGAATGCATTCGCCTGCACTTATAGGACTTTGCGAAGTGGAAAACGATAGTGTATTGTATGATCTCACGCGCCGTTCGCCCTTGCGCACACAACAATATGAATTTATCATTACCGATTCACCCGATAGGCGTGGAATAAATGTAGCGTTGCTTTATCAGCGACATCAATTCAATTTATTGGAACACAACGAATACGAAATTACTTTCAGCAACCGCAATGCACGTCCAACGCGAAATATTTTGCACGCCGTTGGACGAATTGTAAATGGCGATACGCTCGATGTCTTCGTTTGTCATTTCCCGAGTCGTTGGAGCGGACAGCGCGAAACCGAGCCATTAAGAATGGAAGCCGCAGCATTGCTTCGCCAAAAAGTGGATAGTCTTTTCATTATTCGTCAATCGGCAAATATCGTGATTATGGGCGATTTCAACGATTATCCGAACGATAGAAGTATGGCGCAAACACTCGGCGCCGGAAGGATAAACAATCGTCCCGATTCGCGTGCATTATATAATATGTTCTTGCACAGAATGCGCGAAAGAAATTTCGGAACGTACAAATTTCAAGGACAATGGGGTACAATTGACCACTTTATCGTAAGCGGCAATCTGCTCAAAAACAATCATTCCACACGAGTAAAAGATAGAGAAGCGCACATTTTTAAAGCCGATTTCCTTTTCGAACCCGACGAAACGCACGGCGGAAGAAAACCTTTTCGCACCAACCTCGGACCGCGATACATCGGTGGATTTAGTGACCATTTGCCAATTTTTATGGATCTGATAATCAGTCGATAACACTGTGCTAATGGAATCCTAATCATTTTTTTGAAACTTTATGACAAAATCATTCTTTATTTTAGCAAATAAACTCTACTTTTGTATCCGTATATAGGAATAAATAGTTCAAAAATAAAATATAAAAATAAATACAGTTATGAACACATTACTTTTTTCTTTTCCAATGGGATGGCAAGTCGTGATTCTTGTTTTACTTGTTTTGCTTTTTTTTGGCGGAAAGAAAATTCCGGAGATGATGAAAGGTTTGGGAAAAGGCATTAACCAATTCAAGCAAGGTTTGAAAGAGGTAGAAGACGATATCAAAACAGATATTACGGACGACAGACCTATTAAAAATTAATCGACTTCTTGATAATTTAGAGCATTTTTCTCAGACTCAATATTGAGTCTGAGAAAGACTCTTTGTTGGATATATACACTCACAGCAATCATTTTTTAGAATAATGTCGGAAAAAGAAATGTCTTTTTGGGACCACTTAGAAGAACTCAGATGGGTTTTTTTGCGTGTTGGTATCGCGATTCTTGCCTTTTCCATTATTGGGTTCATATTGACCCGTATGGTTTTCGACTCCGTTGTTTTAGCGGCTACTTCGTCGGATTTTATTACCTATCGTTTTTTTGCAAGATTAACCGAGTTTATACCGTTCCTTCCTGATTTTGAGCTTGATGAATTCTCAGTCGAGATGATTAACTTGGGTTTGGTTACGCAGTTTATGACATGGGTAAAAGTTTCGTTGATGTTTGGTTTTCTGTGTACCATACCTTACATATTATATGAGGTGTGGCGTTTTATTAGTCCTGCTTTGTACGTCAACGAGGCAAAAGGCGTAAAAACTGCATTCGGACTTGGCGGCGTAATGTTTGTAATCGGCTGTTTAGTAGGCTATTTTGTTGTGTTTCCGTTTATTTTCCGCTACCTTATCACATTTAGTTTGAGTGATGTGATTGCCAATACCATTTCGCTCGAAGACTATATGTCTAAATTTTTTACACTGATTTTCATTATGGGGTTAGCGTTTGAAATGCCGTTGGTATTCTGGCTTTTATCGAAATTGGGATTGGTTTATCGTTCGCTGTTTAGAAAATATCGTCGCCACGCCATTGTTGGTTGTGCATTTCTTGCTGCCATTATCGCACCGGGCGGCGATCCGTTTTCGATGTTTATCGTGTGGGTTCCACTTTATATTCTTTGGGAAATTAGTGCATTTATAGTAAGAAAAGATCCGGTTGATGAGGAAGAAAATCTTCCATCGGTGGTAGAATAAGGTTTGTCTGAACGCAAATGACGCAAAAAGCGCAAATCATCGCAATTAATCTTGCATAAATTTACGCTTTTTACATCATTTACGTTTAAAAACTGATTACAAAACTGTCTTCCCAAACGGTGAAAAAGCCAATTTCATCAATTTGAAATGTTGATTTCCAAATGGAATACCG
Organism: Dysgonamonadaceae bacterium; assembly: GCA_031254645.1. GTDB lineage: Bacteria > Bacteroidota > Bacteroidia > Bacteroidales > Dysgonomonadaceae > JAIRUA01. Next base: position 241,999 of record JAIRUA010000028.1, read on the forward strand.
ATAATGGTAATGTAAAACAAAATACCGAAAGCGAGATGCGTGAGCACAATCCATATGCCGCCGACGAAAAACCAAATAATATTCATTATCAACGATAAACAACCCGATGATGTTTCACTTTTGACCACTTTTTTCCCGAAAGGGAATAACGCAACTTCGGCAAGTTTCAACGATTGCAGCCCAAACGGAATACCAATAATGGTAATCATCATCAACAAACTCGCCACAATGTATTCGATAGCCACAAATACACCACCGAATACAAACCAAATAATGTTTCCTAATAGCTTCATCTTGCAGCAATTACTTCAATTTCAACAAGCGCATTTTTCGGTAGTGTTTGCACAGCAAATGCCGAGCGAGCGGGGAATGTTCCGCTAAACTGCGCAGCATACACTTCGTTCATTTCGGCGAAATACGACATGTCGTGGAGAAAAACGGTTGTTTTTACAATGTTATCCATTGTCAGACCGGTAGCCGATAACAGGGCTTTGATGTTTTTGAAAATCTGTTCGGTTTGTCCTTTTGCATCATCCGATGCGAATTCACCCGTTACAGGGTCAATGGGAAGCATCCCGGAAAGAAATACCATTCCATTTGCTTCGATTGCTTGACTGTAAGGTCCGATTGCTGCAGGAGCATCGGTTGTTGAGATTATTTTTTTCATATTTTTGTTGTTAAATTGTTGAACCGTTAAACTGTTAAATCGTTGTCTGGCTTCGCGTCTTCGTGCTTTTACGCTTTCGTGTAATTAAACTTTTATGCGTTGATTGATTACTTCATATATCATCACACCCGCCGCTACCGATACATTCAACGATTGAATTGTACCGAATTGTGGGATTTTTACCAACTCATCGCAAATACGCAAATGTTCGGGCGAAACACCCATATCTTCCGACCCCATCACGAGAGCAACAGGAACGGTCATATCCGTTTCGGTGTAATATTTCGCCGCTTTTTCTGTTGCTGCCACTACTTTTATGCCGCTGTTTTTCAAGAAAGTAATCGCATCTTTCAAACTATTTTCTCGACAAACGGGAATGGTGTGTAACGCTCCGGCGGAAGTTTTCATTGCGTCGGCATTGACTGATACGCTGCCTCGTGCAGGAATGACAATTGCATCAACACCAGCTACTTCGCACGTGCGAGCAATGGCACCGAAATTGCGTACATCGGTCAATCCGTCTAATACGAGGATAAACGGATTTTTGCCCTGTTCGTATAAAAACGGCACAATTTGTTCCAGTTTTTGGTATGTAGCGGCGGAAATGTACGAGATAACGCCTTGATGATTTTTTCGCGTGATGCGGTCGAGACGTTCAACGGGTACTTTTTGCATTGGAATATCGTAAGTACGACAAATTTCCTGTAATTCTTTGAACAAAGCGCCCGATAATTCGCGCTTTACCATTATTTTATCAATATCTTTTCCGGCTTCCACCGCTTCTATAATGGCACGAATGCCGAAAATCAGTTCTTTTTCTTTCATATTCTTAAAAACGCAGATGACGTGAATTTGCGCATATTTTTGTATTATTTGATTTTTGTGAAATGTACATCAGTTCTTACTTCTTGTGTCAAAGAGAATGGATTGCTAAAGCCTTTAATAACTAATGAGTTGCCTTTTAAAACATACTCAAATGTTTCACTAAAACTCTCAACGGTGGGATAAGAATAGTGAATAGTAAATGTAATTTTATTGCTTGAAAGCGAATAGGTTGCATAAGGTGGTAAGTATAGGGTAGGAATTGTTTGATTGGCGAAAATATAATCAAAAAATTGTTCTACATACAAATTTTCTGTAAGAACGATAACTCTACCATCAATTAGAGAATTACTGTTAACCCATTTACCAACAATCGAATTTCCTTCCGCAAGATCGTCTTTATTTTCACAACCCGAAAAAACTACTAAACCTATGAGACAGATTGCTATCACAATCATATTCCTCAAATTAAATTTATTCCTTTTCATTTTTTAATTGAACTCATCGAAACTTTGAAACTCCTGAAATTTTTATACTCTCAACATTACTTTCGCATTTTCCACCGCTTGTACCGTTTTTGTTGCACCGCTCAACATTCGCGCGATTTCGTCAATGCGCTCTTCGGTCGAAAGTTTTCGCATATAAGTATGCGTTCCGTCTTCTTCATCTGTTTTATACACAATGAAATGCGCATTTCCTTTCGATGCGATTTGCGGAAGGTGCGTAATGCAAATTACTTGCATTCGTTCGCCCATTTCGTGCATAATGAAACCCATTTTTTCTGCAATTTCGCCCGATGTACCTGTGTCGATTTCGTCAAAAATAATGGTTGGCAGTGCGGTTGCACCTGCAATCATCGACTTGATACAGAGCATCAAGCGTGAAATTTCACCGCCCGATGCAATTTGCGAAACAGGTTGCAATGGCGTATTTTTATTTGCCGAAAACAGAAATTGCACATTATCTGCGCCAGTGGCATCGGGTTGATTTTTTAGTGCGAAATCGCACGTGAAACGCACGTTGGGTATTCCCAAAAAAGACAGTCGGTCAATGAGTTGCTTTTCGATTGCGGGTGCGGCGGATTGACGTTTTTGGCTCAATGTTTCGGCTTTTTCGAACATCAAGGTTTGTTTTTCGTTTGCTTCTTTTTCTAATATTGCCAATTGTTCGTCTGATGAATCAATGGTAGTTAGTTTTGCGCCAATCGTATCGCGAAGTTTGATTAATTCCTGTACGGTTGATACGGAATGTTTTTTTTGTAAATCGTAAATCAAATTTAAGCGGTCTTCTACAAACTGTTGTCGTCCGGAATCGAAATCAATCGTTTCAAAAAGGTTTGATGTTTCAGTGCGCACATCCTTCAAATCGATATACGCCGATTCTACCCTCGATGCCAATTCTTCCACTTTCGGGTAAACGCGCTGCATCTGACGAAGCGAATCCAACGCCGATTTCAACATCGATTCTACGTTTTGACTTTCGCCCGACAAGAGCGATGTTATGGCGAAAAGTCCCGATTTGATGTCTTCGGCGTGTGTAATTGTCTCTAATTCTGTTTCAAGTTCTTGTTGTTCATCGGCTTGCAAATTCACTTCGGATAAACTTGTGAACTGAAAACGCAAATAATCTTCCTCCTCTTTGTTTTTTCGGGATAGCTCACGAAGTTCACTCAAAGTCTTTTCCGCTGTGCGATATTCCGAAAATGCTTTTGTGTATTCGGCTCGTTCCGTTGTGGTTGCAGCAAGTAAATCGATAACGGTCAGTTGAAAAAGATTGTCGTTCAACGCCAAATTTTGGTGCTGCGAATGAATGTCGATAAGTGAATCGCCCAACTCTTTTAGGTCGTTTAGATACACAGGCGAATCGTTTACAAAAGCACGAGATTTTCCGTTTGCCCAAATTTCTCGACGAATGATGCACTCCTTTCTGTCGTACTCCCAATCGTGTGCCTCAAAAAACGCTTTTAAGTCATATTTTGAAATATCGAAAACACCCTCGATGGTGCATTTCGTTTCGTTTTGTTGGATATGACGGGCATCAGCACGTTGCCCCAAAATGAGCGAAAGTGCACCCAAAATAATTGATTTTCCTGCACCGGTTTCGCCCGTAACGACGGAAAATCCTTTGTCGAACTCAATGTGAAGCGAGTCGATGAGGGCGTAATGTTGTATGGTAAGCGATTGGAGCATAAATTACCTACTGTTTGGATTTATTTTATTTAATTCCGTTGTTCGTGTCGGGAAAATATTACGCAATGTGTTGTAAGCCTGTTGTCTTTCTTGCGTTGATGCTTGTGTGAATGCGTTGGCAAGTTCATCAAGCTTTGTATCGCCAAAAAGGGTAATTAGTACCGAATTTGGTCGTTGCGAATAGAGCGATGAAAGCACCGGAACAGCATCAAACATTACGCCAACATTCGCCGTATCGTTTGCCATTTCGTCTAATCCATTGCGATGATAAACGTACCACATTTGCCGAAACGATTCTTGCGAAACATCGTTAAAAGTCGTTGCAATGGCGAAACGATTTCTGTCATTTCCAACTCCAAACGATTGCCAACCTCGCCAACCATTCGGCTGCACACTCGCTGCAATTCGTTGCATTTCCCGAAAATAGGGCGTCCCGCCAAGCAGCGACATTGAATCGAAATCAAGTCCAAGAATCAGATAAACGTAAAATGCAATCGTAGCAACGAGGTTTCCCTGAATATTATTCGGGTCAAATTCCAACGGTTGAAACTCGAAATAATCGAAATCAAACTGCGTATCGCGAAAATTCAGTAATAGTGTATTATATGTGGAATTAAACACCGGACGGCGTGCCTGTACTTGTAATTCGGCACTAAACGAATGATTGGACGTGGCTTCGGTGATAATTAATGTGAAAGAACAGTCGATACGTTCGTTGGAGCGAAAATCATTGTTTGTCCAATTTCTTTCGTTGATAAAAGTACGCAACGTTTCTTCAAGCGCATTAAAAACCTGCCGGTTTGTTCCTGAAATTCGTGAACTATTTACGGATACGACGGCGTTCAGTTCTTGCGCGGATAAGGGTAGTGTGGCGCAGAAACCGAAAATGAGGAGAAATAATATTTTTAATTGTATGAGTTGTTGCATTAATTTTTAATGTCCAATTTGTATTGCAAATGTAGCAAACTATTTTCAATCAACCAAATTATTTAGTTGTACTTTATGCTGATTGAAACCCTAAAATTGCAGTTTTATCTGTAAATTATTTCCTATCCAAAAATTTATACCTATTTTTGTGAAAAAGATTTTTAGATGTATCAATATAAAACTTATTTCTTGTTTTTGTTTCTGCTTGTGATGGTTGTATTTAGCTCAACACAAATCACTTTTGCACAAAACAAACCCTTCACGGTGGTTATTGACCCCGGACACGGCGGACGAGACCCCGGCGCAGTAGGTGCCAATTCGCAAGAAAAAAACATCGTACTCACCGTAGGACTTAAACTTGGCGAACTTATCAAACAAAATCACCCTGATGTACGTGTGATATATACACGTGATACCGACCGGTTTGTAGAACTTCGCCAACGTGCCCAAATCGCCAACCGAGCAAACGCCGACTTATTTATTTCAATCCATTGTAACGCACTCGACCGCCGACGTACATCGCCACAAGGTGTGGAAACTTTCGTTTTGGGATTGCATCGAAGCGAAGATAACTTAGCGGTGGCAAAAAAAGAGAACTCGGTAATTTTGCTCGAAGAAGATTATTCGGTAACGTATGCGGGTTTCAACCCCAATGAGCCGGAATCGTACATTATGTTTGAGTTTTTAGCAAATGAGCACTTAGACCAAAGTATCTATTTTGCTACGTACGTTCAAAATCAACTTGTAAACAATGCGAATCGAACGAATCGCGGTGTTCGACAAGCCGGATTTTTGGTATTGCGAGAAGTAGCGATGCCAAGTGTTCTTGTTGAATTAGGCTATATCAGTAACTTGGCAGACGAAAGATTTATGATGAGCACTGCGGGACAAACATCTTTGGCGAATGCCATTTATCAAGGATTTAAGCAATATAAAACGAGTATTGATAGAAGGACTGCACTTCCGGGAAATGCTGCACAGCGACAAACGCAAACAGCGCCGGCAATAATATCTGTAGATACCACAACGCCTGTAATCATAGCGACAACAACAGAGTCTGCATTACAAGGTGTTCGTGAATTCAGAATTCAATTTCTATCCGATTCACGACTTCATCAAGAAGGTGCGGCAGTGTTCAAAGGATTATCGTCCGTAACGCATTATCGCGATGGCGCTATGTATAGATATACATATGGAAGTACGTCGAGTAGAGAAGAAATAAACAGACTGCTTCCCACCGTTCGGAGACATTTTAGAGATGCCTTCATTGTCGAACTTGTTGACGGACAGAGAATAAGATGATTTTAATATTGTATGGGCGTACCCTTGCGTCGCCCCCAGTAGAGACGTGGCGTGCCGCGTCTCTTTAAATAAACAAGGGCGTGCTGCGTACCCCTCAAAGCAACATCAATTTATGAAAAAAAGTTTTACTAGAAACGCATTTATTGGCTTAGCATTCATTGCAAGCATAGTAATGATATATTTCGGAATCAATTTTCTGAAAGGTGTAAATGTTTTTAAACAGCAACATAGGTATTATATTACGCTCGACAATGTTGAGAGACTTCTCGTATCCTCGCCCATTTACTTGAATGGTTTTCAGGTGGGGTTGGTCAATAACATCAGAATGGTCAGTGGCAATCCTGTAGGATTTGTTGTTGGTGTGCATTTTGTGGAAAAATTTCCGATTCCGAAAGATAGTTATATGGAATATAGTGTTGATGTGTTTGGCTCGTCATCAGTGAATGTTGTGTTGGGGTCGAGTAACCAAATGTTTCAACCCGGTGATACATTGCGTGGTGTAAAGCAAGTAGGATTAATGGACGGTATATCGGAAATAATGCCCAAAGCCGATGCCGTGCTTGGAAATATCGATTCGTTATTAATCACAATGAATACGCTATTGTCAAATCCGGTGTGGGAACAAACGATGCAAGGAATTGCCGGAACGGTAGAACAGTTAAATCGTTCGAGCCAAAGTCTTAACCGGATTATTGGCGCGGTGGAGCACGATTTGTCGGCTATCAGCCAAAATCTCAACGATGTATCAGGCAATTTGAAAAGTGTGAGTGACGATCTCGCACAATTAGAACTGCAAAAAACATTTTCTTCTATTGACGAAACAGTAGAAAACTTAAAATCCTTGACCGCTAAAATCAATAGTAATGACAATTCTATCGGACGATTGATGCACGATCCGAGTCTACACGACAGTTTGGTTGTTACGTTGAGCAGTGCCGCTCAACTATTGGAAAACATACGCCAAGACCCCGACAGATACTTAAGTGTGCGTGTGCGATTATTTGGTAGATAAATTGACGTTTTTTTTGACAAAATGTTGTCTATTTCTAACGTTCAAGAATCTCTAATTAGATTTGCTCTAAATAAAGTAGTTTCTGAAATATCCTTGCAAACGCTTTCACTTATCACATTTAGAAAGAAATTTGAATGTTTCCTTAGAGACACAAGTGTGATTGTTGATGTTGTGCATATTGCTCATAGTCAAAATGTTGCTGTTTTAACAATCTCTTTATAAAGCTGTTCTTCAAAACGATATCATTATTCGACTGATTACTAACGTTATCTTTTTGATAGGAAAAAACGGGCTTTTTTTTCTCATTTTTTTTGTTGAACTTTGCAAACCCAATCAAAAATCGGGAATCTTAAAAAGAAATAAGAAATAGCTCGTTTTTTACGATAGAAATAGAATTATAGAATTAATGAAAACTGACTGTAAACAGCTTTGGAATAATTGCTTGAATGTGATTCGGGACAATATCTCAGAAGAAGCATTCAATGCGTGGTTTATTCCCATTGTGCCACTTCAATACAAGCACAATGTACTTACCGTGCAACTTCCAAGTCAGTTTTTCTTTGAATACCTCGAAGATAAATACCTTGATCTGATTCAACAAACGCTCTATCGTGAAATTGGTGCAGGTACCACACTCAAATATCGCATTTTGGTAGAAACCGAAAAGCAGACGGCTGTGGATTATCCGAGTGAGCCGAAATCGCACGTAAATAAAAAAACGACGAAAAAAGTAACGGAAAAAATTCCCAATCCTTTTGAGCGAGTGGAAACGCCGGAATTCGATTCTCAAATCAATCCCAAATACTCGTTTCTTAATTTCTTTGAAGGCGAAAGCAACCGATTGGCGCGTGCTGCCGGAGAAGCCGTAGCAAACAATCCGGGGAAAACGGCTTTTAATCCGCTTTTCATACATGGTCATTCGGGTGTTGGGAAAACGCATCTATGTCACGCAATTGGTGCAAAAGTGTTGGAATTGCATCCCGAAATGAAGGTATTGTACGTTTCGGCACACTTGTTCAAAGTGCAATTTACCGATTCGCGTCGTTTTAATACCACAAACGATTTCATCAATTTCTATCAAGGTATTGATGTGTTAATTATCGATGATATTCAAGAGCTTGTAGGATTAGAAAAAACGCAGAATACATTCTTCCACATATTCAACCATTTGCACCAAAACAACAAGCAACTGGTTATGACATCAGATTGTGCACCAATGGATATGCAAGGTATGGAAGAGCGATTATTAACGCGTTTTCGCTGGGGATTAGCTGCAAAACTCGAACGTCCCGACAAAGAGTTACGCAAGAAAATTCTTCAAAACAAAATTACTTCCGACGGACTTTCCATTCCGCAAGAAGTGATTGATTTCATTGCCGAAAATGCGACCGAAAATGTGCGCGACCTCGAAGGAATTGTTGTTTCGTTGATGGCGCACTCTATTATCAACAATCGGGAAATTGATATGAGTCTCGCTCGCAGGGTGTTGGAGCAAAGTATCAAGTTCGAGAAAAAGCGTATTACGCCACAAAGAATTCAAGAAACGGTGTGTAACTTTTATAACATTAAAAGAGAGCTCATTCAGTCGGCATCGCGTAAGCGGGAAATTGTACAGGCACGTCAAGTAGCGATGTATTTCACAAAACAATTGACGGAGTTGTCGCTTTCGCAAATCGGCATACAAATCGGTAATCGTAATCACGCCACCGTTCTTCATGCATGCAATACAGTGAAAGATTTGACGGAAGTAGACAAAAGTTTCTGTTCGGATATTAAAGAAATTGAGCGAATACTTTCTTCATAGGTTTAAGAATTTAAAGTTTAAGGTTTAAAGTTCAGGTATAATCTGTAAACTTTAAACCTTTTTTTATTCTATTTTATCTTCTCAAAAAATGAATTTAAAAAGTTAAATTATTGATTTTGTGTGGTAAGAATTTGGTTGCCGGAAAAAAAACTTCTATTTTTGCGATATAGACTTAATATTTCACCTTTTAAACTTGAAAATTATGAGTAGTTTTATTCAAAATCTTTGTGTTGATCCCGAAAAATCGGGACAAATTATGCGAAAAATAGTAGTGTTAGGCATAGTATGTATGTTGCTTTTTATAGTGTTAAGTTGCGACAATGCAAATGATATTGAAGAAGCTGAAATCTTTACGTCAGAATTCTATATCCTAAAAAGTGTTGGAACAGACGGTTGTGACTGGGTGTTTGCGCCGCATTGCTCAATTTGTGACGGTCCTTGCTTTTCTTTCGCCGGTCCTGCACCTTGGCGTGCTGTGCCAATCAATTTGCCAGAAAAATTTAAAAGAAATGGGCTTTATGTGAATGTAAGATTCCGTGAACTTGCACATCAAAGATGTAATTATGATGCTATTGAGATAATCAAAATTGAAGAAATAAAATAGTTTACATTCCAATTGCTGTGGATTTGTGTGCCCTTACAAAATTTGATTTTTCAACTATAAAATAAATATGACCTATATAGAAGCTAAAAACGAACTCGAACAAATTGTACAATCTATCGAATCAAACGAACTTGATGTTGATGCACTGACCGATAAAGTGAAACGCGCAGCGGAACTCATCTCCTTTTGCAAAGAAAAACTGACAAAAACCGACAAAGAACTTCAAAAAATCCTCAAAAACATCGAATGATTCCTGAAAAGAAATATAGTGTAATCATTGTTGCAGGCGGAAAGGGCGTGCGAGCTGGCGGCGATATCCCGAAACAGTTTCAACTGCTCGGCGAGAAGCCTATGCTGATGTACACCATTCAAGCCTTTTATGATTACGATTATAGAGTGAAAATCATACTCGTTTTGCCCGATGGTTTCGATGGATATTGGAAAGGATTGTGCGAAAAACATCAATTTAATGTGCCACATAAAATAATTATGGGTGGTGCAACTCGTTTTCAATCTGTAAAAAACGGATTAGTCGAAGTATCTGATGATGAAATTGTAGCTGTGCACGATGGTGCACGTCCGTTTGTAACCTCGCAGCTTATCGCTCGCTGCTTTGACATAGCATTTACGAAACAATGTGGCGTTGTTCCTGTAATAGACGAAGTAAATAGTGTGCGTTTTGTTACCCAACGCGGTAGTACTATAGCTGATCGGCAGAGTCTAAAAATAGTACAGACACCACAAGTTTTTCCCGCCTCTGCTTTGAAAAAAGCATACGAAACAGATTTCGATTCTTCATTTACTGACGATGCTTCTGTCGCTGAAAAAGATGGCGTGAAAATCGAACTTCTATCCGGCGAAGAGACGAATATCAAAATAACAACTCCTTTCGACTTATTTATCGGCAAACAATACCTGCATTTGATGACGAATCGCTAATTTTTGCCTTATTTTTCCCAAAATAGTTTTTGAGAATAATTTTTTCTTCCATTTTGTCTATATTATGATATATTTTTATTACTTTTGGAGGAATTTACAAAATTACACCCCTTATGGACAAAATTGACAAATTAGACAGACAAATCTTGGAAATTATCTCGCATAATGCTAGAATTCCATTTAGAGATGTTGCCGAACGATGCGGCGTTTCACGTGCAGCCATTCATCAGCGTGTACAGCGAATGATTGAGAACCAAGTAATCGTTGGCTCGGGATACAACGTAAACCCGAAAGTATTAGGATATGCTTCAAGCGCTTACATTGGTGTAAAGCTTGAGAAAGGCTCAATGTATAGAAATGTAATTCCTGATTTCGCAAAGATTCCCGAAGTAACGGAATGCCATTTTACAACCGGTCCCTACACGCTGTTGGTAAAGTTGTATGCTCGCGATAATGAGCATCTTATGGATTTGCTGAACAACTATATCCAAGAGATTCCGGGTGTGGTGGCAACGGAAACGATGATTTCGCTGAGCCAAGGTGTAAAGCGCGAAGTGCCAATCCTTAAACCGACAGAAAAAGAGACTATCATCAAAGAAGATGAAGAATAAGAAAAATCGTTCTATTTTCGCTTAATGAAGCAAAAAAGGAATGCAATACTTGTTGCATTCCTTTTTTGTTGTCGGGATGAGATGACTCGAACATCCGACCTCCACGTCCCGAACGTGGCGCGCTACCAACTGTGCTACATCCCGATTATTTGGTAGAGACGAGGCGCGCGCCTCGTCTCTATGCTATCTATGCAAATTTTAATCCTTAAATTTCGCACACAAATACTCACGATTCAAACGAGCAATATTCGTGATAGAGATACTTTTCGGACATTCTACTTCACACGCTCCGGTATTAGTACAGTTACCAAAACCGAGTTCTTCCATTTTCGCTACCATTGCTTTGGCGCGTCTCGCTGCTTCGGGGCGACCTTGCGGCAAAAGCGCAAACTGGCTTACCTTTGCCGATACGAATAGCATTGCCGAGCCGTTTTTACACGTTGCTGCGCACGCTCCACAGCCTACACAAGCGGCTGCATCCATTGCCATTTCGGCATCTTCGTACGGAATGAGAATAGAATTTGCGTCGGGCGTACCACCGGTATTTACCGACACGTAACCGCCTGCTTGAATGATTTTGTCGTACGCCGAACGGTCAACCATTAAGTCTTTGATAACCGGAAATCCTGCCGAACGCCAAGGTTCAATCGTAATTGTTTCGCCCTCCTTGAATTTGCGCATATGCAGCTGACAAGTGGTAATGTCTTCATCGGGTCCGTGTGGGTGCCCGTTGATGTACAAACTACACATTCCGCAGATTCCTTCGCGACAATCGTGGTCGAAAACTACCGGACTTCCGCCCTCGTTGATAAGCTGTTCGTTGAGAATATCAAGCATTTCGAGAAATGAGCTTCCTTGAGAAATATTTTTTAGTTCGTAGGTTTCAAAGCGTCCTTTAACTTTCGGTCCATCTTGACGCCAGACTTTTATCTTAATATTTATATCTTTGTCCATAATGTTTGTTTTTTACTTGTTAAAGGGTTTGACTTATGCCTTATAATTACGTTGCTGACGAACAACAAATTCATAATCCAACGGCTCTTTTGCCATCATCGGGTCTTTATCTTCGCCTTGATATTCCCAACACGAAACGTAAGCGAACTTCTCATCGTTGCGCAATGCTTCCCCATCCGGCGTTTGATATTCAAGACGGAAGTGTCCGCCACAAGATTCTTCGCGGTCGAGGGCATCGTGCGCCATCAATTCGCCGATTTCGATAAAGTCTGCCAAGCGTAACGCTTTTTCAAGTTCTACGTTTAGTTTGTCTTTGTCGCCCGGAATACGAAGGTCGCTCCAAAACTCTTTTTTCAATTCTTTGATGTCTGCAATTGCTTTTTTCAATCCTTCGGCATCGCGTCCCATTCCCACGAAATCCCACATAATATGTCCTAATTTTTTGTGGATATAATCAACAGAATGAGTTCCTTTGATATTCATCAAACGCTCAACTCTATCGTTGATTTCTTTTTCGGCTTGTTCAAATTCCGGTGCATCGGTTTTGAAACGGGGTACGTTGATTTGGTCAGACAAATAATTTTGAATCGTATAAGGAAGCACGAAATAGCCGTCTGCCAATCCCTGCATCAATGCTGATGCGCCTAAGCGGTTTGCACCGTGGTCGGAAAAGTTTGCTTCGCCGATACAGAAACAGCCCGGAATGGAGGTCATTAATTCGTAGTCCACCCACACGCCGCCCATTGTGTAATGAATAGCGGGATAAATCATCATCGGTGTTTGGTATGGATTGTCGTCAACGATTTTTTCATACATTTGGAAAAGATTGCCGTAACGCGCTTCGACCACATCTTTTCCAAGACGTTGGATGGCATCGGCAAAATCAAGATAAACTGCCAAACCTGTATTTCCTACGCCATAGCCTGCATCGCAACGCTCTTTCGCTGCGCGAGATGCAACGTCGCGAGGCACTAAGTTTCCGAAAGCCGGATATCTTCTTTCTAAATAATAATCGCGGTTTTCTTCTTTAATGTCGGTCGGACGAAGTTTTCCTTCGCGAATGGCTACCGCATCTTCCAATTTTTTCGGCACCCAAATACGTCCGTCGTTACGCAACGATTCCGACATCAACGTCAGTTTCGATTGAAATTCGCCGTGAACGGGAATACAAGTCGGGTGAATTTGCGTCATACAAGGATTGGCGAACATTGCGCCTTTTTTGTAGCACTGCCAAGCTGCCGATCCATTAGAAGTCATTGCGTTAGTAGAAAGGAAAAATGTATTTCCATATCCTCCGGTAGCAATAACAACGGCGTGAGCAGCGTAACGTTCGATTTCGCCGGTAACTAAGTTACGCACCAAAATTCCACGAGCGCGACCGTCAATCATTACCAAATCAAGCATTTCGCGACGAGTGAATAGTTTCACTTGTTTTTTGTGCACGGCACGGCTCAATGATGAGTAAGCGCCCAACAACAATTGCTGTCCGGTTTGTCCGCGAGCATAGAAAGTCCGTGAAACTTGCGCTCCACCGAAAGAACGATTGTCTAATAATCCGCCATAATCGCGTGCAAAAGGTACGCCTTGTGCCACACATTGGTCAATAATTTCGTTTGCTACTTCTGCCAAACGATACACGTTTGCTTCGCGAGCGCGATAATCCCCACCTTTAATTGTATCGTAAAACAGACGATAAACCGAGTCGCCGTCATTTGGATAGTTTTTCGCCGCATTGATACCTCCTTGTGCAGCAATAGAGTGCGCACGACGAGGTGAATCTTGAATACAGAAATTCAACACATTGAATCCCATTTCGCCAAGTGAAGCAGCTGCCGACGCACCTGCTAATCCGGTACCTACTACAATCACATCGAGACGACGCTTGTTTGCCGGATTTACCAACTTTTGGTGATCTTTATAATTAGTCCATTTTCCTTCAAGTGTGCCTTGTGGAATTTTGGAATCGATTTTTTTATTATCTATCTGAGTCATAATCTGTTTTTTTGTTGATTTGATTATTTGTTTATTTGATTATCTGTTTTCGCTTGATTTATATGCCGTTAGGCAACAAATCATCGAATAAACAAATCATCAAATAAACATAAATTTATTTTATTCCAAATAAATACACCAGTGGAATCGCCACAAATAACAAACAAGTGATGGTTGCGATAATAGCCGAAAGCACTTTGATACGTGGAAGCCATACATTGTTGCTAAATCCAAGTGATTGCATTCCGCTCCAGAAACCGTGTGTCATATGTAGCCAAAGTGCAAAAACGCCAATGATGTAGATGATGCAAGCAATCGGATTTGAGAATACCGATGCAATGTGGTAAGCACCATCTGCTGCTCTTGAAGTATCCAAGTGTTCCATACCCAAAATGTAATGACCTACTTCAATCATTTGCATTTTTGACCAGAAATGTACCATGTGCATTACTAAAAATGCCAAAATTGCAAGACCAATTAAAAGCATATTCATTGATGCCCACGAAACGCCTTTTTGACGTCCTGCTACTGCATATCGGTCATTCCCACGCGCTTTGCGGTTTTGCAATGACAAAATGATTGCATAAATAATGTGTATACCAAACAAAGCAAAAAGCCCAATAGTGGCAATTATTGCATACCAATTTGCCCCCAGAAAGTTACAAATAGCATTGTAAGCTTCCGGTGAAATAAGATACACGAAGTTCATTGCTGCGTGAAACAGCGCAAACAAAACAAGCCCCAGCCCGGTGAGACTCATTACAAATTTTCGTCCGATTGGAGAATTAATTAACCAACGCATAAAGTTTTGTTTTTGATTAAGTTATGAATTTATTTATTTTTTATTTTTCTCTCTCTCATATTTTCCCACAAAATTAAACATTTTTCGTGATGTGTGAAGATTTATTTGCGGAAATTTTTCTTTAATATGTGTTTCGATAGATTTTTCGAGTTCTCGAAACTTGAAAAATCATTGTATAGCTAAAATAATCAAACTTTTTTGTAACCGAAATATTCATTCAATCGTCCTATGAGTAAAATAACAATTGAAAATTGGCGTAAGCCAAATAAAACAACGAAAATATGAAAACAAAATTCACATTTCTATCACTTTTATTTCTTTGTATAGCGACAAATATCACAGCACAATATATTTCCGGCAACGTTATCTGCGATCAAAACGAGCCTGTCGAATTTGCTAATATCGCTCTCTTTTCATTGCCCGATTCTACATTGATTACAGGAGCGGTTACAAACGAAAACGGTCATTTTTCGCTCAATGCTAACGGGAGTGCAAACAATGCATTCTTGCAAATTTCGTTTATCGGATATGAAACACAAACAGTATCGGCTGCGCAAAATCAAACAGTAGTGTTGAAAACCGATGCGTTGGTATTGGGCGAAGTATTAGTACAAGGTAGTTTACCACAAATTCGCTTGCGAAACGATGCAATTGTTACTACCGTACAAAATTCCGTATTGAGCCAAGCAGGAACAGGGAATGACGTATTGAAACGACTTCCCGCACTCACCGGCGACAATGGCTCATTTTCGGTGCTTGGCAAAGGCGAAGCGATTGTTTATATCAACAACCGATTGATGCGCGATCCGTCGGAATTGGATAATCTCAATTCGGCAGATATTCGCGAAGTAGAAATCGTAACCAATCCAGGTGCGCGATACGATGCTTCGGTAAAAGCTGTTATCCGTATTATCACGGTGAGAAAAGTGGGTGATGGATTTAGTTTCGATATGCGTTCGAGTGTTTTTCAATCAAGTAAAACCGATTTGACGGAACAACTGAACGTAAATTACCGCAAAAACGGTTGGGATATTTTTGGAACAGCTTTTTACAGCCAAGGTGTTTGGTTTCAAAGAAGTGATTTGTGGCAAAAAGCGTACGTAGATACTCTTTGGAGACAAGAAAATAAGACATCTTTTGACGATCGTTGGAGTACGATAAGAGGAATTGCAGGAATCAATTATGAAATTTCGCCCAAACATTATACAGGTATTAGATATACACTAACGGCGAATCCGATTAACAGAGCAAATGGTGAACTTGGTAGCATTGTGTTCGCAAACGATGAATTTTACGACAAATTCGGCTCTATATTAGAAGAAATTGGAAAATCTCGTCCTACACATCGCATCAATGCTTATTATAATGGTGAATTTGGCGAATTGAAAGTGGATTTCAATGCCGATTATTTTTCCAACGAACAATCGAGAAATACGCGAACAACCGAAACAAGTCAAGAGTTTGATGACCGTATTGTTACATCAAAAAACAATGTTTCAAATCGTCTTATTGCCTCAAAAATAATCGTTTCTTATCCCATTTTAGGAGGACAATTTTCGTTGGGAAGCGAATATACCAATACGCATCGCAAAGATAATTTTCAAAATGAAGAGCGAATTGTGGCATCAACTAACACGGCTGTTAATGAGCAAAACAATAGCTTCTTTACCGAGTATTCACGCGCAATACCCAACATTGGACAGTTGGGTGTGGGATTACGATACGAAAATGTTCGTTCCGAATATCTTGTAAATGATTTGCGAAGCGATGAACAAAGTCGTAATTACCATCAGTGGTTTCCCAATATTTCATTTTCCACACAATTAAAAGATATAGGACTGCAGTTAAGCTATACGGCAAAAACGCAGCGACCATCATATCGAGAGTTGAGAAGCAATGTAACTTATGCCAATCGCTTTACGTTGGAAACCGGAAACCCTTTCCTCAAACCGACCATTGTACACGATGTTACACTGACAAGTACTTGGAAATTTTTGCAACTAATGCTCAGTTATAAAAACGAACACAATGCGATTATGTTTTGGACAGAGCGAATGGAAGATAATCCGGCAATTTCCATCCTTACACTTCGTAATTTTGATAGATTACCGGGTTTGACAGCTTTTGTTTCTGCCGCGCCTAAATTTGGTATTTGGTTGCCACAGGCAAGCGTGGGAATGATTAAACAATGGATGACAATGCCATTTCTCGGTGACGAAATAACATTAAATAAACCGATGTTTACCGCTTCGCTTAACAATTCGTTTTCGTTACCGAAAGGATTTTTGCTGACGTTCGACACTCGTTTTCAAGGAAAAGGGGATTATCAAAATGTATATTTAAAAGAAAATCAAATTGTTGTGGGTGCAGGTATCACGAAAGCGTTTTTGAATGAGCAGTTGCGTGTAGAGTTAAAAGGACACGATATATTGGGGACTCAAAAACAGCATAATTTGTTGCGCACCAGCCAAATGGAAATATATCAGAATGCTCGCCATAATACACAAAGAGTGGAATTGACGGTAAGATATCGATTTAATTCGGCAAGAAGTAAATATAGAGGCACCGGTGCAGGAGAAAGTCAGATTAACCGATTATAAAACAGTGATATTTTTAACGAATTATCAAGAAATGAAGAATATTTGAGCTATCTTTGGAGTAATTTTCACAAAGCGCCGAAATTCGCTAAGGCGCTTTGTTAAAATCAATAATTCATTAGTGGTTTTTCTTCTCTCCATTGTATTCTTACAGACAGCGGTGTAGTGTGTGGCAATAAAACAGTCTTTACCGTGCATAAATAACAAATGTATGAGAACTTTATTTACCCTTGCGCTTTTTTTTCTCTTTGCATCGACAAATATTATTGCACAAAACATTTCAGGAAATGTTATCTGTGAGCAAAACGAACCCATCGAATTCGCCAATGTTGCCCTCTTTTCACTTCCTGATTCCACTTTGATTACAGGAGCGGTTACTAACGAAAATGGCGAATTTACACTTTATACCAACGGAAGTATAAACAATGCATTTTTGCAAATTTCATTTATCGGATATGAGACACAAACGGTATCGGCTTCGCAAAATCAAACGATAACGTTGAAATCCGATGCCTTGATGTTGGGTGAAGTACTGATACAAGGCAGCCTGCCGCAAATTCGCTTGCGAAACGATGCGATAGTTACCGCCGTGCAAAATTCGGTATTGAG
Organism: Dysgonamonadaceae bacterium; assembly: GCA_031254645.1. Taxonomy (GTDB): domain Bacteria; phylum Bacteroidota; class Bacteroidia; order Bacteroidales; family Dysgonomonadaceae; genus JAIRUA01. The sequence continues at coordinate 259,830 of JAIRUA010000028.1, forward strand.
CCAAGCAGGAACAGGAAACGATGTGTTGAAAAGACTTCCCGCACTCATAGGCGACAATGGCGAGTTTTCGGTGCTCGGCAAAGGCGAAGCAATTATTTATATCAACAACCGATTGATGCGCGATCCGTCGGAATTGGATAATCTCAATTCATCGGATATTCGCGAAGTGGAAATCGTAACCAATCCTGGTGCGCGATACGACGCGTCGGTAAAGGCAGTTATCCGTATTATTACGGTACGAAAAGTGGGTGATGGATTTAGTTTTGATGTACGTTCGAGCGTTTTTCAATCAAAATTTACCAGTTTGACGGAGCAGTTAAATGTAAACTATCGCAAAAATGGCTGGGATATTTTCGGAACGGTCTTTTATAGTAAAAACAGGGGATTTCACGATAGCGAAATGAGACAAATAGTATATGTAGACACGCTGTGGACACAAGAGAATAAATTCCGTTTCGACAACTCTTCTAACACATTGAGAGGAATTACAGGAGTCAATTATGAACTTTCTTCCAAACATTCTACAGGTATCAGATATACATTAACGGCTCATCAGTGCAGTAGAAGCGGTGGCGATATGTATAGCACTGTATTAGCCGACAGCGAGCTTTATGACCAACTTCACACAGCACGCAACGAAGTTAGAAAATCGCAGCCCGCACATCACCTCAATGCCTACTATAATGGAGAATTTGGTGATTTGAAAGTGGATTTTAACACCGATTATTTTTCTAACGGACAAACGACAAACGCGCGGAATACCGAAACAAGCCTAGAATTTAATGACCGTATCATTACATCAGAGAATAATGTTTCAAATCGTCTTATTGCCTCAAAATTAATCGTTTCGTATCCCGTTTTGGGCGGACAGTTTTTGTTGGGGAACGAATATACTTATACGTATCGAAAAGATATTTATCAAAATAAAGAGAACATTATGCCATCGGCAAACACCAAAATTAACGAACAGAACAACAGTTTTTTTGCCGAATATTCGCGAGCGATACCCGAAATCGGACAATTTGGCGTGGGATTGCGATATGAAAATGTTAATGCCGACTATTTTGTAGATGATATCCGAAGCGATGAGCAAAGTCGCCGTTATAATCAATGGTTTCCCAATGTTTCATTTGCCACGCAATTGAAAGATGTAGGATTGAATTTGAGCTATACGGCAAGAACGCAACGTCCGTCATATGGACAGTTGAGAAGCAATATCGCCTATTTCAACAAGTTTACGATGCAAACCGGAAATCCGTTTCTAAAACCTACAACCGTTCACGATATTACGCTTGCAAGTACATGGAAATTTGTACAACTCATGCTCAGCTACAGAAACGAGCACGATGCCATTATGCTTTGGGCTAAACGAATGGAAGAGAATGAGGCGATTACCATTCTCTCAAATCGAAATTTAGACAGATTGCCTATTTTTACGGCATTCGTTTCCGTTGCGCCAAAATTCGGTATTTGGTCACCACAGGTAAGCATAGGAATGACAAAGCAATGGTTGACAATCACAATGAACGATGAGTCTTTCACGAGAAACAGACCGATAATGACGACTTCATTCAACAATTCGCTTACGCTACCGAAAGGATTTTTATTCACACTTGATGCTCGTTTTTTGGGAAAAGGGGATAGGAAAAACGAATACTGGATTGACAATCAGTTCATCGTAGGAAGCAGTATTATCAAATCGTTTTTAGATGAACAGTTACACGTAGAGTTGAAAGGACACGACATATTCAAAGGAATAAGAGATACACACATATTGCACGACAAGCAATGGGAACTATGGCAAACCAGTCATTACGACACACAAAGAGTTGAATTGACAGTAAGGTATCGATTTAATTCGGCGCGAAGCAAATATAGAGGAACCGGTGCGGGAGAAAGTCAAATTAGAAGATTATAATTGTTAATGTGCTAATAAATAATGTGCTAATGAGTCAGCAATTTTGCTTTCATTAGCACATTATTTATTAGCACATTAGCAAATTATTTCCATCTTGGCCTAACAATTGGCAACAGCAATTGCGAGAAATCTTCATCGGCAGGTTCTACGCCAATTGTTTTTGTGTCGTGCGACACCGGACAATCAGGGTGTGCAATACCCGGATGTCCCGGAGGCAGTATCGCCGTTCCATTATTAAACGACAGCAATCTTCTTGCTGCTGCAAGTTGTAAGTTGGATATTCCTTGTCCTGTTCCGTTCACAATGCTCACAGTGCCATTTACTTGTACATTATTAGTGGCATTTGGCGTAACGCTCAGTTCGGTAATAATCGCGTGTCTTATCCACACACTCGGTTTATGCGGCACTTCAATGGCGTTATCCATAAATACTTGTGTAGATTGTCGCCTGTCTTCGCCTGTTCTGTTAAACACGCCATACATACCCAAAGCGATGGCTTCGTGATCATTCACAAAATTGGCAACTTTGTAACTTGCCCAGCCTCTTACGGTGCCATTGTGGCTCATATACGCCGCTTGATTTGTTGGGTCGTAAGGACTTTCATTTTGGTAGAAAAACACCCTGCCGCGTTCGCCTAACCACAATGTTTCGTATTTTTGAAAATGCTCTACAAACAATCCATACATCACTACATCGTCGCCGGCAACAATGAGTCCCCAATCGCCTGTATTCATATCCCAGCCAATACCGCTACCGTGATCGCCACGCCAAACCCAAAGGTGGTCGCCAATTACATTGTTTGAATTGATTAATACTGAAATAGTGGCATTTACGGGCGTAGTATAGTATCCGCCAATGCGAATAAATACATCCGACAATAATGATGGATTACTGCTATGGTCTTTGTTTGCATTTACATCGCCCATTTTAATTAAATAATCCGAATTATACAAAGCGTCGAGCATAATGCCTGCTATGATAACACCCGGAACATCGTCCACAAAAATAGCACCGTCGCGGTTATTTTTGCCCGGGAAAAGTGTTGCATAACCCGTTCCTAAAAGTATTGTGTTGGCACGTGTTACACGAATCGGCTCTTCCAAGTTGAACCAACCGGGGGTGAAGAAAATATGCTTGCCGGCACGAATTTGTCGGTTGATTTCAGCAGCCGAAACACCTTCTTGGGCAATGAAAAAATCTTTTAGTAAATCGAGTGTTTCGCCTTTGCCCATAAATCCGGTTGCATCATTCCACGTAATACCTTTCGAGTTGTGCTGCCACGCGGGAACAAATACTTTGTATTCACCGTTTTCTACAAACAAAAATGGTTTTTCACGAATAATCGGGACGATATCCACATTTGTTCTTGAGCCGCCTTCGTGCCAATTTGAAATATAAGGATGTCCGGTAACGCCGTGTGTCATTCTGTTCCAGTTGTTGCCCGTAAATTCGGAATGTACGAAATAACTGTTGCGGGTGTACCATTGTTGTTGATTTCTTGCGCCGATTTCGTCTGTAAAACGACTATCAGACAAAAATCCGCCCGATGCCCAAGGTGTTGCATAACCCGGAACATCGCCCCAATCAAACCTTGCCGGTATGTTGATGCTCAATCGTCGCGCGGGTGCAGCTTGCGAAACCGCCCAACGAAAAACAGTATTGTCGTCGGCTGGATTTACTTCAAAATTTTCTAGCGAACGCCAAAATGTACACGTTGCGTTCCCGCCTGGAAGTGGTGCCGGAATTTCGATGTTACCGTAAAAACGTGTATCGGTAGGCAATGCACCTAATCCCGAAACAGAAGTGTAATATCCGAACTGGAATGTTCCGAAATCTTTGTAATCGCCCGGCTTGAAATTCATCGCGTAGCGGCGAATGGAGAATTGACCGTGCGCCGGACCCGATGGTGAAGTAAACATTTCATCGTCGTGAATACGATTTACTTCGCGAGCAATTTTCCAACCTTCATCGTATTTTGGGTCGTAGAACAACATATTTTCGCCGAACAATTTCTGTTCGAAAGAAATCGTTTGTTCGAAATCCGAAAACAGTGCACCGAAAATCACATAAAGGGGTTGTCCGTTATTTCCGGTAAGCTGCTCGCCGCTGGCATCAAGCGGAACAATTCTGTAACGACTTGTATATCGGTCGAAACCGGTAACAAAATCGGTGAAATTTGTTTCCGGTGTTTTGCCTATTGTTTCAAATAATAAATCGTTAGCTCCTGTACGTTGAGTTACCGGTGTAACTGTTGATGCGCGTTGCACTTCGTAAGAAGCTGCATTAGGAAGTTTTCCTAAATCCCATTGCATTGATACAATTGTTCTACCTTGCGCATCAATTGGTACGATACGGTAGTGGTTTTTGTACTTCTCTACATTTGATGTAGTATGCGTGTACGTAAACACATTTTCGCCCGAAGAAATTGTTCCCGTTTGAATGTCAGACGCTTTTAATGTGGCAAGTAAATTTTGCGTGGTGAGTCTTGTAGTACCGTGATAGATTTTGTAACTTTCCGCGCCTTCTACTTTCTCGAAAGAGATGGTGATGCTACCGTTGGCATTTTGTTGTATGTCCAAAGCATTGGTTATTGGTTGTGAACTGTTTCCACATGCAATAATCAATACTATTGGTAACGCAAGTAACGCAAGCATTGTTGCCGTGAATAATCTTTTTTTCATTTTTTATCTTTTGAAATTTATTTTTGCATAACCGGTAATTTGCTACTACAATAAAAAATCTACTATTGTGCATCAAACTCATTTATAGTACTTTTCATCACATCGAAAAGCGTAGTGCCATCGCTAAACGCAAACTTAAACATATTTTCATTATCGGTTCTCGTTCTTGACCATTTGCGAATAATATCATCAAAACTATCGGTTTGCGGATGTACCAATGCTTCTTCTATGCCATATTCTTGCACAAGTCGAGAGTTGAATATACCCCACACCGAACTCGAATTATTCGTGTACACTTTATACGTCCAACTTGTCCAGTGCCAGCCTCGCTCTTGAAACAATCTTAACGTATTTTTCCAACCTTTCAAACCACCGTGCAGCACAGTAAATTCACCCATCATAACAGGTACGCCGAAATTGCGCCCTTCAACCTCGTTTACTCTCCACAACATATTCTCCATATGTAATTCATAATTGGTTGCGCCGTTGTAATGCGTATAATGGTGAAACGAATACATCACATTCGTATCCCAATTAAAACCATACGGATTATTGGTAGGGTGAGGTATATCGCCACCACCCCAACAGGGATTGAAAATAATGATGTGATGACGATTAACTTCTCGTATCGCTTCGTATAATTCATTGAAATAATTCCAATGAAGCAAGGTAGTTAATCTACCTTTTTCGCCCGGCTCATTGAGAAGATAAAAACCTGCTACGTTCGGATTTTCGTAAAAATGCTGTGCTACGGCTACCCACAACTCTGTTGTTTTTCGTCTGTTTTCCGTGCCAATCGGACAATCGGGATTCCAAAATGTTACATAATCCATCACATTCGCCCCTTGCGGCACGTTAATAGTGAGTCCGCTGTGGTCTTGTCCGTTGTGACTACCATATGTGCCGTGCAAATCCAGTATTGTGTAAATACCGTGCTTAGCAGCTTCTGCTACAAACTCTTCCAAAATAGTGAAATTAAATTTTTCGCCGGACAGTTGTGGTACTTGATTAAAAGTTGGGTCAATGGTCAAGTGCATAAAGGGAAGTCTGATGACGTTCATACCCATTTCGGCAAGGTTGATAAAATCTTGTTCCGTCCAAAAGTTTTCTCTGTAATGTTGCCATATCTGTTGCGCTTTTTCTGTTCCAAATCGTTCCAAAAAGATGTTATGCATCGGAACGTTATCGCCTACTGCCGGAGTGCCGCCTACAAGTGTCATCCAACGTTCGGTTACTAAAAGTCCGCCTGCATTGGTGCCTTGCAACAAAACTTTTTCGTTGTTTTCGTTTAATACGATACCGTTTTCTACCCTAAGCATTGGCAAAGATGCATTGCTTTTGTTGTTTGATGGTACGCAAGCAGTCCAAAAAAACGATATTGTCAATAATAGAACAATTGTATAACTTGTAATTTTGTTCATTGTGTGAAACTTCTAAGTAGTTGTTTAAATTTTTCCTCAAAACGCCTGAAAGGCGAGATTTTCGTAACCGTAGGTCAAAGCGTAGCGACGACCTGCGGAAAGCAGCATTCTATAACTACCGCCTGAAAGGCGGGACAAAACAGGCGATGTCTTGCCTTTCAGGCAGATGTTCCGTGTTGGGTCTTGTCCGTAGGTCGTCGCTACGCTTTGACCTACGGTTATGAGAATTAGGCTTTTCAAGCCAATCAATACAAATTTAAACAATCTCTAAGTGATTATTGATGAAATTAATAATCCTCTATTTTTTTACCTCATTTGATAGACACATTTGAGGTAAAAAAAGATGAGGAAAGGACAAGAGTTTTATCTCCGATTCAAACCATTAAATACCGCCTTTCGCAACGTTCCTTCATCATCATCGGCGGCATAATCCCAATACATTGCACCGAGCATTCCTTTTTCGAGAATGTAATCGCATCTGTAACCGATGGAACGAGCATCAGCATATCCGATAATAAAATCAACAGTATCGTTGGCGAGATAAGGCGCTTTGGCTACATCATCCCATCTTCTTTCGAAACTTTCATCGAGTTTGATAATGTCGCGATAGTTGCGGTAAACTCCGGTAATGCCTTGGGTGCCTCTGCCGTAGAAAGGAATTCCTAATACAAGTTTGTCTATTGGGACACCTGCTTCTACGTGTGCTTTCACGGCTTCGTCTCCCGAAAGTCTTCCGGTGCGCTCGGAGCGATACAAAGTAGAATGATGAATGGGCGGAGTTCCCATATCGTATGACATTATGTTTACAAAATCAATGTATGGCATCACTTCCGGAAAGTTTACGTATCTGGCACTGGAAACAGAGGCAAAAGTGAGTAATTTATCATTTCCGATTTCTTCACGAATTTCACGCATAAGAAGCGTAAAGTTATCGGTATCGTCGGGCGAGGAAGATATACCTGCCGAACTTGATGTGGGATATTCCCAATCCATATCAATGCCATCGAGACCAAACTCTTTTACCACTCGTGCACAATCGCGAGCAAATGAGCGACGAGTTTTTTCATCAGCCGCCATTTCGCTAAAACGTCCGCTTTCCCAACCACCTATTGAGAGAAAAACCACCAATGAGGGTTTTTGTTCTTTCAATGCAACTATTTGTCGCAAACGGTTTTCGTTGTCGATACGTACACCGTCAAACGAATCGGTAACGTGCCCGAAAGCGTAATTGATGTGTGTAACGTAATTTACATCGGGGATAATCGATGTCCACGATGTTACGTAGGCGAGTACGATTTTTTCTTCTTTTCCCGCCGCGCTATTCGTTTTGCACGAGAATAATGTGCAAAGAATTGTAATTGAAAGGATTGTTTTAAAGTATTTCATAGGAATTGTTTTTTGACAACAAAATTAATGAAAAAAGTTGAGAAATGGAAAGATGTTGCAGAATTGGTTTTAAATGGTGATTTTTGGCGGGGGTATGTTTACAGATATACTTTGTATCACACCTATTATATCGCTTAAGCCTGAGTTGGATAAGGAATTTAGACACAAAAAACGCAGATTTGCCTAAATCTGCGTTTTTTAGGATAGCATTATAACAGTTAATGAAGTTTTTCTCCACGCATAATTTTCCCTTTTCTCACCAATGCTTCCAAGAATTTGAAATTTTTTTAAATCATTTTTTTGTGCTTTATATAAATCACGGGGTTAGAACTTATCAACTACCTCGACAACTCCTCCAAAACCCTTTTCCCCTCATTAACCAATTCTTCCAAATTCGCAGGGCGCTTTATGATATTAAATCGTTCTATTGCCGAGTTAAGTTGCTCAAGTTTCGCCGGATTATCTCGAAATTGCTCTCTCAAAATACGAATCTTTTCCGCATCTTGAATTCCTTCGCGCAATCGCTCGAAACGAATAGAACTGCGTCCTTCGGGATAGATAATAGATGTATCTCCTGCAGGCCAAGTACGGAAACGAGAGTCGATAAGCGGCTCAATCACCCAACTGTTATAAGCCCAACGCAAAAAACCGTCGAAATCGGCAGCCATTGTGTACCAACCGATAAATGCGCCTTCGGCAGGGTCGGAAAAAGTAAATACATTGGGGAATTCGTCGGAACAACATACATACCAAGTGGTAATATGATTTTTGGAACGGCGGAAAGCCATATCTTCCGGCGAAACCGTTACGCCGTGCATCACACTAATATCGGCAAGCTGTTCAACAAATAACTGATAACTTCTTTGGTTGTCAGCTAATTGTACGCCCATCCCGGGAGCCACTTTGTCGAGTAGTTCGAGCATTGCTTTCATCTCTTGGGGACTGCGTTCGTCCATAGCAATGAGCGTGATGTCGCGCCATCCTTTTTCATCCAAGTGATGCAAGAAATCGTTCAAGAATGGAACCCACATATCGGCAAAAACTTGTGTGCCGGGAGTTGCTGCAACCCTCACTTCTTCGCCTTTTTCTTCATCAAAATAGAACAAGTAGTTGCCCCAGGGCACCATCGAATAGCAGCTGATTTGGGCATTGATGCCCAAATCCATCATAAATTGTATCCAGTTGTCAAACACGGTATAATCGTATTCCCACGTGCCGTCTGCTTTCTTTGTCCATTCAATCATTGTGCCGAAAGCATCTTCGGTTTGACCGTTCCAAGGACGTTTGTTAAGCGTGGCGGTAATTACTTTTTGTCCGGCGTTTGCCAACATTGTCATCGGTTCACGTAGGGCTTCCCAATGTTCAGGTGTCCATGGCTCTACACCCGCTATACGTGCTACGGAATATGGATTTTGCCACAAATCGAGATGAAATTTCCATTCCACTGCAGGCGGCAGTGTTTGTGGGAGCACTTCGAGTTGGAAAGTGAATGATGCGTTTCTTTTACCGTCGGCAAATAGCTGTAATGTAGAAGTATAGATGCCCGGTGCAGCATCGCGTGGAACGTCCATTGTAATCCAAATGGGACGCGTGGTATTGGATTCAAGGTTGAAACACGCTAAATTGTCCAACACATCGGGACTGAGCGATGAGGCAAAATCTTCGGGTTTTCGATGTCCGCAACCGGGGCCAAATTCGTCGGTAATCACGTACCTCACAAAGTGAATGTTGGCTGCATCGGCAGGGATAATTTTTCCGTCTGTCGTTCTAAAATTGGTGAATTGACCGTGAATTTGTGAAATATTGTCTCTGCTCCAAGTAACCAATTGAGCCGAAACACGTTCACCTCGCCAAGCCGTTCCGTTCCATTGCGATTGATGCGCTACATCGGGAATTTCGTGTTTCACATATCGTATATCAATGCTCCCAATAGTGGCGTGCAACCCTTTTTTGATGGCACTCCAATCGGACACAACCTCTATGGGAAGTTCTGCTTCAGTGTATGTTTTGCAATTGAGGTAATTGTTTTTTGTTTGCACACATCCGGTAAAAAGGATTAGTGCGAAAGATAGAATAAAAAATTTGTTCATTTAATTATTATTTTGAGATTGGAAAATAGTCAAACTAAAAGGCTCAAAGCCTTTCCTTTATGTGCTGCAATATGGTCAGATTTATCGCTTTTGATTTCATATTGCGGATCGTTTTCAGATGCGTGATGCGTATATCCTTTGTAATCGAAATCCGATGTGTGGATTTTGATAATTGTCCCCGAAACATGTCCGGCTTCGGAATTCCAGCTTACTTTGTCGCCGATTTTGAATCTTGTTACCATTATTTTATATTTTAATCTTCATAAGATACTTCACTTCCAATGATTTTTGCAGGCGATGTATAAATGTGCTCCTGCGCTTTCCCGACTGCCATAATATGCAGCACTTTCCAACCCCGCGCTTTCAAATAATCGGACACCATTGAGCGATGACATCGCCACCAAACCGCTTCGGCACACATATAAATCGTATTTGTTTGTGAAGCGATTTTTTCCAATTCAACAATTGCGTTTTTGAACATATTGGTTTCCATATGATCGGCATAACCTTGAAAGGAAGCGTTTCGCCAACGTGTGTTTTTTGAATCGGGACACACTTTTCGTCTTCCACCCAATCTTTCATATAGAGATAATTCATTCCGTTTTCGGGCAAAACGAGTTGTAAATTCTCTTGGTCAAACTGCGGATATTTTCGCGAGCCGGGCAGACTTCGGATGTCGACCAAATTTTTGATGTCGAAAGATTGAAGCATTGCCAAAAACTCCTCTATGCTGTGCGTAGAGTGACCTATGGTGTAAATGATATGTTGTTGTGATTCATTCATTTTTGTGCCCGAAAGCCAATATATATTTATCAATATACAACTGTTTCTCTTTCGATTTGTATTGTTGAATGTATCGCGGGTGTTCGAGTACGGTGATGCGGTCGAACAGCTTCGCTTTTTTATTCATTTTTTCGATGCAAACGGCGTTTTTCTTTCCTAACACAAACACTTCGGAGGTATCCAAACCGAGCGAAATGTGTTTTTTGAGTGAATCAATCATAAAATCTTCCGTCATTTTAAGTAATTGCGGGTCGTCATAGTAATTGGCATTGAGCCACTGTCCCGGTTTTGTCTCTCGAAGAATTGCCAATGGAAATGGCGAATTGATGTAAAAATCGCGATAAAATTCGGTTGCGCCACCGTATTCTGCTATCATATCATACACGAAGACAGACGAAACTTCGTGCGTATGTGCTGATTCCATTTTGATTCCGCAAACGCTTTCTAATCTTTTTGTATCGGTAAAAGGGATTCCGGTAACACCTGCGCCATTTCTTCCGGGATTGATGCCGATGATAAAACGCCGTTGTTTATTATCATCATAATATTTGTGGTAAAATTGGCTCATTACTACCATTGTTTCGGGATTATCGAAAAAGGGATTGATAACTCTGAAGCCTTGTGGCAATGCGCCTGTGTAATTGAGATGTTGGTTGAAATCAATTACTTTGGAGGAAAAGAGTTTTTGGGTCATATGACAAATGATTCATTTTAGTCTCCGCAAATATACATATTTTCCCCCAATCCACAAAAAAAAGACAAAACATTAACTATTTGCTAATGCCTTGCCTTTTTGATAAATACTGATGATTTTACTTACAACAATCTTTCTTCTCTGTTACCACCTTAAAAAAATCATTCCCCTTATCATCCACCAAAATAAACGCAGGGAAATCTTCCACCTCAATTTTCCATATCGCTTCCATTCCCAATTCGGGATATTCCACACATTCAAGCGATTTGATGCTGTTTTGCGCAAGAATGGCTGCGGGACCGCCGATGCTGCCGAGATAAAATCCGCCGTGCTTGTGGCAAGCATCGGTAACTTGCTGGCTGCGATTCCCTTTTGCCAACATAATCATACTACCGCCGTACGATTGGAATAAATCCACGTATGAATCCATACGTCCTGCCGTGGTGGGTCCCATAGAGCCGCTGGCGTAACCTTTGGGCGTTTTTGCCGGACCTGCGTAATAAATCGGGTGGTCTTTGATGTATTGCGGAAGCCCTTCGCCGCAGTCGATGCGCTCTTTGAGTTTTGCGTGCGCAATGTCGCGTCCCACAATAATCGTTCCGTTGAGCGACAAACGAGTGGAAACAGGGTATTTCGACAGTTCTTCGAGAATTTTTTTCATCGGACGATTGAGATCGATTTTCACAGCATTGCCTTCACCCGCTTCACGCATACTTTCGGGGATAAGACGGGTGGGATTGTCTTCAAGCTTTTCAATCCAAATGCCATCTTTGTTGATTTTCGCTTTAATGTTACGGTCGGCAGAGCATGAAACGCCCATTCCGAGCGGACACGAAGCGCCGTGTCTCGGAAGACGAATAACGCGAATATCGTGCGCAAAATATTTTCCGCCGAATTGTGCGCCTAAGCCGAGTTTTTCCGACTGTTTTTTCAATATTTCTTCCATTTCAACGTCGCGAAACGCTTGTCCGTATTCGTTTCCTTCGGTTGGCAGATTGTCATAATATTTTGTTGATGCAAGTTTTACGGTTTTCAAATTGCTTTCCGCCGATGTGCCGCCGATAACGAACGCGATGTGATACGGCGGACAAGCGGCTGTACCCAACGATTTCATTTTATCCACCAAATATTTTTCTAATGTTTCGGGCGTAAGCAACGCTTTTGTTTCCTGATACAAAGCGGTTTTGTTTGCCGAGCCGCCGCCTTTGGCGATGCAGAGGAATTTGTATTCGTTGCCTTGCGTGGCGTAGAGGTCAATTTGCGCGGGCAGGTTTGTACCGGTATTCACTTCGTCGTACATATTGAGCGCGGCATTTTGCGAATAACGCAGGTTTTCGTTTATAAATGTGTTATAAACACCGCGAGAGAGTGCTTCTTCATCATTACCGTCAGTCCACACTTGTTGTCCCTTTTTGCCCATAATTATCGCTGTTCCGGTATCTTGACAAAAGGGAAGAATGCCTTTTGCCGAAATTTCGGAATTGCGCAAGAAAGTAAGTGCCACGTATTTATCATTGTCGCTTGCTTCGGGGTCGGTCAGTATTTTTGCTACTTGCTCTTGATGTTCGGAGCGAAGCAAAAATTCTACATCGCGAAATGCGTGTTGTGCCATCAGCATAAGTCCTTCTTCCGAAACTTTAAGAATTTCTTTTCCTTCAAACTCTGCTACTGAAACGTGTTCTTTTGTGAGCAGATAATATTCCGTTGTGTCTTTCGACATCGGGAAAGGCTCTTGATAATGAAATGGTTTTGTTGCCATAGAATATAAATAATTTTATAATAAAAGTTCAAGGGTTCAAAAATTCAATAAATATCCTTGAACTTTTGAATCTTTGAACTTTTGAATCTTTTTTACCCTACAATCTTCCCAAGTTGCTCCAACTGCAATGTTTTGCTCGGTTGGTCGCACACTTCTGTAGGACCGAAATATTGGATTGGACCCGGATATACGTAATCCGTTTCCAAAGCCCATTTATTGCGTTGACTCTCAAAATATTTGAAAGGAGCAGCATCTAATCTCACCAATGCTTTTTGAATAACAGGTTTCATTTCGCCGTGGCGACGCTCCATATTCATCATCATCGTGATGGGTATTCCGCCGGCAATCCACTCTTTGGCAGGTGCGGTAGTATTGCGCACCGATGACATATAGCCGGTTTTTCCCGCTACAACAAGCAACGAGGCTGTATAACCGAGTGAATAACAATAGTCTGCATCGTAATTCGACGGTGCAGCACAACGTCCTTCGTAACCGAAGAAGTGTGTAATTGTCGCAAATTTTCCTTTGTATTTTCCTTCTTTCGCTAATTCGCCGAGACGAGTTTTTACCATTTCCGCCAACAATTTTTCAGTTTCGATAAGCGAAACTTGCACGTTTCCGTGTGGGTCGCGGTCGAGTGTCAATTGAAGTGCAATTGATTCGGGAAGACTTGCGTAAATTTCCGCATTTTCGGGTGAAAGCTTGCTGATTATATACGAGCGTTTTTCGGATTTTCTAATCATATCATATTCCGCCTGATTGTGCGCGAGGAAATCGTTCAATTCTGCAATCAACGCTTTCATTGCCGGAATAAATTCGATTAATCCTTCGGGAATAATCACTGTTCCGAAGTTATTTCCTTGTTCGGCACGTTTTGCGATAACGTCTGCGATATAGTCGATAATGTTGTCGAGCGATTGTTTTTTCGCTTCCACTTCTTCCGAAACGATACAAATATTTGGGTGTGTTTGCAATGCACACTCCAAACCGATGTGCGATGCCGAGCGACCCATCACCTTGATGAAATGCCAATATTTGCGTGCCGAATTACAGTCACGTTGAATATTTCCAATCAATTCCGAATACACCTTACAAGCGGTATCAAAACCGAAAGATGTTTCGATTTGTTCGTTTTTCAAGTCACCGTCAATCGTTTTCGGACAACCGATAACTTGCACACCAGCATTGTTTGCTTTGTAATATTCTGCTAATACACACGCATTTGTATTCGAATCATCGCCGCCGATAACAACCAAAGCCGAGATTTGAAGTTGTTTTAAAATTTGCAATCCTTTGTCGTATTGTGCCGTTTCTTCGAGTTTTGTACGTCCCGAACCGATGATATCAAATCCGCCTGTGTTACGATATTCATCGATAATTTTGTGCGTAAGCTCTTTGTATTCGTGATTTACAAGTCCGCCCGGACCCATCAAGAACCCATATAATTTACTGTCGGGATGTAAACTTTTTATGCCGTCGAAAATCCCGGCAATTACATTATGTCCGCCCGGAGCCTGTCCGCCCGAAAGAATAACGCCTACATTCACAGGTTTGTCAGCCGATTTTTTACCATCGGTAGGAACAAATTTCAAAATGGGTGTTCCGTAAGTATTCGGAAAAAGTTTCGCAATTTCTTTTGTATCGGCAACCGATTGTGTGGCTGCACCTTCTTCGATACGCACATTGCCCTCTAATCCCGCGGGCATTTTGGGCACATAGTGCGCCCGTACGATTTGTAAAGCACTTTTAGTCATTTCTTTTTTGAATATTTAATATTTTCCTAATTGTATATAGGTTTTTTGAAGATGCAAATTTCGCATTTTTTTTCGAGATATGGAAATTTTATAGTACTTTTGGCTTCATAATTAAATACACATTATTATTATGGATAATTCTCAATTAGAAAACGAAGAAATTATTGTCAAATATAGCAAATACTATTCGGAAGAAAAGTTTCAGGACAAAATTTTGAAGATCGCCAAATCGGCAGGTGTCAAAGTGCTCTATCCGGCACTTATATTATATTTTTCACTCGTAAGCAAAAATTTTCCGAAAAAAGAAAAATATTGGATCATTGGCGCGTTGGGCTATTTGATTTTGCCTTTCGATATCATTCCCGATTTTATTCCGGTATTGGGATATGTTGATGATTTAATAGCATTGATTTTTGTAATAAAGAAAACATCGGATAACATTACACCCGATATTACCGAAAAAGCGAAAGCGAAAGTTCGAGATATTTTTGGGAAAGTAGATGAAAGTGAATTCCGATTGATATAAAAAATTATATCAACCTACACATTTTCTCAACAATTATTTCTATCTTTGCACCCCGAAACAGGAGGGAGGTTATTGTAACACTCAGAAATAAAAGAAGAAAACAAATATAATTCAATATTTTTGATGCTTAAATGCAAGTGCGTTTTAGGCAAAGAAGAGGAATGCACATTAAAACATTATGGATGTGTTTTTCGAAAGCAATAAACTCAATAAAATATAACAATAACAAAACAACAAAAAATAAAACAATGATTGTAGTACAATTAAAAGAAGGCGAGAATATTGAAAGAGCCTTGAAAAAATTCAAACGTAAATACGAAAAAACGGGCGTAGTAAAAGAGTTGCGTCGTCGTCAAGCATTCCAAAAACCTTCGGTTGTAAACCGTAAAGCAAGACAGCACGCCGTTTACGTGCAGCAATTGCATCAAGCCGAAGATTAATTGATAAAGCATCGATTTTTCGAAAACTTTTCGTAGCTTTGCAGTTCACAAACGATGATTGAGGACTGTGGTATGTGGAAAGAAAAATTCATAAAATATCTCCGTTATGAGAAGAATTATTCTTCTCTGACGGAGATTTCTTATTTGAAAGACCTTTCGCAATTCGAAGCATTCATCACGCAAATGTGCGGAAAATTTGATTGTTTGGCAATCGATAGCGATTTAATTCGCATTTGGATTAGTCAACTAATGGAAGATCGATTAACGCCGCGAACAGTAAACAGAAAATTGAGCGCAGTAAAATCGTTTTTCAAATACCTGAAAAGAATGGGAGTTGTAGAGCGAAATCCGGCAGAAATGGTCTCAGGACCGAAAACGGCAAAGAAACTTCCGACGTTTGTAAACCACAAAGATTTAGATGCCGTTCTCGACGATTCGCTTGCATATTCCGACGATTTTCAAGGTCATCGCGACCAATTTATCATTGAATTGCTCTACCTCACCGGAATGCGCCGCGCCGAACTCATCGCATTGAAAGATGTTGATATTGACTTCTCTACGTGCACATTACGCGTAACGGGAAAACGAAACAAACAACGTATTATTCCCTTTACTGACGATACGAAAGAAAAATTGAAAAAATACATCGAAACAAGAGATGCGGAAATTGTGAACAAATCACCATTCCTATTTGTTAAACAAAGTGGAGAGCCATTGTATCCAAAGTTGGTTTATAGCATTGTTCGCAATCACCTCGACAGTATTCCTACGCTATCGAAAAAGAGTCCGCACACGCTACGCCATTCGTTCGCAACCGGAATGTTAAACAACGGAGCGGAAATAAACGCTGTAAAAGAACTGTTGGGACATTCGAGTTTGGCGTCAACCGAAGTTTATACGCACGTAACGTTCGACGAATTAAAACGAGTATATCAAAATGCTCATCCGAGAGCAAAGTAGGTTTGAGAGGTAAATTTAATGTGTAGTTTTGTCAAACATTATAATGTAAACAGGATTCGTCAAATAACACCGGGCAGAAGTAGAACAGGAAAGATAACAATGGAAAAAATGTGTGTAATTCAATAACTTATAAAATTATAAACAGATGAAGAAGATTACATTACTTATGCTGTTTTTTGCTGCTATACTTACAGCAACGGCACAAAACAACAACTTTGTTGAAGGACAAATTTTGAATGACGGTAGCCCTGCAAGAGGTATTGATATCAAAACAGCCTTTTCCAACAGTACAACTAAGACTGATAGACATGGAAATTTCAGTATCCGTAACATTCAGCCCCAAAGGGACACGCTCGTTATCGTATTTGATGAAGAAAGAACACTGGAAATCGCTCTTGACGGTGATAATTTCTTTTACATCAATATGCGCAACGACTCTGTTTTTTTAGAGCGCGACAGAATTCGAGTATTAACACCTTCTTTTGGTGGCACCATTGTTTCGCGTGGCGAGTTGGGACGGGGCGGCGAAACCAATTTGTTACGAGCCATTTCCCATAGAGTTGCCGGCGTACGGTTTGTAAGAGGTAATTTACAGATACGTGGTAGCCACAGACCACCCCTGTATGTCATTGACGGTGTACGCACTTTCAATGCTTCACATCTCGGTGTTTGGGATGTTGAAAGCGTAGAAGTAGTTAAAGGTCCCACCAGCATGTCGATGTTTGGTAGAGATGGTATTGCCGGAGTTGTGGTAATTACATTGCGAACAACAATTTAAAATTGAGGAAGGGGGGGGATTTAGTTTCCCTCTTCCCTTTTAATAATATGAACAAATATTTGATAGATGGAAAATTATTTCTATTTTTGTAATCACATATAAACAAGACAGCCAAAATAAATAGAGAAAAAAGTATGGAACTAAGAATTCAATCAGTAAATTTCGACGCAACTGAACAACTCAATGCGTTCATAGAAAAAAAGGTAAGCAAGTTGGAGCGATATTCAGACAACATCGTTCAGACCGAAGTAATCCTTAAAGTAGTAAAACCTGAAACGGCTAACAACAAAGAAGCCTCAATCAAACTGAATCTCAAACAAGGTGAAGCCTTTGCGTGCAAAACAGCTGATACTTTTGAAGAAGCAATCGACCTTTGTGTTGCTGCAATTGAGAAACAAATAGTGAAGAGCAAAGAAAAAAACGAGAAGTAAATAAAAAAACAAGCCAAAAATTTTGGCGATTAAAAAAAAGTCCTTACCTTTGCAGCCGATTCCAAAACAACCATTGTTTGGAATACCTGCAAAGGCAGGAAACAAGCCTCTTTAGCTCAGTTGGCCAGAGCACGTGATTTGTAATCTCGGGGTCGTTGGTTCGAATCCGACAAGAGGCTCAAAGCAAATTTAAAGATTCAAAAATTCCAAGAATTAACGCAATTTTTGAATCTGTGAAATCTTTGAATTAATGATATTGGGCAGTTACCAAAGTGGCCAACTGGGGCTGACTGTAACTCAGCTGTCTTTCGACTTCGGAGGTTCGAATCCTTCACTGCCCACAATTTTTGAATTCAAAAGATTCAAAAATTCAAAGATTGCAATAACCTTTGAATTTTTGAATGCTTGAATTATTCTGCGGAAGTAGCTCAGTTGATAGAGCATTAGCCTTCCAAGCTGAGGGTCGCGGGTTTGAGTCCCGTCTTCCGCTCTTGAAAAAAAGAGCACAAGGGTAACGCCGAGTGAAAAATCGGAAATCCAATTTTAGCTCACTTTGCCTATGTAGCTCAGGGGTAGAGCACTTCCTTGGTAAGGAAGAGGTCGCGGGTTCAACTCCCGCCATCGGCTCGAAAAAATATTAAACAACGTGTCAAGATAGAAGGTGGTATGCCTTGTTGTCTTGGTTTTCACTGTTTAAGAAAGAACAAAAACAAAACAAATATATTTTTACACTAAATTAATAGGACATATTTTATGGCAAAAGAACAATTCAAACGGGAAAAGCCGCACGTTAACATTGGTACTATTGGTCACGTTGACCATGGTAAAACGACCTTAACTGCTGCTATCACAACTGTATTGGCGGAGAAAGGATTCTCTCAAAAACGCGATTTCGATTCTATTGACAACGCTCCAGAAGAGAAAGAGCGCGGTATTACTATCAATACTTCACACGTGGAGTATGAAACAGAAAAACGTCATTATGCACACGTTGACTGTCCGGGTCACGCTGACTATGTGAAAAACATGGTAACGGGTGCTGCTCAAATGGACGGTGCTATCATTGTAGTAGCTGCAACTGACGGTCCTATGCCTCAAACACGTGAACACATCCTTTTGGCGCGTCAGGTAAACGTACCAAGATTGGTTGTTTTCATGAACAAAGTGGATTTGGTTGACGACGCAGAAATGTTGGAGTTGGTAGAGATGGAAATGCGTGAATTGCTTTCATTCTATGAATTCGACGGCGACAATACACCTGTTATTCAAGGTTCTGCTCTTGGTGGATTGAATCTTGAGCCAAAATGGGTTGATAAAATCATGGAACTTATGGACGCAGTGGATACTTGGATCGAATTGCCTCCACGTGATGTTGACAAACCATTCTTGATGCCGGTTGAAGACGTATTCTCTATTACCGGTCGTGGTACTGTTGCAACAGGTCGTATCGAAACAGGTAAAATCAAAACCGGCGAAGAAGTTCAAATTATCGGTCTTGGTGAAGGAGCTAAAAAATCAGTTGTTACAGGAGTAGAAATGTTCCGTAAAATCCTTGATGATGGTCAGGCTGGCGACAACGTAGGTCTTTTGCTTCGCGGTATCGACAAAGACGAAATCAAACGCGGTATGGTTATTACTCACCCGAACAAAGTGAAACCTCACTCTTCTTTCAAAGCATCTGTGTATATCTTGAAAAAAGAAGAAGGTGGACGTCATACACCATTCCACAACAAATATCGTCCCCAGTTCTATATCCGTACATTGGACGTAACAGGCGAAATCGCTCTTCCTGAAGGAACAGAAATGGTTATGCCGGGCGACAACTTGGAAATCACTGTAAATTTGATCTATCCGGTAGCTTGTAGCGAAGGTCTTCGTTTCGCAATCCGTGAAGGTGGTCGTACGGTAGGTTCCGGTCAGATTACGCAATTGTTAGACTAATTCTTTGTACTCCGAACGGAGTGAAGATTATCTATAAAACTTTGCCCTTAGTAAGCCTCCTTTTCGGAGGAGGTCGAAAGGGGCTTTTCTTACGGGTCTAGCTCAGTTGGTAGAGCACTGGTCTCCAAAACCAGGTGTCGGGAGTTCGAGTCTCTCGACCCGTGCAAAAAAACGATCCGAAAAATAAATGAATAGAATAGTTGCATATTTAAAAGATACCTATAACGAATTAGTTTATAAAGTATCTTGGCCAACCAAAGAAGAACTCTCCGGCAGCACGGTAATTGTATTAATTGCTTCCTTAATAATTGCTATGGTCGTGTTTGCTATGGATTCTGTGTTTGAGTGGGTATTGAAATTCCTATACGGTATTTTGTAAATCAAAGATTTAAGATAGAAAAATGACTGAAAGCGGTAAAAAGTGGTACGTTTTGCGTTCCGTAAGCGGAAAAGAAAACAAGGTCAGAGAATATCTTGAATCCGAGATCAAGAAAGGCGATTTAGGAAAATATATCTCTCAGGTACTTATCCCCACAGAAAAGACTTATGTGGTACGTAACGGAAAAAAAGTGATGAAAGAACGCGCTTATCTTCCCGGCTATGTGCTTATTGAGGCTGAACTGACGGGCGAAGTAATTCACGAACTCAAAAACATCAATTTTGTAGCAGGTTTCTTGCCAAATACGATTGATCCTCAACCCTTACGAGAGTCTGAGGTGAAACGCATTCTTGGTGCGATGGACGAATTGGAAGAAGCCAATGACGAAATGGATTTGAGGTTCTATGTTGGGGAAAATGTAAAGGTAATTAATGGTCCTTTCAGCAGTTTCTCCGGCGTGATTGATGAAGTGAATGATGAGAGAAAGAAACTCAAAGTAATGGTTAGAATTTTCGGACGTGAACAACTCCTGGAGTTGGGCTATATGCAAGTAGAGAAGGAATAGTCCAGATTTGGTTACGCATAATCTGTAAATTATTCTATGTGTTTCGAAAACCGTAATTAATTAAAATCAAAACAATGGCTAAAGAAGTTGCTGGACAACTAAAATTACAAATCAAAGGAGGAGCTGCAAACCCATCTCCCCCGGTAGGACCTGCATTGGGTTCCAAAGGGATCAACATTATGGAGTTTTGCAAGCAATTCAACGCCAGAACTCAAGACAAAGCCGGAAAAGTATTACCTGTGGTAATTACTTATTATGCGGACAAGTCTTTTGATTTTATTGTTAAAACACCACCGGTTGCCATTCAATTATTAGAAGTAACGAAGCAAAAAAGTGGTTCGGCAGAACCCAACCGTAAAAAAGTAGGAGAAGTTTCTTGGGAACAAGTAAAAACTATTGCCGAAGAAAAAATGACGGATTTAAACTGCTTTACACTTGAATCGGCAATGAGAATGGTTGCAGGAACGGCTCGCAGCATGGGTATCACGGTAAAAGGGGATTTTCCCGCAATGGATAATAATTAAAAACTTCAATTGAGACATGGGTAAACTGACAAAAAATCAAAAGTTGGCTTTGAGCAAGATTGAAGAGGGAAAAGCCTATTCATTGAAAGAAGCGACAGCTTTGGTAAAAGAAATAACGACTACCAAATTTGACGCATCTGTTGATATCGATGTGCGCCTCGGCGTAGATCCGCGAAAAGCTAACCAAATGGTAAGAGGCGTTGTGTCTCTACCGCACGGAACGGGAAAACAAGTAAGAGTTCTAGTATTGTGTTCTCCTGACGCTGAAGCCGGCGCAAAAGAAGCCGGCGCAGAGTATGTGGGTTTAGATGAATATATCGAAAAAATTAAAGGAGGTTGGACTGATATTGATGTGATTATCACTCAGCCGCAAATTATGGGTAAAATTGGTGCACTTGGACGTGTTCTAGGTCCTCGTGGTTTAATGCCAAACCCAAAGAGCGGTACAGTTACTACTGATGTGGCAAAAGCCGTAACGGAAGTAAAACAAGGTAAAATCGACTTTAAAGTAGATAAAGCAGGTATTGTTCATACCTCTGTTGGTAAAGTATCTTTTACACCCGATCAAATTCGAGACAACGCTAAAGAATTTATTCAAACGTTGATCAAATTAAAACCGACGGCTGCAAAAGGTACGTATGTTAAGAGTATTTATCTTTCGAGTACGATGAGTCCCGGTATCAAAGTGGACACAAAATCGGTAGAAGAAATCTAATTAAAAAAGGAGAAATCTATGAAAAAGGAAGATAAAGGTCTTATTATACAGCAGATAGCTGCGAACTTGCAAGAGTATGAAAATTTCTATCTTGCAGATATCGCTACGCTGAATGCAGCAAAAACAACTACGTTGAGAAGAGAGTGCAACAAGCAAGGAATCAAACTGATGATGGTTAAGAATACCTTGCTGCAAAAAGCATTTGAATCGCTCGAAGGAAATTATGAAGAATTGTATCCTGCATTGACAGGAAATACAGCTATTATGTTCTCCAACGTAGCTAACGCTCCTGCGAAACTCATTGATAAATACCAGAAAGAAGCTGTACCTGCATTGAAAGGTGCTTACGTACAAGAAAGTTTCTTTGTAGGTGCAGAAACGCTGCAGTCGCTTGTAAATATCAAGAGCAAACCAGAGCTTATCGGAGATGTTATTGCACTCTTGCAGTCGCCTGCTAAGAATGTTATTTCAGCTCTACAATCCGGAGGTACTATTATACACGGCGTGTTGAAAACTCTTTCGGAAAAAGAAAATTAATTTATACAACAAACAAAAATTAAAAAACAAATACGAAAATGGCAGACTTAAAGAAATTTGCTGAAGAATTGGTTAACTTGACAGTTAAAGAAGTTAACGAACTAGCCGAGATTTTGAAAACAGAATACGGTATTGAGCCGGCTGCTGCAGCTGTTGCAGTTGCTGCTGGCCCTGCGGCTGCGGCTGATGTTGCAGAAGAAAAAACATCTTTTGATGTAATTCTTAAAAGTGCAGGTGCAGCTAAATTAGCTGTTGTAAAAGCGGTTAAAGAACTTGCAGGTCTTGGCTTGAAAGAAGCAAAAGACATCGTTGACGCTGCTCCAAGCGAACTGAAAAAAGGTGTAACAAAAGACGAAGCTGAAGCTTTGAAAAAACAACTTGAAGAAGCAGGAGCAGAAGTTGAGCTTAAATAAGAAATATTCGCCTGTATAAGGTTAATATGGTTAAGAATCTTCGGATAGAAGATTCTTAACCTTTTGTGTCAATACATATTAGGCATTATGTCGAGAAGGGAAAATAGGTTATCCGGCATTTCGAAAATGATACGCAAATTAAAAAATGGGTAAAAGCCTAATCGATATAAAGCATTAAGTTTCAAAAAAGCTCATCATCTATGTCTTCAAATAACACCAACAAAAGAATAAATTTCGCGTCGATTAAAAATCCGCTCGATTTCCCTGATTTCCTCGAAATACAGTTGAAATCATTTCAGGACTTTCTACAACTAGACGCCCCACTCGAAAGTAGAAAAAATGAAGGATTGTATAAAGTTTTTATGGAAAACTTTCCGATCACGGATACCCGTAATAACTTCGTCCTTGAGTTTTTAGATTATAGTGTTGATCCGCCTCGCTACACCATTGAGGAGTGTGTAGATAGAGGGCTCACTTACAGCGTACCGCTGAAAGCAAAACTCTATTTGTATTGTACTGACCCCGATCACGAAGACTTTGCACCCGTCATTCAAGATGTATATCTTGGAACGATTCCTTATATGACGGAAAAAGGCACTTTCGTTATCAACGGTGCCGAACGTGTTATCGTGTCGCAGTTGCACCGCTCGCCCGGTGTGTTTTTCGGACAAAGTATGCACGCCAATGGAACCGTACTTTATTCCGCACGTATTATTCCTTTTAAGGGATCTTGGATCGAGTTCGCAACAGACATTAATAATGTGATGTATGCGTACATCGACCGTAAAAAGAAATTACCTGTTACCACACTGCTTCGTGCTATCGGATTTGAGAGCGATAAAGACATTCTCGAGATTTTCGACTTGGCAGAAGAAGTAAAAGTAAACAAAGCAAGCCTTAAAAAAGTACTCGGTCGCAAACTTGCAGCCCGTGTGCTTAAATCGTGGATGGAAGACTTTGTTGATGAAGATACAGGAGAGGTGACTTCTATTGAACGTAATGAAGTAATCATCGAACGTGAAATAGTACTCGAACAAGAGCAAATTGATGAAATTCTTGATTCGGGCGTGGCTTCTATTTTGATACACAAAGAGACAGCGAACACGTCGGACTTCTCTATCATCTACAACACATTGCAAAAAGATCCGAGTAACACGGAAATTGATGCAATTCGTCATATTTATCGTCAATTACGTAGTGCCGAGCCAGCAGACGATGCCAGTGCACGTGAGGTTATCAACAACCTGTTTTTCTCTGAAAAGAGATACGATTTGGGCGATGTAGGACGTTATCGAATCAATAAAAAATTGAATCTCGATACAAGCAACGATGTTCGTGTACTCACGAAAGAAGACATCATCGAGATTATCAAATATCTCATCGAACTTATCAACTCGAAAGCTGTGGTGGACGATATTGACCACCTCAGCAACCGTCGTGTGCGCACGGTGGGCGAGCAATTATACACACAATTCGGTATAGGATTGAATCGTATGGCGCGCATTATTCGCGAAAGAATGAATGTGCGTGATAACGAAGTATTTACTCCTATCGACTTGATTAATGCGAAAACCATTTCTTCCGTTATTAATACGTTTTTTGGAACGAATGCGTTGTCGCAATTTATGGATCAAACCAATCCGTTGGCAGAAATTACGCACAAGCGTCGTCTTTCGGCACTCGGTCCGGGCGGACTTTCGCGCGAACGTGCAGGTTTCGAGGTGCGTGACGTTCACTACACGCACTACGGTCGTTTGTGTCCGATTGAAACGCCGGAAGGTCCGAACATCGGTCTTATTTCGTCGCTTTGCGTATATGCCAAAATCAATGTACTTGGCTTCATC
This sequence comes from Dysgonamonadaceae bacterium, assembly GCA_031254645.1. GTDB lineage: Bacteria > Bacteroidota > Bacteroidia > Bacteroidales > Dysgonomonadaceae > JAIRUA01. Next base: position 284,369 of record JAIRUA010000028.1, read on the forward strand.
GAAACGCCTTATCGTGTGGCAAAAGATGGTATTGTGAATATCAAAAACGATGAAATCATCTATTTGGCAGCCGAAGAAGAAGAAGGAAAAATGATTGCGCAAGGAAACGCATCACTTGATAGTAAAGGCAAGTTTGTGAATCCTCGTGTGAAAGCACGTGAAGATGCAGATTATCCGGTTATAGCACCCGAAGAAGTGGAATTGATGGACGTTTCGCCGATGCAAATCGCTTCAATCGCAGCTTCGCTCATTCCGTTTCTTGAGCACGATGATGCAAACCGTGCTTTGATGGGATCAAATATGATGCGTCAAGCAGTACCGCTGCTTCGCACCGAATCTCCGATTGTGGGAACAGGTATCGAAGGACAATTGATTCTCGATTCGCGAACGCAAATTACGGCGGAAGGCGACGGCGAAGTAATCTATGTAGATGCTACTACAATAACAATCAAGTATAACAGAACACAAGAGGAAGAATTTACGAGTTTCGAGAATGCAACGAAAACATATGTGATTCCGAAATTCCGTAAAACCAACCAAAATACCACTATTGACTTACGTCCGCTTTGTAAAGTGGGACAAAAAGTAAATAAAGGGCAAATCTTAACTGAAGGTTACTCTACGCAAGATGGCGAACTGGCTATCGGTAAAAACCTGAAAGTAGCGTTTATGCCTTGGAAAGGATATAACTTCGAAGATGCTATTGTATTGAACGAGCGTTTGGTAAGCGAAGATGTCTTTACTTCTGTACACGTAGAAGAGTTTGCGCTCGAAGTGCGTGAAACCAAACGTGGTATGGAAGAATTGACTTCCGATATTCCCAACGTGAGCGAGGACGCAACGAAAGATCTTGACGAAAGAGGAATCGTACGCACGGGAGCGCGTGTAGGTCCCGGCGATATTCTTATCGGTAAAATTACTCCGAAAGGGGAATCTGACCCCTCATCGGAAGAAAAATTACTTCGTGCTATCTTCGGCGACAAAGCGGGCGATGTGAAAGATGCTTCATTGAAAGCTTCGCCCTCATTGAAAGGTGTGGTTATCGACAGTAATCTTTTCTCGAAAGCAGCCAAAAAAGGAAAATCAAAATTGGCAAACAAGGCACTTCTTCCGAAGCTCGACGAAGAATATGAAGAAAAAATGGAAGCCTTGAAAAAATTGCTTGTCGATAAATTGCTTATGCTTACTGATGGTAAAACATCGGCAGGTGTTAAAGATTATACGAAAATGGATATCGTGCCAAAAGGTACTAAATTTACACCGAAAGTATTGCACGATATCGACTTTCAAGCCGTTCAATTCAGTGGATGGACCTCTGATGCACATCAAAATAACTTGATTCGTCAGACGATTATCAACTACTTACGTCGTTACAAAGAACTTGATTCCGAATTAAAACGCAAACGCTTCGATTACACCATCGGCGATGAACTTCCTTCCGGAATTATGCAAATCGCAAAAGTGTATGTGGCGAAAAAACGTAAAATTCAAGTAGGCGATAAAATGGCAGGACGACACGGGAACAAAGGTATTGTTTCGCGTATTGTTCGCTCGGAAGATATGCCGTTCCTTGCCGACGGGACACCCGTTGATATTGTATTGAATCCGCTTGGTGTACCTTCGCGTATGAACTTAGGACAGATTTACGAAACGGTGCTCGGTTGGGCAGGACAAGAACTCGGAATGAAATTTGCAACGCCAATTTTCGATGGCGCATCAATGGATGATATGAACAAATGGACGGACGAAGCAGGTGTACCTCGCTACGGAAAAACATATTTGTACGACGGAGGTACGGGCGACCGTTTCGACCAACCCGCTACCGTAGGTATTATCTATATGTTGAAACTTGGTCATATGGTGGAAGATAAGATGCACGCGCGTTCTATCGGACCATATTCGTTGATTACGCAACAACCATTGGGCGGTAAAGCGCAATTCGGAGGTCAGCGTTTTGGAGAGATGGAGGTTTGGGCACTCGAGGCATTCGGTGCGGCTCATATTTTGAGAGAAATCCTCACTGTTAAATCCGATGACGTGGTAGGACGTTCAAAAGCATACGAAGCCATTGTAAAAGGCGAAGCAATGCCACAGGCAGGAATCCCCGAATCATTAAACGTGTTGTTGCACGAGTTGAAAGGGTTAGGATTGAACGTAATCCTCGACTAAGACAATGTAGTTTTCAGTAGAACGCAGATGACGCGGATAACGCGGATTTGCACGGATTTATTTTTTAATAGAAATAAAAAATCAGCGATAATCCGCGTTATCCGTGTCATCTGCGTTCCCCAAAATCAACATTGAAAAAATCAAAAAGTAAAACATTCTTTATCCTCAATATATTATGGCATTTAGAAAAGACAGCAAAGCAAAGAGTTCCTTTTCAAAAATTACTATTGGGTTGGCATCGCCCGAACAAGTGCTCGAAACTTCCTTTGGAGAAGTGCTAAAACCCGAAACCATAAATTACCGCACGTACAAACCCGAACGAGATGGTTTATTCTGTGAGCGCATTTTCGGTCCGGTAAAAGACTACGAATGTCATTGTGGAAAATATAAACGCATTCGCTACAAAGGTATTGTGTGCGACCGATGCGGAGTAGAAGTTACCGAGAAGAAAGTTCGTCGCGAACGTACCGGATATATTCATTTGGTTGTTCCTGTGGCGCATATATGGTATTTTCGCTCGTTACCCAACAAAATGGGTTATCTGTTGGGAATCCCAACAAAGAAAATGGATTCCATTATCTATTATGAAAGATACGTGGTTATCCAACCCGGAGCACTGGAAAGTAAAGTAGCGGAGAGAGATCTTCTCAGTGAAGATGAATATCTTGACTTGTTGGAAACGATACCTAATAATCATTTGCTTGAAGATTCCGACCCCAACAAATTTATCGCAAAAATGGGTGCAGAAGCCATCTTGGAGCTTTTGCAACGTTTGAATTTAGATAAACTTGCCAATCAACTTCGCCATCGTGCGAGTACCGATACTTCGCAGCAGCGTAAAAACGAAGCGTTGAAACAACTTCAAGTGGTGGAAGCGTTCCGTAGTTCGAAGGCAATTAACAAACCGGAATGGATGATTATGAAAGTTGTTCCGGTTATTCCGCCTGATTTGCGTCCGCTTGTGCCGCTTGATGGCGGTCGTTTTGCGACGTCGGATTTAAACGATTTATATCGCCGTGTTATCATTCGTAACAACCGCTTGAAACGTCTTATCGACATCAAAGCGCCCGATGTGATTCTTCGCAACGAAAAACGTATGTTGCAGGAAGCCGTTGATTCACTGTTTGATAACTCTCGTAAATCGAGCGCGATTAAAACAGAATCAAACCGTCCGTTGAAATCACTTTCAGATAGTTTGAAGGGAAAGCAAGGGCGTTTCCGTCAGAACTTGCTCGGAAAACGTGTGGATTATTCGGCACGTTCGGTAATTGTTGTAGGTCCCGAATTAAAAATGCACGAATGCGGTTTGCCGAAAGATATGGCAGCCGAATTATATAAACCTTTCATTATCCGTAAACTCATCGAAAGAGGTATCGTAAAAACGGTAAAGTCTGCGAAAAAAATCGTAGACAGAAAAGAGCCTGTTGTATACGATATTCTCGAACACGTGATGAAAGGACATCCGGTATTGCTAAACCGAGCCCCAACACTTCACCGTTTGGGTATTCAGGCATTTCAACCGAAGTTGATTGAAGGTAAGGCAATTCAGTTGCACCCACTATCGTGTACGGCATTCAACGCCGACTTCGATGGCGACCAAATGGCTGTTCACTTGCCGCTTGGCAATGAAGCTATCTTAGAAGCGCAAATGTTGATGCTTGCTTCGCACAATATTTTGAATCCTGCGAATGGCGCGCCTATTACCGTTCCATCGCAAGATATGGTGCTCGGATTGTATTATATCACGAAAATTCGTCCGGGGGCAAAAGGCGAAGGAATGACTTTCTATGGCGAAGAAGAAGCAATTATCGCTTACAACGAAAAAACGGTTGATATTCACGCACTTGTGAATGTGATTGTGGATGACATCGACGAAAAAGGTGCACCGATCCGTAAAATGCACCAAACAACCGTTGGACGTGTTATCACAAATGAATATATTCCGAAAGAAGTAGGATATATCAACGAATTGCTTTCGAAAAAATCGTTACGCGATATTATCGGCTTGGTAATCAAAACTTGTGGTGTAGCGCGTACAGCAAAATATCTTGATGAAATCAAAGACCTTGGTTATTTGATGGCATTTAAAGGAGGTTTATCGTTTAATCTCGAAGATATCATTATTCCGGCGGAAAAAGAAACGCTTATCAAAGAAGGTTATGACGAAGTGGAGAGTATTTTGGATAACTACAATATGGGTTTTATCACTTATAATGAGCGTTATAATCAAATTATCGACACGTGGACGCATATCAACTCGAAGTTGTCGAACATTTTGATGAAACAGCTATCGGAAGACGACCAAGGTTTCAACTCAATGTATATGATGCTTGATTCGGGTGCTCGCGGATCGCGCGAACAGATTCGTCAGCTTTCCGGTATGCGTGGATTGATGGCGAAACCGCAAAAAAGTAATACCGAAGGTGCGCAAATTATCGAAAACCCGATTCTTTCAAATTTTAAGGAAGGATTATCGGTTTTGGAATATTTTATTTCTACGCACGGTGCTCGTAAAGGCTTGGCGGATACGGCTTTGAAAACAGCCGATGCGGGATATTTGACTCGTCGTTTGGTAGACGTTTCGCAAGATGTTATCATTAACGAAGAAGATTGCGGAACATTACGTGGATTAGTTGCTACGGCAATTAAAAACAATGAAGATGTTATCGCTTCACTATATGAGCGCATTCTCGGACGTGTTTCCGTTCATGATGTACAACACCCGAACACAGGCGAAGTTCTTGTACACGCCGGAGAAGAAATAACAGAAGAAGTTGCTGCAAAAATTGAAGAATCGCCGATAGAACGCGTTGAAATTCGTTCGGTACTCACTTGCGAATCGCCGCAAGGGGTATGTGCGAAATGTTACGGACGTAATCTTGCCACCGGACAAATGGTGCAAAAAGGCGAGGCTGTAGGCGTTATCGCTGCTCAATCAATCGGAGAGCCGGGAACTCAGTTGACGTTACGTACATTCCACGTGGGAGGTATCGCATCGAATATTGCTACCGAAAACAACATCATTACCAAATACGACGGTATTTTGGAGTTTGACGAGCTTCGTTTCGTGGAGACTACTGATGCTGACGGAAAAACTTACAAAGTGGTAGTGAGCCGTTTGGTGGAGATGCGTATTGTTGATCCGAATACGAAAATCGTATTGCTGGCACACAACATTCCTTATGGTTCGAAACTTTATTTCAACGATAAAGATAAGGTAAAAAAAGGCGATTTGATTTGTGAATGGGATCCATTCAATGCGGTAATTATTTCGGAAGCAACCGGACGTATCAAATTCGAAAACTTTATCGAGAACGTTACGTATAAAGTAGAATCAGACGAGCAAACAGGCTTGAAAGAGAGAGTTATTATCGAATCTCGCGACAAAACAAAGGCACCGTCGGCACACATTATAGATGAAAACGACGATGTTTTGCGTACATATACACTTCCACTCGGCTCGCACATTGTAAAAAATGAAAATAGCGAGATTAAAGTAGGCGATGTGCTTGTGAAAATTCCTCGTGCCGTAGGCAAATCGGGTGATATCACAGGGGGACTTCCACGTGTAACCGAATTGTTCGAGTCACGTAATCCGTCGAATCCGGCGGTAGTTGCCGAAATTGACGGCGAAATTTCGTTTGGAAAAATCAAACGTGGTAATCAAGAGATTTCCGTTACGTCCAAAATTGGTGAGGTGAAGAAATACCTTGTTCCCTTATCCAAGCAAATTCTTGTGCAGGAGAATGATTATATTCGTGCAGGAATGCCGCTTTCGGACGGAGCTATTACGCCGGCAGATATTTTGGCGATTATGGGACCAACCGCTGTTCAGGAATATATTGTAAACGAAGTACAAGACGTATATCGCTTGCAAGGAGTGAAAATTAATGATAAACACTTCGAAGTAATTGTTCGTCAGATGATGCGCAAGGTAGAAGTGATGGATCCGGGAGATACTCGTTTCCTTGAACAACAGCTGGTTAACAAAAACGAGGTAATGAACGAAAATGATCGAATTTGGGGCAAAAAAGTAATTATTGATGCTGGCGATTCGCAAATTTTTGAACCGGGACAAATTGTTACCGTTCGCAAATTGCGTGACGAAAACAGTTCACTCAAACGCCGCGATATGAAATTGGTGGAATCACGCGATGCCATTCCCGCAACCGCTAATCAAATATTGCAAGGTATCACTCGTGCTGCATTGCAAACGAACAGCTTTATGTCGGCAGCTTCGTTCCAAGAGACAACCAAAGTATTGAACGATGCCGCTATCAACGGACGAGTAGATACATTGGAGGGTTTGAAAGAGAACGTTATTTGCGGACATTTGATTCCTGCCGGAACAGGTCAGCGTGAATTTGACAAACTCGTGGTAGGCTCTCGTGAAGACTTTGAAACAATAGTTGCGCCGATCTTAACCGAAGATGAAATTTCGGAAGAAGAGATTGTAGAAGAAGTATTGGAAATTGTGGAAGTGGAAGAACAAAAAGGCGAAGAGATTGTAGAAGAAAAAGCGGAAGAGGTTGTAGAGAAGCCAAAAAAAGAGAAAGCCGCGAAAGCTGAAAAAGTCGGAAAAGTAGAGAAAACAGAAAAAACAGCAAAAGCGACAAAGACTGAGAAAGAATAAGGTAAAATGATAATAGTAAAAAACCGTGTTGAATTTTTTAACACGGTTTTTTTATTTCTAACCCCTCCCCACTTCGTAGTATTCCTCTTTATTAAAAGGGGAGATTATGCCTTGATGAAATTGATGGGAAAAGATATATTAGTTCACAATCTCCCCTTAATTTTAAGGGGAGTGCCCAAAGGGCAGGGGTTTAAAGTTAAAAAATAAAATTTATAGAACCACCCGAAAACAACTACCTTTTCCCACTTCCGACTGAACAGAAATCGTACCACCGTGTAAATTAACAATTTGGCGACAAATGCTTAACCCAATGCCTGACCCATTTGTTTTTGTAGTGAAGAAAGGAATAAAAACTTTGTCACACACTTCGGGAAGAATACCTTCGCCGTTGTCGGTTACTTTTATCGTTGGACGATGATATTCGCTGTAACCGATTTCGACAGACACTTGCGGATTAGGTTGATTAGCAGCGGCTTCACAAGCATTTTTTATCAAATTAATCATCACTTGTTCCATTTGAGCGCGGTCGGCTTTAAACGAAATATCATTGTTGTATATCGTGTATGAAAAGTTCAATCCGTCTGATTTCAAGAGATTTGAAATATCGGTCATTAAATCCGTTGCGCTGAAAATTGATAAAGTTGGATTAGGAATGCGTGAAAGTTTTTGGTAGTTGTGCACAAAATCCACTAGACCTTTACTACGTCTGTGAATAGTTTCCATTGCTTGCGGAAGCATCTTCCGGACTTCTTCATCGGGTGTGGCGAATGTTTCTGCGAGTGAGATAATTGGTGTAATGGAATTCATAATCTCATGCGTGAGCACCCGAATCAGTTTTTTCCACGCTTCGTTCTCGCTTTCGTCCAAAACGGATTGAATGTTTTTCAAACTAATGAGTTTCAATCGCTTTTCTTCCGCTTGGAAGTAAATTGTCGAAACGGCTAATTGATGAACTATTTTTCCTTCGTCGATTTTGATGATTTTGGTTTCCTGCGGAAGTAAATCTCTCAACATTTGTGGAAGTGTTTCGGAAATTTTGCTCAAATCGCTTAATTGTCGTGGTTGCGGCTTTTCGAATAAATCGAGTGCCGATTTATTGATCCACTTGATTCTCTCTTGCTTATCGACAATAATAATACCGAAGTCAATTCGATTAAGCAGAATCTCGTAAAAGTTTTGTTCCATTTCCATTTTCATTAATTTATTATTGAAATGGGAAACAGATGTTTCCATATCGGGAATAAGTTCTGGCGAAAGTCCGCGCGTGGTGAAATTTTCAAACGAGATATTAAATTCCGAAAAGCGAATAGCACTGATAAGACGTTTCATATCTTTTGTGTTTCGTTTTTGAAAGATAAACAGACGATAGATAGTCCACAAAAGAATAAGCGTAGAAATTCCGCTTATCAAATAGAATTGTTCGGATAAGAAATAGCCGGTAACAATTGAGGATAAAGCTACTGAAACTATCCACAAAAGTAGTCTTATATTGTATTGTTTCATATTATTTATTTATCTTGCGATATAATGCATATCTCGTAATCCCCAACAACTTAGCCGCCTCATTCATATTTCCGCTACACTGCTTCATTGCTTTATTGATTGCCATTTGTTCGAGTTCTTCCAAATTGAGAAATTCTATTTCTTTTTTCTTTTTTCCTTCTTTTGTTTGTAAGACTATATTCTCGGCTTTCAACGTTTTCTCGTTGGAAAGAACAACAGCACGTTCCATAACATTTTGAAGTTCACGTACATTTCCCTGCCAACCGTAACTCATCAGTTTTGTTTTCGCTTCATAGGAAAGTTTTTCGGTGTCTTTTTTGTATTTTCGCGAAAATTTCTGCAAAAAATGTTCCGCTAATAAGATAATATCGTTTCCACGTTCGCGAAGCGGTGGAATGTGTATTTCGATAGTGTTGATGCGATAGAGTAAATCCTGACGAAACTCAGCATTTTCAACTGCTTCGTAAAGATCTTTATTGGTGGCAGTTATGTAACGAACATTGATTGGAATGGTGGCATTTGCGCCCAAACGAGAAATTTGTTTTTTCTCAATGGCGGTCAATAATTTCGCTTGCATCGGTAGTGAAAGGTTGCCGATTTCGTCCAAAAAAAGCGTTCCGCCAGAAGCGATTTCCATTCGTCCGGCTTTGTCTTTTTTTGCATCGGTAAACGCGCCTTTTTCATAGCCGAAAAGTTCGCTTTCGAACAATGTTTCAGGAATTGTTCCTAAGTCAATATTGATAAAAACGTGATTAGCACGAGACGAATGTTGATGAATAGCACGTGCGATTAAGTCTTTTCCTGTGCCGTTTTCGCCCAAAATCAGAACATTGGCGTCTGTTTCGGCTAACTTTTCAACAATAGAAAATACTTCTTGCATAGATTCGGATTCGCCGATGATTTCGGGAAAACCTGCGCTATCGCTCAACGACTCGATTTGCACTTTGAGGTGTTCGATCTCATTTTGCGACTCTTTCAGCTTCAAAGCGGAAAAAAGTGTTGCTAACAGTTTTTCTTTTTCCCAAGGTTTTGATATAAAATCGGTTGCGCCGGATTTGATCGCTTGCACCGCCTTTTCAGTATCAGCATAAGCGGTCATAAAGATCACAATTGCTTTGGGGTCGATTTGCAGAATTTTTTCCAACCAATCGAAACCTTCTTTTCCACTCACAACGTCTTCTCGAAAGTTCATATCCAGAAAAATAATGTCAGGTTGGTGCGTTTGTAGAAAATGTTCAATTTTTTCGGGATTGGTGCTTACTTTTATTTTTTCGACGTAGGGTAAAAGCAAAGCGTTCAGGGCGAAAAGAACGTCTTCGTTATCGTCGATAAGTAATATTTTTCCTTTTTTATTCATATTTCTGTTTTTTGGAACGCAAATGACGCAAAAAGCACAAACTTATGCAAATCTTATTTTAGTAGATATTCTTTTGCGCAAATTTGCGCTTTTTGCGTTCTAAATCTTCTATCCGCAGCAAAGTTACAACATCTTTTTTTGTAAAACAAGTGCGAAATCGAACATATAATGTGCGAAAATGCACATGCTTGAAAAATGAAAAATAATATATCTATCTGTTGTTTAGATTGTTATAAATTTGGCACGCTATTTGTTATTATCATTTCAAAAAACGAATAAAATAAATGAAGAAGTTTTTAGTTTTTATCCTATTGATTAATTGTTGTATTGTTTCTGCAAACAACAACACATTAACTTTCAATTTGCAGCAAGTGGTTGAATTGGCACAACAACAATCACCCGATGTGTTGCGAGCGCGACATAGTTTTCGTTCTTCGTATTGGAACTATGTGTATTACAAGGCGAATTATTTGCCATCGCTTACGTTTAACTCCACGCCGATTTTCAATCGAATGATTAATCCGATTACATTGTCCGACGGGACATCGCAGTTTGTGCAGCAAAATCAATTGCGTTCAAACGCCGGATTTGAGATTAGACAGAATATTCCACTTACGGGTGGAAATGTATTTATTCGGAGTAGTTTAGAACGACTAGACTTGTTTCTCCACAACACACATTCGTATCGTTCTGTTCCTATGCTTGTGGGGTATCAGCAGTCACTGCTTGGTTTCAATGAGTTGAAGTGGGACAAGAAAATTGAACCACTGCGCTACGAAGAAGGAAAAAGACGTTATGTAGAAGCGTTGGAATTAGTAGGTACACGAGCTGTTTCATTGTTTTTTAATTTGGCAAGAGCACAGACAGATTTGGAAATCGCGCAAACAAATCTTGCAAATGCCGACACTCTTTACGTTTTTGCACAGGGCAGATACAACATCGGTACGATTACCGAAAACGAAATGCTTCAATTGGAAATCAGCAAATTGATGGAAGAAAGCAATCGACTGGAAGCGCAAATGCAACTGGATGACAGTATGGATGCATTGCGTGCGTTTTTGGGAATTACGGAAACGCTTCCGATAGAAGTGATTGTCGAAAGCGAAATTCCGCTCATTTCTATTGATGCGGAACGTGCATTGACTTTCGGATTGGAAAACAGTCGTGATATGTTGACGATGGAACGGCGATTGCAAGAGAGTGAAAGCGACGTAGCGCAAGCACGGGCAAATGCAGGATTGCGCGTAGATTTATATATGCAATTTGGCTTGGCGCAAATAGGTAGCACGATTGGATCCGCGTATCAAAATACATTGAATCAGCAATATGTAGAATTGGGTGTTCGACTACCGATTTTAGATTGGGGACGTGGACGCGGACAAGTGCAAATGGCACGTTCAAACCGCGATTTGGTTCAAACGCAAGTGGAGCAGGATAGAATTAATTTCGAAATGAATATTCAACGATTGGTCAAGCAATTTAACTTGCAATCAAATCAATTAATTGTTGCTGAAAAAGTGGCGGAAACCGCCGAACGACGAAATGAAGTAGCACGACGCCTGTTTATGCTTGGCAGGTCAAGCATCTTGGATTTGAACGCTTCGATTGCAGAAAAAGATGCGGCTAAACGCACGTATATCAGCACGTTGTTTACCTATTGGCAACTGCATTATATGATTAGAAGTATTACATTGTTTGATTTTGAGAAGAATATTTCTATAACGGAAGATTATCAATTACTGATCCGTTAATGTTTAATGATTAATGCAAGGATAAATAAGCAAATCAACGAATCAACAACAAAAAGTATGAAAATTTTCAACTCACACACACGAAATCGCTTTTTCCTTTGGGTAAATATTACCGGATTAGCCATTGGATTGGCAGTTTCTATTATGCTGATTTTGTTCGTGGTAAACGAATTGAGCTACGACAGGCATTTTGCCAATCATGAACGGATTGTTCGGCTATTAACGGCTGACGGTAAAGATAATTATCAGCCGATTAATATTAGACGTGCATACGCCGAACTTCCACAACAAGTGTCGGGAATTGAGGCTACCATACAGATATATAATTCGCAGAGAGTAGAAGTGATAAGCGGGCAAAATCGCTTTCAAAATGTAAGGGGATTATTAGCTGACCCCGAGATTTTCAAGGTATTTCAAATGAAATTCATTGAAGGAACGCCTGAAACAGCTCTTGTTGCGCCCAATTCATTTGTACTTACACGCCGTTATGCTGATATTATGTTTGGGTCGCCGCAGGCAGCTATGAATCAACCTGTTTTCGTTATGGACATTAATTTTTTTATAACCGGAGTAGTGGAGGAAATTCCAAAAAATTCGCATTTCGCTTTCGACATCTTGGCTCCAATGGAAGCGCTTCCTTGGCTTCCATACGCAGGCGGATTGGAGTTCCACACCTATTATCTGATTCAAAAAGAAGCATCGGTTGAGGCGGTTAGAACGGGTATCGAAAATGCCTATCGTTCAATCATCAAACCTTGGGGCGAAGGAACAGGAAGTCCCGATGCACACGGCGTTACCGAAATGTTGAGCGATGTTTATTTGAATTCGAAAGCTGCGTGGAGTCTAGGTACAATGGGAAGTATGCGTTTTATTTGGATATTAACTGCTTTGGCTTTCCTTGTTTTAACGTTGGCGATTGCCAATTTCATCAACCTGTTTCTCACGCAGGGTGAAATGCGAATGAAGGAGATTGCTGTTCGAAAAACGAATGGTGCACAAATCATTGACATTGTTCGCCTGTTTTTCTCGGAAGTTGCCGTAGTGGTTTTGATTGCTTTCGGCATCGGATTTGCCTTAGCTGTGTTTTGTGCACCTCATTTCGCGCAATTGATAGGAAAAAATATCGATTTGGTGCAGTTGGCAAATCCATTGTTTATTTTGGCTATAGTTCTGCTTTATATTATTACGGTTGTCTTATCAGCCTCTTATCCTGCGCTTTATCTTAGTCGCTTTTCACCTTTGGAAATATTGGGTAAACGCATTCGATTTTCGAAAAGAAGATTGACGGCTATTACTGTTGTTTTTCAATCCGTTATATCTATTATACTTTTGTCGGTTATTTTGATAATGTTCAAACAAGCTGTTTATTTGGAAAGAGTACCTATCAATTATAACCCTGAAAATGTGATGTCGATTAGAGGTAATGAAACAATTAATGGTAATTATGAGACAGTTAGACAAGAATTGCTTAATCTTCCGGAAATTGAAACCGTATCAGGCTCACAGCATCATATTTTTGGTGATGGCACAAGCGGACAAGTGATTGCACATTGGGGCGTTGAAGGTCAAAACAAAAGAATTAATGAATATCGCATTCTAACAGGTATGCCTGAATTGATGCAGTTGCAATTGATTGAAGGACGTTTTTGGCAAGAAAACGATCCCGATAGTATCAGGATGCTTATTCTGAACGAAGCTGCTGTTAGAATGTTGGGCGGCGAATCCCCACTCGAACAAACATTTAATTATTGGGGAAGAGAAGCCAAAGTAGTTGGCGTGGTCAAAGATTTTTATTACGCCGACCCGGTATCAGCTGTTGCACCAATAGCATTAAATCGTGTTTTTGAGCCCGATGTAATCCACATCCGATTCAATGAAAATGTGAACACTATTCGTGCCCGACAAATCACATTAGATGTTCTTCAACGATTCGATCCCGATTTTGTCCTGAATCCGATATGGAACATAGATATTTATCAATCGAAATTCAAACAGATAAAAACAATGACTCGAATAGTTTTGCTCGGCACAGCTATGTCGATATTTGTAGCAATGCTCGGATTATTAGCCATACATTTGTATTCGGCAGTGCGCAGAAGAAAAGAAATCGGCATCAGGAAAATTCTTGGTGCAAGCAAAAGTTCTGTTTTTGTGTTGCTTACATTAGATGTTTTAAAATGGATCGCTATGGCTTCCGTTATTGCTATTCCGGTAGCATACTATTTTATTTCAGAACAGTTGAGCAATTATGCAAATCGCACAACTGTGGATTGGACAATTTTCGTTTTGCCCGTTCTAATACAATGCGTGATTGCCATTTTGACAACATCGGGTGTAACGCTAAACGTTCTGTCGCAAAACCCGGTAAAATCATTAAAATCAGAATAATCGTCTGAACCTTGATTTTCAAGATTTACAAGATTATCAAGATGCAAAAAATCATTCAATAAAAAATAATTTGCGAAGATTTGCGTAATTTGCGCAATTCGCGTTAAAAAAACAAACAATGGACATACAGCTAAAGAAGAAACATCCGCTCAACAAATACAAATACCACATCTTAGCCGCTGTGGTTATTGTTACGCTTTTAGCGTATTTACTGATAAAAATTTCGGGACCACAACGACTGCGATACGATATCGATAGATTAGAAATCGTAGAAGTTCGTCAAGACCGGTTTATGGAATACTTAGATGTCGAAGGTATTGTACAACCGCGATTAACAATCAGACTCAACAGTTACGAATCCGGCACCGTAGCACGAATTGTAGCAGAAGAAGGATCGATGCTCAAAGCAGGCGACACGATTTTGGTTTTGAACAATCCCGAACTTTTGCGAGTGATTGAAGATGAGCGTGATGAATTGGCAAAACAACAAATTGCGCACAGAGAACGTCAGATTCAAATGGAACGTCGAACATCAGAACTGCAGCGCCAAAACTTGGAAACCACTTTCCGAATGGAACGTTTAAGTAAAGAAAACGAAGTAAATCGCGAAGAGCACCAAATCGGTATCACAAGTCGGGCTCAGTTTGAATTGGCACAAGATGAATACCATTTCAACCGACAAAACACGCAACTTCTGCAAGAACAATTGCGCCACGACTCGTTGTTGAACACTGTGCAAACGGATTTGATGCAAAACGATATACGTCGCGAAGAACGTAGATTCGAACGCAGTCGCGAAAGATTAGATAACCTCATTGTTCGTGCACCTATTGACGGACAGTTGAGTTTTATCGGTCCCATTTTGGGCGAACGCGTAGGGTCAGGAACGAGTATTGGCGAATTGAAAGTGGTTGACGAAGTGAAAATTACAACACGTATCAGCGAATTTTACATCAATCGTATCACGGTTGGGCAACCTGCCACGATTACGTATCAAGGCGAGAGATTCCCGTTACGTATCGCGCGTGTTAATCCCGAAATTCGCGACCGACAATTTGAAATCGATTTGGTTTTTACCGATAATATGATAGACGACATTCGCATCGGTAGAAGTTATCGCATACAAATCGAACTAGACCAACCGCAAGATGCTTTGGTTATCGGACGTGGAAATTTCTTTCAATCCACCGGCGGACAATGGATTTTTCGTGTGAATGATGCAGGCGATCGCGCTGTGAGAATACCGATTTCTATCGGGCGACAAAATCCACGACAATTCGAGATTTTAGACGGGCTTCGTTCCGGCGACCGCGTCATTATTACCGGATATGATAATTTTGGTGATGCGCAGGAGATAATATTAAGATAATGTTGATTTGGTTATTCGTTGAGTTGATTATTTGTTTAGGCTGACATCTAAGTAAAAATCAACTCAACGAATAACCAACTCAACGAATCAACAACAAAAAATATGAATTTAATTATTAGAAACTTACTACACGCATTACGTCGCTTCAAATTGGCGGTAATCCTCAATGTACTGGGGCTTTCGGTAGCTTTTGCAGCTTTTATGGTGATAATGATGCAATTGAAGTTCGACTTTGGATTCGATAAATTCCATAAGGATTATGATAAAATTTTCCGGATGGAAACCGTTGATGGAGGTGTAACACTTTCACGTCCACTTGCCGAATTACTTTTCGAATCTTCACCACATATAGTTGCTGGTGCTCGCACATCGTGGGCAGAGAGAAGTCTTTTTTTCAGTGTTGAAAACAATGGAAGTAGAAGCTTCTTTGAAGAAGGAATGCGAGGCGTGACAGCCGAATTTACCGATGTGTTTTCTTTCGATTTTATAGAAGGAAATGGCGATGCTCTTAAAACACAAAACAACGTAATCATTCCACTAAGTCTTTCTCGAAAACTATTTGGCAATGAATCGGCTATTGGAAAGCAGCTTACCGATGTAAACAGAAGTCTTACTGTGGGTGCAGTGTATCGCGACTTTCCTGCCAATTCAATTCTCAATAACGTAATCTACATTCCTTTTCCGGAAGAGCAGAACAGAAATGATTGGGGTAATTGGAATTATCAAATTTTTATTCGTGTGAATGATGTATCTAATGTGAACACGCTCATTGATACATACATGCGACATCTGAACAGTTTAGACGTTACGTGGGTACAAGTCGAATTTCGCTTAACAGCCTTACCCGACATTTATTATACAACTGATGTAGTTGATAATTTCCCAAAAGCGAGCAAACAAACTTTGTTGATTTTACTTGCTATCGGCATTATCATTATCATGATTGCAGCCATTAATTTCACGAATTTCAGTATGGCACTCACGCCGATGCGCATCAAAAACATCAATACGCAGCGAGTAATGGGTGCGCAGCAAAGCACCATTCGTTGGGTACTTATTATTGAAGCGGTTGCTTTTACAGTGGTTTCTTATTTTATTGCGATTTTTCTTGTGAAAGTATTTGCAGGTAGTATGTTAGCAGATTTAGTGGATACAGATTTGTCGTTTTCTACTAATTTACTTGTTATCCTCGGTACGGCTTTGGTAGCGATTTTGGTGGGTGTAATTGCCGGATTTTATCCCTCTCGCTATATGACCTCTTTTGCGCCTGCCATTGTTTTGAAAGGTAGTTTCGGAATGTCGCCCAAAGGAAAAATGTTGCGAAACACATTGATAGGTATTCAATTCGTGGCATCCATTGCATTAATTATCGGTGCATTGTTTATGTATTTACAAAATCAATTTATGCAAAATTCAGATTTGGGGTATGATAAAGAAGCACTCATTACTATTAGTGGTATAGGTAGATTACGAGAAAGTCGTGAAGAACTCACACATAAGCTTGAACAATATTCAGGGGTTGAAGGTGTTACATACTCTTGGTTTCTCTTGTCGAGTCAAGACCAATATATGGGTTGGGGACGCAATTATAATGAGGAACAAATCAATTTCACATCTATGCCTGTGCATTACACATTTCTTCAAATAATGGGAATTGAAGTTACCGATGGAAGAGATTTCAGACGAGAGGATACAGACGTGGAGCGTGGCGTATTTATTTTCAACGAAACTGCTCGTCAAAGATTTAATCTTGAATTGAATACAACAGTTGATCACGCCGGTGAAATTATCGGTTTTATACCCGATGTAAAATTTACTTCTTCTCGTATAGCAATGCAACCAATGGCATTTTATGTTTGGGGAACAGATAATTGGGGAGACCAACTCAATGTTGCGTATGTGAGGCTAAAACCAAACACGAATTTGCGTCAAGCAATGTCTCATATTCGCACCACTCTTGCCGAATTCGACCCAAATTATCCATTCGAAATTCGCTTTTTCGACGAAGTTTTACAACAATTGTACGAAAAAGAGACAAAATTAAGTCTATTGATTTCTCTTTTCAGTTTAATTGCTATCTTTATATCCATTGTTGGCGTATTCGGTTTAGTGGTTTTCGACAGCGAATGTCGCCGAAAAGAAATCGGCATTCGCAAAGTGCTCGGCTCATCTACAATGGAAATTATCACAATGTTCAACAAAACATACATAAAAATGTTGTTGATTTGCTTTGTAATAGCTGCGCCGTTGGCGTGGTATGCCGTGCGTCGATGGTTGGAAAATTTTGCGTACCGAACACCGATGTATTGGTGGGTTTATCTGTTGGCGTTTATCGCTGTGGCAGCCATTACGGTATTAACAGTAACGATTCAGAATTGGCGTGTGGCGAATGATGATCCGGTAAAATCGATAAAAACAGAATAATTTTGTATTGATGAATTATGAATTGCAGAAAAACATAATCCAACACTCATAAATCATTGATAGAAAAATAAACAACTCAACAAAATAGAAATATGAATTTAATTGTTAGAAACCTATTGCATGTATTACGCCGTTTTAAGTTGGCGGCAATCCTTAATATTTTGGGGCTTTCGGTGGCATTTGCAGCATTTATGATTATAATGATGCAATTGAGATATGACTTTGGGTTTGATAAATTCCATAAGGATTATGATAAGATTTTTCGAATGGAACTCGGCTGGCAAAAAGGTGGTAGTTACCAAACTGTTATCAGTCGTCCGCTTGCAGAAGGTTTTTTTGCATCATCGCCACATATTGTAGCTGGTGCGCTTAGTGATTCTCGGGATGGTAGAGGTTTTTTTCGTATTGACGGCGCAGATGAACACAGCCAATTCGAAGAAAACAGGATACGTGTAACGCCGGAATTTACCAATGTATTTACATTTGATTTTGTAGAAGGCGACAAAGATGTGCTCAAAATACCCGACAATATAATGATTCCTTTGAGTCTTTCGCGCAAATTATTCGGAAATGAATCGGCAATCGGGAAACGTCTTGTATTGATTAACAACGAAAATCAATTACTACAAGTGGGTGCCGTATACCGTGATTTCCCGGCTAACTCTACTGTCAGCAACCATGTATATATGACCATACCGGAAAGCGAGAATAAAGAAAGTTGGGGTAATAGTAATTATTACGCGTTTATTCGCGTCAATGATGCGTCAAATGCTCCTATGCTGTTTGAAAATTTCAAACGATCTACAATTTTTCCTCCAAGTGCGGCGGTGATTTCAAATGGGGAAGTAAACATACGTCTGACCGCTTTGCCTGATATTCATTTTACAACAGATACACTATACGACAATACACCAAAGGCAAGCCGACAAACATTGATGATTTTGTTTGCCATCGGTATTGCGATTATCAGTATCGCTGCCATTAATTTTACCAACTTCAGTACGGCACTTACGCCTATGCGTATCAAAAATATTAATACACAGCGAGTTCTGGGTGCACAGCAAAATACAATACGCTTGGTGCTTGTTTTTGAAGCAATTGTATTTAGTATAATATCATATTTTGTGGCGGTATTACTTGTTAAGCTGTTTGGCGGTAGTGAATTGGCAAATTTGATAGATGCCGATTTCTCGTTTCCGGCTAATTCATTGTTAATTGGCGGAACGTTTTTAGCGGCTATCGTTGTCGGAATATTTGCCGGAATGTATCCTGCGTATTATATGACTTCATTCGCCCCGGCATTAGTGCTAAAAGGAAGTTTCGGATTGTCGCCCAAAGGGAAACAATTACGCAATACATTGATAAGTATTCAGTTTGTAGCTGCACTTGCATTAATTATCGGCGCATCGTTTATGTATCTACAAAATCGATTTATGCAAAATTCCGACTTGGGATATGACCAAAACGCATTGATTACCACCAATATCTGGAAAATACAAGGTCAGCGCGATGCACTTACACATCAACTCAATACTCATTCGGGAATTGAGGGTGTCACTTTTGGCGAAGTACTTCTGTCGAGTTCTGACCAATATATGGGTTGGGGACGGAATTATAATGGGGAAAATATTAATTTTCAGGTTCTTCCTGTTCACTATACTTTTCTAAATGTAATGGGAATTGAAATTATTGACGGACGTGATTTCAGGCAGGAAGATGCGGGTATGGAACAAGGTGTACTTATATTCAATGAAACGGCACGTCAAAGATATGAACTTGAATTAAACACAACAGTTGAGGATGCCGGTGAAGTTATCGGTTTTATGCCCGATGTTAAATTTGCCTCTTTCCGTCAAGCAGTTGAACCAATGGCATTTTTTGTGTGGGGAACGCAAAATTGGGGTAATCAACCCAATCAGGCATACATCAGACTAAAACAGGGTGCAAATGTGCGCGAAGTAATGAAACATATTCGCACCACTCTTGCCGAATTTGACCCAAATTTCCCATTCGAAGTTCGCTTTTTTGATGAAGTGTTGCAGCGATTGTATGAAAAAGAAACTCAATTGAGTTTATTGATTACACTTTTCAGTTTAATTGCTATCTTTATATCCATTGTCGGTGTATTCGGATTGGTGGTTTTCGATAGCGAGTGCCGCAGAAAAGAGATAGGTATTCGCAAAATACTTGGCGCATCTACGATAGAGATCATCACAATGTTCAACAAAACATACGTGAAAATGTTATTGATTTGTTTTGTAATAGCTGCGCCGTTGGCGTGGTATGCCGTGAGCCGATGGTTGGAAAATTTTGCGTACCGAACACCGATGTATTGGTGGGTTTATCTGTTGGCGTTGATCGCTGTAGCGGCTATTACCATACTAACGGTAACGATTCAGAATTGGCGTGTGGCGAATGATGATCCGGTAAAGTCGATAAAAACAGAATAGATTTATGATTGATGAGTTATGAATTGCAGAAAAATATAATCCAACACTCATCAATCATCGATAGAAAAAATAAACAACTCAACAAAATAGAAATATGAATTTAATTGTTAGAAACCTACTGCATGTATTACGCCGTTTTAAGTTGGCGGCAATCCTCAATATTTTGGGGCTTTCGGTAGCTTTTGCGGCATTTATGATTATAATGATGCAATTGAAATTTGACTTTGGGTTTGACAAATTTCATGAGGATTATGATAAGATTTACCGATTGGAAGCAGTTTGGGGCGAAGACAAACAAGCCATTATCAATCGTCCTTTTGCAGAAGCTTTTTTTGAGTTTTCGCCACATATCCTTGTCGGTGCACTTGCAAATGGATGGATTCCGAGAGAATCGCACTTTTCCGTTGAAAACAATAATGAAAAGCACTATTTTCAAGAGCGATTTTTGACAGTAACACCAGAATTTGCAGACGTTTTCACTTTCGATTTTGTGGAAGGCTCAAAAGATGCGCTTAACACCTTTAATAATGTCATCATTCCACAAAGCCTTGCAAGGAAGTTTTTCGGAAATGAATCGGCAATAGGCAAACATTTGATTTTTGAACGAAGCAATATGACAGTAGGCGGTGTTTATCGCGACTTTCCTGAAAACTCGATTTTGAGAAATAATATCATTACACCGTATCAAGAAGGACATGGCAAGGGAAATTGGGATAATTGGAGTTTTCAAGCCTATATCCGTGTCAATGATGCTGTAAATGTACCGACTATTATTGAAAACTTCAAACGAAATTTTGATACTACATCCATTACCGGTATTAAATTAAAACAAGGTACAAATTTGCGCGAAGCAATGGCACATATTCGCACCGTATTTGCTGAATTTGACCCGAATTATCCGTTTGAAGTCCGTTTTTTCGATGAGGTTCTACAACAACTATACGAAAAAGAGACAAAATTAAGTCTATTGATTTCTCTTTTCAGCATAATAGCCATTTTTATATCCATTGTTGGCGTGTTCGGTTTGGTAGTTTTCGATAGCGAATGTCGCCGAAAAGAAATTGGCATTCGTAAAGTACTCGGCGCATCCACAACGGGAATTATTACGATGTTCAACAAAACGTATATCAAAATGTTGCTGATTTGCTTTGTAATAGCTGCGCCGTTGGCATGGTATACCGTAAGTCGTTGGTTGGAGAATTTTGCGTATCGTACGCCGATGTATTGGTGGGTTTATCTGTTGGTATTTATCGCTGTGGCAGCTATTACGATATTAACGGTAACAATTCAGAATTGGCGTGTGGCGAATGATGATCCGGTAAAATCGATAAAAACAGAATAATCAACCCCCTAACCCCCTTAGGGGGGACTGGTGTAGTGGAATGATTTAGAGAATTAAGAAATACAAAATAGAAATCAAATAATTTTTTTACAGCAGTAAAATGCCCCGACAACTGCAAAAGTCCCCCTGAGGGGTATTTAGGGGCTCATAAAAAATGATCAGAACAGAAAATCTCAAAAAAGTGTTTCGCACAGAAGAAGTTGAAACACACGCATTAGCGAATGTAAGCCTCAATATCAACGAAGGCGAGTTTGTAGCCATTATGGGACCTTCGGGTTGTGGAAAATCCACACTATTGAACATTTTGGGTTTGTTGGACAATCTTTCGGAAGGAAAATATTTCCTCAACGATATCGATGTCAGCCAATTCACAGAATCGGAACGCACGAAACTGCGTAAAGGAACAATCGGTTTCATATTCCAAAGTTTCAATCTGATTGACGAACTGAACGTTTACGAAAACATCGAACTGCCGCTGCTTTACATGAACATTCCGTCTGCAGAACGAAAAGAGCGCGTACAAAAAGCGATGGAAAGAATGGCGATTACACATCGAGAAAAGCATTTTCCGCAACAACTTTCGGGCGGACAACAACAGCGTGTAGCAATTGCTCGTGCCGTAGTTGCCAATCCGAAACTGATTCTTGCTGATGAGCCAACCGGAAATTTGGATTCGAAAAACGGTAAAGAAGTAATGAATCTACTCACGGAACTGAACAAAGAAGGTAGCACTATTATTATGGTAACGCATAGCCAACACGATGCCGGATTTGCCGGAAGAGTGATTAATTTATTTGATGGACAGGTTGTTACGGAAGTGGTGATGTGATTTTTGGGCGAAAGGCGAAGGGTGAAGGGCAAAAGGCAAAGGGTAAAAGGCAAAGGGCGAAAGTGTGAAAGCACAGGTTCGCTGATTGCTTGTGTCCTTTGCCTTTTGCCCTTCACCCTTCACCTTTCATACAAAAACTACCTCAACATTTCCAAAAACGCTCTCTCATCAATCACCTTCACACCCAACTTTTCCGCTTTTTCCAATTTTGCCGGACCCATATTATCACCGGCAAGAATATAATCGGTATTTTTTGATACTGAACCGCTATTTTTCCCGCCGTTTTGCAAAATCATCGTTTTATATTCATCTCGCGAATGTAGTTCAAATGTGCCGCTGATAACAATTGTCAGACCGTTCAATTTATCGGTTTTCGATGCTAATATATCTTCGCTCAACGACAGTTGAACTCCGTGCACGCGAAGACGTTCAACAAAATCAATAAATTTCGGATTCAAAAACGCATCAATAACACTTTGTGCAATCCGTCCGCCAATTTCTTCAACCTCAATCAATTGTTCAAAAGTTGCTTGTGCTAACGCGTCGATGTTTGGAAATGCTTGTGCCAGTTTTTGCGCCACTGTTTCGCCCACAAATCGAATGCCCAACGCGAAAAGTACTTTTTCGTACGAAACGGATTTTGATTTTTCGATGCTTTCCAACAAATTGAGTGCGCTTGTTCGTGCCCAACGTTCCAAGTTTATCAAATCGTGAAATTGCAGTGTGTATAAATCAGCCGCATCGTGTATCAAATTGTTGTCGTAAAGTTGCGCGATATTTTCGGGTCCTATAGTGATATTCATTGCCTTGCGCGTCACGAAATGCTCAATTCGTCCCTTGATTTGCGGAGGACAACCGTCGGAATTCGGACAATAATGCACCGCTTCGCCTTCATCGCGCACGAGTAATGCTCCACAATCGGGACAACGACGTGCAAACACGACTTTTTCGCCCAACAGAAAACGCGCTTCTTTATCTACACCGGTAATTTTCGGAATAATTTCGCCGCCTTTTTCCACAAAAACCATATCGCCGATGTATAGGTCGAGCGCATTTATCGCGTCTTCATTGTAGAGCGATGCGCGTTTTACGGTTGTGCCTGAGAGTAGTACAGGCTCCAGATTTGCTACCGGCGTTACTGCACCCGTTCGTCCTACTTGATATGAAACCGAATCCAAACGTGTTATGGCTTTTTCGGCTTCGAATTTATAGGCGATTGCCCAACGCGGAAATTTTGATGTGAAACCCAAATTACGCTGCTGTGAAAGCGAATCTACTTTCAACACCACGCCGTCGGTGGCTACCGGCAAATTTTTTCGTTCCACGTGCCAATAGCGCAAAAACTCGAAAACTTCTTCGATTGTGCGGCATCTGTTCATTGATGTTGAAACGTTTAATCCCCACGTGCGTGCAAGCAGCATATTATCGAAATGGCTGTTTGTGGGGAGCGATTCGCCTAACAAATAATACATATACGACTCTAATTTTCGCGAAGCCACCACGCGTGAATCTTGTAATTTGAGCGTGCCCGAAGCGGCATTGCGCGGATTGGCAAAAAGCGGCTCTTCTTGTTGCGCTCGTTCTTCGTTAAGTTTTTCAAATGTATTCCACGACATCATAATTTCACCGCGAACTTCCACATAATCAGGAATATTCTCGCCGCGAAGAACGAGAGGAACGTTGCGAATCGTGCGCACATTTGCCGTAACATCATCGCCTTGTTTTCCGTCGCCGCGCGTAACGGCTTGCGCGAGCTGTCCGTTTTCGTAAATGAGTGAGATAGAGGTTCCGTCGAATTTTAGTTCGCACACAATTTCAAAATCTTCATTTAATGCCTTTTGTACACGGTTGTAGAAATCCGATATTTCGCTTTCGGAATAAGTATTTTGGAGCGAAAGCATCGGGTAACGATGTGTTACTTGACTGAAACTCTTGTTGATATCGCTTCCCACACGCACAGAAGGCGAGTTAGGGTCGTGAAATTCGGGATATTGCGCTTCCAAATCAATGAGTTGTTGCATCAATTTATCGAATTCGAGATCGGAAATCGTTGGTTGTGAGAGTATATAATAATTGTAGTTGTGTTCGTGTAATGTTTGACGAAGTGTTTCTATTTGTTGTTGTATAGTTAGCATATTTTATCTGAATAGTTTTGTCCACGGAAAAGATGTTTTGTTTGTATTTCTCTTCGAAAAATTGTCAATATTTGCTGATACAGTCAACATTTGCTGATGCATCATTTTTCCTTCCGCAAAATGAAGATTATAATCCAATCGCACATGAGCGAAAGATGTTTCCAACAGCCGAATATACCATTTGCTTTGCACATACGAGGAGTTACGCAAAAACGGTGTTTGCCAATAAAGTTCGTTGCCCTCTGTCGGATAAAATTTCATTCGCGGGTCGCCGAAATAAAACGTGTTTTTTGTGCCGATGCCCCAATATTCGGCATCAACTCGCACTACAAATCCAACAGGTTTGTGAATAAGGTCTTGTTTTCGAATGCGTTCTACGCCGGCGAAAACGCCTGTCGATACCAATCCGCTAAAACCGTTTTTCGTTTCGTGTTGTACGCCCACTGATGCTAAAAGTTGCATCTGTTCGCTCACGCCGTAAAAATCATCTGCTGTTGTGTTCGAAAGATGATTTACATAAGACTGAAAATCAGCAAAAAACATCTGCTTCGATACCCTTCCCGAAAAGCCGAAATGAAAACTTTCGCGCCTTTCAGCGGTAGGCATCCCTGTCCAATCCAACCAAGCATTAAAAAAATGTTTATCTCTGCCTATCTGGAAAAAAATACCCTGCATTTGTGGTATAAAATGATGGATGGAGTCGCGAAAAAAGAAATCGGAGTAATTTCCCAATACTCCTTTTCGCGGAAATGCACCTGCGCGAAAAAATACTTTTGGCGTTTCGTATTGGTAAAAAAGCGTTACATCCACCTTGTCGATATTGCTTTTCATTTCGGATATTTTCAACAAATTTACACCGCCGAAAATGGTGTGCGCATCATCCCACGAAATGCCACCCAGTGTGTTCAACCACGTGCCCGACATCGTTTGCTTCAATCCGTGCGATGAAGTTTCAAACTCGTGATTATTGAAAAAATAATCCAAACCTACTCGCCATTTGTATTCCTGCGCCTGCAACGAGGCGACGAGGAAAAGCAGAATAAAAATATAGAATATTTTGCGTTGCATAGCGTTTTATTTTGGGTGGTAAAGATAGGAATTTTAATTGAGAATGGATAATTGAGAATGGATAATTTATTGGTTTGTCCTATGAATTAATCGTTAATCATTGACCATTAATCATTATTTTTCGTATCTTTGCGTTTATTTTTTCAAGAAAAAGTATCGAGTCATCAAACTAATTTATATGGAAGAAGTATCTTTAAAACCCAAAAAAGGTTTCTTTTATTTTGTCGAAAAAGCAGGAAACGCGTTGCCGAATCCGGCATTGTTGTTTGGAATATTTGCACTCACAGTGCTTGTATTATCTGCCATTGGTGCACTTTGGGGGTGGCACGGCGCGCATCCGGCAACCGGTGAACGAGTTGATGTTGTAAACCTGTTGTCGCGCGATGGAATCCACCGTATTCTTCTCGAAACGGTTACAAGTTACACAAGTTTTGCGCCGCTTGGCATCGTAATGGTCGCTTTATTGGGAATTGGCGTGGCGGAATCAAGTGGATTGATAAAAGCGGCAATTAGCAGTATGTTAGCAAAATCGCCGGCAAAAGCAGTTACTTTTATCATTATTTTCGCCGGATTGATTTCAAACGTCGCGTCTGATTTAGGATATGTATTGATCATTCCGTTGGCAGGGACCATCTTTCATTCGATGGGCAGAAATCCGCTTGCAGGAATGGCGGCGGCGTTTGCCGCTGTGAGTGGTGGATTTAGTGCGAATATTATTATCAGCACGCAAGACCCGCTTTTGGCAGGACTTTCTACCGAAGCGGCACGCATTATCGACCCCATTTATGAAGTACTGCCTACGGCAAACTACTATTTTATGGCTGCCTCTACCTTTGTAGTAGCGATTATTTGTTGGTTGGTAACCGTGAAATGGGTTGAACCGCGTTTAGGAAAATATACCGGCGATGTGCCGCGTGAGGAAATAACACAGCCCACCGCTTTGGAACAAAAAGGGTTACGCTGGGCGGGATTCGTTTTCTTGGCTTGGTTTGCTATTATTGCAATAGGATTAATTCCTGAAAACGGTGTTTTGCGTGGAGCCGATGGCACTGTTCTTAATTCGCCCGTATTGAGAGGATTTATTGCTTTATTATTCTTAATGGCGGCGATGGCAGGAGCGGTTTATGGTTTCATTGTAGGAAAATTCAAAAAAGCGGAAGATGTGATTCTTGCAATGAACGATAACATCAAGACACTTGCTTCTTATTTGGTTTTAGTATTTTTTGCTGCGCAATTTGTGGCGTGGTTTCGTTGGAGCAATTTAGGTTTGTTGTTGGCTATTAATGGAGCCGGATTCTTACAAGGAGCTGATATTCATTTGATACCATTGGTCATCATTTTTGTTATATTCACATCGACTATCAATCTTGTGATGGGTAGCGCTTCGGCAAAATGGGCGATTGTTGGTCCCGTTTTTGTGCCCATTTTTATGCTTTTGGGTTATTCGCCCGAATTGTCGCAAGCCGTTTATCGTGTGGGTGATAGCATCACCAATATTATTACGCCGGTATTGCCGTATTTTGCGCTTATTATTGTTTTCTATCAGAAATACGATAAAAAAGCGGGTATTGGTACCATTATTGCCAATATGATACCTTATACCGTGGCGTTGTTTATCGGTTGGGTAGCGTTGCTCATCCTTTGGATTGCGTTCAGAATGCCGTTGGGACCGGGTGCACCGATGTTTTATGGGGTTTAATGGACAAATGTTTAACGCCATATCAATTTTTTTTCGTACTTTTGCACCCAAAATATTAATTTCAATCAGACTAAAATTGAAGAAATACACTCCATATAATAACAGTAATAATTTCAGATTTTCTATCGGAGGTTTGATCTGCAACTGCAATCAATTCACTTGCAGCGATTTACCCCCCCCATTTTTATTCCGAAATTCCATTTTTAATAAATAACTTCTGTTGGTACGGAAAGATAATCCGTACTCCGCAGGCTAACACCCCTTTTATCCCCTTCTTTGTAAGAAAGAGGAATAAAAGGGGTGTTTGGTATTTATTCGCGCCAGCCCTTTCGGAAAAATCGGAAAGGCGTTTCAAGCGTGGAACGTTATTCCGGAAAACCCGAAAGAGCATTTCAAACTTGAAACGTTGTTTCGGAAAAATCGGAAAGACATTTCAAGTGTGAAACAGTATTTCGGGAAATCCGAAAAGGTATTTCAAAAATAAAACGATGTTCCGGAAAATCCGAAGAAGCATTTCAAGCGTGAAACGATGCTTCGGAAAAATCGGAAAGGCATTTCAAACGTGAAACGCTGTTCCTGCAAATAATTCATAACTCATAATTTATAATTCATTCAGTATGATCAACAAATTAGACATTTCCCGCCTTCGCAACGCGGAATATTTTCAACTGATGGTGAGTGCACGCGACATTTTCAAAAAATTCGATGCCGCAAGCGCAAACCTTTCTACACTCTACAAAGAACTCGACCAACTACTCGTTGTAGCCGAAGAAGCCTTAGCCGCCGAACGGCGAAACGAAAAAATTCGCGAGAAAAACGAAATGGACAGATATCGCGACCGCCTGCACAGCAAACTGTTCAACTACCTGAAATCTATTCTGTTCGACGAACGCGACCCGCGTTTCGATGCCGCACAGGAAGTAATGCAGGTAGTAAAAAACGCAGGCAACCCCTCTCGCCTGCCCGAAAACGTGCAAAGCGCCACACTCACCACACTCGGCAACAGACTCGAGCCCCTGCGCAACCGCCTGGAAGCAATAGGCGCACAACAAACGGTAGACGACCTGATGGAAGCAAACCGTCAATTTATCATCCTCGAACGCGAAAGCCGCGAATTTACCGCGTCGCAAAAACTCAGCAGCACACCCTCCTCAATGTCGGCAGTGCGCAGGTTGATAGACCCGATATACCGTGCTGTTGTAGCCGTACTCAACGGATATTCGGGCGTGATGGCAAACAACGAACAGTATCGCGAAAAGGTTACCGAAATGAATGTACTGATAGCCCGATACGACAGCCTGCTGGCTGCACGACGACGCGAAAAAGCAGAACAACCTGCAAACAATCAACAGTGCAGTTGTTAGTTACAAATAAACAGATAAACAAATAATCAAATCAACAATTTAAAAAAAACAAAAAAATGACAACAACAAAACAAATTCTCACCGTTGCCCTTATCGCAGCCATCGGCTTCACCGCCTGTTCAAAATCAAACGTAGACGAAAACGAAAAAGTAACCATCATCGCCACCGTTAGCGGAATGGGCGCACAAACAAAATCGCTCGATGGCACAGGCGCCGGTACCCTCAACGGCGAAGTCATCCGCCTCGACTACACCGGCGGAACATCATCGGGTAGCACCAACTTCACCATCGGCACCACCACACTCTATTGGGACGAACTGATAGCAGCACACGGCAATCCGCCTTTCAACTTCTCAGCCTTCCACCCCGCTATTTCTGCCGCAGTGCACACATCGGGCTTCAACGTGGTTACGGAAACAAATCCCGACCTGTTGTATGCTTCGGTATCAGGCATCAACAGAAGCGACAAAGTCAATTTGGTATTCGACCACATTATGCACAAACTGGTGATAAACCTCACGAGCAACAACAATTATTACACTACTGCACAACTGAATGCTGCCACCATTACGCTGAAAAACTTGAAATCGACGGCAGCAGTGAGCGCAAACGGTGTGGTAAATCTCAACAATGCAAGCGGTAGTAATGCTTACCCCGAAAAAACAGGTACAAACAATTTCTTCATCGTAGCACCGCAAACCCTTACCGAAGGAACAGACTTTTTGGAAGTACTGATAGACGGCAAAGCATTTGTCCGCAAGGTTTGCAGCGAAGTAACTGCGCTCGAAAGCGGCAAAGTGCTCACGCTAAACCTAAGCGTTGGTCGCGACCAGTTGACCCTTAATGGACAAAACGTCAACCAGTGGGGCTCGCAAGGAACGATAACTGAAGATTTATTCCCCAATTAATTTTTTGAACGCAAATGAACATAAAATATTTCATCACAACATTACTTATTGCCACAACCCTTGTTGCCTGTTCCGACATTGACGAAGTCGACAACAGCAACCTGCGCAATGAAGTAAAAATTTTCGCATCCGTTACCGAAAGAGATGGAGACGACCCGCAATCGAGGGCAAACTTAGACGGCACAGGTGCGGGCACTATTGGTAACGGCAAGCAAATCCGCCTCAACTACACAAATGGAACATCGTCGGGCAGTATGATATATACCTTTGGCGAAACCACGCTCTATTGGGACGATTTAGTAGCCGAGATTGGCAGTCCGCCGTTTAATTTCACAGCTTTTTATCCCGCTATTTCTAACGAGGTACTCACATCGGGTTTTAATGTTGCCGCTGCGGAAGACCCTGACTTGTTGTCGGCGCACGTATCGGGTGTAAATGACGGACAGAACGTTAATTTGGTTTTCAACCACATTATGCATAAGTTGGTGGTAAATCTGACAAGTTCGCAAGGTGTTTATGATGACACACAACTAAGTAATGCCGTCATTACACTGCGTAATGTGCGCTCTACCACCGCACCTATCAACGTGAATGGAGCGGTAAACAACGAAATCGTATACGGTGAGTATGATGCTTATCCTGTCAAAAGAGGTGCAAACAATTTTCTTATCGTGGCACCGCAACCCCTTACCGCAAGTTCTCCATTGTTGAGCATAGAGATAAACGAAAGGACATTTTTATATAGACCTGCCACAGACTTAACCCACCTACTCAGCGGTAAAATGCTAACACTGAATTTAGACCTCAATAGAGAACAAGTAATTCACGTATCAAATGTAATGCTAAGTATCAACTCACTCGCCCTCAACATTGGTGACACCGAGAATCGTCTCTCTGCTACCGTATTTCCTGTCATTGCTACAGACCAACGTGTAAAGTGGCACAGTACCAATCCAACTGTTGCTACTACTACCGTAATCGCCAATAGACTGACGATAACGGCTCTCGCTTTGGGTACTGCTGATATTGTGGTAACGACGGAAGACGGCGACTATACCGATATTTGCACCGTTGTAGTTACCGCTTTGCAAGATGCCGTAACGATAAATGGTGTGGTATGGGCAACCCGCAATGTGGATATGCCGGGTATATTTGCCGCTCGCCCCGAAAGTAGCGGAATGTTCTATCAATGGGGTAAAAATGTGGGTTGGAGTGCTACCGATCCATTGGTCAATTCCAACGGCGGTAGTGTTTGGGATAACATTCAATCTTCAAACACAATTTGGGAAAACGATCCCTGTCCTGCGGGGTGGCGAGTGCCTACACAAGCGGAATTTCAATCGCTTATAAGCTCTAGCATAGCTGAAGCGAATAGAAACGGTGTACACGGAGACCTTTACGGCACTGCGCCTAATCAAATTTTCTTGCCTATATTCGGTTATCGTGGAATGAATTCTAATTTAACCCAACATACGGACGGGGCTTATTGGGGTAATGCCGTCAATGGTAACCCGCACCCCGTTTTTGGTCGGGCTGCGGTTTCTTTGCATAGTCCTAATCGAATCATTTTCTCAGGGGAATTTGCGGGATATAGAGTTCGTTGTGTCGCCGAGTAGTCATTGTCTGAACCTTGATTTTTGCAAGATTTTCGGGATTTGCAGGATTATTTAATCTTGTTCATTTTGAGAATCTTGTGAAAATTGTGGTTCAGGTTATTTTTTTTAGTAACTTTGTGGGGTAATTAGAAAATAAAATGAGATTATGGCAACAATAACATTAAAATACGATGCTCGCAGCTCTCTGATGAAACACTTAGTTGATGCTATGTTGATAGCAGGCGCTCAGGTTGTTGAAGTGCCAAAAAAAACGATTGCTAAAAAAAATGAAACGTTAGAAGGCTATCAAAAAATGTTCGGAAAACGGGAAAACAATCAATACACCGATAACGAAATTTTTGTGTATAACTCGCAGCGTAACCTGTCCGAAATTTTACAAAAATATGCAGATTAAACAAAGAGATATAGTGAATGTAGATTTTACTTTTCCTGATGGAAAATCCACTAATCACTATGCAATAGTAGTTTCTAACAACGAATTAACAGAGAGTGAGGGCTTCGTTTATCTTGTTTTGATAACTTCAAAAGATTATCATTCGGAATATTATTATGAGTTGGATAACGAAATGTTCAATAATTTTTCTCTACCGAAGAAAAGTTATGTAAAATGTCATATCCTAATGACAACAATGGACTACATCATACCCACTAAAAAGGGAACGATAAAAAAAGTGTACTTCGACAAAATAGTAGATAAAATTATAGAGTCGATTTTTTAGTATGTAGGCTCTGTCAGTTACTCCAAACGTGTAAACCAATATTATAAGGTTTGCACGTTTTTTTTGTGCGAATCAACCCCGCTCACGCCGATTTGCAGGATTTTTAATCTTGTTCATTTTGAGAATCTTGTAGAAATTGTGGTTTAGATGATTTTCATAGCGAGTTGCTATCGAACTATTAACTATAAAACTATGAAACTAAAAAGATTTTTTTAGTAACTTTGTGGGGTAATTAGAAAATAAAATGAGATTATGGCAACAGTAACATTAAAATACGATGCACGCAATAAAAACATTAGCGCATTATTAGATGTGATAATGAATTTGGGTGCCGTTTCGGTCGATAAGCCACGCAAAACAGGTTTGGACGAGTCGATTGAAGACATAAAAATGGGTCGCGTATATACTGCAAAGAACGCCAAAGATTTAATTGCACAATGCTTGCAGTAACACTATGTACAGAATAGATTACACCAACAGGTTCAAAAAAGATGTCAAGCGTGCAGCCAAACGAGGTTATGACCTTTCTTTGCTCGAAAAAGCAATTGAAATTTTATCAAAAACGGGTACACTGCCCAACACCTATCGCCCCCACAAATTATCGGGAACATACGAGGGTTGTTGGGAGTGCCACATCAAGGGCGATTGGCTGTTGGTATGGGAACAAAACGATACGGAATTGTATCTGCTTTTTACAGGTACAGGTACACATTCCGACTTGTTTTAATAAATAGATTTCCGCAACAAAAACGTGTAAACCGATATTATAAAGTTTGCACGTTTTTTTGTGCGAATTTTCCAATAAGGGGTGTTTCCAGTTATCTTTTCGGAACTGCATCGTGTTGCGGCTTGTTTTTATTTGGGAATAATCCGAAATAACATTCAGCGCAGCCAATTATAAACTATTAATCATTGACCATTATTCATTATTTTTGTACCTTTGTGCTTGTTTAAAAGAAGCATTTAATACAAATGACAACTATCAACTCAAAAAAAGGAATCCTCTACTATATTGAAAAAGCAGGAAATGCTCTACCTCATCCCGCTTTATTATTCGGAATATTAGCACTCACAGCACTTGTATTATCAGCCATTGGCTCACTTTTAGGTTGGCGCGGTGCACATCCTGCTACGGGCGAAGAAATTGAGATAATCAATTTACTGTCGCGCGATGGCATACATCGCATCATTCTCGAAATGGTAACCAACTACACGAGTTTTGCACCGCTCGGCATCGTGATGGTGGCTTTATTAGGCATCGGTGTAGCAGAAACAAGCGGAATGGTAAGAGCCGCTATCAATGCAATGCTGGTAAAAACGCCTGCAAAATTTATCACTTTTATGGTGGTTTTCACAGCAGTAATTTCCAGTGTAGCGGGCGATTTGGGATATATTTTGATTATTCCGTTGTCGGGGGTTATTTTTCTTTCCGTTGGTAGAAATCCCATTGTGGGTATGTCGGCAGGTTTTGCCGGTGTGAGTGGCGGTTTTAGCGCTAATTTATTTATTACCAGTCTCGACCCGCTTTTGGCAGGACTTTCTACCGAAGCAGCGCGCATTATTGACCCTGAGTATATTGTTTTGCCTACGGCGAATTACTATTTTATGGCAGTTTCAACGTTGCTTATTGCTATAGTGGGTACAATTGTAACCGTGAAATGGACTGAACCGCGTTTGGGAAAATATACGGGTGATGTGGAACAAGAAGAAATCGTACAACCCACAGCTTTGGAAAAGAAAGGATTACGATATGCCGGATTTACGTTTTTGGCTTGGTTTATTCTGATAGCAATCGGATTAATTCCCGGAAACGGAATTTTACGTGGTGATAGTGGCGGCTTTCTCGATTCGCCGGCATTGGTCGGATTCATAACCTTTTTATTCTTAACAATGGCTACTGCCGGAGCGGTTTATGGCTTCACGGTGGGTACGTTTAAGAAGTCGGAAGATGTCATCAAGGGAATGAATGATAATTTCAAAACCCTTGCATCTTATCTCGTTTTGGTATTTTTCGCGGCACAATTCGTAGCGTGGTTTCGTTGGAGTAATTTAGGGTTGCTGCTCGCTATCAATGGAGCCGACTTTTTGCGAGAGGCAGATATTCACTTGATTCCTTTGGTCATTATCTTTGTGATATTTACCGCAATGACCAACTTTTTGATGGGTAGCGCTTCGGCAAAATGGGCGATTATGGGACCGGTGTTTATTCCTATTTTTATGCTTTTGGGTTATTCGCCTGAACTTTCGCAAGCCGTGTTCCGTGTGGGCGATAGCATTACTAATGTTATTTCTCCGATGATGAGTTTCTTCGCACTTATTATTGTCTATTATCAAAAATACGACAAAAAAGCCGGTATTGGAACGATTGTAGCGACGATGTTGCCGTTTTCAATTGCTTTCTTCCTCGGTTGGGTGGCTTTGTTGATTATTTGGATAGTATTTGGATTGCCATTGGGTCCCGGAGTGTCGTTATTTTACGGAGTATAAGTGAATCACATTAAATTGATGAGTGGTATGAAAGATTTAGTAATCAACTATTCGATATCCAAAAATCTAAAATATTTGGCAATTATTTCCGGGGTTTACTTGTTTGGTATCTCGGCAGGTGTGAGTATTTTTCAAACAATAGCCAAAAACTATTCGTTTCTCTTTTATGTCGGATTAGCGGGTGTAGTTATTGCGTTAGTGCTTGTTCTTACATTTTTTCTAATGCATTATAAGCCAGTCATTACTATCACAAATGAGCATTTTCAAGTGTGTCTTCCCAAACAAGATATTGATGGTGTGATTGAGTGGGATAATGTTACACAAGTTGGTATCGGATTGAGCTATATCACCTTCAAAACCCACGAGAATGAAAATTACAAAATCGATTTGGAAAATTTGAAATATGTTGATATTCGAGCAATTAAATCGAGATTGATCGAGATTTGTGAGGAAAAAAATATTGCATATAGTAATTAATTTGCTAATGTGCTAATAAATAATGTGCTAATGCAATTATCATATTGATTACAATTAAAAAATCAACGAACTTGCCATTAGCACATTATTTATTAGCACATTAACTATGTTCTTTCATATTTCTCATATCTTGGTGGAAGCGGCGTATAATTATCATCATCCCACAACGAGCTGGTAATCATCAAGTCTGCGCTATATCTATTGCACGCAATGGGTACATTGTGTACACGACATTGACGAAGTAACATCATAATATCCGCTTCGTGCGGTTGCGCATTGAGGTCATCAATCAGGAAAACCGCCAAATCAATTTCTTTGCGTACCACTTTAGCGGCAATTTCGGCATCTCCGCCCATCGGACCGGAATTCATACAAGTAATTTCGGGAAAAATATCCCTTTTGTGCAATGCCTCGCGGATGAGACTTCCGGTTGTTCCGGTGCATACCAAATGGTGTCCGGAGAGAAAATCGGAATTGTAAACTACCCAATCTACCATATCGGCTTTTCGGTGGTCGTGTGCTACGAGGGCTATTGTTAGTCTTCTTTTCATATTTTTTTAAATGTGCTAATGAACAATGTGCTAATGTGCTAATAAATAATGTGCTAATGGCAAGTTCACTGATTCTTAATTGCAATCAATATGATAATTACATTAGCACATTATTTATTAGCATATTAGCACATTAAATTCCTAATTGTCTACGAATTTCATTCACTTTTTCATTCGTAATCTGTTCTGTTTGTGACATATCTTCACGTGAATTCATCTTACCGTGCACTTCGATATAAAACTTAATCTTCGGTTCAGTACCTGATGGACGAATAGAGAGTTTTGTGCCCTCTTGCGTGAAATACTGCAACACGTTTGACGTGGTGGGCATTTCGAGCGAAATTTGCTCGTTGCGAATAAAATCGAAAGCTTCCAATTTTCCGAAATCACGGATGAGTGTAACGGGCGAGCCGCCAAGCGTTTTGGTTGGATTTGTGCGGAAATTCTTCATCATTGCTTCAATTTCATCGGCACCTTCTTTGCCTTTGCGCACGAGTGAAATACCTACTTCTTTCGAATATCCGTATTCGATATAAATGTCTTGCAGAAGTTCGTACATTGTTTTACCGCTGTCTTTTGCCCAAGCGGCAATTTCGGCAAATATGGCACACGCCGATACTGAGTCTTTGTCGCGAACGAAATCGCCGGCAAGAAATCCGTAACTTTCTTCACCGCCGCCAATGTATTTTTTTATACCTTCATTTTCGCGGATAATTTGTGCAATCCATTTGAATCCGGTGTAGCAATCGTACATTTCGATGCCGTTTTTATCAGCTATCTTTTTTACTAATTCAGTTGTAACAATGGTTTTTACGACAAATTCTTTTCCTGTAATCAAACCGAGTTCTTTACGGCGAGTCATTAGGTAGTAAAGGTAGAAAAGCATTGTTTGATTTCCATTTACGAGCATAAAGTTTCCTTCATTATCGCGAATTGCCGTTCCGATTCGGTCACCGTCTGGGTCGGTTGCCATCACGAAATCTGCATTGGTTTCAATTGCCTTTTTAATTGCCATATCCAATGCATCGGGTTCTTCGGGATTCGGAGAATCTACCGTCGGAAATTCGCCGCTAATTACATCTTGTTCAGGCACGTGAATCACATTTGTGAAACCGATTGCTTTCAATGTTTGCGGAACAAGCGTAATTCCGGCGCCGTGAATGGGTGTGTAGACCATTTTTATATCGTGCTGACGTTCGATTGCATCGGGCGAAAGAATCAGCTTTTTTACCTCTTCGATAAAAGCATTATCCATATCTTCGCCAATGATTTCAATCAATGATTTGTTGCCCGTGAATTTAATATCGTCAACAGAAGCGATGCGATTTACTTCGGCAATAATGTTACGGTCATGTGGTGCAAGTACTTGTGCGCCATCGTTCCAATATGCTTTGTAACCGTTGTATTCTTTTGGATTGTGCGATGCGGTAACCATAATACCGCTCTGGCAGCCGAGTTTGCGAATTGCATACGACACTTCGGGCGTAGGACGAAGGCTATCAAAAAGATATACTTTGATGCCGTTTGCCGAAAAAATATCAGCGGAAATTTCAGCAAATTTGCGGCTATTGTTGCGACAATCGTGTCCTATAACCACTTTTATTTGGTCTAAATCGGCAAATTCTTTCAATAAATAATTAGACAAGCCTTGTGTGGCTGCGCCAACAGTATAAATATTCATTCGGTTGCTTCCGGCACCCATAATGCCACGCAAACCGCCTGTTCCAAATTCAAGATCTCGGTAAAATGCGTCGATAAGCGCTGATTTATCATCGTTATCGAGCATATTTTGTACTTCTTGCTTGGTTTCGGCATTGTAGTTGCCGTTAATCCACGCTTGCGCCCTTTCAGTAACTTGGGCGATTAATGTTTCATTTTCCATAACTTTATAAGTTTAAGGTTTAAAGTTCAAGGTTTAAAGCTCAAAGCACCTGTGCCTTAAACTTTAAACCTTGAACCTTAAACAATATTTATTTAACTGGTATTCTATATCTATCACCTGTAATCGGCAATACTTTTCTTGACCACTCTTTCGGATATCCGGCGCGATTTACGGGTGCGTGAACGCCTTTTTCGTTACGCAAAAACACACCGTTTTCTTCTTGTTTAATTGTACCATCCAAATATTTTATCAATAGAAATTCGCCTAAGCGTTTCCATTCTTGCACTCCATCTTTCACCAAATTATTAGTATATTGTGTGAGGAATGTAACGGCTTCTTCGGGTGAATTTTCATACAATGCAAGGGCTTTTTTCTCTATTTCGGGTTGCGCAGCAAAGAAGCTATCTTCGAGTTTCGATTGTACTCTTCTTACATCCACAATCATATCCGACCAACGATTATATACTTGATTCATTACCCAATTATGCATCCAAAATGCTGATGTCCAAGAAAATGTGAGCAAATCGCCGTTGCCTTCCGCCATTTCGTGCGGCACTTCGGTGTGTCCGCCATAGAAAGGATAGAATACCGTTCCGGTGGCATCATCTACACCCCACCATATCACGCCGCCGATAGGACCGGGCAGCCACGAACGCATTTGCGCTACGAAAACCCAACCCGATTGTTGCGTTGCAATAGGACGTTCGTTGAAATAGTCTACGCCGTCAACTTCGTAATTGAGTGGCGCCCAACGATAAGGTGAATTGAACGGACCGGCAGTGATATCGAAACGCCAATCAAATGGTGTATCTTCATAAAGATCACGCATATAGCGCTGAATGTCTTGAACGCTCAATTTCCTGTCGGGAATCACGTACAAAGGCATTGGTGTGTCCGATTCGCCGAAAATATAGGGAAGATGCTTGTCCATTCCGCTCGAAATTCTGTTGAAAAACGACCAAACGCGCGCTTCGCAGAAACGACGTTCGCGGAATCCTG
This sequence comes from Dysgonamonadaceae bacterium, assembly GCA_031254645.1. Classification (GTDB taxonomy): domain Bacteria; phylum Bacteroidota; class Bacteroidia; order Bacteroidales; family Dysgonomonadaceae; genus JAIRUA01. The sequence continues at coordinate 322,489 of JAIRUA010000028.1, forward strand.
CCGGAGAATAGGCTTTTGTGAAGCTGAAATCTTCGTCGCGTCCGTCGAAATACCCTTTTTCGCGTGCAAACGAAATCACGTCAGGCGAATACATCGCTTTTTCGGGATCGTTGAGCGGAAACTGATGAATACGCGCTTGATTAGCGTGTGCAGAGACTGCATCATCGGGAATGCGTACGGCAACCCACACAACGCCTTTTCTGTCAGGACCTTTTCCAATCAATTCCAACACCCAAACTTCGTTAGGGTCGGCAATAGAAATTGATTCGCCCGAACGGTTATATCCATACGTGTTGAGCAAATTGGTCAAAGTTGTAATGGCTTCGCGCGCTGTTTTAGTACGTTGTAAAGTGAGCCAAATTGCGTTGCCGTAATCCAATTGCCCTTCGGTGTTGCGCAATTCTTCGCGTCCGCCGAAAGTACTTTCGGCAATCGTCAATTGATGCTCGTTCATATTCCCGATAACATTATAGGTTTGTGCAACTTGCGGGATTTGTCCGCGATACGTATTATTGATCCACTCGTGAACGGTTATCATTGTACCCGGCGCGTGTTGTCCGGCAGGACGATGAAGTAATACGCCGTATAAATCGTAAGAATCGGCAGAATATGAAACAATTGTGGAACCATCGGTTGAAGCCAATCGCCCGACTAACAGGTTTGTACACGGATATGCCAAAACTGTGGCAAGTATCGCTAAAGTAGCGGTCAAAAAGAATTTTCTCATTTAATAAATATAATTTTGATTGTTTGTTATCAGTATTTTCGATGTGTAAAGATAGTTCATTTTATTGGAAATCGCCAAATGGTTGGGAAACTTTTTTTTATTTATCTCGAATGTTCGTCGAAAGTCGGAAAAATATGCTATTTTTGCATAATGAATCAGATAAACAACTTCCGCCTTCGTATGAAAGCGTTTTTACCTAAAAGAATTTTAGGACTAACAGGCTTGCAAATCGTCATTCTTGGCGGTTTGATAGCGATGTTGTTTCTTTTCAGTGATAGTAGAATTACGAACTGGTTGAAATATGATTCGGATATCCGAAATCTTGAATCGCAAATAGAATTTTATCGCAATCGGAGTGAAGTGGATAGAGTAAAACTCAATGAGCTGCAATCGAATACACAGGATCTCGAAAAATTTGCGCGCGAAAACTATTTGATGAAGCGCGATAATGAAGATTTGTTTATAATTAATGATTAATGAGTGATTTGATTTCAAAATATGAGAACATTTTATCGGACTATAACGATTTGATTGTCAGTAGATTTGATGCTGATGATTTTAAGCTATATAACGAAATTCTGTTTTCTGCACATAATTGTGGAATAGAGGGCAATTCTTTTTCGGTAGATGACACGCGCGAGCTGAAAGAGCAACAATTAGGCAATATTCCTGTCGGGAAAACCCTTTTTGAGGCGTACGAAATGTTAGACCATTTTCGCGCTTACGAATTTCTGTTCGAGGATACGGAAAGACCTTTGACCGAAAGTTTGTTGAAAGAAACGCATCGGATTTTGATGGAAAACACGTTGCGTTATCGTATAAAAGGTGCTGTTCCGGGCGAATATACCAACACCGACATGGCAGCAGGCGATACCATTTTCGGTGACCATCGCGTATTAGTTGCACAAGTACCCAAACTTCTTGCAAAAACACAACAGACAATAGACGAAAAAGCTTTACATCCTGTTTTATTATCGGCTCGATTTCATTGCTTTTTTGAATATTTGCATCCTTTTCGCGATGGGAACGGACGTATTGGCAGGCTGTTCTCCAATTATATTTTGGCAAAAATGAATCACCCGATTATTATTATCGAAAGAGAAAAGAAACCAGAGTATTTAACCGCTCTAAAAGCCTATAAAGCAGAAAATTCAATTGAATTCATAGAAGATTTTTTCTTGAAATCAGCCATTTCACGCATGGAAAGGGAAATTACGGATAAGAAGAATTTGACAAGAAACTTCTTGGACGGTTTTTTGAAGAAATGAGATACTTGTTTGTTCTTATCTTTTTCTTCGAAATAACCTCATTATCAGCCAAATCACCAGTCGAAACAACGCCAACAACACATAAACTACTGCTGTAATCACGACCACATAGCCTATTTGCGTAAAAAGTTCGCTCCAAGACGTCCCAAATTTATTGATTGCGAAAGCGTTCAGCAAAAAAGCGAACAAAAAACAACTCAAGAGAATAAAAAACTCTCTTTTTATCGTGTGGGATTTTATAACGATTTCTCTCATTTCAATTAAAACTTCATATGTGATATTTTATACTCTTCCGGAAAAGCGATGGTTGTTTGCTCCGCTACTGCTTGATTTCCAAGAAGACAGAGTAGGGTGGCACTATAACACTCCTCTACAACTTCTGTCGCTTTTTCGCCCGTAATACAACTTTGACAGAAAGCAGATAGAATTGCATCAGATCCGTCTGCTTCCGCACCAATCATAGATGAACCCTCGGTTACGCTGAAATTACGATTACCCATTACAAAATGAGGTCTGTAAGTATCTCTTGTTTCCGGTCGCCAACTTGCTCCGGCAGCCGGAATTGCGGAAAATACTCTATTGCCTATTTGATTGATTAACTGCTGAATACCCGATTGATTGCTGTTTACATCTTCCAAAAAATACGTTCCGGTAGCAAGATTCATCGTGCCTTTGTGTCCGAGAATTTGATCTTCCATTCCGTTGAATTTATTGGAAATCAACGATTCGTAAGTTATTTTTGTACCGTTTCCGTAACGATAAACCAAACTCATACTGTCGTATACTTCGCGACCGTCTTTCCAAAAAACAATATCGCCCATTCCGCAAACCGATGAAGGTGTGCGTTGATTTGCCCAATTTGCTACTTCCAACTGGTGCGAAGCCAATTCAGTCATCAATCCGCCGGAATAATCCCAATAAAGTCGCCAATTGATTCTGCGCTCCAATTCGGGCGAAGGCACCGGACGACGCCAATTGTGGTTGCGAAACCAATGACATCGTGCACCTACTACTTCACCGATAATACCCGAATGAATCATTCCAATACCTTTGATATACTTTTCGTCGAACATTCGTTGCATACAGTAATACAACACTTTGTCCGTTTTTTGATAGGCTTCGTAAACGGTTTTACACTCTTCCATTGTGAGCGCCATTGCTTTTTCGCAAAATACGTGCTTTCCGGCATCGAGTGAATCGAGTGTTTGTTGTGCGTGCAAATGCAATGGCGTGGAAATGACTATTCCGTCAATTTCATTTGACTCGAGCAGTTTTTTATAATCGGTATATGTTTTTGCTGATGGTACCAATGCCGAAGCTGCTTGCAAGTTTGGCGCGTAATCGTCGCACAGTGCCACAATTTGCGCGTGTGGCATCATCAACAAGTTATGGATATGGTATTGTCCTCGCGAGCCTGTGCCGATAAGCCCGATTCGCGCTTTTTCGTGTCTGATAGACTGCGCCATTGCCGGTGTAAAAGATTGTAGCCAAGGCATTGTACTCAATATCGCACCACCTCCGGCAATGTATCCTAAGTCTTTAATAAATTGACGAAGATTTTGATCTACTTCTTTTTGTTTGTTGTTTGCCATTTTTTTGTTTAACTGTTAAGTCGTTAAATCGCTAAATCGCTAAATCGTTACATTGATTATGCTTTTTATTCCTTTCGCGCCTTCGTGCTTTTGCGCTTTCGCGCTATAAAACAAATTCCATTTTTCTTTCGACTACAAAATTAGTCAATATTTTTTCTTTTTCTACATCGAGCGCTGCCATTAACGCCGTTGTCAATATTTCGGCATCTAACGCATTGGGTGCTACAATGCATATCATCTTTTTTTCTTTGACATATTTTCCCGACAATGGATTAATAATGTGCTCGCCGTAAATAGGCGTGTTGCCCGACGTGGACATTGATGCATTTCGAAGCTCAATTTCTTCCAATATTTTCCCATTATCAAATGGATTTGGGACACTTACTTTCCAACAGTCGCCGTGCGGATGATGCCCAAGAGCGGTTATGGAACTGTTGCCGAAATCGACAAAAGCATTGCAGAATCCGTTATTTACAAGCATTTGCTCAATAAATGTCATTGTGTATCCTTTGGCAAATCCGCCCAAATCGAGTTTTATTTCTTCCGAAAAATAAACGGTCATCGCTTTTTCGTCTATAAGCACTTTCGAAAAATCACGCAACGTGATGTCGAAATAGCCGAAAGTTTTACGATGATAATCGGCGCAAAGTTGCAAAATTTTCAACATTTCGGACGTTATCGAAATTGTTTTTTTGAATGCTTCACGATTAATTTGCGATAATTCGCTTTGCGGATTAAAACGATTAAGCATATCATCTAACCGGCTTAAAATCGACACCGTATTTTCCCACAATTTTTCTGCTTCCGATTTGTTTTCGGTTGAAAGAACAATGTCGAAACGTGTGCCCATAATCCCGACCATAGAGCCGTGAAATAATTGCAGCAAATTATGATATTGACAAGTGTGTGTGTACATAAATTGCATTTTTTTGTTTTTTGTGCACGTGCACACAGCTGAATCAAAGCACAAAATCAGCGCACAAAAATACACAAAAAAATCCGTTTCGAAAGACAAAAATCGTGATTGTTTTGAAAAAAATGATTTTTATTTGGCGAGTTTGTGGTTTCTTCGGTTTTTTGCTGTAAATTTACGCTAAAATACAATCAAGCAATCAAAACAATATGATAGACTATATCAAAGGGCAAATTGCCGAACTCACACCAACCGCCACTACAATAGAATGTAACGGTATTGGTTATCAAATACATATTTCGCTTAATACCTATGGCGCGATAAATGGACAGGAGTCGGGAAAACTCTATATCTACGAATCCATTCGCGAAGATGCACACGTACTTTTTGGGTTTGCCGATAAGCACGAGCGAGAGATTTTTCTGCATCTTATCAGCGTTTCGGGCGTGGGTCCGAGTACGGCGCGGGTTATTGTTTCCACATATAGCGCGAAAGAGTTGGAAAACGCGATTGCGACGGGAAATGTTGCCGTATTGCAATCCGTGAAAGGAATCGGGGCGAAAACGGCACAGCGCATTATCGTAGATTTGAAAGGCAAAGTCAAATTTACCGATGACGGTAGCGCACCGCAACTGTCTGCACAAAATGATTTGTCGGCAATAGGACATTCTGCCGTTTCAGCATTGGTAATGCTGGGATTTGTACAGGTGGCATCGCAAAAAGTTGTGGCGAAAATTTTGAAAGAATCGCCGAGTTTATCGGTGGAGGGGATAATTAAGGAGGCGTTGAAGAGACTTTGATTTGAAGTGATGAATATAAAACAGAATGTCGTAACTTTGTAAGCCAAATAAATACAACGGGTACCCGAGCAACAAAACATAGAATTGAAACAACTCAGTGGAATTAAATCGACATAGCTTAATACAAACAAAGTAGCAAAACGATGAAAAAAGAAACAAGCATCAAACTATTTGAAAACAAAAAAGTACGCACTCATTGGGACGAAGAAAAAGAAGAGTGGTATTTTTCCATTGTCGATGTCGTAGGCGTATTAACCGATAGTGAAAACCCACGCCATTATTGGACTGTCTTGAAAGGTCGTTTATTGGCAGAAGGAAATGAAACGCTCACAAATTGTGAGCGTTTGAAAATGCGCGCTGTTGATGGCAAAATGCGCTTTACCGATGTCGCAAACTCCACGCAGCTTTTGCGTATCATACAATCCATTCCAAGTAAAAAAGCCGAGCCATTCAAAATGTGGTTGGCGCACGTTGGCAGTGAGTGAATTGCCGAAACAATAGACCCCGAACTCTCTATTGACCGCGCCATTCAAAATTATCGTCGTTTGGGTTACAGCGAAAACTGGATAAACCAACGCATAAAATCTATCGAAGTACGCAAAGCCCTGACTGATGAATGGGATAAAAGTAACTGCTGCCAAAGTAGCCCGCGAGCAAATTGAAAAAAGTACAGGCAAATCGCTTGTTTCTTCGCTCAATGCCAAATCTGGAATGATGATTGGAAAAGATGATAAAAAGAGATTTATCGAATAAAAAAAACAGGAAAAAACAGAAATAGCAAAAAAAATCCTACATATCATCTTCATCACTGTTCTTTTCGTTTTGAATGGAACAAGGGAAAGTATTGCCCAAACCCAACCGCAAGATACCACAAAAACAACCACGTTTACAGATTCAATTAACAACGCAACGAGCAACAGCACAGTCTCTTTATCGCAATTTTCATTTTTTAATAACAATCGTCCTACCCAAAGCGCGCTCGAAAGATTTTTCGGTACAGGTGGCGTTCAAGTAACCACACGCGGCTTTATCGAACTCGGTACAGGTTGGCAACAAACTTCAACCAACAATCCCGCTCTGCCGCAACAACTTCGCCGCCGAAATCGATTCGACCTCACACCACAAATTCAACTCAATGTGAATGCGCGAGTGGGCGACAAAATCAATTTCGATATGGATTACAATACCGATGCTACTTTCGATTTCAATGCGCGACGATTAAGGCTTGCCTATCAAGGCGATGAGGACGAAATTATTCGAAATATCGAAGTCGGAAATGTGAGTATCACGAGCGGAAATTCGTTGATAGACGGCGGAACGGCACTATTCGGGATTAAATCCGATTTACAATTTGGACGATTGCGAGTAAGTGCGATTCTTTCGCAACAAGAATCTGAAAGGCAAACAATTACTTCACGTGGCGGCGTACAAACCACGCCGTTTGAATTTCAAGCCGACCAATACGACGAAAACCGACATTTCTTTCTCGGATATTATTTTCGCGACCATTACGACCACGCATTGAGCCGATTACCCTATATTCAATCTTCGATTTCGATTACAAGAATGGAAGTGTGGGTTACGAACAGACGCGGAAATTTCGACCAAGTGAGAAATATCGTGGCATTTGCCGATTTGGGCGAACACAACACCATTCACAACCCGATGTGGACAGCGCAAGGTATCGTAACCGTTCCGCAAAACGATGCGAATAATCTGTACAACGAACTCACTACCACGTTTGTAGTGGCACGAAACATTCATCAAGCGAGCACTGTTTTCCCTGCCAATATCGTTTTGGGAATGGATTATGAAAGAATCGAAAACGCCCGATTACTCGCACCGACAGAATACACTTTTCAACCGCAACTCGGCTATATTTCGCTTCGCGCACCGTTGCAAACCGATGAGGTTTTGGCAGTTGCGTTTGAATTTACGTACAACGGACAGGTTTATCAAGTGGGCGAATTTTCCAATAATATCAATACAGAAGACAATGGCGGCGCGCTGTTTGCCAAACTGCTGAAACCTGTTTCGCTATCGCCCGAATCATACACGTGGCACTTGATGATGAAGAATATTTACACCATTTCGCACAATGCGCATAATGTTCAACGAGAGGGGTTTAGAATGAATATCACGTATCAAAGCGACACGACAGGCGTTTATTTGAGTTATATTCCTGATGGAAGAATTGCCGATGAATTGTTGCTTCGCGTGATGAATCTCGACAACCTCAATTCGCGAAACGACCCTTTTCCTGACGGAATTTTCGATTTCTTGGACGGATTTACGATTGACGCGCAAAACGGACGCATTATTTTCCCTGTTGTTGAGCCTTTCGGCTCGCATTTGCGAAAAATGTTTGACAATGATTTTATCGCTGACAGGTATGTGTTTCAGGAACTTTACGATTCTACACGCACCGTTGCGCGGCAAATTGCCGAAAAAAATAAATTCAGAATGAACGGCGAATTTCGCGGCTCTTCGGGGTCGGAAATCAATCTCAACGCGATGAATGTGGCGCGTGGCTCGGTGCGCGTTACCGCCAACGGCATAACGCTAACCGAAGGTGTTGATTATACGGTGGATTATATTTCGGGAACGGTAACGATTATCAATCAGTCGATTATCGATTCGGGAACGCCTGTCAGCATTTCGCTCGAAAACCAATCGCTTTTCAATATGCAGCGAAGAACGATGATGGGATTGAATTTGAGTTACGATTTCACGCGCGATTTTTCGGTCGGTGCAACCATTATGCACTATCGCGAACGTCCGCTCACGCCGAAAACAGGTATCGGAAACGAATCGGTCAGAAATACGCTTTGGGGCACCAATTTATCGTATCGGCGAGAATCGTATCTCATTACGAATCTGATTGATAGACTGCCATTTGTGAACGCAACCGCGCCGTCATCGTTTTCTACAAACCTCGAATTTGCACACATCATTCCGGGACATTACAGAAGTGGAAATGCAGGCAGTTTTTCGTATATCGATGATTTTGAGGCTGCTACTTCGCGCATCGATTTGCGTCAGCCAAACGCTTGGTCGCTCGCTTCCACGCCGTTAAACAACACGTCCACAGGACTTTTTCCCGAAGCGGCATTGTCCAACGACATTGCTTACGGAAAAAATCGGGCGCATTTGGCGTGGTTTTTCATTGACGGAATTTTCACGCGCCGCAATTCCCACCTCACGCCCGCGCATATCCGAAACGATTTAGACCAACTTTCAGACAACCGAGTTCGTGAAATTTTCGAGCGCGAAATTTTTCCCAACCGAGAGCTTTCGCACGGACAAGCGGTAACGATTACACCGCTCAATCTTTCGTTTTATCCAAACAGAAGAGGCTCGTATAATCTTGATACAAATGTAGATACGGACGGATTTTTATTGAATCCCCGTCAACGCTGGGGCGGAATGATGCGGCGATTGGAAACGCGCGATTTTGAAGCGGCAAACATCGAATACATCGAATTTTGGCTGTTAGACCCGTTTGCGAACGACAGGCAAGGAACATTACGCGGTGGCGATTTGTACTTCAATCTTGGCGATATTTCGGAAGATATTTTGAAAGACGGCAAAAAGTTTTTTGAAAACGGATTGCCCGTTGACGGCGACGAATCGGCTGTGGGTTTTACCGTTTGGGGGAAATATCCGTTGCGGCAATCCACCGTTTTTGCGTTCGATAATTCGTTGGGAATGGAGGCGCGGCGTAGGCAGGACGTAGGATTGAACGGTTTGAGCGTGGAAGAAGAAAAATTGTTTCCCACGTATGCCAATTTTCTAAACGACTTGAAACCAAGACTTTCCAATGAGACGCTTTCGCGAATGGAAGATGACGCACATTCGCCGCTCAATAGCCCTGCAAACGACCTTTTTCGACATTTTCGCGGCGTGGAACAAGATTTGCAACAGATGAGTATCCTCGACCGATACAAATTTTTCAACAATACGGAGGGAAATTCAACAGCGGAAGAAGATGTCAATTTTCCTTCTACTTCGCGCTCAACGCCTGATGCAGAAGGTGTTGCTTTTGAGGTAATGAACGAAAACGAGGCGTATTATCAATACAGAATCTCGCTTCGTCCCGAAGATATGGTGGTGGGAAGGAATTTTATTGTCGATAAGCGCGAAGCGAGCGTGCGATTGCGCAACGGCGAAGAAGAAACAGTGCGTTGGTATCAATTCAAGATTCCGATTCGCGATTTTCAGACGCGCGTGGGCAATATTCGCGGATTTAACAGTATTCGTTTTATGCGAATCTTTCTGACTGATTTTGAGGAAGATGTATTTCTTCGTTTCGCCACGTTAGACCTCGTGCGAAGCGAATGGCGCAATTATACGCAAGATTTGGTTTCGGGCGGTGCGCTGTCGGGAATGGGTACGTTGGATATTTCGACCGTTAATATTGAGGAAAACAGCGACCGAACACCTGTTAATTACGTGTTGCCGCCGGGTGTTTCGCGCACTTTCGACCCAAGTCAGCCGCAACTTCGGCAAGAAAACGAACAATCGTTGGTAATGCGCGTGCAAAATATTGAGCCTGACGATTCTCGCGCGATTTTCAAAAATACGCTGTATGATTTTCGCCGTTACAAACGATTGCAAATGTTCGTTCACGCTGCGCGATTGCCTACTGATGACACATTGCAAGACAATGATTTGTCGATTTTTATCCGCATCGGGTCAGATTTTCGCAACAATTTTTACGAATACGAAATTCCACTTCGATTAACGCCACCCGGACGTTATAATACACATATTTTGTCCGACCAAGAGGCAGTGTGGCGACCCGAAAATATGTTTGATTTTCCGTTGGAATTACTCACAAATCTGAAACTCAATCGCAACGCCCAACGAGGACACAGCGGCGAATCGGCATTTCGCGTACCCTATTCGGAAGCCGACCCCGAAAAACCGCACAATTTGATGACAATTGTCGGAAATCCGTCTTTGGCAGAAGTGAAAGTGATGATGATTGGTATTCGCAATCATTCCAACACAAGTCAATCGGGCGAAGTATGGGTAAACGAATTGAGATTGAGCGATTTCGATGAACGTGGTGGTTGGGCGGCGCAAGGAAATGTCAATCTCGCGTTGTCCGATATCGGAATGATAAATGTGTCGGGAAGACGGGAAACGGTCGGTTTCGGTGCGCTTAATCAGAGTTTGTTGGAACGCCGAAACGATGATTTTTCGTTTATCAATATTGCGTTTAATCTCGATTTAGGGCGTTTTCTGCCCGAAAGAGCGCGAATATCCGCACCGTTTTTTTACTCGTTTTCCAGCCAAACGGCAACGCCGCAATATGACCCGTTTAATCAAGATATTTCATTGTCGAAATCATTGAAACAACTGCAAAATCAGCATCAGCGCGATTCTGTCAAACAGTTATCGTTGACGAAAACCACAAATCGAAGTTTTAGTCTCAATAACTTGAATATCAATATCCGAAGTCGAAATCCGATGCCTTACGACCTCGCTAATTTCAGTTTCGGTTATGCGCAAAACGACAGTCGTCATTTCAATCCCGAAATCGAATATGCGAATATTCGCGATTTTCGTTTGCGCGTGAATTACAATTATACGCCTTCTGTGCGCCCGATTGAGCCGTTTCGGAATCGTGAAGTAAATCCGTTTCTTAAATCGGTGAATTTTAATTATTTACCGAACAATATTCAAGTGAGTTCCAATTTAATGCGTAATTATCAGGAAACGCAATTACGCGACTTAAACGCTTATTCGTCAGGCGTTACGCAAACGCAGCGGCATCTTTTGTCGTTTAGTCAAAATTTCCTTTGGGACAGAGGATTTTCCGTTGTTTGGGATTTGACGCGAAGTCTGCGTACATCGTTTCGTTCGGGCACAGTTGCCGAAATCGAAGAGCCGTATCTGCAAGTAAATCGGGATATTAACCGAAACGATTATGAGGTTTGGCGCGATTCGGTGTGGCTGAGTATTCGTCAATTGGGTAAGCCGCTCAACTACGAACAAACCACGAATGTTACTTATACATTGCCGTTTGCGCAAATTTCCGCGCTCAATTGGATAAGCACAAGCGCAGCGTACAATTCGCGTTATCGTTGGGAACGCGGTGCGATTATTCGCGACCGAAATATTGGCAATTTTATACAAAACGATATGTCGATTACATTCAATAATCGGTTGAATATCGCCTCGTTATACAATAAAAATCCTTTTTTACGAGAGAAAAATCAACAATCGGGCGCGTGGCGAACGATATTAATGTTGCGAAGCCTTAACATCAATTTCGGCTACAAAACACGCACCGATATACCCGGTTTCGACCCGATGATTGGCGATGTTTTCGGGCAAAAAAGTATTGGCGGCGGACTTGTTCCGGGTCTCGGTTTCGCTTTCGGATTTGACAACGGCGAGCGATATATCGAAAAAGCGATGAAAAACAATTGGTTGGTTATCAATCAAAACAATATTACACCCGCGTTATTCAACCAAACCCGAAACCTGTGTACCGATGCCACGCTCGAACCGTTACCCGGATTGCGAATTAACTTGAACGCATTGTACGAAAACAATCAACGCACCGAAATCCGCTATATGCACGAAGGAATGCCGAAAATTTACGGCGGAAGTTTTGCAATAACCACGTTGTCAATCGCTTCGGCATTTGAAAATTCAACAGCGAAAAACAATTATCGTTCCGCCGCATTTGAGAAGTTTTTAGAAAATCGCCATATCGTTTCATCACGTGTGCGAAAGGAGTATGAGCAAACGAACTATCCGTCAAGCGGTTTCCTTACCGATTCGCCTTTCGGCGGACAATCGTTCGACCGAAATATCGGCGATATAAATCACAACGCTGCCGATGTGCTTATTCCCGCGTTTTTGGCAGCTTACACAGGCGGAAACGCTAATTCGGTGGCACTCACAGCTTTTCCGAAACTTTCGGCATTGAAACCGAATTGGGATATTTCGTATAACTTAATGACTGTTTTCCCGCAGTTACAAGGCAATTTTAATTCGTTTATGCTCACACACAGATATATATCGCAGTATCGAGTGGGGGCGTCTTCATCGTTTTTGAGTTGGGTTTCGGCGAGCGATGGCAGCGGTTTGGGTTATATTCGCGATGTGGTTTCGGGTGCGCCCATTCCGTCGATGCCTTACGATATTTCGACTGTGAGCATTGTTGAAAGCTTTATTCCGTTGATTGAAGCGCGAAGCGAGTTTATTAACAATTTGAGCGCAAGTTTTCGTTTCAATAAAACACGCGTCGTTAATCTCAATATCCCTTCGCAACGAATTGTGGAAATGAACGATAACGATTTTGTTATCGGTTTCGGTTATCGTATTCCGAATTTTAATCGCATTGTTTTTAGAAATTCGGAAAGAACAAGCGCAGGGGATTTTTCTGCAAACACCTTATCGTTCAGCAACGACCTCAATCTTCGTTTAGATATTTCAAATAAAATCACGCACGCACTTATCCGACAAATCGACAACGGATTTACGCAAGCAACCGGCGGATTGCGAAGTACTTCGATTCGCTTTTCAGCGGATTATGCAATGAGTGAGGCGATTACTTTACGCGCTTTTTTTGATAGAATGATGAATCAACCGTTGGTTTCGGCGAGTAGTTATGCGATGACGAGTACGAATGCGGGGGTAAGTCTGAGGTTTTGGTTGAGATAAATAACTATGGTTCTATTACCTGCGTTAATGACTCTGTTCCGAGGTATTCAACGTGGCAATAATTGGCACCAACAAGTACTTCACGTTCAATGACAATTTTATTATTCAAATAACCTGTAAAACGCATAATCTCTTCTTTCCCTTGAAGTTCTTTCCTCATCAAATCATCTACAATAATGTAATTACCCCATTTACGTGCCTCTCCCCACCAAAATTTATTTTGCTCTAAATATTTATTTTGACTTACCCAAAAAACTTTGGTACTATCCAGCAAAACAGGTTCACCATTTGGATATCTAAGTAATAATCCAATGAATTCAAACTGATCAGTGCAAAATATTTCACTGTCATAGGCTATCTGTATTGATAAAGGTTCAGTTCCAAGATACTCAACATGACAATAATTCGCACCAACAAGTATATCACGTTCTATAACAACCCTATCATTCAGATAACCCATAAAACGCATTATTTCTTTTTTTCCTCGAAGTTCTTTCCTCATCAAATCATCAACAATAATATAATTACCCCATTCACGTGCTAATTTCCACCAAAATGGGTCTTGCTCCAAAAACCGATTTTGGCTTACCCAAAAAACTTTGGTACTATCCAGCAAAACGGGTTCACCATCCGGATATCTAAGCATTAAGCCAATAGTTTCAAATTGCTTAGAACAATTTATTTCATCGTTTTCTTTACTCAAATCGCATTGTGCAAAAGTTAGCAACGCTATAATCATAGCGGAAGCAAGTAGAAAAAATAATTTTAATGATTTCATATTCTGCGTTTTTAAATTATTCGTCCGCAAATATACATATATTTTTCAATGCTGACAATAATTTTTAGTTTTTTATTTATGATGGATAACTTGCTGTAGATGAGGGTATTTCTCTACCGAATCGCCATCTCAAACTCCCTCTCAATCTCTTTCATTCCACTATATGTATTCATAAACAATCGAAATGAAACAAGTACATTTTCTTCTTCCCGAAGTTCATTAAGCCTAAAAGACGCATACAACATTCTTGCATTTCCGGCAGGGTCACCATTTCGAGAGTAGCTGAAATACAAATCAATAGTTTCTGATTCCGGATTTCGATACAAGCCTATTGTATGCAGAACACTATGAACTTGAATTTCCAAAATCATATTCAAATAATTGCCCGCGACCCATACACTTTGTATTCTGACAGGCTCTTTTGCAAGTTGTTCCGAAAAGCCGTCTGTTCTAATATTTCCGGTAAAAATATTTGAAATCCCTCTAATTCTTATTCGGTTATCTTCTAATGGAGTGTAATTCATTACAACACGTTGTCCGGTTTCGCCACTGTACATTTCGGGATTTATTGGCGTAAGTATCTGACCGTTATCGAGTAAAAAACGAAGTTGTGTATTTTCGTTCAAAACAGTAGCAAAATCTACCTTAAAATCGTCCATACGTGCCGACTCTTCCTTACATCCGATAATGAATACGAGCAAGATAGCGATAAAAAAAGTGATAAAACGGTTTTTCATTTTCCTAATATTTAATGTGCTGTTAGGTGATTTTTCAACGTATTTCCGTACATTTCAATGATTTTCTTACGCAAAAAATCAATATCTTTGTTCGGAATATCAATTTTTTCGATTTGCTTTTGCAAATAAGCATCAAATTTCACACAGTCGTCATTAGCGTATTTCGATGAAAACTTGTTAGTTGCACTCATCAAGTCATAAGCAACGTAATTGAACGGAAAAAACGAATAATTCTTATAAATCTCGTTGTCAATGATTTGTGCCGCTTTTTCTAACACTTCGCTTTTCGGCGTATCTGCCGGAATAGTGTCGAGAATGGGATTAATGCAATCGGCAAATCGAAAATGTACGCGTCCTTTAAAACCCATAATACCGGTCATCATATTTTCGACATCGTCGCTTTTCGATTTTTTATGTTCGGGATTATCGCGTTTTAGTTGCATCTCTTTGGCTTTCAGAAAGTCAGTCGGGTCAAATTCGTATGAAATGGCTAATGGGACAATTTGTAGCTCCTTCAGCGCTTTCAACGGATTAGCATTGCTGTGTAGTGCAAGCATTTTCAACAGAGCGATTTGCGTTTTGTCGTTCGAATCCTTCGCTCGTCCTTCGCGTTGTGCAATCCAAATTGACTGTTTGCGATTTTGTACCGTATCGTAAATATAATCGGACAAGTGTTTTGACACTTCCAGCATTTGACGTACGGAAACGCCGCGTTTGACGATAAAACTTTTATTTAAGCGCATCAATTTTTCAATCCACGGAAATGCGAGAAGATTGTCACCAACTGCTATCTCTGTGGTATTCAGTTTCTCAGATATACTTAATATGTTCAAAAATGCAGCATCGAGCACGATATCGCGATGATTTGAAGTGATAACGTGCGCGTCGTTTTTTTGAACATTCTCCCAGCCAAAACCTTTGATTTCAGCAGTGGTTTTTTTGATCAGATGCATCATCAACGGATAGATGGCAAAGCGCTGAAATTCAGATACGGTTTTGCAACTTTTGAGCGTCATAGTGAGTTGTCCCCACGTCATTGGTGCGATAAATTGCTCTGCTGCCGCTTTGAAATGGTTATCGTGAAGAAGTTCGTGAATGGTGCTTTCCACTTCGTCATCGTTGAGTGATCGAATGTCGTCGAAATTGTTTTTTATTTCTGCTTCGGTACTCTCCGAAACGGGCATTTTATTGTATTCAGTTTCAATAATATCAGTCAAAACTTGTGTCATATTCAATCCTGCCGCCGCCACTTGTTGCGGAATGAAACTGGTAGTGGTCATTCCGGGCGTGGTGTTTACTTCGAGCAGTATCGGTGTGCCGTTTGAAATGATATAATCGATACGAATAATACCTTTTGCACCGATTAAACGATATATTTCTTTGGTTTTTTTGCTAATTATTTTAGCAATATTTTCGGCGATTCTTGCAGGCGTGATTTCTTCGACTTCACCGTTGTATTTGGCATCGTAGTCGAAAAATTCATTTTTGCTAACCACTTCTGTGATAGGAAGTATCGTAAGTTCTTTTTCAGTTTCGAAACAGCCACACGTAACTTCCGTTCCGCCAATAAATTGTTCGATAATCACTTCCGGCGCTTCTTCAAAAGCCTTATTGATAGCTGCTTCGAGTTGTGATTTCTCTTTTACTTTCGTAATGCCGAAACTTGATCCGCCTACATTTGGTTTTACGAAAACGGGAAGTCCTAACAAAGAGGTTATTTTCTCCGTATTAAACGAATGGCTTCGGCGCAAAACGATTGAATTGGCTACATCAATTCCAAAGTTGCTGAGAAAATAATTGCACGTAAATTTATTGAAAGTCAATGCTGAAGCAAGTACACCGCAATTGGAGTAGGGAATATTGAGCATATCGAAATATCCTTGCAGCGTGCCGTCTTCGCCCGGCGTGCCGTGAATGGTATTGTAGGCGAAATCAAATTTCGTCTTTTTCCCGTCAGATATAAAACTAAAATCGTTTTTATCCACCAAAATCACCGTGCCGTGGTTACTGAGCGGAGTCGAAGTATCTACGAGCCACGCTGCGCGGTCGATTTTCACCTTGAAAACGTTGTATTTATCCTTGTCGATGAAAGAATAAATGCCTGCGGCACTTTTTTCGGACACTTCTTTCTCCGAAGAATATCCACCCCAAACTATTGCAATATTTTTTTTCATACAATTATTAAATCAGCGTAAATCTGTGTTATCCGTGTCATCTGCGTTCCTCAAGAATCATTCAATTTCTCTCGCCGCCACATATCCTCGCCACTTTTCAACTACGGCTTGCATATCATCGGGAATTTCGCTTGTAAAAAACATTTCTTCTTTCGTGCGCGGATGTACAAAACCCAATGTGCGAGCGTGTAAACACTGACGCGGACAAATGGCAAAACAATTCTGCACAAATTGTTTATACTTCGTGAAATTTGTGCCGCGAAGCACTTCATTTCCACCGTATCGTTCATCATTGAATATGGTGTGTCCAATGTATTTTAGATGCACGCGAATTTGATGCGTTCTTCCTGTTTCGAGTTGGCATTGCACAAGTGTAACATAGCCAAGTCGTTCCATTACAGTGTAGTGCGTAACAGCAGGCTTTCCGTGTTCGCCATCGGGAAAAACGCGCATCAACATTCGATCTTTCGGGTCGCGTCCGATATTTCCTTCGATGCGCCCTTCGTTTCCGGCAACATTTCCCCACGCCAACGCAACATATTGACGTTTTGTCTCTTTATTGAAAAATTGTGCCGAAAGATTTGTTTTCGCTTCAGGCGTTTTAGCGATAAGCAACAATCCCGATGTATCTTTATCAATGCGATGCACCAACCCCAAACGCGGGTCGGCAATATCGGTAATATTATCGTGTTTTAAATGAAATGCCAACGCATTCACAAGCGTTCCGGAATAATTTCCGTGTCCGGGATGCACAACCAATCCGGCGGGTTTGTTGATAACCATTAAATCATTGTCCTCATACACAATGTTTAACGGGATATCTTCGGGGATAACTTCTAATTCGCGACGCGGTCTATCCATCACGATAGTAATCACGTCTAACGGTTTTACTTTGTAATTCGATTTTACAGGCTTGCCATTTACTAAAATGCTATCAGCATCAGCTGCTTGCTGAATACGATTTCGGGAAATGCCCTCTATTCGCACGGACAAAAATTTGTCGATTCGCAGCAACCCTTGTCCTTTATCGGCTACAAAACGATAATGTTCGTACTTTTGGTCATCATCTCCATTTTGAAAATCATCTACCAAAAAATCTATGTCATCTAAATCATTTTCTATCATGTTAGTTTCATTTAGAAAAATGACTCGTCAATTCCGCCGCCTTGCCTTGGTGGTTGTGCAGGTTGAGTTGGTGTTGTTGATTGCGGCACGTTTATATTTCCGTTTGACGGCAAATCATAATGTTCCGGTAAATCGCCAACCATACTGCGACTCACGACCAATTTCAATGGTGCGCCTGCAGGAACTCTTTCTGCTCCTGTTAGTTTTCTGCCTCGATATTCCACCGATATCACAAGTCCGGCGTGCTGCGCAGGCACTTCCTCAATTGTCAATTGCGTGAATCCCACTGAATTTAAAAACGAGGTTGCTTGTCGAACAGAATAATCTGTCAAATCCGGAATCGTTACTTGTGGTGGATTTTGAGCAAACACAGTAATATATATAGCGCGACCTTCTTTTACTTTGTTATTTGCTCTCGGTGTTTGTTCGATAATAGCTCCCGGAACAGCATTTCGTTGATAGACAGAGTCCACAACTTCAGCCCGTAATCCTTTCGAGCGAAGTATCGCGCTCGCTTCCGCTACTTGAAGACCCTCTAAGTTTGGCACTGCTACACTGTGTCCGTGCCTCGTGTATATTTGTAAAAAAGCGAGTACGAGAAAAACCAAAGCAACACCAACAGTGATGATTGCTAAGAAATTTATCAAAATGCTTTTACCCAATGTTTTTTTCTTAGGTTGTTTTTTGCTCATAAGTAAATATGTAATGATATTCAAGCTACAAAAATACAATAAAAAAAGGAATGCGACAATTCACATCCCTAATTTTTCCTTTGAGAAAGTTTATTTTCTCACTAATACTCGTCAGAAACAGTTAATCTTGCTCTACCTTTGGCGCGGCGTGCAGCAAGTACTTTTCTACCATTTTTGGAAGCCATACGCTCACGGAAACCGTGCTTGTTTTTTCTCTTTCTGTTAGAGGGCTGAAATGTTCTTTTTGTGCTCATTGCTATATTGTTTTTATTTGTTTCTTAAATACGGGCTGCAAAATTACATATAATTGTTGAAATGACCAAGTTTTATCATAGAGTTTTTTTGACAGATATTGAAAAAATGATGTAAAGTCGAATTTTCACGAAGCAAATCACGGTTTTTGAAGTTGGAAAAATAATTTTAATTCACTCAAAATCTGCGTGTTTTTGTTTTTACTGAAAAACATCAAGAAAAAAGTTGAAAAAATACCTGGAAATATTTTGCGGTTTTGAAAAAACGCCTTACCTTTGCACTCGCAATTCAGAATATCAAGTTATTCTACACAAGAATTATAGCTTCACTACTGAAATGGCCCATTCGTCTATCGGTTAGGACGCCAGATTTTCATTCTGGAAAGAGGGGTTCGATTCCCCTATGGGCTACTAAATAATAGAATTAAAACAGACAGTCAACAAAATGGCAAATCATAAATCGGCAGAAAAAAGAATCAGACAAACTAAAGTTCGTCGTTTAGCAAATCGCTACGTTTCTCGTACATCAAGAAATGCAGTTCGCAAATTGCGTGGAACGACTGTAAAAGAAGATGCACAAAAAATGTATCCCGAAGTTTGTTCTATGTTGGATAAACTGGCGAAAAAGAAAGTTATTCACCAAAACAAAGCCAACAACTTGAAATCAAAATTAGCTGCGCACGTAAATGGCTTGAGCTAATAAATTGTTTTCGATAAAATATAATGAAAGCCGAACATTTATGCTCGGCTTTTTTGTCGATATAGTAAAATATAAATAAAGTTTTCGATTTATATTCGCATAATACATAAAAAGATATGATTAAACATCTTGTAATGTTCACTTTGGCAGATACTGCTGAAGGTAAAACAAAAACCGAAAATGCACTAATTATCAAAGAAAAATTAGAAGCGTTGAAAGAATCAATTCCGGTTATTCGCAAAATGAACGTTTTTGTGAATGGCGACAATGCGCCTGCCGGTAATCACGACATTGTACTTGATAGCGAATTTGATACAATGGACGATGTGAAAGCGTATGCAGTACATCCCGAGCACGTGAAAGTAGCGGAATTTATCGGAAAAGTGCGCACAGGCAGAGCAGCAATAGACTATGAATTTTGACAATCGAAATAAAAATAAACTAAAACAATAAAGATGAGAAAGTTATCATTTTTCGCCACACTCCTTATCATATTCGGACTGATGGCTCTCACAGAAACCGTATCGGCACAACGCCGTGCCGCACAAACCGAACAAGGTGTAGAAATCAACGGTTTGCGTTGGGCAACTCGCAATGTAGCCGCACCCGGCACTTTTACCCAAAATCCCGAAGACACGGGAATGTTTTATCAATGGAATCGCCGTACTCCTTGGGCAGCCACCGGCGCTGTTACAGGTTGGGATAGTTCTATCTCCACCGCTGCCGCTTGGGAAGCGCAAAACAATCCCTGTCCGAGAGGTTGGCGAGTGCCTACCAATGACGAAATCCTCACCTTACAACAATCGGGGCACGAATGGACTACGCGAAATGGCGTTTTGGGTCGTCTTCTCGGTACGGCACCCAATCAAATCTTTATGCCGGCAGCCGGTTGGCGGCACGGCAGCAATGGCGAGCTTCGCAATGCCGGACGCATTGGTGATTATTGGAGTAGTTCGGTCGATAAAGAATCAAGTGCTTGGACATTCTTCTTTAATCCTTTCAACGCAAGTATTGGGGTGCCAAGCAATCGTGCGCACGGTTTTCAGATTCGCTGTGTATCTGAAAATTCATCGGTGCAGCCTTCAGCGTTGCGAATGACGCCCGAAATGACCGAGTTTTGGGAACCTCAACGTCCCGTTGTTACGCCCGGAAGAGCACCCGAAGGAGTTACGCCGGCACCATCTGATGCCATTGTTTTATTTGACGGAACAGACCTCTCGAAGTGGGTAAATGCAAGTGATGGCAATCCTGCGCAATGGATTGTGCGCGATGGCGCCGTTTTCGTGAATAGAGAAGTGGGTGATATTCAAACAACGCAGTTGTTCAATGATTTTCAGTTGCATATTGAGTGGCGAATCCCCGCCGATGTTACGGGCGAAAGTCAAGGGCGTGGTAATAGCGGTATCTTCTTACAAGGAGTTTATGAGCTGCAAGTGTCTGACAATTACAATAATCAAACATACTTTAACGGTCAAGCAGGTAGTATTTACAAACAAACGCCGCCGCTGGTAAACGCAATGCGTCCGCCGGGTGAGTGGAACACGTATGATATTATTTACACTGCTCCTACATTCAAGGTTGATGGTACGTTTCGCGCGCCGCCTCGTGTAACAGTATTGCATAACGGTGTTTTGGTGCAAAACAACACCATTATTCAAGGTGTAACGCAATGGCTCGGTATACCGACTGTGCGTGAACACGGTGCCGGTCCTATCCGCCTGCAATCTCATGGCAGCTCACGTGAGCCGGTGAGTTTTCGAAATATTTGGATAAGAGAGCTTTAATTGATATTTGTTTTTGAGAATAGTTTCTACTCTATTATCACATAGTAAGAAAAGCGGACAAGATATTCCTTGTTCGCTTTTTGTGTACTATTTCAAAAAATATTCATATATTTGCGGTGTAATTGCAATGCGATTTTAAAGCTAAAACAATAACAGACAATGAAAAAACTTTTATTTTTATCTGCAGTCTTTATTTTTGGATTTACAGCCTGCTCTGTAAGAAATATCCCGACACAGCCATCTTCGAAAGCCGAACAAGGTGTAGTTATTAACGGTGTTCGCTGGGCAACGCGCAATGTTGAAACTCCCGGAACTTTTGCTAATAGTCCTGAAAGTTTCGGAAGGCTTTATCAATGGAATAGGTTGCAAAGCTGGGGTACTGTAGGCGAAATTATGGGTTGGGATAGCTCTGTTCCTCCAAATGAATGGGATGCACATAATGACCCCTGTCCACAAGGTTGGCGCGTACCGACACAGGCGGAATTAAACTCTCTTGGAAATTCAAGTACTACTTCGATAACCCAAAATGGAACGATTGGTCGTCTTTATGGTATTGCACCTAATCAAATCTTTTTGCCTGCTGCAGGTTGGCGTAACAATAGTGGAGCACTTAACAGCATAGGTGTGGATGGCTACTATTGGAGCAGTACACCGATTGGCGGCGCAAATGCACAGGCTTTGTGGTTCAGTAGCGAATATAGTGATGTGGGACATAACTTCACAGCTTACGGATTCTCTGTTCGCTGTGTAGCGAAGTAGTGTTTAGACTTAATAGTAGATTTAGGAAAAGCGGATAAGATGTTTTTGTCCGCCTTTTTGTTAAACGAAGTCTTGTTTAATACAAGATTTTTTCGTATCTTTGTTAGGTTTTTCAGAACAAAAATACACCCCTGTAAATTGTTTGTTTACAGAAGTAATAGAAAGCAATAACAATGTCAGAAGAAGAAAAAAAATTAGCAAGCGGCGATTATTCCGCACAAAATATTCAGGTGCTTGAAGGACTTGAAGCAGTTCGCAAACGTCCGGCGATGTATATCGGCGATGTGAGCGAAAAAGGATTGCATCATCTTGTGTATGAGGTGGTAGATAACTCTATTGACGAGGCTCTTGCCGGATATTGTACCGATATCGACGTATTTATCAATGAAGATAATTCTATCACCGTAAAAGACAACGGTCGCGGTATTCCGGTGGATATGCACGAGAAAGAAAAAAAATCGGCGTTGGAGGTGGTACTTACGGTATTACATGCCGGAGGAAAATTCGATAAAGGAACGTATAAAGTTTCGGGCGGACTTCATGGTGTGGGCGTTTCGTGCGTTAACGCGCTTTCTATTTATCTGAAAGCCGAAATTCATAGGAACGGAAAAATTTATGTACAAGAATATTCGCAAGGAAAGCCTTATGCCGACGTGAAAGTAATCGGCGAAACGACCAGTACGGGAACAATTGTTACATTCAGACCCGATGAAAGTATTTTCAACGTATTGGAATATCGTTACGACATCTTATCGAAACGTCTTCGCGAGCTGGCTTTCTTGAACGCAGGTATCACATTGACAATCACAGATAAAAGAACGCTGCGAGAAGACGGTACATTTAAACACGAGCGCTTTTATTCCGAAACCGGATTGAAAGAATTTGTTCGCTATATTGATAAAAACAAACAACAACTCATTCCTGATGCCATCCATTTGAGCACTGAGAAAAATGGAGTTCCTATCGAAATTGCAATGACGTACAATGATACGTACATTGAAAATATTTTTTCGTATGTAAATAACATTAACACTATTGAAGGTGGTACGCATTTGACCGGTTTTCGTCGTGGACTTTCGCGCACATTGAAAAAATATGCCGAGGATTCTAAAATGCTCGATAAAGTGAAAGTAGAAATCAGCGGCGATGATTTCCGCGAAGGATTGACGGCTGTTATTTCTGTGAAAGTGGCTGAGCCTCAGTTTGAAGGACAAACGAAGACGAAGCTAGGAAACAGTGAAGTGATTGGCGCAGTTGACCAAGCCATCGGTGAAGCATTAAGAGATTATCTCGAAGAACACCCGAAAGAAGCCCGTACGATTGTTGAAAAAGTGATTTTGGCAGCAACAGCACGCCAAGCTGCACGGAAAGCGCGTGAAATGGTGCAGCGTAAATCGCCGCTTTCGGGCGCAGGATTGCCGGGGAAATTGGCGGATTGTTCGAGCAAAGACCCGCTTCAAAGCGAAATTTTCCTTGTTGAAGGTGATTCGGCAGGTGGAACGGCAAAACAGGGTCGCGACCGCATTTTCCAAGCGATTCTTCCCCTGCGTGGTAAAATCTTGAACGTAGAAAAAGCAATGCCACACAAAGTGTTGGAAAGTGATGAGATCAAGAATATTTATACTGCTTTGGGTGTAACTATTGGTACGGAAGAAGACCAAAAGGAATTGAATATCAGTAAATTGCGTTATCATAAAATTGTATTGATGACTGATGCCGACGTGGACGGTAGCCACATTGACACACTGATTTTGACGTTCTTTTTCCGCTATATGCGTCCACTCATCGAAAACGGATACGTTTATATTGCCACGCCACCGCTTTACTTATGTAAAAAGGGAAAAACGGAGGAATATTGCTACAATGAGCGTCAGCGTCAAGCATTTATCGAAAAGTATGCCGACGGAAACGAAAATGCCGTTCACACGCAACGCTACAAAGGACTTGGAGAAATGAATGCCGAACAGCTTTGGGAAACCACTTTGAACCCCGAAAATCGTACATTGAAACAAGTAACGATTGATAGCGCTGCCGATGCAGATATGATTTTTTCGATGCTGATGGGTGAAGAAGTAGCACCGAGACGCGAATTTATTGAGGAAAATGCAACTTATGCGAATATAGATGCGTAACCCCTAAATCCCCTAAAGGGGACTTTGAGGGTGGTGAAACGATATAGAATAGTGATTAACAAGACAAAACTGAAGTCCCCTTTAGGGGATTTAGGGGTATGAAACGTCCGCCAAATCTTCAACATAACGACAAAGCCGTTATCCTTTCCCCCGCCGGAAAAATTGATAAACAGCTTGTATTTGGCGCAGCTGATGTGCTGGAGCAGTGGGGGTTGCAAGTTGAAGTTGGTGAAAATGCTTTGTGTGAAACAGGACGATTTGCAGGATTTTCGGAACAACGTCTTTCCGATTTGCAAAAAGCAATGAACGACCCGAACGTGAGGTTAATTCTTTGTTCACGTGGTGGTTATGGTGTTGTGCAATTGATTGACAAACTCGATTTCGCAGGAATCAAAAAAAATCCGAAATGGATAGTTGGTTACAGCGATATTACGGCATTGCACTGTGCGCTACAAACAAACGGAATAATGTCGCTTCACGCACCTATGGCGAAACATTTTTCGGACGAGGGTGTTGAAGATGTATCGGTTAGACATATGAAAAATATTTTAACCGGACAGCCGGTAACGTATCATATTCCTGTCGGAAAAAATAGCTGTTTGAATAGAATCGGAACTGTTTCAGGTAAACTTTTCGGAGGAAATTTGTCTGTATTTTGCGGATTGCTGGGCACTCAATATGTAAAAGTACCGAAAAGTGGTATATTGTTTATCGAAGATATCGGCGAGCTGCCATATAAAGTGGAACGTATGTTGTACCAATTGAAATTTGCAGGTATTTTCGACCAAATTAGCGGATTTATTATCGGACAATTTACCGATTATGAAGAAGATAATGGAATATCGTATACTTTGTACGAATCTATCCGTAAAATTGTAGACGAATATGATTTTCCGGTCTGTTTCGATTTTCCGATAGGGCACGTAAAAGAGAATTTTCCGATGATTATGGGCGAACGAGTTTCATTGAACATTAGTGAAGATGAAATTGTTTTAATTCAATAAGAAATATGCAAACAATAAACGAAATACAACAACAAATTATCGACGAATTCAGTATTTACGATGATTGGATGGACAAATATGCTTTGATTATCGAAGAAGGAAATGCTTTGCCGCCAATGGACGAAAAGTACAAAACACCCGAAAACATCATTCAAGGTTGTCAAAGTCGCGTGTGGTTGCACACCGATTACAGTAACGGACGATTGCATTTTCAAGCGGAAAGCGATGCCGTAATTGTGAAAGGTTTGTTGGCTTTGGTACTTCGTGTATTTAACGACCGAACACCCGATGAAATCATCAACACTGATTTGCGTTTTATGAAAGAAATCGGACTTACAGAGCATCTTTCGCCTACACGCTCAAACGGTTTGCTAGCTGTGATTAAGCAAATTCGCTTTTATGCAATTGCTTTTAAAGCGAAAACGAATGTTTAAGGTTTAAAAATTCAAAGATTTAAAGTTTAAAAGACAGAGCCTTGAATTTTAAGCCTTTAGACCTTAAACCAAAAAATTACTTCGCCGGAAGTATTTCTACCCAATATCCATCAGGATCAACGATAAAGTATAATCCCATTTCTTCGTTTTCGTAACACACGCAGCCCATTTCTTTATGAAAAGCGCGGGTTTGGCCGTAATCGCCGTCCACGCGAACGCAAAGATGTTGCTCATTATCGCCCATATTGTAGGCTCTGTCCCAATCACGCAACCACGTGAGTTCGAGTGTAAAACCTGATACACCATCGCCCAAATAGACAAGTGTAAATGAGCCGTCTTCGGATTCCATACGTCTTACCTCTTTGAAACCAAGAGCTTTGTTGTAAAAATCGAGACTTTTTTGTAAATCAAAAACATTGATGTTGTAGTGATCGAATTTTGCTTTAATTTTCATTTTGCTTTATTTTTGATATGGTTAGAATATCCTAATGGGACGCTGCACCCGCATAGTGTTAGGAAGTGGAAAAGACGGTTCGAAATTCTTCGGTTGAAATGTTCTTTCACCGGGACCATTAAAATGCCATTTTAATTCTTCGGGAGTACGTGTGGTTATTACCTCTGTTGGGATTAAGTGTTGATCTTGTTGAGTTGAAGTTTCGTTGAAATATATAATGTTCCAACCTTTTTTTAGAGAAATATCGTGATCATTAATGTGCGAAATAGCTGATTGGTGAGGATTGGGAGGCCATCTCTCTATGGAGTGTTTGCCTGTTATTCTAACATCTCTATCTACATAAACAAATAACGCTTCTGTTGGTATACCGGTGTTTTTTGCATAGAAAAATTCTCCGACTCTATTTTCCGATTGATAAGCGTAAAGTCTGACACCTATTCCCAATGCATTGCTATTGCTCACTTGCAGGTTAGGTTGATAGGTATATACTTTTCTTAAATGGCTATTCTCTACTATCTTGGGCAAATTAATGACAAATCTTCCGTTTTCATACGCAGCAGTTGCCACTTGATAGTCATCTTGTGTATAAACTACTACTTTGTCGATTCTTGAATCAAAGGCACTTCCATTTGCCACAGTAGCAACAATAGAAGTTATTGAGTTACTAAAAGAATCATCTTCGCTACTGCAACTTGTCATAAAAATGCAATACGTACAAAAAGTGATAACAAAACTGATATACAAAGTCTTTTTCCTCATAATTGATTGTTTAATTCATTTTTAATTGTTTATAGTTGAAAACTTTCTCCTCTATGTGATAATGACAAAAATTTACACCCAAACTGCGCTGCAATTAGTGCAAAAGCGTTTGCCTTATCAAAATTATCGCCAAAGTGCATTGGTAAAAAGTAATCAGTTTGAATTTGACTGACAAATTGTTGCGCACCATGCATATAATCCTTTCCTAATCTCGGATCAATGGGGAACATTGCTACATAAAAATGTTTAATCTGCTCTACCAGCAACTTCAATTCGTGCAGAAAATTGTTTTCGTAAACGAGTGCTTCTTCTGCAGACACTTCTTCATTCCAGTGCCAATTATTGAGGTCGCCGGCGTGAAAAACGTTTTTTCCTTCCACGTATAGCAGAAAAGAGTGTCCGATATCGGTAGAGCCAAATGCCTGTACTTTCAAATTTGTGTCCTCAAAGGTACAAAATTTATCTAAATAACAAGCATCTTCCGGCTTCGCGCTTCCACTATCGAGGATTTCTTTTGAAAAAATGTAGTGAATGTCTTCTTTTTGCTTTTTCCACGTCAAAATTTCAGGATTGAAGTGGTCGCCATGCGAGTGCGAACTTAACACATATAGCGTTTCGTTTTTGTTGAGTAAATAATCTTTTACCCAAAAAGTGCCGTCTTTTCGTTTGCTATCTTTATAGAAATCAATCAGTATCGAAAATCCATCGGATTCGATGAGGTAACCGCTGTGATAAATATAGGTAATTTGCATTTCGTTTTTTATTTTGTGAAGATATATTTTGAGTTCAATTTTTCTGAAGTCAGTATCATTGTAGAACTGATAACGCGAATCTACAGAAAAAAGTAAAAAAGCAGCTATATAGCTGCTTTGTATAAGTTATTGAGAATGATATATTAGTTTTTTACAAGGTTTATTGTTTGTAAATCGCTATCCAATTTCAATTTTTTTCCCGAAAGGGAAAAATTATATCTGCCCATTAAGAAGCCGGGAGCGAAAGTAGTTCTTAGCATAGGGTCATTGGGATGGAAAATAATTTCATTGCCTTCAATAAAATACTTTTGTTTTGTTTCTACATTTGGCCATTCAGAGTATGCAACAATATAGCTTCCGTTTTTTGAAAGCGTAAGTGTAAGTTCTCTATTCTGTCTTTCATTGTTAAGCATATATGAAATTGTACCTGAATATGTGCCGATTAATTCAGCAATATATGTTTCTTTCTTATCACAACCACAAAGTAATAAGAATAATCCAATAATTCCAATAGTAAAAATTTTATTCATAACTTGATATTCTTTTATGGGTTCATTTGTTTTACTTGTTCTTTATCACGTTATCAAGAGCTTATCACAATTTTTTGAGAAAGCCAACTGCAAAAATACAAAAAAATATCTAACGAACAGAGATGTGGTCGAAAAGATGTGTGGAAAAGTAAAAAATCAATATACCCATACTTCCGTTTCTAACTCAATACCAAATTCACACAGTATTTTTTCTTGAATTTCGCACATAAAATTCTGAATCTCAATTCCATTTTCTGTTCCATAATTAACAATAATGAGTGCGTGATGTTCGTAAGTGCCTACATTTCCCTTCCGCTTTCCTTTATATCCTGCTTTGTCAATAAGATACGCCGCCGAAGTTTTGAACATTCCGTTTTCCGCATTATAAATAGGTGCGTCTGGCAATTTTTGCAACAATTTTCTTTTTTCTTCTTCTGTCAGAATCGGATTTTTGAAAAAACTTCCAGCGTTGGGTAGTGCGATGTAATCGGGCAATTTTCGGGTACGAACACGAATAACGGCATCGCGCACTTGCGAAAGTGTTGGGTTGGTAATGTTCTCTAATTCACGATTGAGGTCAATATATTTTTCCTGATAAACGAACGATTTTTGCAATCGAAAAACAACCGATGTAATAATATAATTTTGCCTTTTCTTGAAAATACTATCGCGATAACCAAATTCGCATGCTGCATTAGAAAAATCCATCAAAACGCCTGTTGTTATATCAACGGCTCTTACAAACGCAATCACGTCTTTCACTTCCGCGCCGTAAGCACCGATATTTTGAATGGGTGCTGCGCCAACTGAACTTGGAATAAACGACAAGTTTTCGATGCCTGCATAATCATTAGATACGCAATATGCTACAAAATCGTCCCAGTCTTCTGCTGCTCCGGCTTCTATTTCCACAAAATCATCGGTCTCGAATAAAGTAAAAACGCCTTTCATCGTCGGTTTTATTATTAATCCGTCGAAATCTTTTGTGAAAAACAGGTTGCAACCTTTGCCGAGAATTAGTCTTTTTTCGTCAGGAAATTTCCCTAAAACGTCAATTAACTCACTGACATTGTGCGGTTCGCAGAAAAGTTTCGCTACCGCCTTGGTGCGAAACGAGTTGTAGAGTTGAAGTTGTATGTTGTGTTTGATTTGCATTGAAATATTATTAGAACGCAGATGACGCGGATTTAGCGGATTTGCGCGGATTTTTGTTTTGCTTAAATCAGAAATTTTGAAAATATTTTATCTGTGCAAATCCGCTAAATCCGCGTCATCTGCGTTCCCCATCCTTTATAAATTAAAAACACGCACGGTTTTTTGTGCATATCCGGCAATTTTCCTTTCCACGCTTGCATTGATTTTGTTACAATATATTCATCTTCACACGAAATATTCATTGCGATGCACAAGCGAGTGTGCGGTTTGCAGTGTTGTATAATATCTTCGGCAAGTTTTTGATTTCGATACGGCGTTTCGATGAAAAGTTGCGTTTGATCTTCGTTATAAGCGCGTGTTTCAAGCTGTTTTAATTTTTTTACACGCTCACTTGCATCAATCGGCAAATAACCGTGAAATGCAAAACTTTGTCCGTTGAATCCCGAAGCCATTATCGCCATCAGCATTGATGAGGGACCTACCAACGGAACAACTTTGTAACCTTCGTTCTGCGCAATCGCTACTACATCGGCGCCGGGATCGGCAACGGCGGGACAGCCTGCCTCGGAAATTACACCTACACTTTCGCCCGATTTCATCGGTAGAAGATAACTCGCTATTTGATTCTTGTCGGTATGTTTGTTGAGTTCGTAAAACGTGAGTGAATCGATATCGATTTCGGGATTACATTTCTTCAAAAAACGCCGTGTCGAACGAATGTTTTCTACAATAAAATAGCGCAATCGATTCACAATTTCGATGTTGAACGGCGGAATAACTTTATCAACTTCCGTTTCGCCCAACGTGACCGGAATTAAAAATAATGCCGTATCTTGCTTTCGCGCCTTCGCGCCTTCGCGCGTATTAATATCCAAATCGAATGATGTCATTTATTGAATTAATATGAATTTGGTCGAAAAAGCCACTTAAGAGAGCGCTTCGGCTCATTAAAATAGACATTACAATTGGAAAAACAAATCCGTAAACGGCACCTGTAATGTGTGCCGAATGATTAATTCCACCCACCTGTTTTTTATCTAACTGCATCGAAATCAATATAAATATAATTCCGAAAAGAAATGCCGGCATCCATATTGGAATAAACATAATGCCCATAAAATTCATCGGATTGATAAGAATATAAGCGAAAACTACTGCTGAAACTGCACCCGAAGCACCCAAGCCACGATAATAAGCATTGTCTTGCTGCTTAAAATAAGTAGGAAGAATGGAAATGAGTAAAGCCGTGATATACATTGCAATATATAATATTGCACCTGCACCTACTCCAAAAATAGCTTTGAAAAGTTGTTCAACGTGCGTACCGAAAATATACAGCGTAAACATATTGAAAATCAAATGCATCGTATCGGCGTGCAAAACACCATAAGTGAAAAGACGATACCATTCGCCGTGCCTTACCGCAGGCGGATAGAAAATGAGTTTGTCCGCTAATACGTGATTACGAAAAGCATTAATGGAAATAAGCGCTGTAATAGCAATAATGATAATTGTGAGCATATTTTTGTATTCTTATAAACGTCATACAAAAATACGTTATCTTTGCATTCTAAACAAATAAATATGCAATTTCCTGCCGATTTTATTTCTTCTATTCAATCTCTTCTTTGCGAAGAAACCGAAGCATTTCTTTCTTCGCTTTCTGAAGAGACGCCTGTGAGTATTCGCATCAATCCGTTGAAAAATAAACGAAATCCGCTTGATTTTTCCTCGAAAAACGAAAAAGTGAAGTGGTCTGATGTTGGATATTATTTGCAAAATCGCCCTTCGTTTACGTTCGATCCGCTTTTTCATGCCGGCTATTATTACGTGCAAGAAGCCGCATCGATGTTCGTTGAACAGGTTGTGAAACAGTTGATTGAAGAACCTGTTTGTGCGCTTGATTTATGTGCTGCGCCCGGCGGAAAATCGGTAACGCTTTTGTCTGCATTGCCCGAAGGAAGTTTGCTGGTCAGCAATGAAATTATCCGACAAAGGGCGAATGTTTTGGCTGAAACGATGACAAAGTTTGGAAATGCCAATGCTATCGTAACCAACAATGCACCGAAAGATTTCGCCAATTTCCCTCATTTTTTTGATGTTGTTTTGGTAGATGCGCCTTGTTCGGGTGAAGGGATGTTTCGGAAAGATGAAGTCGCCGTGCAAGAATGGTCTTTGGCAAATGTGCAAATGTGTACCGTACGTCAACGAGAAATTTTACACGATGTATGGGCTACATTAAAACCGGGTGGATTGCTGATCTACAGCACGTGTACTTATAATCTGGCAGAAAACGAAGAAAATGCCTGTTGGATTTCTCACGAACTCGGTGCGGAATTTGTTTCTGTGAAAATAGAAAAAGGGTGGGGGATTTCATCTGCTTTCAACGATGAAACTATTTGTTGCCGTTTCTTTCCGCACAAAACCAAAGGTGAAGGATTGTTTGTAACAGTGTTGCGAAAAAATGATAATACCCGTCATTGCGGATTTGTTCCGCAATCCCCTCAAACAACGCGGAGATTGCGGGTCAAACCCGCAATGACGCACCACGAAAATCTGTGTTCGTTTTTGAAGAATCCCGAAAATTTCAACTTCATTGAAGAAAACAACTGCATCATTGCCCTGCCAAAAGATCATTCGGAAACGTTTCTTTTGCTTCGCGAGCGATTAAAAATCATTACCGCCGGTATCGAGATTGGCAAACGAAAAGGAAAAGATTTTATCCCTTCGCATTCATTGGCAATGAGTATAGAACTTTGTTCTGATGCTTTTCCGCAGTGTGAAATCTCTTACGAACAAGCGATAGCTTATCTTCGCAAAGAGACGATTGTGTTAGAAAATGCACCGAAAGATTTTGTATTACTCACATTTAAAAATGAGCCGATTGGTTTCGTGAAAAATCTCGGCAACCGTGCCAACAATCTTTATCCGCAAGAATGGCGAATACGGAGTGGATATTTGCCGGAAAACATTCCTAATGTAATGTGCTAATGTGCTAATAAATAATGTGCTAATGGCAAGTTCTCAGCTTTGTATCTGAATTAGCACATTAGCACATTATTTATTAGCACATTGAAAATTTATTTTTCTCTAAAAAACAAATTCATTTGTGTTCCCGAAAAATCCCAATGCTCACGCATACGATTTTCCAAAAATCGTCTGTATGGCTCTTTAATCCATTGCGGGAGATTACAGAAAAACACGAACGATGGAATTTGTGTGTTAGGTAGCTGCGTGATATATTTGATTTTAATATATTTTCCTTTGTTTGCCGGCGGCGGTGTGCGTTCGATGATGGGAAGCAATACCTCGTTGAGTTTGCTGGTAGGCACTTTTTTCTTTTTGTTCTCATACACTGCTTTTGCCGTGTCCATTACTTTCAAAATACGCTGTTTTGTGAGTGCCGAGCCAAAAATAATCGGAAAATCGGTAAACGGTGCAAGTCGTTCACGAATAGCATTTTCGAATGTTTTGATAACTGCCGTATCTTTATTTTCCACCAAATCCCACTTGTTCACAAACACCACCAAGCCTTTTCGATTTTTCTGAATTACTTGAAATATATTCAAATCTTGCGCTTCGATACCACGCGTTGCGTCAATCATCAAAATACACACATCGGCGTTTTCAATCACACGAATGGAACGGATAACCGAAAAATATTCCAAATCTTCCGTAACCTTTGCTTTCTTACGAATGCCCGCAGTATCAACAAGATAGAAATCCATTCCGAATTTATTGTAACGTGTGTGAATGGAATCGCGTGTAGTGCCGGCGATGTCAGTAACGATGTTTCGTTCTTCACCGATAAGCGCGTTTACCATAGATGATTTTCCCGCATTTGGACGACCAACAACGGCGAATCTCGGAATTTCTTCAAAATTTTCCTCATCGTTTTCTTTCGAAAATAGTGTAACGATGTGGTCTAATAAATCACCTGTACCCGATCCATTTATCGCCGAAACACTGTATGGATCGCCCAAACCGAGCGCATAAAATTCTGCCGATTGATGTCCCAAATCGAAATTATCGGCTTTGTTGGAAACAATCACGACTTTTTTCTTCGATTGACGAAGCATTTGCGCCACGCTCATATCCAAGTCGGTTAATCCGTTCATTACGTCCACTATAAATAGAATTACATCGGCTTCTTCGATAGCAATGCGCACCTGTTTGTTGATTTCGTCTTCCATTACATCGTCGGAATTGACTACCCAACCACCGGTATCCACCAACGAAAATTCTCGCCCGTTCCAAAATACTTTTCCGTATTGACGGTCGCGCGTGGTTCCGGGAACTTCCGTAACAATTGCCTGACGGCTCTGTGTCAAACGGTTAAATAAGGTGGATTTTCCCACATTGGGTCGTCCTACTATTGCTACTAAATTTTGCATAACTTCTTTAATGATTAATGGTTAATGTTTAGTGATTAATGGTTGGCTTTTGCCGTTTTGATGCTACTTGTGATTAGTTTCATTACCTCAACCGCATCAGCATAAATGCTTTCGAAATGTTGTTCTGAAAGATATTCTGCTGCATATAAAAGCTCCAACCAGTACATTACCTCGTTTGTTTCTTTTTGAGCAACTGCCATTTTATGAATGAAATCGCTTTTGCTTTCTGCAAATTCCGCCTCTCTAATCATTGCACCCGGCGAAGTACCGGAACGCAATAACTGTTTACTTATTGTAAACTCTTTTTGCTCTTCATACAAATATTTATACAGTTTTGCAATGCGCAATGCAAAATCAAAACTCTTCTTTTTCAATATATTCTCTTTCATACATTAATCATTAATCACTAATCATTAACCATTAGTCGAGTTTATAGCCAAACATTTTCAACATATTGTCCCTGCTTCGCCAATCTTTTTCTACTTTTACGTAGAGTTGCAAGAAAACTTTTTTCTCGAAAAATTTTTCAATATCTTTTCGTGCCATTGTCCCCAATCGTTTAAGCGCTTCGCCTTTATGACCGATAACGATGCCTTTTTGTGTATCGCGTTCCACCATAATGACGGCGCGAATGCGGATGATATCCGCTTCTTCTTTGAATTCCTCTACCACTGTTTCAATAGAGTAGGGCACTTCTTTTTGATAAAGCAACAACGCCTTTTCGCGGATAATTTCGGTAACGAAAAATCGAGCGGGCTTGTCCGTCAACGCATCTTTTTCGAAATAAGGCGGCGAATCGGGCAGTAGCTCTAAAATGCGCTTTTGTACCACATCAATACAAAAATTGTTCAATGCCGAAATGGGATAAATCTCCGCTTTTGGTAGCAATTCGCGCCATTGCGCCACCAGTTTTTCCAAATCTTCTTGATTGGTTTCGTCTATTTTGTTGATAAGCAACAACACAGGCAAATCCAATCGTTGCACTTTCGATAGAAATTCATCGTTTTTGTCGATTTTTTCCACCACATCAGTTACATACAGCAGTACATCAGCATCTTGCAATGCCGACAACGAAAACGTGAGCATCGACTCCTGTAATTTATAATTCGGTCGCAGCACACCCGGCGTATCCGAATAAACAATCTGATAATCAGGCGTATTTACAATCCCGATGATGCGATGCCGCGTGGTTT
>JAIRUA010000010.1 GCA_031254645.1 Dysgonamonadaceae bacterium
CAAGTGTTACAATTCTAAATCCTAAACGCTTCGCATCGAGAATCATCATTTTTCCGAGTTGTCCGCCGCCGACAATACCTATTGTTTTAATTCCGTTTATCATCATAAAAAAAATACGATTTTAGATGTACGATTTTAGATTGCGCTTCGACTTCGCTCAGCGACCAAAAAATCTAAAATCGTACATCCAAAATCGTAAATCTAAAATTATTTACCGATAAATGCCTTATACTCCTCTGCCGACATCAAACCATTCATCTCATCAATGTTCGCTATCGCCACTTTGATAAGCCAACCATTGCCATACGGCTCTTTATTAACCAGTTCCGGTGCGTCTTCAAGTTCGCTGTTCACTTCGATAATTTCGCCGCTGATGGGGATAATCAAATCAGATACGGTTTTTACGGCTTCGA
This sequence comes from Dysgonamonadaceae bacterium, assembly GCA_031254645.1. Lineage (GTDB taxonomy): Bacteria > Bacteroidota > Bacteroidia > Bacteroidales > Dysgonomonadaceae > JAIRUA01. The sequence goes on from JAIRUA010000010.1 coordinate 414, forward strand.
TACTGCCGAAAACTTCGTCTTTTGTGAGCGTTTCGCCATCAGTAGTGATATCTACATAGACGATTTCGCCCAATTCTTGCTGCGCAAAATCGGTAATGCCGATGTACGCTTCGCTTCCTTCTACTCTTACCCACTCATGGTCGGTAGAGTATTTTAGATTGTCAGGAAAGTTCATTTTGTTTATAAATTATGAGTTATGAATTTTGAATCTTTAAATCTGAGTTGCGCCATACCAAACAAATACGAATGAAATACCGAATCCGAGCACAAATCCGGCAACGACTTGCGCAAATGTGTGTCGTTTTAAGATAAGTCGCGATGTGCCTACCAAACCGGCTAAAATAAATAATCCGGCAAACATTAGATATGGATTTGATTTCTCTACAAAATGGCTGACAGACATTACGCCGCCCACCATTCCACCAATGCCAAACATATGTGCACTGATTTTCCAAAAAAACGTGATAACAATGGCGATAAACATAATCACAACCGTTGCTGCCATTAACATCAGAAACCATATCGGCATCTGCATTTTATAATAAAACAGAATCATTACGCAGTAAGAAACGAGTGTGATAAGATACGGTAAAAAGCGTTCGTTGCGTTTCGTGAGCGACAGGTCGGAAACCACTCGCAAGCGATAAAGCAGGTAGATGAGAACGGCAGGAATTGCGAAAGAAAACAAAACAGCGGGAGTGATTATTTTCCAAAATTGCAGTGTGTGCATTTCGCCGAAAGAGGTATAGACGAACAAGAGCAATACCCCGAAAGTAGGCATCAACAATGGTTGAAAAACTGTTGATATGAAGTGCGAAAATGATTTCATCTGCTATTGTTTTGTTATAAGAGAACAAAGTTATATTTTTTTTCTCAAACGAGCGACAAGAATATTCAATTGTTCACGATATTTTGCAACCGTACGACGGGCAATGAGATAGCCTTTTTGATTGAGAATGTGTGTAAGCTGCTCATCGGTAAGTGGTTTGTCAGATTTTTCGTTGTCGATGCTTTCTTTTAGGATTGCTTTTATTTCGCGCGACGAAATATCTTCTCCGTCATTTGTCTGCATTGCTTCGGAAAAGAAGAATTTCAGCGGATAAACGCCGGTATTGGTTTGTACATATTTGCTGTTGCTCACGCGTGAGATGGTGGATATATCGAAGCCTGTTCGTTCTGCCACATCTTTGAGAATCATTGGCTTGAGTTGTGTTTCGTCTTCCGTAAGGAAAAAATCGTATTGAATACTGACGATTGCTTCCATTGTGCGTTGCAGCGTATTTTGACGCTGTTTTATGGCATCAATAAACCATTTGGCAGAATCAATTTTTTGTTTCATAAACAATACAGCTTGCTTATCGTCGGACGACATTCCGTCTTTGTTCTGTTCGTATCCTTGTAGCATTTCCGAAAAATTCCGGTTTACTTTCAGAATCGGTATATTGCTGTTATTAAGATAGATGTTTATTTCGCCATTATACGATTCTACGATAAAATCAGGTGTGATATTGTTCATCGCCGTTTCCATATTGCTTCCCAAGGCGTTACCCGGTTTGGGGTTGAGCGAAATAATTTCGTCTACTACATCGCGTAATTCATCTTGCGAAATATTGAGTTGGCGAATAATTTTATCGTAATGCTTACTTGAAAATTCATCGAAATAATTCGACAGAATTTCTTTGGCGAGTATTACTGTAGGTGTTTGTTCGCGACGTTCCAATTGTAGTATCAAACACTCTTGCAAATCACGCGCGCCAACACCGATAGGGTCGAGATCTTGTATTTCGTACAGCACATCTTCCATTTGCAACGGCGTTACTTCGATGTGTTGTTGAAAAAGCAAATCATCGGAAATAGCATGCAAGTCGCGTAATAGATAACCGTTTTCGTCAAGATTGCCGACGATGTATTCGGCGATGATCTGTTTACGTTTGTCGAGATTCAGTAGGTATATTTGTGCTAGCAATGATTCGTGAAGCGATTGTTCGTCGGAATAGTTGATTTCGACGAAGTTAGGCTCGTTTTTTTTCGACGATTCATTGAGTCGATAATCGGGAATATCGTCTTCCGATAGATAATCGCCCAAAATAATATCGTCTTGCGAAAGGAAATCGTCTTCATTTGCACCTACCTCATCGCCCACGTCGTTCGATGCATCGGAATCGGAAGTTTCCAGTGCAGGATTTTCTTCCACCTCTTGTTTGATGCGGTCTTCCAGCTCCAGTGAATTCAATTCGATGAGCTTTATCATCTGCATTTGCAGGGGCGAAAGTCGTTGAGACTGTTTTAGTTCTTGGTATTGCCTGAGAGACATTTTTATGTTGATTTGTCGATTTGTTGATTTGTTGATTTGCAGAGTTCGTCCGTTAGGAACAAATAAACAAATCAACAAATAAGCAAATCAACAATTAATTAAAGTGATACAAAAACACGATTTCTCCTTCGTAAGCCGGTTTTCGATTGTCTTCAATTTCGAGTGTTACGCCGATATTGGCACGAATTACGCCGCGTAAATTAACTACATTAACCAGTTTTGCAACCAATCGCACACGACTATTTACCAAAACCGGCTGATTAAATTTCAATTTTTCAATTCCGTAATTTACTTGCAATTTTAAGTTTTGTACATCTACGATTTGTGTCCAAAGATGCGGCAAAATCGACAATGTGAGATACCCGTGTGCAATCGTGTCTTTGAACGGCGATTCGGTTTTGGCACGTTCTACATCCACGTGAATCCATTGATGGTCAAGCGTTGCATCAGCAAAAAGATTGATTTGCTCTTGCGTAAATTGATGATAGTCGGAAATCCCCAACTCTTGCCCTGAAAGAGCTTGTAATTCTTCGAATGATGAGATAATTCGTTTAGACATAATATTTTAATGATTAGTGTTTAGCGACTTGAATCTTTAAATCTTTGAACTTACCTTTTTCGCCAGCCATTCAATACCATAAATCGTTATGATTCCTAACGCGCACCAAAGAGCGGCAATGAAAAATTCGTGATTCATTTGCGGTAAATCCCACACGAAACCTGTAGTAACGCTTTTTGCTTCACCACCGCGTACGAAAACTTCTTTAATTTCTTCTTTCCAGGGCCAAAGTGTTGGCAACGAACCTAAAATAAATCCTGTAAGCAAGGCAATTGTTGTGTTGTAAAAGCGTTTCAACAACCACGACAATCCGTGCGAAAACGGTACGATTCCTACCACTGCTCCAAGAATAAAAGGCGCCAATATTTCCAATCGCACGTGGTTAATTGCGTCAATCATAATGAGATGATAATTCCCCATTAACAAAAGAACGAATGCACCGCTTGTGCCGGGCAAAATCTTGCAACATATTGCAATTGCGCCGCAAAGCATTAAATAAAGAAAATGAGAATTTTCTACTCCCGGCGCGGCAATGGAAATGTAAATCGCTGCCGCTGTGCCGATGATAAATGCCATAACATTGCCACCATTCCATTTTGTTACCGTTTTTCCCAAAAAGAAAACCGAAGCGAACACCAAGCCAAAGAAGTAAGCCCAAATGTAAATCGGATACTGTAAGAAAAGAAATTCAAAAAGTCTTGCCAACGAAACAATCGCTACTAAATTGCCTAACAATACGTTGCCAAGAAAAATGAGGTCGGTATATGTCACAAATTCACCAAATTTCCCTTTTATCAACAATCGCAACGCTGTCATGTCGAATGATTTGAGCGAATTGATAAGACGGATGAAAATACCGGTAATCATTGCAATTGTTCCGCCCGAAACACCCGGAATGGCATTTACTGCGCCCATTGCGAGGGATTTGATGAAGATAATTATTTGATCTTTTATTGAATTTGGTTTGTTCATTTTTTATTTTATTGCCGTAGAGACGCGGCGCGCCACGTCTCTACAATTTCTCTCTCTACATCTATACTACTGTCTGACAGGTTTATCCAATGCGTTTCCATATCTTTCTTAAACCACGTCATTTGTTTACGAGCGTAATTTCGGGAATGTTGTTTTATTTTATCTATGGCAAATTCAAGCGTACAATTTCCGTCGAAATGCTCAAAAAGTTCCTTGTAACCCACTGTGTTGAGCGAATTTAAGTGTCGAAGCGGATAAAACCGACGAGCTTCTTCCACCAAGCCGTCATGAATCATCTGATTTACACGCTCGTTGATACGATTGTATAATTCCTCGCGCTTACGCATAAATCCGATTTTTACAATCCGAAAATTTCGCTCTTTTTTCGAATTTGTACGCAACAACGAATACGGTTTTCCCGCCATTAAACAAACTTCGAGCGCGTGAATCACCCGTTTCGGATTTTTCAAATCTACGATGTTGTAAAACGTTGGGTCGAGAATTTTTAATTGTTGTCGAATCGGTTCAATTCCCTCATTTTTATATAGTTTTTGAATATCATCACGCAACGTTTGGTCAATTGTTGGGATTTCGTCAATACCTTTGCATACAGCATCAATATACATCATTGAACCGCCCGTCATCACAACTGTATTGTGCTCGGTTAGCAGTTTCTCAATCAACGGAACAGCCTCCGATTCGTATTCGCTCGCACTGTAATAAGTTTCGGGCGAGAGCGTTCCCACAAAATAGTGAGGCACGCGTGCCAATTGTTCCGGTGTGGGCGCAGCCGTACCAATAATCAAATTTTTGTAAATTTGACGCGAATCGGCAGAGAGAATCACACTTTTGAGCTTTTTGGCAATGCGTAAACTCCATTCGGTTTTTCCCACGCCGGTAGGTCCGAGCAGCACAAGTAGAGTGTTGTTCATCAATACAAATCGCTGTCTTCGGCTGTAAGTGAGACATCGTCTAATCCGTCGAATCCTTCACGGTCAAGTTCATCCATATCGAAACTTTCATCGCCGAAAAATGTTTCACCTAAATCCAATGAAGTAGTGGTTGCGATGACATCTTCGAAGTCTACTGTTTGTTGCGGTGCTTCGCCTTCCGAAATCGCACAAACAGGCGTTTTGAGACTTTTTCCTGCAATAATTTCCGATAATTCAATATACAATGCGCGTTCCGTAAGGAAATCGAAAACAAACATCAGTTTTTGTTTTTCGTCTTCCAAATATTCACTCAAAACAGTATCTTCCATTATGAGAGAATCCTCGTCGGAGTTGGTCTCCATTTCTACCATCGTGATTTCTTGTTGTTTATGCCATTTTTTATCACACAAGAAAAACGATGCCATTTCTTTGTCGCTAAACCCTGTGTGCTTCAAAATTGCTTTGTAGAAATCCCAAAAAGTACTATCAGCATCAATTTTTATTTCTCTTTTGAAATCCGCAACTCCGTCAGAAAGGATTAAAAATCTGAAAATCATTTTGTTTTAATTTACATTCATTATTTGATAGTTCAAAGGTAGTAATAATTTATGTAAAGTAGCGTTTTTACGACGAATTTGATGTGTAGAAAAATGAAAAATCGAATTATTAAAAAAATCTTCCTGAAGAGTTTGTATATTCAAAAAAATGTAGTACTTTTGCATCGCTTTTTAGGGATAAAACAAAAAGTAATACTCTTCCTTAGCTCAGTTGGTTAGAGCATCTGACTGTTAATCAGAGGGTCCTTGGTTCAAGTCCAAGAGGGAGAGCAAAAAAGTAAAGTTTGTAAAGGGTGATTAATTCTTCCTTAGCTCAGTTGGTTAGAGCATCTGACTGTTAATCAGAGGGTCCTTGGTTCAAGTCCAAGAGGGAGAGCAAAAAAGTGAATCTTTCGATTCGCTTTTTTGTATTTTGGAGTGTTTTTTATCTAAAATTTCCTCGTTTTCTCGCCTTATCAATCCGCAACAAAATAAATAACAAAATCGTAAAACCCCAAAGCGAAGAGCCGCCATAACTAAAAAACGGCAACGGAATACCAATCACAGGCATAATACCAATTACCATTCCCACATTTATTATCAAGTGAAACATAAAAATACTGACCACACCATAGCCATATACTCGTCCAAAAACAGAAGTTTGTCGCTCCGCGATATACAAAAGTCGAAGAATGAAAATCACAAAAAGCAGCATAACAGCGGTTGAGCCAACAAAACCGTGCTCCTCGCCAATGGTACAGAAAATAAAATCGGTATCTTGGTCGGGGATATAGTTTAGCTTTGTTTGCGTACCACTCAAAAAACCTTTTCCCAATAAACCGCCCGAGCCAATAGCGATTTTCGATTGATGTACGTGATAACCCGCACCTCGTAAATCTTCTTTCATTCCCAGAAGAACTTCGATACGGATTTTTTGGTGCGGCTCAAGTATTTCTTCAAATGCATATTCTACCGATTCGAGAAATACAAACGACCCAATCGTGAACAAAAGGATGTATAAATATGTCCGTTTTCGAAAACGGATAAAGAGATAAATCAAATACAAAACAACAACGGAAAGGGCAATAAGTGCGGTTAATCCCCAATCTATTTCCAATTCAAATTTCGACAACACAAATGCACCCAAAAATATACTTCCGGCAGCTAAAAAAATAAAAACACTAACACTTTTTCTTTTCATATAACTAAACACCATTCCTGCCGTAAAGATGATAATCAATATTATTACCATCACTTCGCCTTGTGAAAACATCCCCCACTGCACTTCGGAATATTTAATACCAAGCACAAAATAGACAATGGCAGCAAAGCCCATAAAAAGAATACCGCCCGGAAGCCCTTCACGATAAAGCACAAAAATAAAAACCAAATAAACCAATGCCGTTCCCGTCTCTTTTTGTAATATAACAATGATGAGCGGAAGCAAAATCAATCCTGATACCAACAGTAAATTCTTACGCTCCATCAAATTGAAACCGTAAGTGTTAAACACTTTTGCCAAAGCCAAAGCGATAAGAAATTTCATAAATTCGGCAGGTTGTATCCGGATAGGTCCGATATCGAGAAATGACTCCGATCCTCTGACGTTTGCCGCCACAAAAAGCGTAAGCACCAATAAACCAATACCAAGCAAGTAAAAAACAAGCGCATACGTTTCGTAAAACGCAACATCTATCTTGACTAAAATAAAAGCCAATACCAATGCCGTGCTCATCCACACGAGTTGCATCCCTGCCCTACCCGACAAACTGAACAATTCGGTACGACTTTCGAGATCGAAACTCGCCGCATAGATATTGAGCCAACCAAGCGTGATAAAAATGAGGTAGATAATAACTGTAAACCAATCGATTCTACCTTTTTCCGCCATTATATTATTGTCGTCTAAATGCGTCATATTATTGTTTCGATATTATCTTTGTCTCGGTATCTGTGTCCAAAGATTAAGATTTCGTTCTTCCGCCGGCAAACCGCGCAAATAAATCGGTGGCAAAATCACACGATTGATAAGCTGTTCTTCCAACCATTTATCGCCTTCGGAAATTTCTCCTTTTAAATATTTCTGCAACATCAACCGTGCAACAGGAACGGCATTTCTTGCACCAAATGTAGCGTTTTCAACAATCACAAAAATAGCTACTTGTGGGTCTTCAACAGGTGCAAATCCCATAAAGAGCGAATGACTGTCGCCGCGGTGATTCTCTGCCGTACCGGTTTTTCCGGCAACGGTGATGCCTAAATACGAAAGATTGATACCCGTTGCGGTGCCAATCGTTACCGCATCAGCCATTCCGCGTGCCAACAGTTCAAAGTGTTGGCTTTCCACGCGCGATGTTTGTCGGGTTGTATAACTTCTATCCAACGTTCCACCTCTAATTTCGCGCACTACGTGCGGGATATAAAAATAACCGCGATTCGCAACCATTGCCGCAGCATTTGCCCCTTGCAGTGGTGAAATGGTAATCTCACCCTGTCCCAAAGCAATGGAAATGATATTATGAGGGTGCCATCCCAGTCCGTGTCTTTCTACATAAAACGAACTCGGCGGGATAAATCCCGGATTTTCTGAGGGCAAATCAACCCCCAACCTTCTACCAAATCCTAATTCCAAGAGATATTCACGCAGTTTGTCATATCCTTCGGTAGAGCTTGGAAATCGACTTCTATCTCGCAGCATATTTGATAATGCAAAACAAAGAAATGAATTACACGAAACGGCAGTAGATAATTGAACACCCAATGGTGAGGGATGTGATCGACAGCCAGGTCGTCCGCCCATTGGTGCAAATCCGCCGTAGCAAGAGAATCGGGTTTCGGCAGTAATAACACCATCACCCAAAAAAGCGGCTGCCAAAGGCACTTTAAATGTTGAGCCAGGTGGATAAAATCCGCCAACAGCACGATTATTAAGCGGTAAAAACGGATTTCTTCTCAACATTGTGAAATTTGCACCTAAATCCCGCCCGGTCAAAAGCGAAGGGTCATACGTGGGTGCAGAAACCATCGCAAGTATTTCGCCTGTTTTTGGCTCAATCATCACAACTGCGCCTACTTTGTTACTCATCAGTAGTTCGCCGTATGCTTGCAGGTCGATATCAATGCTCAATGTCAAGTCTTTACCTGACACCGGTGCTCTATCTTCTGCGCCATCTCTAAAGCTACCCTGAATTCTTCCGTGTGCATCGCGCAAAAGAATTTCTACCCCTTTTTCGCCTCGAAGTACCTCTTCATACGAGCGTTCGATGCCCGTTCTTCCGGCAAAATCGCCTAACGCGTAATAGGGGTCGCGTTCCATTTGGTTTCTATCCACTTCTTGCACATAGCCAAGCAATTGCCCCATATTGGGATAATTATATTGTCGCTCCGATCGAAGTTGGGTGTAAATTCCGGGAAATTTGTATCGTTTTTCTTGCAACAATCCGTATTCTTCCACACTCAATCGCTGCATAAAAACTTGCGGAGTAAAGGAAGTAAAACCGGGATTTCGGCGGCGGTCTCTCATTGTTTCATTCAGTTCTAGAAAACGTTCTTTACTGATATTTAATGTATTAATGAAATCTAATGTATCAAATGGTTGTCGCGCCACTTCACGTGTTACCATCATCACATCGTAGGTGGGTTGATTGAAAACAAGCAAGCGTCCGTTACGGTCATAAATGGCACCGCGTGCCGGATTAAGTGTACGGCGAAACTGCGCATTACGATCGGCGTAGCCACGAAACTGCGGACTCAACACTTGTAAATTAAAGAGTTGAACCACATATACCAAAGATACTATCACAAGTATCGCGGCAATCACATATCGTCTGTTCGACAAAAGATTATGCTTGCTCACTAAGTTTTTCCCTATACATTAAACCATCAATCGCAATCATCAGTATAATGCTGAGCGCCGTTGAAGTAACGATACGCAACAACGTATTGATGAGGTTGAATAGTGTGAACGATTCAATAAAAAACAGCAAGGTAATATGCAATGATACTACAAAAACGGTAAACCTGATAAATGCTCCTGTTGCGGTGTAGATACTCGGAATATACTCTTCGTATTCATTACGGTCGAAAAACAAGTTCCTAATATTTCGCTGAAAAGCGGCTACTATCGTAATGGCTGCTGCATTCATTCCGGGTGTATTCAAAAAAATATCGATAATAAAACCCATCATAAAAGCAGAAATAATGACAAAAAACACATTCCGTCCCACAGGTAATTTGAGCAAAAAATAGCTATACAAAACAGGCGTGGCATAGCCGAAAAGATTTATTCTGCTCAACAACAACACTTGCAGTAGAATGAGTGCTGCAAGAAGTAATATTTCGCGTAAGTAGCTTATCTTCATTTACCTCAAAAAAGATTGTTCCAATTCGTTTTGTTCTTGATAAAATCTATCATCAATTACCAACACATCTCGCAAAGTGTAAAAGTTGGTGGCAAGTCGCACGTTGAATATATTGAAATTATCATCTCTCCGTTGTCCCTGTTCAGATACGAAACCGATAATTAGGTTTCTCGGAAAAATACGCGAAAAACTCGTCAATACCGTATCACCTCGTTGAAACACCTCGTGACGAGGAAGTTCTGTTAATTGTGCTTCACGAACATTTTTGCCGTTCCACGAAATTAAACCGAAATTTTCAGAATGACTCAATTTGGCGCTCACCCGAAAATTCGGATTGATAACAGGAAGTACCACTGAAAAACGCGACGATACAGTTGACACTACGCCCACTATTCCTCCCGTTTGAGAAATAACGCCCATACCGGATCTTATACCGTGAAGCGAGCCTCTATTGAGTGTTATGAAATTATTGGATCCGGCAAAAGTTAAATTCGCTACTTCAGCAGGCATAAAACTAAATTGAAATAACTCATTAGCAAGTGAATCGCGCACGAAAGCCCTCACTTCTACCGAATCCTTCCTCGACACTTCTTCCAAATGACTCATCAAAGCAAGAAGCTTCATTTCGAGTTCCGCATTTCGTTCCAACAACTGACTGTTGTTTCTTCGAAGATGAAAAAACGAATTCACGTAATTGGAAGCCTTGTAGACATTTCCTACAACAATATTCGAAGAACTGAGAAACACGCTTCGTTGATAAGAGTTGTGCGAAAATACAAGATAAAAACTGAATGCAACAAGCAATATCGCAAGCAACCAATGCAGGTTTCGTATGATGAAATAGAAAAGAGCTTTCATTTTTTAATGTGCTAATGTGCTAATAAATAATGTGCTAATGCAAGTTACAAGTAAACAGAGAACTTGTCTTTCGCGCATTAATTAGTATATTAGCACATTATCCATTAGCACATTAAAAGGTTATCTCATCAAGAAACTAAATTTACCAATATTTTTTAACGCTACTGCCGTACCTTTCGCCACCATATGCAATGGGTCATCAGCGACGTGGAATTTAATACCGATTTTATCCGTCAATCGCCTGCTGAGCCCCCTAAGTAATGCACCGCCACCGGTAAGATAAATACCGTTGCGCACGATGTCACGATACAATTCGGGCGGCGTGTCTTCCAATGCACTTAATATCGCCTGATCAATTTTTGCAACCGATTTTTCGAGACAATGCGCTATTTCTTGATACGAGATAGGAATATCCATCGGCAAGGCCGTCATTTTATTGGGTCCGTGTACAATGTAATCTTCCGGCGCATCGTCCAATTCGGTTACCACCGAACCTACTTGGATTTTGATGTCTTCGGCTGTACGGTCACCCACTCTCATATTATGTTGACGTCCCATATAATCTTTGATTTCGGACGTAAAATCGTCTCCAGCGACTTTAATCGATTTGTTTGTTACGATTCCACCAAGCGAAATAACGGCAATTTCTGTGGTACCGCCACCTATATCCACAATCATATTACCATCGGGGGCATCTACATCAAGTCCGATACCCAAAGCGGCTGCCATTGGCTCGAAAATCATATATACATCGCGTCCTCCGGCGTGCTCGGCAGAGTCCCGAACAGCACGAATTTCCACCTCCGTACTTCCCGAAGGAATACAGATAACAACACGCAAAGATGGCGCAAACAGCCCACCTCTGTTTTTATTCACGACTTTAATCATTCCGCGAATCATTTGTTCGGCGGCATTAAAATCAGCAATCACCCCATCTTTCAGTGGACGTACTGTTTTAATATTTTCGGTGGTTTTACCGTCCATTAGTTTTGCTTTTGCGCCCAAAGCAATCATTTTATCGGTTTTACGATCTAGCGCTACAATAGACGGTTCGTCCCACAAAATCTTTCCTGTATTATTTAGAATGACGGAGTTGGCAGTTCCAAGATCCATCGCTAATTCTTGTGTAAATGAAAATAATCCCATAATTATATGTTGTTGAGTTGGTTATTTGTTGATTTGGTTATCTGTTGAGTTGTCAAATAAGCAAATCAACAAATAACCAAATCAACAACAAGTTAATGTTTGAAATGTCTTATCCCCGTCATTACCATTGCCATACCGTTTTTATCGCAAAAAGCGATGGAATCCGTATCGCGAATGGAGCCGCCAGGTTGAATAACGGCAGTAATGCCCACCTTGTGTGCAATTTCCACACAATCAGGGAAAGGGAAAAATGCATCGCTTGCCATTACCGCACCTTTGAGGTCGAATTTAAATTCGGTTGCTTTCTCGATAGCCTGTTTCAATGCATCCACACGCGATGTTTGTCCTGTTCCGCTTGCAATTAGCTGTCTGTTTTTCGCTAATACAATAGCATTTGATTTGGTATGTTTTACCAATTTATTGGCGAATAACAAATCTTCGGTTTCGGCAGCAGTTGGCGTTATTTTGGTTACCACTTGTAAATCTACGGGAGTTTGTACACTGTCGTTTTTGTCCTGCGCAAGTGTTCCGTTCAATACTGATCGATATTGCATTTTTTGCGAAGCTTTTTCTATTGATTTCAATACCAAAATGATGCGATTTTTCTTTTGCGTTAGAATTTCGAGCGCATCAATGTCATATGACGGAGCGATAATCACTTCGAAAAATATTTCGTTGATAGCTTCGGCAGCCGCTTTGTCGATTGTACAATTGGTTACCACAATTCCACCAAATGCCGAAACAGGATCGGCTGCGAGAGCAGCTTCCCACGCTTCCTTTACCGTTGGACGACACGCTATACCACAAGCATTATTGTGTTTGAGAATGGCGAGCGTAGTATCATCGAAATCAGCGATAAGCGAAACGGCAGCGTCAATGTCGAGCAAATTGTTGTATGAAATTTCTTTTCCGTGGAGTTGCTCAAAAATCTCATCAAAATTGCCGAAAAATATTCCTTTTTGGTGCGGATTCTCGCCGTAACGAAGATGTTTCACTTCGTCAGCAGTAATGCGCAAAGCCGATTGTTCATCACCGTCGAAATATCGAAAAATTGCCGAATCATAAGCCGAAGACACTTTAAACGCCTCCTTAGCAAACCAACGGCGGTCTTCGATATCGGAGCTTCCCTTTTTCGCTTTCAACAAATCGAACAACGGTTTATACTGATTTTTTGATGCAACGATAACTACATCGTTGTAATTTTTTGCCGCACCACGAATAAGCGAAATACCACCAATATCGATTTTTTCAATAACTTCTTCATCTGTTCCACCTGTGGCAACGGTTTCTTCAAATGGGTATAAATCAACAATTACCAAGTCAATAGGTGGAATATCGTATGATTTTATCTGTTTACGATCTTGATCACTATCGCGACGATGCAAAATACCACCCAAAATTTTCGGATGCAACGTTTTCACTCGTCCGCCCAAAATAGAAGGGTATCCGGTAACAGACTCCACGCTTTCGCACTCATATCCAAGTGATTGAATAAATTCGTAAGTACCACCTGTTGAGATAAATTTCACATTCAAACGATTCAGTTCACGAAGAATTTCGTCTAAACCGTCTTTGTGATAAACCGAAATAAGCGCTGTACTAATTTTCTGTAACATACTTTTTTTAGCCTCTTTTTAGCGAGGAGTTTTTGTTTTTTTCTAAGGAGTACAAAGGTATAAAATCTATTGCTTATTTCCACAAATTAAGGTTAGAAAGTATCTAATTTTTTTGATATTGAGCTACACCTCACAATATTTTATTACCACCTCGCTCAAAAACTGCAAAAAATCTTTGTGTTGATCTCTCGTTATCATTTGCGGATAGCTGACAATGAGCAATTCTATCGGTTGTGCTTCCACACGATAGGGCAAGTGTACAAAGCGATACGGCGTAAGTGTAAAACCTGCCCTTTCGTAAAATTGCAAACGCCTTACCGACAACTCATTAATCAACGGGTCAATTTCGAGAATAATCGTGTGCTCCGAATCACGTAAATTTCTAATCAATTGTGAACCATAACCTTGCCCTCGCAACTCAGGATTTACGGCAAGATGTTCAAGGTAGCGATACGAATCCCATTCCCAATAAAAAAGTAAACCCACAAGGTCGTTTCCTTCCCACGCCGATAACGGAAAAAATCGTTCGTCGGAAAAAGCGCGAAGTTGGTCTTCTTCTTTTCGTCTTTCGGCTGCAGGAAAACTATCTTCGTATAGCTTCCAAACATTGTTCCAACGTGGAGTATCGAGTTTGTCTATTTTTAGAAATTCCATTTTTGATGTTGATTTGGGGACAAAGTTAATGAAAATGTCTGAGTTATGATTTATTTGATTTGAACAACTTTCTCCAAAAAAATTTGCGCAATTAAAATAAACCAATTACCTTTGCTCAATATTTCAAATAAAAATGAACGTAAATATCCTGCATCACCATCATTCTGCTACTTGCTATCAGGCGAGCTGAGAATGTTATGTATGTTATAGAAGAGTACAATATTTTCGAAACCCGTCTGAATAGTCAGACGGGTTTTTTTGTATTTATCCGTGGAGGCTGCTCAGACAAAAAATAGAATTTAGAAATGGAAAAAATAAAAATAGCCATTCAAAAAAGCGGCAGATTGAGCGAAAAATCTCTCGAATTACTCGGCGAGTGTGGTATCAAAGTGGCAAACGGAAACCGCAAATTAAAAACGGAAGCCAAAAATTTTCCGATGGAAATCCTTTTCCTTCGCGACGATGATATTCCGCAATATGTTGAACAAGGCGTTGCCGATATCGGCATTCTCGGCGAAAACGAAGTGTGGGAAAAAGAGAAAAACGTGGATATCATCGAAAAACTCGGCTTCGGCACTTGTCGCCTCTCACTTGCTATATCGAAAGATGAGGAGTACAGTGGGTTAGCGTATTTCAACGGTAAGCGCATCGCAACGAGTTACCCGAAAATTCTGAAAAAGTTTTTTTCGGAAAAAGGCATCAATGTGAAAATCGAAGAAATCGGCGGGAGCGTAGAAATTGCTACCGGAATTGGCTTGGCTGACGGAATTTTCGATATCGTAAGTACGGGCAGTACGCTTATAATGAACGGATTAAAAGAAGTTGATACTATCCTTAAAAGCGAAGCCGTAATGATTGCTAATCAACAGCTTTCGTCTGCAAAAACTCAACTTCTAAACGAACTTTTGTTCCGCATTAAATCGTACAAAAATGGCTTGGGACGAAAATATATCTTGCTCAACGCGCCTAACGAAGCCATTCCCGACATAATCAAACTGTTGCCCGGAATGCGTTCACCGAGTATTCTTCCGTTAGCTGACGAGGGTTGGAGTAGCGTTCATTCCGTTCTCAATGAAGATGATTTTTGGGAAAAAATTGACGCGCTCAAAAATCTTGGCGCAGAGGGTATTTTGGTCATTCCGATTGAGAAAATGATTGTGTAGAAAGAAGAAAATAAGACATAAGTAAGAAGGGGCAAAAGCAATCAAAGAACTTGCCTTCTTATTTCATATAGTCTTATTTCTTAATATCCCCAAAAACAATGAAAACTATATCAAATCCCTCGCCCGACAAATGGCAAAAACTCGCAGAACGCCCGATGATTCGTCAAGAAAAACTGACGGATATTGTGGGAAAAATGTTCTACGAAATCAAACGTAAAGGCGACAAAGCGGTGCTCAAATTCAGCCAAAAATTCGATTTTTCAGAACAAACATCGCTTGCCGTCAACAAAGAAACAATTGAAAAAGCAACCAAACAAGTTTCTGACGAATTGAAGAAAGCGATTGAGTTGGCGCGAAAAAATATCGAAACATTTCACGCATCGCAGCAGGAAAGCGTTCGGAAAATTGAAACTACGCCCGGTGTAGTTTGTTGGCGCGAATCGCGACCAATTGAGCGTGTCGGTATTTACATACCGGGCGGTACTGCCCCGCTTTTCTCTACGGTTTTGATGCTTGCCGTTCCGGCGAAAATCGCAGGTTGTCAGGAAATTGTGCTTTGTACGCCGCCCGATAAAAACGGCGAAATCAATCCCGCTATTCTTTACACGGCTAATTTGGTGGGCGTTACAAAAATATTTGCCGTAGGCGGTATTCAAGCTATCGGTGCAATGACTTTCGGCACGGAAACCATTCCGAAAGTGGATAAAATTTTCGGTCCCGGAAATCAATACGTAATGGCAGCCAAGCAGTTGACGCAATATTACGGCACGGCAATTGATATGCCCGCCGGTCCGAGCGAAGTACTGATTATTGCCGATGAAATGTGTCATCCCACGTTTGTTGCTGCCGATTTGCTTTCGCAAGCCGAACACGGTAGCGATAGTCAAGTAATTTTGTTGTCAATTAATAAACAGATTATCAAAGAAATAAATAGAGAACTCGACGTGCAACTCAACAATTTGCCGCGCAAAGAAATTGCAAAACAAGCATTAAAAAACAGTCGCGCCATTTTATTTGATACAATAGATGAGTGTGTAGAATTTAGCAATTTATATGCGCCCGAACACCTGATTTTAGCAATAAAAAACTCCGAAATTGTTAGTAAAAACGTCATCAATACAGGCTCGGTTTTCTTGGGAAATTTCAGTTGCGAAAGTGCGGGTGATTACGCGAGTGGAACTAATCACACATTACCAACAAGCGGTTACGCAAAAGCATACAGCGGCGTTTCGTTGGATAGTTTTGTGAAAAAAATCACGTTTCAACAACTCAGCGAAGAGGGTATTCAAAATATCGGCAACACAATAGAACTTATGGCTGAAACCGAAAAACTTTTTGCGCATAAAAATGCGGTAACCATTCGTTTACAAGAGATTAATAATAAAAATCAAGATAATGAAACAATTTGACTTACAATCACTCGTTCGCCCCAACATTTGGGCATTACAACCCTATTCCTGCGCGCGCGACGAGTTTTCGGGCACTAATGGCACTTTTCTCGATGCCAATGAAAATCCGTTCGGAACACTCAATCGCTATCCCGACCCCTATCAAAGAGAATTGAAAACCGCGCTTTCGAAAATAAAACACATTGCTGCGGAACAAATTTTTATTGGAAACGGCAGTGATGAAATTATTGACTTGATTTATCGCATTTTCACCAATCCTGGCAAAGATAGTGTTATCATTTGTCCGCCTACTTATGGAATGTATGAAGTTTCGGCAAATATCAACGATGTGAACATTATAAACACTCCGCTCCTAACTGATTTTCAGTTAGATATGGACGAAATTATTAAAAAAACGAAGTTTGATTCAAGCATTAAACTGATTTTCGTCTGTTCACCCAATAATCCGACAGGAAATCGTTTGAAAGACGTGAAATATTTGGTCGAAAACTTCAACGGAATCGTGGTATTAGACGAGGCATACATTGATTTTCGCGCCGACAGAACATATCTGCCGAAAATAAAAAAACACCAAAATCTTATTGTTTTACAAACATTTAGCAAAGCGTGGGCGTTGGCGGGCGGGCGCGTGGGAATGGCGTATGCACAAAAGGAAATTATTGCGTTGATGAATAAGGTGAAACCGCCGTACAATGTAAGCGAACTCAACCAAAAAGCTGCTTTGCAAGCACTTTTGGAAGAACACGATAAAAAGCTAAGCATCAGCAATATTATCAACGAAAAGGAGTTTCTTGTCGAACAACTTGAAAGACTTCCAATTGTAAAAAAAATCTATCCTTCCGATGCTAATTTTCTGTTGATCGAGTTTTCTGATGCAAATAACACTTATAACCATCTGGTTGAGAAGAAAATAATTGTCAGAAACAGACATTCGCAAATTGAAAATTGTATTCGAATTACAGTGGGTACGCCGAATGAAAATCGATTGTTGTTGAAGGAATTAAGAAGTTTGAAATGAAAAAGATATTATTTATAGACCGCGATGGAACGCTAATAATCGAGCCTGCCGACGAACAAATCGACAGTCTCGAAAAACTAGAATTTTACCCGAAAGTATTTCAATATCTTTCGCGCATTGCCCACGAATTGGAGTTTGAGTTGGTAATGGTAACCAATCAAGATGGTTTAGGAACGGATTCTTTTCCCGAAGAAACATTCCACCCCGCGCAAAACAAAATATTGAAAGCATTTGAAAATGAAGGAATCCGATTTAGCGAAATCCTTATCGACCGCTCGTTTCCACACGAAAACTTACCCACCCGAAAACCCGGAACGGCGATGCTTACACATTATATAAAAGGCAATTACGATTTGGCAAACTCTTTCGTTATCGGCGACAGAGAAACCGATGTACAAATGGCTGAAAAGTTGGGAAGTAAATCCATATTTTTGAGCGAAAAATTGAACCCAAAAGCAACACTTACCACCATCAATTGGGGTGAAATTTATCGTTTTCTAAAAGCAGAACCGCGCAAAACGATCATAAGCCGAAAAACTTCGGAAACCGATATTTTTGTAGAAATCAATCTTGACGGAACAGGTAAAAGCCAAGTTTCCACAGGATTAGGATTTTTCGACCACTTATTAGACCAAATCGCCCGGCATAGCGGTATCGATTTAACAGTCAACGCGAAAGGCGATTTGCATATTGACGAACATCACACCATTGAAGATGTGGGAATTGTTCTCGGCGAAGCCTTTTTGCAAGCGTTGGGAAAGAAAAAAGGCATTGAACGTTACGGATTTATGTTGCCAATGGACGATTGTTTGGTGCAAATGGCACTCGATTTTGGCGGTCGCGCTTGGTTGGTGTGGGACGCGGATTTCAAACGCGAAAATGTCGGTGATATGCCAACGGAAATGTTTATGCATTTTTTCAAATCGTTCAGCGACAGTGCAAAATGTAACTTGAACGTCAAAGCCGAAGGCGAAAACGAGCATCATAAAATCGAAGCCATTTTTAAAGCGTTTGCAAAAGCAATAAAAATGGCTGTGAAAAGAGATGAAAATCAGGGAATCCCAAGTACGAAAGGAGTAATTTAAATTGTTGATTTGCTTATTTGTTTATCTGTTTTAGCATTAACAAATCATCAAATCGGCAAATCATCAAATCAACAACAGAAAAATGAGAATTATACCCGCAATAGACATCATTGACGGAAAATGCGTTCGCTTGACCAAAGGCGATTACAACACGCAAAAAACATATAACGAAAATCCGCTCGAAATAGCCAAACAATTCGAAGACAACGGATTGAAATACTTACATTTAGTTGATTTAGACGGTGCACGGTCGAAACACATCGTCAATCATCGAGTATTGCACGAAATAGCGTCAAAAACATCGCTGAAAATTGATTTTGGCGGCGGCATTAAATCTGACGACGATGTGCGAATTGCCTTTGAAAACGGCGCATCGCAAATCACGGGCGGAAGTATCGCAGCACAGCAACCCGAACTGTTTCTCAAATGGTTATTGCTCTACGGAGCCGATAAAATCATTCTCGGTGCGGATTGTTACAACCGAAAAATCGCCACGCAAGGTTGGCAACAACAATCGGAAACCGATGTCATTGATTTCATCGTCGATTACGCAAAAAAAGGTGTGAAGTACGTTATCAGCACCGATATTTCAAAAGACGGAATGTTGCAAGGTACAGCGGAAGATTTGTATGAAGAAATTATTGAAAAAACTGACGTGCACTTAATTGCAAGCGGTGGTGTTTCATCAATAAATGATTTAAAACGCTTGAAACAAATCGGTTGTGAGGGCGTAATTATTGGAAAAGCGATTTATGAGGGAAATATTTCGCTTGTTGAACTTAAAAATTCTTTAGAACGCAGATGACCGCACGTCATTGCGGGCTTGACTCGCAATCCCCAAAAACAAAGAGATTACGGGTCAAGCCCGCAATGACAAAAAAGAAGAAAATAATGAAAGAATCAAAAAAAAGAATTATTCCCTGTCTCGATATCAGAGACGGACGCATCGTGAAAGGCGTTAATTTTGTGGATATTCGTGATGCAGGCGATGCGGTAGAACTCGCCAAACGTTATGTGCAGGAAGGCGCGGACGAACTTGTTTTTCTCGACATTACCGCCACTGTCGAAAAACGAAAAACGATGACCGAACTTGTGTCCAAAGTGGCTACCGCGATAAATATTCCGTTTACCGTTGGCGGCGGTATTAATTCGGTAGACGATGCACGTGCCATTATTCAAGCAGGCGCAGACAAAATAAGCATCAATTCTTCGGCGGTAAAACGTCCCGAATTGATTACCGAACTCGCCGAACAGCTTGGTAGTGAACGTGTCATACTCGCTATTGATGTAAGACTCGCCAACGGCGAATGGAAAGTTATAATACACGGCGGCAACACTTCTACCCCACTTCTCGCCACTGATTGGGCAAAAGAGGGTGAACGACGCGGTGCCGGCGAAATTTTGCTCACATCAATGAATCACGACGGTACAAAAAGCGGTTTCGCGCTCAACGTTACACGCGCCGTGAGCGAAGCGGTAAACATTCCTGTTATCGCTTCGGGCGGTGCGGGAACGATGGAACATTTCGCCGAAGTGTTCACACAAACGAAAGTAAGCGCAGCTTTGGCAGCAGGCATTTTCCATTTCGGTGAAATATCCATACCACAATTAAAAGAATATTTAAAAACTCAGCATACAATAGTAAAATGAACATAAATTTCGAAAAGACAGGTGGATTAGTGCCTGTTATTATTCAAAATACCAACACGTTGCAAGTTTTAATGCTTGGATATATGAACGAAGAAGCGTTGCAAAAAACAAAAAGCGAAGGAAAGGTTACGTTTTTTAGTCGCAGTCAAAACCGATTGTGGACAAAAGGCGAAACATCGGGAAATTTCCTTATCGTCAGCGAAATTCTTCAAGATTGTGACAACGATACCATTCTCATTAAAGCGATTCCGCAAGGCGCAACGTGCCATACAGGCGCGACATCGTGTTTCCACGAGGAAACAGCAAAAGGATTTTTGTATGAATTGGAAAAAGTTATCGAACAGCGCATTACCGAAAAATCGGAAAGTTCATATACAAGTAAGCTTTTCAATCGCGGTATCAATAAAGTAGCGCAAAAAGTGGGTGAAGAAGCCATAGAATTGGTCATCGAATCGAAAGACAATAACATCGACTTGTTTAAAGACGAAGCGGCAGACTTACTTTATCATTTTCTGATTTTATTGAAAACAAAAGAATTGAAATTAGAAGATATTGAGAGGGTGTTAGTAGAAAGACAAAGATAATTATTTAATGGTTAGTGGTTAGTGATTAATCACTAACCACTAATCAGTAGGGTGTTGTCGGCACATCAGGTAAATACGGTGCTACGATGATTGCACCAACAACAAGTGCACCTACCCCTATCAACGCTCCTGTTCTTTGGGCGTTGTGATTTATTACTTCTATATAAAACTTATCCCCCGACCAGTTTACTTCATTCATCAGAAAATTGTTTCGTGAATTCATTCGAATAATTTCCGAAATGTAAAACGTATTCTCAAAAACGGTTTGGTTACCATTTCTGTCATTTACAATCGTTAGATAACTTCTAAATATTAACGGAGTATCTTCTTCGGAAAAAGAAGCAACACTAGCTGTTGCACCAAGACCAAGATCTTGTCTTTCATAAGCAGATGCCGGAATATTCAAATCCAACACCGACGACAATGCCAAAGGCGAGTGAGAAATCCTCGCACGAGGCGGAATAAAAAGATCGCCTTGCGGAAGAACGATTTGTCCCGTTAAATCGCTGAAAGAAATTGAAGAAGTGTAATTGGAATTTGAAAAACGATAAGTGGTTGTGGTGGCACGCACACGTCCATCTATCCGTGCATTATTTTGACGATATTGCACCGCATAATCTTCTGCAATCAACACCGAGCGCGACCAATCGACAAAAATCGGATCATCGGATTGATTATTAATTTCATATACAATTTCCCCGCCTAAGCCTTCGAACGAATAAGTAACTGAAATCCGATTATTTTCGTTTGTAAAAGTTCCGTCCTCATTTTGCAGTATTTGATTATCAAAAGATCTTACGGTTGAATAGTAATAAGTGGTACAATTCGAAAAAGACAAACCACCAATAAGACAAAGTAAAAATGTAATTTTTCGCATAAGAATATTCTTTTTAGATTGTTGATAATTCAATTACTTTTTCGCACGTCAAATATAAAATATTTTTTCCAATATCAGCGCATTTCAATACATTTTTAACATAAAAAACGCGACGATAATCAGTTATCGCCGCGTTTACTATATCTATTTTGCTAAATATCAATCGTTCATCGAAATCAAAAACTCTTCGTTGTTTTTTGTTCTGCGCAATCGAGGAAGCAAGAACTCCATTCCTTCTACCGGATTCATATCTGACAGGAAGTTGCGAAGCACCCACATACGACTAATCGTCTCTTTTGAAAGCAACAAGTCGTCACGACGTGTGCTCGAAGCCACAATATCCACAGCAGGGAAAAGACGTTTGTTCGACAATTTACGGTCGAGTTGAAGCTCCATATTACCTGTTCCCTTAAATTCTTCGAAAATCACTTCGTCCATTTTTGAGCCTGTTTCGGTCAGAGCCGTAGCAATAATGGTCAGAGAGCCACCATTTTCGATATTTCGTGCTGCACCAAAAAACCGTTTCGGCTTTTGCAATGCATTGGCATCTACACCACCTGAAAGTACTTTTCCCGAAGCGGGTTGCACGGTGTTGTAAGCACGGGCAAGGCGTGTGATGGAGTCAAGTAGAATTACCACATCGTGTCCGCATTCTACCAAACGACGCGCTTTGTTCAACACAATATCGGCAATTTTCACGTGGCGTTCTGCCGGCTCATCAAACGTAGAAGCGATAACTTCGGCATTTACACTGCGTTCCATATCGGTAACCTCTTCGGGACGTTCGTCGATGAGGAGGATTATCATATATACTTCGGGATGATTGTCGGCAATAGCATTTGCGATGTCTTTCAACAGCATCGTTTTACCTGTTTTTGGTTGCGCAACAATAAGCCCACGCTGCCCTTTACCGATTGGAGAAAACATATCCACTACACGGCTCGACAGACTGTCGTTGTGTCCTTTTGTAAGGCGGAATTTTTCGTCTGGAAACAATGGCTTCAAGTGATCAAACGGTACACGATCGCGTACATCGTCGGGTTTGCGTCCATTTATTTTATCTACTTTTACCAATGGAAAATATTTTTCACCTTCTTTCGGCGGACGAATCGGACCTTCTACCACATCACCCGTTTTCAATCCGAACAAACGTATTTGCGACTGCGAAACGTAAATATCATCGGGAGACGACATATAATTATAGTCCGACGAGCGTAGAAATCCATATCCATCAGCCATAATTTCCAACACGCCTGATGCAGTCAATATTCCGTCGAACTCGTATGCCGGTTCTTTTTGTTGTTGTCGAGCTTGGGGGTGATTTTGATTTTGTGGTTTATTATTGCTCTGTTGAGTTTGATTTTCCTGTTGTTGTGGATGTTTTACTTTTGGTGCCGGTGGCGTTTGCGTGGGCGTAATTAAATCCAACATTGACACCTTCCCTCCTGTATTTGGTGGTGTGTTCGAAGGTTCTTTTTCAGTCGCAATTGTATTTTCTGTTTCCGGTGCTGCTGCGCCCTCTGCTACCACAAGCGGTAATGTTGCAGGAGACGGTGTTATTTTTTTGTCTTCACTACGTTGTTTCGATGAGCGGAAAACAAGCTGTATCGGCTTGTTCGACGTTTGAGGTACTGCTGCTGCGTCATCCTGTATTGCAGTAACAACGGTAGTTGCCGGTGCTTCTTGCTCTATTTTCGAATTTGTTTGATGCATTGCTTCTTTTTCGTCTACAAAAGCCGGTTGTTTCTGCTCGGGTACAGCAGGTGTTTCTTTCTTAAACAGTTTTGGTCTTTCGGATAGAATTGCCGGATGCTGCTGCACAGGTGATTGATTGTTTTCGTGTAAATTTTTCTCTTGTTCTTTTTCGTCTCTCACTTCAACAATATTTGTTTTTGTTGGAGATTCTTTTTCTACAATCACGTTTTTATTTGTGTGCTTATTGGTACCTTTTGCACGATTGCGATCTTTTTTTCCGTCGTTTTGTCTTGTAGAGGTATTTTCGGTCATCTTTCGAGTTTCGGCAATTGCTTGCTCATCAAGAATTCTATAAATTAATTCTTCTTTTTTATAGGCATCGGGGCGTCTGATCCCCAAATCTTTTGCTATTACGCGTAAATCTGTTGTAAGCTTATCATTAAGCTCAATGATGTTATAAGCCATGTAAATGTATTGAAATTAGTGCTTTTTAATAATGTTTTGTTGAATTTATAAATACAGTATCCACCAACAGAGCTAACAATTCTGTTTGTACTTTTAATGAAGAAACTGATTTATAATTTGCTTGAAATAAACTACTTATGTAAATTAACAGCTATTGGAATAGAAACTGTTGAGGATTTCGGGAGCAAAGGTAGTCATTTTTTTGAGAATGGTAAACAATTTGCGCGTTTTTTTATGCGAAATTAAAAGTACGTGTTTTTTCAACACGCACTTTCAACTTTAATTTATTCCATCATATCCAATAGTCGGTTTGCATTATTCTGTCGTCTTTCGATTTCGGCTTTATAGAGTGCCGACCGTCTTCTTTCCAATGAATTGGGCGAAGTGTGTGTTTCAAAAAGTTGATTTGCTGTAGTTGCCCATTCGTACGCTTTTTCTATGTTATCTGACATTTCGTATGCCAACGCAATGTTACTTGCGGCTTTTGCTTTTTCTACACCACGCGCATTTTCAAAAACCGTTTTCCATCTTTCGAGCGCCCTATCCCATTGGCTTCCACGCGCAAAACGCTCTCCTTCACGCATTCGTGAGTTGGGAGAAGTATAATACCAACGCTTCTGCGTTGTCCAGTGAGGAGAGAGTACATTAGTCATTTTTTCGGCAGTGAGTATGACAAATTCTTTCATCGCCTCTTCACGCATCGGAAGTATGTCTATACCGTACTCCAGTTTACCTAAGGGATCAAGCCCCTTCCAACTTAAACTGTCGGTATAGCGTACCACCGGAATTCTTCCTTCGGCAGTAGGCGTATAAACGCGAATGATTGAATGAAGTCGCGCTACTATTTCGCCAAATAAAAAACCTGACGGCGCAAAAAGTTCTTTCAATTCGGTTTGTATCAGCAATCTATCGAGAGAAATAATGGCATCGGCACCGGTTTTTCGCATTATTTCGCCCATCGCTTCGGGCGAAAGCGGATGCTCCTCAAGAAAATTCTGGTCGGTGCGTAACGGGTCGCGTATATAGAATACCGGATTGAAGTGTTCCTCCTCTTCAATGAATTGTGCCAATGCTTCGGTGTAAATTATAGCGATATTTTCAGATGAGACGCTGTCTCTTTCCCAAGTAGGAGAATCGAAACGCCTAATAGTGTGTCCGGCATCATCAGGCTGCTGCACTACATTATTCACTATCACTACTGATGATATGTCGGGCGACCACGTTATATATCCCGGTTCACGCGTATCAACTGTTATATTTCTTATTCCCATACAGCTGCTTAAGAGCAATACAATGGTAATAAGGAAAAGAAATAGTATTATTTTTTTCATACGAAAGTATTTTTTATTATCTACTATTATTTTGACTAAGATATTGATTCTATGTTTAATATATAAATGGCACTATTTACCTTTCCGCCCTTCTTATCCATTCATCTACAATTTCGGCATAATATCCCAGCTCTCTCGATCGTCGAAAATCGTTTAACGCAGCAATTTTTTCGTGCTGTCCCAAACGAACGCGACCACGAAGAAAATAAAAATAAGCATTTCCTCTTTGCGAACTTTCTATCGTGCGTAAATCGGCTGCCGCTTTAAAAAACTGCTCGGTATTCACAAAACATTCTGCTCGATTCAAAAATAAATTTACATCAATCGTTGGTGATGAATCAATCAGTTGAGTGTAAATCGCTTCGGCTGCTTCCCATTCGTCGTCTAACTTAAGAATCAATGCCTTGCTCAATTTCGTGTAAAAATCATTTGGGTTTATTCTTTCTGCCGCCTTGAAATCGGCTTCGGCTCGTTCTCGCTCATTCCTTTCAAGAAACAAAACACCTCTTCGATAATAGGCTTCCGTATTTTGAGGATCAAAACCAAGGATGGCATCGTAATCTTCCATTGCTTCATCAAATCGCCCCATATCAGACAAGAGTGAGGCACGATTGTGCAATACTAATTCCGAGTCAGGATTACCGCTCATCGAAGCTGTAAATGAAATATAAGCATCGTCGTATAAACCAAGATGCCGTTGCAAAATACCCAAATTGAGCAACAAAACCGAATTGTGTGCATTCGCCGGCTCAAGCGACATCGCTCTTCGCAGCGCCACTGTGGCGCTATCTAACTGATTGTTTTCGATAAAATTAGCAGCACGATCCACCCATTGCGTATATGTAATGGTTTGTGAAAATGCTAAATGACTAATAGCAAATAAAATAGAAATAAAAATAGTCTTCATATTTTGTAATGAATAGTTTCTGATGCAAAAGTAGCTTTTTTTTCGTAACTTTGCGCCCATAAATGAATTAAAAATAAAAGTTATGCCAACACTTCTCAACATTCATCCAACAGATTCACTCGAAATCAGACAAATCATTAATAGTGATTCGCCGCTTGCCGAAATGATTATACAAGGCAGATATGAAGATATTATTAACAAAGTGCTCACGTGGCTTATCTCTTTCGGCGGAAAATTGCTGATTGCAATTGCCATTTTTCTGATTGGTCGTTGGATTATCAAACGAGTCGTCAAACTTGAAAACAAAATTTTCAGAAAGGTGAGTTGGGAGCCCGCCTTGAAAGGCTTCTTAATGAACCTGACAAAGATTGCCTTATATGTTACATTATTTATGCTGATTATCAATTTTGTTGGTACAAAAACAATTTCGCTTGCTGCTTTGATTGCATCGGCAGGTTTAGCGATTGGTTTGGCAGTAAAAGACAATTTAGCAAATTTCGCGGGTGGTGTAATGTTGCTTTTCAACAAACCATTCAAAAGTGGCGATTACATTCAAGCACAAGGGCTTGAAGGTATTGTAAAAACGGTAGCTATTTTATATACCATACTCAATACACCCGATAACAAAGTGATTTATATCCCCAACGGACCGCTTTCTACCGGAAATATCGTGAATTTTACTACGCAAGAAATGCGTCGTCTTGATGCAGTTGCCAGAGTGGAATTTGGCACCCCCGTTTCGTTAGTAAAAGAAACACTAATGGGATTGATAAAAAACCACGATAAAATACTTTTAGACCCGGCACCTGTGGTACGAATGACCGGTATTAGCGACACTTCCGTTGATTTTCAATTGCGTGTGTGGACAAAAGTCGAAAATTTTTGGGAAGTAAATTTTTGGTTGAACGAAGCCATTTATACTGAATTTAATAACAAAGGAATCGGTATGCCGCATACAAGAATGGTGATAAACACGCCTAACAATGTTTAATAGTTAATGACACGTTACGAGCGCATCATACATTATAAAAACCTTGCTGCTGAGCAGCAAGGTTTTTCTCAATCGTTGAAAAAACAGATTTATTTCTGTGGAACTTTACGATTGGTCGTTTTTATAGCGATTGGATTTGCTATCTATTTGCTATTCAACATTTCGTGGGCGATATTCGTTACGTTATTTATTGGTACAATTTTGTTCGCTCGATTACTTTCGTGGCAGCGGAAACTGTCGCAACAAAAAAGTTATGCCGATGCGCTTGTGAAAATCGCTAACGATGAATTGAAAGCATTCGAGGGTGATTATTCATCGTTCAACGGTGCAAAAGAACGTATCAATCCAATGCACGATTTTAGTTTCGATTTGGATATCTTTGGAGAATGGTCTGTTTTTCAACTGCTCAACCGTACAGCTTTACCGTTGGGTCAGCATCGTTTGGCTGACTATTTGGAATTTCCGCTGCACGAAAAAAACGTTATCGAACAACGACAGGAAACGATAAAGGAATTGGCGCAATTAGAAGATTTTTGTCTCTCGTTTCGGAAATTGGGAGGTGTTTCCGATGGCGGTTTTTCGAATTTGGAAGAGGTATCAAAAACTTTTTCTGCCAATATTGACTTTCCAAATCGAAAATTTTGGCAAGTGTCGGTTACAATTGTTCCCTTATTGTATATTGTGATGTGGACATTGGTATTTTTCGAATTGGTTCCGAGTGGTGCGTTTGTACTCTTATATGTGGCAACGTTGGGACTTTCCACAATTCCGATGAAACGAATAATGAGCATCTTAAATACGTTCAATAAAAAGACAAAACAACTTGATACTTACGCACAATTATTTCAATTAATTGAAAACACACCTTTTAAAAGTCATTTGGCAAAGCAACTACAAAACGCAGTTTTACAACCTGTTGCCACATCAAAAAACATTGCGAAACTCGATTATTATTACCGTAATCTTGATGTAACGTTTTCGCCTGCGATTTTCTTTCTCAATCCGTTTCTATTGAATGTTCGCTACGCATTGAAAATCAGTAAATGGATGCAACTTCACGCCACTTATACAAAAAAATGGTTTGACGTATTGGCTGAATTTGACGCACTTATATCGCTTGGCACATTTACGGCGAATAATCCCGACTTTTCGTTTCCCGAACCGGCGGATTCATTCGTTTTTCAAGGAAAAAATTTGGGACATCCGCTCCTTTCTCGCGAAAAATGTGTTACTAACGATATAGACATCGACCAAAAACCCTATTTTATGATTGTTACCGGTGCGAATATGGCGGGAAAAAGTACATATTTACGCACTGTAAGCGTCAATCACTTGTTAGCTTCTATTGGTGCACCTGTGTATGCGGATTCGTTACGATTTTACCCGGGTCGATTGCTCACAAATCTTCGCACAGCCGACTCGCTCGTCAATAGCGAATCCTATTTTTTCGCCGAACTCAAACGGTTGAAAATGATTATCGACACATTGAAATCGGGCACAGAAAACGGATTGTTTATCATTCTCGACGAAATTCTCAAAGGCACCAATTCCGAAGACAAGCAAAAAGGCTCGTTTGCGCTGATGAAACGTTTGGTAAATCTTGGCGGAAATGGTATTATCGCCACACACGATTTAGCATTGGGCGCATTGGAAAACGAATTTCCCAATGCAGTTCACAATTATCATTTCGATGCGACGATTATCGGCGACACACTTACGTTAGATTATCGTTTACACAGAGGCATTGCGAAAAATATGAATGCGAGTTTTTTGATGAGGAGTATGGGGATTACTGAATAGGCAAAAGTTCGGATAATGTTGTAACAAAATGTAGTGGGTAAAAATGTGTCCACGTACCTACTATTTCAATCTGCGTTCCGGTAATAATGCCCTCAATTGTAAAAGTAAAATTATAAGTACGAATACAAAATAGTACTGCACCTTTGTATCTAAAAATATGCCGACCGGGCACTTCAACACTATATTCTGCTTCGATTGGTTTTGGTGTCCGCACAATTCCACTTTGAAATAACTGTGTAGAAGCTGCGATATATCCCTGATTATCATCCAATAATAGTTCGGGTACTTCAACTTCAATACCCTCTGTCGGAATCCAATCAAATACAAATGGATTACGACTATCAAATACAGATTCTTCTTCTGTGTGAAAAACTGTATGAACTGATGATTTTAAAGGCGTTAGCACACTATTCGTATATGTTCGATTTATCTGAGACACAGTACTAAGAAAAACATTTCGCTTCTCTTTTATCTCTGTAAATTCAGTCTTAATAAGACGAAAGCCTTCAACAATTTCTTCATCTTCATCAGCAAAATCGATCTTATCACACGAAGAAAACAAAAGCAAAAAAATCGCCACTATTGCACCAAAATAAATATGTACGGCTTTCATAATTGTTCCTTTAATAGTTTGGGAAAGCAAATATAGGGAATTTATTTGAAACAAAAAAACGGACAGTAAAAACCTTACTATCCGTTTCTATTATCTCAAAAACAATGTCTTATTGTTTCGTCACTTGTTTCTGCTTTTTGTTTTGTTGCCAATTCAACACAGCGTATGCCACCGGCGAAGCGATGAACAACGATGAAAATGTTCCCATAATAACACCGATGAACATTGCGAAAATAAAACTTCTCACCACATCGCCACCAAAAATAAGTACACAGAGAATTACTAACAATGTACTAAGGTTGGTGTTGATTGTACGTGTAAGGGTTGTATTCAAAGCATCGTTGAATTGTTGCACCAATGTACGT
Source organism: Dysgonamonadaceae bacterium (assembly GCA_031254645.1). Lineage (GTDB taxonomy): Bacteria > Bacteroidota > Bacteroidia > Bacteroidales > Dysgonomonadaceae > JAIRUA01. The sequence continues at coordinate 30,315 of JAIRUA010000010.1, forward strand.
TTCGGATATAGATTGATAAATTCACGAACACGGTCGAAAATTACTACTTTATCGTTTATCGAATAACCGATAACAGTGAGAATAGCTGCAATAAACGCCTGGTCGATTTCCATTGAGAACGGCATAATGCGCCACAATAACGAGTAAAGTCCCAACACAATAAACGCATCAACCGCAAGCGCCACAACTGTTCCCGCCGAGAACGCCCAATTACGGAAGCGGAACAAGATGTACAAGCCCATACAAATTAACGCGCCAAATAATGCCAAAAATGAGTTACGTAACAAGTCTTCGGCAATGCTCGGACCTACTTTTTGCGAACTTTGGATAAGGTTTTCAATCGTTTGTCCGGCAGGAATGTAATTTCTTAATCCTTCGCCCAACAGCGCAATCATCTGCTCATCAATATTCTCATCGTCAGAGTCAATCATAAAGTTTGTAGAAACACGCACCTGATTGCTTGACCCGATAGTGATAACACGCACCGATTCGCCGAATTGCGGAACAAGCGCTTGCTGGATTTCGCCCGTACTTACAGGTTGCTCGAAACGTACCACATAGTTGCGTCCGCCTGTGAAGTCAATACCACGATTAAGTCCAAGTGAAAACAGCGAAATAACGCACACCAAAATAAAACCAACAATACTTATATTGATTATTTGACCTTTATTGATAAAGTTGAAGTTATAATCTCTATCGAAAACTTTCGTCAATATACCTTTGAAGGTTATATTCAGCCATTTGCCTGCTCCAAATCTATTTTCATAAACAAGGCGAGTAAGGAATACGGCTGTGATGAACGATGAAGCAACACCGACCATCAACGTGAAAGCGAAACCTTTGATAGGTCCCGTTCCGAACCAATATAGAATCATACCGATAATAATCGATGTTAAGTTGGCATCGAAAATTGCCGAGAATGCGTTTTTGTAACCGTCTTCCACTGCTCTACGCAATGCTTTTCCGGCTTTCAATTCTTCTTTAATACGCTCGTTGATAAGAATATTAGCATCAACAGCCATTGCTAGCGAGAGAATCATACCCGCAATACCCGGCAGCGTCAATACAGCCTGGAATGCCGATAAAGCACCCAAAATAAAAAACAAATTGACAAGTAATGCACCGTTTGTTACCAAGCCCGGAATAGTACCGTACACCAGTATAATAAAGATGAACATCACGATAAGTGCAATCACAAACGAAATAAATCCGTCTCTAATCGCCTCTTGACCCAATGACGGACCTACGATATCTTCTTGTACAATGCGAACACCGGCTTGCATTCTACCCGAACGCAATACGTTTTCCAAGTCTTGCGCTTCTTGCGCGGTGAAATTTCCGGTAATATTCGAACGTCCACCATCAATGCGCTGATTTACCATTGGTGCAGAATACACATAGTTGTCAAGTACAATGGCAATCGGTCTACCCATTTCTGCTCCCGTGATGGTTGCCCAGCGACTTGCACCTGTTGAGTTCATCGTCATATTTACCTCCCAAGCTGAACCTTGTTGTCCCTGGTCGGCACGTGCGCTTGTAATAGCATCACCGTCTAAAGCGGGACCACGACGGCTTCCATCGCCTCTCAATGCGAACAACTCAAAGAACATTTCGCGTTGGTCAATCGGTTTGAAGCCCCACTTGAAGCGAGCATCAGGAGGGAAAACATCTCTGTAGCGATTTAACAAGAAGTTTACAGCTGCCGTATCCGTTCTAGATACCGCACCTATAACCGACGGGTTATTAGTCCCGGAAACAAAATAATCGAAGAAAGCTCTATCAATTTCTATTCTATTATCTTCTTCAAATGCCAATTCAAGTGTAGTAACTCCAAGCGAATCTTCATCGGCAACTACATTTGCAGCAGTTCCCATTCTTCTCATCATTGCGTATTCGGCAGAACGAGCATTCATCTCGTTGAACGCTGTACTTAACTCGCTTACGTTGTATGTTTTCCAAAATTCGAGATTAGCACTTCCTTGCAACAAGTTACGCACACGCTCCGGCTCGGTAACACCGGGCAATTCTACGAGAATGCGTTCCGCGCGATCCAAGCGTTGAATGTTGGGGGCAACCACACCAAAACGGTCGATACGCGTAGTTAATACGTTGAATGAGTTATCGGCAGCGCTTCTTAACTCGTTGCGAAGCACAGAAACAACTTCATTGTTTGTAGCCGTTGGCGATACGCGGTCACTCATAGTGATGCTGAAAATATTTGCCAATCGTCCGCCCGGCGCAATTCGCTCATAGTTTTGTTGGAAAAGCGAGATGAAATCTTGCGAACTACCACGACGGTTTTGTTGAACGGTTTCACGCAGTGTTTGCGTAAAATTCGGGTCGTCGGTATTTGCCAATGAGCTGATTACCTGTGCGGCATCAACTTCAAGAATAGCAGTCATACCACCTTTAAGGTCGAGACCCAAACCAATTTCTCTTTCACGAACTTGTTTTAGCGTGTAGTTGAGAAAAACTCTCTCAGTAGATAACGAATCAAGGAATTGATTCTTCAAAGCTAAGTCTCCTTGTGCAAATTCAGCAGCTTTTCTATTGTACATATGTCCTACCACTGAGAAGGACAAATAGAACAAACAGATTGCTGTCAGAATAATGCTGAAAACTTTAATAAAACCTTTGTTTTGCATTTCAATATTACGTTTTTTAATTTATTCTTTTACAAGATGTTAGTTGTTGTTTCACGCAAAAATAAAGGCATAGAAAAATGCCCTCTATTTTTGAGTGTGCAAATATACGCTTTTTTTATGTTTTTAAGAAGAATATTGCAGGATAATTTTTGTTTATATGCGGTTTTAAGATTTGAGGGTGAAAATAAATGCGAGATAAAGCTGTCTTCAACATAAAAAATGCCGAACAGTTTTTGAAAAACTGTTCGGCACATACATTTATTTTAATCCCAGATTTCTCATTAATGGCTCTGATATTGGCTCTCTACCTCTAAAGTTGATGTACATTGTCATCGCATCTTCCGAGCCGCCACGTTCGAGAATTTCTCTACGGAATCTCATTCCCGTTTCTTTATCGAAAATATTTCCTGTTTCCACAAACGCTTCAAATGCATCGGCATCTAGTACTGCCGACCAAGTATAACTATAATATGCCGAAGCATACATCAGCGAGAAAGCGTGATTGAAATAGGTACTTGGCCAACGCGGAATGATATACGGTACAAGATTGATTCTGTCTAATTCCGCCCTTTCAAATGCAATCACATCAGCAATCGGCTCGGTTGTATTTCTCATATGGAAAGCCATATCCAAGTAAGATGTCGAAAGACGCTCTGTCATTTCAAATCCTTGATTAAATGTTGACGAACGTTGTATTCTTTCAATTAATTCATCAGAAATTACTTCGCCTGTTTGATAATGAAAAGCGTACATTTTCATCACTTCGGGTTGGAATGCCCAATGTTCCATAATTTGTGAGGGAAGTTCCACAAAATCAATCGGTGTATTGGTGCCTGCCAATGAAGGATACGTTACGTTTGACAAAAGTCCGTGCAATGCGTGTCCAAGTTCGTGATAAAGTGTTCCTACTTCGCTCATTGTGAGCAACGAAGGTCTTTCGGCTGTTGGCGGTGTAAAATTTCCTACGTTTGTGATAATGGGATGGATATTAACACCGTCTTTTTTGAATTGACTTCTGAAACTGCTCATCCAAGCACCGGGACGTTTTCCGGCACGCGGAAAATAGTCGGTGTAAAGAATTCCGATAAACGAGCCGTCTGTATTGGTTACTCTGAAAACTTCTACATCTGGATGGTAAATCGGCATATTTTCCATTTTTTCAAATTTGATACCGAACAATTTCGATGCAACATCGAAAGAACCTTGACGCACATTTTCCATTTTGAAATAAGCACGAAGTTCTTCTTCGTCTAAATCGTATCTTGCCAAACGAAGTTTTTCAGTATAATACCACCAATCCCAAGGCTTTAACGTTTCGCCCGGCAAATCTTGACTTAGCATTGCTTGCAATTCGGCAGCCTCTACCCTTACCTTTGCTGAAATCGGCACCCAAAGTTCATCAAGAAACTCCATTACGGTTTCAGGATTTTTAGCCATTCTGTCTTCAAGAATAAAGTGCGAAGGCGACTCAAAACCAAGTATTTGTGCACGTTCTACACGAAGTGACACAATTTGCTTAATGATGTCTTTATTATCGTTTTCGTTGTTATTATTTCCTTGTTTTGAAAAGGCAGTAAATAGTATCCTGCGTAAATCACGGTTTTCGCCGTATTGCAATACAGGAAGAAAACTCGATTTTTGAATCGTGAATAACCAAGCACCTTCGCGACCTGCGGCTGCAGCAGATTCTTTTGCTGCTTGGCGAACACCTTCGGACAAACCTGCCAGTTCCGACTCGTCGGTTACGAAATGCTGAAAAGCGTTGATTTCAGCCAATACATTCTGAGAGAAAGTAAGTTGCAGTGTACTCAATGCGCTGTTTATCTCACGCATACGTGCTTTGTCGGCGTCACTGAGCGCTGCACCGGCACGAATAAAGTTTCTGTGATAATTTTCCAACAAACGGTTTTGCTCCGCATTCAAACCCAATGTTGCACGTTGGTTGTACAATGTTTGAACACGTTGGAACAAATTGTCGTTCATATAAATATTGTCGGCGTGCTCGCTCAATAATGGCGATACTTCGAGTGCAATGGCTCGTCTTTCATCGTCAGTATCGGTACCATTTACATTGAAAAACACCGATGATACACTGTTCAAAAGTACTCCACTGTAATCAAGAGCCGCAATTGTATTTTCGAAAGTCGGCACTTCACTATTGTTAGCAATAGCATCTATTTCAGCCTGTTGCTGTTTAATTCCTTCTCTGAAAGCAGGCAAAAAATGTCTGTTTTCTATTTGCTCAAAAGGTGGAGCACCGTAAGGTGTGTTGAATTCTTGAAAAAACGGATTGTCGTTTTTTTCGGTACAGGCTATCATTATTAATCCTGTCATCATTACAAAAAATAGCTTCTTCATTTTGTTATTTGTCATAAAATTTTCATTTTGAGATGCAAAGGTACAATTTTAGACAATATGATGTATATAATCACCAGAAGTATTTTTATTTATTTCAACTTCCCCAAAATAGACGAAGCGATAAAATCAGCCGCTTCGTGATTCAACCCGCCGTTCATAACGAGCATATCGGCGCGTTCGCGTGAGGGTTTTATAAACTCTTCGTACATTGGTCGAACGGTTTTGTAATAGCGTTTTATTACCTCTTGTGCCGTACGACCACGCGATTCCATATCACGCTCGATAATACGTGTCAAGCGTTTATCCGGTTCCACCTCCAAATAAATACGCATATCCATTTCTTTGCACAACGCGAGATGGGTGAAAATCAAAATTCCTTCCACAATCAAAATTTCTTTCGGTGCCACGTGAATGGTTTCTTCTTGACGCGTACAAGTAAGATAAGAATAAGTTGGCGATTCAATGACGTTTCCATTTTTGAGCTTTTGGATATCGCTGAGCATCAAATCCCATTCGATGGAATCGGGGTGATCAAAATTCAATGCTTGACGTTGTTCCATTGGTAAATGGCTACTGTCTTTATAATATGAGTCTTGCGCCAAAAGAGCGATTTTGTCGTAAGGCACTTTTTCGAGAATGGCGTTTACGAGCGTCGTTTTTCCGGAACCTGATCCTCCGGCTACTCCAATGATAAACATATAGTTAATGGTTAGTGGTTAGTGGTTAGTGGTTAGTGCAATTATCAGGTTATAAACAGTGCTTCTGCATTAACCATTAATCACTAACCATCAACCATTATTTAATTTCTTCCGCCAAAACTAAACGAAACCGGAATTGCCACAGGCGACGGAACAGGTACATTACCTACCATTAATGTCGGGCGCAATCTCACGGTTACATTCGCCGCATTGTTGGTAATACCCAGAAACGAACTTATTGTTGATGACACTTGTTGTTGCGAATGCTGACTAATCAGATCTCTGATATCTACGCCAATAGAAATAGGAAGCACCACTGTTTGTCCGGCATCAATTTGTATCGGTTGATTGATGTTACCGCTCGTCAGGTGCATATCGTTGATAGCAATATCAAACCCCAAACCGCTTAAAATAGCCGCAACAGGATTCGGATTTTCCACATTCATATTCAATACCATATTAAATGGGATGGGCTGCTGACCACCACCGGCTAAAAGAGTGGCAACGCTCGCGATATTGGAAAGCGAAATAGAAGAAGCATTGCCCAAGTTTAAACCGCCTAACTGCACATTAGATATTGAGTTAAAAGAATAGTTACTTTGAGACATTGCCGTTATTCCAGTAAGTTGATTGACTACACTACAACTTGTCAAAAATATCGTTGCAACTAAGAGTATGAAAATTTTTCTCATTATTTTTTTGTTAATTGTTTATATTGATGAGCTCATTTGACTATTTATTCAACTGTTAGTTTAATGGATAATTACCATTGTTGCACCGTAACCATATTCGCGAAACGAAGCATCTTGATAATGGCACTTTTTATACTTGTTTTTAAGCTCTTTCAAAATCGCATTTTTCAACACGCCGTCGCCCTTGCCGTGAATGAAAACGATTTTTTGATTTTTACGCTTGATGTTTTCATTCATCACCTCGTGGAATTTGTTGAGCTGATACTCAAGCATTGTCGTATTATCCATTCCGGTAGTGGTGTCAAGCAATTGATTGATATGAAGATCGATTTCGATAATCGGGTTTTTCTCTTTCTTTTCGATGCGTTGAACGCGTGGACGACGGTCTGTTTGCTGTTTTTCTTTCATCGCTTGTTCGATATCGCCTGCCGAAACAAGTAATTCGCGTTCAGGCAAATCGCTCTGTATGATATAATAAATCAATGCGTTATCATCAAAATAATCGTTTTCTTGAAAACAATGCAATTTGTAAAACTTTACCGTATCCACACGCAATTCTACCGAACACGGATTTTTGAAACGAAACGATTTATTGTGCTTAAAAGCAATGAATTGAACGCACACTTTTTCGATATCGTTGAGTTGTGATTTATCGAATTCTTCAAGAAAAATTTTCGTATTCGGCTCAACCAAGCCATTGTAACGGCTCTTCCACGAATTGTTTTCGCGACTCATATAGTTGAAAAACAAATAGTAATTGCTATCATTCACGAAATAGCATTCATATGCTGTGTTTGATAAATTTTTCAGGTCAGTCGGAAGATACGCCAAACAGGCAGTAATTTGTTCGCCGGAAGTGGTTTCTTCCGGTATATCATCTTTTTCGATTTTCACTTCGGGTTTTGGCGATAATTCTTTTTTATCTTCGATTTTTTCAACTGTATTTTGTCCCATTTTTTCATTTCCTGCCGATTCTACCACTACGCATTCCGAAATCAAAACGGGTACGTCAAATCCATGCTCATCTTCCACCATTGCAAGGTGTTTGTTGAGAAATCCCTTCACTCGTCCTCCACCCACCGTGTTCAGAAAACGAACAATGTCGCCAACATTTAATTTGTTATTTATCATCATTATTGTTTCGTTTTTTGATTTTTTAGAGACACCTTTTTTGTTATGTGTTGCAAAGTTGAGTAATTTTGTCGAAATAAATAGAATAAATATACAAAAATAAGCCTTTCGATAGTAAAAAAATGAGAAAAAACGACATAAAAAATCTGCGAATTTCCGACTTCAGTTACGAACTTCCGGACGAAAGAATAGCTAAATATCCTCTTACAGAAAGAGATGCATCAAAACTTTTGCTGTATCGCAATGGTGAAATTTCGGATAATAATTTTCGCGATTTGACGAATTTTATTCCTTCCGGAAGTTTGTTGTTGTTTAACAACACGCGCGTGATTCACGCCCGGTTGTTATTTCAAAAAGAAACTGGTGCACATATCGAAATATTTTGTCTTTCGCCAAACGAGCCGATGGATTATGTTGTCAATTTCGGGCAGCGAGAGCGTTGTTCGTGGCATTGTATGGTAGGAAATGCCAAGCGTTGGAAAAATGAACCTTTGACAATGGATATTTGTATCGAAAACAATCCGATAACGCTAACTGCCAAAAAGATAGCAAAATTAGACGATGAAACCATTGTCGAATTTTCGTGGAACAATGCTGGTTACACTTTTTCGGAATTGTTGGAAATTGTCGGAAAACTACCCATTCCACCCTATCTCAATCGCGAATCGGAAGAGAAAGATGATGAAACCTATCAAACCGTTTATTCGAGTGTAGATGGCTCGGTAGCCGCACCCACCGCCGGACTACATTTTACGGAAAATACAATGCAAAAACTCACCGAAAACGGGATAAAAACCATTAATGTAACGCTTCACGTAGGTGCAGGTACGTTCAAACCGGTAAAATCGGAGACCATTGCCGGACACGATATGCACACTGAATTTATTTCGGTTCCGAAATCAACTATCGAAACATTGTTGAACAATAACGGACAACTCATCGTGGTGGGTACAACTTCAATGCGCACTGTAGAAAGTCTCTACTATATCGGTCGAAAATTGCACAATAATTCCAATATTTCGACACACGAACTCACTGTACAACAATGGGAACCATACGAAGTGCGCGAAAGCATTTCGCCAAAACAAGCCCTGCAAAATATTCTCGATTATTTGGAAAAAACAAAGCAAGAGCATTTAATTTCATCTACACAAATTATCATCACACCGGGTTACGAATTTCATTTTTGCGATGCGATTATTACTAATTTTCATCAACCGGAAAGTACATTATTACTGTTGATTTCCGCTTTTGTGGGCGATGATTGGCGAAAAATTTATGAATTTGCATTGGAAAATGATTTTAGGTTTTTGAGTTATGGGGATAGTTCGCTGTTATTCAAAAATAATGTGCTAATAAAAACAAGTGAAAGCTAAGCGAATAGACAAATTTATTGTGTTTTGGAAAAAATAAAAACCACAATACGGTCAAAAGCGCATTGTGGTTTCAAAACTATCAAACGATGATTTACATCAGTCCCAACACTGCTGCTATGACAGCACCAATTATCAGCCAAGTGCGACCTCGCTGAACTAGCTTTTCGCCTTGTCGCCTCCGTTCTTCTTGTTCTATCTTTTGGCGATGTAGTTCCTCCTCTGCTGTTAATCTCTGTGCTTGTATAAGTTGTTGGTTACGTATTTGTTCTGCCTGTTGAATGCGCGCTTGTTCTGCCAACTGCGGAATTTCTGTAAGTGTAGTAGCATCTGTTACACATCGTACACTAAGTGAATTGTTGATACGTTCACTATCCACAGAACCATTGCTCGAACCGCTCAAATGCCACGCTTCATTATCATTACTACGTCGTGTACTACTCCAATATCTAATGCCAGTTCTGCTATTGCCAAAAGAGATGTAAGTGATGGCAGGCAAAAAGATTTGGTTAGGTTCAGTTCCAAAAAGCTGACCTCTAACACCATTAAGAGTTATCGATTTGCCTATGCTCCTGAACGACTCTAATTCTTCAGAAGTAGGTACACGCCAACCCGAAGGACAAGCATTTTGCGCTTGCTCCCAAGTGAAAGCACCCCCGACATCTTCTACTCTGGAAACAAAAGTACCGGACGTGCCAACGTTACGCGTTGCCCAAAGAACTCCATTAATAACGACACCTTCCGGCAAAGCATTGATTTCATTTACAATACGTATTTGTTCTGCTTGTCGTGCTGCTTCACGTGCCTGCTGTTCACGATGGCGTTCTTGTTCTGCTATCGTTTCACGCTGCTCTCTTGTTGTCCCGAACACAATCACAGAACTATTTGTCAATATAGGGGCGTTTCCTGCCAAATGATTGCCTATAGGATTGCTGCCATCAACAAAACGAATAAACTGACCCCTCACTACAACATCTTGTTCTCTACCTATCCTCTCTAATTGATTTGCATTCGCGGCAGGAAAGAAAATCCTTATTGTATAAGGAGTAAGTCCATCACCTCTTAACGTAAAATAAAACTCCCTCCTATTTGTGTATGGATTAACCATTTCACCTACGCCACTTGCCGATACTCTACCTGTTAATTCGATTACTTGATTTCGATATCTTTGGTCAAATCGGACTATATTTTCGCTAAGTTCGTAAAATAGTGTATTTACATCAGTTCTTATTATATTCTGAAATTCCACTTCTATTTCAGCCGTTGTTCCATATACTTGTGAATTGGGAAAAAGAAAAACTGAAAACGCAATTAACAATAACGATTTTTGCAATACTTTTTTCATCACTTCTACCATTTATTTAGTGTACCATACAATTCTTTCAACATTGAAGAATCAATTTCATATTGCGCAGCAGTTTTTGGTAATCCTAACCCTTTTTCATCATCAAAAGAATTTCCCCAAAGAGATTTTTGGTCATCAATAATTTTTGTACCAATCATAAGGTCTTTTTCAATCAAATTCAGAATTTTCAAGCCTAAGGTTTGATTAGTAACATTCTTTGCTTTGTTGTTTTTGCGCAACCAAAGTATTAACTCATCTGCGCCGATTTTGATTTTTGTTGCCATTTTGTAATTATTTATGTTTGTAATTATTTATCTTTCAATATATCACGTATAGACACAAAAAAGCGTGGACAAAACTCTTGTTTCTATTTGCTACCAGAGGTCTTCAACTACCTAACCAACAAAATAAATGAGTAAAGCCCACGCCAAACGGCGTGAGCGTTTTCACTTTACTCTTTGTTGGCTTTATTGAAATTGTTGAAGTTCCTGGTCGCCAGAATACAAGCATTAACGCTTTTCTAATATGTCATTATTTTTCAGCGCATTATCTGCACTATTATTTTCATAAGCAAAATTTTTGTATTTTTTAATTTGGCTATCGCCAATTTTCAATTCAATCGCAAAGGTACAAATATTTTCCAAATCTTCAACACAGAAAACGCCGACTTTTGAAAATCGGCGTACTCAATCAAACCTTTGAAACTTTGTGCAATTTAGTGATTTATATTACTTTTTTGCCATTGTTTTCTTTGCCGCTGTCTCTTTCTTTTTCGGTTTTTCCTCTTTTTTATCATTATCAGCGATAATTTTTTGGCAATCTTCTAGCGAAAGCTCCGCAGGTGTCATCGTTTTCGGAATTTTATAATTCGCCTTCTTGAAAGCAATATACGGTCCGTAACGTCCGTTCAATACTTGCAATTCGGGCTCTTTGTCGAAAATTTTGATAACTTTTTCGCGGTCTTTTTTCTCTTTTGCTTCGATGAGTTCAATCGCTTCTTCGGCGGTGATTTTGAGCGGATCAATTCCTTTTGGAATGGATATGAATTTGCCGTCGTGGCGAATATACGGTCCGAATCTACCAACGGCTGCCACCATTTCCTTGTCTCTGAACTCGCCCACAACACGTGGCAAATCAAACAGTTTTAACGCTTCTTCGAGTGTGATGGTTTCGATTGATTGCGTTTTTTGTAACGAAGCGAAAAGTGGTTTTTCTTCTTCTTCGGGCGTGCCGATTTGCGCCAATGCGCCGTAACGTCCGATTTTTACCGCCACTTGTCGCCCTGTTTTTGGATCGGTTCCCAATACGCGCTCACCGGCTTTGTGTTCGGTACGCATTTGCGAAATCTCTTCCACTTTGGGATGGAATGTTTTGTAGAAGTCGGCTATTGAATTGTTCCACTGTATTTTACCTTCGGCGATTTTGTCAAAATCTTTTTCCACTTCCGCCGTAAAGTTGTAATCGACAACGGAGGAGAAATATTCCACCAAAAAATCGTTTACTACCATTCCTATATCGGTGGGAATCAGTTTATTTTTATCTGCTCCAACAATCTCTTTTTTGTCGGAATCTTTTATTTTTTCACTTTTCAGCGTGAGAATATTATAAGTACGTTCTTCACCTTCCAAGTTGCTTTTTTCAACATATTCGCGATTTTGAATGGTTGAAATCGTTGGTGCATAAGTGGAAGGACGACCGATACCTAATTCCTCCATTTTGCGTACAAGCGATGCTTCGGTATAGCGTGGCGGACGTTGCGAAAAACGCTGTGTGGCAGTTGTTTCCGTCATTAAAAGCATTTCGTTTGCCTTCATTGGCGGCAACAAACCTTCTTCATTTTCAGTATGTTCGTCGTCGGTTCCTTCGAGATAAACGTGCAGGAAACCATCAAATTTTATCACTTCGCCCGATGCTACAAATTTTCCTTCGGCTTGTGATGCAGCGATGTTTGCCGTTGTTTTTTCAAGTTCGGCATCAGCCATTTGCGAAGCAATGGTGCGTTTCCAAATCAAATCGTAGAGACGTTTTTCCTGCGCCGTACCCGGTACTTCGTGTTGGTTGATGTAAGTAGGACGAATAGCTTCGTGCGCCTCTTGCGCGCCCTTCGCTTTGGTGGTGTATTGACGAACTTTTACATATTTTTCACCATACTTTTCCGTAACTTCTGCTTTTGTTGTGTTGATTGCCAACGATGAAAGGTTGACCGAATCGGTACGCATATAGGTTATTTTTCCCGATTCGTACAGGCGTTGCGCCACCATCATCGTTTGCGCGACCGAAAATCCGAGTTTGCGCGAGGCTTCCTGTTGTAGCGTAGAAGTAGTAAATGGCGGTGCGGGCGATTTTTTGGTCGGACGTGTGGTTATGTCTTCCACTGTGAAAGTCGATGTTTTCAATTGTTCGAGCAATTGCGTCGCCTCTTCTTTGGTTTTCAGACGTTTATTGTATTCAGCTTTGATTTCGTATTTTTCGCCGTTTTCTTCTTTCGTGAAAATGGCGACGATACGATATGCCGATTCGCTTTTGAAATGTTGGATTTCGCGCTCACGCTCCACAATGAGCCGCACGGCTACCGATTGTACACGTCCGGCGGAAAGAGCGGGCTTGATTTTGCGCCACAATACGGGCGAAAGTTCAAAACCCACGATACGATCAAGCACACGACGCGCTTGTTGTGCGTCTACCAAATTTTGATCGATTTTTCGAGGATTTTGTACTGCATCAAGAATGGCATTCTTGGTAATTTCGTGAAATACAATTCGTTTTGTTTTATCCTCTTTCAGTCCGAGTGCATCAAACAAATGCCACGAAATGGCTTCCCCTTCACGGTCTTCATCGGAAGCGAGCCAAACCATATCGGCTTTTTTGACTGCGGCTTTCAGTTCCGTAACCACTTTTTTCTTTTCAGCCGGAATTTCGTAAACCGGCGTAAAATTGTTTTCAATATCAATGCCGAAATCTTTCTTTTTCAAGTCGCGAATATGCCCATAGCTCGACATTACGTGAAAATCTTTTCCCAAAAATTTTTCGATAGTCTTTGCCTTGGCAGGCGACTCAACGATAACCAAATTATTTGCCATTTCAGTATAAATCTTTTACTTCCTATTTTGCGTAAAAACGCTTTTCGGGTGCAAAAGTAGTATTTTTTGAATTAGTAGCAACCTATTTTTGGAAAAATCCTTATTAATATAAGAGTAATCGGGGAAATTTTGCCAATAATTCAAATGTTTTGAATCGTTATTCCGTGAATTTCTTCTAACATTCTCAATAATTTTTCTGACAACGAACGACGAATTTCCAATTGCATCACACAGTTTTCTTGAAAATCTTGTACCCATCGGACTTCTTCAAATTGCTTTAAAACACGCATCACTTCATTGAGTAGAATATAATCGAAATGAATTTCAATGATATCGTTTATCGTCTTTTCTTGAATTTGTGCATTAGCAATTGCCTCGCCAGCAGCTTCTTTGTAGGCTTTGATGAGTCCGCCCATGCCGAGCAATGTACCACCAAAATATCGAACAACGAGAATCAGCACATCAGTCAATTCATTGGAGTTTATCTGTCCGAGAATGGGGCGACCTGCTGTTCCGGAAGGCTCTCCATCATCATTCGAACGAAAATTTTCTCTCTCCCACCCGAGCATATACGCCCAACAAACGTGACGAGCATCGTAATATTTCTTACGATACTCATCAAGAGTTTCTTTTATCTCATCAACAGTTTTCACAGGGAAAATATGAGCGATAAATTTGCTTTTTTTCTCCGTAATAAATCCTTCGGCAGATTGTGATATGGTTTTGTAGGTGTCTGACATAAGATTCTAAGATTTAATGATTCAAAAATTCAATGGCGGCACGTAGAGACAAGGCGCGCCTCGTCTCTACAGTATGAAAATCAATTCATCAACAAAAACACGCCAATACCCGCCAAATAGCCTAAAATTGCCAACGGTGTAAATCGTTTGAAGAAGTAAAGAAAATTAATTTTTTCCATTCCCATTACTGCAACACCGGTTGCTGAGCCGAAAATGAGGATATTACCTCCGGTAACGGCACAATATGCCAACAATGTCCAGAAACCGCCATCAACAACGAAATATTGCATATAGGGCGTAAGCTCTGCCGATGCGTCAGCTACCGGAAACATTGCAATGGTTGCCGCCACAAGCGCCACATTATCAACTACAGGCGAAACAACACCGATGAAAAGGTTTATCAAATACGGATGTTGAAAATTGGTCGAAAGAATATTCGCAAAAAGAGTGAGTTGCCCGCCTGTTTCCAATGCGGCAACCGACATCAATATGCCAAGAAAAAATAAAATAGTGGGCAAATCGACCGAATGCGACAGTTTTTCGATGCGTAGTTTATTCGCTTCGCGAATTTCGTTTATCCGACCATACATCAAATCGGTATAAATCCACAAAAATACAAGTCCCAATAGTACAGACATAAACGCCGGTAAATGTAATGTTGCCTGAAACACAGGAACAAGCGCTAATGATAAGATACCAATCCAAAAGATAACAATGCGTGATTTTTCGGGAATATGTTCAATATAAACACCTTCGCGTGTTATTTTGTGCTGCTCTCTTAGTACGTCATTTTTCTTGAATAGCCAAAAATGGGCAATAACGAGCGGTACCAACAAATTAATTAACGACGGCAAAAACAGATGTGTAACTTGTTGAGTAGCAGTAACATTTCCCTTTGTCCACAACAAAAGTGTGGCAATATCGCCAATGGGAGACCAGGCGCCACCGGCATTTGCCGCCAAAATCACCATACAGGCATATTTCAGTCGGTCAGTTTTGTTGGGTACAAGTTTTCGAAGAATGGCAATGAGCACGATTGATGCTGCCAAATTATCGAGCAATGCCGAAAAAAAGAACGTCGCAAAACTTAAAGACCAAAGTAAGTGCCGCTTTTTATTTGTGCTTAAAAATCGAGTAACTGCATCAAAACCACCATGCTTATCCACGATATGCACGATAAGCATTGCACACATAATAAAAAACAACGTTTCCGACACATTGCCCAAATGCGGCACCAGCGATTCGTCTGTTAAGTAACGAACAATTTGATCTTTAATCGGAATATTGATAATGTATTCGTGTTGTGCAAATTTCAGGAATTCCGGATTTCCTAACTCTACTAAAATCGTATGCCCGTTGAATAATAGCATCACCCACAACACAATACTCATTAGCAATGCAATAGCTGATTTGTTTATGTTTATTTTTTCTTCGAGGGCAATGCCAAGAATTCCAAGAATAAAAACAACGGGCATCAAATAATACATAAGTCAATTATTTTTGTAACGAATATAATAATTGAATCTCTTCCGCCCAAATCGATTCGTCAGGTGTTTCGAGAACCATCGGAATGTTATCAAATCGCGAATCGTTCATTAGAAACGAAAACATATCCATTCCCATTACGCCTTTTCCGATGTTTTCGTGGCGATCGACGTGCGATGAAAGTTCCTTTTTCGAATCGTTGATGTGCATTCCTCTCAAATAATGGAAACCAATGATTTCATCGAATTTCACAAATGTTGCGTCGAAAGTTTCGCGTGTGCGGATTTCGTATCCAGCTGCCAATGTGTGTGCCGTATCGAGACAAACCCCTACCCTGCTTTTATCTTCTATTTTACTGATAATTTGCGCGATTTGCTCGAAAGTATATCCAAGATTTGAGCCTTGTCCCGCCGTGTTTTCAATTACTGCCGTAACGCCGCTGGTTTTATTGAGCGTAATGTTGATTGATTCGGCAATTCGAGCAAGACAATCGTCTATCGACATTTTGTTCAAATGACTTCCCGGGTGGAAGTTCAAGCGATTCAATCCGAGTTGTTCACAACGCCGCATTTCGTCAAGAAATGCTGTACGCGATTTGTTTAATCCTTCTTCTTCGGGATGTCCTAAGTTGATAAGATAGCTGTCGTGCGGAAGAATGTGGTTGGGTGAAAAGCCGTATTCTTCGCATCGCGATTTGAAAAATTCAATGTTCTTTTCTGTGAGTGGTGCGGCTGACCATTGTCGCTGATTTTTAGTGAATAACGCGAATGCTTTTGCACCGATGGCGTGTGCGTTGAGTGGTGCGTTTTCTACGCCGCCCGATGTGGATACGTGTGCTCCAATGTATTTCATATTGAATGTTTTTAGTTTTTGAATGGTAAAGATACAACGATAATTTTAGTTTTTGTAAATATTGAAGGATTTTTTATCCTATCCCCTTTTTCGGGAACGTCATTAAAAATGATAATCCGCCTTCCGCTCGATTTTTCGCAACGATACTTCCTTTGTGAAACAAGATGGCATTTTTCACAATCGACAGTCCCAAGCCCGATCCGCCGGTGTTGCGCGTACGTCCTTCGTTGATTCGGTAAAAGCGTTCGAAAATGCGCACCAAATGGCGTTCTTCAATACCCTGTCCGGTGTCGTAAAACTCAAAATAGTAAGTGCTTTCATTTTCCATATAGCAACGAATGACGATGGTAACTTGTTCACCTGCGTACGCTATTGCGTTTTCGGTCAGGTTACGAAAAATAGAATATAAAAGTGTTCGACTTCCGTAAATCACAACATTTTCATTCACATCTACCACATAATTACACGATTTTTCTTTCAGTTTTTCGCTCAAATCCGATTGTAATTCTTCCAACAATGGCTTCATTTGAATCGGCTCCAATTCAAAAAGATCGGATGCTTCTTCGATTTTCGTGAGCATACTAATGTCTTGAATCAACTCCGAAAGACGAAGCGTTTGCACATATGCCCTATCCATAAAACGGTAAATGGCATCATTTTGGTCGCTATCGTACCTGCTCAAAACGGTTTCCAAATAGCCACGAATGCTCGTTACGGGCGTGCGAAGTTCGTGTGCGATGTTGTTTGTCATTTCTTGTTTCAAAATGCGTGTTTTTTCGGCTTGTGTGATATCGCTGATGTAAAATTCAAAACTTTCGTCATCAAAAATAATGATACGAACGTTGTAAATTTTGTTATTGCTTCTAATTCGCTCTGTGAAAATATTTTCGGTACGTGGATTTGTATTGAGAAAATCGACAAAATCATCAAATTTCGCATCGCTAAAAATCCGTTCAGCCGCTATCACAGGTGTTTCGATAATGGCGTTGAGGTATTGCAAAAAGTGAGAATTGGCATAAATCTGTTTGCGATTTTTCGAAAAAATGGCAATTCCTTCTTCCGAATAATGAAAATGTTGCAACAGTTTTTCTCTTTCCATTGCTAATTTGGCTCTGTTTTCTCGCAAAAGCGTGTAATTTTCAATGATATCGGCACTCATTTCGCCTACTTCGTTGTCGGCAAATTTGAACGATGCGGGAATGGACAATCCTCTTTTTACACTCAATGAAAGATCTCGTAACTGCCTGATTGCTTTCGAGAAACGATTCAGAAAATAAAACATCAACAGCACACATATCACAAAAAACAGCAATATATAATACGCAAAAGAATTGGTTGCGTTGATAAATGAACGTAACTCCAAGTCATACGGCAACGCAGGACGAATGAGATATTTACCATCGAATAGTTTTGCATAATAAAGATAATCAACACCTTGTGTGTCCGAAAATCGTATATTTGTTCCGTATCCGTTTGCGACGGCATTTTGAATTTCAGGGCGTGAAAGACGATTATCCATTTCATTGTCGTCTACTATTTTGTTGTCGAACAGTACATTGCCTCGCAAGTCGATAATCGTAACGCGCAGTTCGGGGGGCATATATCGTAGCAATTTAGCAATTTCCTGCACGTTGTTTTCATGAGGTATATTATTACATGTCAAATAATTATCGATAACAACAGTGATATTATCGAGCATACGCACAAAACCGTCCGTACGTTCTTTTTTGATCTGTTGCTGTTCAAACACAATGATTCCGACCGTAAATATCGCAATGATAACGGAAAAGTAAATCAATATTCGTGTTTTAAACGTGCTCTTCATTTTGTTGATGTGTTGATTTGCTTATTTGTTGATGCTCTGATTGTTGATTTTGCCCACTAGAAACAAATCAACAAATAAGCAAATCAACAATTTAAGTAGTATCCAAATCCTGTGCGATTTGCAATGATATTTCCATATTCGACCAACTTTTTTCGCAGTCGCGCAATGTGTACATCAACCGTGCGGTCAAGTACAAATTCGTTGTCATTCCACACCTTATCAAGAATATCGTTTCGCGTGAGCGCATTCGGCGATGTTTGTACGATAAGCGACAGGATATCAAACTCTTTTTTCGTTAGTTGAATCTCTTTATCGTTAATTGTTACGTTATTATTAACGATATCGATGCTGAGGGTTTTGTATGACCATTTTTTTATCGGCGTTTTTGTTTGTGCACGTTTCAAAATCGCCTTCACACGAGCAAGCACTTCTTTAACAGAAAACGGTTTGGCCACATAATCATCGCCGCCCGATGAAAATCCTGTGAGCTTATCATTTTCGGTATTTTTTGCCGTGAGAAACAAAATCGGAATATAGTTTTCGGTTTCTCGCAACTGTTCCGCCATTTTGAAACCCGAAATGCCGCCCATCATCACATCCAATACAATTAACTGATGCTCATCGGTTAGTATCGCTAATGCATCTTCGCCCGAATGGGCAACATCAACGGTGTATCCTTCGTTTTCTAAATTGAATTGAAGGATATCGCAAATGTCTTTTTCGTCATCAACCACTAAAATTCGTTGCTCCATACTTTGTTCACTGAAATTTTCTACAAATATACAACATCAATATAACAAGACGGTTACAAAACGGTTACATTTTACCTTTTCCGTCATTTTTTCTATAAAAACTCTACATATTGTTAAAAATAATCACTACCTTTGTTCGCACAAAAAAGAACACAACTTATGATTATAAGCGATTTATTCAAGCATCAATGGCAAAAAACTTTTCGTGCACCGGGATATTATAAAAATCTCGCGGTAACAATTTTGATGGCGTTCGTGGCACTTTACTTCGTGGGCGCACTGATGTTTTTCGGTGCAATGTTTCCTGTATTTGTGGCAGATGTTGCACCACAATTCACTGCAATGGAAGCATTTAGCGGCTCATTGTTGTATATGCTGTTGTTTTCGCTTGCGATGCGATATTTTATGCAATCGCTCGGAACGATAAATTTGCAGCCATATCAAATTTTGCCAATAAAACGAAGTGTGATAGTGAATTACATTTTGCTGAAACCATTGTTAACCCCTGCAAATTATTTGACATTAGCGTTCGTGATTCCGTTCGTTGTGCGATATGTATCGCGTGAGCCTGATGCGCTTTGCAGAGTTCAATTTGTGGCGGTTATCGTTTTTCTTATTTGGTTTAATGTGTTGGTGGCATCGTATTTGAAACGCCGATTTAGTGCAACCTTGTGGGGCACTTTGGGTGTATTGCTCTGTTTCGGTGCGATTGCCGGATTGGAATATTTCAAGATTTTTTCGTTGTTTAGCATATCCAAAAATGTTTTCGGATTTTTGTTGTCGAATCCTTTTGGTCTTGTGCTTGTACTTCTTTTACCGTTAGGCGCTTACTATTTGAATAAAGCGTTTTTTCGGAAAAATTATTATGCCGAATCTTTTGAAAAACAGTCAAAGAAACAAAATTATATATCCCATTTTTCTTTTATGGATAAATTTGGAAAAACCGGAGAGTTGATGCAGGTACATATTAAAACGTTTTTGAGAAATAAGCGAATGAAAGCAACATTATGGACTATGCCATTCATTCTCTTATACGGATTGTTATTTTACAACAACTCTAGTTATGGCTTAGGAATGAAGATGTTTGCCGGAATATTTGTTACCGGTTTTCCGATGTTGATTTTGGGGCAATGGGCTATCGGCTTGAATAGTACGTATTTTGATGCAATAATGAGTAAAAAAATAACAGTTCGTGATTATATTCTCTCTTTTTATTATATGATGTTTGTTTTGTGTATTGTGAGTTTTATTCTCACAACGCCTTATTTCTTTTATGGAAAAGAAATTATGATTGTACAAACGGTTGCATTTCTTTATAATATTGGTGTAAATATCTCTATCTTGCTATTTTTTAGTACATTCAATGACAAACGAATTGAATTGAATACAGGAGGAGCAATGAACTATCAAGGGGTTTCGATGAAAAATTTTCTCGTGATGATTCCCATTATGATTGTTCCGATGCTGATGATAGGAATTGCAAATGCGTTTAATGCACAAAACGTTGCGCTTTGGATACTTGCAATATTAGGCATATTAGGTATTATTTCCACAAAACCGCTTCTTGCGTTTTGCGAAAAACAGTTTTTGCGCAGAAAATATATACTCTGCGAAGGATTTAGAAAAAAAGATGAATAGTTTTTTATTGTTGATTTGCTGATTTGTTGATTCGAAAAGTAATCAACCAGCCAAATCAACAAATCAACAACAGAACAAATCACCAAATAAACAGATAAACAGATAAGCAAATCAACATCAATATGATACAAGCAACAAATTTAACAAAAACATATAACGGAATCACAGTACTCAATATTCCGAATATTGAAATAATCAACGGTGAAAGCGTTGGTTTGGTAGGTAACAATGGCGCAGGAAAAACCACATTTTTCCGCCTTATTCTCGACCTTATTCAAGCCACTTCGGGCGAAGTAACGATTGACAGCAAACCCGTTGCACGACACGACGAATGGAAAACCAACGTTGGCTCTTTTCTCGACGAAGGCTTTTTGATTGATTTTCTCACACCCGAAGAGTTTTTCAATTTCACCGGAAAAGTATATGGAAAATCGGAAGGCGACATCAATGATTTTCTGCTCGGAATGCACGATTTTTTCAACGGTGAAATTCTCGGCAACGGAAAACTAATCCGCGACCTGTCGAAAGGAAATCAGAAAAAAGTGGGTATTGCCGCTGCACTCCTTTCCGACCCGAAGATTTTGATTCTCGATGAGCCGTTTACCGCTCTCGACCCGTCTTCGCAAATTCGCCTCAAACGTATGTTGAACGAGCTGCAAACGGACAAAAATATGACAATGTTGATTTCGAGCCACGATTTGCAACATGTTACCGAAGTATGTCGTCGTACTGTTGTGCTCGAAAAAGGATTGATAGTAAGAGACATACAAACAAATGAAGATACATTGAGAGAACTGGAAAGTTATTTTGCGGTATAGCAACATTTTATCATTTGAGCGATGAAAACCAATCACGAACTGCAATTAGCACACGATTTCATTCGATATACGGGTAAACACATATTCCTGACCGGAAAAGCCGGAACAGGAAAAACCACTTTTTTACGTCAATTGCGTGAAACGCTTCCGAAACGAATGGCGGTGGTAGCACCAACCGGCGTGGCGGCAATCAATGCGCGCGGCGTAACCATTCATTCGTTTTTTCAACTACCCTTTGGCCCTGTTTTAGGCGAATTTAAACCCGAACAAATGCGGTTTAACAAAGAAAAAATCAATATCATCAGAAGTCTTGATTTGCTCGTGATTGACGAAATCAGTATGGTACGCGCCGATTTATTAGACGGAATCGACAATGTTTTGCGGCGTTTTCGCGACCGAAGCAAACCTTTTGGCGGCGTGCAATTGTTGATGATTGGCGATTTACAGCAACTTGCGCCGGTGGCAAAAGATCACGAATGGGAGTTGTTGAAACCGTATTACGATACGATCTATTTTTTCAGCAGCCGAGCACTTCGTGAAACATCTTTTGTGGGAATTGAGTTGCTCGAAGTTTTTCGTCAGCAAGACAATCACTTTATCTCTATCCTCAATAAAGTACGCGAAAATTGCCTTGATGCCGAAACGCTTATTTCGCTCAACAAACGATATATTCCTAATTTTCAACCAAAAGACGAAGACGGATACATCACGCTTTGTACACACAACGCACAGGCGCAACACATCAACGAAGGGAAACTTCGCGTCTTGCCCGCCCAAGAAACCTCTTTTACAGCAAAAGTGTCGGGTAATTTTCCCGAATTTTCCTATCCAACAGATTTTGAACTGACATTAAAGGAAGGCGCACAAGTGATGTTTGTGAAGAACGACCCCTCGCGAGAAAAACTGTTTTACAATGGAAAAATCGGACAGATTATCGACATTTCGGAAGAGGGAATTTCGGTGCAATGTACTGATGAAGAACTGCCTATCTTTGTTACGCCACTCACTTGGGACAATGTAAAATACATACTAAACGCCGACACAAATGATATTACTGAAAGCATCGAAGGCACATTTACCCAATATCCGCTCAAATTGGCGTGGGCAATTACCATTCACAAAAGTCAAGGTTTGACGTTTGAAAAAGCGGTCATTTCAGCCGAAGCATCGTTTGCACACGGACAGGTGTATGTGGCTTTGAGTCGTTGCAAAACCCTCGAAGGAATGGTTTTAAGTACACCCATTCGCAACGAAAACATTCTGAGCGACAACAAAGTAAATGGATTCACGAAACACATTGAACAAAATCGACCTGATGCGAATCAACTCAATCTTGCCCGAATCACTTATCAACACGAGCTTTTGCGAGAATTGTTTTTATTTCAAGGTTTACAAAAAAGATTGTCGTACGTGCTAAAAATAATGGAGGAAAACAGGGGTAGTTTTCCCGATTTTATGCACAAACTTTTTGACGTTACATCTCTGAAAACCAATATTATTGACGTATCAAACAGTTTTCAGAATCAAATAAATACGTTGCTTGCCACAGAATCCGATGTGGAAAAAAATGTTGCTTTGCAGGAGCGAATTGCCAAAGCATCTCCCTACTTTTCGGAGAAAATTGCCACAATCCTTGTTTCACCGTTAGAAAAAATGGATTTAAACATTGATAATAAAACGATTAAGAAGCAGCTGACAGATGCCGTCGGTCGTCTGTCGGAAGATTTGCGCGTAAAAAAAGAAAGTCTTATTGCTTCATGCGACGGCTTTTCGCTCGTTGCACTACAAAATGCCAAAGCGGTGGCAATGATTGGGATAGACAAAAAAGCTGAGAAAAGGAAAGCAGCGACAGAAAAGAAAATATCTGTGGAAACGGATTTCGATGAGAGCAACATTTCGCACCGTGCACTATTTGATGAACTACGGAGTTGGCGCTTCGAAAAAGCCAAAGAACAAGAAGTACCTGCTTACATTATTTTCTCTCAAAAGTCTCTTTACGGGCTCGTTACATACCTACCTATTAACCTCAAAGAAATCGCAACAATCAAAGGTTTTGGAAACGTGAAAACAGAACAGTATGGCGCAGAAATAGTTGAAATAATCCGGGCATATCGCGAGATAAATGGCATCGAAGAAGATCAGATGCGAATACCCGAAATTTCCGAAAGGAAAGAAAAAAATGCAAAGAAAGAACAGAAAGAAAGTACCAAATCCATTTCGTATCGAATGTATAAAGAGGGTAAGAGTATTGACGAAATCGCTGCCGAACGTGGGTTTGTTTCTTCGACCATTGAGGGACATTTGGCGCATTATGTTGCTTCCGGCGAGTTGGATATTCTTGATTTTATTTCACCGGAGAAATTGCAGTTAATCTGTGATTATTTCAAGGGAACAAAAGACCAAAGTCCTGGTTTGGCACGTGAGGTTTTGGGAGATTCGGTTTCTTATGGGGAGTTACGGATGGTGCAGGATTGGTTGAAGGGTAAGGAGTTGGAGGGAGCATAACTCTGCCTCTCCAATATTATTCTATCAAATCTTGTCGATTGACTGTTGTAAGGTAATCGGTTGTGTCTCAAACTAACTGAATCAGTTAGTTTGAGACATAGCCGAATATACTTTTATGAACAAGATGAAAGCAGAAAACTTCATCACAACGCCTATCTCAATATTTTCGCCATTTGCTCAATACACTTTTTCTTTTGTTCCAAATTTGGGTGAACATAGAGGTTTAGCGTTGTACTGATATTAGAATGCCCAAGAATGACGCTAACGGTTTTGTAATCACAATTGCTTTCAATACAACGAGTGGCGAAACTGTGGCGTAAGCCGTGAAATTTCAGTTCGGGGATGTTCAGGTTCTGCATCATTTTTTTGTAATAGTTACGATAGGTACGTGGTTCAGTTGGTTTTGCGTCGTTTGTGAGAATGAAAAAATTGCTATTCATTATCTTTTTGAGCGGTTTGAGTATTTTCAATAAATCTTTGGTCATCGGGATGTCGCGAATGGAGTTTTTTGTTTTGGGTGTATCCAGTAAAAGCTCTGTATGTCGCTTACCGTTTTCTATAATGTAAATGCGTTGAATTGTTTTCCGAACAGCGATAATTCCGTTTTCGGTATCAATGTCGCTCCAAGTCAAGGCACAGATTTCACCAATACGTATACCTGTGCTGAGGCAAATGTAAACACCTAAATTTCTGAATGTAAAATTCTCTTGTACATAATTCATTATTCGTTTTTGATTGGTACGACTCAATACTTCAATACCTTGTTTTTCTCTTTCGGTAGGAAATTGAATTTCGAGTGGCGTATAATCAATCAGTTTGTTTTTCGAACCGAATTTCAAAACCATTTTCAACACGATTAAAATGTCTTTGATTGTTTTTTGACTTAATCCTTCTGATAGTTTTTGAAAAACAAAGGCTTGTACGTCATACTCCTCAACGCTGACACTATTACCAAACACGGGTAATAAATGATTTTCTACCAGCAAGATATATGCCGAATAACTTGATTTTTTGACGTACTGTTTTTTATCGGCTTTCCATAAGCCGATAATTTCTGAAATTGTTTTTTGATTTTGCATAAAGTTTGAATGTTTAATTAGTAGTTTATTTTATCGCAAATAAGATAAGAAAAAATACTTGAAAGGCAAAATCTTCAATTTTCCAAATTTGAGATTTTCAAATAGCATTTGGGAAAAATACAGAGTTTCAGATTTATTGGAGTTCTTCACAACAAACTCATTATCTTGGGAACATTTAGAGTATGGCACAGAGAATTTGTATAACCTGCATTATGGGTTAATTCACAAGGGTGCGCCAATTCAAATAGATACTAATAATTTTCAGTTGCCGAACATTATTGAAGAATTTACGCCTAAGAAATATACTTTGTGTAAAAATGGCGACGTGTCTTTTGCTGACGCTTCGGAAGACACAAATGACGTAGCAAAAACGGCTGAGTTTTTTAATTGCAATGATAAGAAAATTGTATGTGGCTTGCATACAATACACGGGCGTGATAAACTTGATATAACTGTAAGAGGATTTAAAGGTTATGCGTTTTCTTCTGTTGCATTTCGCAATCAAATAAGACGATTGGCGCAAGGGACAAAGGTATATTCGGTAAGTCCGAAAACTTTTAGCGAATGCTTCATTGGTGTTCCTTCAAAAGAAGAACAAACAAGAATCGCTCATTTGTTACAACTTACTGACGAGCGTGTTTTATCGCAAATCCAAATAATAGAGGGACTTCAATCACTAATGAAAGGTTTGAGTGAAAAGTTGTTTTCTCAAAAGTTAAGATTTAAAGATGATAACGGAAATGATTTTCCTGATTGGGAAATGACAAAGTTAGGAGGTATTGCAACTATCACAACAGGTTCTTCAAACAGGGAAGATTCTATTTTAGACGGCAAATATACTTTCTTTGATAGGTCGCAAGATATTAGAACAAGTCATAGATATTTATTTGACAAAGAGGCTGTAATCGTCCCTGGTGAAGGACAAGAGTTTATCCCTCAACATTATATTGGCAAATTTGACCTACACCAAAGAGCATATGCTATTTTCGATTTTGTTAATATCAATGGTAAGTTTTTGTATTATTACATATTGAGCAATGATAAACACTTGCAATCACAAGCAGTTGGTTCAACTGTAAAATCGTTAAGATTGCCTATGTTTCAATCTATGCCTATAGAAGTCCCTCATTTTCAAGAACAAATGAAAATCGCAAATTTTCTTTCTGCCATTGACGAAAAGTTAGAAATAGAAAAACAGATATTGCAAAAATATACCGAACAAAAAAAGTATTTGCTTGCCAATATGTTTATATAAACATTTGGTTAAGAAGATATTTCTTTTGTTTTTGATATTCGGAAAGTAATTTTTGCTCAATGGTTAATTTTTCAGAAAGTGCATTTAATGCTGTCGAAGTTTTCTTTTGATTTTGGATAGTTGGAGTTTTGAATTTCTTTTTCAAAAAATCCGTTTTCTGTAAATTAAACCTTGTGCTACCTTGTGCAAAAGGATATGCAATTTTTCTGAATTGCTTACAAGAAAATAGATAAGGCGTATATTCGGGCAACAATGTATCAAAATCATTAGGTCGGTAGCCAAAGCAAAAACTATTCAAATAAAGTTCATCGCTGTTTCCTAAATATACCGCACTCATTCCAACTTCTTGCGGTGTTTCCGACGAAACTGTAAATAAGACATCACCATATTGTACTTTATTTTGTGTTTCGTTTTTGTCAATATTTACATACTGCACCATACTTTCGTCAACTACAATGTTCTTGTAAACATTCATATAAGTAATAAAAGGCTTTCCGCTTCCAAAATCTTCCGCGCTTTTTCCCAAAAGTCCGGAGTACGACGTTCCAAGTTGTTGTAAAGATATTTCTATTTCATTTCCGTATAATTCTTTGAGATTATTATTTAACCCTCTCATTAGTGATTTTAACTGCTCAATTATTTGGATCTGGGTTGAAATGCGCTCGTCGAGTAAAGTCAGGAAATGACCTATCTTTTTCTGCTCTTTAATGTTAGTTGAATAGTTATTTAATTCTTCAAAAACAGATTTTGAAATAATAGGTAAAACTTGTTGGGATACAGCAGATAAATATTTAGAAACTTGACTACTGATTGCGTAGTAAACAAAATTGCAATCAAAATTATCATTTACAATAACGGAATTGATTTGTTGATTTGTTGCCATTTCCTCTGCTGCCATTCCCATTTTTCCGATAATGCCAATACAAGTTACTAAAATTGAACCTTTAGGCAGTTTTCGAGTTTTTTTGAAGCCTTTTTCAGACAGCATTGTTTTTGTGTCAGTTATGTATTTCGACTTTCCTAAATCGGTAGGCGAAGCCCATAAATAATCACTACCGTAGTTATCAGTATCTTTTGTTGGTGGTGTATTACCGGTTACAATAATGCCAAAATCTTTTATTTTGATTTTTTCCCATTCCCCCTCAGACTCCCCAAATCTCAAATTTGGAAAATTCCCATCTTTTTTACTTTTTGCTTTCATCTTGATTTTTTTATTTCCTACGTATGAAACATTAAGGATTACATAATCCCCAACTCTTTCAAATACACTTCAATTTCCTTATCCAACTCCGCACGTTTTATTTCCAGAGTTTTAATTTCGGACATTACGACTTGAATATCAATTTCTTCTTCCTCTTCAAATGTATCCACATAGCGTGGAATATTGAGGTTGAAATCGTTGTCGCGAATTTCTTGCAAGGTAGCAGCGTGGCTGTACTTTTCTATTTCGGCGCGATTGCGGTAGGTCTCAATGATTTTAGCAATATGTTCGGGACGAAGTTTGTTTTGCGTTTTGATTTTTTCAAACTCCTTACTCGCATCAATAAACAGAATATTGTCGTCTTCTTTGCGACATTTTTTGATAACAAGAATACAAGTCGGAATGGTTGTACCGTAAAAAATATTTGCCGGAAGACCGATAATGGCATCAATGCAATTTTTCTTTTCAATCAAAAACTGACGAATTTTTCCTTCCGAAGCACCACGAAAAAGTATTCCGTGCGGAGCCACACAAGCCATTGTGCCCGTGTCGTCCAAATGGTGAATCATATGCAGAATGAAAGCATAATCGGCTTTCGATTTTGGGGCAAGAACGCCGGCTTTGCTGAAACGGTCATCGGTGTTGAATTTGTCTGCCGCGCTCCAATCTGCCGAAAAAGGCGGATTCGCAACAACGGCTTCAAACTGCTGATCTTCAAATTGATCTGACTCGATGGTGTCGCCGTTTTCAATTCTAAAGTCAGTGTATTTAATGCCGTGCAAAATCATATTCATTCGACAAAGGTTGAAGGTCGTCGGATTTTTTTCCTGTCCGAAAATTTGGTCTGCTTTTCCGCTTTTTGCCGTGCGTAACAACAGCGAACCGCTTCCGCAAGTGGGGTCATATACGTTCTTCAGGCGATTTTTTCCTGTGATTACAATTTCTGCCAAAATCTCGCTCACTTCTTGCGGCGTGTAAAATTCGCCTGCTTTTTTGCCTGCGCCTGCGGCAAATTGAGAAATCATATATTCGTAGGCATCGCCCAGAATATCAATATCGTGCGCATCGCACAAACCGAAATCGATTCCATTGAGCGCAACGAGGACATCACTAATCAGGCGGTCTTTTTCTTTGGTCGTTTTTCCCAGTTTTGGCGACGCCAAATCAATATCGGAAAACAAGCCGCCGAAATCGTCCTGACTGTCTTGTCCAAGCGTGCTGTCTTCGATTTTTTTCAACGAACGTTCCAACTGAGGAATAATTTCGCCTTTGCCAATCTGCGAAATGATTGTTGAATAGAGGTATTCCGGTTCTACGAAATAGCCCAAATCTTGAATACATTCTTCTTTCAACTCCGCTTTCAGTTCTTCGTCGTTGCTTACCCACGCTTCGGCAAAAGTTAAATCATCTTCGGCAAGTGCTTCATTTATATGTAATTCTATTTTTTCGGAAAGGTATTTGTAGAAAATAAATCCCAGTGTGAAATACATAAAATCGCTGGCGGACATATTGCCGCGCAGAGTGTTTGCCACTGTCCAAAGTTGGCTGCGGAGTTTTTGTTGGAGTTCTTCGCTCATATTTTTTTACTATTTTTTTTGATTACTTTTTCTGTACTTTTTATCGCTTCTAAATATGCCTGTTCAACAGGCGAAAGTGTTTTTACTTGATATTTCCGATATTCTGTAAGTGCTTTTTCAACTGCTTGTTCGTGCGAAATCGAACCGGCATTTTGCAACGTTTTTTCGCCTGTTGAAATCAAAATATTATCCAGCTGACGAATATAGTCTTTCATATACATCGGCTTTTGTTTTATCGCCTGAATTTCTGCAAAGTCAAAATATCCCGAAACAAGATTATTCAAAATTTTCAATTCAATGTCGCTTAAATAATTTTTCGCAACGGAAATATCTTTTTGTGTTGGCGCACTTCCTGTAAATGTTGTCAATCCCATAAATGGTTTGTCGCTATCAGCTCGTGCAAAAATTATCTCTGCTGCTGTATGTCCGTGAGTGGCGTAGTGCAATTTGTTTTGCACGATTTTAAAAAACTGAATGGAAACAGACGACTGCGGGTCGTAATCAACACTTGTTGCGTACAAATCAAGCACTTGACGATACATTACTTTTTCCGAAGAACGAATATCGCGGATGCGACCAAGAAGTTCATACCAATAGCCTCCACCGCCGATATTTTTTAGACGCTCATCATCCATTGTAAAACCTTTGACAATGTATTCCTTTAGCCGTTGCGTAGCCCAAATTCTAAATTGCGTGGCAATTCGGGATTTTATACGATAACCAAGAGAAATAATTAAGTCAAGATTATAAAATGGCAGCTCTCGCTCAACACTTCTATTTCCTTCAATTTGAACTTGTCGGAATTTCCGACAGGTTGCATCCTCGTTTAGTTCTCTCTCTTCAAAAATGTGCTTAATATGCTCTACAACATTTGTTCGCGAAGACTGAAAAAGTTCTGCCATTTGTTGCTGTGTAAGCCAAATATTCTCGTCTTCCAATCGAACATTCAACGAAACGCTACTGTCTTCATTTTGATAAATGATTATCTCGCCTTTGTTATCCATTTATTCCCAGTTAAATACTTCTATAATATTACGCAACTGCTCTGTTACTCGTTTCAAAATGTTACGCCTTTCTATAAATCCGATTTTTTTGTGCTTGATTGCCTCTTTGATAATATCCGATTTCTCGCGTTTTGAATAGTCATACTGCTCTAAAAAATTGCACAAGGCTTCGGGGTCGATATTCTCTCTTTCAGCCAAAAGCCTTACACTTTCGTTTCGCTTGCCGGAAATAAATTTTTCGAGACGACTTTCCATATCGATTGAACCGTCGGTTTTCGATTTTTCAAAATTTTCTTTATCGTTATCAATGTTTTGTCGAATAAAATCGTCTATCAGTTTCGCTTTATTCCGCATTGCCGAGTCGCCTTCCATTGTGTCGATAATCTGACGGCGCTTTTCGTGATAATCTTCACTCGACGGATTCAAATCGGCAATCAACGCCAAAATATACGCCACATTGATAACATCGCTGTGCAGCAGTTCCAGGCAAAAATCAATGTCTTCCAGCGTTCTATCATCACCATACGGTTCAAATATATCGCTTAATTCTGTTTCTTCTTTTACGTTACCGAGCGCAATATCAAGGTATTTGCTGCGAAAATCCATAAATTCCTGTTCTGACATTTGGATTTCGCTGTCGTCGGCATCAAAATCTTCGTACACCTGTATTTCGGCTCGTTTGCGGATAATTTCTCGAAATGCCAACACAAAATCCCGTTTGTCGTATTCGCTTTTCAAGTTGTCGATATACGAAATGTCGGGATATTTTTCTTTAAATCTCACAATCAACGTGTTAAACTCCTCTTTTACATCGGCAAACGGTGCGCGAATGATATATTCGTTCGGCTCGTTGTTGCTGAACAGTTTAATTGCCTCATCTACATTGTTTTTCAAATTGCGGAAGCAAACGATTTTTCCAAACTTCTTTTTTTCGTTCAACACTCGATTTGTGCGACTAAATGCCTGAACTAAACCGTGATATTCCAAATTTTTGTCCACATAAAGTGTATTCAGTTTTTTGGCATCAAAACCCGTGAGAAACATTCCGACCACCAGCACCAAATCCAGCGGCTCCATATCCTTCTTTTTCTTCTTCATTCTCAGATTTATATCATCGTAATAAAGAGCGAATTGATCGGTTGTAAAGTCCGTTCCGAACATCTCATTATAATCATTCATAATGAGTTGCAATTCATCGGACGTTACATTTTCGTTGACAAAACCTTGATCCATTCCCGTCTGTTCATCGTCCTGGTTGCTGTTGGCGATATAAGTGAAAACCGCACCTATTTTTATTTTCGGCTTTAATTCCTTGAAAATCTTGTAATATTGTAACAGCATCGGCACTGAACTGACGGCAAACATCGCATTGAAATCGCCATCGTAAGTCGATTTGTTGAAATTAGAAAGAATGAATTGAGCAATCTCTCTCATTCTTGTTTCCTTCATATAATTAACATCTTGCTCATTCTTTCCGATATAATACTCCACCAGAAAACCCAACACATTTTCATCGGCAATCGCATCTTTTATTAAATAACGGTGCAGGCAGTCGCCAAACACCTCTTTTGTTGTAATATCCCGGTTGGCATTTTCAACAAAAATAGGCGTTCCCGTAAAGCCGAACAGTTGCAAATTGTTGAAAAAATGAACAATATTTTTATGGCTCTCACCAAACTGACTTCTATGACATTCGTCGAAAATCATTACAATTTTTTGATTGCGAACATCTTGTAAATGCTTGTTGTGACGGTCTTTTGTTACGGCATTGTTCAGTTTTTGAATGGTGGTAATGATAATTTTCGAATCGCCGCTCAATCGTTTGATAAGTTCGCGCGTGTTATCCGTTCCGTCAACCGCTCCGGGTTCAAACGCCTCGTATTCCGCTTTTGTTTGCGTGTCCAAATCTTTTCTATCGACTATAAACAGCACTTTATCAACATCATCAACTTCCGAAACCAACTGCGCCGCTTTGAAAGAAGTGAGCGTTTTTCCTGCACCTGTTGTATGCCAGATGTAGCCGTTTTTGTTGGAGTTCTGCACCTTGTCCAAAATTCGTTCTACGGCATAAAATTGATACGGTCGAAGCACCATCAGCGACTTATCCTCCTCGTGCAGAACAACATACTTACTTATCAGTTTACCCAGATTACATTTGTCGAAAAAGAACCGGGCAAACATTGCTAAATCGTTAAACGGTACATTTTCAGCATCTGTCCAGTTGAACGTAAATTTGTAACCGCTATTCGGATTATTAGAAAAATAGCGGGTATTCACGCCGTTTGAAATCACAAACAACTGAATGTAATCAAACAAACCCTGATAAGAAGTTTTCTGATAACGCTGCACCTGATTAAAGGCTTCTTTTAACTCCAAACCTCTCTTTTTCAACTCAATTTGCACTAACGGCAAACCATTGATGAGAATAGTAACATCGTAACGACATTTATTTCGTCCCTCAACGGTAATTTGGTTGAAAACCTGAAATTCGTTTTGACACCATTTATTTTTGTTGAGAAATTCTACCCAAATTCGTTCACCGTTTTCCAACTCCAATGGAAACAAATCGCGTAATTTTTTTGCTTTTTCAAAGCGTGTACCGCCTTCTAAATGAATGCAAATTCTGTCAAACTCCTTATCTGTAAAATGCTTTCTACCGTGCTGATTCAGTGCTTTTTGATTGTGCTTTTCGAGTTGCGCTTTGAAGTTGACAAGCAGGTTGTCTTCTTCCTTGATGGAAACGAATTCGTAATCCATTTCCTGTAAGGTTTTTATTAGTCCGTTTTCGAGGGCTTGTTCACTTTGGGTTGTCATAAATGCGTGATTGTAATTTTGAGATCAAAGATAGCAAATATTTAAGAAATAGCCTAAATTTTTCATATTACATTAGGGCAATGCAGATTCAATCTCTATTTGCCGATACAAAATTTTTCGAAGATATTACCCAGTATTTCGTCATTTGTGATACTACCAACTATCTCCCCAAGAAAATGAGAGCATTCGCGAATATCTTGCGAGAGGAAGTCGTACGAAATGTTCAATTCCAAACACTCTTTCGCACGACGAATGGCTTCGAGTGCTTTACTCAACGCCTCATAATGCCGAAGATTCGTTACAATCACATCTTCTTCGCCAATAACAGGAATTTCAGCCGACTTCACAAGCAAATGCTGCAATTGTTCAATATTTTGACGGTTTTTCGCCGATATAAATAGCCTTTCGGCTTTTATTTGCGGTAATATATTGTTTTTGAGGGCAATTTCTTCATTTGAAAACAAGTCCGCTTTATTGAAAACAAGCATTACGTGTTTGTTCGCCAATTTCGGAACGATAGATACGGCTAATGCTTCGATTTGTTCCGGTGGTGTCATTAAGTCAATCAACCACAAAACAATAGAGGCTTGTTCGATTTTACGGAATGTACGTTCAATACCCAATGATTCGATAGTATCGGTCGTTTGTCGAATACCGGCGGTATCAATAAAGCGAAACGTTACGCCACCAATGTTCATCGTGTCTTCAATCACATCGCGTGTAGTGCCGTGAATGTCGCTCACAATGGCTTTTTCCTCATTCAATAGCAAGTTGAGCAACGTGGATTTACCAGCGTTGGTTTCGCCGATAATCGCAACGGGAATTCCGCTTTTTATGACGTTTCCAAGTTGAAAAGAATCGGTCAATCTGGCGATATTTGTTTCGATTTCCTGTGTCAGTTCATACAATTTTTCGCGATTGGCAAACTCTACATCTTCTTCCGAAAAATCGAGTTCCAACTCTATTAACGACACAAATTGCAACAACTTATCACGCAGTTCGACAAGTTTTTGCGCAAAACCGCCGCGCATTTGATTCATCGCCACCCGATGCGAAGCCTGCGATGATGAGGCGATTAAATCCGCCACCGCTTCTGCTTGACTTAAATCGAATTTTCCGTTCCGAAAGGCGCGACGTGTAAATTCGCCCGCTTGTGCCAATCTTGCCCCTTTGTCGAGCAACAATTCTACGATTTTCTGTTGAATATAGATTGATCCGTGACACGAAATTTCGACCGTATCTTCGCCCGTAAATGAGTGCGGAGTGCGAAAAACGGTAATTAATACGTCATCGATAATTTCGTCATTTCGTGATACAATCGTCCCAAAAACAACTTTATTCGATTCTGTTTCCGATAACCTTTTTCGACCTTTGAAAATTTTATCACAAATTTCTATCGCATCGTTACCAGAAATGCGAATAACAGCTATTCCTCCGACACCGGGCGCAGTGGATATGGCGCAAATTGTATCATCCATAAATCAATATTGAAAGCTACTTCCACCCAAAAACTCCCTCAACAACGAAGTCGGCGGCAATTCATCATCGGTTATATAATTAAAATACTTCAAAAATTTCAATAACCGATACGCTTCCGCATATTCGGGCGCGGTACGTGGCACTCGCTCCAACACCGGCTCGGCGTGGCGACGAATGGCAGCAAGTTCGTAAAGCATTGCCGAATTGAACATTACATCGGCATTGTCTTGAAACGGAAAAATCCATTTTTCTTCACCTCTGCGAACGCTGCTCCAACGCGAAAGAGTGTCGGAAGCCGTATATCCGCGATAACGCGCATCACGTACAAGACGGCGCAGAAGTCGATTGTCCGACGCGGGAATCCAATTATGGTCGTCTAATGAAATGGAAGTGAGTGCGGAAACATACACCATATATTTTTTTCCGTGCGGAACGTGCACCGTCAATTCGGGATTGAGTGCGTGAATGCCTTCTACTATAAGAATATTGTTATCGTCCAACTTCAAGCGATGTCCGTTATATTCTCGTTTTCCGGTAACGAAATTGTACGTCGGTAGTTCCACTTCATCACCGTTCATCAGCGCAAGAAGGTCTTTTTCAAACAACGGCAAATCGAGCGCATAAAGCGATTCGTAGTCTTTTTCGCCAAATTCGTCCAACGGCGTATTATCGCGCTCTACGAAATAATCGTCGAGCGAAATACCAATAGGACGCAACATATTGACTAACAGTTGTATCTCGAGGCGTTTCCGGAAAGTTGTTTTTCCCGACGATGATGGTCCCGAAATCAATACAACACGTGCACCGCCTTCCCTAAATTTGTTTGTAATTTCTTCGGCGATATTCGCAATTTGCTTCGCTTGATAGGCTTCGGCAACTTGAATTACTTCCGACATTCGGTTGTCTAATTTCGCTTTATTCAAATCGCCAACATTAGCTAATTTGCTAATTTTTAAAAACTTAAGCTGCTCGTGAAATGCTTCCAAAAGCCTATCCTGTCGCATCATCGGTTCGAGTTCGGTCGGATTATTGCGGTTGGGAATACGAAGCAAAAAGCCGCCGTTGTAATGGTCAATATCAAAAATCCGGATATAGCCCGACGACGGAGTAAGGCAACCGTAGAAATAATCAATATAATCGTCTAACTTTGAGTATCGTGCATACATCAAATCTGATGTTTCGAGCAACAACGCCTTGTCTTCCATATCGCGTTCACGAAATAGTTCTACCACTTCCGAAGTCTCTTTTTCTACCTGCACAAATGGTAAATCAGCATCAACAATTTCACGCATTCGTATGCGTATTTTATTCAACTCTTCATCGCCAATAAGAGTGTCAGCCTCGATTTTAAAATAATATCCGCGTGAAACGGCGTGTTCGATATACATTTTGGCGTTTGGCAACAAATCGTTGACTGCTTTGGCGAGAATAAAGCACAGCGAACGCACGTAGGTGCGCATTGCAGAAGAGTCGCTGATATCCACAAATTCTACTTGACGAGGTCTGAATACTTGATAGTTGAGCGATTCTGTTTTATTATTTACTTTGGCATTGGCGATAAGATAGGGCATTTTCACGCCGAAAAAATCTATCAAATCCATTAACTTTGTACCAACAGGCACTTCTTTTGCTTCATTGGTGTTGACGCAATGAATACGAACGGTATTTGTCATCATTTTTGATATTCACTTTTCGATAATTAATCATTTCTTGAATTTTTGCACTATATTTGCAGTTACAAAGATAATGAAAGCCGAGCGCATCGCCAAATTTATTTGACTCCGTCGATTTTCAATTGAGCTATGCCGAGGCGCATCTTATCTTATGCAAATATACGAACTATTTTTGAATTATGAACGATTGGAAAAAACGTCTCGATATTGTTTACTCCACCAACCCCGATTATCACTATTCCGAAGAAACGGTTTTGGAAGAAGAAACGCGCCCGAAAGAGAAACAACTGCTTCGTATTTCGCTTGATAAACGAAACCGAAAAGGAAAAGCCGTTACACTCATCACCGGATTTATCGGAAAAGATAATGATTTACAGGAGCTTGGAAAACTACTGAAAACCAAATGCGGCGTAGGCGGCTCGGCAAAAGAGGGTGAAATTATCGTGCAAGGCGACCACAAACAGAAAGTATTGGAAATTCTTCAAAAAGAGGGATATGCAAAGTCAAGAATTATTTAGGCGAGAATCATCTGACAAACAATATCTTCACGTCATAAAAGCGTCTGCCGGCTCGGGAAAAACGCATCGATTGACGGGCGAATACTTGCGCTTGCTCTTTTCCACGCCCAATGCTTACAAACATATTCTTGCGGTAACGTTTACCAACAAAGCGACTGATGAGATGAAGTCGCGCATTGTGAAAGAGTTATACAGTTTGAGCGTGGGCGAAAAATCGGATTATTTGACACAACTTATCGAAGAATTTCATCTTTCGGAAGCGCAGGTGTGTAAAAATGCAACGCATATTCTCAAAACCATTTTACACGATTATTCATCGTTCGCTATCAGCACAATAGACAAGTTTTTTCAACAAACAATGCGTGCTTTCACACGTGAAATGGGACTTTCGGGCGGTTACAATGTGGAAGTCGATGACGCGGCTTTTCTGCCCGAAGTGATTGACACAATGCTTTTTGAGCTCGACAAACCCGAAAACGCAACACTTGCGCAATGGCTACTCGCGTTTATGAAAGATAAAATCGAAAATAACAAAGGTTGGTCGATAAAAAAAGATGTGCAAGAACTCGCTACCGAAATTTTCAACGAAAAGTACAAATCACTTTCGCAAAGCGACAAAGATAAAATACACGACAAGAAACATTTAGCCGATTATAAACAAACACTCACAAAAATTGTTCGCGATTTTGAAAATGAATTGAAAACTATCGGAGAAAAAGGTACAAATTTAATAAATCGCTTCGGACTGCACTATTCCGATTTCAAAGGCGGACGAAATTCGGCGTTTTCGCACTTCGTGAAATGGACAAACGGTGAAATAAAAGAACCGACCGCCACATTTATCAATCTTGCCGATAATTTAGACGGCTGGACAACAAAAACTACCGTATCCGAAAAACGATCAGCAATAGAAGCCATTTATTTTGAAGGGCTTAACGAGCAAATAAAATCGGCAATCATACTTTTTGAAAACAGCACGTTTTACCACTCGGCAAACAATATTCTCAAATATTTTTACACGCTCGGTATCCTCAACAATGTACAACGAAGATTACAGCAATTGCAACAAAATGAGAACATTATATTCCTTTCAGACACCACCGAATTACTCAACAAAATCATTGCCGACAGCAATTCGCCGTTTATTTACGAAAAAACGGGCACGTTTCTCAAAAACTATATGATTGACGAGTTTCAAGACACATCATCAATGCAGTGGAATAATTTCCGCCCATTGATGCGCGAAAGTCTGGCAAACAACAACTTCAATCTGATTGTAGGCGATGTGAAACAAAGTATTTACCGTTGGCGAAATTCCGACTGGCGATTGTTGGAAGAACACATTCCGGCTGATTTTTCGACTAATGCCATTCAGCAGCATTCGCTCGACACTAATTGGCGAAGCGATGCAAATATTGTATATTTTAATAATGCGCTTTTTGAACTTTCTTCGCGAATTTTGCAAGCCGATTTCAACGATGCAATGGAATCCGTTTCGGACGATAGTTTCAAAGCATACGCATCAAACAAAATAAACGAAGCCTACTCGCAAGCGTATCAACACATTCCCGCAAAAAAAGGCGTGAGCGACGGAAAAGTTGATATTATTTTTCTCGAAAACGATGATGAGAACGATTGGAAAACACAAGCCTTAAAACGACTTCCAAAACAAATCGAACAACTTCAATATGAAGGATTTAGACTGAAAAACATCGCTATCGTTGTCCGTTGGAATCACGAAGCGATAGCCGTTGCCGAAACATTGTTGAAATACAAAGAGGAAAATCCCAATTCAAAATATCGTTACGACATTATTTCAAACGAAGCACTTGTTATCGGTAACGCACAGAGTGTAAAGGCAATAATCGCACTGTTGCGTTGGTTTCGGAATCGCAACGACGATACAAAAAAAATGCTTGCCGTTTACGAATTTTATCGTTTTCATCGAAAAATTTCTCCCGATGCAGCTTTGCAATCTTTTCTCGGAAAAGAGAAAATCGATTTTCCTAATGATATCGATATACAACTCAATAACATTTCGTATCTTCCTTTTTATGAGATGATTGAAGCATTCTTCGCGCTTTCAAAAGATGTTCTCGATGAGAAAGAAAATGCTTATGTACAAGCGTTTCTTGATATTGCGCTGAGATTCAACACAAACGCCTCGTCCGACATTGATAATTTTCTGAATTGGTGGGACGAAAAAGGGTACAAAAAGACGCTCTTTTCACCCGATAATCAAGATGCGATTCGTCTCGTTACCATTCACAAATCCAAAGGATTAGGTTTTGGTGTAGTGATTATGCCGTTTGCCGATTGGGGCATCGACCACAATCCGCACCACAGCGATATTATTTGGTGCCGTCCCGATAGGGAGCCGTTTAATATGTTGAGTATCGTGCCATTGCGATACGGGAAAAGTCTTATCAACACCATTTTTTGGAAAGATTATCTCGAAGAAAAACTTTTTACGTATATTGACAACCTCAATTTGCTTTACGTTGCATTCACACGTGCCAAACATCGAATTATCGCTTTCGTCCCAAAACCAAATGAGAAAAAGCAAGAAAATATCAAAAATATATCAGAATTGTTGTGGATAGGTATCGAACAATCAAGCTATTTCCTAAACAATAGTGATTTACATTTCATCGAACTCAATAATTATTTACACAAAACCGATACCCAAACGTTTTTTTCGCTCGGAAACGCAGAAAAATTTATACAAAAAGAAGCGTTATCAATTCAAAATCAGCCGAAAACCACACAATGGCAATCCATTCCGTTTGATAATCGTTTGAAATTGCGGTTTAATTCCATCGGCTATTTCAAAAACAACGGAAAACGCGATTACGGAATGTTGATGCACGATATTATCAGTCGCGTGGAAACCATCGGCGACATTCCACAAGCCGTTGAACGAAAAATTTTGACGGGTGAATTAAATAGTAATGAAAAAGAAAATATTGTGCGCGAATTGACCGAATTTCTCTCAATTTCTGAAGTATCGGATTGGTATTCCGGGAAATACACCGTTCTCAACGAGATGCAAGTGCTACACCCACGTTTCGGATTTAGTCGCCCGGATCGTGTGATGCTCAACGGAAAAAAAGCAGTGGTTGTGGACTATAAATTCGGCGAAACGGAAGATAAAAAACACAACCGTCAAGTACAACACTACATAGAGCGAATAAGGGAAATGGGATATGACGATGTAGAAGGATTTGTGTTTTATGTGAGAAAACAAATGGTTTCAAGAGTTTAATTGTTTACCAAAAATTTCAATCAAAAAATCGCCTTAAATCATAAAAAATCACAGTTCAGATTATTTTACCTCGAAAAAAATCACTACATTTGCAAAAATATTAAAACCATACAAATAATATATGAGTAGAAAAATCAGAGCCGCCATTATCGGCTACGGAAATATAGGTAAATACGTATTGGAAGCATTGGCTTGTACACCCGATTTTGAAATTGTCGGCATCGTTCGGCGCAATGTATCAAATATTCCCGAAGAACTGCGCACGTACAAGGTGGTAACATCCATCTCGCTATTAACCGATGTCGATGTTACTATTCTTTGCACGCCCACGCGTAGTGTAGAAAAGTTCGCAAAAGAATGTCTTGCATTGGGTATCAATACGGTGGATAGTTTCGATATCCACGGTGGAATTGTAGATCTACGTCGCTCTTTGAACGAAACAGCGAAGAAAAACAATGCCGTTTCCATTATTGCCGCCGGTTGGGATCCGGGAAGCGATTCCGTTGTACGTGCGCTGCTGGAAGCAATGGCACCGCGCGGCATTACATACACCAATTTCGGTCCCGGAATGAGTATGGGACACACCGTAGCCGTGAAAGCGATTGAAGGAGTAAAAGCCGCTTTATCGATGACCATTCCCACAGGAACGGGCGTACATCGCCGTATGGTATACATCGAATTGCAAGACGGATACGGCTTTAATACTGTAGCACAAGCAATTAAAAGCGATGATTATTTCATAAACGATGATACACACGTTTTTCAAGTGCAAGACGTGGAAATGCTCAAAGATATGGGTCACGGCGTATCGATGGAGCGTAAAGGCGCATCGGGAAATACACAAAATCAAATTTTCCGATTTGATATGCGCATCAACAATCCTGCCCTTACAGCGCAAGTGTTGATGTGTGCAGCGCGCGCCTCAATGAAACAAAGTTCAGGCGCTTATACAATGATTGAAATTCCGGTGGTGGATTTATTGCCGGGAGAAAAAGAGGTTTGGATTCGTAAATTAGTGTAATTAATCCATTCAATAATTCAAAGGTTCAAAAATCCAAATTCTGAATTGAATCTTTAAATTATTGAATCTTTGAATTTTATAAAAATATGCTTTTATCAATAACTTGGGACGTTGATCCCACCCTTTTTACTATATTCGGACGAGAAATCCGATGGTACGGTTTGCTTTGGGCAATTGGGCTTGCCGTTGCAATGTACATCGTGCAACGAATTTTCAAAAAAGAAAATAATCCCGAAAAATGGTATGATTCTCTACTTGTGTATATGATTGTGGGAATTGTTGTTGGTGCACGTCTCGGGCACTGCTTATTCTACCAACCGGAATATTATTTGGCAAATCCGTGGGAAATTTTGAAGGTTTGGGAAGGCGGTTTGGCAAGTCACGGCGGCGTTATCGGGATTATTATTGCAATATGGCTCTATTCGCGAAAAGTTACGAAAAAAAGTATGCTTTGGACATTAGACCGTGTGATGGTTCCGACGGGATTTACGGCAGCGATGATTCGT
Organism: Dysgonamonadaceae bacterium; assembly: GCA_031254645.1. Classification (GTDB taxonomy): domain Bacteria; phylum Bacteroidota; class Bacteroidia; order Bacteroidales; family Dysgonomonadaceae; genus JAIRUA01. The sequence goes on from JAIRUA010000010.1 coordinate 71,644, forward strand.
TTCGGCAATTTGACAAATCACGAAATTTATGGCGCACCAACCGATGCTCCGTGGGGATTTCGATTTGTTGAAAACCTGCATCAGTGGATGAATGGTGCAGAGCCAATTTACACTGTGCCATCACATCCCACACAAATATACGAAGCATTGGTATATTTGCTGGTTTTCGCCGTTACAATGTATATGTATTTCAAAACCAACGCCGTAAAACGTCAAGGATTGATTACCGGTGTGGGGATTTTGATGATTTTCGTGGCTCGTTTCTTTATCGAATTCGTAAAAAATGTGCAGGTAGATGGAGAATATGCAATACTCGAAAGCATCGGATTGAACATAGGACAATTGTTGAGCATTCCGTTTATTCTGTGGGGCATTTGGTTGATTTGGAGAGCGATGAAAAGTTCAAAAGTTCAAGAGTTCAAAGGTTCAAAATCTTGATCTTATTGCAACTTTTGAACTCTTGAATTTTTAAATTTTTGAACTATGCATAAACCGTTTGAAGTTACAAAAAATATATATAATGTCGGTGTAAACGACCGCACAAAACATCTTTTTGAAGGTTTGTGGGCATTACCCTACGGTGTTTCATACAACTCATATCTCGTTGTTGATGAAAGAATTGCATTAATCGACACAGTTGATGTTTGTTATTCTGATGTTTATTTTCGAAAAATAACATCGGTGTTGGGCGAAAAACCAATTGACTATCTCATTGTCAATCATATGGAGCCCGACCATTCAGGCGCTATTGAGTGGTTGGTAACGAAATATCCCAACATTCAAATTGTGGGTAATAATCGCACAGCCGAAATGCTGAAAGGATATTACAACGTTTCGGACAATGTGAAAATCATCAAAGACGGCGATGAAGTTTCGTTGGGAACACAAACATTGCAGTTTCATTTAACGCCAATGGTGCATTGGCCTGAAACAATGATGACTTACATTTCGCAAAGTAAAACCCTTTTTAGTGGTGATGCTTTCGGTACATTCGGTACGCTCGACGGCGGTGTTACCGATGCGCAATTATGCGTAACTAGATATTGGGACGAAATGACACGTTATTACGCCGCTATTGTCGGAAAATTCGGATCGCCCGTGCAATCGGCGTTGAAAAAACTCGCCGGTGTGGAAATAAACACCATTTGTTCCACACACGGACCAGTATGGACTGAACAGGAAAATATCGAAAAAGTAGTGGGTATTTACGACAAACTTAGTCGATACGAAGCCGATAATGGATTGATCATCGCTTACGGAAGTATGTACGGAAACACCGAACAACTTGCCGAAATTATCGCTGCCGAAGCCGCTTCGCTTGGTGTCAAAAACATCATTTTGCACAATGTTTCTAAAAGTGAATTGTCTGAAATTCTTCGCGATATATTCAAATACAAAGGACTTATCATCGGATCGCCGACATATAATAATAAACTCTATCCGGGTGTGGAAAACTTGGTTACCGCATTACAAAATCGTGGGTTGAAAAATCGTTTTTTCGGCTATTTCGGTAGTTTTTCGTGGGCGGGAGCGGCAGTAAAACAGTTAAAAGAATTTTCCGAAACAATGAATTTTGACATCGTAGGCGATCCTGTAGAAATGAAACAGTCGCCAAATGATGAAGTCGCGGAAAAAGCCCGTGAATTAGCAAAAGCAATGTCAGAAAAGCTGTGCTAAAAACATCCAATCAAATAAACGAATAAAAAATAAAAAAATGAGACTTATTATTCAACCCAACTCAGAAAAAATGGCACAATGGGCTGCCAATTACATCGTTGCAAAAATCAACAAAGCAAACCCAACTGCCGAAAAACCTTTCAAATTGGGATTACCAACAGGTTCGTCGCCATTAAGAACATATCAAGCGCTCATCAAACTGTATGAAACAGGAGCGGTTTCTTTTGAAAACGTCATCACGTTTAATATGGACGAGTATGTGGGCTTGTCGCAATCGCACCCCGAAAGTTACCACTCGTTTATGTGGAACAATTTTTTTAACTACATCGACATCAAAAAAGAAAATGTACACATTCTTCGTGGCGATGTGGAAGACCTTGAAGCAGAATGCGAAGCATACGAGAAAGCAATTGTCGATGCCGGCGGAATCGACCTGTTTTTGGGCGGAATCGGTCCCGACGGACACATTGCGTTCAATGAGCCGGGGTCGTCATTGAGTTCGCGTACACGCATCAAAACACTTACAACCGATACGATTATTGCCAATTCGCGCTTTTTCGATAACGATGTAAACAAAGTTCCAAAAACTGCACTAACTGTTGGCGTAGCAACGGTTTTAGATGCCAAAGAAGTACTTATTCTCGTAAACGGACACCATAAAGCGCGCGCGCTCTATCACGCTGTAGAAGGCTCTATCAATCAGATGTGGACAATCAGTGCATTGCAAATGCACCCGAAAGGAATCATCGTGTGCGATTACGATGCCTGCGCCGAATTGAGAGTAGGAACATATAAATACTTCCTTGATATTGAACACGATAACTTGAATCCTGACGCGTTATTATAGGTTTAAAGATTCAAGAGTTCAAAGATTCAATCACTACCCTTTGAACTCTTGAATCTTTGAATTTTTGAATCTAAAAAAATGGAACTCCGCCTCAATAAAGCCATCAGCGACTCAGGAATTTGCTCTCGCCGTGAAGCCGATCGTCACATCGAAGAAGGACACGTTACGGTAAATGGTCGCGTGGCGAGTGTTGGTACAAAAGTAACGCAGTTTGATAAAATTCGCGTAAATGGGCATCTTGTTCAGCAACAAAACAATACAGTATATATTGCTTTCAACAAACCTGTAGGCATTACTTGTACCACCGATCCATCTGACCCCGACAATATCGTGGATTACGTCAATTTTCCAGAACGAATTTTTAATATTGGGAGATTAGATAAACCATCTGAAGGTCTTATCTTTCTGACCAATGATGGTAATATTGTGAACAAGATTCTTCGTGCAGGCAACAATCACGAAAAAGAATATGTAGTAACTGTAAACAAACCCATTACACCCGAATTTGAAAAACAAATGCAGCGCGGTGTTCCCATTTTAGGTACTATAACGAAGCCTTGCAAACTTACACGTGAAACCGATACGCGTTTTCGCATCATACTTACACAGGGGCTCAACCGGCAAATTCGCCGTATGTGTGAAGCGCTTGGATACGAGGTGCAACGACTTAAACGCGTGCGCATTATGAATGTTACACTCACAGGTTTATCCGTCGGCGACTGGCGTTTTCTTACGGAAGAAGAAATGTCGGAAATCAACCGAATGATAAAGGATTCGGTGGGAACAGAAGATGCATCGAAACAAAAAAGAAAAACTTCAAACAAGCCCAAAACATCAGACAGATCTAAAAACTCGAAACCTAAAACACCGAACTCTCAATTTCAGGCATCAAAATCAAAAAAAGAATATGCAGGGAAAGGAAGAGTAAAAAAATCAAGACGATAATCTAATAAGACTTTGAACAATCCCTTATTTTACCTCAAAAAACACCAATATCTCCACAAAAACCACATTTTTTCAAACTATTTCCCCTTTTTTTTGTTGAATAATATAAAAATGCCTATCTTTCGGACTGATTTGAGCGGAATACTTTATAAAAAATATTTAAGATGAGTTATCTGAAATTCGATAAAGATCTGATGATCAACTTAGAATATTCTCTTTACCGAAATGTATTGAGAACCAACAGACGGGGAGCGTACCAAAACACGTCTATATCCGGTTGTAACACAACCAAATATCAAGGATTATTGGTAATGCCGATTCCGTATTTGGACGATGAAAACCATTTGATGCTCTCATCTTTCGATGAAACAGTTATACAACACGGAGCCGAATTTAATCTTGGTATTCATCGATATGCAGGCGATAATTACAGTCCGAACGGACACAAATATATCCGCGAATTTAATTGCGACACAGTGCCGAAAACGATTTATCGTGTCGGCGGCGTAATTTTATCGAAAGAAATAATGTTTTCGTCGAAAGAAAATCGATTGATGGTTCGATACACTCTTCTCAACGCACACTCGCCTACCATCATTCGCTTTAAACCGTTTTTGGCGTTCAGAAAAATATCGCAACTCACACGCGAAAACGATCAAGTGAACAAATCGTATCGCGAAATAGAGAATGGCATCAGCACTTGTATGTATCACGGTTATCCTGAACTGTTTATGCAGTTCAACAAAAAACCGGAATTTGTATACCACCCCAATTGGTATCGCGATATTGAATACCTGCAAGATTTGCAAATGGGCGATACCTATCAAGAAGATCTCTACGTGCCGGGCTATTTCGAAATGTCCATCGAAAAAGGCGAAGAAATTATTTTTTCCGCCGGAGATATCTTGGTGGATACAAGCGTATTATCGAAAGAGTTTAGTGACGAATTACAGATACGGACGCCACGCTCTAATTTTTATAATTGTTTGAAAAATTCGAGCCATCAATTTTTCTATATCCCACAAAACAACGAATATTATTTGTTAGCAGGTTATCCTTGGTTTAAAGTGCGTGCCCGTGACCAATTTATTGCACTGCCGGGCAGTACGCTTTCGGTGGATAAACCCGAAAGTTTTGAGAAAATAATGGATACTGCTATTCCACATCTGCGTAATTTTATGAATGACAAACCATCGAAAAGTTATCTTAAAGAAATAGATAACCCCGATGTATTATTGTGGGTAGTGTGGTCATTGCAGCAATTTTGGTCGACTCAAAAAGAAGTGTTTAAACTAAAATACACAGATTTTCTATTCGAAATTATTGATTATATTATCGAAAATAAACATCCGAATTTAGCATTTATTGAAGAAAGCGGGCTACTTTCATCTTTCGGTCGCGATTTTCCTGTGAGTTGGATGAATGCAACCATTGACGGTCGTCCGGCGATTCCTCGTTCGGGCTATTTAGTGGAATTTAATGCACTATGGTACAACGCCTTGAAATTCGCAGAGAGAGTCGCTTTTGAAATGGACAAAAATGAGTTGGCTGAGTTGTTGGAAGAAAGAGCACATTTGGCAGGACATTCTTTTACACAAGTATTTCTGAACGCAGCAGGTTATCTATATGATTATGTGGACGGATATCACAAAGACCCAAATGTGCGTCCGAATATGATTTTTGCCGTTTCACTTCCCTATTCGCCATTGACAAGAAGTCAGAAAAAATCAATTATTGACTTCGTTACCAAAGAGTTATTTACTACGTGCGGTATTCGTTCATTGAGTCCAAAAAGTGGTGATTTTCATTCGCATTATACAGGCTCGGTAAATGAAAAGAAATTCGCTTATTTTAATGGTCCGGCTTTTCCTTGGCTATTGGGTGCATACATCGAAGCATATTTGAAAGTATTCGGAATGAGTGGATTATCGCTTGCCGATCGGATTATGGTAGAAATGGAAGGCGAAATTCAAAACGATTGCATTGGTACTATATCGGAATTATATGATTCTCACCCGCCATTCATCGCGCACGGGGGATACTCTTTTGCGATGAGCGTGGCAGAATTGTTGAGAGCAATGAAGATAATTGAGCACGAAGGCGCGAAGGCGTAAAAGCGCGAAGGGAAAATGATATAAAGAAGTACAGACACAAAAAATAATGCACCTAAGCCGTTCGCGCATTCGCGCATTCGTGCTTTCGCGCGAATTAAAGATATGAAAGCATTAATGTTCGGTTGGGAATTTCCACCACATATTCTCGGAGGACTCGGAACGGCAAGTTACGGACTTGTCAAAGGTATGGCAAAACAGGAAGATATGGAAATTATCTTCGTGATTCCCAAACCGTGGGGCGACGAAGATCAAAGCTTCTGTAAAATTATTGGAGCCAATAACACGCCCGTTGTGTGGCGCGATATACAATGGGAAACGGCGAAAGCCAGATTGGGAAAATTTATGAATCCCGAAGAGTATTATTGGCTACGCGACAATATTTACGCCAATTTCAGCTATATGCACACCAACGATTTGGGTTGCATCGAGTTTTCGGGACGATATCCGAGTAATATATTGGAAGAAACCAATAATTATTCCATTGTAGCAGGCGTGATTGCCCGCACATATGATTTCGACGTGATTCACGCGCACGATTGGCTCACCTATCCTGCCGGACTTCACGCGAAAAGCGTAACCGGAAAACCGATGGTGATTCACGTTCACGCAACCGAGTTCGACCGCAGTCGCGGAAAACCAAATCCGATTGTTTACGGCATCGAAAAAGACGGAATGGATAATTGCGACCACATTGTTTGCGTGAGCGATTTGACGCGCAAAACGGTTATCGAACAATATTATCAGCCGTTTTGGAAAGTATCCACCGTACACAATGCCGTTGACCCGCTCAGTCCCGAAATAGAAGCGATAGAGCGCATTTCAAATATTTCCGAAAAAATAGTTACTTTTCTTGGGCGCATTACAATGCAAAAAGGTCCCGAATTTTTCGTTGATGCAGCAACAAAAGTCGTTCGACAGACCGATCACATTCGTTTTGTAATGGCGGGAAGCGGCGATATGATGGATCAAATGATTCGTTTGGTAGCCGATAGAGGCATTGCCGATAAATTTCATTTTACAGGATTTTTGCAAGGGAAACAGGTGTATGAAATGTTGAAATCAAGCGATGTATATGTGATGCCTTCGGTATCCGAGCCGTTTGGTATTTCGCCGTTGGAAGCGATGCAGTGCGGCGTGCCAAGCATTATTTCGTATCAATCGGGTTGTTCGGAAATCTTGCACAATGTTATCAAAACCGATTATTGGGACGTGGACACTATGGCAGATGCTATTTTTTCCATTTGTACCTATCCGTCTATGGCAGAGCATTTGAAAGTAGAGGGAAAGAATGAAGTGGATAATATTAAATGGGAAGATGCGGGATTGAAGTTGAGGAAGATTTATGATTCGCTTGTGTAATGACGTATTTTGTATTGTCAAAGCGCATTGATGCCATATCAGAAAACAAAAATGATTAAAAACCAATGATTTATGAAAATTCAGGTGCTGAAAAGTTGCGTATTTTTATTCGTTGTGTGCAAGTGGGCGACACTATAGTAGGACAGTGAAGTGAAAAATTAAGAATTAAACAAAATACAAACTGTCCGAAAGGACATAATAAAAAAGGAGGTTTAATATGAATCTGTATTACAATCAGAAATGTAATTCTAACTGTTATAATTTTATGAAATGTAACTATTGCCGATGGACACCAAATGGAAATTACTGACAGCAAAAGTACTGTCGCGGAACTTTTTCTTGTAAATATAGCGATTGCGCCTCATTATGGAATATGTAAAAAAATCGGATAAGTAAGAGTCTCATAGAAAGTAGAAAGTAGAAAGTAGAAAACATAAGATTAAATAATATGGAATGGATTATTAACAACAAAGAATGGATATTTAGCGGAATAGGCGTTGCTGTTATTTCATTAATTATTGCACTATTAGCAAGGCGTAAATCTAAAAAAACAACTTTTAAACAAACAAATTTATTTGGGAGCAAAGGTACTCAAATTAAAGGAAATTATTATGACAAATAGTAGGTTGCAAATAAATTTATTCAAATCCAGCGGAATTCAGGTTGCAGGGAATTTAATCACCGGAGTCTCAATTGAAGATGCTAAACAAGTTGCTCTTGATATTTTCAAAGATAATTTTTTGATACTATCTGAACAAGCAGCAAATACAGCGTTGGTAAGAGCAGAAGAGTTAGTGAATGAATTTATTTTGACTCTTTATGACAGATATCAAAATTATATACATAAGTTACAAGACCCGGCTATTCAATATTCACTATTCAATGTTCAAAGAGATTATGCAAAAAGTGGAGATAGTGAGTTGAAAAAGCAACAATTATACTTGCTAATAGAAAGGACAATTTCCGAAGAAAGAACATTGAAGCAAATTGTTCTTGATGAGGCAATAGAAACACTGCCTAAATTGGCAGCAGAGCAATTAAATTTTCTTTCTTTTATTTTCATAGCTGATAATTTGACCGTAAAATTATTTCAAAATAAGTTCACAAAAGACATTGATTTTAATATTATTGAAATAATGGATAATCTGAAATTGTTTTGTGATTTCTCATCGAAAGACCTCAGGCAGCACGTAGTAGGACACTTGCAGTACTTGGGTTGTATTCGTGAAATATCAGATAATGACGATATGTTTTCACCTACATCACATATTAAACGTCTTGTAGAAACATATCGTGGACAAGAAGTGCCTGATGAAGACGTTATTCCAATTTTGAAATCAATACATACAAATCTTGCAATGCAATATCGACTTTGGAAAATGAGCAATAAAAGAACAGTCAAATTAACTACTGTTGGACTTATTATTGCAATCACTCATTATAACAGATATGCAAATATACAGATAAATTTGGAAGATTTTATATGACATTTTCACATAAACTATAGCACATTAAAAATATGACAAACAGAAAATTAGATAAAAATACAAGCGACAAATTGAGTTTTGTTTCGTTCATTATTCCAAAATTTGCGTCAAGTTACAAAATGAATATACAAGCGGCATATTTGTACTTGAAAAAATATGGCGGAATAGACTATCTTAACGAAAATTGGTGGGCTTTACATACTGACAACCCTTTTTGGGCTGTACGCGATATGTATAAAGTTTGTGTTAGCAACGGAGGTATGCGATGAAAGTTTATCACGGTAGCGACATACCTGTTTCTATTGTCGATTTGCAAAAATGCAAACCAAACAGAGATTTCGGACGAGGGTTTTATGTTACAAAACTTCGTTCACAAGCTGAAGATATGGCTAAAAGAGTAGCGAGATACTCCAAGCTAACACCTGTAATAACAGAATACGAATTTGACGAATATGCCTATGAAGATTCCGACTTAAAGGTTTTACTTTTTGATGATTATAATGCGGAGTGGCTTGATTTTGTAGTATTAAATCGTAGTACAGACAAACGCCAACAAGCACACGATTATGATATTGTAGAAGGACCTGTTGCCGATGATAGAATATCTCAAAATATTTCCAAATATCTAAAAGGAAAAATATCTAAAACCAATTTTTTGAAAATGTTGAAGCATAGTGAGAATCATCAAATTTGTTTTTGTACAATAAACTCTTTACAAATGCTTGATTATATTGAAAATCCAAAAGATATTGAATATGAGGTTTCTGAAATAGGCGAGTCTTTACTCGAACAATTTATCCTTGATTTCAATATTGATGAAGAAACGGCAACAGATAAGTTTTTTTCATCAAATACATTTGCAAAACTTGCCGACGAATCCACCGAATTGTACAAAAAAACGTGGCAAGAAATATACGAATTATTAAAACAAGAACTAAACCAAAAAATATGAAAACAATTTGTTTCTATTTTCAAATTCATCAACCGTTTCGCTTGAAAAGGTATCGCTTTTTCAACATCGGCAGAGACCATTATTATTATGATGATTACGCCAACGAAGACATCATACAACAGATAGCCGAACGCTCTTACATCAAGGCAAATCGTATGCTGTTGGATTTGATAAAACAATATAAAGGAAAGTTTAAAGTCGCCTTTTCGGTATCTGGCTTAGCATTGGAACAATTGGAAATCTATGCACCCGAAGTGATTGACGGACTGCGCGAATTGGCAAAAACCGGTAACGTAGAATTTCTCGCCGAAACCTACTCGCATTCGCTTGCTGCGCTTTACGACCCAATAGAATTTCGAAATCAGGTAACACTTCACGCCGACAGAATAGAGATGCTGTTCGGTAAAAAACCAACGGTAGTGCGCAACACCGAATTGATGTATTCCGACGAAATCGCCGAAATGGTATATGATATGGGTTACACCAAAATGATTACCGAGGGAGCGAAACATATTCTCGGCTGGAAAAGTCCGAATTATGTGTATCAGGCGGCAAGTCAGCCAAAAATGAAACTGCTTTTGAGAAATAACCGTTTTAGCGACGATATTACGTTTCGTTTTTCGAACTATTCGTGGAGCGAATACCCGCTTACTGCCGAAAAGTTTATCTCGTGGATAGCCGCAACACCGCCCGAAGAACAAGTTGTCAGTTTGTTTATGAACTACGAAACGTTGGGTAATATGCAACCGGCACACACCGGAATTTTCGATTTTATCAAAGCATTGCCCCGTTTTGCTTTCGAAAAAGAAATCGGGTTTGCCACGCCAAGCGATGTGTTGGACAAGCAAAAACCTGTTGGTACGATTTCTGTGCCCTACACTCTTTCGTGGGCTGACGAGGAGCGCGACACAAGTGCTTGGACAGGTAACAAATTGCAACGAAGCGCATTGGAAACGCTTTACGAAATTGGTGAACGCGTACGCCTTTGCACCGACCGACGATTGAAACAAGATTGGTTGTATTTGCAAGCAAGCGACCATTTTTATTATATGTCCACGAAGCATTTCGGCGGTGGGCAAAGCCAATTCAGTCCGTATATGTCGCCTTACGATGCGTTTAATAATTATATGAACGTATTGAGCGATTTCATTGCTCGCGTAAAAGCGCAATACCCTGATACGGTTGATAATGAGGAGCTAAATTCTCTCTTGACGATTATTCATAACCAAGAAATGGAAATTAAGCGTTTGCAATTGGAGTTAAAAACCGTTATCGGAAGTAATGAGGAAAAACTGGTGGGAAAAAAGAAAACGAAAAAATAATATGCTAATGTGCTAATAAATAATATGCTAATGTGCAAATATATAAATGGAATAATAGTTGTTGTTGTTTTAATATTTGCAAGTTGTTCGCAAAGGTCGGAAAATTCTTTTGACGAAATTGCGTTTCAGCAAGGCGATTTGGTATTTCGAAAAGGCACAGGGGCAAAATCACGAGCAGTACTTTACGCCGATTCGTTGGGTATATATTCGCACGTTGGGATAATGGTTTTGACAGATTCGGCTTTCCAAATCGTGCACATCACCCCGGGAGAGCGTGAAAGCGGTGAAACATTTGACAAAATAAAAATAGAACCAATTAATATGTTTTGGCGAAAAGACAGAGCAAGGCACGGTGCCGTTTATCGGCTAATAGATAACAGTTTGGGCGAGAAAGCGGCACAACACGCATTGCGTTTGTTGGAAAAAGAGGTGCTTTTCGACCACAAATACCAACTCGAAGACTCTACTCAAATGTATTGTACCGAACTTGTTTGGTATTGTTACCTGCAAACAGGATTGGATATTAGTTTCGGAAAACGAAGCAAAGTGAATGCACCGATGTATTCGGGCACATACATTTTTCCGTCGGATATTTATGATAATGAGGAATTTGTTTTGATTTATAAATTTTAATTTCGTGTTTAATTCATTTAATAACAAAAAGAGTATGAAGAAATTTTTTAGTGTTTTGGTAGTAGCCACAATCATATTATTTACTGTAAATTGCGGTGGCGGCAGCAGTAGTAGCAGCATTGGCGGAAAAAATTCGCCGGCGAGCATTGAAAAGGAAATCTATAATCAGATGAAAAAAGGTAATTATGAGAAAGTATTTGATCATATTGCCGGTTTTGATTCGGACGAGATTTCGGCTACGGACAGAAGAGAGATTGTTAAAGCCCTTTCCGAAAAGGCAAAACAAAGTGCAGATGCACAAGGCGGACTCAAAGACTTTGAAATCCTCAGTGAAACAATTTCCGATGATGGACTAACTGCCACTGTAGAAACAAAACTTGTTTTTGGTAATGGATCGGAAGAAACACAAACGAGCAAGTATGTGAAAACAGACGACAAATGGCAGTTGGCAATGGATAAGTAGTTTTTGAGAAAAAAATGCCTCTTTACATTTCAAAAATATAAAGAGACATTTTTTTTATTGGGAGTTCTACCACATCAGATTTACTACAAAAGTATAAGAGTCGTAAAACGGAAGTTCAGGAAACTCATCTATGTCCGAATGGTCATCAATTTTCAGAATAAATCTAACATTCCGAGCTCGAAATTCCACGGTAAAATGTTCCTCCCATTTGTAGCCACTATCATCAACTAAAAAATCACTAAATGGCAAAGGCGACAATAAATCTGCATTACTACCCGGTCGTCTATAAAATAAAAATGCTTGCATTATAGCTCTATCAAAAACCGCCGGAATTAGCTCGGGAAAGGGAAAATCTCTAAAATAATAAATACCCGTAGCATCTTCCCCCAATCGCCAATCGTTCCATTCTACGGTAAAAGCTCTCGTTTCAAATTCTGGCTCTACAATTTCCGTAATATAATACTTATCCGAGCACGATAATAAAGCAACAAGCGCAAGGGCAGTAAAAATCAATTTCTTCATAATCTATATTCTTTATTTTTGTAAGACAACTAAGTTGAGCATTTTGTTTAATGTACGCAAAGATAGAGAAAAATAATCAAACAGTCAAAGAAATTGATAAAAACTGCACTTCCGCACAAAATCGTGTGAAAACACAGAGTCTTTCAATACTATTAAATTTCTCGAATATTGAGTCTTTGTACTTCGCTATTTGTATATGCTCTTCCGTCGGGATGATAAATGTTGATATCATCTTCTTGCACTAAAACGCTTTCCCAAGTCCCTGTTAATCTAATAATTTTCCCCGTAGTTCTACCTTTTAAGGTCGCAATGTATGTAATATTCATATCATAACTAATAGCTACAAGCTCTACAACAAGTCTTGTTCTTGGTGGTATTTGTAAAGTTCTCGAAAGTGTAAAAACTTCACTCTTAGTCTGCGTTCCACCATTTGTGAAAGACCACCCACTGTTATGAGTAACGGTAGTGTTTATACCTCCCGTTGCAATAACCGGAATTTTTATTTCAACATTTGAATTTAAAGCAATACTTGTTGACACATTATTTGTAGTAGAAAATGTAGATTGACTTGTAACAGTTTCCGCTACAGATATCGTTTCATTAGAAGGGATATCACTATCATTATTAATACGTATCACACGAATACTTCTTGGAGTTGCCGTAAAGCTATTGCTATTAGGTAAAAAATCATACTTCATATCTATCATATCGAAAGTTTCAACAGGACTAATAACCCAATGAGAAAAATATCCTGCTTCTTGACGGTCTCGAAGTCTAACTTCATTAGAATTAAACCCTACACCACTTAGTGTATTGATTTGAGTCCTAAGATTAAAGAACATTATATGTCTATTAGAGAAGGATGGACTATTATCAAGTCTTATTCTAGCCCAAGAAGCGTCCCTCTCAAAACTTGGAATATTATTCTGATGGGTTATATAACCCGCATCATTTCCCGAATATAATGATTTAAATCTAAAATAATAAATGGTTCGAGATAGCTCATAATCGAAGACCCACTTAGTTCTAATATGGTCGGGGTCTGATGAAAGTGCTACATTACCGATTCCATTAGCAGCAGGATAAGCAGATAAATATCGCTTGTCAAGAGCAGCTGCGCCCTCAGGTAGATAAACCCATACAGGGATCCCGCTTAATTGACGTATCGGATCCGGCAAATTATTTGCCTCACCAGAAGGTATTACGTTTGTGGGGATAGTGGAATTACGCAGTTCAACAGAATAATCAGCATCAATAACTGTCTGCTCAAATATCTCTTGCTGGCATCCCACCAAACAAAAGAATGAAATTAGTACAATAAAATAGATTTTCTTCATAGGTTTTATTTTTTTAGAATTATAAACTATACAAATAGAACAATATAGTTGATCATTTTGTTTAATATAGAATGATAAAAATATAAAAAATAATCAAATATCTATGAGATGTACGCAAATGATAAATAATCAATGAGTTTTTGGAATCTATACTTATCATATCAATACTATCCGATATTAAACGGCTCCTTTATCAAAATGGTTTCAAGCACAAAAAAGCCACCTCATTTATAAATAATGAGATGGCTTAAAGCTCATAATCTTTTTATGCAAGTTATGCAAGAATTAGAACTGTCTTTCAAGAATCCACATATCATTAAACGGTACACCATATGTTCTTCTCAAAAAATCAGGTGTTCCCATCGCCGAATACCTGCGGTTAAGCTCTTGGCGTTGCGCCTCTGCCGCTGCTCTATCATCGAAACTGCCCACAATTACACGAAACATTCCTTGCTCGTTTTGTGCGAGAATTACTCTATGTCCCTCATTTTCCATACGGGTTTTGAGGTTTTCGGCATTCAATCGCACACTCAACGAAGCGATTACCACATTGAATCTTCTCAATCCGGCAGCATCGGCAGGCGAAACTGCATCAACACGTTCTTTTCTAACCGAAACTTCTACCGGAGGTAGTGGAGCGGCGTCTTTTACAACTGTTGTCGGCTGTGATGCCGATTGCTGCATTTCTCTCTCACGAGCTGACTCATACACTTGTCTATAAGCGCTTTGTCTTGGCTTACAAGAAGTACCCAAAGTAAGTACTGCAACCATTGCTAATGCAAAATAAATTTTTCTCATTTGTAGTTATCTGTTTTTTATTTATTATAATCTCAAATCTTTATCGCAAAGGTAGTAAATAATTTAGAAATGTAAGAATTTAGGAGTATAGAATTTTCTTAATTTGGCTACGCCGATTTATCAATTCTACATTTTCAAATTTCTTCTTCCGGTTCGGGATCGGGGTCAGGATCCGGTGCTTCTACTACAATTCGGTGCAAGGTAATGGTTCTAAGATCATTTACTCTTTGTGCAGAATCAATTTTATGCACAAATGTTGTATCACGGAATCCGCGTAGCGAATCCGGAAAGATATGCACCGTCCATTCGTCTCCGGGTAAACCTAGAAACATAAACGTTCCATTTCGTTCGGTAGAAGAAAAAAGCTTCATACCGTCTTGTTCAATCATTATCCCAGCAAACACGTCAGTCGGTGATACGGTACCACGAAGCGACCATCCAAAAATTTCGGGAAATACTCGAATGTTAGTTTTGAATTCGAAAGTGTCACTTTTTTTGTCATAGAATAAAGCAGACCTCATATCAATAACAATGCTACTGATAGTATGAAGACGAAGGTCTGCACCTATGTCTTCTACAATAATTTCTCTAGGAACCTCTAGTGGGATTTCCCGCACGGTAGTGGTTACAATACGACTATTGTTACCCAATATCAATCGCATTTCCTCTATTCTTCTGTTGGCGGGAATCCATTGTTCTACAATTTGGCGCATTCTGCCATTAGTCAAAGTCAGCACATTGTATTCGTCACCCGGAAAATCTAAAACAATCCACTCTTCTCTTGCGTTGGGTCCAACAACAAATACTTCAATGCTTCGAATATCAATATATAACTCTCTTATTTGATGTTCCGGCTCATCACCACTAAGCGTTGGAGCATCAGTTAGTTGAATACGTAAGGGTGTAGAAGATGCACTTGGGTCATTCTTTGTACACGACACAATAGAAATCGTGAAAATCAATAGAATAAAAGTATATCGAAATGTTTTAAGCAACATAAAGCCATCTATTTTTGAGTTTTGAAGAAGCAAAGTTACAAATAAATTATTGATAATGGATTATTTTACATTTGCATTAGGATAAAATAATGTATAAATAATATTGTGTATTTGAAATATCTGTATTACATTTGTCCAGCAAATTTAAAAATCTGTCGGGTATGGAAATGTACCGACATAAAAACTGGAGTATATGAGAAAATTATTTCTACTAAAAACATCTCTTTCGTTTATTCTTTTTATGGTATTCGGTTTTTCGACGGCCTGCAATCAACCGAAACAGAGCAATACGCCACCGCCGGTACTAACACCGGTATTTGACGATGCGGAATATGAGCAAATTTTGCAACTTCACGAGAAGCTGATGTCGTCATTCAGTCCCAATTGGCAAGAGCGAGAAGCTGACCCCGAACTATATCCCGAATATTACGGCGGTGTGTTTATCAGAGATGAAGACGGAAAATTTGTGATTCTCGTAATCGGCAACGCAGAGCAGCACAAACAGGAGTTGGCAAAAATATTGGAAACTGATGATTTTGATATAGAAACAGTTCAATATTCATATCGACAAATGTTTGAAGTAATCAACAAAATTGAGGACTTTATGACTAATCCCGCTATTCCCGACGAGCATATTTTCCTTCAGAACTTTACCGGAGCATTTATTGATGATATGTCTAATCGGGTAGTAGTGATGCTGCTGAGTACAGACGATACGATTGTTAATGTCTTCAGAAAGGAAATTTCGGATTCTAAGGTTGTGATTTTTGGAGAAGGAAATTTGATGGATTATTGACTATTTTACCACAAAGAGCACTAGGTTTACACAAAGGGCACAAAAGGTAATTAGCCTCTTGTGCCCTTTGTGATTTTTCTTTGTGAACTTTGTGGTAAAACTTTATATCACGAACATGTCAAACACGACACTAGGTTTCTATCACCATACGCATTATCTACACGTGCTACGTTCACCCAAAACTTGTTTTCTGCAACATAAGGCAGCGGATACAACGCTTTGCTGCGTGGGTAAGCGTGCTTCCACTCATCGGCAATAGCTTCGTATTCGGGATGCGGTGCATTTACTAACACATTGTCTTCGAGTGTGTATTCACCGTTTTGCACTTCAATAATTTCTTTGTGAATTTGCATCATCGCTTCCAAAAATTTGTCAAGTTCCGCCAAGCTTTCACTTTCGGTAGGCTCAATCATCAACGTTCCGTGAACAGGAAACGAGAGCGTGGGTGCGTGATAACCATAATCAATAAGGCGTTTTGCGATATCGGTTTCCGAAATACCGGACGCATCTTTTATATTGCGACATTCGAGAATAAGTTCGTGCCCTACCCTGCCTTGCGCACCGCGATAAACAATTCCATACGAATCTCTCAATTTTTCAGCCAAATAGTTCGCACTCAGAATTGCGGCTTTCGTGGCTTCGGTCAATCCTTCTGCGCCCATCATCCGGATATAGGCGTAAGTAATTTCCAACACACCGGCACTTCCGTAAGGCGCAGCAGCAACTGTATTTTCGTCAGATGAGAACATTACCGGATGTCCGGGAAGGAATGGCACAAGATGTTCCGCCACACAAATAGGTCCAACACCCGGACCACCACCACCGTGCGGAATCGCAAATGTTTTGTGCAAATTCAAATGGCAAACATCGGCTCCGATAGTACCCGGATTGGTCAATCCAACCTGTGCGTTCATATTCGCACCGTCCATATACACCTGTCCGCCGGCTTCGTGAATGAGACGACACATCTCCTTGATTTCCACCTCAAAAATTCCGTGCGTGGAAGGATAAGTAATCATATAGGCAGCGATATCGTCGCGATATTGTTCTACTTTTTTACGCAAATCGTCCATATCCACGTTTCCTTTTACATCGCTCGCCACAATAACAGTTGTAAAACCTGCTTGAATAGCACTCGCGGGATTAGTTCCGTGTGCCGATGCGGGAATTAATACCACTTTTCGATGCCCTTGTCCAATGCTCTCTAAATAAGCGGCAATCACAATCAATCCGGCATACTCGCCTGCTGCACCTGAATTGGGTTGCAAGCTTGTTCCGGCAAATCCGGTGATTTCGGCAAGCATTTCTTTCAATTCTTCAATCAGTTGCAGATAACCCGATGCCTGTTCGATGGGTGCATACGGGTGTATACGCTGTAATCCGGTGAGACCGAGCGGAATCATACTCGACGCGGAATTGAGTTTCATTGTACACGAGCCGAGCGAAATCATCGAATGTGCCAGCGAAATATCTTTTCGGTCTAAGCGCTTGATATAACGCATCAGTTCGGTTTCGGTATGATAGCTATTAAAAGTGGGATGTGTGAGGAAATCTGATTTTCTACAAAAATCTTCCGGCAAAGTGCATTTTTCCGGTAAATCGTTTATCATATATACTTTGGAACTGCCTGCTGCCATAGCAAATACAGCGAGAAGTTCGTGTGCACGATAATCGTTTGTTGTTTCGTCGATGCTGATTCCTATTTCGCCGGTTTCAAAATAACGGAAGTTGACGTTTCTCAAATCAGCATTTTCTCGAATATCTTCTATCGAAATGTTTTCGGGAAGTTGTATTTTGAGTGTATCGAAATAACTGTCATTTAATTGTTTACAATCTAACGCCATCAATTCATCATTCACAAGCGAAGCGATGGAATGAATACGACGAGCGATTTTTTTCAAACCTTCCGCACCATGACATACGGCATAAAAACCTGCCATTGTTGCTAATAATGCTTGTGCAGTGCAGATATTAGAAGTCGCTTTTTCGCGTTTTATATGTTGCTCGCGCGTTTGCAATGCCATACGAAGCGCATCCTTTCCGTAAGCGTCTTTCGTAATGCCGATAATACGTCCGGGCATAAAGCGTTTGTTGTCATCTTTCGTGGCGAAAAACGCTGCCGACGGTCCACCGTAAAACATTGGAATACCAAATCGTTGGCTGCTTCCGAAACAAATATCTGCGCCCCATTCGCCCGGCGGTGTGAGTAGCACGAGCGACATCAAGTCGGCTGCCACAGCTACTTTACAGTCAACA
>JAIRUA010000022.1 GCA_031254645.1 Dysgonamonadaceae bacterium
ACATTGGAATACCAAATCGTTGGCTGCTTCCGAAACAAATATCTGCGCCCCATTCGCCCGGCGGTGTGAGTAGCACGAGCGACATCAAGTCGGCTGCCACAGCTACTTTACAGTCAACAACGCGTGCCTTTTCCACAAAAGTGCGATAGTCCTCCACATTTCCATCGCTATTGGGATATTGGACGATAGCACCGAAGCAGTTTTTATTGTCAAAAATGTGCGTTTTGTAATCACCCACAATCATTTCAAATCCAAAATATTTCGCT
Source organism: Dysgonamonadaceae bacterium (assembly GCA_031254645.1). Taxonomy (GTDB): domain Bacteria; phylum Bacteroidota; class Bacteroidia; order Bacteroidales; family Dysgonomonadaceae; genus JAIRUA01. The sequence continues at coordinate 267 of JAIRUA010000022.1, forward strand.
TTCGCTCGAAGTACAGCAATTGTTTGTGGAAATGTTTTTTCATCGACAAAAAGTGTTTCGACTTTGTTTTTAATTTGTTCGCGCGAACGAAGTGCAAACATCATCGTTGCGGCTTCGGCAGCGGCAGAAGCTTCGTCGAGCAACGAACAGTTTGATAATGATAATCTGGTCAAATCGCTGATAACAGTCTGAAAATTCAATAATGCCTCAAGTCTTCCTTGCGAAATTTCGGCTTGATAAGGCGTATAAGATGTGTACCATACAGGGTTTTCGAATACATTACGATAAATCACTGCCGGCGTAATCGTATCATACCAACCCATACCGATGTATGACGTATAAATTTGATTTTGTGATGCAATATGTGCAATTTCTTCGGCATATTCGTATTCCGAGAGTGGCTTGGGAAGCGACATTGGCGCAGACAAGCGTATGTCGGCAGGTATTGTTTGGTTAATAAGCTCGTCGATGTTGGAAACACCAATAGTTTTGAGCATTGTTTGTTTATCGGCTTCGTTGATACCGATGTGGCGTGTTTTGAATTTTTCCATTTCCATATTTATTCTCTTGAAATGTTGATTTGTTGATTCGTTGATTTGTTATATTAAAAACGGGTTATGTTGTTTCTCGAATCCAATAGTTGTTTTTGGTCCATGTCCGGGATATACAGCGGTTTCGGGCGGAAGTGTAAAAAGTTTCGTGCGAATACCGTGCGCTAATTTGTCATAATCGCCGCCGGGTAAGTCTGTTCGTCCAATACTTGCCTGAAACAGCACATCGCCTGTGAAAACGCAGTTGGCAACTTCGCTGTAATAGCACAAACTGCCGGGCGAATGTCCGGGCACATACAACGCTTTTAGTTGTTGATTGCCGAAAGTGATGATATCTCCATCATTCAAGTAATGACCCACTTCGGGCGTGTAATCCACACCATTATTTGGAAAGCCAAACATTGCTAACTTTTGCGGAATACCTTCAAGTAAAAATTCATCTTCTTGATGAAAGGCTGCTTTTACATCAAATTTTTCGACAAGTGCATTGATTCCAAAAATATGGTCGAAGTGCAAGTGCGTATTAATGAGATGTTTTACGGTGAAACCGTTGTCAACAATATAATTTATCAACAATTCCGTTTCGTTAGGATAATAACAAGCGGCATCAATGACGACGCACTCTTTTGTTTCGTCGAAAAGGACATATGTATTAACCTCTAATGGGTTGAGTTGAAATGTTTTGATTTGCATAGTTGCATTTAATGTTTATTTGTATGCAAATATAGGTGTTTTTTTTGATTTTTTTGTCGGAACTGTGATTTTTATGATTTATGTGATGGGATAGTGAATCATAAAAATCATTCGAAATCATAGTTCAGACGTTTCCATCATAATCAATTCCGCTTCCGGAAAACGTATCGACATCTGTTTTTTAATAAACTCATACGTATCATTACTAATGATTGGGTCGGGGTTTTCGTCGTACAAATTATATACTACCGAATGCAACGTAAGTCCCCGACGTTCAATCGCTTCAAAACTCAATAGCGTGTGATTAATACTGCCCAATCGTCCCGATGTAACTAAAATTATCGGATATTGTTTTTGTGCAATATAGTCGATAATCAAGAAATCTTCGGTTAATGGTACCATTAATCCACCTGCACCTTCGATTAATACAATGTCGTAGTTTTCACTTAACATTTTGGTTGCTTTATCGATTTTTTCAAAGTCAATAGCGCGTTTGTCAATTTTTGCTGCAAGGTGTGGCGATGCGGGATAGGTGAAAATTTCGGGCATTGTTAGTCCGTTTTTGTCTTCGGGAAGGAGATCGATTCCCATCATTTTTCGATGATGAATGATATCTTCCGCTACATCCACACAGCCTGTTTGTACCGGTTTTTGTGTGATTACTTTTTTGTCTTCTTTAGTCCATTTGGTAGCGAGAAAGCCTGTGACATAACTTTTTCCGATGTTTGTATCGATGCCGGATACGAAATATATTTGGCTCATTTTTTTGCAATAATATAAATAGGGTGATAAGTGAGTGAAATTTTGCCGTTTTCCGTCGAAAAAATTTCAATATATTTTTCCGAGAAACGCTGTAAAGTGTTTTGTGTCCATTTTTGTTGCGAAAGTCCATTCACGCCTGTTCGTTTTATGTGAACGAGTGCATCTTTGGGCGTATCGAACGTTAGAATGATTTTTTCTTCTTCAACGCAAAGAATGGAAAACCCAACTTGTGAAAGCATTTCGGATAATTCTTGCGGGGTTGAATAATGAAGTGAACAACCTGTTAAGTTGTTGATTTCTTGCAAATTTTCTTTCCCAAATGTTGAGAAAGCAAACAATCCGTTTTCGTTTAATGCTGAATATGCTTTTTGAAAAAAAGCATCAAGGTCGTGAAACCATTGAAATGTGGAACAAGATGTTAGTAAATCAATTTGTTGTGGTAATTCCCATTGTTCGGCATCGTGAGCGATAAACGAGTAATTTTTGTTTGTGAGAATATCTGTAAGATGCTGTTCCATTTTGCATATATCGTTTATTATGAGTTCTTTCGGGCGAAACGCATCAATCAGTAAACGCGAATAAATACCTGTGCCACAACCAATTTCGACAATTTTTTCCATTTCGTCCTCAACGTATGATTGCAATAAGTGTATCATATTGAGAGTGATTTTTTTTTGTGCCACCGCATCATTGTCATAACTATGCGCGGCTTTCGAAAACCGATTGATTATTAATTCTTTGTTCATAAATTCTTAAGAAGAGATTGCGAAAAATGCGGCGCATCTATTTCGGTAATTTTTGTATTCAAATACCACGCTTTGCGTTGATTTTCAGTCGGGAAAATGGCATCTTTTGTAGAAATGATTGCTTTGTCCCATTGAAAACCGGAAACATCGTATTGCATTGATAATTGCTGTATTACACGCAATTCTTCTTTGAGATGAGAAATGTTTTTTTCTTTCATATTCGCTGTAAACTGTTCGAAATTTTCTCTTATTCTGCACATTCGTAAAAAGAATTTTCGCAATGAAGCGTCAGAAAGCGATTGCTCCGTTCCCTCGTATATTTTTGGGGGAATACCGCGCTCATTATCAATTGGGTATTTAGTTCCGTTTACGGCAATTTTTTCGGAAAATGCAATCTCTTTTTCTCGAAAAGCGTATGATGCAGCCCACACGCCTAACGAGTAACCGATGAGACGAATATCATTATACGGTTTCAAAATATCCGTATCGAAATCCAATGTTCGATAATCGGAACAAATCAGCACGGATATGGCGCATTGATTTTGTAGAGACGTGGAGCGCCGTGTCTCTACCGGTTCACACATAAAACGAAAATCAGACGAGCTCATTCCCCACCCTACAAAAATAAGTGTAAGGTTATCTGAATTATCTTGTCTTAGAAATTCGACCGTCATTTTCAATTAAATAATTCGTAATCAATTCAATATCCATTTCGCTTATCAACGATGTCAATGAAAAGCGCAATCGCGCCGTTCCTTGCGGCACTGTGGGCGGGCGAACAGGCAATACATAAAATCCTTTTTGTCGCAATTCTTCCGAGAAGCGTATAGCATCTTTGCTTTCGCCCACAATAATTGGAATGATTTGTGTGGTTGAAATATTACATTGCCCTTTATTTCTCAATATTTTACGAAACTGTTCACTACGCGATTTTAATATTTCTCTCTGTTCCGTCAAATTTGACAAACGCTCTAATATGAAATTTGTCCACAACGCATTAATTGGCGGTAATGTAGTGGAAAAAATGAAAGAACGTGCCTTATTTACAAGATAATCGCAAAAAATTTCATCGCAAATCACATACGCGCCCATTGATGCCAACGCTTTCCCAAAAGTACCTACAATAAAATCCACATCGGCAATGCAATTGTGCTCTTCCACACAACCCAATCCGCTTTTTCCGCGAATACCAACTGCGTGTGCTTCATCAACATAGAGCATCACATTTTTATATTGTTTTTTCAACGCGACCAATCGCGGCAAATCGGCTTCATCGCCGTTCATACTGAAAATGCTTTCGGTTACGATAATAATTCGCTCAAATTGTTGCGCATAATATTCAACAAGATGTTCTAAATGAGCATAATCATTGTGCCGATAACGAATGTTTTTTGCGCGCGATAGGTGAATACCGTCTATCAAACTTGCGTGCACGAGTTTATCCGCCAAAATAAGCGTATTTTTGTCCGCAATCGACGGAAGAATACCGATGTTGGCGTGATAACCGCTATTGAATGTCAAAGCCGACTTTCTATACAATTTCGCAAGCGTGGATTCGAGTTGTTCGTGTGCTTCAAAATTTCCGGTCAAAAGTCGTGCCGAAGATGATGAGAGAAGATGCTTTTTATCGGGTAGTTGCGACAAAAATTCCGTTTTCAAATCTTCATCTTGTGCCAAACCGAGATAGTCGTTCGATGAAAAATTTATCATCGAATCGGATTGCGAAAACGAAGGAATGGTACGGAAACGACCTTCGGTTTTGAATTTTTCGAGTTGGACTTTATAATATTGAATCATATTATTTTTATCACTTTCAACATCTCTCTCGTCAATGTCGATAATTCCTCATTTTTAATAATATACGGCGGCATCACATACACCAATTTTCCAAACGGACGCACCCAAATACCACGTTCGACAAACATTTTTTGAATTTGCGCCATATCAACCGCTTCTTTCATCTCCACCACACCGATGGCACCCAACACACGCACATCTGCCACGTTCGAAAATTCCGATGCAGGCGCAAGTTCTTGTTGTAGTTGCGTTTCTACTCGCTTGATATTTCCCTGCCAATCAGCACTCAACAATAATTTTATCGATGCACACGCAACGGCACAAGCCAACGGATTCCCCATAAATGTGGGTCCGTGCATAAATACGTGTGGACTGTTCGACGAAATTGTATTCGCCACATTATCAGTTGTCAGCACTGCTGAAAGCGTCATATAACCACCTGTCAATGCTTTACCTATACACATTATATCGGGCTGAACGACAGCGTGTTCACAAGAAAACATTTTTCCTGTTCGCCCAAACCCGGTAGCGATTTCGTCAAAAATCAACAAAACATCGTATTTTCGACAAAGTTGAGACAATTGTCGCAAATATTCGGGGTGGTAAAAACGCATTCCGCCTGCGCCTTGCACAATCGGTTCAAGAATAATGGCTGCTAATGTACTGTGGTGTGTTTCAATTAGTTCAAGCATTGGTGCAATGTCATTATCATTCCACTCGTCATAAAATCCGCACGAGGGTGACGGTGCGAAATGTCGCACAGGCAAAGCGTTTCCAAAAATGCCGTGCATTCCTGTTATCGGGTCGCAAACCGACATTGCATTCCACGTATCGCCGTGATATCCTGAACAAATGGTTGCAAAATCGGTTTTCCTTGTCGCGCCTTTTGCATACCAATATTGTACCGCCATTTTCATTGCCACTTCTACCGCCACAGAGCCGGAATCGGCAAGAAATATTTTTTGCAACGTACCGGGTGCAATCGAAAGCAACAGTTTTCCCAATTCAATTGCCGGATCGTGCGTGATGCCACCAAACATTACGTGCGACATCTTGTCTAACTGCGTTTTAGTGGCATCGTTCAACACCGGATTGTTGTAGCCGTGAATGGCACACCACCACGACGACATTCCGTCGATTAATCGCCGCCCGTCTTCCAATTCAAGATAAACGCTTTCGGCGCGTTGCACTTTGTACACGGGCAATGGATTTATCATTGAGGTGTAGGGGTGCCAGAGGTGGGCTCTATCAAATTCTAAACTTTCACAAATCATAACCTGCCTTGATTATCGCCTCTTTATCTTCTTTAATATTCGAGCCGAGCGTTGTCAATAAATCGCCCACAATTGCTGAATTGATACCAATGTACAAACATTTTTGAACGGCTTCCTTGCTGATTTGCGCCCGTCCGCCTGCAAACCGCAAAAATGCCGAAGGATTGATGAAGCGAAAAAGTGTCAAAGTGGTAAAAATTTCCTCTTCAGTCAATGGTGGTGTATCGGCTAATGGCGTTCCCGGAATCGGGTGCAGGATATTCAACGGAATAGTTGTAATGCCCAAATTTTGAAGCGTAAACGCAAATTCGATGCGCTGTTCCATCGTTTCGCCCATTCCGATAATGCCGCCGCTACACACATCCATTCCTACTTTTCGGGCGGCGGTGAGCGTGGCAACTTTTTCCGATTGCGTATGCGTGGTGCAAAGTTTTGGAAAATGACTCGGCGCGGTTTCGAGGTTACAGTGGTAGCGAATTACGCCCACTTTGTACAATTCCTGCAATTGTTCTTCGTTGAGTAAACCGAGTGAGGCACAGAGTTTTATATCGCAATTTTCGGCAATGTATTTGTTCGCTTTTTTTATTGTAGCAAGTCCACTAACTGATAAAGTACGTCCACTTGTTACCAACGAAAAACGTTTTACGCCGTGTGAATAATTATATTTTGCTTGCGACAAACATTCTTCATCGCCGATAAAGTCGTAAGTATCAATATTTACCTGATGATGCACCGATTGAGCGCACCATTTGCAATCTTCGGAACATTTTCCCGATTTTGCGTTGATAATTGAGCACATTTCGAAAATCTTCGACGCGCATTTTTGAGTAATTTCGTGCGCGGCATCGTAGAGTTCGTTTTTATCGGCCTGGAAAGCGAGCCAATGCGCTTCTGCTTCGGTAATTAGTTCATTGCGAAGCGCTTTTTCTTTTATATTTTGTACGTTCATCTCTTTATAAAAATAAAAACCGAAAACGAATCGTTAATTGTATCCATTTCCAGCTGTATGATAATATTTTACGTTTTCTATTTGTGAAAACGCATCTGCTAATGCCAAAGTTGTATTGTCTGTTTGATATAACTTTTCTACTGTAAATTCAAGTTGGTCCTTGTCATCATCAAAAACATCAGAGTGAGTAATATCTGGACAAATGAAATTATAATTATCTGACTCTTTGAACGATGCGTCTAAAATATTTTTCGCCAAAACACCAATATTTACCTCACGTTTCAAACTGCAAAAAATCGAGTAATTTTTTCTCGACCAACGTTTGAAACGGATATATGAAGTGTGTATTGGGGTCAATTTTTTCATAGCGAAACGTAAACCAATTTTTTTGTTTCAAAAAATTCTTCTTTGAAATAGCGGCTTAACGAATATATGTCAGCCGTTTTTCCGAAAGGTTTTATTTCCGCGCTCAAATCACCGCCCTTCAAACAGATAAGTCCGTTCGGCAGTCCGTTTTGCTGTTCTTTTTTGATATTTTTACGAACGATTTTTGCCAATTCAGGCAATGTCATCACGGCGCGACTGACGATGAAGTCGAATTTTCGTTTTTCGTCTTCTGCACGTCCATGTACAAAATCAATGTTTTTTAAACCAATGGCTTGTGAGACTTCGGCTGCTACTTTCACTTTTTTTCCGATACTGTCGAGCAACGTGAAATGCACTTCGGGGAAAAATATCGCCAACGGAACACCCGGAAAACCACCACCCGTGCCCACATCCAAAACCGTTGTGCCGGACACAAAGTTGATATATCGCGCTATTGCCAACGAGTGTAACACGTGATGAAGATACAAATTATCAATATCTTTGCGCGAAATTACGTTTATTTTTGCATTCCAATCGGAATACAAATCGAATAACGCATCGAATTGCTCTTTTTGCTGTGCCGTAATTTTTGAGAAATATTTTTCTATTATATTATTCACCTGTCAATCAATTAATTTGGATACAACACTTCCTCTTCTCAGTAACGAGCGAATAGAACTATATGGAATGAAAACTTCAGGCGCATCTAATTGATACGCAGAATACTCTCCTTTATTATAAGTATATGTGATACCTTGGTCGTCTAATAGAAAGTTACCATTCGGAACGATTTCCTGTATACCGAAAAATCCAAGATTTTCCAATTCTTCTACACTTTTCACGCTATTTTGTTCCAACAATGAAGCAATAATAATGTTTTGCAATGCTGTATCGTATGCTGGATTAAAGATTTCAAATTCAGTTATTTGCTCACCTGTATGCAGATTGAGAACATAATTGCGGAAAGAATCGAATGAAATAAATCCACCCCTGCTATTCGATTGCTTCACTTGAAAAGCAAGTATCCCATTTTGATTGTAAGTGATTGTATTCGATAAGCTTTCGTAATAGGAATGAAAAATATCATCAATCGGCTCATCGTCGTACATACCGGGAATCATCAGGTTCATCGCCAAAAAATCCTGCACATTTTCACGATAAATCCGTGCATCGGTATTGTAATTTTCAATGTATGATTGCACGTATTTTTTTACGGCATCCAATGGAGTAAGTTTCTTGTATGCTACACCTAAAACGCTTTCCACAAAAAAATGCCGAAGTGTGTCTACACTTATTTTTTCACTACTTATGGGAAATACAAAATTGATGTGTATTTCACAATAAGGATTTATTGTGTCGTTTGCGAGATGATGACGCTCAGCTACTGTAATAGTGTCAAATTCAATCTGATTATCGACAATAGGCGTACTTCGTTTTTCATTTTTGCACGAAATGAAAAACAATGAAGCGACAAAAAAAAGACAGACTGTTGAAATTTTATTTTGCTTTATCATTAAAATTGATGAGAGATTAATATCGCTCTATGATGCAAAATTACAATTTTTAATTGGGAAAATCGGCTTTTTGAAAATAAAATTTGAAAGCGTGTAAAATAAAAAAAGTTTACCGAAACGAATTCCGTAAACTTCCCATTCAAAAAAAAAATCAAAGTATTAAAATCGATATCCAACAGTCAGGTAAGCATTCTGATTTCTTACGCTTCCTTCAATATTTCGAGCGATATCTACCAATCCCATATCCCAACCTAAGCCTACAAGAATAGCACCAAATTCTGCACCTACGCCGATGCCTAAACCGGCATCAAAAGGTTTATAGACGCCATCTTTCGAAAAAGGCTTATTGTCACTCTCTTCTATCCAAGCAAAGTTGGCTTTTACACTTCCGCCAATACCATAAGCCACATACGGTCCGCCGTGCAGTACAACGCGCATACCCGGCGTTACGTCAACTTTGTAAGCATAATGAATCGGAATTTGCAGATACATCAAATTACTTGTAAATCCAAACGAAAGGTCAAGAATATCAGGAATAGAAATAGTTGTTGAATTCTTGTGCCCTTTTATTGAATTGATGTATTTGGCGTAAGTTCATAATCAGCCAGTAAGCCGATATTGAAACCTGTTCTCGCGTTTGTTGAAAAGTCTGAGGAAACATTTGATACATTCAGTCCCCCTTTTACGCCAAAAGATAATTGGGCACTCGCCATAGTAACCGTCATTAAAGCTACGATTAGTAATGATAGTTTTAAGTTGTTCATAATTTTTAATTTTAGTAATGTTAGTAATTAATTTTGTCATCTAAAAACAGCGGCAAAGTAACAAATAAAAAAGCAGTTTTAGATAATTATGACATAGAACTTTGTTCTGATTTGTAAATCAGAACAAAGCTCTATCGAATTTCTTTTGACACTTTCGCCATTTTTTCCCCGATTTCTTTCGTACAAAGGTTTCCGATACTTCCTACGTGCGTATGCTTTATAGTTTTATTTGGCTGATACGTACCATTTTCCACTTCAATACCGACTTGTTTGTATGCTTCGCGGAATGGAATACCTTGCAGCACACGGTTATTTACATCTTCTACCGTAAAAAGATAATTGTAACGCTCATCGGCAAGAATATTTTCATTTACCGAAATGTACTGCAACATAAAATGTGTCATCTCTAAAATCTTATTCAACGTTTCAAATGCCGGAAACAAGACTTCTTTCAACAGCTGATAATCACGATAATAGCCATGAGGAAGATTGGTGGTCATCAACGAGATTTCGTTCGGCAGACTTTGTAAACGATTACTATACGAGCGAATCAACTCCCACACATCGGGGTTTTTTTTATGCGGCATAATGCTCGACCCTGTTGTCAATTCGTTGGGATAAGAGATAAATCCATAGTTTCCTGACAGATACATACAATTATCAGTAGCAAGTTTTGTGAGCGTAAAAGCAATATTTGACATTGCTTGCGCAAGAATTCTTTCCGTTTTTCCGCGTCCCATTTGCGCAGCAACAACATTGTAACTCATTGTGGCAAAGTCGAGTTCTTGCGTCGTCATTTCTCTATCAATCGGAAACGAACTGCCATATCCGGCGGCAGAGCCAAGCGGATTTTGGTCGGCAACGCGATAAGCGGCAACGAGCGTGTACATATCATCAACCAATGTTTCGGCATACGCGCCAAACCACAATCCGAATGATGACGGCATCGCGATTTGTCCGTGTGTATAACCGGGAAGCAATACATTTTTATGTTGTTCGCTTAACAATTGCAACAGATTAAAAAGCTGTAATACATTCTCTTTTATCCGACAGATTTCGTTTTTCAAAAAAAGTTTGATATCTACCAACACTTGGTCGTTTCGTGAACGTCCCGAGTGTATTTTTTTGCCCATTTCACCGAGACGTTCGGTTAACATTGCTTCGATTTGCGAATGAATATCTTCTGCATCGACATCAAGCACGAAGTTTCCTGCACGCACTTCGGCGAGTATATTTTGCAATTCGCGGTGCAACGTTTTTTCTTCGTCAGCCTCTAATAATCCGATTTTTACGAGCATTTTGATGTGCGCCATTGAGCCGATAATGTCATATTCGGCTAATCGCACATCGAGTTCACGGTCTTTCCCAACGGTGAAATCTTCTACGAGTTTGTTGGCATCGAAGCCTTTGTTCCAAATTTTTGCCATAATTTTTGAATATTTTTTAGGAATGCAAATTATGCCTCTACCATTTCCACAAATTTGATATAATTTTTTATTCCGTTCTCCAATTCGTCAATCAACACAAACTCATCAGCTTGATGCGAACGTGCCGAATCGCCCGGTCCCATTTTTATTGCAGGGCACGTGATACGCATCCAGTCTGATGTGGTAGGCGATGTGTATGTTTCAATTCCCAATCGTTCAACGGTTTGCATCAACAAGTGATTGGTTGGTGTGGCGGAACTTTTGTTGGTCAAGTTACGCGCTTTTAGTTCGCTTTGTACTTTTGGTTGCAGAATATCCATAATCTCTTGATTATCGTACATTTCCGTTGGGCGAATATCGACTACAAACGTGCATTTGTCGGGTACAACATTATGTTGTGTTCCTGCATTTATTTGTGTAACAGTTAGTTTCACTTCACCCATTGCAGGGGAAACTTTGTCGAATTTTGTTGATTTTAATGTAAGAATATCTTCCAAAGTGATGTATAGTGCGTTTACGCCCTCGTTTCGCGCCGCGTGTCCGCTGATGCCTTTCGCTTCGCCGTCAATAACGAGCAAACCACGTTCGGCAATTGCCGCTTTCATTCCAGTTGGTTCGCCGATAATGGCGAAATCAACAATATTAGCAAGATGTTTTTTCCACAACATTGTCATTCCGTTGATGCCCGAATTTTCTTCTTCGCACGATAACACTAACATTAAATTGAACGGCAATTCTTTATCATAAAAATGCAAAAAAGTTTCTATCATTGCCACCACGCTCGCACCTGCATCGTTGCTCCCTAAGCCGTAAATATGCGTGTCGGAATGTGGCGAATTAAATGGGTCGAAAGTATAATTTGCGCTCGGTCGCACGGTGTCTAAATGCGAATTGAGCATCATCGTTTTTTTCGACATATCAAAATTCTGTTGTTTGACAATCAGATTGTTGTGAATACGCTCAACTGAAATACCTTTTTCCGCAAAAAAATCTACCAAGAAATCTGAACGAAGGTGTTCTTCGCCCGAAAAGGATTGTAGCGAAATCAGTTTTCGCAATAAATTTTCAGCGTTATACGGATAAAATTGTTCCATATTTTTTCAATAGATTTTTTGCGTGTAAAATAATCACTTCCGACACGCCGTTTTCAATCGCTTTGAACGAATTATCCAATTTCGGAATCATTCCGTCTGCGATAATTCCCTGTTCTTTATATGCTTCACATTCTTGCTTGTTCATTGTCGAAATCAAACTATTGGGGTTGTTTATATCCTTCAAAACGCCCTCTTTCTCAAAACAATAATAGAGTGAAGTATCGTATTTCTTCGACAATGCCGTAGCCAGCGAATAGGCGATTGTATCGGCGTTAGTGTTTAATAATAAGCCGTTTTCATCGTGTGTAATAGCGCAAAAAACGGGTGTAATATCGTTTTCAATCAGTTGTGAAAGAAAATCGACATTGATAGCATCGGGACTGGGATCACCCACGAAACCGAAATCAATCGGCACAGGGTTTCGTCTTTTCGAGGGAATACAATTCGCATCTGCGCCCGACAAACCAATGGCGTTACAGCCAATTTTTTGCAGTGAGGCAACGATATTTTTGTTTATCCAACCGGCATACACCATTGTTACAATTTTCAGCGTTCCCTCGTCAGTAACACGCCGTCCTTGAATCATTTGGCTTTCGATACCAAGTTCTTTCGCCATTTTTGTAGCCAACACGCCGCCGCCGTGAATGAGCAATTTTCGACCTTCCAATTGATGGAAATCGGATAAAAATGCGTTTAGTGCTTCGGGGTTATCTATGATATTACCGCCGATTTTTATGATAGAGAGTTTTTTCATTCTTGCGCTTGTTGTTAAGTTAATTGCATTGCACAACAATTTTATTATTAGAAAGATACAGTATTAATTGCGTGAGATGCTCAATCAGGTTATTCAAATTTTCAAAATCAATGTATTCTACTTCATCGTCCACTTGATGAATGTGTTCAAAACCTAAACTTGTAACGATTGTATGCGCAGGAATACAAAAATTGTGTTGTTGGGCATATTCTACAAAACTATAATTATCCGACATCCTGAAAAGAAAATTGACAATTTCTCCTGCATCTGCTACTCCCCACTCCGTTTCCTTGTTAAACTCCACTACAATATCTTGAAAATTTGAATGCTGTGTTCCTGTAATGAGAAATTTATTTCTCCCAAATTCGTGGCTACGACCAAGCATTTCAAGATTGATATTGAGTTTAATTTGTTCAATCGGAACGACATTACTATTCACAAAATATCTCGATCCAAGCAATCCTTCTTCTTCATTGCTAAAAGCAACGAATAAAATAGGGTTATTGGTTTGCAACTGTTGATTGGATAAATTTTTTGCTATAGCCAACATCGCTATAACTCCGGATGCGTTGTCATCCGCACCATTGTATATCGAGTCCCCATTTACAGGGAAATGGCTGATGCCTATATGATCAAAATGTGCCGAAATTACAATAAAAGGATTTTCGTTGCCTTGTTCATTTTTGGCAGGAAGATAACCGATAATGTTTTTGTGAATAAAAGAAGAGTCCTTATTAAAGATATAGGGTTGAACAAAATCTTTCATTCCGGCAACCGGCTGTAATCCAAATTGTTTAAATTTTTCCGAAAGCCATTGTGCCACTTTTTCAATTTCATCAGAACCATTGGCGCGACCTCGCAATTCGTCTGAGGCAAGGAAATTCAGCCAAACTCTTGCGGAATCGGCTGTACAGGTTGGTTGTTGTGAAAATGCACCTTGAATAATAAACAAGGCTACGAATAAAAATATAAGACTCTTTTTCATAACACTTTCAAATTAAATGGGACAAAAATACAAAATGACGCACAAATATACTAAGAAATAATGCACTAATTCACGCATTTTCGACCATTTCGCTTTGAGGTTTCAATTTACAACCTCAAAATCATTTTTGATAACATATTTCTCGCATCGCAAGAGTTCTTTATCACAATTTTGATATCACAAACTGTGATTTCAAGCTTGAGGTGCAATTTTGACACCTCAAACTATCCTTAAAATATCGCGCAAAGCGCAGCGAAGCAAATATTAATAATTATCCTTCAAAATCTCTTTGATTACCGCCTGCGCCGAAACCACCCGATTTGCCGCTTCTTGTATAACGATAGATTGCTTACTCTCAATCACTTCATCAGTTACAATCATATTCCTGCGAACAGGTAGGCAGTGCATAAAATAAGCATTGTTGGTCAAAGCCATTTTTTCTGTATCAACTGTCCACGAACGGTCTTTGCTAAGGATTTTGCCGTAATTCGGGTCCTGGTACGCCGCCCAATTTTTAGCGTAAATAAAATCCGCATCTTTAAACGCTTTCTTTTGGTCGTATTCTACGATGGCGTTTCCGACAAATTTTTCGTCTAATTCGTAACCTTCGGGATGTGTGATAACAAATTCGTAATCAGTGGCATTCATCCATTCGGCAAACGAATTGGGAACGGCTTGCGGCAGCGCGCGAGGGTGCGGCGCCCACGTGAGAACAACTTTTGGACGAGCCGTTTTTTTGTATTCTTCAATCGTGATAAGGTCGGCATAACTTTGCAATGGGTGGCGCGTTGCGGCTTCCATACTGAAAACAGGTTTACCCGAAAGCTCGATAAATTGATTGATAATTAATTCGTTGTAATCGTCTTCTTTGCTTTGAAATTCGGCAAACGCACGCACACCGATAACATCGCAATACGTGCCCATTACAGGAATGGCTTCGAGAATGTGTTCTGGTTTGTCGCCGTCCATTATTACACCGCGTTCGGTTTCTAATTTCCACGCGCCTTGATTGATATCGAGAACGATAACGTTCATTCCTAGATTATAACCTGCTTTTTGTGTGCTCAATCGTGTGCGAAGACTTGAATTGAAGAAAATCATCAACAGGGTTTTGTTTTTGCCGAGTGCTTGGTCGGCAAAAGGATTTTCTTTTACGTATTTTGCTTTTTCGATGGCGGATTTTATATCGCCAATGTCGTGTACTGATGTGAAGTTTCTCATAATTTTTCTATTTGTTTTTTGAACTCGCTAATGAATATATCAATTTCATTTTTCGTAACCGAAAGAGGTGGCAATAAACGCATTACATTTCCCTTCGCGCTTCCTGTGAAAATTTTGCTTTCAAATAATAATTTGTTCTGAACGGCTGCGTACTCGGGCGATAATGCGAAGCCAAGCATCAATCCTTCGCCACGAATTTCATCGAGTTGTTCGATTTTTGACAATTCATTTTTCAGATATTCGCCCATCTTGGCAGCGTTTTCTATCAATTTTTCTTCTTTAAGAACATCCAAAACGGCGATTCCTGCGGCGCACGACAAATGGCTTCCACCGAAAGTAGTGCCCAGCATTCCTTTTTTTGCCTCAAATGCGGGCGAAATTAACACACCACCAATCGGAAAACCGTTGCCCATGCCTTTTGCCATTGTAATAATATCAGCTTTGACACTTGCATGTTGGTGCGCAAAAAACTTGCCTGTACGTCCGTACCCTGATTGAATTTCATCGAGAATAAGCGGTACATTATGCTTATTACAAGTCGCTTCTAACTGTTTCAAAAATTCTTTTTCGGGAACAATAATTCCGGCAACGCCCTGAATTCCCTCAATAATAACTGCCGTAACATCATTTTTTTCAAGTTCATGGTTTACGGCATCAATATCATTCAATGGTACAAAAGTAACTTCATGTCCAGTGTTGAAAGGCGATTGAATCGCGGGATTATCGGTAATTGCCACCGCGCCTGATGTACGTCCGTGAAACGATTCTCGAAAAGCAATCACACGCTTTTTTCCTGTATAAAACGCCGCCAATTTCAGTGAGTTTTCGACCGCTTCCGCGCCTGAATTGCAGAGAAATAGCGCGTAATCGGTATAATCGCTCTGTTCAGCAAGTTTGTCCGCCAATTCGTGCTGCAAACTATTTTGCACGGAATTGGAGTAAAAGCCGATTTTTTCGATTTGATTTTCAATCGTTTTTACATAATGCGGATGTGTGTGCCCGATAGAAATTACCGCGTGTCCGCCGTAAAAATCAAGGTATTCCGTGCCGTTTTTATCCCACACTTTGCAGCCTTCGGCACGAATCGGCTCAATATCCCAAAGGGAATAAACATTGAATAAGTTGCTCATAGTTTTGTTGTTTTTGGGGAACGCAGATGACGCGGATTTGCGCGGATTTTTATTCTATATTTCTCGAAAAATCTTCTCGTTTGAGTTGCGATTTTTTTCGATAACCTTTGATGATGGCATATACGCCATATAAAATAGCGACTAAACCAATAAAATCGACAACTCCGCCATAATCGCTTCCTGCATTTGCGCGTATTACGGAAAAAGCAATACCTAAGGCGATGAATGTGTAGCCTTTTATCATTATGCTTTTTGCACGTTCTATTTTCAAGGTTTTGACGCGATTGCTAACTTCTCGAATAGCCATTTGGGCAGTTTCGCTATCTACACCTTCTGCAAAAAGAATATTTTCAATTTCGGATACACTTCGCTTTTCCTTTATGAAAAGGTCAGTTACCTTTTCATGAATATCTATTTCTGAATCCATATTAATAAAATTTATCCGCGAAAATCCGCTTAATCCGCGTCATCTGCGTTCCAATTTCTTAAAATGCGTTTGCCTTCAACCTCAATCCCATACTTTCATCTAATCCAAACATCAAATTCATATTCTGCACCGCTTGTCCCGACGCACCTTTTACCAAGTTGTCGATAATCGATGTGATATGAATATATCCATTGTGAAACTCAATGTGAAGCAAGCACTTATTTGTATTCACAACTTCTTTCATCGAAATCGGTTTATCAGAAACAAACACAAAAGGCGAATCGGCGTAATATGATTTAAATAGTTCGATTACATCGTTTTCCGACATCGAATTATCCCATTTCGTATAAACACTGGCAAAAATTCCACGCGTGAAATCGCCGCGCATCGGCACAAAATTGATTGTAGGAAGATTCACGTTTCCTGCACTTTTCAACGTATTGCCGATTTCTTCCAAATGCTGGTGCGAAAACGGTTTATACACCGAAATATTATTGTCGCGATAACTGAAATGAGTGGTTTCAGATGGTTTTTTACCCGCACCTGTCGAGCCTGTAATGGCGTGTACGTGAATATCTTCCGTCAGTTTATTTTGCGAAGCCAACGGAAGCAACGCCAAAATGATGCTTGTGGCAAAACAACCTGGATTGGCAATGTTATTTGTCTGCTTAATGCGCTCTTTTTCAGATTCGCACAGTCCGAAAATAAATTCACGGTTGCCAAAGACAGGCTCATTGCGAAAATCATTACCCAAATCAATGATTTTGCAGTGTTCGGAAATCGTGTTTTCTTCGAGAAACGCACGCGATAAACCGTGTCCCAAACAGAGAAAAATCACATCGGGATTCACAAACGTATCGGTAAAACGCAAATCGGTTTCGCCCAACAAATCACGGTGCATTTCACCCACCAACATTCCGACAGAGGTAGTGCTGATAACAGATTCGATATATACTTCGGGATGGTTGATGAGGATACGGAGGAGTTCGCCTGCCGTGTATCCTGTACCGCCTACAATGGAAACGTTAATCATTTTCGTGAACGCTATAATAGATTTTCAACGGATTAGCCGTTACTTTTGTAAATCCAACCACATCGTCGCCTGAAAACGATTTGTTGGTTTCGCCATATTCGCCGAATTTGGAATTCATCAAATCGTATGGCGCGCTGCAAGCCAACACCGAGAAATGATACGGACGTAACTCTACTTCCACTTCGCCCGACACGAATTTTTGCGTATCGTCCAAAAATGTTTCGATGTTTCGCATCACAGGTTCAAGATATTGTGCCTCGTGCATTAATTGTCCGTACCAATCGGCAAGTTGTTTTTTCCAATATTGCTGCTGTTTGGTAAGCACGTGCTTTTCGAGCAAATGATGTGCTTTTACGATAATCAGCGGCGCAGCGGCTTCAAACGCAACGCGACCTTTTGTGCCGATAATCGTGTCGCCCACGTGCACATCACGCCCGATGCCGAATTTAGACGCTATATTATTCAATGTGCGAATCACATTTATCGGGTTCATTTTTTCGCCGTTCAACGATACGGGCTCGCCTTTTTCAAAACCGATATTCACACGCTCCACATTGTGGTCGGAAACTTGAGACGGATACGCTTCTTCGGGCAAAATTCCCGACGATTTCAATGTTTCTACACCGCCCACGCTTGTGCCCCACAACCCTTGATTGATAGAATATTTCGATTTTTCCCACGAGAAATTAAATCCGTGTTTCGTGAGATAATCAATCTCTTGTTGTCTCGAAAGCTGCAATTCGCGAATGGGCGCAATAATTTTCACTTCGGGCGCAAGCACTTCAAACACAAGGTCGAAACGCACTTGGTCGTTTCCTGCGCCGGTACTTCCGTGTGCAACTGCGCCCGCACCGATTTTCTTCACGTGTTCAACGATTTTCAATGCTTGAAAAAATCGCTCCGAACTTACCGACAACGGATAAGTGTCGTTTTTCAGTATATTTCCCGAAATCAAATATTTAATACCACGATTGTAATAATCTTCTGTTGCATCGATGCAAGTGTGCGATTTCGCACCTAATTGCAACGCGCGCGCTTCGATTTGTTTCGCCTCTTCATCGGAAAAACCACCTGTATTCACGATTACGGTGTGTACTTCCAATCCTTTTTCGTTCATTAGATAAGGCACGCAAAACGAAGTATCTAGTCCGCCGCTGAATGCCAAAACTACAAGATTGTTCATATTCTTAATTGTTGATTTGGTTATTTGTTGATTTGGTTATTTGTTTTGATTGATGATTTTGGCATAATAAATCGGCTGTTAAGCCAACAAATAATCAAATCAACACTTAAATTATTTTTTATGAAGTTTATTTACTGCTTTCTTCTTAATCAATGGTTTCACTACTTTTTTTGCAAATGTACTTGCTTCGTGAATTTGTTTTTTTTGCGGGTCATACAACAATCCCGTACAAAGACACATTTTATAATTGTTTCTTTCCAAAATATCAAAATTGTGGCAACCTTGACAGCCTTTCCAAAACTCTTCATCGTCAGTCAGTTCCGAAAACGTAACCGGCTTAAAACCCAATGCAGTATTCATTTTCATTACCGCCAAACCTGTTGAAATACTGAAAATTTTGGCATGTGGGTAGAGTTTTCGCGACAATTCAAAAACTTTGCGTTTTATTTTCATCGCCAACCCGTGATGACGATAATCGGGGTGTACAATCAATCCCGAGTTTGCCACAAACCGATGGTGCGACCACGTTTCGATATAGGCAAACCCCACGAGTTCGTCGCCGTCGAGTGCAATAACGGCTTTTCCTTCGTTTATTTTTTGTGCTATATATTCAGGTTTACGTTTTGCAATACCTGTACCGCGCGCCTGTGCTGATTCAAAAATCAAATCGCAAACTTCTTGTGCATAACCTACATAGCTACTATTAGCTATATGAATTTCTACATTCATTCTAAAACAATAAAAAAGATGTTAATTGTAATTATTGTAACCGGAACGCCTATTTGGCGTAATGAAAAATGAAAAAAGTTTCGAGCAAATCAAGCGATGCTCGAATGATATTAAAAACATCGTCGGAATAATCCTGATGCGTTAGATAGGTCGATATGTGTTATTATTGTCTTCATTTTTCTTTGACGATGCAAAAGTAGTGATAATATTTGTAATAAAAGTGTTTTTGGTGGAAAAAGTGAATTTATTTTTGTACCGGAATAAGAATATGGAAATTTGATATATCGTATTAAATATAATATGTTGTATTTTTAAGATTCGGTATAAAACAAAAAAATCACGTACTAAGAAAATACGTGATCACCTAAAACAAATCTAAAAGAGAATAAAAAACTCATTGATAATGAGTCCTGGGTGAAAAACGGGATTCGAACCCGCGACCTTCGGAACCACAATCCGACGCTCTAACCGACTGAGCTATAATCACCATATTTTTTCAGAGCACAAAGGTAGGCATTTTTTCTGATTCTACAAAGAAAACGAACATATTTTCAAAATATTTTACCTACAGGATTGTTTTCTGCGCAATTCTTTGTACTTTTGGGGTTGAATTGCATTGTACAAAAAGATTTTTCTGTGAATCAAAAAGTAAAACTATCCATACTTGGAATATCATACAGCCAAGTACAGGCAGGGGCATACGCGCTTATATTTGCCGAAGAAGACGGTATACGAAGACTGCCAATCGTTATTGGATCACCTGAGGCTCAGTCAATTGCTATTATTATGGAAAATATAAAGCCACCGCGACCGCTTTCGCACGATTTGATGTTCTCCATTTTCGAAAAACTTGATATCGAATTGATTGAAGTACTGATTTATAAATACGAAGCAGGTGCGTTTTTTGCCGAGCTACTATTGCGACAAAACAATAAAGAGTTTCGATTGGATTCGCGCACATCTGATGCCGTTGCATTGGCTTTGCGCACCAAATCACCTATTTATACAACGGAAGAAATAATGCAAAATATGGCAGTCGTGTTTCACGAACAATATCCAACATCGGAAAATGCACAGGAAGAAACGAGCAAAAACCGGGAAGAAATGATTGAAGAACTTCGCTTGGAAACACTAAAAATACGTCTTGATGAGGCGTTACAAGAAGAAGATTATGAACTGGCTACCCGCCTACGGGATGAAATAAATAGAAGAACTAATGGTTAATACCCACTTGTTTACTCATAAAAGTTATGTCTGAAAATTTGTTCTTTTGTCCTGATATTGCCCTGAATTCGCAACTTTCTGAGCAAGAATCGCAACACTGTATACGTGTATTGCGTATGAAAGAGGGTGATACACTAACCATTACCGACGGAAAAGGTGCATTCTACCGTTGTAGACTCGTTCAAGCACACGCAAAACGAAGCATCGTGCAAATTAATGAACAAATTGAATTGCCGAAATCGTGGAATTTCGACTTACATATCGCTTTCTCACCCACAAAAAATATGGATAGAAACGAATGGTTTCTCGAAAAAGCAACCGAAATCGGTACAGATCGCTTCACGCCGCTACTTTGCCAATTTTCGGAAAGAAAAGAAATTAAAACGGAGCGTTTGGAAAAAATCGCTGTTTCTGCAATGAAACAATCGCAACAGGCAACGCTTCCAACGATAGACGAAATGACACCCTTCGATTCGTTTATCACACAGCCATTTAATGGACAAAAATTTATCGCTCATTGCCATAATCAAGAAAAAATATCATTAGCGAAACTTTACACAAAAGGCGAAAATGCACTCATTCTTATCGGTCCCGAAGGCGATTTTAGCAAAGAAGAAATAAATAAAGCCATTCAAAATGGTTTTCAACCTATTACGCTTGGTGAAAATCGACTAAGAACTGAAACTGCTTGTTTGGCAGCAGTTCACACAGTACACGTAATCAATTATTTATAAATAAATAGACATATGAAAAAAAACATTTTAATTATTCCTATTTTGTTTTTACTCCTTGCAGTAAGTTGTAAAAACGCTGAGAAAAAAGAACTTCCGCGCATTGCTATAGCGGGTCTCGCTATCGAATCAAGCACATTTTCGCCCGCCGTTACAGAGGAAGCGGCATTTAGAACACGTTATGGCGAAGATGTTTTCACATTTTACAACTTCTTTTCGCCTGATTCGGCAATGATACACGAAGCTGTCTGGCTGCCCGCAATGCGCGGACACGCTATGCCGGGCGGAATCGTAACGCGCGAAGCATACGAATCGCTAATGACACAAATGCTTGACAGATTGAAAGATGTGTTGCCTTTAGACGGACTTTTCTTCGACATTCACGGTGCAATGAGCGTAGTGGGATTAGATGATCCCGAAGGCGATATGATTATGCGTATTCGCGATGTAATTGGTACAGACGTACTGATTTCCACATCAATGGACTTGCACGGCAGCGTTTCGAAACGTCTCGCACAAAACACCGATTTAATTACCGCTTTCCGCCTTGCACCGCACGAAGATGCAACTGAATCAAGAAAACGTGCTGTTACCAACCTGCTCAATCGTTTGAAAAGCGGAAAAGGAAGACCGGCTTACAAAGCGTGGATTCCTGTTCCAATCCTTCTTCCGGGCGAACAAACGAGTACGCGCGTTGAGCCGGGCAAAAGTTTGTACGGTGCCATTCCCGGACTTCTTGATGGTAATAATGTAATCGATGCCGCTATTTGGATGTCCTATCCCTGGGCAGACGAACCACGAAATCACGGTGTTGTAATGGTTTATGGCGATGATAAAGAAGCCGTTGGCAAAGCTGCCGAAAACCTCGCTGAGCATTTTTGGCGCGTGCGCGATGAATTTGACTTTGTAGCACCCACTACTTATTTTGAAAATGCTTGGCAGCAAGCAATTGCAAGCAACGTTAAACCATTCTTCATCAGCGACATGGGAGATAATCCAACAGCAGGTGGTGCGGGTGATGTTACGTGGACATTACACGAAATTTTCAAGCGTACAAACGACCTAAATCGCACAGGTAAAAAGTTAATTTATGCATCAATACCTGGTCGTGAGTTTGCAGAAAAGGCAAAAGAAATTGGTGTCGGCGGAATGATTGACGCTTACGCAGGTGCAGAAGTTGATGACCGTTTTGCACCACCTATTCGTTTACGTGGCGAGATTGTGGCATTGAGAGAGAGTGATAGTTTGGTAGAAATTGAAGTAGTGGTAAAAAGCGGCAATATTTATACTATCGTTACCAAAAATCGTAATGCGTATCATACAGAAGCAGCGATGAAAGCATTGGATTTGAATCCGAGAGAAACTGATATTGTGGTAGTCAAACAAGGATATCTTGTTCCCGATTGGTATGAAATGCAGAAAGGTTGGGTAATGGCACTTACGCCTGGCGGTGTTGATCAGGATTTGCATCGTTTGCCTTATGAACGCATTAACCGTCCGATGTTTCCACTTGATACTTTTACCGAAGATCCGGATTTGAGTGCGCGATTTATTCCTTTATCCGACATAATTTTGAGATAAGACAGAAGAAATAAGACAGAAGAAGTTTAAATAAATCTTTCTTCTGTCTTATTTTTTATTTTCCTATTTCCAAACATCTAAAAAAATGACTAAAAAAGAACGCTACAAAAACGTTATCGCCTGGTTTGAAGCTAATGCCAAATCATCAGAGTCTGAACTTTACTTCGGTAGTACATACGAATTACTCATCGCGGTCATTCTATCGGCACAATGTACTGATAAACGGGTGAATATGATTACACCTGCTTTATTTAAAGCATTTCCCACACCCGAAATATTGGCGAAAGTAACACCCGATGATGTTTTTCCCTACATCAGAAGTATTTCATATCCGAACAACAAAGCAAAAAGTTTGGTAGGAATGGCTCAAAAGCTTATGTCGGATTTTGATGGCGATGTACCGTCTGAGATTGATTCATTGCTTACAATTCCGGGCGTAGGACGAAAAACGGCAAACGTAATGCTCGCCGTAGCATTCGACACTCCTGCTATGCCTGTAGATACACACGTGTTTCGCGTAGCCAATCGCATCGGATTAACCGATGATTCGAAAAATCCGGTACAAACAGAACGCGAATTGGTAAAATACATTCCGAAGATTTTTTTATCGAACGCGCATCATTGGCTTATTTTACACGGCAGATATATTTGCGTAGCACGAAAGCCAAAATGCGAAGAATGTGGATTGCAAGAGTGGTGTAAATATTATAGAAGTAGATAGTTTGAGTATGGCGTATTTTGTATTGTCAAAAACGTATTAACGCCATAACGAGTTACAATTAAAACAGGTATAACTAAATGTGTATCTGCACTATGAAAATGTAATATATTGTAATTCTTGGCGTATATTTATTTGTTAGCGGCAATACGCGGATAGTGCAACGGGACAAAAGACAATGAAAGTATGTTTAATAACAAAAGATTAGAGAAATGTGTGCAATCATAGAAAATGTATATTTTCAGAATATTGTAAGTGGTGTAATTGGAGGTGTTGTAGTTTTACTTTTCCAATTAGGTTTTGAGTATCTTAAAACCAAAAGAGAAAATAGGGAAAAACTCAAAATTGGAAATTCTGACTTGCTAATTCTCGACAAATATTTTTTATATAAATATGAACCTCACAAATACTCTATAGAGAAAATAATCTCTGAATTTGGCCAACCATTCAAAAAAGAAAAAGAGAATTTTGATGGTATAGACGTAGAAACATTTCAATATAATTTTAAAAACGCAAAAGTTATTTTCAGCAAAAAGATTGACTCGTCTGAAATTATTTCTACTACTCTTTTTTCGATCGAAGATAGAAATAATCCTGTCTTATGCCGATTGTCTTTTGAGGACGAAGAATTAGAAATGGGTAAAGCAATTATAAATGACACAATCATACGAGATGGAATAAATCTCGAAAATTTTCCTACACCCTTTTTGACAAATAGCATTGTTCAAACACTATATTTTTATCGTCAAATTAAGCACCTGACATTTTCATATCAGATTGAAGGAAGTTATGATAGTATAGAAGAAACAAAGGGACAGAAAATTAATCAAGTATGTATTTCTCAATTATCAAATGTAACTCCAATGTTATCGAATCACGACATATTCTATAGTTAGTACTGCCTACAACGAGCGTAGCTGTTGCACAACAACCAACATTTTCAAAAATATTATATCAAATGAGCCTTTTTAAGCGAGTCTCATTTTTCACGGATATTGAAATCGAAAAAAACAAGGGCTTATTTT
>JAIRUA010000025.1 GCA_031254645.1 Dysgonamonadaceae bacterium
CACACACACACACACACACACACACACACACACACACACACACACACACACACACACACACACACACACACACACACCTAGAATATAACCCTCCCGCCCTCTTTCTAAAAAGGGCACAAAGAAACGATTTTTTTATTAATAAACAATATAAGCCGACACGTTTTTTCGAAAACGTGCCGGCTTTTTGTGTTTTATCCAAAATGCTGCCGAAATGCTACGAGGTGGTTTTTAAAGCTACCGCGCGATTGTATCGCGTAGGATTAAGGAGGCTTCCGAGATTCTATGTGTGTGGAAGAGGGACTGCACGCGCTCCATTCGAATTCTATAGACAGAATACAAGACAATATAATATAAATTAAAATGTTTAATGCTCAAATAAATGTGGAAAAAATGACAAAAAACAAGTTTTGCATAAACTATGCTTGTATAGGGTTGATATTCTTCCTGTTATTCGCAGGTTTGAATTTTGCCAATGCAAGTAGTTTATCTGTAGAAACCGCAAATGCGGTGGAGACTATCACACAACAGCAAGGCTACCAAATTACCGGAACTGTTGTGGATAACTATGGTGAAGAGCTCATTGGTGTAGCTGTACAGTTGAAATCCAATCCTGCGGCGGGAGCCGTTACGGATCTCGACGGTAGATTTACGCTTAGAGTTGGTAGTATGAACGAAACGTTAGTTTTCTCATATGTAGGTATGAAAACTATGGAGCTGCGATTAGTTGCTGGTACTACCAATTACAATGTGACAATGGAATCTGATGATACTGTTTTGAGCGAAGTTGTAGTAATGGGTATTATGGAGCGTGATAGAGCCGGCTTTACCGGTGCCGTAAACTCCTTAGCAGGAGATGAAATCCGAACGGTTGGTAATATCAACCTACTTCAGTCGCTAAGGTCGCTTGACCCTTCCTTTGTAGTAATGGACAACGTGTTGGAAGGATCAAATCCCAACTCTATGGCAACCATAGAGTTACGTGGAAGAACAGGACTTGACCTCGGCGATGGTGCCGTTTCTAATATGCCATTGTTCTTGATAGATGGCTTCGAAGTTACAATACAAGAGGTTAATGATTTGGATATTAATCGTATCGCATCAGTTACCCTGTTGAAAGATGCCAGTTCTACGGCTATTTTCGGGTCGAAAGGTGCAAACGGTGTGGTGGTTATCGAAACTGTCAGACCAGCTCCTGGACGTGTATCCGTGTCATACAGTACCAATCAGAGACTATCCTGGGCAGACCTAAGCCAGTACAATATGATGAACGCTAGAGACAAATTGGATTTTGAACACATGGCAGGTCTCTACGGCAACATCAATAATGTAACCAATATAGATGGTATTAATGCTTATAACGCTGTACTTCGACGGATTGAAATGGGTGCCGATACCGATTGGATGAGGATGCCTATCAGAGTGGGACTTACCAACAATCACTCGGTGAATGTGTCGGGTGGCGATAATATTTGGTTGTTTACCACTGGAATCAGTTACCGTAACGAACAGGGAGTGATGAAAGGCTCTAATCGCGATTCGTACAGTGGAAATATTCGGGTTACTTATCGCGGTGTAAACAACTTGAATATATCAAACAACCTTACTGTCAATGGAGTAACCGGACAAGACGGTTCGTGGGGGTCTTATCATGATTTTGTTAGAGCCAATCCGCATCAAGTTCCTTACGATCTGTTTGGAACGTTATTGATGTTTGTTGACGGAATCGGAGCGACTAGTAGTGGCGGCAGAAATTCCAGTACGTTTTTGAATCCCTTGTGGAATGCAACGTTATATACATACGGCGATACAAAAGAATTTACTGTTACCAACAATACAAATATAAATTGGCAGATTTCAGACAATTTGCGAGTGGAAGGAAACCTTCAATTGCGCCAACAAAACTCCGGCAGATTTGATTTCACAGACCCAAGACATACAAAGTATGCCAGTGTTGACTACACAGAGCAAGGTACCTACCGAGAAAGGAACCATTCGACTTTCAACTATAATGCCGATACCCGTGTTAGTTACGGTATAAGCATTAATAATGCCCACAACTTTACCTTCATCGGAAGAGCGGCTTTGGAGGAGAGTACATCACAAAGTTCAACATTTGTGGCGAAAGGTTTCCCTCTGGGAGCAGAACCTATACCTTCGTTTGCTTACAGTTATGAAAAAGATAGCAGACCAAGTTACAGTTGGAACAATATTCGCAGGGCTTCGTTTTCAGGTATGTTTAACTACAACTATATGTTTCGTTACCTGTTTGATGCGTCTGTAAGCCATGATGGATCTACTGTTTTTGGAAGCAATAATCCGTTTAAATCTTTCTACTCGTTTGGAGCAGGGTGGAACATTCACAGAGAGGCATTCGCACAAGATTGGAATTGGGTTAACGAGTTGAAGGCTAGAGCTTCTTACGGTACAAACGGAAATCAGCAGGCTGATCTTGCTACTTCTACCGTATATGGTTTTCATCCCGGTAGCGATTTGTTTGGTACGGCATCCAGATTGGATAAACTTGGAAATCCGAATCTGCAATGGATATCGGTGTCATCAAAAGGCGTGGGTATAGATGCTGCGTTTATAAACAACAGACTGCGTCTTTCAGCCGATATTTATGAGCGAGTGGGCGACCCACAGGCGATAAGTTTACCACAAAAAGCCTCTACGGGTATTACTTCTGTTTCGGTCAATCTTGGTAGAGTAATAACACAGGGGTACGAATTTAGAGTAAGCTACGCACTTATCAACAATGTGAGAGAACGCAAGATGCTAACAGTGAGAGCAACCGGCGGAGGAAACAATTCTAAATACTATGGCTTTGGGGATGTCTTTAATCTGTTGAACAATGAGATGTTCAATGGCGATGAGGCAACGCTACAAACGAGGATTATGATGTTTCAAGACGGCTACAGGCAAGATGATATGTGGGCGGTACGCTCGCTAGGTATTGACCCTGCCACCGGTAGAGAAATATTTTTGAAAAAAGATGGCACACCTACTTATACTTGGAGTCAAGATGACCGTGTCAGAATTGCCCAATCAAATCCTGTTATCAGGGGCACACTTGGAGCTAACTTGATATTTAAGCAATTGGAGGCAAACATCAATCTCGGGTATCAATTGGGTGGACACATTTTAAACAGAGCTTTGTTTGACAGGGTAGAAAACATCAGTGGAGAAGCAATTGCATTCAACCAAGATAGAAGAGCACTCACTGACCGCTGGTTTACGCCGGGCGATGTAAAACAGTTTCGTTCTCCTTCCCTTAGTACAAATACACCTTTGTCGAGTCGCTTTATCCAAAAAAGCAACCGTTTGACAGGTGAAAGTGTAAATATCAGCTGGAACTTTTCACAAAGTGAATGGATTAAAATGTTTGCACTTCAAACTTTGACAATGGGTGTGTCTATGAATGATATTTTCTACCTAAGCCCCGTGAGAGCAGAAAGAAGTATAAACTATCCGTTTGCAAGAGCGGTATCCTTTAACTTAAATGCAAGATTTTAAAAATAAAACAGATAAATAAGATGATGAAACAGTTTAAAATATTTGTTGTTCTACTTTTTACATTAGGCACAGTGCTCTTTTCGAGCGGCTGTACGGACTGGTTAGATGTAGAACCCAAAGATATGGTATTGGAAGATAAGCAATTCTCTACCGAGCTTAGAACAAACAGTGTGCTCAATGGGATATACCGATTAATGACACACAATAACCTGTATGGGCAAAATCTTACACAAACCTATACGGAGTATTTGGCACATTATTATAACTTTTTTAGAGCCGGCGGTACAGGATTGACCTCTCTGCCGGGAGATATGCAGTTGTGGAGAGAAGTGTCTCTTTTTCAGCATTATGACAGACCAAGCGATATCGCAGAGAGAGTCTGGAACAATGCTTATAGAGCAATTTTTGAGATAAATCTCTTTATCAGAAATGTAGAAGAGCGAGATGATGTGATGCGAGAAAGCCGCAGAAATGTACTGTTGGGTGAAGCTTATGCATTGCGCGCATTTATGCACTTTGATTTGTTCCGCTTGTTTGGACCCATTCACAGCAGCAACTATGCAGGTTTCGATCCGGCTGCCGTGTCTATTCCCTACAACAACACTGCGGCAACGGTTCCTCATCAGCCTCAAACAGCTACTAGATTCTTGGAGTTAGTGCTCACAGATTTAGCAACAGCGGAGAAACTGCTGGAAAACGACCCAATACGCACAACCGGTAGAAATGACAACTTTCGGTTAAATACCCTAAACACAAGTCTTACCACGGAAATAATTTTTGCTGAATATTATCGAAATAGAAAAATGAACTATTATGCCGTAAAAGCATTACAGGCAAGGGTATTGTTGCAGAAAATGGAGTATGACCAAGCGGCAAACGTTGCTGAAGCTCTCTTGGCAGAAATCTATGAAAGACGAGTTTTTTCTTGGACGCCCATTAATACGGTAGTATCTCAGGGTAACTTTATTTTCTACCAAGAGGTGCTTTTTGGAATTACCAACCCCAATCTGTACACCAGTTGGACTGATATGTTTGGCGGAAGTTTTCCCGGCAGAGTGCACGTAGTGGCACAGCCCAACCTGCTAAACAACATTTTCGCAGAGTTTGGCGGAGAACCTATAGCCACGTACCTGCAAAGCGATATCAGAGCGGCACAATGGATAGAAGTTGCTGTTCAAGGTGAGACGGGAACCGGAGGCGGAGCTACTTTCGTATCAAGAAGACTTCGCAGACCGGCTGTACAAGACTGGGCAGCTGCAGACACTGATACCCCTCCTTACTATTTGAACTTTCAACCATTGATGCGGAAATCCGAACTCTATTTGATACAGGCAGAGGCGGCTATTGCCACCAACCAATTGCCTAAGGCTGTTGAGATGATTCGTGAGGTAATGCGCGCTCGTGGTTATCAAGCCCTCTTTCTCGACACAATATTGCCGATGAATGCATCGGTGCAAGAAATTCAAAATGTTCTGGAAAGAGAGGTCTATCGTGAGTTTGTAGGTGAAGGACAAGCGTTTTTCTACCTGAAAAGAAATGCAAAACCGCGTATATTTGCCGGATTTGAGACAGGGCATACACAACTTGGTAACATAACCAATACGTATGTGGTGCCGACTCCTAATAGTGAATTAATTACGAATTAATATGTAACTTAGAACATCTCTCTTACCTTTGCATAGCTCGCACGGTTTAAAGCTGTGTGCAATGGGGACGAGGCGAGAGAGAGATTCTAAAAAATAAAAAATAAACAGATGAAATACAAAATATTATTTTTTTTAGCGCTTCTTGCAATATCAGTTTCTTCTTGCAATGAAGCTGAGTTGGTGATGTTTGGTGATACATCTTACGGCGATAACGATGATGCTACACGTGTATTTTTTTCATACACGTTGGAGACAAATAGTCAGCAACCACCAGGTTCAAATTATACAGGGCTATTTTTGGATCCAAGAGCGGATTCTCTGTCTTTCAATTTAGCTTCTTGGAGAAGCCAGTCGGAACGGATAGGTATCCCTATTCGAATAATGGGCAATTTGTCAGATACAGACCGCCCGGTCTCTTTTGAACTTGTGGACGATACACTTTCGATGCTCAATAAAGAAATCGAACTGCTACCCTCTTTTATTAGAGCAGGACAAGTGCGCGACACATTGTGGGTTAGAATAAACAGCACCGAAAGAATGAGAGAGGGCGGGGCATCACGCCCTATGAAAATCGATGTTAGACTGATAGAGAATGATTACTTTGACACCGACTTCACTCAAGTAGTTGGTGGTGGCAGAGAGAGAGACAGTATGAATGCTGTCCATTTCAAACTACGCCTGACTGACAACCTTGGCATACCCAATTTATGGGCAATACCACAAGTCAGTTTGGTGTTTGGTCCTTTCAGTGTGGTTAAGTATGAGTTGATGATGAGATTATGCGGATTTGATGACAATTTCCTACGCTTTTTCCCACCCGAGACCCAAGCTCAGGCTATAGCAAGAACAGGAATAGGCGACCTTACTTTTATGTATGGAAGAATAGTGAACAGGTATTTGCGGCAATATATAGAGAATAATGCGCATAAGCCTGAAGATGAAAGAGAGATGCGGGACGAAAACGGGCAACCGGTAAGGATGGGGTCAATGGGAGCCAACTTGGATTAAATAGAATAAACTAAAAAGAAAAAAAATGAAGAATATATACAAACTAATCCTTGTCGGAATGGCAGGTGTGTTATTGGGTTTACCCTCTTGCAGCAATGAGATAGATCCTAACGATTTAATGCTACATCCGATTAATACGGCGGTTATTGTCGGGCTTGGCAACACACAAAGATATAACGCAGTAGTTGGAGAAATACTCACGATTGACCCGATAGTTGTATTTTTAGAAGTTCCGAACGGACCAGCACCCGATTTTTCGTTTGCCTGGTATATGGGCGGCGAGGTAATAAGCGAAGAGGAAATTTTACGGGTGCGTGTTGAGGGAGAACTTGCACGCGTATTGGGTAATCGCGATAATATTATGGCGTTTCGAGTAACCGATAATAATACAGGTATAGTAGTTACGCGCACTGTTTATCTGAATGTTACATCCCGTTTGACACGCGGATGGTTGGCTTTGACCGAAAGAGATAATAGCTATGATATTGACTTTCTGGTAAATTTCAACGACACCGTTACTTTACACACAGGCATATTGGATATGTTTGAATCAACTGTGCCGCGCTTAGGTGAAACGCCGAAAGCCTTTCACGCATTTCAAAACAACCGTCCGCTTAGGATGGGACCAATTAACCTTACCGGTTATACAATTTGGGTGCAAACAGACAAGGCTATCTATAATTTGAATGCAGCAGACAACTATTCTCTGTTTTCTTCAGACTTGTTGCCGTTTGCTGTACCTGGAACCCCCGCATTTTCGGCAGGTTTTATCCCGGGTAGAATAACCACTTTTTCACATAGTGCTGTAAGGCTATATATGAAATATGACGGTAATATGTACTCTGCCACCAGTCAGAATGGACTATTCCCATTTGAATTTCCGATAAATAGAGTAAGTGGTGAAAATAACGATGCTCTGTTTAATGTATCGCCGTATGTTTTTGGTACGGTAGTTGGTGCTTCACTACTGTTCGATGAAGACAACAAGCGTTTTCTGCGCCATAATCATCCACCGGCAGGTGCGACATCTCCTTCAAGGGGTATCACATTTTTACACCCTTTGTTTGATACGGCAGAAGATGTAGCCTTATTTAGTTGGACTGATAACATTGAGAGGTTAGTATATATGAGTAATTATAATACCAATGCAGGATTTGCAATTATCAAAGATAAGGTATTGGGATACCGCTATCTTGAATTTGCAACTTCTACCAGCGTTTTGGCTAATAATGTTATGAATAAGAGTTTTGGGCGAACATTTAATGATAACGCATTTATTGAGAGTGCCAAATTCTTTGCCAAACATCCGAGTCAACCTTATTTTTATATGGCTTCCGAAGACAAGGTGTATCGAATGATGGTTTCTACCAATGAATTAATCAATATGTGGGAAGATGTTACGGATGAGGTGCTTAAGCAGGGTTATAGAATTAGTGTATTCCAATTCACTGCCAACAATGGTTCCACCGGAAGCCCACAGGGATACATCACTGTCGGCTCGTATAATCCAAATGGAAAAGTGGGTGAAAATGGCAGGATAGAGTTTTTCAATGTTGATGGAGCTACAGGAAATTTTACACCTCGTGAGACAGTAAGTGGCGTTGCCGGCGGCGAATTTGAAGAAGGAATGAGCTTTACAGGAATCGGAAAACCTATCGGTATTTCGTATAAAAATCAGTAGTTGATATTAATATGATTAATGGTTTAAACATACTTCAACTTCCTTAAAAAATCATTACTGTCGCACAATATTTTGTGCGACAGCGTACATAAATTTTATCCACTTTCTAGTCAAAAAAACAGTAAATTACTAATTCGATAAAAAATGAAACGATTATTATATTTAATGCTGGCAATCCTTACCTTCATATCGTCCGTCAACGGACAAAACGTATCAGTCATAAACGGTGTTTGGGAAAGAGGCAGAGCCCCCGAAACGATGAAACTGTATGCAATAGAAAACGGCAGTTTGCGCGAATTAGCATCGTCTCAAGTGAACGAAAACGGAGGATTTCTATTTGCCTTCTCCCCGAAAGAGGAAGGTTTTTTTGTGATAGGTCCAAACACACTTGCGCGCAACAGATATACCTTTTACTTCAAACCCGGCGACCAACTGAATGTGAAAATTTTGCCCGACGGCTCCGAACTTTTTGGCGAAAACACACCCGAGAATATCGAAATGGCTAAATGGCACGGGTTTGTAGAGCCAATGGTTGTTAAGGTACACGGAAGCGGCGGATCGCTTGGCAGGGGTACTTTTGAAGATTTCTTCCCATTGCTTGTAGAAAAAGAAACGGCATTCAACAATTACCCTGCGGCAAATACACCCAATACAAAATTCAACGCTCTTTTTACTGATTTTAAAAAAGCAGATTTTACAAGTCTCCCTGTTGCATATATGTTTACGATGCGTAGTGTGCATCCAACTGAAGAACAGTTTCCCGATTTTTATCGCAATCTCAGCTTAGAAGATTTGACGAAAGATGATTTTCTTCTTGGCTATCCTGATGGAGTGGACTTGATATCGCGCGTATATATGCGAGTGATTTTGGGCGATACTACAATTACTGCGGAAAAAAGAGACCAATTTCTTCAAAACCCGGCTTCATTTATCTTGGTTGACCCAAGAATAAAAAGCCCGGTAATAAAAGGAGAATTGGCATTGAGGTTTGCTCGCAACAACAGAACAACGGCAGGACTCAATGAATTTCTATCGAAATATGGCAATCTTATTCAAACAGAAAGCCAGAAAGAGCGATTGCGAGCTATTGAAATAGCCATTTTCGCTAATGCCGAAGGCAATGATGCGATAGATTTTTCATTTCCCGACCAGAACGGCAATATGGTGGCTTTATCCGATTTCAAAGGTAAAGTGGTCTATATTGATGTATGGGCAACCTGGTGTGGTCCCTGTAAAAGAGAAATCCCACATTTGCTAAGACTCAAAGAAGAGTACAAAGATAACGAAAACATCGTTTTTATGTGCGTAAGTGTTGATGCATCAAGAGACAAGCAGAAATGGGCAGAATTTATTGTGGCAGAGGATATGTCGGGTGTACAGTTATTCGCAGGCGATGATGCTCAAAAAGCGCTTATGGAGCCATACAATATAATGGGCATTCCTCGCTTTATCCTTATAGGAAAGGACGGAAGAGTGATTTTGGCAAATGCGCCGGCTCCGTCTTCGAATGAGATTAGAGCAATATTGAATGAGGCGTTAGGACGATAGTTTGTAGAGTTTGAGTATAGAATACAGAAAATCGCAAAGCAACATAATTCACATTTGTGTTGCTTTGCGATTTTCTGTTTGATTTAGGACGCCTTTAATACTTTAATATTTATTCGTTCTCCAAAATCTCTCTTGCCTTTTCCAATAATTCCGGCGATTCGGCAGGAGGATAATGCAAATCCAATGACTTGAATAGGTCTAAAATAATGTCGCCAATGGCAACGCGGGCGAAGTATTTCTTATCGGCAGGAATTACATACCAAGGCGCGTAGTCGTGTGATGTTTTTTCGAGCATTTCTTCATATGCCTTTTGATATTCGTGCCATTGTGCGCGAGCCGTTAAATCGTCGGAACTGAATTTCCAATTTTTATCCGGGTCGTCGATACGCGAGAGGAGACGTTTTCTTTGTTCGTCTTTTGATACGTTCAGAAAAAACTTCAAGATACGTACGCCGTTTTCGTGCAGATGCCGCTCGAAATTATTAATGGAACGATAACGTTTCTCCCAAAAATCAGTATCGATTTTTTCAATTGTATTATAGCTCGGAATGCGTTCGTTAATAATCAATTGCGGATTTACCTTCGTAACCAATACATTTTCGTAATGCGAACGATTGAAAATTTCAATCATTCCGCGCTCGGGCAATACTTTATAATGCCGCCAAAGAAAATCGTGTTCCAATTCTTTTTTCGACGGTGCTTTAAAACTGTCTATATTACAACCCTGCGGATTGATTCCCGACATCACGTGACGAATTACGCCGTCTTTTCCTGCCGCATCGCGCGCTTGTAGAATGATGAGTAACGAATAACGA
The DNA here is from genome assembly GCA_031254645.1 of Dysgonamonadaceae bacterium. Classification (GTDB taxonomy): domain Bacteria; phylum Bacteroidota; class Bacteroidia; order Bacteroidales; family Dysgonomonadaceae; genus JAIRUA01. Next base: position 10,212 of record JAIRUA010000025.1, read on the forward strand.
TTATCGGCATAAAACTTCTCTTGAAGTTTAGCAAGTTTTTCGATATTTCTCTGAATCTCTTCTTTCGCCTCTTTTTTGTCGACACCGTAGGATTCATTGGTCGAAAAGTCATGCAAATTTACTTTTTGACCATTTTTGATTTTTAGTTTGTTATAATTGAAATCCATAAGAGTATTTACGATTTTAGATTTTAGATTTACGATTGAATTGCCTAATGGCGAACGTTGTTTCGCAATCCCTGCAAATTCAATCGTAAATCTAAAATCGTAAATAATTTAATTCTTCACTCCGATATTACTCCCAATTCCCCTTAACAAATTCTCATATCTTTCGGGATTGGAAATAATTCTTAGTCCTTCTTGGAATATATCGGCTCCTTCGTTCCATATCTGGAAAGAAGCTGATGAATCGTATAAGTCGCGAGCCATTGTGGTACGTATTTGTCTTGTAATGAATGAGCGCGATTGTTCGAATTGTTCATTATCCCACTCAATATTATCGCTTTCAGCCATTCTTTTCATTCTGTCAAACATACTTTGAGGCACTTGGAAATTATTTTGGAAAGCAGTTATGTTTGGGAATCGGCGAAGCAATTCGGCACGATTCTCGTCTACTTCACTCATTGCCGTACGGTTGATAACTCCACGAGTGAACAATTGAAGGTGTAAGCGTGTACTTGCAGTGGTGTCTATCGGTACGAAATAGTCGGGCGTGATACCACCGCCGCCAAATACAGTTCGTCCATTTACCAAAGTTCTAAATTTCAGCGAATCAGGGAAATGAATGCTGTCGGCATTTACCAATTCGCCGTGCAAGAATCGATTCACAATGTCTTGATTATATGCTTCTGCATTGCCTTCTTCGTATGGTTTTTGAATGCTTCTGCCGGACGGCGTGTAATATCGCGCAACGGTCAGACGAATCATCGTCGCATTGTCGGGAGGTAGCGGAATCTGGCGCTGCACCGTTCCTTTTCCGAATGTACGACGACCGACAATAATTCCTCTATCCCAATCTTGTAGCGCGCCGGCAAGAATTTCGCTCGCCGAAGCCGATCCTTCATCTACTAAAACTACCACTCTGCCTTCCAACATTTCGCCGCCGGGTGTGGAGTTCATTGTAAGGCGTGGTTGATTTCTTCCTTCGGTATAAACAATCAGTTTGTTATCACCTAAAAACTCGCTACTGATTTCGGCTGCCGTGTGCAAAATGCCTCCACCATTGCCGGTCAAGTCGAGGATGAGATTTTTCATTCCTTGCGCTTTCAGCTCGCGTTCGGCTCGTTTGAATTCTTCGGTGGTTGTGGCGCCGAATCGACTGATTCGGATATAACCGATGTCGTTCGTTACCATATAGGCAGCTTCTACGCTGAAAATAGGGATTCTACCGCGCACGATATGAAAATCCAACAATTCGGGTACTCCTCTGCGGCGCACTTTTATATCTACGGTAGTACCTGCCGGTCCGCGAAGGCGACGCACAACATCTTGTTGATTCATTTGCACGCCGGAAATCAGTGTGTCGTTGACGAAAATAATCCTGTCGCCAGGCATTAATCCTACTTGTTGTGATGGTCCGCCGGAAATCACTTCCAATACATAAAGCGTATCGGTGAGCATATTAAACGAAATGCCGATACCGTCGAAATTGCCTTGCAAAGGCTCGTTCATTGCACGCACTTCTTGCGCATCAAGATATGAAGAATGTGGGTCGAGCTCGCGTAGCATTGCACGAATGGCAGCTTCTGTAAGTGCACGTGTATCCACATCATCTACATAGAGATTACTAATAAGTTGAAGTGTGCGTTCGAATTTAATGCCGTCGGCGCTTGGACGAAACTGTTGTGCCGTTGTTGAGTTGCAAGCGACAAAAATCAGTATAAGTATAAAAGGAATTTTTTTGAGCATATATTTGAATATATTAGTTGTTTTTGACCACATTGTTTGTTTTATTTGCTTGTTAATAAATGAATACTTTGTTGAGGAACGAAATTGCTGACATCGCGGTTATAACGCAGTAATTCACGTACGAGCGTAGAGCTGATATGTGTCAGTGCCGGCTCGGTTAATAGTATAAACGTTTCAATGCCCGAAATAGTTCGATTCATATCGGCAATTGTTTTTTCGTTTTCGAAATCGTTTACCGAGCGAATACCGCGCAAAATGAAATGTGCGCCTACCTCTTGCGCGAAATCCACGGTTAGCGAATTATAACTTTCGACACGCACGCGGGGTTCATTGGCATAGATTGCGCGAATCATTTCCAATCGCTTTTCAATCGGAAAATAAAAATTCTTACTCTCGTTGAAACCTATGGCGATAACGATTTCATCGACTAATGCCAATCCTCGACGAACGATGGATTCGTGCCCGATAGTGAATGGGTCGAAAGTGCCAGGGAATAATGCTGTACGTTTTTTCATATTGATGATTTTAGATTTTGGAAGCGTACCTGTTTATAACCTTTTGATTCACAATTCGAATTAAGAAACAAGTAATGAATAAGTAACGTCTCTATTGTTTTCACTTACTCTATTTTGCATTATTGACAAATAATTTTTCATTTGCCAAAGATAGATATAAATCCCGAACTGGGCAATTAAATTCTTTCCTAATTTATTAGAAATACTTATGTACGGCTTGTTCAACCGTTGCAGGGATTTTTTTAGATACAGTCAAGTTACTTGCTTAGTTATTTTGACATTAGCTAAACATCACATCAAAAAACAACAGCCCTTGTATTACTACAAAGGCTGCTGAGAACTATCTTTTAGATATAAAAATAGATATATCGTTACCTACGGATTAATTAAACACAATAAAATTCCCGGTGTTTACTCCGCAAATAGGACAACGGGCAAGTGTAATGACAAACTCTAAATCACCGCAAGTAGGGCAAATATACCACGTTCCCGGCACAGTGCTATCATTACCTGTGGATTGGAGTATCTCTAAAACAGCCTGATAATGCTCTGCGTGACTCATTTCTGCCTTCATAGCACGTTCAAACGACCTGACAGCGTCAGGAATATTTGCAGCGGTAGCAACTTCAATAAACTTAGGGTACATTACCGTAAACTCGTACGTTTCGCCTGCAATAGCGTCTTCCAAATTTTTAACCATATCGTTATCGGCAATATGATTTTCAATTACCGGCTCAAAGTTGCCTACACCCAATGCTTTCAATACCATTTGATGGGCGTCTACGTGAATCTTTTCCGCTTCGGAGGTTGCTGCAAACATTGTGGCAATGTTATGTAATCCCAATTCCTTAGCTTTTTGGGAGAAAACAGCGTACATAGCAGATGCATTGCTTTCTCCGGTAATGGCAGCCTTCAGGTTTTCAATAGTTTCTTCTAACGGCGTAAGTTCATCGTTTTTAAACTCAATAAAATTCTCAGTGTTTACACCGCAAATAGGACAACGGGTTACTGTAATGGCAAACTCTAAATCACCGCAAGTGGGGCAAATATACCACGTTTTAGATACAGTTGCATCATGACCCAAAGACTGGAATATCTCTAAAACAGCCTGATAATGTTTTGCATGCCCCATTTCTGCCTTCATAGCGCGTTCAAACGACCTAACAGCATCAGGAATGTTTTCGGCTGTAGCAACTTCGATAAACTTAGGATACATTTCCGTAAATTCGTATGTTTCGCCTGCAATAGCGTCTTCCAAATTCTTAGCCATATCATTATTGGCGATATGATTTTCAATTACCGGCACAAAGTTGTTCACGCCTAATTCTTTCAACACCGCCTGATGGGCGTTTACGTGAATCTTTTCCGCTTCGGAAGTCGCTGCAAACATTGTGGCAATGTTATTCAATCCCAGTTCTTTGGCTTTTTGAGAGAAAATAGCATACAGGACAGATGCATTGCTTTCTCCGGTAATGGCAGCCTTCAAATTTTCAATAGTTTTTTCTCCTACTATTGGTGTAGGTTCGTTGCTTTTACATGCAGAAAGTAGTACTGCGAAAAGCATAATAACGCTTACTAATAAATTAAATTTTTTCATTTTTTTGATTGTTTGTAATTTTATGTAATTCAGAATAATTCTTTTTCGTTCTTTTTTGTAATCAAATTCTACCGCTTTATGATTATAAAACAATCTTAATCAAAAAAAGTTCATCAAATGCTCGATTATATACATTTTTTTCATGTGTTTTTTGCTGTTCACTGATAATATCGCACATAAATATGAGTTTTGAAAAACACATAATATATTTATTATAATGCAGTTATATATGATTTTTGGGAAGGTAATTAAACTTGAATTACGCATTAGAACATTTTTTCTGCGAGCACCTTTGGAGTTTACAAAAGAGAACTATAATGCAGATTTTGGGTTAAAGTATTTTGATTTATCAAGAATTGTGCCGTTTGACATACTCTCATCAACGGGTTAGAGCAGGCTTGTCAAGAGGAAAAAATAGGGATTGGATGATAGTTTGCTTACTTTGCCATTTAGATGAACATAGAATTCTTCTAAGCTACTTCATCTTCTTCAACTACCAAGTTGTCAATAATAAACACCTGACGGTCAGGCGTATTTTTTCCCATATAAAATTCGAGAAGTTCTTTCGGTAAATCCTCTTTTCGCATTGTAACACGGTCGAGACGTATATCTTCGCCGATAAAATTGCGAAACTCGTCGGGCGAAATTTCACCAAGTCCTTTAAATCGTGTGATTTCTGGATTTGGACTAAGCTCTTTGATAGCCGAAATTCGCTCTTCTTCGGAGTAGCAATACAATGTTTTTTTCTTGTTTCGCACACGGAAAAGCGGTGTTTGGAGAATATAAACGTGTCCCTTTTTAATCAAATCGGGGAAAAATTGCAAGAAAAATGTGAGCAATAACAGGCGAATGTGCATACCATCGGTATCTGCATCGGTAGCGATGATGACTTTGTTGTAGCGTAATCCTTCCAAATCTTCTTCGATATTCAATGCAGCTTGCAAGAGGTTGAATTCTTCGTTTTCGTACACGATTTTTTTTGTCAGTCCGTAGCAATTCAGCGGTTTTCCGCGAAGACTGAAAACGGCTTGTAGATTCGGATTGCGACTTTTGGTGATAGAACCGCTCGCTGAATCGCCCTCTGTGATGAAAATACAGGAATCTTCTCGCTGTTCGCCTTTGTTATCGTTGAGATGTATGCGGCAATCGCGTAGTTTTTTGTTATGCAGATTCGCTTTTTTCGCCCTTTCGCGCGCTAATTTGGTAACGCCGGCAATCGCCTTGCGTTCTTTTTCGGATTCTTTGATTTTTGTTTCTAACGCTTCTGCTGTTATCGGATTTTTATGCAGAAAGTTGTCGAGCTCTTTTTTCAGAAAATCGCCTACGTATTTGTTTATCGAAACACCATCCGGACGAATATCTTTCGACCCAAGCTTCGTTTTTGTTTGCGATTCAAAAATCGGCTCTACAATCTTGATACTTATCGCCGCTACAATTCCGTTACGAATATCGGAAAACTCATAGTTTTTATTATAGAACTCTTTGATTACCCGCGCAATATGTTCACGCAGTGCCGACAAGTGCGTACCGCCTTGCGTGGTATTTTGACTATTGACGAACGAATAATACTCTTCGCCATATTGATTGGTGTGCGTGAGCGCAATTTCGATGCCTTCGCCCGAGAAGTGCATAACCGGATATAATTCTTCCGATGTAAGATTCTCACTCAGAAGATCTTTCAAACCGTTTTTTGAGGAATATTTTTCGCCGTTGAAAATAATCGTCAAACCAACGTTCAAAAATGTGTAATTTTTGAGAAGTGGTATAATAAATTCATCGCGAAAATGATAATTCCCAAATTTTTCAGTGTCGGGTGTGAAAGAAACGATTGTTCCGTTTTCTTCGGCAGTCGATTCGATACCACTCTCATCCGTCACAATTCCTTTGCTATATTCTACACTTTTTGACTGTCCGTTTCGATAACTTTCGATAAAGAAACGAGACGAAAGTGCATTTACCGCCTTGATACCAACGCCGTTAAGACCCACTGTGCCCGTGTATCCGCCTTCGGTATACTTTCCACCGGTATTCATTTTTGATGATACGTCTTTCACTTTATTGAGTGGAACACCTCGCCCATGGTCACGAATGGTTACGCTTTCGTTTTCGATGGTTACTTCGATTGTTTTTCCGAAGCCCATCATATATTCGTCGATAGAGTTATCAAGCACTTCTTTTAAAAGTACATAGATGCCATCGTCAGAAGCCGATCCATCACCCAATTTTCCGATATACATACCGGGGCGGTGACGGATATGTTCGTTCCATTCCAGCGTAACTACTTCTACCTCATCAACGCCTTGCAGCTTGCTATTTTCTATATTTAATTCTGAACTCATTGTCTCTGTTTTCATTTGACATAAGAAAGAAGAAATAAGACATAAGAATCATCGTCTTTGCTTCTTCTTTTCATCTATCTTATCTCTATAAGTCTTTAATAAAAACCCTACGTCTTTTCGTTTGTTTCGTTTCCAGATCACCCCACATTGCTTGTACTTTGTTGTTTACTTCCAATTCGGGATTGCTTTCGGCGTATTCAAATCCTAAACGGGCAGCTGCTGGAATAAATTCGTTGAACAGTAGCGCATGAATCCCTTTCCCTTGATAATCGGGGTGTACGGCAATAAGCAGCAGGTCAAGTATTTTGTTATCGTGTCCTTTTATTGCTCGTAACAAATGATACCAACCGAAAGGCAAAAACTTTCCTTTGGCTTTTTGCAAGGCTTTTGCAAGACTCGGCAAACCGATTCCTACGCCTACAAGTTTATTATCTTCCTCACGTACAACGAGTGTCAAGAATTCGAGCCGAAGCATCGGAATATACATATTGACGTAATAATCAATCTGTTTTTCAGACAATTCAACATATCCGTACAGATCTTTATAGGCGAGATTTATCAGTTTGAAAATTTCTTTCGCATACGGATATACATCTTTTTTCTTTTCCAAGTGTTTGACAATTACACCGGAGCGTTTTTTCACGATTTCCGATGCGCGAGCAAAGCGTTCGGGAATTTCATGCGGAATAGTGATCAAAAATTCCACCCAGTCTTGGTCTTTTATGTAACCTATTCGCTGTAAATGATTTATATAGTAGGGGTAATTGTAAATGCTTGCCATTGTACCCGGTTGGTCGAAGCCTTCTACCAACATTCCTTCGTGATCCATATCGCAGAAGCCCATCGGTCCGTGCATTTTTTCCATGTCTCGCACACGTGCCCAATCTTCGGCAGTATCGAAAAGCGCATCAACTACTTCGGCATCGTCAATAAAATCAACAAAACCGAAACGGACATTTTTTTGTTTCCATATTTGGTTTGCCTTGTGATTGATAATCACACCGATTCGTCCAACAATTTTATCATCTCTGTAAGCCAAGAAAAACGCAGCATCGCAATGCTCAAAAGCGGGATTTTTGCTCCGGTTGAGCGTATCTTTTTCATCGTAGAACAACGGTGGAACAAAATATTCATTTCCTTCATACAAATCAATGCCGAACTGCACGAATTTGTTATAATCTTCTTTTTTTGCTACTTGATGTATGTATATTGACATTTTAAGAGGCTTATTTTTGATACGAGCACAAAGATAGTGATTTTTTAGATAATGATTAGTGATTAATGTTTAATGATTAATTAAGACAAGTGGTATAATTGCCGGGCGATGCAAAGATTAATCATTAAACATTAATCACTAATCATTCCTTGATACATTTCCCAAAAACTCATCACATTTCGTACATAATTAACCGTTTCATCGCCTCGAAGAAATCCGAATTGGGTAACGGGATCTTCGTAGTAACGTTCCAACCGTTTGAGTAATACGTATTTTTCCACGTTATCATTCCATACGTCTCTGTTGGCACCGTATTTTTGTGCTAACGCGCGTGCGTCCATAATATGACCGATGCCGCCGTTGTAAGCGGCGAGCGATAGCTTCAATCGTTCGGTTGGATTTTCAACGGAAGAAAAAATATTGAGCAAATATTTCAAATATTTTGCGCCGATACGGATGTTCGTTTCGGGGTTTGTGAGATTGTCGGCGCTAACGCCAAACGAAGCGGCGGTAGCAGGCATTAATCCCATCAATCCGGTGGCGCCTGCCCACGAATGTCCTTCGGGGTCGAATCGAGATTCTTGAAACGAAATAGCAGCCAGCAATCGCCAATCAATGTCGAATTCTTTACCGAATTTTTTGAAATAATGATCATAAATTGATATCGTGCCCGGCGCCAAAAGAGTAGGAAAAGTGCCGCGACCGGGAATAGAATACCCTTTTGCTTCTTCAAAATATCGTTTTGTAATTCGTTGGAAAATAGGTCTATTATTTGCTCTTTCAAACCAACTGTTCAGCGAATCGGCGAGAATGGGTGTGTTTTTTTGTACAATCCACGACGACCGTTGGTCGAAACTCAATGCCAAATCAACATTTAAGTTACGAAAATACGTTTGATTCGCTCGCGCCAAATAATCATCGGCAATGGTATAACGGATTACACCATTCGATACCATTCGGATAAGGTCTTCTACCACAACGGTATCGCGACTGATGGTTTCGATAATAATTCCGCCGCCGAGTTCGTTGTTGAGATTTACAATTCTGTCATGATATTTAGAATTATCGATAACTGTTACCGTTTTTCCGATTAGTTTGGTTACATCTGTCAAGATTGTATCCCTTTGCCCGGCACGCTGTACAAGTACTTGATGCGAAATTTGTTCTAATCCGCAATAGATAATCGAGTCTCTCAATGCATTGGTAACCGGTATATTATACGCAACAACATCGCCCTCGCCGTTGAGCAGCATTTGCAGTAATGCAGAGGCATTGTGAGCGATGATGATTTCGGGCACAAGGTTGTGTTGCAAGCAAAAATCGCTAATCATTTCGTAATGATATCCCATCGGTTGGTCACGGTAGATAAAAAACGAAGTGGAAGTGTTGAGTGTGAGTACACGCAACGTATCGTTTTCTACGATTTGCGGAAAGTCGCGTGTTGACTTTTCTTCCGCTTGATTTTGTTTGCAAGCAAGAAAAATAAACAACAGGCAGAGGCTGATTATTGTATGTAAGAAAAATTTCACTGCTGCAAAGATAGGAAAAATAATGATTAGTGTTTAATATTTAATGATCAGGACAAATCGCGAATTGATGTTTGAGAAAGGGGATAGTAGTTTGATTTTCTTACGTCATTTGATTTTATTCGTTTGATTATGAGTTGTTTTGTAGATTGTTTTTGATTAGATGTTTCTTATATGTAATTTATGCGAATGACAAGTTGAAACAACGTTCGGCGAAGCTAATTGCAAATCAGCAGTACCTTATTTTGCTATAAGCATTTAAACTCACATAAAAAAAATACTATATTTGTAGTTGTTTTAACAAACAATCAAAATCATATTGTTAAAATAGAATTATTTATGAGAGAAGTATCTTACATCAGTTTTAAATCACCGCTTCCTTTCCAGATAATGGAAAAGCAAATTATCTATGTTGAGGATAAATATTATCCGGAAATCAATCGATTCATCGAGAAGAATTATGAAAAAATAACGAAATTGTTCAATGAAGAGGGATATGATTTCGCATATATTCCTGTAATTCAAAAAAACATATTGGATGAAAATAGCGGCATCATTCGCTATTATTATCCGGATGTCTCTTTCGATTTCAACAACAGTTTGAAAAATTCTACTCCGCAAGATAGCTATACTATCCTTTTTTCATCTCTGAAAGATAAAGAGGAATTGAAGTCGGGATTTATCTGCTATGGCTTTCATTTTTACTACATTCAGTTTTCATATTTTCCAATTCTGTTTAAATCGGAAAACGATTTATGGAATGACATTGAATGGTATATTCAAAGTATGATTGATTTAGAATCCTCATATTCAGATTGTAATGACCTCGATGATTTTTTACTACCCAAAAAGAAAAACTCTATTTATGCCATTCTTCCTGATACATATGCAAGATCCAAAAAAGACAGAGCTGATTTTTTTTTCCGAAAGAAGCTACTCAGCTTTTATCCACTGCTGAAGAGGCTATAAATGGATTAAAACAATTAGGTATCAAAGAATTAGTTTTGAAAACGCATCTTTTTCCTCAAACGCAAAAATTGAGCAATCTTCTTATTACCAAAGATTATAGAATCATTTTGACGGATTACAACAATATGGAAATACATCTTACACCTCTGCCTAAAGCCTTATTTTTACTTTTTCTGAAATACCCGGAGGGCATTCTATTCAAAAATCTTGTTGATTATAAGGAAGAACTGATGAGTATTTACAAAGAACTATCGAATAGAGAACAACTTCACGTTATAAAAAAAAGCATAAACGATGTGGTAAATTCAACAAAAAACTCCATTAATGAAAAATGTTCCCGAATTCGAGAAGCTTTTATAAAAGAATTTGATGAAAGTCTAGCTAAAAATTATTTTATAACAGGGGAACGTTCTACACCTAAGCGGATTAAGTTGGATAGAGAATTGGTGCGTTGGGAAGTTGAATAGCAATCATTACAAAGTAGGGCTTTTGCAAGGCTTGCAAAGTTTTTTATTGACAATTTGTATAAAATTTATCTTACCTTTGTGTTTAAAAAAGGAAAAGCCTGCGAAATCGTTGGTGTAGAGAAATTTAGAAGTTGCGCCCGACACGAATTAGGGATATTGAAGTGAAGATTATAGAATATTTATTAGGCTTATTAGGCTTATCTATGGTAGCGTGGCTTCTTTCATACTTTTCGAAATTGAGTTTCTTTCATACATTAGCTTTCATTGTTGTGTGGATAGGTTTGCTGATTCTTGTAGACATTTTTGTCGTTAAGATGCTAAAACGTAGAAACGATGGCAGTGCCGGATTTGCTATTTTGGCTACTATCATCGCCGTTGGTGTGGCTACTTATATGATATATGACAGTATTATAGGCGCAATAGCAATCTCAGTTATTTCTCTTGTAACGTTGGGGTATCATTCTCCCCATAAACGCTATGAGTAAGAACGTATAGGTACATAGCTGTTGCATAACTTGCCTAAATATTCAGCAAACCTTTATTTTACTCATCAAATATGAAAAAATACAAAATACTCACATTTGGCGGCGCAGGCGGAAATATCGTACGCACATTAGTCAGCAACAACCAATTTCTATACGAGAAGCAGGGGGATATTCTGTATCATTTTAACACAGATGCGCAAGCTATTAAGAATCATAAATCGCTAAAAAACAAATATTTAATTGGTAATAGCGGTTTTGTATGTCCCCCAAGCATTGAATATGCCAAGATACTATTTGATGGTGATAGAAAACTTTTCGACGAATTAACAAACGATGATTCACCTTATCTACTAATAGGTGCATTTTCGGGTTATATAGGCAGTGTTTTTTTGATAAAAATGTCCGAACTGTTAGCAAAAAAACGCAAAAAATTTGTTGTAGTAGGGAGTACACCGTTTCGTATTGAAGCCTCTGAAAGATTCCAACATTCGGACGATGTTATTGAAATACTGAAAGACATTACCGACAATATCATTGTTCTTTCTTGCGATAAGTTGCAGACCTCTTTGGGCGAAAATATAACTGTCGGAACAATATTTACAATGGCTGACTATTACGTAATTGAAGCCATTAGTTCGGTACTGGATTTAGACAATTGGAGTATTGACAAGCAGGTAAGAAATATCTTACGAAACGATGATGAAATTTCGACAGCAATAACGAAAGTGAGAAAATATCTCAACGAAAATTAAAATATTAACAGTCTGAAAGGACACAACATATTAGTAATATGGAAAACAATGTACAAAATTTCGAAGTTGCGAAGATAAACGGAAAGATGCCAATGTGAGTGGCAGTTTATTAGATGACGTGAATAAACTCTTAGAGGAATTAGGGAAATGGGAGTTGGCAAAAAAAAATTATGAAAACTTGGAACAAGTGAAAGAAAAAGTGTTTGAAGTGAATGGCTGTATATATAAGGTACAGTGCAATTTGGCGCGTATAGCCCCGGCAACTCAAACGAATAACAACCCGATGAACAAAGACGACAAACAACCAAATTGTTTTCTCTGCTCAAACCAACGCCCGAAAGAACAAAAAAGAGTTCCATTCAAAGACTATGGCATACAGATTAATCCGTTTCCAATTTTTCCAAAGCATTTGACCATACCGTCAAATAAACACGAGCCGCAACTCATAGCGTCCAATAATTTTGCACGTTTCGATGATATGCTCGATTTGGCGCAGCAGTTAGATGGTTTTGCTGTGTTTTACAATGGACCAAAAGCCGGTGCATCGGTTCCAAGTCATTTTCATTTTCAAGCAGGTAACAAAGATTTGTTTCCCATTGTAAACGGCGATAAAGAGAAGTGGAAATATGCTATCCGTATTGAATCAAAAGACAAAGACGGCGAAAAGGGTATGATTAAACTTTTTAAAGCAAAATACAATTCATTTTCAAAGGAACCGGACGAAAACGAGCCTATGATGAATATTCTTACGTGGTACGAAAAAGAAAAAGGGCAATGGACGACTTGTATTTTTCGCCGAAAAAAATTTCGTCCTGCCTGTTATGATTCGTTAAAAGAAGACAAACTGTTAATCACACCTGCTTCGGTGGAAATGAGCGGCATATTTATTGCCAAAAGGATAGAAGATTTTGAAAAAATCACGAAGAAAGATATTGCCGATATATTGAATGAAGTTGCAGAAATTCAAGCATAAAATATATAGTTATGGAAAAAGATGATTTTATTAAATTTGGAAATTATGATTGGCAGGTGCTTGATGTTGAAGACAATAAAGCCTTGTTGTTGTGCGAAGAAATAATAGAAAACAGGAAGTATGACGATGAAAACGTTGATACAACTTGGGAAACTTGCACATTGCGCAAATATTTGAACAACGAGTTCTTTGATAACTTTCCGGAATCGGACAAATCAAGAATTGTCGAGAAATGGATTGACAATGACTATAAAGAGCATTATTATTATTGCGCCGAGTTATGCTACGGTCAATGCAGCAACCTTCATCCTAATGACAGAAAAGTAAAAGTCGGCAATAAAACAAATGACAGGATATTTTTGCTAAGCATAGAAGAGGTTGAAAAATACCTTGTTTGTGACAAAGAAATCGAGAATAGCTATTTGCGAAACCGATTAACAGCCAGAATCAGGGAAGCACAATATGAATACAGAGGAAGTCTCTGGTGGCTTCGGTCGCCCGGATGGAGAAACCGTGATGTCACCCTTGTCAGATTAGGAGGAAAACTCTGCAAACAAGGAGTTCCTGCCCATAATATATGGGGTGTTCGTCCTGCTTTGTGGGTGGAAGTAGAATAGATGACACGTATTGCTACAAAAAAGTCGGTTTTTTATACCTGCGGAGTCGGTTTTATCTGGGATATATCCTATACCAATAAGTAAATGTAAAATGCAAAATATAAGCAAAATGAAAAAAACTAAAATCCTATTTGTGTGTACGGCAAATATCGACCGTAGCCCTACCGCTGAACATCTGTACAAGAATCACTCGGCATTAGAAGTAAAATCGGCAGGAACTGCTCATTATGGTTTTGCAGAATTACCTGTATCAAAAGGGCTTATTATGTGGGCAGATGTTATACTTTGTATGACAGAGAAACAAAAACGCTATATTGAATACGAATTTGCAGATATTATTTCCGAGAAAATAATTGATGAACTTGATGTTCAAGATGATTATAGGTATATGAATATTCAATTGCAAAATATTCTTAAAGTGAGGATAGATGCGTGGTTAGAGAAAAATCTGAATATACAATCCTCTTAAAAATAAAACATATGTCAACAGTAGGTAAATATATAGTACAATGTGCCATGTGCGGCAAAGAGTCCGAGCATGAGCGTATAACAAGTTCTCCCGGATTGGGCGGATATTCTGATTTAGATTATCGTCCGAGATGGGCTTATATGGAATACTGGACTCAGAAATGCCCGCATTGCGGTTATGTAAATACATCACTGGCTCAACCCAGTGAGTTGTCGATGGAAACACTTTTAGATGTTTATAAAAAGGTTGAAACCGGTTTTAACTGGCGGAAAAAGTTTGTAAACAGGGAACTGTCAGACCCTGATATATTTGAAATCCCGTTTTGGATGAAGCAAAGGCATGAAAATACCTCACGAAATTCTGAAAAAATTGAGGTGTTCTTAGAAGAAGTAAACCTTCAATTCGCCAAGCTGGGTGCAATGTTTGCCAAATTAGATAAAAACATCAGCGCTGCCCGACAATTCTTGCGAACCGCTTGGTGTTTCGATGACGAACAGAACAACGAACAGGCAGCAACTCATTGGCGGAAAGTGACGATAGAATGTATTGAGCTGGCATTTCGACAGTTGCAACTACCTATTTCCGAGGCAACACAATGTATTTATGCGGATATGCAGCGCAGGGTGGGAAACTTCGAAGCTGTACTTGCATTGAATGAAAATCAATTGCAGGATGAAGTTTCTATACAACTGATTAAATATCAAAAAGAACTCGCGAAAAAAGGCGATAGCGCAGCGCACAAGATGAGTGATAACGACGACTTGCTGAGAGCAATAAAGAGAAAGTACTAAAACAGAAGTATTTTAATTTTTAAATATAAGGAGGAAGTATTATGAATTTTTGGATTATTGTTGGGATTATTATTGTAAGTATTATAGTTGTGAGAAAAAATCTTGCAGAACTTACAAAAAGAAAGCAGAAAAAACTTGAGAAAATTTGTACCAAAATAGATCATGATTGGGATGGCTGCAAATGCTTTCGCTGTGGCAAGGTTAGAGATGAGCAGCATGATTGGGAAGGGTGTATATGTAATCGTTGCGGAAAGGATAGGCATGATTGGGGTGACTGTGAGTGCAAACGCTGCGGAAAAGTACATGATTGGATAGGCTGTAAATGTATACGATGTGGTCAAGAACATCATGATTGGGGAGAAGGAGGTGCACATTATCATGATGTAGCAGGTGGTCATGGCGGTTGTACTATTTACTATTACTGTAATAAATGTGGCGCAATGAAATCAGAAGACACAATGTAATGTCCCTAACACAAAAGAAAACAAACCGCTTTGAAAGAGCATAAAAAATAGAAATTATGATTGAACACATGTACCTTATTTTTGACCGCAGGCTTGCAAGACACATTAGTTTAAAGCTCGAAGGCAACTACACCAGTTTTCTCAAATGTGAATGGCTCGTTAATGGCGAATGGCAAAAAACAGTGAGTGGACTTCGTATTTAGAAGATTTTGTGAACGATGAGTATGGCGAGCGTACCTGTGGTGACTTAGACCGAATAAAAACGAAATTGGCGGAAGAACTTATTGAAAACGGAACAATAGTCTTGATAGGCGATACCGGTATGGCACGAAATATCATCATCCGAAAACGATTCAATTATATTGATTGGAAGAAACCAAACGAGAATATAGATTATAAGGAACGGCTAAAATTAGTCGAAGAATTGACCGACCAAAACTTATTGGCAGATGTCGCAAAAAATGATGAAAATTGTGATATTCGTTTGGTGGCGGTTGACAGATTAAAAAACTTTGAAAAAATAGACAACAAAAATGGAAATGATTCTATTCTGCGGTATTCAAGCAACAGGTAAAACAACCTTTTTTAAAGATAACTTCTTTAAAACACACATTCGTATTTCTTTCGACCAGCTTCGCACAAGAAACAGAGAGGGGAAATTTATTGATACTTGTTTCGCTACGCAACAACGGTTTGTTGTGGACAATACAAATCCTACCAAACTCGACCGGCAGAAGTATATCGCCGCTGCAAAAGCAAGCAAATTTAAGGTTATCAGTTATTTTTTCCGTTCTCAATTAGATGAAGCAATCAAGCGCAACAGCAAACGAGAGGGTAAAGAAAATATTCCGGAAATCGGCATCAGAGGAACGTTCAAAAAATTTGAAATTCCAAGTTTCGATGAAGGTTTTGATGAGCTTTTTGAGGTAGTTATTGAAGATAATCAATTTGTAATCAGAAAGTGGAATGATGAAAATGAAATAGTAGAAAATCATACTGATTAGAGCAATGTAATTAAAAGCTATGGGATTAAAATGCTTATTCAGACACAAATGGAACGGCTGCAAATGTGAAAGGTGCGGCAAAATAAATAACAACAAACACATTTGGGGAAAGATTAAGCATACCCCAAATATGTATAAATGTGAACAATGCGATGCCGCATTAAGATTGACCAAGCAGGAACTATATCCCGAAAGATGTCCACACTGCAATGGAAGCTCAATTAGTGGTCGCTTAGAAGGTTGCCGTATAGTTTATCACAATATAGACTGTTTTGCCTGCTATGGAAGCGGTGAAGTGGACATAATTTTCTATACCTATTGTATCACTTATTCAAACGGAACACAACGAATGTTTAAACATCAGAGGCAGGTAATCGGAAACATAGAAAAAATTCCACAAGAAACTATACCAACAAGTAATACAGAATAAATGTAAATCTATATAAGTTACCAATCCCCATTATTTTGATGCGACTACCCTTATATTAACCACTAATCATTAACCATTAATCATTAAAAAAACACTATCTTTGCAAAATGAAACAAGCCTATCTTTTATTCATATTTTTGCTCTTTTTTTCATTTGTCGCTGATGCGCAAGAAAACAATTGGCGCACTTTTCTTGAACAATTAGCAGAAGACGCTAATGAAGGCGAAGTAAGTGAAACGATGCTTGAGAATATGTACGAAGATTTATTACAACTCGAAAACAATCCAATGAATTTGAACACGGTGACGCGTGAAGAGTTAGAACGTTTTCCGTTAGTTTCGCAAGAGGAAGTGAATGCAATTGTAACATTTCTAGAAAGAAATCGTCCCGTTTATACTATTTTTGAATTGCGAAATGTATTGAATCTTGATTTTCAAACGATCGAACTTATTTTACCGTTCTTCTTTGCGGGCGATCCCGATGAAGCGATAAGACGCACTACCATCAGAGAAATGTTGAAAAATGGGCGTAACGAGCTTCAATTCCGCTTCGATAAAACCCTCACGCCACGCGCGGGATACGGTGAATTTTCCGACAGCATTCTCGATCGGTTTCCCAACCGGAAATATCAAGGTGAAGATTTTTACACTTCGTTGCGTTATTCTTTTCGTTATCGCGATAAAATTCAATTTGGGGTAACGGCGAGAAAAAACGCAGGCGAACCCTTTATGAAACAAGGATATCCGCGTGGATATGACCATTATGGCGTTCATTTTATTATTCGCGATATCGGACGGTTGAAAACGCTGGCTTTGGGCGATTACCGGCTCTCTTTTGGGCAGGGACTGATTATGAACAACGACTTTATGTCGCCCAAAGCGTGGGCTACAGATAATATTGTGCGCCGAACGTTACCGCCAAAACGACATTTTTCTCTTGCTAAAAATGGATTTTTTCGTGGTGCGGCAGCACAATTTGGTATCATTGAGAACTTGACGGCTATTGCATTTTATTCCAATAATGGCGTTGATGCCAATTTGAATGCCGCAGGTGAAATTACATCGTTTAAAACCGATGGAAATCGTCGTACTCTGTTAGATATCAGTAAGAAAAACAACACGCGCGAACAAGTGATGGGCGCAAATGTCAATTATCGAAAAGACGGCTTTCAAATCGGCGTAAGCGGTATATATTACTCGTGGGATAGGATGCTAAATCCTACGTTGCGTCCTGATAATATGTACTATTTGCGCGATTCCGCCGGCTCCAATGCGAGTGTTGATTATTCGTATCGTTATCGCCGATTGATACTTGCCGGAGAAATGGGAGTAGCTAAAAACGGTGCTGTAGCAAAGTTAAACACATTACAATACAGACTTTCATCATCAACGGTTTTTACTGTTTTGTGGCGGCATTATCCCGTGTCGTACAACGCAATGTATGCGCAAGCATTTGGCGAAACAAGTCGCGTGCAAAACGAGAAAGGGTTGTTTTTGGGTGCAAAATTTTCGCCGTTTCGTCGTTTTTCGGTCAATTCTTATGTCGATTTTGTGCAATTTCCGTGGTTGAGATATGGTGTGAATACGCCTTCGAGCGTTACCGAATATTATTTTTCGGGTACTTACGCTTTTTCGCGACAATCGAGTGTGGAAGCACGATACAGATACAAACAACGAGAACAAAATGTGCGATATCCCGACAATCGTTCTACATCGGTTTTGCCTGCTACTACGCAAAAATTTCGTTTGCGATACAGCAACAATTTACGATCCGGTTGGCAATTTCGCACTACGGCAGATTTTGCGCATTACGGCATACAACATTTTCCAACCGAGTTTGGATATATGATTTCGCAAAATGTTGGTTATAGGGGAAATGAGCGTGTTTCGGGTGATTTTTATTTCGGCTATTTTAATGCGGATTCACATAGTGTTCGACAATTTTCTTACGAACGTAATTTGTTGAATACCTTTTTTATGCCTTCGTTTCACGGGAAGGGTTATCGTTTGGCACTTTCGGCGCGATATAATTTTTCGTCTCGATTGTCTTTGTCTGTAAAAGGTGGACAAACGCGCTATTTTAATCGTGATACGATTGGGTCGGGAACGGAATTAATAGATGGGAATAGTCGGACTGATGTGTTTTCGTATTTGAGGTGGCGATTTTGAGATAGATTTCAAAAAAAACCGCAGTAAACTTGATGTTTACTGCGGTTTATCTATAATTGATTATTAATCTTAATCGCTATCTACTTGACTTCCTCAAACTCCACATCTTCTGCTTCATCATTCTTTCCACCTTGTTCGCTACTTTGCGCACCTTCGAATGGATTTCCTTGTCCTTCAAACGGATTGCCTTGCGCTCCACCTTGTGCATTCTGTGCATTATACATATCCTGCGAAGCAGCTTGAAAAGCCGTGTTCAACTCGTTTGTATAAGTATCAATTTCGGCAAGATTTTGCGTTTTATGCGCCTCTTTCAGTTTATTGAGAGCGGTTTCGATAGGCTCTTTTTTGTCAGCCGGAATTTTATCGCCTAACTCGTTCAACTGCTTTTCAGTTTGGAAAATAAGTGAATCAGCGTGATTGAGTTTGTCCACACGCTCTTTCTCTTTTTGGTCGGCTTCGGCGTTGGCAGCAGCTTCTTCTTTCATTCGTTTGATTTCGTCTTCGCTCAATCCGGAAGAGGCTTCGATACGAATTTTTTGCTCTTTGCCTGTCGCTTTGTCTTTTGCCGATACGTTCAAAATACCGTTTGCGTCAATATCGAATGTAACTTCTACTTGCGGCACACCACGTGGTGCAGGCGGAATTCCATCAAGATTGAATACACCGATTTGCTTATTATCGCGAGCCATTGAACGCTCACCTTGCAAAATATTGATTTGCACTGAAGGCTGATTATCGCTTGCGGTAGAGAACGTTTCCGATTTTTTGGTCGGAATGGTTGTGTTTGCATCAATAAGTCTTGTCATCACGCCACCCATTGTTTCGATACCGAGCGAAAGTGGCGTAACATCGAGCAAAAGAACATCTTTTACTTCGCCTGTTAAAACCGCACCTTGAATAGCAGCACCAACGGCAACTACTTCGTCAGGATTTACACTTTTATTAGGTGCTTTTCCAAATAGTTTTTCCACCATTGCTTGAACGGCAGGTATACGAGTAGAACCACCAACAAGAATTACTTCGTCGATATCCGAATTGCTGAGTTCTGCATCTTTCATCGCTGTTTGACACGGCTTAATACATTGTTGCAGCAAATCATCAACCAATTGCTCGAATTTGGCACGTGTAAGCGTTTTTACCAAGTGTTTGGGTATTCCGTTTACAGGCATAATGTATGGCAAGTTAATTTCAGTGCTGGTTGCGCTTGAAAGTTCGATTTTCGCTTTTTCGGCGGCTTCTTTCAAACGTTGCAATGCCATCGGATCTTTACGTAAGTCGATACCTTCATCGCTCAAAAACTCTGCTGCCAACCAGTCGATAATTTTGTGATCGAAGTCATCGCCACCAAGGTGTGTATCGCCGTTAGTTGATTTTACTTCAAATACGCCATCACCCAAATCGAGAATAGAAATATCGAATGTTCCACCACCGAGGTCGAACACGGCAATATTCATATGTTTGTGCGCTTTGTCTAAACCGTATGCCAATGCGGCTGCAGTCGGCTCGTTTACAATACGGGCAACTTTCAATCCTGCAATTTCGCCCGCTTCTTTGGTTGCCTGACGTTGTGCATCGCTAAAATAAGCGGGCACGGTGATAACGGCTTCCGAAACGGTTTGTCCGAGATAATCTTCAGCAGTTTTTTTCATTTTTTGAAGAATGATTGCCGATATTTCTTGTGGTGAATAGAGTGTGCCATTGATGTCCACGCGAGGTGTATTGTTGTCGCCTTTTACGATTTTATAAGGAACGCGACCAATTTCTTTTTGCACTTGGTCGTATGTTTCGCCCATAAAGGTTTTGATAGAATAGACAGTATTATGAGGGTTGGTAATTGCCTGACGTTTAGCAGGGTCGCCAACTTTACGTTCGCCGTTATCCATAAAAGCCACTACCGAAGGAGTTGTGCGTTTTCCTTCGTTGTTAGGGATTACAACAGGCTCATTACCTTCCATTACGGCAACGCAAGAATTTGTTGTACCTAAGTCAATTCCGATTATTTTTCCCATATTATTATATTATTTAGTTGTTTATACATTTGTTTTAATTATATACTTCTTTTGTCAAATGTTGTGCCAAAATTTTATGGAATATTTTTCTGCCAAAATGTCAAAAAGATTTTTTGTCTATTCTTGCCACTATCTCAAAAACTTTGTTTATCTTTGTGAAAATCAAATTAAAAACATCATATCATAATGTACACAATACAGGATTTGAATTTGCTGCAAGAAAAAGGCATTTCGCAAGCGCAAATTGAAGCGCAATTAAACTATTTCGCTACTGGATTTCCATTTTTACCTATTATTGCTGCTGCGTCGGTGGAAAAAGGTATTATGAGAATCAATGAGAAAGATGAAAAAGTATATTTAGAAGCGTGGCAAAGTTATTTGGAAGGCAACGAGAAGGTTACAAAATTCGTTCCCGCATCGGGTGCGGCAAGTCGAATGTTCAAGGATTTATTCGCTTTTATTGATGCGGAAAATGACGTACCGACTACCGATTTCGAGAAAACTTTTTTTGAGCATATCCAACAATTCGCGTTTTATAAAGTATTGAATGGAGAATGTAAAGAGCTGTTCGGAAAAGATATTCCGACATTGTGTGCAGAAAACCGGTACAAAGATGTTGTTCGTGCGCTGCTTGAGGAAGAAGGACTTAACTATGGAAATCTTCCGAAAGGTTTGTTATTGTTTCATTCGTATCCCGAAGGAAATCGTACACCCACAGGCGAGCATTTAACGGAAGGAACATATTACGCCAAAGACCAAAACGGCGATGTTAATTTACATTTTACCGTATCGGAAGAACACAAGCCATTATTCGAAGCGTTGATTGCCGCACGTCAATCGGCTTACGGACAAAAACTCGGCGCAAAATTCCATACCTCTTTCAGTATACAAAAACCGAGTACGGATACCATTGCGGTGGATATGAACAACCAACCGTTTCGTGAAGATGACGGTGCCCTACTTTTCCGTCCCGGTGGACACGGTGCACTGATTGAAAACTTGAACGATATTGATTCCGATGTCATTTTCATCAAAAATATTGACAACGTTGTGCCCGACAGATTAAAAGCGGGTGAAGCGCATTACAAAAATCTACTTGCCGGCGTGTTGGTAGAAATGCAACAGCACGCATTTTATTTTCTAGAAAAACTTGATTCTGAAAATGTTACTTCCGAAGATTTGGCAAAAATATTGGCATTCACCAAAAACGAATTATGTATTTCGCATTCGGAAACGTTTTCGTCTGACGATGAATTGAAAACATATTTGCGTGCAAAACTCAATCGTCCGTTTCGCGTGTGTGGAATGGTGAAAAATGTAGGTGAACCGGGTGGTGGACCTTTTATCGCCAAAAATCCTGATGGAACAACTTCACCACAAATTTTGGAGAGTTCGCAAATAGATACAAGTGACGAAAAGGCGATGAGTGCCTTCAAAAATGGTTCACATTTCAATCCGGTAGATTTGGTGTGTGGCGTAAAAAACTACAAAGGCGAAAAATTTGATCTAACAAAATTTGTGGACAAAAATACCGGCTTCATTTCATACAAATCAAAAGGCGGAAAAGCGTTGAAAGCGCTCGAGCTTCCGGGTTTGTGGA
The DNA here is from genome assembly GCA_031254645.1 of Dysgonamonadaceae bacterium. GTDB lineage: Bacteria > Bacteroidota > Bacteroidia > Bacteroidales > Dysgonomonadaceae > JAIRUA01. The sequence continues at coordinate 32,510 of JAIRUA010000025.1, forward strand.
ACGGTGCAATGAGCGATTGGAATACCATTTTTGTGGAAGTACCCGTGAGTACGTTTAATCCGGTAAAAACAGTAAATGATTTGTTGAGACCGGAGCATCAGTAGCAGTAGACCTATGTGTCTGTCTCGATAAAATACAAAAAGGGCAGACACACAGGTCTGCCCTTACAGATTTACACAATATTATAATAGGATTTTTCTATCAATATCCTCTAATCGCCTTCACACCCGGAAGAACAATGCCTTCAATCATTTCGAGCAACGCGCCACCACCGGTAGAAACATAAGAAACTTCGTTTGCTTGACCAAATTTATTGATAGCCGCTACCGAATCGCCACCGCCCACGAGCGAAAATGCACCGTTCTTCGTAGCTTCTACAATAGCGTTGGATACTGCGCGTGTGCCGGCATCGAAATTATCGAACTCAAACACGCCCACAGGACCGTTCCAAAGAATGGTTTTTGAATTTTTGATCACTTCGGCGAATATTTTTTCTGTTTCGGGACCGATGTCAAGACCTTCCCAACCTTCGGGAATTTTATTGACGGGTGCATAGTCTGCGTTTGCATCGTTTTTGAAATCATCAGCGATTTTCGCATCAACTGCCAACACAAGGTTTACGCCCTTTACCTTTGCTTCTTCTACGATTTCGCGAGCAAGGTCTAATTTATCATTTTCTACGATAGAAATACCGATTTCACCGCCGAATGCTTTCGAGAAAGTATAAGTCATACCACCTGCAAGAATCAAATTATCAACTTTATCCAACAAGTTTTTAATGATATCGATTTTCGAAGACACTTTTGATCCACCCATAATAGCGGTAAACGGACGTTGTGTGTCTTTCATTACTTTTTCAACTGCGCTGACTTCTCTTTCAAGAAGATAGCCAAACATTTTGTGATTGGCATCAAAGTAGTCGGCGATTAACGCAGTGGATGCGTGTGCGCGGTGTGCAGTTCCGAAAGCGTCGTTTACATATACATCAATATTCGATGCCAATTGTTTTGTGAATTCTTTTTGCGATTCTTTTATCGCTTTTTTTGCAGCTGCTTTTTCTTCTTCTGTAGCATCGTCAGCCAAGCGAGGTTTTCCCTCTTCTTCGGCATAGAAACGAAGATTTTCGAGTAAAAGCGCTTGACCGGGTTGCAGGGCGGCTTTTTTCTTAGCCGTTTCTTCACCGATACAGTCGTTGGCAAATTGCACATCAATGCCCAACAATTCCGAAACGCGTGGGAGAATGTGGCTCAACGAATATTTACCGGTTACACCTTTCGGTCTTCCCAAGTGAGAGCCGATGATTACGCTTCCACCGTCGCTCAAAATCTTTTTCAGCGTTGGCATTGCCGCACGAATGCGAGTATCATCTGTAATGTTGAAATTCTCGTCGAGCGGAACGTTGAAGTCCACACGAACAAATGCCATTTTAGCGGCAAAATTGAAAGAATCCATTGTTTGCATAGTTTTCTATACTAATTATATATTGAGATTTTTATTGTCGTTTTTGTGCATCCAAAAATACAAATTTGGCAAGAAAAACGAATTTCCTAAAACAATGGTACAAAGGTACAAAATATGTCGTTCATTTGATATGTTTTTGATGAAAAGTTTTAGTTTAATGTGTCGTGTCGTTTCTATCTGGAACTATCATTTTCAATCTTTCATTCAAAAAAATACGGAAATAATTATTTTACACTGCTATAGATTGCCATAATATTTAGAATTATCTATTTTTCTGCGAAAAAATATTGTCAAAAACGTCATTCTTTAATTGCAAATTGCTATATTTGCACGAAATTACAATAGAAGTTATGATTGATAGCAGTGCAAAAGTTCTCTTGATTTATACAGGAGGTACCATTGGAATGGTGGAAAATAGCGAAACGGGGGCGTTGGAGCCTTTCAATTTTAGTCACCTGAAATCAAATATGCCCGAAATAAAGCGCTTGAATTTTCACGTGGATACATATTTGTTTGATCCACCGATAGATTCATCTGATATTTCGCCCGAAAAATGGCAAGCTATGGCAAAAGTAATCAAAGAAAATTACGATGCTTATGATGGTTTTGTTGTTTTGCACGGCACAGATACAATGGCCTACACTGCATCGGTAATGAGTTTGATGTTCGAAAATCTTACCAAGCCGGTGATATTTACCGGCTCGCAACTGCCTATCGGAAAGCTTCGTACCGATGGAAAGGAAAACTTGGTAACCGCGCTCGAAATCGCAGCAGACAAAGATGAGTTCGGACATCCCGCCGTGCCCGAACTGTGCGTATATATGCAAAATTTGCTGATGCGCGGCAACCGGACAACAAAAATTAATGCCGATAATTTCAGTGCGTTCAATAGTCCCAACTATCCCTGTTTGGCTAAAGCCGGAATAGATATCCGATACGAAGATAATTATATTTTGAAGCCTAATTATGACAAATCCGTTAATTTTAATTTCGGATTAAATCATCACGTTGTTATTTTGAAACTTTTCCCCGGCATCACAAAAGAGGTTGTAGAGGCAAATCTTACTATTTCCGGATTGAAGGGCGTTGTGCTCGAAACATACGGATCGGGTAATTCGCCAAGAGATCAATGGTTTATCAATTCACTTCAAGACGCGCTTAATAAAGGAATCGTGATTGTCAATGTAACACAATGTCTTTATGGCAATGTAGAAATGCACCGCTACGAAAATGGACAATGTTTAGAAAAACTCGGATTGATAAGCGGACACGATATCACTACCGAAGCGGCACTTGCCAAACTGATGGTTTTGTTTGGCGAGGGGAAAACACCGGAAGAAGTAAAGGTATTGATGCCGATTTCGTTGAGAGGCGAACTAACAATGAGATAGTAATGTGCTAATAAATAATGTGCTAATGCAATTGCCAAGAAACTATTAGTGCTTCTGCATTAGCACATTATTTATTAGCACATTAGCACATTATTTATACTCATTATAAATAATTAGCACATTAGCATATTATTCATTAGCACATTATTTCTACCTTTGCGTCTGAATGATGAGATTATCCGAATTACATACAGGCGAAAAAGCGTATATCGTAAAAGTAAACGGCGATGGCGCATTCCGGAAACGTATTCTGGAAATGGGCTTCGTGCGCGGGCAAGAAGTAAAAGCCATCTTGAATGCACCGCTAAAAGACCCCATTAAATACGAAATTATGGAATACGAAGTTTCGCTGCGACGAAGCGAAGCCGTATTGATTGAAATCAGCCCCTCCCCAACCCTCCCCTCAGGGGAGGGAGTAGCGCAAAGCGATGATTTATATACGTCCAAAATCGCGAAGCAATCATCGCTTTGCGCAAGTCCCCCTGAGGGGGATTCAGGGGGCTTAATTACAGTAGCATTGGTGGGAAATCCCAACGCAGGTAAAACATCAATCTTCAACCTTGCCTCGGGCGCACGCGAGCACGTAGGCAATTACAGCGGTGTTACCGTTGACGCCAAAGAGGGATTTATGCGTCACAAAGGCTATACGATTAAGCTGGTAGATTTGCCCGGCACATATTCGCTTTCGGCATATTCGCCCGAAGAATTGTACGTTCGGAAATATATTTTCGAAGAAAAACCCGATGTGATTGTTAATGTGGTGTCGGCTTCGGCATTGGAACGAAATCTGTATCTCACAACCGAGCTTATTGATTTAAACGTGCCGATAGTTATCGCCCTCAATATGTACGACGAATTGCAAAGCAGCGGACGTACATTCGATTACGATTCGTTGGGAAAAATGCTCGGTATTCCGTTTGTTCCTACTGTTGGAAAACGCGGTGAAGGCATTCCGGAATTACTTGATAATGTAATTGATACTTCGACTTCGCTCAACAACTTTGGCTGTGATGACAGGGAAGTAGTTCAAGTTCCCTACGGCAGAGTGCTCGAAAAATCAGTCCACGTAATGGAACGCGAAATATTGAGCAAAAATATCAATATTTTGGAAATGCCGACACGTTATATCTGCGTAAAACTGTTGGAGGGAGACAAGGAAATCGACCAAATGGTTGGTGAATTCTCGAAATCGGACGAAATTTTTGCCCGTCGTAATAAAGAACGCGCATATATTGAAAACCTGTTGCGTGAAGACCCCGAGTCGGCATTCACAAATGCCCGATATGGTTTCATTGCCGGTGGTTTGAAAGAAACGCTTACAGAAAAAACAAATTTTCCCAAACTAACGCCGCTTATTGACGCCATTGTTACAAACAAATACGTGGGTTTCCCGCTCTTTTTTGTGTTTATGTGGATAATGTTTGAAACCACATTCCGACTTGGCGCATTTCCAATGGACTGGATTGAAGACGGTGTTGCTGCGCTCGGAAACTTGGTGCGCATACAAATGCCCGATGGAATATTGAAGGATTTAATCGTGGACGGTATTATTGGCGGTGTGGGCGGCGTGATTGTTTTCTTGCCAAACATAGTAATACTCTATGCCTTCATCTCCTTTATGGAAGATTCGGGCTATATGGCTCGCGCAGCGTTCATTATGGACAAAGTGATGCACCGAATAGGGTTACACGGCAAATCGTTTATTCCGCTTATTATGGGTTTTGGGTGCAACGTGCCGGCGATAATGTCCACGCGCACTATCGAAAGTCGCAATAGTCGAATGATTACGATGCTTATCGTGCCGTTTATGTCATGTAGTGCACGGCTTCCGGTGTATTTGTTGTTGGTGGGTGCATTTTTCAGTGCGCAGCGCGCAAGTTCGATATTGCTTGGATTGTATGCTGTTGGTATTCTTGTGGCAGTTTTCACGGCTTTATTGTTTCGGAAAACATTTTTCAAGAAAGAAGATACACCGTTTGTAATGGAACTTCCACCGTATCGAATGCCGACAGTGAAAGCCGTTTTTACGCATATGTGGGACAGGTCGTGGATGTATCTTCGCAAAATGGGAGGAATTATTTTGATAGGGTCTATTGTTATTTGGTTTTTAGGATATTTTCCTCAGAATAAGCTGCGTGAAGCACAGTTCGATGAGAAATTGGCAAATATTGAAATAATGTATACTAACAATGCTGTTTCGGTAGATGAGAAAGAGGAATTAATGAGCGAAATTGAGTATCAGCGTAATATGGAACATCAAGAAGCATCTTACATCGGACGAATCGGTCAATTTATTGAGCCTGTGATGCGTCCGCTCGGATTCGATTGGAAGGTGTCGGTCAGTTTATTATCGGGTTTGGCTGCGAAAGAAATCGTCGTTAGCACAATGGGCGTTCTTTATACAGGCAACGAAGATGACCAGCAATCGCTCAAAGAACGCTTGCAACAAGCAACACACACCGACGGAACACCGGTATTTACACCGCTCGTTGTGATTGGATTTTTACTTTTCGTGTTGATTTATTTTCCGTGCATCGCCACCATTGTTGCCATTAAAGAAGAGTCGGGAACGTGGAAATGGGCGATTTTCAGTCTGTTTTATTCAACAGCTTTGGCGTGGTTAGTGGCATTTTTGGTGTTTAGGGTTGGCTCAATATTTATTTAATGGATTTACAGCTTATCATTGTCATTGTTGTAGGAATAATAGTCGGTGCTATTCTTCTGTACAAACTGTATAAATTCTTTTTTAGGAAGAAAGAGGAGCATAAATGTAGTGGTTGTGAATTAGGTCGTCATTGCGGGCTTGACCCGCAATCCCCCGAACAAAGAGATTGCGGGTCAAGCCCGCAATGACGAAACAATCTCAAAATTTTCTACTCCTCAAATATATCAACAATAGCTGCATCAACTCTTTCATCTCGTTTTCGAAAGTAAACTCATTAATAATCTTTTCCGCCGAAGAAATACAGGCATCTATTTTTTCGTAAGCATAATCAATTCCACCATTTGCTCTTGTAAAATCAAACAATGTTTTGATAGTTGAGGGCGAATAATTGCGTGCATAAATAATTTCCGTCATCTGTTTTGTTTCTGATTCCGGAGCATTTCGTAATGCGTAAATAAGTGGAAGCGTTATTTTTCCCTCACAGATATCGCTGCCGATTGGTTTACCGACATCATCGGAAAAATAATCGAAAATATCGTCTTTTATTTGAAAGGCGATGCCTAATAATTGTCCTAATTGACCGAATTGGGCGACGGTTTTTTCGTCTGCGCCCGCTGTTTTTGCCCCGATAATGGCGCAAGCACGCATCAGCGAAGCCGTTTTTTTATCAATAACCTCAAAATATTCATTTTCGTCAATGATAATTTCGGTGGCAATGGCGTACTGATTTAGTTCGCCTTCCACCAAATTTCTACCAAGCGCCGCAACAATACTTATGATTTCAATATTTTGAGTTTTGATACTCTCCATCAAGGCAGACGACAATAGATAATCGCCCACCAATACCGAACGCGTATTGTCGAAAACGGCATTGACGGAGGGCTGACTTCTTCGCATTTCGGATTCATCAACCACATCATCGTGTACCAATGAAGCTGTGTGCAACAACTCTACCGTTACGGCGCCGTGATACGTTTCGGGCGTGATTTTTCCACAAGCTTTTGCCGATAAAAAAACCAAAATCGGACGCAAGCGCTTTCCACACACTTTGAAAATGTGTTTTACAACATTCGAAATGCGCGGATTATCACTCGCAATTGATTTTTGTAAGTACTTGTCAAACAATTGCAGTTCTTCGCGAAAGGAATCTTTTATGACTTGATTGTGATCCATATCATACAATATAAAGCACAAATTTACTAATAATTTCACGTACTGCCATACTTTATTCGTAACTTTACACCTTAAAAATAATTTCAGGGGTTTCAAAATTTCAAGTTTTAGAAATTTGAAACTTGAAATTTTGAAACAAAAAAATATGAAACAAAAACTATTTCTTCTCGACGCCTACGCACTTATTTACCGCGCCTATTACGCATTTATTAAAAGTCCGCGCGTAAACTCGAAAGGACAAAACACATCAGCCGTTTTCGGTTTTGTAAACACGCTTGAAGAAGTATTAAGGAAAGAAAATCCAACCCATATTGCCGTAGCGTTTGATCCCCCAGGACCCACTTTTCGTCATACCGAATACGAAGACTACAAAGCGCAACGCGAAGCCACGCCGGAAGACATCAAAATGTCCGTTCCGATTATCAAAAACATTTTGCAAGCATACAATATTCCTGTATTGGAAGTGTCCGGATTTGAAGCTGATGATGTGATTGGAACGATTTCGAAATCTGTGGATAAGAGTGAGTTAGATGTGTATATGATGACGCCCGATAAGGATTATGGACAGCTCACCGAACCCCATATTTTTATGTACAAACCGAAATATGGCAGCAACGGATTCGACGTGCTAAACGATGCGGCGATAATGGAAAAATACAGCCTCAAAAATCCGCTTCAAATGATTGATTTGTTGGGATTAATGGGCGATTCATCCGATAATATTCCGGGTTGTCCCGGTGTAGGTGAAAAAACGGCAATGAAACTTTTGCACGAATTCGATTCGATAGAGCATTTATTCGAAAATACCGACAAATTGAAAGGCGCTTTAAAAACGAAAATCGAGGAAAATCGCGAACAAATTCTTTTTTCGAAATTTCTCGCTACAATAAAAATTGATGTACCGATGGATATCAATATCGATAATTTCAAACGTCGCGATAAAAATGAAGAAGCTATTCAAAAATTATTCGAAGAATTGGAATTCAGAACGTTGATAAATCGTGTGTTGAATATGGAAACACCAACGGTTAAGAAACCTTCAATGCCCATTCAAGGCGATTTGTTTGCACAATTTGAAGAAGCATCACCCGTTGTTGAAATTCAGCAAGAAACAGCGTTCGGCGGCAGTCAATTATTCTCTAATTTTGCCGACATTCATTCCACAACGCATAAGTATTCATTACTGGAAGGCGATACAGTCTTATTGGAATTGAGTGAAAAATTATGTGCACAAAAATCGGTTTGTTTTGATACGGAAACTACAGGAACAGATCCGATTTCAAGCGAATTAGTCGGACTTTCATTCTCTTATAGAGAAGGCGAAGCCTATTATGTCCCCATTTCAGCAAATCGCGATGATGCGCAACGACAAGTTGATATTTTCAAACCTTTTTTCGAAAACTCAACTATCGAAAAAGTGGGGCAAAATTTGAAATACGATATACTCATTCTGCGCAATTATGACATCAACGTCAGAGGTCGTTTATTTGACACAATGGTTGCTCATTATCTTATCAACCCCGAACTTCGGCACGGAATGGATTTTATGGCGGAAACGTATCTGAAATACAAAACGATACATATCGAAGATTTAATTGGTGCAAGAGGAAAAAATCAGCAATCGATGCGTGATGTTGCACCCGAAATTGTATGCGATTATGCTTGCGAAGATGCCGATATTACGTTCAAACTCAAGCAAATTCTCGAAAAAGAATTGAAAGAAAACCACCTCGAAGCACTTTTTCACGACATCGAATGTCCGCTTGTTTACGTACTGGCAGATATGGAATGGACAGGTGTTCGTTTAGATTTGAACGCGTTAAAGCAACTTTCCGAGTCGCTCACAAATGATGTTATTCAAATCGAAAAAGAGATTATTGAAATGGCGGGTATTGATTTCAACATAAACTCACCCAAGCAGATAGGTGAAATTTTATTCGACCGACTGAAAATTATCGACAAGGCAAAAAAAACCAAAACCGGACAATACAAAACAAGCGAAGATGAACTGGAAAAGCTACGCAACAAACACCCGATTATCGAAAAAATATTAGAACAGCGCGGACTGAAGAAGCTTTTGAGTACATACGTTGACGCGTTTCCGCAACTTATCGACAAGCGCACCGGAAAAATCCATACATCTTTTAATCAAACTGTTGCTGTAACCGGACGATTGAGTAGTACGAATCCGAATTTGCAAAATATTCCCATTCGCGACGAGCGTGGTAAAGAGATGCGAAAAGTTTTCATTCCTGATGAGGGTTGTAAATTCCTTTCTGCTGACTATTCGCAAATCGAATTGCGCATAATGGCGCACCTGAGCGGCGATAAAAATATGGTGGAAGCGTTTAACAGTGGGCAGGATATTCACGCTGCTACCGCCGCCAAAATTTATCACGTATCGCTGGAAGAAGCTACAAGCGATATGCGACGTAAGGCAAAAGTGGCTAATTTTGGTATTATTTATGGTATTTCGATTTTCGGATTGGCGGACAGGTTAAATATTTCACGTGCAGAAGCAAAAGAACTTATCGATGGCTATTTCGCCTCTTATCCCGATGTGAAACAATATATGGATACAAGCATCGAAACCGCTCGTGAAAAAGGTTATGTGGAAACCGTGCTCGGCCGTAAAAGATACCTGCCCGATATCAATTCGCAAAACGCCATCGTGCGCGGTTACGCCGAGCGAAACGCTATCAATGCGCCCATTCAAGGTAGCGCCGCCGATATTATAAAAATAGCGATGATACGCATTTTCAATCGTCTGTCGGAAGAAAAAATGCAATCGAAAATGATTTTGCAGGTGCACGACGAACTCAACTTCAACGTACACGAAAACGAATTGGAAAAAGTAAAACAATTCGTTGTTGAAGAAATGGAAAATGCTTACCAACTAATTGTTCCACTGAAAACTGATTGTAGTGTGGGAAAAAATTGGTTAGAAGCGCATTAAAATTTTAGATTTTAGAATTTAGATTTACGATTGAATTGGCAAATCTAAAATCTAAAATCGCCAATCTAAAATCAATTTATGCTTGACGGATTAGAAAGTCTTGGCTATCTCGGACTGTTTTTAGCAGCATTTCTTGCTGCCACTATATTACCCTTCGGGTCGGAAGTTGTCTTCGCCGGCGTTCTTGCCGCCGGACTCGACTTGTGGACGTGCATTATTGTCGCTACTATAGCCAACTCATTGGGTGGAATGACCTGTTATTGGATGGGAATGCTCGGGAAAATCGAGTGGATAGAGAAATATGCAAAAATTAAACGCGAAAAAATAGAAAAAACGCAAAAATGGCTGCAAGGAAAAGGCGCGATAATGAGTTTTTTCGTATTTCTACCCGGCATAGGTGATCCTATTGCTGTTGCACTTGGCTATATGCGAGCCAATGTTTGGTATGTGTTGTTTTTTATGACATTGGGAAAGTTTTTGCGGTATGTAGTAGTTGGATTTGGGGTCGAGAGAATATTTAGTTTATTCTGAATTTAGTGAGATTTGTGTTCAAAAACTAATTTCTAACTGCCTATCCATCAAATTAAAACTTTTCCGATGATGCTCCGTAATCCCATGATTTTTTATCGCTTCGCGATGCGTTTTTGTCGGATAACCTTTATTTTTTGCCCAGTTGTAGGCGGGAAATTCATTGTGTAGCTGTGTCATATAATCATCACGATAGGTTTTGGCTAATACCGAAGCGGCAGCGATAGAGAGAAATTTGCTGTCGCCTTTCACAATGCACGTGTACGGAATATCACCGAAAGGACGAAAACGATTGCCGTCCACCAAAATATATTCGGGAGCTGTGGAAAGTTTGGCTAACGCTCGATGCATCGCTTTGACTGATGCCCAAAGAATATTAATCTCGTCGATTTCTTCGGGAGTGCAGATTTCTACGGCGAAACTGAGGGCGTTTTGTTCAATAATTTCACGCAATTTTTTTCGTTGTTTTTCCGAAAGTTGTTTTGAATCGTTGAGTTGTGAACAGTCGAAATTATCGGGTAAAATAACCGCCGCTGCAAAAACAGGACCGGCAAGACAGCCACGTCCGGCTTCGTCGCAACCGGCTTCGATGCGATTGGGGTGTAGATGTTTCTGTAATGGTTGGTGCATTTTTCAATCTTTTAGTCTTATAGTCAGCTGATTATTGGCAGACGGAAAATCGAAATTAAATTCACTCATATCTATTTCGTTTCCAAGAAGTCCGGCGAATGTGCGAATAAATTGCAGCAGTTCATTGTCGGGCGCTCCGTCGCCTCGCACGTGCAACAAATTGAGGTTTACGATGACATCGGTCAGCGCATTTTGCATCATTTCGGGTATCGGCATTCCGAGTGTGCGCAAGCGATTTTGTGCTGTGCGACGAGTGATTTCGGTTAGTTTTTGACGATATGTTGCTTCTAAATTGAAATTTCGAGGAATGGAAGCTACAAATCGTGTATCGATGTGCAATTCGTTGCTTTTCAAATCCATAATACGATATGCAAATGGATATTGCGCCAAACTTGCCGTTTGTACATCGTAAATTGTATTTCCTGCGATTGAGGTGCGCAAACTGACACTGTTAGTGTGAAAATGCCCTGTGAAAACGACTTTTAACCCTGCATCGGCAAAAATTTCGGCAATCTGTTGCCAATCATCAATCAAATAATCGGCAAAAAAAGTGGCTTGAAGGGGTATGTGTTCCACAATGTTATGGTGCATCATTCCCAGCACGATAATGCCTTTTTCTTCTGCTTTTTGCAAAATATCGAGAGCCCAAGCGAGTGTTTGCGGCAAAATTCTTCCGCTCGAAATGGTTCGTGTAGTATATTCGGCGTATCTATTTGTGTCGAAAGCCAATAGCCAAACAGAGTCATTAATTACCGTTAAGTAACTCAGCGAATGAATATCTTTTTTCAGTGCTTCGCTGTAACCAAAATCGGCATAAAGTTGTGTAAATTCCTCTGCGGAAATGGTTTGCACGGGCGCAGAAGTATTGCCGATAAATGCACGAGCCGTAGGCACATTGATATCGTGATTACCCGGAACAACAAAAACTCGTGTGCCTTGCGCCTTTAGCGGACGAAGTTTCTCGATAAAATCCAAATGGCTTTGTTGTTCGCCGTGATTTGTAATATCGCCTGAAATCAATAGAATATCAATCTTTTCATTGATTAAATCCGTTAAAACAACATTAAGTACTTCGTGTAAATCGGCTGTGTTTCGCCCGGTTGCACGCACAAAATTATTGTATGCATCGCCCTCATCTACAAGCGATGATGAAAGAAAATGCACATCGGTAATGTGTGCGATTTTTAGTGGTTGCGTGGCGAAAGTGATTGTTATCGCAAAGAGCCACAAAATTAAAACAAGCCTTATTTTATTCATTAGCACATTATTTATTAGCACATTGGCACATTATTTCTTCACTTTCGACCATACACTTCCGTCACTAAATCTTGTTTCCAACAAATCATTTTCCACAAATTCAGTAGCAGATTTCACGATTTTTCCATTTCTAAATGTAATTGTATATCCGCGTTTTAGCAGGTTTTCCGGCGAAATCATTTCAATATATTGTTGTTTATTGTCGAAAAAATGAGCGAGACATTGTATACGATTTCTAACAGAGTATTTCATTGTTTCCGAAACCTGCTGTAAATGCAGTTTTTCTTTTTGTAAACGCATAGTGGATTGATAAACTGTATCTTTCGATAATGATAACAGATGCGATTTCTCGCTTATCAATATACCCTCACTTTCGTTTATCAATCTATTTTGCAAATCTATCAGTTGCGAAGCCGTTTTCGAAAGATGTGTAATCAGAAATTCGGCTACCGCCGTTGGCGTTTTTGCTCGCGTATGTGCCACAGTATCAATTACGGTAACATCGCGCTCGTGCCCGATTCCACTGATAATCGGCAACGGAAACTGTGCACAGTTGGTTGCCAACAGATAACTATCGAAACAGTTCAAATCCGATGTAGCGCCACCACCGCGAATAATGGCAACTGCATCAAAAAGATGTTGATTTTCAAATACCTTTTCCAATGCCGCAATAATCGACGCTTCGCTTCGTTCACCCTGCATCACGGCAGAGAACAGTTTGGTGTAAAACGCAAATCCCTGCGAATTATTTTCCAGCTGGTCGCAAAAATCTTCGTATCCCGCTGCTGTAGGCGACGAAATAACAGCAATTCGGTTTGCCAATTCCGGCAACGCAAGTTCTTTATTTAATGAGAGAACGCCCTCTTCTTCCAACTGCTTTAGCACAAGTTGGCGATTACGCGCCATATCGCCCATCGTAAACGAAGGGTCAATATCTACCACCGTAAGTGAATACCCGTAAAGCTCGTGAAAATCAACCGATACGCGTACCAACACTTTCAATCCTGATGTAAACGTTTGTCCCGTTTCCGTTTCGAAATAAACAGAAAGCATTTGAAATACGTTCGACCAAATTGTTCCGCGCGCTTTCGCAATGATGGCTTGTGTTTTCGCATCTTTTTCCACAAACTCCAAATAACAATGCCCGTTTTGATTGCGGCGCACATCACTTGTCTCGGCACGCAACCAATAGATTTCGGGCAAGCAAGTACGAATAGCATCGTGCACGTGTGAGTTGAGTTCAGAGAGCGAAAGTGATTGTTGGGACATAATGATGATTTTAGAATGCAAATTTCGGAAAAAATAAGGATAAGAGCAAAAATAATCCATTAATCATTAAACATTCATCGCGAATCATTATTTTTCGTATCTTTGCACCCCTAAACAAAAAACGACATAATTATGGCTCTTCAATGTGGCATTGTTGGACTTCCCAATGTGGGCAAATCTACCCTTTTCAACTGTTTATCGAATGCGAAAGCGCAAGCGGCAAATTTTCCGTTTTGTACCATCGAACCCAATGTGGGTGTGATTACCGTGCCCGACGAGCGATTGAATAAATTGGCTGAATTGGTAAAACCAAAACAAATAATTCCCACAACCGTTGAAATTGTAGACATTGCCGGGTTGGTAAAAGGCGCGAGCAAAGGCGAAGGATTAGGCAATAAATTTTTGGCAAATATTCGTGAAACCGATGCTATTTTGCACGTGTTACGTTGCTTTGAAGACGAAAATATTACGCACGTGGACGGCGATGTGAATCCCGTACGCGATAAAGAAATCATTGATGCCGAATTACAGTTGAAAGACCTCGAAACGCTCGAAGCACGTATTCAAAAAGTAGAAAAACAGGCGAAAACGGGCGGCGACAAAGAGGCAAAATTAGCGTTTGATGTCTATTCAAAAATTCGTGAAGCGTTGTTGCGCGGAGAATCGGCTCGCACGGTTGTATTTGATACAAAAGATGAAATAAAAGCGGCAAACGAACTTTTTCTACTCACCTCAAAACCTGTGCTTTATGTTTGTAATGTGGAAGAGTCAAGCGCCGTGAGTGGTAACAAACACGTAGAAGCTGTTCGCGAAGCGACCAAAAACGAAAGCGCTGAAATTCTTGTTGTTGCAGCGAAAATCGAATCGGAAATCGCTGAATTTGAAACGTATGATGAGCGTGAAATGTTTCTCAATGAAATCGGTTTGCAGGAATCGGGAATGAATCGATTGATAAAATCGGCTTACAAACTTTTGAATCTGCAAACCTATCTTACGGCAGGACCACAAGAAGTGCGTGCGTGGACATTCTTACAGGGCTGGAAAGCACCACAATGTGCAGGTGTTATACACACCGATTTCGAAAAAGGCTTCATTCGTGCCGAAGTGATAAAATACAATGATTATATTCAATATGGCTCGGAAGCTGCTGTGAAAGAAGCAGGTAAAATGAGCGTAGAAGGAAAAGAATATGTGGTGCAGGACGGCGATGTGATGCACTTCAGATTTAATGTATAAAGTCTTTGCACGAAAGTGTAAAAGCGCGAAGGCGCGAAAGCAAAACTACGGGGATTTCCCGTAGTTTTTTCCTCATTACTAAACAATTATCTTACACACTTGTTTACATTATATAAACCCTAAAAACGAAAAAATATGAATCCCGAAATTATTGGCTATATAGCGATGACGCTCCTTGTTATATCTTTTATCCCGAAGCAGATACGATTAGTAAGGTGGATAAACCTTTTTGCTTGTTTGACATTTGTTGTGTATGGTTATTTTAATGGACTTTTGTTACCGATTATTATTTCGAATGCGATTGTGAGTTGTATTCAGATATATCATTTATTTTTGGCGAAAAAGTGAGAGCAGCTTTGGCTTTTGACCATTAGCGTTGGCAAATTCGTGAACTGCCAAGTCAACAGCTAATAACCAACGCTATCCCGCTACATTTACCCTCAACCCCAGCTTCCCTATTCTTTCCGCAATTTCTCGCAACTCGTTTACCGATGCTTTTTCGAGATTTTTTGCCGGTGTTTCGCGGTCGATAGTGTAAATCATCACTTCGCGCGGACGGAGTATTTTGACAATTTCCAACCACGCTAAAATTTCCTTTTCCGAAAGATTGTTCACGATTTTCCCGTCAAATTCACCACGAAGAAACATCGTTTGTAGAATAAAATTGCTGTTAAAACGCTTGTAGATGTCCACTTGTCTAGCTACGGAATAGTCGGGCGAGTTGGGTTGGTCAATCAATCGCACGGTTTCGTCGAAAGCAGAATCGAGTTTCAATATTGGATTTTCTATTTTCTGCAATGCGCTGAAAACGATGTCTTTTGCGACGTTCATTCCATTTGTGAGGACGCTGATTTTGGTTTCGGGCATTAATTGGTTTCTGAGCAAAATAGTATCGTCTATAATTTCTGAAAAATCGGGATGCATCGTGGGCTCACCGTTTCCGGCAAAGGTAATTACATCGAGTTTTACATCCTCTTTTTGAAGTGATTGAAGTTTTTCGCTTATTGCTGCTTGCACGTTTTCACGCGAGGGAAGTTGAGTTTTTGTGCGAAAATCTCTATTGAAACCACATTCGCAATAGATGCAGTCGAATGAGCATAGTTTACCGTCATAAGGCAGTAAATTTACACCCAACGATACACCCATTCGACGAGAGTGAATGGGTCCATAAACGATTTCGTGAAAAAGGATTGTCATCTGTGTTCTATTTATTTCATAATACACCAAAAATTTTCGCAAAACCCAATCCGGTAACTGTATATCGGACAAATTTTCCCAATGCGAGAAAAAACAGTACCGACCACAGGTTCGCTCGCATCAATCCGAGCGCAATCGCTACAAAATCGCCCATTCCGGGTATTCCTGCGAAAACGCACATCGTTGAGCCTTTCCCTTGTAGCCATTTTTGCATTTTTTCGATACGTCCTCGCTTTATTCTCATGTATTTTTCAGCCCATTCTACTTTTCCGCGTGAGCCTATCCAATAGCACGTCATTCCGCCTAATGTGCTGCCAATAGTGGCAGCGATAATACAAATCCATACGTGCACGTGTAGTCCGCTTGCTATTATGCCACCAAATACTACATCGGAAATGAATGGCAGTACGGTAGCGGAAAGATAAGATGCTATAAAGAGTCCGATATAGCCGAGATGTTCTAATCCGTCAAGCATTTTTATGAATTATGGATTATGAGTGATGGTTTATGAATTGTAAGCTAATTCATAACTCATCATTCATCATTAAATTCGTCTTCCCAAAAACCATCTTCCTCTTCCTCATCTTCGATGTCCTCATCTTGTGGAATTTCCTCTTCTTCGCCGAAATCCAGTATTTTTACATCTAAGTTTCTATGTACTAACGAATCGCGTTCGGAAGTAGGTATCGGCAAATAATCGTCGGTGTTCAATTCTCGCCAAAGTAAATCTTTCAATGTAGAAATTCCCAAACCAACTATTGATGAGATGAATACGTGTGGTACTTCAGGCAAATCGAGCGACATTTCAGCGATTAATTCATCGTCTAGCATATCCGATTTCGATATGGCGAGAACACGTCTTTTATCTAACAGTTCGGGATTGTACTCTGCCAATTCGTTCAGCAAAACATCGTATTCTTTTCGAATATCATCGGCATCGGCAGGCACAACGAACAGCAACAGTGCATTACGTTCGATATGACGCAGGAAGCGCAAGCCGAGCCCTTTTCCTTCACTCGCTCCTTCGATAATACCCGGAATATCAGCCATGACGAACGAGCGGTGGTCGCGATATGACACAATGCCCAAATTTGGCTCCAATGTGGTAAACGGATAGTTGGCAATTTTTGGTTTTGCCGCCGAAACAACCGACAAAAGAGTGGATTTACCGGCATTTGGAAAGCCCACCAAACCGACATCGGCAAGGAGTTTGAGTTCGAGAATAATCCAGCGTTCTTCCATCGGTTCGCCGGGTTGCGCATAGCGCGGTGCTTGGTTTGTGGCAGTTTTGAAATGTGAGTTACCACGACCGCCACGACCGCCTTTCAATAAAACGACTTCTTGTCCGTCGTCGGTAATATCACACAAATATTCTCCCGTATGAGCATCGTAAGCAACTGTACCGCAGGGTACTTCTATGATTTTATTTTCGCCCCTTTTTCCGGAACTTTGTTGTTTGCTACCGCTTTCGCCGTGTCCGGCAAAAATATGACGTTTGTAGCGCAAGTGCAACAATGTCCAATAGTTGCGATTCCCGCGAAGAATGATGTTTCCGCCATTTCCGCCATCGCCGCCGTCGGGACCTCCTTTCGGAATATATTTTTCTCTACGAAAGTGCGTTGAGCCACGTCCGCCTTTGCCCGAACGGCAAAAGATTTTTACGTAATCTACAAAATTAGTATCTGCCATAAATTGATTTGTGATTTTAGATTTGCGATTTTAGATTTACCGGTACTTTCCTTTCAATCTAAAATCTAAAATTATCACAGATTGTCGATTTCTTTTTCAATTAAACTAAAAATATCCTTAATAGAGCCAACCCCGTGTACGTGTTTCAATACGTCTTGCTCGCTATAAAACTTTTTCAATGGTGAAGTTTGACTATCATATACCTTCAAGCGCGATTCGATTGTGTTGCGATTGTCGTCGGAACGACCTGAAATTTTTCCGCGCTTCAACAGTCTGTCAATCAACTCATCGTCTTCAACTTCGAGATTGATTACAGTATCGATTTTCTGTCCGTGTTTTGCTAACATTGTTTTCAACGCTTCGCCTTGTGCCAATGTACGTGGAAATCCGTCAAAAACACAACCCTTTGTTTCGCGATTTTTTTCAATCAGTTCCTCCAAGATATCAATCACTACATCATCAGGTACAAGATGTCCTTTCGACATATAATTTTCTGCCAATTTACCCAATTTCGTATCGTTTTTTATCTCTTCGCGCAAAATTTCGCCGGTAGAAATATGCTTTAAGCCGTACTTTTCAATCAACAGTTCGCTCTGTGTACCTTTCCCCGATCCGGGAGCACCGAAAATCACTATATTCAACATAATCAAGTTTATATAAGTTAGACTTCTGAGTTTAGCTTTTTTTGATGCTACAAATATACGAATAAAAAAATCCAACACCTATAAAAAGTTGTTGGATTTTTATTTTATTTTTGAAGAGGTACCTGGCGGATTCGAACCGCCGTAGACGGTTTTGCAGACCGCTACCTAACCACTCGGTCAAGGTACCATTACCTTAATGCTTAATGCGAGCGCAAAGATAATGCTTTTTTTTGAGTTATAAAAAGAATCGCTCAATTTTATTTTCTTGCACCCAATCTCTGCACTACGCGATACATCTCTTCTTCATCATATTTTTCTTGTAAACGAATTAATTCCTGTTTTAGTTTTCTTGTGATTCTTCTTGTGCCAAATCTTCCATAGATGTTGTGCATTTCCGAAGGATCTTTCTTCAAATCGTACAATTCCCAAACATCGTCTTGGTAGAAATATATCAACTTATATCGTTCCATTTTTACGCCGAAGTGCGCTTTTACACTATGTGCACCGGGATATTCGTAATAATGATAGTAGAGCGATTTTCGCCAATTTCGGGGTGTTTTTCCGCTTTTTACCATTTCTTTAAACGAAACACCTTGCATATCATTCGGGACATCAATGTCCGCCATATCTAAAAATGTGGGAGCGAAATCAATGTTTTGTGTCAATCCCCACACTTTTGATCCGGCGTCGATATGTCCGGGATAGGACATTAGAAAAGGCATTCCGAACGATTCTTCGTACATAAATCGTTTATCGAACCAACCGTGCTCTCCCAAAAAGAATCCCTGGTCGGTGGTATAAACCACGATTGTATTTTTGTCTAATCCGGTTGCTTTCAGATAGTCGAGTATTTCGCCTACGCTTTCATCTACTGCTTTCACGGTAGCCAAATAATCTTGCAAAAAGCGCTGAAATTTCCATTCCGCCAACTCTTTTTCCGTTCGCTGTGTGGTATGAAAATCATTGTTTCGTTCTCTGTAGGCTTCGAAAAAACGTTTTTGTTCGTCTTCCGTCATTTCGTTTCGAAGAAACCATCTTCCATCAGCATCTGCTAATTCATTACTATCTACGCCAGTGGTGATTTTTAGGTCGTAGCCCGGCATCATATCGCGAGAAATCATCATTTGCTGATGTGCTGCGGCAGGTCGTCCTTTATAGTCATCGAAAAAATTGTCCGGCATCGGAAATACTGTGTGCTCGTAAAGCCTGTAATGACGTTCCGCAGGAACAAAATTTCGATGCGGTGCTTTGTGGGTCATCATCAAGAAGAATGGTTCATCTTTCTCTCGATTATCGAGCCAGTCTTTTGTGAAATCCGTAATAATATCAGTTACATATCCCATATGGCGAGTCGTATCTTGCTCGGTAATAAAAAAGGGATTATTGTATTCACCTTGACCGTTGAGTATTTTCCAAAAGTCGAATCCGGTAGGTTTGGTTTTAAGATGCCATTTTCCGATAATGGCAGTTTGATAACCATTGTTTTGAAATATTTTTGGCAACGTTTGTTGCGAGCCGTCGAAACCTCCGTCATCATTTTGTCTAAAACCGTTTTTGTGGGCGTGCTTTCCGGTGAGAATAGCTGCTCTGCTTGGTCCGGAAATGGAATTGGCAACATAATTATTCATAAACAACGCACCGTTTTGAGCGATTCTGTCGATATTGGGCGTGGGCGCTATTCGTGAAAGCGGATGACCGTAGGCGCTGATTGCTTGTTCGGCGTGGTCATCGCTCATTATGAAGATGATATTTGGTTGTTGTTCTCTTTGCCCGTACATACATAAGGCGGGCATTAAAGCGAGTATGCTGATGATTGATTTTCTCATTTTGAATTTATTGTATTTGTTTGGTTGTAGAGACGTGGCGCGTCGCGTCTCTACTGTGAGGACGATCGCAAGGGATTATTACCCCGCCCAAGTTTCCCTATCCAAATTCCTATAATTAATCGCTTCTGCCAAGTGCGATGATTCTATGTTTTCGCTTTCGTCCAAATCGGCAATGGTGCGCGAAACTTTAAGAATACGGTCATAAGCGCGAGCCGATAAATTGAGGCGTTCCATCGCGGTTTTGAGAAGATTCAATCCTGTTTCGTCGGGTGATGCGAATTTACTAAGCATCTTGCTATTCATCTGTGCATTGCAATAGACGCCTTGCACATTTTTGAATCTTTCGGCTTGAATTTCACGTGCACGTACCACTCTTTTACTGATTTCCGAGCTATGTTCGGCAGGTGTTTTATCGGATATTTTTTCGAACGGAACGGGTACGATCTCGATGTGGATATCAATTCTGTCGAGTAACGGTCCCGAAATTTTATTCAAATACTTTTGCACTGCACCGTGCGGACAAACGCATTGTTTTTCGGGATGGTTGTAAAATCCGCAAGGACAGGGATTCATTGCCGAAACGAGCATAAAACTCGCCGGATAATCAACTGTGAATTTGGCGCGCGAAATGGTTATTTTTCGATCTTCGAGCGGTTGGCGCATTACCTCCAAAACGCTGCGATTAAATTCGGGCAGTTCGTCGAGAAAAAGTACGCCGTTGTGTGCCAAACTGATTTCGCCCGGTTGCGGATATGTGCCGCCACCTACCATCGCCACATCGCTAATGGTGTGGTGCGGCGAACGAAACGGACGGTGCGACATCAATGACACATTTCCGTCCGTTTTTCCGGCAACGCTGTGTATTTTGGTTGTTTCCAACGCTTCGCCCAATGAAAGCGGAGGAAGAATGGACGGCATTCGCTTTGCCATCATCGATTTTCCAGCGCCGGGCGGTCCTATCATTACGATGTTATGTCCGCCTGCTGCTGCTACTTCCAACGCTCGTTTTACGCTTTCCTGTCCTTTTACATCGCTGAAATCGAATTCGAAAAGTGAGCAATTATTCTTAAATTCGTCGTTAATATCTACTTCGGTGCGTGTGAGTTCGATTTCGTTGTTGAAAAATCCGACCACTTGGCGGATATTGTTCACGCCATATACTTCCAATCCTTCTACTACTGCGGCTTCTTTGGCATTTTCCGCAGGAAAGATTAGTCCTTTGAAACCGTTTTCTTTTGCCATTACGGCAATGGGTAACGCACCTTTTACAGGAAGAATAGTCCCATCAAGCGAAAGTTCGCCCATGATGATGTAATCGTTTATTTTTTCGGGCATTACCGTTCCTGATGCGGCAAGTATTCCCACTGCCAACGGAAGGTCATACGCCGAACCTTCTTTCCGAATATCGGCAGGCGACATATTAATAACCACTTGTTGGCGAGGAAATTTTAATCCGTTTACTTGCAAGGCAGAAACGATGCGCTGATGGCTTTCTTTTACCGATGCGTCGGGCAATCCTACTAAAAGAAAGCGAATGCCGGTGGTGCAGTTTACTTCGATAGTGATGAGTGTAGCGTTGATGCCTTGTACAGCTGCTCCAAATGTTTTGATGAGCATAGTTTTGTTGTTGATTTGTTTAGTTGTTGGTTGATACGCAGCGGATACTAAAACCACTCGCTCGATTAGTGTCGCTCATACTGCCGGAATCATTAAGAAGCCACAAGAATGATGCATTTTGATTGGTTGACTGTGCACTGCTCCAATAGTAACCAATCTCGCCTGTGTGAAGAAGAGTACCATTGTTGTTGGCACGCCACCCGGCAACTGGCAAGAAAATTTGATTGGACGCAGTACCGAAAAGACGACCGTTTACATCATTTCGAATTGTCCATTCGCTGCCTACGTTATTGAGCGATTGTAGTTCTTCCTTTGTTGGCACTCGCCAACCTACCGGACAGGGGTCATTTTCTTTTTCCCATTTTGTACCTGTGGGAACAGAGTGATTCCAACCTCTCACATTCTCATCTGTCGCATTCCACGCCCTTCTTCTGTTCCATTGAAAAAACATACCGGAATCTTCGGGATTATTGGCAAAAGTGCCGGACGCATTTACATTTCGTGTCGCCCAGCGAATACCATTAATGACTACACCTGTATCAAATTTTTCAGGGCTTACTAATTCGACAACCCGTTGCGGAAGGATATTTCTTTCACTAATTATTCTGTTGGGGGAAATTAAGATATTGAACGGAACAAATTGAATATTAAAAGCATCTACAATTTGAGAGTTCCAACCATTGCTTTCGGCAACCACTGTCCACGGGATGGAGTCGCTTTCGAGATGCGTAACCGGAAAGGTGTCGGCGTCGATATAAATAGAGATGAATCGAATAGTATCTTTGCCTAATATTTCGTAACTGTGTTTCAATGATTTCACCATTTCGCGCGATGCTATTCCGTTTGTTGAAACAAAAGAGAGAAGTGTGTACTTTTCGGGAAGTTTATGTGAAATAATCGTATCATTTTCGATTCCTGTCAATTGAAAATAAGGGATATACGCGCCTTCTGCCGAACTGGTTATTTTTTCGGAATAAACTTTCAATCGCCGTGCCAATTGCGACAATAATACATCGCCCTCCAAAAGATTCAACACGCGCTCTAATCCTTCGGAATTATCACTATCCGTGAAAAAATCATTGACAAGGATAACACTCGATAGCTTGGTGGGGTTTTCTTCGATAAATTCTTCGGCGCGCAGCGTAAGTTCTTGGTTAATGGCATTGATGCGTAGCATTTCTTCCGCCATTGTATGCGAAGTAGTTTTGTTCGAATCCACCATTTCTTCGAATCTTTCGAGATTCTGTATCAATTGTCTGCGTTGGCGCAATAGTTCTTCGTTTTGTAATTTGAAAGAGGTCAACTCTTCATTCACTTCGCTTCCTCTAATGCGTATTAAATCGGGTATTTGTGCATCGCCTTTTACGGATATCCTTTCTCCTTTATCGGCAAAAATAACAACACTGCTTTGGAAATCATTTAGAAAGAGTGTTACAACAGTAGTTGTATCAATAGTAGCATTGTAAGTGAAGCGTCCTCTGTTGTTTTTTACCAAAACTGTTCCGACAGCAAGTGTGTCGGCAGAAATATACGATACTAGAATATAAGGAGATTCCAAATTCGATATTTCGCCTTTTATCGTTACGCCTGTCTCATTTTTACACGAGAGGAGTAGCAGTTGTAGCAAACATAAAACAATGATAAGACTTCGTTTCAGCATAAGTTTTCAAAATCAGTTTTTTATCGACTTTTTGACGCACCTCTACATTATTTTCCACAGGGGCACATTATATCAACATTGCAAAGATATAAATTGTTTTTAAGATATTCTGAAATTTCGACATTTATTTCACTGTATTAACATAATTAACAAGTTTCACATCGAAATTGCATCTGTAATATATTTGCCTACACTCTCATCTTTCACTATCTTTGTATTCAAAATCTTTGTTTATGTATTTTTCCATTATTGTTCCTGTCTACAATCGTCCCGACGAGGTTGATGAGTTGCTTGCCAGTTTGTGCAAACAAACGGACAGGCACTTTGAGGTCATTATTGCCGAAGACGGATCAACGCAAAAGTGTGATACTGTGGTAGAAAAATACGTTGGAAGGATTCCGGTTATCTATTTCGAAAAACCAAATTCCGGTCCCGGGCAAACGCGCAATTCCGGAGCGGAACGGGCAAATTACGATTATCTGATTTTTTTCGACTCTGACTGTATTATTCCGCCGCAATATATCGAAAATGTTTCACGTTCGTTAGAAAATCGTTTTGTAGATGCCTTCGGCGGACCCGATGCTGCTTTGCCCACTTTTACAACGATACAAAAGGCAATTAATTATTCGATGACGTCGTTTTTTACAACGGGCGGTATTCGCGGCGGACGAAAATCAATGGACAAATTCCACCCGCGCAGTTTCAATTTGGGCGTTTCTCGTTCAGCATTCGATGCTATTGGCGGATACGGAAAAATGCGTTTTGGGGAAGACATTGATTTTAGTTTGCGCCTTATCGAAAACGGATATGAAACGGCACTTATTCCCGAAGTATTTGTGTATCACAAACGTCGTTCAACGTTCCGGCAATTTTTCAAACAAGTGTATAATTCGGGCATTGCGCGTATCAATTTGCATTTGGCGCATCCCGGCTCGCTGAAATTTGTACATATACTTCCGGCTGTGTTTGTAGAAGGAATGGTGTGGATTATATTGTTGTCGTTCTTTTACCCAATATTGCTTCTTGTGCCGATATTATATAGTGCGCTTGTTCTTTTTGATTCGTTGGGGAAAAATAAATCCGTAAAAGTAGCTTTGTACAGTATTGCTGCTGCGTGGATACAACTTGTTGGGTATGGAACAGGTTTTTTGTCGGCTGTATGGAAGCGATTAGTGTTGAAGAAAGGGGAGTTTAAGGTGTTTGAGAAGAGGTTTTATGAGTGAAAATAATAAAAACCCCCAATCATCTCAAAGCGACCGGGGATTTTGTTTTTCGAAAATAAAGTCTAACGTCTTATCTCAAAATTATTCTCAACAACATTTCTCGAAGAATTGAAAATACCTTGATATTCAAATCCATTATGGTCTCTAATAACAATATTTCTGATAAAACTTCTCGATTGCGGAGTAGTCAGCAACAATCCGCCTAAACGGAACGGAACGTCTAGCCTGAATCTGAAACTATCGGCTGTAATGTCGGTCAATGTTATTTCCTGATTGGTTACGGAAGTAATTCTCGATGTACCGTTGTCTTGAAATACATCATAACTGATTAAAAGTTTGTTCGGAACTCTTTTACCAAGAATTGGATATTTATATTTCATCGCAAAATTGGTTGCAAATAGTCTTGAAGTAATCAGCAAGTTAGTCGAATTGGTAGATGTAACATTATACGTCATATCGGAAAAAATCATCGATCTATTAACTTGACCGTAACTCAAGCTGGCAATTTCCTGATTGAGAATATTAACAGGAACTCTAATCAGCAGCAAATCAACAAGTACAGTAGCAGCAACATTGGCATTAACTTCCAAGCCAACAGTGGGTTGTCCGGGAAGTGCGTTATAGTTTTGCATAATGGCGGATTTTTCTACTATAATATCGCCACCGGCTTTATATGAGTCATTTAATATTGAAACAACCGGATCGATAATGATTTTAGAGTTGGTAATCACTTCGCCATTCAGATTCGTGGTTGATGGAAAAGAGGCGGCAATCGAGTTTTCAAAAACAGGTGTAACTCGCGGAATAAGTCCGTTGATACTGATTTTGTACCCTAGTCTGAATGTACCATTTAGTCCAAAACTGACTGTACTTTCTTCCGACAGGTTTGCTTCAACAGTAACAGGAATTTGTATGTCTCTGATACTTATTTTTGCAGGTAAAGTCTCTATCCCCAGTGTGTTGATTGGAATTTCGATGTCGATTTCCTGCGCTTTGATAAGCTCCATCAGGGCTTCCGGAATGTATTGCCCCAATTCGAAATTGTATATTCCGTTCATCGAATTTTCGAAATGGAAAACCGGATTAATAGCCAAGTTGCATTCGAAAATACTTGAAAATATGGTGGGAAGTATTTGAAATCTTGAAAACTCCAATCGTATGTTATATGTCATTTTGATATCGGTCGAAGGATTGAATTTCATTCCGTTACCAAGATCATACTCATCTTGAAGATTTATTTCGAGATATTTGTCATACAAATTTTTCCCGCCTGCACTTCGTAAACCGGCAGATTTATTCAAATCAACAGAAACATCAATCGAACCTCCATCAAAAAGTTCGCCCAATTGTGCTTGTTCAACCGAAAGAAGATAGCTGTTACCGGATTTTTGGACTGCGGTAATCTTTTGAAGTGCAGTAAAATCAATTGTATTTACATACAAAACCGTACCGATTTTCAATGATTCGGCGAGTTCATTCGAGAGATTTGATAATTTCAGGATTCCGCCGGAAATTTCTTGCATATCACTTTCAATTTCGGCGCTTCCTTCGTTAATTATTACCACATCGGGATTGATAACCAATCCGTTCAAGGAATAGTTGACACCGTTTTCTTCACCGGATTTAGTAACCGATTGTACGTCTGAAAGCTCTTGAGACGAGGAGTCGTCTTCACCATAAAACTGTTCTTTTTCACAACCGGTTGCAAATAGCAAAAAAGAAGCAAATAATACTGAACTAATCTTTTTGATTTTCATAAAACTATATTTTAATAATGGTTTGATTTTCAAAAGCGAGGATAAAAAGTATGTATCCGACCAAATATTACGCCTATTTTATATTTACACTCATTTTTGCGCTAAGTTACAATGTTTTTGCTATGGAAACAAGTTTATTGGAGAGGAATAAAAATTTTAACAAAACGAGTGACTTTCATCGTAAATGGCAGAAGAGTAAAAAAACGAGTATCGATTCCTCAATACTCGTTTTCTCTATCACGCTGCTTACAAGATTTCTTTCAATCTTTCCGGTGTTAAGTTTATTGACATAATTGCACCGTTTTCATCAAGTAAGAAGCTTCTAAACCCTCTATACAATCGAAAATTCCTAAAAATTTCGGATTGGGCTCCTTCTACATCGCAAAATTGCGAATGATTTCCTAACTGATCCAAGAGCACTGTTCGTTCGAAAACTTGTTCGTTTTCATCGAAACAAATAGAAATCATCTCAACATCGGGAAAATTTCTGACCAGAAAATTGTGCAATTGCACATTTGTTGCTCTTGATTGGGCATCGTTGATTGCCCAGAAGTTGATTACTACTTTTTTGCCTCTGTAACCGCGCAGGTCGAAATTTCGACCGTCCGAATCACTAAATGAAAAATTCGGAAGCTCATCGCCCGGAAAATAGCCGATTGCAATTCTGTCGCTCTTGACCGAGCTTGACATCAGTGCAAATAAAACTATTGCCGCGAAGCAAAAGTTCACATACTTCATAAAAAAGAATTTAAATTAATACTCAGAATCAAGATGTTGTTTCGTGCAACTCACAAGATTCCACTATTTGAACGACACTTTTCTCTAAAAACATCGCTTTAAGGGGGACAAAGGTATGTTCTTTTTTCCAAACAGAGAATTTTCCGAATACAATAGACCTTTTCGAATCTAAATAAATATAAAATTATTGAGATAACAGTCAGATTATTAATGAGTAGAAAAAAACGCCTCGACAGCTTCTATCGAAGCATCTTTCAAAATCACCCTTTTATCCTTGTCCAGCAAGTAGATGGTAGGAAAGGTACGAATATCATACAGTCGCCTTCGTGCGATTTCCATATTCGGGTTAAAGGTGTGTATCCAATTCACAGGTTTTGTGGAAATATTCGCGCGCCATTCATTGATATTATTATTTGGATATACCGTCAAAATTGTGAGTAAAGTGCGTGTAGATGAGTTTCTTGCGAGGGCAGCATTCACTTTTTCGCAATTGTTTAGTTGTGCGATAGCCGCCGCACAAGTAGTACAAGCAGGGTCGGAAAATATTAACAACGTGTATTCGCTTCGCAAAGCGTGCAATGTATTTGTTTCGCCCGTTGCCGAAGTGTAATGAAAATCAGCGGTGCGACTGCCCACACTATTTTTTTGCGCCATTTCCAATTGAAAACGGTAAGGTGATTTTTCGGCTTCGGAAAGCGTACGCGACCTCAATACCTCTTGTAATATGTGAACATAGAGCGAATCGTTGCGAAATGGCGATTCGATATCGTAGTAATATTTTTCGAAAAGCGAGACGAAATGCGTGTACATTTTTTTGCTCACTTGCGCTTTGTTGAGTGTGCGAGAAATTGATCTTTTCGCCAAATCTTCGGGCACATAATTCAAAATATTAATATAATCTACGAAAGCTTGTTCGGTAATTTCGGGACGGTCAATTAATTCATCGTTGGCGAAATCGAATCTACCCCAATAATTCATAACCAAATATTCCGCTCTTTCCGCAGGATTGGTCAGTAGTTCCGGAATTTCGGGTAAAGCAAACGTATCTGGTATAATAATGCTCGTATCTCTCGGAATGGATTGCTGTGCTTTTCGGCTCGATGAACAAGCGGGAACAACTATCATAAACACGCATAAAAAGAATATCGTGATAAAAAAATGTTTCATTTCTTTTCCGTTTTTGTTTTTAAGCTGTAAAGGTATGAATTTTTTTTGTACATTTGTATTTTTCAATTTCTCGAAATTTACATAATGGAGCATTTTATCGTTTCAGCAAGAAAATACAGACCTTCGACTTTTCAATCCGTTGTAGGGCAAAAATCGCTGACTACCACGTTGAAAAACGCTATTGTCGGCAATAAACTGGCGCACGCCTACCTGTTCAACGGACCGCGTGGAGTGGGGAAGACCACTTGTGCCCGTATTTTTGCAAAAACAATCAACTGTTTGAATCTTACGCCGGAACACGAGGCTTGTAATGTTTGCGAATCGTGCGTGGCATTTAACGAACAGCGGTCATACAATATTCACGAACTGGATGCGGCATCAAACAACAGTGTTGATGATATTCGTATTTTGGTTGACCAGGTGCGTATTCCGCCGCAAATTGGGCAATACAAAGTGTATATCATTGATGAGGTACATATGTTGTCGCAATCGGCGTTCAATGCTTTTCTGAAAACATTGGAAGAACCACCTGCGCACGCCATATTTATTCTTGCCACTACAGAAAAACATAAAATTATTCCGACCATCCTTTCGCGTTGTCAAGTATATGATTTTAATCGGATTAGTATTGCCGATACGGTTGATCATTTGCAATATGTGGCGCAACAGGAAGGTGCAAATGCAGAGATAGAAGCGTTGAATGTGATTGCGCAAAAAGCCGACGGTGGTATGCGTGATGCGTTGTCGATTTTTGACCAAACCGTCAGTTATACCGGTGGAAATGTTACTTATAAAGCCGTTATCGAAAATCTGAATGTGTTGGATTATGAATATTATTTTAGGCTGACTGATGCGATTTTGCGCGGAAGCGTAACGGAATGTTTGGTTATTTTCAATGATATTTTGAATCGTGGATTCGAAGGACAGCATATTATTACTGGTATCACATCGCATTTTCGCGATTTATTGGTGTGTAAAGATTCGGTTACGGCTCAACTTTTTCAAGTAGGCGCGTCTATTCGTGAACGATATATTGAAATGGCACAGCGATGCAGCAACCCCTTTCTATATAAAGCAATTGATTTGGCAAACGAATGTGATTTGAATTATCGTCTCAGTAAAAACAAGCGTTTGTTAATTGAACTTACGCTGATTCGTTTATGTCAATTATCGGACAATCCTGTTCCGCCTATCGATAACAAACCAAAAGAGGAGATAAAACCGATTCAATCTGCTCCGCCGCCTGTCGCTCAAGCAGCACCGCAAACTTCTGCGCCACAGGCAACTGTTGTACCGAAACCGCCCACGCAAGCCGCTGCACCTGCTCCCGATCCGGTTATTAAAAAATCTTTCCCCTCGTCGGGAATGGGTGTTTCCCTTGCATCGCTGCAAAACAATGAAAAGGAAATCACGGAAGAAAAAGCTGCTGAAGAAAAAAAAAACAGAGCCAATAAATTTTCTGAAAACGAATTAATTAACGCTTGGAAAGAATATGCCGAAGGACTGAAAGAGGAAAAACTTGTGCAAAATTCAATGACTTTTTATTTACCTAAAATGCTTGGCGAAACATTATTTGAAGTGGAAGTAAATACTGAAATTAATAAACAGTATTTAACGGACAATAGTTTGTCGATTCTTACTTTTCTTCGTGAAAAATTGCAGAATGATGATATTACAATGACGATAAAAGTGTCAGAAAAACAAATGATTATGAAGTCCTCATCGCCAAGAGAAATTTTTCACGATTTTGTAGAGATAAATCCATCGTTGCAGAAATTGGCGAATGAATTGAATTTGGAATTAGGGTAGATTTACCGCAATGACGTTCACGAAAACAATACCCGAAACGCATCGCTCACCCTCTTCACTTCTACAATTTCAATCTTTACTTTTGCTGAAAATCCTTTCAAATTATTTGCCGGAATGAGAATACGTGAAAATCCGAGTTTTTCGGCTTCCAAAATGCGCTGCTCAATGCGATTAACAGGGCGAATTTCACCCGAAAGTCCTACTTCGCCGCAAAGACACGTGTCGCGGTCAATCGCCATATCAAGACTCGATGATAAGACGGCACTGATAACCGACAAATCCAATCCCGGATCGCTCACGCGTAAACCGCCGGCGATGTTCAAAAATACATCTTTTTGCGCCAACTTAAATCCTGCTCGTTTTTCGAGAACTGCCAACAACATATTCATTCTTCGAATATCGAATCCGGTAGCGGAACGCTGCGGTGTGCCATAAGCTGCTGTGCTCACAAGCGATTGTGTTTCAATCAAAAACGGACGAACTCCTTCGATAGCAGCAGCGATGGAAACACCGCTCAATCCGTCGTGGTTTTGCGTGAGCAACAACTCTGACGGATTGTTTACTTCGCGCAAACCAGATTGGTGCATTTCGTAAATTCCCAACTCGGCGGTGCTGCCAAACCGGTTTTTGATGCTGCGCAAAATGCGGTACATGTAATGTTGGTCGCCTTCGAATTGTAATACCGTGTCTACAATGTGTTCTAGCACTTTCGGTCCGGCAATGCTGCCTTCTTTCGTGATGTGTCCGATGAGAATGACAGGCGTATTGCTCTGTTTGGCGAACTTCAAAATCGCCGCCGCACATTCGCGCACTTGTGAGATACTGCCGGACGATGATTCCAATGTATCGTTATAAACCGTTTGAATAGAATCAATTATGACAAGTTGTGGCGATGTGTTTTTCACATGTTTGAAAATTTCATCAAGGTTTGTTTCGCATACAATCAGGCAGTTATCGTTTTCGATTCCAATACGGTCGGCACGAAGTTTCAATTGTCGTGCACTCTCTTCGCCCGAAACGTAAAGTGTTTTCACGTTGACAAGTTTGAGAATGGTTTGTAATACGAGTGTTGATTTTCCGATACCCGGCTCACCACCGATAAGTACCATTGAAGCAGGCACTAATCCGCCGCCGAGCACGCGATTGAGTTCATCGTCGAGTAAATCAATACGTGGCTCCTCATCAGCTTTTACTTGATTGATAGATGTCGGCTCGCTTTTTACGGGAGAAAACGAACGAGTATCTTCGTGTTTCGTCGCCACGTCTTTGCGCACCAACTCCTCAACGAATGAGCCCCATTCACCACAAGCGGGACATTTACCCATCCATTTAGGCGATTCATTGCCGCATTTTGAGCAGAAATATACGGATTTTAGTTTTGCCATTTTGTCATAATTTAAAGATTCAAAAATTCAAAGATTCAAAAGTTCACGGAATTGAATCTTTGAACTTTTGAATCTTTAAACCTCAAAAAGAAAACCGCTCTTTATACGCCCACAAACCCAATGCCGGAGTCGAAATATAGTACACCTCCTCACCGTTCGGCAACGTATTAAATCCCTCTTTCAAGTTGTGAAAATCGTATTTTTGCATCGTCTCATCAATATCAGCATATTCAAAACCAACGCTTTCGATTTCTTCTTTTGTCAAGTTTTCGGCCTCTTTGCCGGGACAATACGTAATCGAAAAACGCCCTTCGGACGAACCGTGAATAAGATGCGCGGCGGCACT
>JAIRUA010000026.1 GCA_031254645.1 Dysgonamonadaceae bacterium
CTAAAGTAGAAGAGATTAAACAGCAATTAGAGCAATTTCGCGTGGACGTTGGCGCACATTTGGAAGCGTTTCGGTTGCAGTTTCTTAGTAAAAAAAGCGAATTGCAAGAACTGCTCGGCGAAGTGAAGAATGTAGCCCCCGAATTGCGCAAAGAGTTTGGACAGGCTGTGAACAACTTAAAACAGTATGCACAGGAACTTTACGAACAGCATAAAAGCAATGTAGAAAACGCTGCCCCTGTACAAGCATCTGAAATTGACGTTACCCGCCCTTCAACTCTTTATTCATCAGGCTCGTTGCATCCGGTTTCTATTGTGATGAATCAGGTGTGTGAGATTTTTGAGAAAATAGGGTTTTCCTCAGTTTCAGGGCCTGATATTGAAGATGACTGGCACGTATTTTCCGCGTTAAATTTTCCGCAAGACCATCCGGCACGCGATATGCAGGATACTTTTTTTGTGCATCTGAATCCCGAGTTTTTGCTTCGCACCCACACCTCTTCTTTGCAAGTTCGCACGATGGAGCAATGCAATCCACCCATTCGTGTGATTTGTCCGGGCAGAGTTTATCGAAATGAGACGATTACGGCGCGTTCCCACTGTATTTTTCATCAAGTAGAGGGGTTATATATTGCCAAGGATGTTTCTTTTGCCGATATGAAACAGGTTTTGCTCTATTTTGCGCAAGAAATGTTTGGACCGGATACAAAAATTCGCCTACGCCCTTCCTATTTTCCTTTTACAGAACCCTCTGCGGAAATGGATATTGAATGCAAACTCTGCGGCGGAAAAGGTTGTAATGTTTGCAAATACAACGGTTGGGTAGAGATTCTCGGTTGCGGAATGGTGCATCCTAACGTGTTGGATAATTGCGGAATAGATAGCAATATTTATACCGGTTATGCTTTGGGAATGGGAATCGAACGCATTACCAATCTGAAATACAGGGTAAAAGATTTACGATTGTTTTCGGAAAATGATGTGAGATTTTTGGAGCAGTTTAGGGCGGCGTATTGATTTTGGATTTGACTCTTTCAATGGTATTAGCCATTAAAGCTTGATAGAAAAAAGATTCAAACCCAAACCACAAACAAATAAATATAATTCACTATGAATATAATTCGACAGTCAATTTGGCAATATTTACAAGCACAAGTGGGTAATAAATTTCTTATTTTTACTCTACTAGCAATTTTACCATTGACAGATAGTTATACTCAGACTTCATTTCGGATAAGAGACAATATATCTTTTCCTAACTTTAGTGTTAGAATTTCAGAAACAGTAAGTTTTCCTGACATTAAAATATCAATTAGTGAAAATGTTAGTTTTGAGGATTTTAGCGTAAGAGTTACAACTAATCGAAGCCAAGCAAATTTTATCATTACAGAATCTAGTCGTGCTGATTTTTCAGTTAGGGCTTCTGAAAATCTATCTTTTCCGGATTTAACTATAATGGCAGGAAGAAATATATCATTTCCGGATGTAAAAATCAAGGTAAAAACATCAGGAAATGCTGATTATGTTGTGTTTACGGAAAAAGGATATACTTCTTTAACTGATTTAGTTATTGCATTGCTGCCTGTTATCAATAAAAAATTAGATTACAGATTTAAGATAATTCCTGTATTCTGAGCAACAAAGACTTAACAAACGAAATAAAAAGCATTATGAAAAAATATATCTTATTCATAGCATTAATTGCTCTCACGGCGTTCAACCTACAAGCACAACGCACAACCCGTGTCAACGCTATTAGAGCCAACAACTTCGGCGTGATTTACTCACTTCCGAAAACAACATTCGAAGTAACCGTTTTGGTCAAAAAAAACACCTATCAACGTGGCGAATTTTTCCAATATTCACAACGTTTCATTGGTGTTGACCCGATTACCGAAAACAGAATGGTGCACACACTTGAAGATATTTTAGTGGTAAACAAAGGAGTGGCAAACGCCGAAAACTCATTTATGGTCGAATTTCGCGCCAACACAGTAATGCCCTTTGTTCATTTGCGCGAAGACGGTGTTATTGCATCAATTAATTCCGAGCCGGTATTTGATACAACGTCCACAATGAATATTCCTGAAGGGCAAACTGCATCGGCAAACCCACGTCGTTTCCTCACACAAGAAACATTAATGGCAGGCTCTATAGCACGTCAAGCAGAATTGGTGGCGCGACAAATATTCGACCTTCGCCGCAGTCGCAACGATATTCTCACCGGCGAATCCGATGCAATGCCCCCCGACGGCAACGCCTATCGAGTAGTAATGGAACAGATTGATTTGCAAGAAAAAGCACTCACAGAACTTTTCGCAGGAAGCGAACAAACGGAGTACTTCACACAAACTTTTACTGTTATTCCTGACGAAAGGGATATTAACCGAATGGTTATCGCACGTCTTTCAGAAAGATTAGGACTTGTTGATGCTGATAATCTTGCAGGCGAGCCAATTTATTTGTCGTTGCGAAACAGAACACCGAGAGTGGAAATGCAACTCTCCGAGCGTGATTTGCGCCGTCTCGAAAGCAAATTAAGCGAAGGATTGGTATATAATATTCCCGGAAAAGCCAATTTGACTATCGAATTTAGAAACAGAACGCTTAAAAATACAGAAGTAGATGTCGTTCAATACGGCTCACAAGACGTGCTGACGAGAAGAATGTTTGACAATAATCGACAGCCGATTCGAATACTGTTCCACCCTGAATTGGGTGCTATCAGACAAATTATTCAATAGTTATTTGACGGTCGTCATTGCGGGCTTGACCCGCAATCCCTGTAAAACTATAAGATTGCGGGTCAAGCCCGCAATGACGACTTCCACTTCAAAAAAAATCATAACAATATGAAATCATTTAAGTCATTCATATTCACTGCTATATTTATGTCCATTTTCTCATTTTTTTCGTGCAAAAAAAATACTGCTCTTCGTTTCAGCACCATTGCGGTTGAAAAACAAATCCCATTAATACACGAAAACGACACTACACTGCCATTTGCCGAAGTGGAAGTTCGGTTTACCTACCCTACCCGATTTCGCGATGCACAAAGCCTTACCCGGTTGCAACAAATTTTTGTGGGCACGTTTTTCGACAGTGTAAGTTTCGATTCGATGACACCGCAAGAAGCGATGAATCAGTATATTGCAGAATATACCGAGATGTATCAAAGCCTGTCAAACGATTTTTATAACGAAAGAATGCGTTTGGGCGGACAAATACCGCAATGGTATTGGTACACAATGTCAAATATTAATAAGATATTGTTTCAGAACGACTTTCTATTGAGTTATTCGGTAGAATTCAGCGATTATACCGGTGGTGCACACGGCTCGTTCCGGGTTATCAATTACAATATCGATTTAACTCACTTAGTAACAATTTCGGAAGAAGATTTATTTATTCCCGGATTTTTCCAGCCGCTCACAGAAAAAATTATCAACGCTTTGATGAAACAATTCGAAGTAAATGAGCCGGATATGTTATTGGAAAAAGGATTTTTTACGTTAGAAGATATTGTGCCGAACAGCAATTTTTGGCTCGACGACAAAGGAATACACTATTCATTTAATCAGTACGAAATTGCACCATATATGATGGGCGTGATTAATGTAACGATTCCGTTTAGTGAATTGAGAGATATTTTACTGCCTGAAAGTATTATTTCTCGACACCTTTTAAACGATTAATAGATAGCGAGATGCAAGAAAAAAGTAAAGGAAAAGACGATATATTATCTGACTTAACCTCACAAGATTATAAATTTGGTTTTACGACCGATGTCGAAACAGAGTTTATTCCGAAAGGATTGAATGAGGATGTTGTTCGCTTGATTTCATCGAAAAAAAACGAGCCGGAATGGCTGTTAGAATTTCGACTAAAAGCCTATCGTCATTGGCTCACGATGAAAACGCCGGAATGGGCACATTTGAATATTCCTGAAATTGATTTTCAAGATGTTATTTACTACGCTGACCCAACAAAAAACAAAAAACTGAACAGCCTCGACGAAGTTGATCCCGAGCTATTAAAAACATTCGAACGATTGGGTATTCCGCTTCACGAACACGCGCAACTGACCAATGTTGCCATCGACGCTGTAATGGACAGTGTGTCGGTAAAGACCACATTCAAAGAGACTTTGGCAGAAAAAGGGATTATTTTCAGTTCATTTAGCGAAGCGGTGCAAACACACCCCGATTTGATAAAAAAATATTTGGCAACGGTGGTTTCGTATCGCGATAATTTTTATGCTGCGCTCAATTCTGCCGTTTTCAGCGACGGCTCGTTTGTGTATATTCCGAAAGGTGTGCGTTGTCCGATGGAACTTTCGACCTATTTTCGCATCAATGCTGCCAACACAGGGCAGTTTGAGCGTACGCTCATCATTGCCGACGACAATTCGTATGTGAGTTATCTCGAAGGCTGCACAGCACCGCAACGCGATGAAAATCAACTTCACGCGGCAATCGTAGAGATTATCGTAAAAGAAAATGCTGAAGTAAAATACTCTACTGTTCAAAATTGGTATCCGGGCGATAAAAACGGAAAAGGCGGCGTTTATAATTTTGTTACGAAACGCGGAATTTGCAAAGGAAACAACTCAAAACTCTCTTGGACACAGGTAGAAACAGGCTCGGCAATTACGTGGAAATATCCGTCTTGTATTCTTGCGGGCGACAATTCGGTGGGTGAATTTTATTCGGTAGCGGTTACCAATAATTTCCAGCAAGCCGACACGGGAACGAAAATGATTCACATAGGAAAAAACACGCGTAGTCGTATTGTTTCGAAAGGAATTTCCGCCGGAAGCAGCCAAAACAGTTATCGTGGATTGGTAAAGATATCGAAAAATGCCGATAATGCGCGAAACCATTCGCAATGCGATAGTCTCTTACTGACCGATTATTGTGGTGCACACACATTCCCATACACCGATATTCAAAATCCGACAGCAGTGCTTGAACATGAAGCTACGACTTCAAAAATCAGCGAAGATCAAATTTTCTATTGCAATCAGCGTGGATTGGGTGAGGAAGAAGCTGTTGGACTGATTGTGAATGGATATGTGAAAGAGGTGGTTAATAAGCTTCCGATGGAATTTGCGGTGGAAGCGCAGAAATTGTTGCAGATTAGTTTAGAGGGAAGTGTGGGGTAAGTTAAATAGGATAATAGCAGCACGATGAAAATTTTAATTATTCCTTTGCTTCTAATTTTATTACCAATTACTATGTTGTTTTTGGTAGTAAAATACTGGAAAAAAGATAAAAAAATATCCGCGGGACTAAAAATTGCTTTTGGAATGATCTTTTTTATATTAGGCTTATTATCAACAGGATTAGCAATAAAAATTTCAATGCAAGGGCATTTGGACAAAGGAGTACAATGTGTGACAGGAGTAGTTACTTTTATTCCCATAAGTTTCTTCGTAAACTTTATAGGGATACCCTTAATATTGATTTTGGAAAAAAGTATAAGAGGAATATCCAACATATTACCTTCAACAGAAAATTCCGCACGCACAACTGTATAAAACAGGAGCATTTTCCTATCGCCGCATCATAACAAGCTTTTCGAATTATAATAGACTCCTAAGCATAACGACGTTTCAGAAAGTTTAACACCATTTTCTTTGCCATAAAAAAGTAAAAAACTAATTTTGCGCTGTGTACGTGCACAGCTTTATTACTTCTTGATAACAAAAACAGGCATAAGTTCGTTTTACTGTGCACGTACACATTTTACTTTTTCATTGATTCGTCAAAATAAGAAATTAAACAAGTTTGGCGGTATCTATTAGTAAGTAAGAGCATTAACAAATTATTCGGTTGCATAAATCTGTTATAAAAATATAGAAATGAAGAATAATGAAAATTCTATGTCGAGAAGAAAATTCTTGGCAGTATCGAGCGCAATTGCCGGTACATCGTTGGCAAGTCCGGCATCAAGTCTTTATGCCGGAACTAATAACATCAAGGTTACACAAAACGCTAGAAAGCGAATAGCGTTGGTTGGTACCGGAATTCGTGGTATGAGAATGTTTGGTCAAGACATTGTCAGAAATTATTCGGACTATGCAGAGTTCGTAGCATTGTGCGATATAAATCCGGGCAGACTCGCTGCCGCAAAAGATATGATTGGCGTGGATTGCCCAACTTATACCGATTTCGACAGAATGATGCGCGAAACCAATCCCGAACTGGTGTTCGTTATCACCGACGATGATGCACACGAGCGTCTCATCAATCGTGCTATGGAGCTTGGTGCCAATGTTGTTACCGAAAAACCGATGGCGATTGACGAAAAACAGATTCAATCAATCATCGATGCCGATAAAACAAATAACAAAACCTGTCAAGTATCGTTCAATTATCGTTATGCGCCAATCAGGGCAGCGATGTGGGAAGTACTCCGTTCGGGAGAGTTGGGCGAGTTAACCTCCGTTGATTTCAATTGGTATTTGGATCACGATCATGGTGCGAGATATTTCAGGCGCTGGCATCGATTGATGGAAAAAGGTGGTTCGCTTTGGGTGCACAAAGCTACTCATCATTTCGATTTGCTCAATTGGTGGATAGACAGCGATCCCGAAGTAGTGTATGCCTTAAGCGATCTAGAGGTTTTCGGAAAAAATGGACCGTTTAGAGCGCCCAATTGCCGCAGTTGTCCGCACACAAGGGAGTGCAGACATTATTGGGATATCACGCGAGATAACACAGCAATGCGCTTATACGTTGATAACGAGCATTATGACGGTTATCTTCGCGATGGTTGCGTATATAGAAATGATGTCAATATCTTCGACAAACACACGGCAACAATCGGCTATAAAAACGGCGTACAGGCAGCCTATTCACTCGTATGTTACTCTCCTTATGCAGGATACAGAATTGGATTCAGCGGAACAAAGGGGAGAATGGACGCTTTTATTGAAGAAAACAATCCTCTCTCGAATGTAGATTTTGACCAGGCAATCATCTACCCAAACAGTGGAAGAAGAAGGTTTATCAATGTGCCGAAACGTGGCGGTCATGGCGGCGGAGATAAACTGATTATGGATCAGATTTTTATACCCGGTAGCGAAGATCCGTACAAGTCTTCGGCAGGAATAAGAGACGGTGCTTTGTCCTGTCTAGTCGGAATCGCTGCTCGAAAAAGCGTTGCATCAGGACAGCCGGTAAAGATAGAGGGTCTCACATCTATTGTTCCGCAAGTACAAAAGGAGTATAAGCGAATAATAGTATAAACGATTGCAAATCTATTGTTTATATAAATCATAATCTCCCCCTTTTTGACACAAGTTTAACGAATTTGCATCAAAAAGAGGGAGATTATTAGTTAACTACCACTCAATCGTTTCTTTCCCATTTCTCTCCAAATACTCATTTGCCCTGCTAAAATGTTTATTACCAAAGAATCCACGATGAGCCGATAATGGCGACGGATGCGGTGATTTCAACACAAGATGCTTGCTTGCATCAATCTTTTCCCCTTTTCGCTGTGCATACGCCCCCCAAAGGATAAAAACAAGATTTTCACGCTTTTCGGCAAGTTCCCGAATGGCGGCATCAGTAAACTCCTCCCAGCCTCTGCCTTGATGCGAGCCTGCGCGGTGTGCTTGCACAGTCAAAGTGGCGTTCAATAAAAGTACTCCTTGTTTTGCCCAACGCTCCAAATTGCCCGATTGCGGAGTAGGTTTACCCAAATCATCGCTGATTTCTTTGTAAATATTGACCAGCGAGGGCGGAATTTGCACATTGTCATTGACCGAAAAACACAATCCGTGCGCTTGTCTTGGCTCGTGATACGGGTCTTGTCCCACGATAACCACTTTCACGTCATCAAAAGGACAGCTATCGAAAGCATTGAAAATCAATCCGGCAGGCGGATATATCGTTTTAGTCGAATATTCATTTCTGACAAAATCGGTCAGGGTTTTGAAATAGGGCTTTTCAAATTCCGGTTGTAAGTGGGTTTTCCAACTTTCTTCTATTTTTACATTCATTGCTTTATTGTTTTTTTAGGGTACTAAATTAGTGAAAACTTTTTTAATTTGCTAATAAATAATGTGCTAATATGCTAATGCAATTATCATACTGGTTATAATTAGAAAATCAGCGAACTTGCCATTAGCATATTAGCACATTATTTATTAGCAAATTAAACTATCACTTGTTCAACTTATCAAAATGTCGAATATCCTGTCCATCAGTTAAATATATCGCTGCTTCCGCAACATTTGTCGCGCTATCACCAATACGTTCTAAATTATAAGCGATTGCATTAGCATTGATAATGCTCTCTACCTGTTTTTTCGTTAAGTGTTTATTAGCGAAAGCCTCTTGTAATTCTTTTGCTATTTCGCGAAAAAGGTTATCTACTTTGTCGTCTTCTTTAATAACTTGATAAGCCAACTTGCTGTCTTCCTTCAAGAAAGAATTTACGGCATCGCGCAACATTTCAGACGCATATTTCATCATTTCGTCTATTTTCTGATAAACGATTGTAAATTCGGGTGCCTTGAAATCGATTTCGCGAATAAAACGAATGGTTTTAAGCAACATATCCCCTACCCTTTCTAGATTTGTTGTAACATCTTGATAAGTAACAATTTTACGCAAATCGGAAGCAACAGGGTTGAATTGAAAAATGGTGAATACTACCTCTTCGCGCACTTTTATTTCGAGTCTGTCCAAAATCAATTCATTTGCTTTGGCTTCTTGATGTAGTTCTTTTTTCGTATTATCGAGCAGCAATTCGTGCGCAATTTCCATTTGTCTTATTGCTGTTTCCGATAATAATTCGAAATCATTGAGCAAAAGTTCTAACTGCTTGGTTTTTATATTTAGTGTCATTGTAATTTTGAATCTTTAAATTTTTAAATCTAGGAAAATACACCTGTAAGATATTCTTCGGTGCGTTTATCATTTGGTTTAGTGAACATCTGTTTTGTAGCACCATACTCCACCAATTCGCCTAAATACATAAACATAGAGTTGTCCGACAATCGCGCCGCTTGCGACATATTGTGCGTTACAATCACTATTGTATAATCTTTTTTGAGTTCGAAAATCAATTCCTCTACTTTGTTAGTCGAAATTGGGTCGAGCGCCGAAGTAGGTTCGTCCATCAACAGCAATTCGGGTTTAAGGGCGAGTGCACGTGCGATGCAAAGGCGTTGTTGTTGTCCGCCGGAAAGAAACGAACCTTTTTTTGTCATCGAATCTTTCACTTCGTCCCAAAGAGCAACGCTGCGAAGACTCGTTTCTACAATTTCGTCTTTTTCGTGCTTTTTCAGTCCCACGTTGTTTAACATATATCCTGCCAGCACGTTATCGTAAATGCTCATTGTGGGAAACGGATTAGGACGTTGAAATACCATTCCTGCCATTCGACGTACTTTCATTGCATTCATACTGAAAATGTTTTCGCCTTGCAGCAAAATTTCGCCGGTGGTAACGATGTTCGGATAAAGTTCGTGCATACGGTTGATAGCGCGCAACAGCGTCGTTTTTCCGCATCCCGATGGTCCCATCATTGCCGTTACGGTGTTGGGCTTGATAATCGCGCTCACGTCTTTTACCGCATACTGCCCCGGTGTGTATGAAACCGATACATCTTTCAGTTCCAAAATATGATTGTTTGTGTTTACTGAATTTT
This sequence comes from Dysgonamonadaceae bacterium, assembly GCA_031254645.1. GTDB lineage: Bacteria > Bacteroidota > Bacteroidia > Bacteroidales > Dysgonomonadaceae > JAIRUA01. The sequence goes on from JAIRUA010000026.1 coordinate 9,666, forward strand.
CCATTTTTTCGCGATGCTTTTTGCAAGAAGATTAATACCAAGTACAAATAAAAGAAGTAGAAGTGATGATGACCACACCAAATCTGCTAAATTCGGGTCGTTATAAAACTCCCAAATCAAGAGAGATATGGCACTCGTAGGACTTGTTGCATCCCAATTGACGCTTGCCGCGCCCAAAGCCGTTACCAAAAGCGGTGCTGTTTCTCCCGTTACGCGCGAAATAGCGAGCAATGAGCCGGTAAACAGTCCGCTAAATGCCGACGGAATTAAAATTCTCATCACTACCGATGAATATGAGCCGCCAAGTGCCAATCCAGCCTCTTTTAACGTAACTGGAAGCATTTTTAAACTCTCTTCGGTAGAGCGAATAATCATCGGGAGCATCATAATAGACAATGCTACGCTACCTGCCACAGCCGAATAGCTTGACATCGGAATTACTACCCAAATATATACTACTACACCAATTACAATAGAAGGAATACCTTGTAACAAATCGCTGAGATGGCGCACAAAATTCGCTAATTTTTTTTCCTGATTTTCAGCCAAATATACGCCTGTCATTATTCCAATGGGAATTGCAATTACGATTGCCATACTGAGAATAAGTAGTGTACCTGTTATTCCGTTGAGAATTCCGCCCGGAATAAGATTTCCGGTTGCGCGTGCAAACATTGCTTCCATTGAAGTGGGTGCAACTTCCGTAAAAAGACTAAGATTGAATTGCTTATATCCTTTTTTTGCCAATTCCCACAAGATAACAAATAGCGGAATCATCGTTAGTGCCGAAAACAGACACATGATGCCGAAAAATATCTTACTTTTCGCCACCCTGTATTTTGATGTTGATCTTATTCCTTTTCTCATTTGTTCATCATTTTCATTATATACTTCGCTACGAAATTGATAATCGCCGTTATAAGGAACAGCAGCAACCCGATTGCCATCAATGAACTGAGTTTCAAACCGCTCGATTCGCCGAATTGATTGGCGATGATACTCGCCATTGTATTTCCGGTATCGGAAAGTCCTGCCGGAATGTTTATCGTATTACCAATCAACATTGTAACTGCCATTGTTTCGCCCAATGCGCGACCAAAAGCCAACACGTATGATGCGAAAATACCGGATCGTGCCACAGGTAGATTTACCGCCGTTACCACTTCGAGTTGCGTAGCGCCAAGACTATACGCCGCTTCCTTCAAATCATTGGGTACCATACCGATAAACTCTGCACTAAGCGATGAAGCATAAGGAATGATCATTATCGCCAAAATAATCGATGCTAACAATACACCAAATCCTTGATCGTTTACACCCATATTAATCATTATCGGTCGCAAAGTATAAAATCCCCACAAACCGTAAACAATTGACGGTATGCCTGCTAACAAATCAACCACCGCACTCACAATTGTTGATATTTTTTTGTTTCGGAAATATTCGCCGTTGAAAAGTGCAACCGATAATGAAAATGGAATACAGAATATCAAAGCGAGCGTAGAAGTGAGCACTGTGCCGGTAATGAAAGGTAGTGCTCCATATAGGTCTTTTTGTGCGTCCCACTCAGAAGAATTGATAAAGCCGAAAAAACCAAATTCAGAAAATGCTCCGATACTTTTGCTCACAAGTCCGTAAACAATACCTGCCGTGAGTAGAATAATCAAACACGATGCAAGCAAGAGTATGGTTTTGAATATTTTATCTTTCATCAATTAACTGTTTTTCCTTCAAAAGTCATTGAATTTATCAACGCTCTTGTTCTTTCCACTGCAACAGCAGGGAGCGGTGCGTAGAATGTTTTTGCCGCAATTTCCTGTCCGGCGGGACTGATAACGTGTTGCAGTAATCCTTTTAAGTTTTGTGCCCGCACTTCGGAGCGATTATTGTACGCCTGTTCCCGATAAACCAAAATCCACGTAAAAGTACTTATGGGATAGGCATTTGGGTCGGACGAATTAGTAATAACCACGCGCGTATCGGCAGGAATATCAATGTTTGCCGACAGCGAAATGCTTTCTACATTGGCTGCCACAAAGTTGCCCGAACTGTTTTGCAACATAGCAGTTGCCATATTCAATGCCAATGCAAATTCAGAGCCGATATAACCGATTGCGCCTTCAGTACCCACTATGATACCGGCAACACCCGGATTACCTTTTGCGGCAATTCCGGCAGGAAAGTTAATTGATTTTCCTTCGCCAATGTTATTTGCCCAATCGCTGTTTACTTTCGTGAGATATTCGGTGAATACGGCTGTTGTACCGCTTCCGTCAGAACGAAAGACAGGGGTAATTTTTCTGTCGGGAAGCGAAATACCGGGATTTATTTCTTGTAATTTCGGCTCGTTCCAATTGGTAATGACTCCCCTATAAATATCGGAAATAAGTTCGTTTGTAAGTCTCAAACCCTCTACACCGGGTAGATTATATGAAAGTACTATTCCACCAATTGCTGTGGGAATATGCAGTACTTCTGCACCCATTTCCGCTTGTTCTTTTTCCGAGAGAAATACGTCAGTAGCTCCGAAATCGACTGTTTTATCTTGCAAACTGCGAATACCACCACCACTACCGATACCGCCATAAGACACCCTAATGCCGCTTGCGTTGGAAAAATCTTTAAAAACTACATTGTAAAATGGTGCCGGAAATGTGGCTCCTGCACCCGATAGTGTTTCACCTTTATTGCAAGATGATAGTGCGATAATCGCTAAAACCGCTGTGAATAAAAGCGTTTTCATACTGCTGAAAATTTTAATTCATTAATTTTGAGTACAAAGGTATGAAAGAGTCGAAAAAATAATTGATGTTTCCTGTTAAGTTTTAGTTACGCTTTGTAAGTTGCTGTATTGCAAAAGGATATAGTTGTCAAAATCAAAAATAATCAGGTATATAACTGACAGGAGATTGATTTTATTTTATCATCTTTCAACTATATAAACAAATTAAATATAGATATTGTTTTTCACAGTGGTGAAATAAAAAATCGACACAGTCAAAACCATATTGTTTGACTACGTCGATTTGTTGTTTTTATTCCGATAAATCTACCTTTTACTCTCAGGCAAAATGGAAAAGGCAATACCTTTCGCATGGTCGGCACTTCTTTCCAAATCGGTAATCATATCAATAAATATAACTCCACTTTTGGGATCGCATATTTTCTCTTTCAAGCGTTCTATGTGATTTCCGGAAAACTCTACTGACAGTCTGTCAATTTCTTTTTCAAATGATTTTATTGCCGGCAATTCGTTTATATTCTCTACTTCATAGACATTAATGGCTCTTATAGCTTGCTCAGTGGTTAAATTTCCCAACAGTCGTAATTCTTCCATTGCAGTATCGGAAATTTTCAAATTGCCATCTTTAACCAACAAAGTATATTCGGCAATATTTTCTGCGTGGTCGCCGATTCTTTCTATATCGGATAACGTTTTAAACATTTTACCCACTTTTTCGGCATCATTACTCGATAGAGCCATATTGTTGATTTCAACTAACTTAGCCGATATTTGATGATACAAGAAATTAATCACTTTCTCATTGTCGAGTGCTCGATTGGCTTTGTCTTCGCTGTTTTCAAAAAACGAATCCAATGCCAAAGCCAAGTTTTCGTTGGCAATTTTTCCCATACGGCACACTTCAAGTCGAGCGGTACTAACTACTGCAAAAGCAGGTGTTTGTCTGATGTCGGTGTCGAGATACAATAATTTTCTTTCGTGAATTTTGCCGTTTTTCTCGTCTTCTTTCAGCGGAACTATCTTTTGCATCAATACAGCAATCCATTTAATAAATGGCAAGAGAAGGAGCATAACCGCTACATTATATAAGGTGTGGAACATCGCTACTTGACGAGCTTTTTCTGTCCAAGTGGTTTCAAACCAACCTAAAATTGCCGGAACAAAAAATATCAATGTACCAAACACAGCGCAACCGATAATATCGTATGAGATGTGAAACAGTGCAGCGCGTTTGCTATCGCGATTTGCCGGCAATGAAGCAATCACCGTAGTAAGGCTTGTTCCGATATTGCTTCCCAAAACAATAAATGCCGAAGTTTCGAATGACAACGGAACGCCACTAAGATGCAACGTCACCAAAAGTCCCATAGCGGCTGATGAACTTTGAATGATTGCCGTAAAAACAAAACCTACCAATAGTGCCAAAAGTGGATTATCAAACTGCACCAGCATTGCGTTAAATTCCGGATTTCGGGAAAGCTCTTTGAGCGGTGCGCCCATCACCGAAATACTGAAAAACAGGATTCCGAAACCTAATACTACGTATCCGATATTTTTAACGCTTTTTCTCTTGAAAAAGAGATACATAACAGCACCCGCAAAAATAAACAGCGGTGCATATGCATCTATCCTAAAAGCGATTAACTGTGAACTAAACGTTGTCCCGACATTGGCTCCCATGATAACGCCAATGGATTGGACTAAATTCATCAACCCTGAATTGACAAAACCAACTGTGATAATGGTTACCGCCGTTGAACTGGTCAGGGCAATGGTAGCAATTATACCAACAAGTACGGCTAAAAAACGATTTGAAGTAGCTCGTTTGAGTATGACTTGTAAACGGTCACCCGCTGCTAACTCCAATCCGGTGGACATTATCTTCATACTGAACAGAAGCAATGCCATTCCACCTGCAATTTGGAGTATATCGTGAAATGAAATCATAAAAATGAAGTTTTCTGAATATAAATTTTTGCTATTCTTGTTATTGTTTTATTCCAACTCTCTCAGAGATAGCTTTTTGATAAATCTTTTGTTTCTTTTTCTGCAAATAAGGCGCAAAGATATGAAACAGTTTTTTAAAGACCTCTGTTTTTATGTTAAAACATTGTTACATTTTGTAAGTGCTTCTTATCCATTATTTTTCAAATTTGCACATTGATCATTGATTAGATTATCATCAAAAACTACAAACTATAAAACTACGAACTATAAAACTTTTTCAATAATACTTGTTATACATTCTCTTAAACTCATCCGTTTCTCTAAATCGGGCGAGCCAAGCATTCAGGCTATCAAGCAATAACGGTGAATCTTTTCGCACTACCCACGATTCCATTTGCGTGAAACTAATATCGGTTTCAATATCAATTTCGGGAAATTTTGCGGCTAATTGTCGCGCCGTCCGTTCGTCACTCACCGTGAAATCTATTTCGCCCGAAGCCACCAACATTACCAACTGTTCTATTTCGTAACTATCGCACTCTTCGATGTAAATAGTGTCGCCGATTTCATGGGCAAGATTATTGAGACGAAGAATGACAGGCGAATTTTCCGGTACGCGAATCGTTTTTTGAGCAAGATCAAGATGTCGACGAATAGGTTCAGTATTTTCGCTGTATGCCGCTATTCGCTGAACTAATACCTGCTTATTCAATATAATAGGTTGTGTGAAGGTAAACGAATCTCTCAACACGGCAGTTACAGGGACTGTTCGTGCTATTAAGTCGTAACGATTCAAATATAAGCCGTTTAGATTGTCATTCAATCCGTTTTCGATAAAAATTGCCACCGGTATTCCCCACTCTCTCTCCAACGCGCGTATCATTTCATATTGAAACCCTGCAATGGAATAGCCGGAAACGAAATAACCGATAGAATTATAATCAGTAACGATATTCAATATTCCCGATTCTGTTATTTGTGGGAAATCTCTGACTTCTAACGGTTTGTTTTTATGTTTGTTTACATTGAAAAACAACACCATTAGAAAAATAGCGAAAAATAGTAGAAGAATATAAGTATAAAGAAGTTTTTTGGACTTCATAGCTGATTCAATGTTTAATTGATCTCGACCGCTGAGCGAAGCTGAAGCGTTAATTATGCAAATTAATCGAAACTCCCACCCTAAACCCAAAAGGATTTACCGGATAATTTGGCAGCGTAAACGACTCTACCGGTGTCCACACACGCGATGCAACGTTATAAAACATCAGAAAAAAGCGTGTTTGTTTCAAGTGCATATTCGCGTAAAGGGTTGAAATAGGATAATTTCCTATTTTTCGCTCACGTTGATTATAGAATTGCAGCAATGCCGGCTCGTATCCCGGTGCGTAGTAACTTGTATGGTAATGTGCATCAACACCCGCTTGTACCGTAAGCTCGTTTACAATTTTGAATTGCAGATACATATTAGTATATAGCGCAAGCGTGGGAAGCGGAATTACTTCATCATTGCCCGATAATTGATACACTACTTGGTTGTCCCAATTAAGTATTCCTAAACGTAATCGTTGGTCTGCACGAGCGGAAACTACTTGAATATTGCTGCTTTCCTGCGTAATATTTCTATCTTTGTCGAAATAAATGAAGTTCTGTAGATTTTCTACTCCGGCACTCAACGTAGTGTTTGTAAACGGTATATGTAATCTTCCGCCCATATACACCCTGCGAATATCGCCAAGATTCTTATTCCAATAAAAGTATTTAGAATGAAAATTTTCTTGTAAATACATCGGTCGCAGGTTTTTGATATGTGCTTCGGCAGCCAATGTTGTTCGTCGTCCGGCAATATTGAATCCGGTTTCAATATCACCCACTGCTCTAAATTCGCCAATGTTTGCGCCCAAAACACCCAAATCGGCACGAATATTGAACCGCAGGTTTTCACTCTGTTGCCTGTTGAGAACTCCGCCAATGGTTACAGCGTGTTCGCGATGCGACATTCTTTCTGCCGGATTATCTATTGAACGCGTCTGATAAGTTCGTACGTCATGTTCGAGAAAGGCAGTCAATCCGAATTGTACCCATTCTCGGAATCCTTCGCGCAGACTCAATGCTATTACATTTCTAAAAGATGTGTATCTTACGCTATCATCAACAGCTTCATTGTAAAGAAATCGCCCGTTAGGAAGAAATTGCCTTCTGTTGGCATATAACGTGTCTATACGCTGCATCGGAGCGCCATTAAAAATCACAGAAGTTGTATCGTGCGATAAAAACCGGCGAAACTGCTGCGTGTAATGCGATGTAAAGCTAACACTTGCCACAGGCACAAAGCGTCCGGCATGTCCCTCTTGCAGCGAATCGGCTGCTATTGCCCCCTCACGATAACCGAGATTATATCTTGCAGAAATAAAAAATTGGTCGTTCTTTACTCTGTTCCAGGTATTTGTAAATCTTACCGGAATATTTCTTGGAGTGAAATTTCCACTGATAGATTCGGGATGTGTGATAAGTGAATCTTGTGTTATTCCGCCGTTTTCCGCATTGGTCATTGTCCCGATATTGAAAAATCCATGCGCTTCAAATCTGTCAGAAAGATAATTACCGGACAATCCAAAATTGTTGTGTCGTACCGCTTGAGAATTGTAGAATCCACGGGCATCAAGAATTCCAATATCAACAGCAACGTTCAGTTTTTGTCCGAAATTGGAGGTCAATCGTGCATCAAAACGGTCTTCTTGCTCGGGACCGGCTGTTCCGAAACTAAACGGCGAACGTTGATAGTTGAGTCTTGCGTATGGCACACGCGTGTTGAGAAACAGATTGTTAGTCGGTTTTCTAAAATACGGTGAATAAGCATTATTAAAAACAAAATGTGAGTTTTCCCATTTATCGAAAAATATTTTATTGATAGATGGCGATCCTATCGGCGCAAGATGCCCCATTGCCACAGAGAAACCATCGGGAACCGTAGTTTGTTGAAAATTATGCAGTAACGTGTCTGATGGTGCCCAAATTCTGTCACCCGTGCGAGGATCGATAACCCATTGAATCATTCGCGCTGCTTTTTGTAACGAATCGGCTGCGGCACCGTGGCCGTGAATCAAATGATTGATGTTATATGGTTGGGGTAGTAAAACGTCGGGCGTTTCTAAATCCATATCTACCTGTAAAGAATCGGACATAAGCACACGAGCCTGTGAAAACAAGGCAGTTGTCCACAAACAAAACAGGCAAATTGTTATAAGTTGCTTCAAATTTTTCACAAATTCGTTTTAATTAGGTTGCAAACTTACTAAAAATTTGCCACGTATCGGATATTTTGGAGCATTTTTTAATGCAACACTTTATTTTTCCCCACTGTAGTTACATACTCTTTTAGATAATGTGGCTCATAATACGCAACATCTACGAAACTTTTATTGACAAATGCTCTTTCTGCCAAAGATATCATTCCCGATGCGAGTGGATGTATGTTATCTAAAAAATGCGCATTAGGGTGTGTAAGAACAGTTTTACATTTTTTCGCTCCGTTTCCGAAAAAAACAACAGGTTGTTTTTCGAGCAAATCGGCGTAACTGTTTTCATTAACGATGTCTGCTGCCGTTTCTTTCACAACATTCAGCGATGTGTCGAAAAAGGTAGCGTACACTTCCATTCTTCGCGCATCGATCATCGGACAAAGCAACATTTCGGGCTGTACTTTATTTTTAACCAATGATGCCATAATAATAGGCGTAGAAATGGCAATGAGCGGAACGCTAAGACCATAAGCAAGTCCTTTTGCCTCTGATACGCCAATGCGCAAACCTGTGTAAGAGCCGGGACCACTACTCACGGCAATAGCATCTATCTTAATGTTTTTCTTACGAACGTATATCATTATTTCTTCTACAAAAACGCCCAAAAGTGTTGAGTGAGATTGTTCTTCGAAGTTTTCTTTGTTGAAAATAATCTCTCCATCGCATGAAAGTGCACAAGAACAAACAGGTGTTGAGGTTTCTATATTTAAAATTACAGGCATACTTAAATTGATTTTTTGTCTTAAAAAAAGACTGCATCGTACTGATGCAGTCTTTTTGAAACTATATTTATCAAGTCTGATTAATATCTGTTGTTTCTTTCACGATTTCCGTATCCGCCACCACGATTATTACCGTAATTGTTTCTCGGACGATCGCCGCCTTCCGGACGTGGACGCGCTTCTGATACAGACAGTTTACGACCATCGTATTCTGCTTCGTTCAATTCCGCAATGGCTTTGTTGGCTTCTTCGTCGTTTGCCATTTCTACGAAACCGTATCCTTTCGAACGGCGTGTGTCTTTGTCTGTGATGATTTTAGCAGAAGATACTTCTCCATACTCTTCAAAAAGCTCTCTTAAATCGGCGTCGGTTATCTGATAACTCAAGCCTGCTACAAAAATGTTCATTTGTAAAAATAAAAATAAATAATTAATTAATTGTCGCACAAGACCTTAGAAGAGAGCGTTAGTGAATAACTTGACAGATTATGTAAAGAAACTGAATAACAATTCTGTCTTAAAAAACCTTTTGCGCGGCAAAGATAGGAATAAATTTGTAAATACAAAAATTATTTTCGCAAAAATCGTAAAAAATATATTGGGTTGAGAATAAAAAACTTTCCAAGCTTGGAAGACTTGGAAAGTATAGATGCTTATAAAGCTGTATTTTTTTTACTTTCTGTCGTACGGCAATCTTTTGCTTGCGTGCTTCATCAAATTATCAACTAAGGCTGCCGGACTAGTAAATGAGCCGCTTGCCCTGTGGCTGTAATTCCAAAACATTGTTCCTGTTGCAGCATCGTGCAAATTCAAGTTTATATCTGTTCTGGCTGTGGGACCAAAGGCACCAACCAGAACCGCCATTGCTACTGCTGCGCCTTGCGACATCGGTCTTGACAGAGAATAGTTTGATGTCAAGACTGCATCAACACCCAAAATTTGAGCCAATTCAGTCGGAGTCATACCGGCACCCTGTCCTTCGTAAAATCCTGCTCTGGTCAATTTGGCAATCGTTTCGTCAACACTTTGAATATCAACTGTCAGTCTTCCCTGTTGTTTACGTCTAAGCAACCAACTATACATTTCTCTTTGAAAATTAGCCGATTCCGTTCTCTGCTGCTCCATCATTGACGCTGCATCTACATTCCTTTGCGCAGCAATAGATACTTGAGGTGGAATAATTGCGATTGTTTTGTGATTTTTTATTAAATCACTTGCTGCTGAATGTGTATAGATTTTTGCTCCACAAGATGTGAGTAGCAATGTAATAAAGCCTAATAGAAAATACTTTTTCATTATAATGATATTTTAATTTTTGCCTACTCTATATCAGTTTTCGGCTACTCTGTTTTTAATAAGTTGTTAGCTATTGGCATAGGCAAAGTTGTGAACGGATTTCGCGGTCAGAAAAAACGCATACTACCCTGCCTATACCATAGCCAAAGCCATTATTTTGCCCCACTTCTCCTCAACAATGCATTAATACTTGGCTCTTGACCACGAAAGTTAATAAAAAGTTGCATCGGGTCTTCCGTATTTCCACGAGAAAGAATATTATCGCGGAAACTACGAGCGGTAGCTCTATCGAAGATTCCATTTTGTTTGAAAAGCGAAAAAGCATCTGCTTCAAGCACTTCCGACCATTTGTAACTATAATATCCGGCTGCATATCCACCATTGAAAATATGTCCAAATTGTGTAGACATTGCCGTTTGTGGAATTACAGGAAGTAATTGCACACGATTCATCGCCTCTTGTTCAAATTGACGAACATCGCCGCTAAACGGCTCTGTCAAAGTGTGCCACGCCATATCTAAATATCCAAAAGAGAGCTGTCGCAGACAGGAATATCCGACATTGAAATTAGCTGCATCAATAATTCGTTGCACCAACTCGGTTGGCATTGGCTCGCCTGTTTCATAATGGAAAGCAAAAGTATTGAGGTAATCTTTTTCACGCAACCAATTTTCCATAATATGTGAAGGAAGTTCTACGAAATCACGATAGACACTTGTTCCTGCAAGTGATTGATAGGTAACTTGCGACAGCATTCCGTGAAAAGCATGTCCCATTTCGTGCAAAAACACATCTACTTCGTTGAATGTGAGTAGTGACGGACGAGTTTCGGTTGGCGGTGTAAAATTCATCACAATCGAAATGTGCGGACGACTATCCACGCCGTCTCTTTCAAACTGACTTTTGAACGATGTCATCCACGCTCCCGAACGTTTTCCGGCACGCGGGTGAAAATCGGTATAAAGTACGGCAAGAAAACGCCCGTCTTCGTCGAACACGTCAAATGCCGTAACATCGGGGTGATAAACCGAAATATTGGGATTTTCTACAAAAGTCAATCCCCACAATTTGGTAGCTAAACCAAAAACGCCCTCTTTTACTCGTCCGAGTTCGAAATAAGGACGAGTCATTTCGTCGTTCATATCAAAAAGCTCATCTCTTAGCTTTTCGGCATAAAAACTCCAATCCCAAGGCATTAAATCAATCGGTTCTCCTTCCATATTCGACGCAAATTGCTGCAATGTTTCTACCTCTTGTCTTGCCATTCCTTCGAAAGCAACAGTTAAATCGTTCAAAAAGTTGAACACTGTTTCTTGATCTTGTGCCATTCTGTTTTTCAAAACTTGCTCGGCGAAATTGCTGTATCCGAGCAAATTAGCGATTTGAAGACGAAGATTGACAATGTTTTTTACATTTTCTTGATTGTCGAACTCATCACCGTTTATTCCTCGTGTGTTGGAAGCGAGAAAGAATTTTTCGCGCAAATCGCGACGTGTCGAATGACGCATAAAAGCGCCGAAACTCGGTGCCGATAAGTCAAATAACCAACCTTCTTTCCCTTTTACACGGGCAGCAGCGATGGCGGCATCGAGCGCGCTTTGTGGCAATCCGGCAACATCGGCTTCATCGGTCAGAAGCATTTCAAAAGCGTTGGTGGCGCGCAACGAATTTTGCCCGAATGTGAGCGAGGATTGGCTCAATTCCATCGACAGACGACGATAAATTTCTTTATCCTCCGTTGAAAGCGTAGCTCCGCTATTTTCAAAACCTCTGAAATATCTTTCTATCAAACGAATTTGTTCGGGATTGAGACCCGAAGCGAAACGAGCATCGTGAACCGCTTTCACACGTTGGAAAAGTTGTTCGTTGAGGTTGATATTGTTGGAATGTGCCGATAACTTCGGACTGATTTGTTGCGAAATTTGCATCATTTCGTCATTACTCTCCGCGCCCAACAAATTGAAAAACACACTGCTAACTCTATTCAACATTTCGCCTGCATATTCCATCGCTTCAATGGTGTTTTGAAACGTGGGCGGTTGCGGATTGGCAACAATTTGATTGATTTCTGCTTGATGTTCTTCGATTCCTCTCTCAAAAGCCGGCAAATAATGTTCGGTTTTGATTTTATCAAACGGAGGTGTGCCGTGTGGCGTAGCAAATGGTTGGAAAAATGGATTTTCGCTTGCCATTGCAGTTGCTAATATAGCTGTACACATAATAGTTAAAATTGTTTTCTTCATTACATTATTTTTTTGAATGTTATGGATTATAGGGGACAAAGGTAATATTTTTTTAATTGATAATGAATAATTGACTATAATGAATTATTTTGATTTATCGAGATGTAAGAAGATTTTTTGTAAATCCTACAACTATTCCCATTTTTCTTCCTATCTTGCACTCAAAATAAAAAAACAATCATTTTTGAAAACAAAAATTCACTAAATATGTTTCTATACATATTATAATATTGAACAAACAAAGTAATACAATTATGACAGCAAAAAGCACTAAAACAACTCGCAAAACAACGAGTAAGAAAAAGAATTTTATTCTCGATACGAACGTGATTCTACACGACTTCAAATGTCTTGAAAATTTCGAAGAAAATGACGTGTACATCCCATTCGTTGTACTGGAAGAGTTGGATAAATTCAAAAAAGGAAACGAGCAAATCAACTTCAACGCACGGGCTTTTGTGCGCGAATTGGATTTGATTACAGACGATAATCTTTTTACAAGCGGTGCCGATTTGGGTGTAAATTACGGTAAATTATATATCGTCAATTCACCGCTCGACAACCCCAAAATTCAAGAAGCATTTCCGGAAAGATGCCCCGACAATCGCGTTCTTTCGACAGTCTTGGATGTGTCGGAAAAGCATCCGAATATGAAAACCATTCTCGTATCGAAAGATATTAATCTGCGAATGAAAGCTCGCTCACTCGGCATTGTGGCAGAAGATTATATCAATGATAAGGTTACAAATATCGACATTTTCGAGTTGGGAGAAGAAACCATTGAAGGTATTGACCCCGATTTAATTGATAGAATTTATTCGCAACCGGAGGGCATTGATTTTGATGAATTCGAATTTGACAGACAAGTAAAACCCAATCAATGTTTTATTCTTAAAAGCGACAGAAACAGTGTGTTGGCACGATATAATCCTTTTACACAGAAGATTAAGAAAATTGATAAAGATGTCAATTTCGGTATTCAAGCGCGAAATGCAGAACAGGCTTTCGCCTTCGAAGTGCTAAACGACCCCGAAGTAAAACTCGTTGGTGTTACCGGAAAAGCCGGAACAGGAAAAACTTTGTTGGCATTAGCATCAGCACTGAAACAATATAAATCATACAGTCGAATTTTGCTTGCTCGTCCGATTGTTTCACTGTCAAACAAAGACTTAGGCTATTTGCCGGGCGACGAAAAACAAAAAATTGCGCCATATATGCAACCACTTTTCGATAACTTGAATGTAATAAAAACGAACTTACGTGCCAATAGTGGCGAACTTCGCGCACTCGATGAATTACAAAAATCGGATCAACTCGAAATCGAAGCATTGGCATACATTCGCGGACGAAGTCTTACGGAAACGTACTGCATCATTGACGAAGCGCAAAACCTAACGCCTCACGAAATAAAAACCATCATCACGCGCGCGGGTGAAAATACGAAAATGGTTTTTACGGGCGACTTACAGCAAATCGACCATCCTTATCTCGATTCGCAATCAAACGGCTTGGCATATATGATTGATAAAATGAGTGGGCAGAATCTTTTTGCGCACGTTAATCTGGTAAAAGGCGAAAGAAGTGAATTGTCGGAGTTGGCAAGTAATCTTTTATAACAATAAAATAAATATGACAAAATCATTAATAACAACCTTACCCCTTCAAGTAAATGGAACAAATCACTCCATTGAAATTACTAAAAACAAAAAGATGTATTCTGTTACTATTGACGGACAGGAATATAAGACTTTTAGTTTGGGTAAAAAATCAATTCTCGGAATGATTCCTCACGAAGATTTTTCTGTGGAAGTGCAAGGCGAACAATTTATACTAGCCTTGCGTTCGGACAAAATCCGATTGGCGAAAGACGGAAAATATATTGATAACGACGAAGTATTTATGCCGGCTATTCCGCTTCCGATATGGGTTTGGATTTTTGTTGTGGCAAGTCTTGGACTATTTGTCGGCGGTGCTATTGGTGGTGGACTTGGTGCAGGTGCGGCTTTGGGCTGCCTTTCGGTTTCGAGACAAAATAAACCCATTGCTGCTCGAATTGGTATTTGCGTAGCTATTACCGCAGGGTGTTGGATAATTTATCTTTTAATTGCGGGACTTATCGAAGGAATTTTTAAATAAAAACTCGAATGATTCCGGCAAATTAAGTTTGATATGATTGTAGCAATGGTAGAGTTGGGCGAAATTGCCAATGCTAATTATCAATTGTCAAACAAAGTTCGGCGGAGCTAAGTATCCATTATCAATTAAAAAAATCGTATCTTTGCATCTCAATTCAACATTCAAAACAAAGATGCAAAAACCCTCCATACCCAAAGGAACGCGCGATTTTTCGCCTGAAGAAATGGCGAAGCGTAACTATATTTTCGACACAATAAAAGACGTTTATCGGCTCTACGGCTTTCGCCAAATTGAAACACCGGCAATGGAAAATCTTTCCACATTGATGGGAAAATATGGCGAAGAAGGCGATAAATTACTATTCAAAATACTCAATTCGGGCGATTTTATGAGTGGCGTTGATATTGTAGAGACGGCGAGCGCGCCGTCTCTACTTGCCACCAAAATTTCAGAAAAAGGCTTACGATACGACCTTACCGTACCTTTTGCTCGCTACGTGGTAATGCACCGCAACGACATTTCTTTCCCTTTCAAACGTTATCAAATTCAACCTGTTTGGCGTGCCGACCGTCCGCAAAAAGGACGTTATCGCGAATTTTTTCAATGCGATGCCGATGTGGTTGGTTCGGATTCGTTGCTCAACGAAGTAGAATTGATACAAATTATCGATGAAGTATTTTCGCGCCTCAACATTCGCACGTGCACAAAGCTCAACAATCGCAAAATCCTTTCCGGCATTGCCGAAATCATTGGCGAAGCCGACAAAATTGTCGATATTACCGTTTCTATTGATAAGCTGGAAAAAATCGGGCTGGAAAAAGTGAACGAAGAACTTTTGTCAAAAGGCGTTTCGCCGTCGGCAATCGAAAAACTGCAACCGATTATTCTTTTGAGTGGTAACACACAAGAAAAATTAGACACACTTCGCCGTGAACTCGCATCTTCGGAAATTGGAATGCAAGGTGTTGAAGAAATGGCGTTTATTTTCGACAAAATCAATCTCTTATCGCTTAAAAATGAAGTAGAGCTTGACCTCACGCTCGCTCGCGGACTCAATTATTATACAGGCACGATTATTGAAGTGAAAGCACTTGATGTTGAAATTGGAAGTATTACAGGCGGTGGTCGTTACGATAATTTGACAGGAATTTTTGGACTTCCGAACGTGTCGGGCGTAGGTATTTCGTTTGGCGCGGATAGAATTTACGATGTGCTTAACCAACTCAACCTTTATCCCGAAAATTCTACACACGCTACTGATGTTTTGTTTGTCAATTTCGGTGAAAAAGAGCAGGATTATCTGTTGCCTATCGTTACCGAATTGCGTCGTGCAGGCATTTGCTGCGAACTCTATCCTGAATCGGCAAAAATGAAAAAACAGATGACGTATGCGGATAATAACCGTATTCCGTTTGTTGCCATTGTGGGTGAAAATGAGATGAGTGAAGGGAAAATTATGTTGAAAAATATGCAATCGGGAGAGCAGGAGCTTGTTGGTGTTGAGGAGTTGAGGAAGATATTAGATTGATATATTGCATATTTTGTATTGTCAAAGTACATTGATACCATAGTTCAAGAAATAAAAACAATTAAATAACAATAACTTATGAAAGTTTGTGTGCTGAAAAGTTGCGCATATTTATGAGTTAGTCGCCATTTGGGGACAGTGCGCATCGAAAGAGTTAATAAATAATAAAATAACAATTAGAATTATAATTTTTATGCAGATGAAAAAACAAAAAATGACAACAAAGATGATTTCCGTATTATTAGCGGGGTCTATTTTATTTTCAGGTTGTGCGAGTACGACAACGATTTTATCTAATCCAAGTGGCGCAAGGGTTTTCCTAAATGGAGAATCTGTTGGAACAACACCGCACACTCATACGGATACAAAAATTGTGGGTAGCACAACTTCGGTAAGATTGGAAAAAGAAGGTTATGAAACATTTAATACCTCTTTTTCCAGAAATGAAGTAGCCGATGTGGGTGCTATCATTGGCGGACTTTTTGTTTGGGTTCCATTTTTATGGACAATGAAGTACAAAGATTCCAGAACGTACGATTTGATTCCAAGTTCCGGAAATCAACAACCTGCAACGAGTATTCAACAAAACCAATCGCAGTCAAGAATTGACCAACTCAGAGAATTGAGAAAAATGCTTGACGAAGAATTGATTACCGAAGAAGAGTTTGAAAAAGAAAGGAAAAAAATATTAGAAGATAATTAAAAAATAAACGGCGTCTAACGGGCGGGTTCGCGCAATGGCGGCAGCAACACAGCAGAAACGGCAGTGCGATTTTGGAGGTTTTGCTCCCGCCCGAAATTCAGTGGAAGCCGCCACTGCAAGCGAAGCCGCTTCTATGTTAGCAGCAGTATTACACGACACCCCTATATGAAAACAGAAGACACATTTCCAGAAGTGAGTATTTATACAGACGGTGGTGCAGAGCCCAATCCAGGCAAAGGCGGTTTTGGTGTTATTATGACTTATAAAGAGTACAAAAAAGAGTTTAGTCAAGGTTACTTATTGACAACAAATAATCGAATGGAATTGATGGGGGTCATTTTTGGATTGGAACAACTGAAAAAACCTGCCATTATTAATGTCTATTCAGACTCTAAATATGTTGTTGATGGGATATCCAAAGGTTGGGCAGAAAAATGGAAATCAAACAATTGGTTTAGGAAACGAACAGAAAAAGCAGTAAACGCTGACTTGTGGGCACGATTATTAGAACTAATTTCAAAACAACACAGCGTAACATTCAACTGGATTAAAGGACACGCCGGACATATTGAAAATGAAAGATGTGACCAGTTAGCCAACATTGCTCTAAATGGCAAAGAACTTCTTGAAGACTTTGGTTATAAGCCAACGACTGAAACAACAAGTAATTTGGAAAGTTCACAAGAAGCAACCAGTTCTTACAATAAAAATAAAATTTTAAATGATGGCGACATTTGCAGAAAATGTAACATACCTGTAATTAAAAAGCAGACAAAGAAAAAAACTTTAAAACCAAACCAAGACTATTTTTTTGAATATTACCTGTTGTGTCCTAATTGTAAGACAATGTATATGGTTGAAGCAGCAAAAAGATTTGGTAATGAGAGAGGTAATCAACTCTTTTCCTAAAAATACTGCTGCTAACGAGCGTAGCTGTTGCACAACAACCAACATTTTCAAAAATATTATATCAAATGAGCCTTTTTAAGCGAGTCTCATTTTTCACGGATATTGAAATCGAAAAAAACAAGGGCTTATTTT
>JAIRUA010000030.1 GCA_031254645.1 Dysgonamonadaceae bacterium
GGACGTGATGTGGTCATTATTCCGAAGGATAAGAAAATCGAAACGAATGTTGAGTCAGCATTTTTGAAAGATAATACAGCCATGTTCGATGTTAAGTTCAAAACCGAAAAGGACATCAAAATTAAAATCGAAGTGGATACTAATCCACCGCTTGGATTCTCTACCGAACAGAAATTATCGCTGATGCCGTTCTCGTTTATGACACGCTGTTTTACATTACCCGATTTGTATGCAGGTAAGATGCACGCCTTGCTATTCCGTAATTGGAAAACCCGTGTAAAAGGTCGAGATTGGTACGACTTTGAATGGTACGTGCGACACAATGTTCCGTTGAACTTCGAGCATCTACAAATCCGAACCCAAGAATTTAATGGTGAAGATATGAGCCAAGAGGCGTTTATTGAACGATTAAAAGAGAGGTTTACATCTACAAACATTGATATGGTCAAACGAGATGTGTTGCCGTTTATTCAAAATCCGAAAGAGTTGGACATTTGGTCAAGTGATTACTTTTTGCAGTTAGCGGACAAAATTGTGTACTTCAAATAATGTGATTTTTCATTTGGTCATGTCAGATATTATTCGTACATTTGCAAATCGTAGTTCATTCAAATAACACAAAAAAATCACAAAAAGCCACGTTGTTCGCATATTGTTCGCAGAATTGAAATTGAACAAAATTGCAAAGGATTAGTAGTAAGTACTTTATGTGGTAAAAATACTCTCGTTTGGGAGCAGGGGGTCCCAGGTTCGAATCCTGGTATCCCGACAATGTATGCCTAACTATCAATCAGTTAGGCATTTTTGTTGCGGTAAACGTTGCGGTTTTATTTTCGGAATAGGTTCAGTATTATTTTACTATCGCTTTTGAAACTCAAAAAAACACTCTCAAAACATCTTTTCAAAGGTATTTTTTAATTACGAAATCGCATTTTTTCAAAAATCTTTATCCGTTACTTTTTCAATCGCTCTATCAAAATTCATCGAAAAATTTTATTGCAGGGGATTGATTTTTTTAATTTTCTACCGTCGGGGTTGTATGCGGTACTTTACCCTCTCTCTCAAATAAAAATAAAAAAAATCAGGTATAGAAAAAACTGCGGAATTGCCCTATAATGACTATGTTTTATAATTAAAGTGAGAAAAAAAGTGGATTCTTTATGCGCCACAATTAAAATGAAAAATGAGGAAATTTGGACAGAAAATGGGGTTTATGGGTGTGTACGCACGCGCTTATAGGCGTGTAGTTATTTTCTCCTGCGTATTGCGCAACAACACCAACTATTCCGATGAACGTGTAAATTAGAGGTTTTGGTGGTTGTTAATTCTTTTACTTTTTCTCGCAAACTCTGAATTTCTTCCTCATTTTTTTTATTCCACCTCTCTAAATTTTCATTTTTTTTGGTCAGTTCTTCGCACTTATGGCGCAATTCATAATGTTCGTGGCTAAGGTATGACTTTTCAAACTCTTTCATTTTTTGAAAAATGCCTTTGACCTCGCAAATAAAGTCATTTTTCTTAAAAATCGACCTGTCATCGAATTTAAATCTATACTTTTGAGAGATGCCCAATGGGTCAATCACTTGCACAATAACAGAAAAACCTGTCCAACTAAATGGCATTTCAATGATAGGCAATAGTTGCCATTTCCCAAAATGAATGGGCAACACTTCGTTTTGAGAATTAAATATTTTGAGAATATCAGTACCGTTACCATTTCCGTCGCCTTGAAATTCCAAGTTTTGTACTAAATAATTATATTGCCTATTTATTTCATCTTCCAATTTGACTTTTTCAAATGAAAAGTCGTTTTCAAATACATATACAAGTACGATGTCTTTTCTCATAATATACATTTTTTTATATTTACAATTACGTGTTGCAGTATCATCTAAAATTATCGTCCCATATATTCATCAGTGATATGCCCGTAATAATGACTGCAAAAATCCAATTCGCCCGATTCGTTGATAAATTTTGTTTGTCATTTAATATGACACGAGCATATTCGTTATTGAATGCGTGTATATGGTCGAATTTTTCCTTTACCATTGTTTTTGATTTGATAAAAATGGAGTTGTATTTTGAAAAATGTTTTGTCCCTTGATTTTCACAAGATGTATGAAATTTGCAGGATTGTAATCTTGTGTATCTTGAAAATCTTGTAAAAAATCAAGAGACAAAACAAGTTATCGTCTAAAAATAGAATTTTTGCTTTCTGTTGCTACTGTATTTCTAGAATGTTAATTATCACTCCCAAAATACCCAACTTAGATTTGCAGCGGAAGGTCTTTGAGATGTCATTTTCCTTGTATAACTACTACTATAACCATCATTATAATACTCATAGGCAGTATTCCAGCCTTTTTTTAAGTTTAAGTCATAGCTTATATCTACATATTCATTTCTCAATACTCCTTTTACAGCAACATCTCTATCTGCAAAAATCCAAAAAGCCCAATACGCTTCACGCTTACCCTCCCTATCATCATATCTTATATCTTCCAAAAAAGCAAATCCACCAAGAAAATTACCATCTTTATCGTATGCTTCAAGACCACCACTATAATCTATGGCTGCTAATATTCTTGCATTCCTATCGCTTATAACAATATCAGAAATGTCTTCAATATAATCAAGGTTTTCAACAGACCATAAAAAGGACTGTGGAATATCATCTATAAGACGCATTGTGAATCCATTGTTTTGGAATGGAGCTTCGCCAACGGTCAGAGTTCTGTCTCTATCATTAACCTCATCATAAGCTACAATCACAAATTTTACAGTAGATATTTTACTGTTACTGTTAATCACATTCGTTGCTCTAATTTCAAAAGCACCGTTGTTGTTGTCATCATCATCGTCATTTCCACACGATGTAAATACTGTTGTTGCACACAACGCAACCACCAAAAGGGTTGCAAATAATCTAAATTTATTCATTGTTATTTTTGTATTTGTGCCTTTCCGTTCCCTCAAAAGACGATTTGTAAACCTTTATAAAACACGAGAGCGCAGGAAACTGTTAATGTTTACTCGATTTGAGGTATCGCCAAACACCTATCACAAAAGTAAACAACAGCACCTGCGCCTTATATGTATAAAAATAAAATATACACATTAAGAGCGCAAGCGTTTGTCGTCTATTACCTTTTGTGATTGTCAATTTGGCGATTTCCAAATCAAAGTAATATCACTAAACGCTTACGTTTTCAAAATAATAAGTCCTTCCAAAATGCGACTTTTCGCCTTTTTGGAATTAGGCACAAAGATACGATATTATGTGTATAATGCAAAGAAAGCAGCCGAATAAAATTATGATTTTTCATCTAGTTAGGTAAGATTTTTGTGTAAATTGTACATAGCGTGTTCGATTTGCACGAACTCACTAGTAGGGGCTAACAATTTGTGTCTAGGGGGAAGACCTAACCTTTATTTTTACCCTTACCCATTACCCACATTTTGCCCTTATTACCATACCCCTTACCCCCACTTGCGTATATATATACGCAATGGGTGGTGGGGTTGGGGTGGTAAGGGCGGTTTTTAGGAAGTGGTAAAACTAGTTAGAAGAAATCGAATTTAAGAAAATTCTGTATCATCTTCGACACTTCTACCCTCGTTTTCATCTTCGACATCATCTGTTGAACTTGAATAATAAAGTCCTGATTCGCATTGACGAATGATACCGTTTTTGCTTGCTCTGCTGATTCTTCCCTGTGCAGCCTTTTCCGTAACTCCGTCAATCTTTGCGATTTCTTTACAAAGTGCTGTCCAAGTCATTCCCGTTTTATTTGCCGTTAAAATTTCATCAAATGATGTTGTTTTTTTCGATGGCTTTGTCTTTCCCGATGCTTCCTGTTTTTTCGGTGGTTCGCATTTTTCGGGCAAGCCGTCATCATTGATTTTGAAATAAAAGTCATTAAAAGGTTCATTTCTAGGGTTCGTTGGGGAAACTTTCACAACACCACTACTAGGCGTTACCGATATAACCGTTTCCGATTTATTCGTTAATTCTGTGCCGATATGTCCACGTAAATTACTATCGCCTGTGCTTTTGTTTTGATGCAATACAGAACAGATGTGGCAATTTTTTCGGGTACTCCATTTCAAGAGATAATCACAAATAGAGGTGGCTTCCGCTTCACTATTTATAGATTGTACTAAATCTTTTACGCCGTCTAGAAATACAAAATCGGGGTTGATGTGATAAATTAACTCGCCCACCATTTGCAACCTTTCAGATGTGGAATACTCACGAAGTTTGCACACAACTAGTCTATCATTATTTTCGTGTTCACTCCACCCCATTAACCGATGAACACGCCTAACACATTTTTGAACGTGAAAACCACCCTGCTCGGTGTCAAAAATGAGTATCTTTATATCGGGATTAGATTGTAGCATTTCCCCACAAAGATAACTAACTAGGAATGTTTTACCACTCTTTGCTTTTCCGCCTATTGCTGATATATTCCCTAGTGTAAAAACGGGGATTCCGCCAATAGCCAAAAGTGGTGTGGGTTCAATTTCACTAGTTGATAAATCCACCTTGCACTTTTGCAATAACGTATCTAGTCTGCGCTTCATTTCGTTTTGTTGCTCTGCAACACTTTGTTGAGTAGTTTCCATTTCGTCTAAAATTGTTTTGTCTGTTTTTTTTGTTTCGTTTTTCATCTCTTTGAATGTTTTGGTTTTGGTGCAGATGCAACTTCATTTGGTTTGAAATAAGTCCTATTACCCATTTTATGAGGGTTTAAGATTTTCGCCTTACTCCAATTATCTATTGTGTCAAGGCTAGTACTGAACATTTTCGCAACATCTTCACGGGTCAGCCAACCACCATTACTAGATGCTGATTGTTGAGGTTGCGAATTAAGTGCGGCGGCTACGGCACTTTTAATTTTATCTTCCAACAAGTTGTCAAATCTAGAAAAAAATTCCTCCAAGCCTACGGATTCGATTTGAAACATTGTTCTTATATTTTGGATATTATCCATACCACAAAGAAACATCGTGGTTGTCGTGGTTATATCGTTGTAAATGTATGTTTTCGCAAAGAAAAAACGGGTTGATATAATTAAATATCAACCCGTTACAATCTGTCAAGAAAAATTTATCGTGGTTTTATCGTGGTTTAGTTATCTTCACTAACTATATTTTATCTGCTTTCTTTTTCCACCGATATTCTAAATCAAAAAATCCATTCTTAAAATGCTTGATGTTTACCATACTTTTTGCAGCCTCTAAATACCATTCCCTGCCTATAATTTCCTGCATCTTTGCAATAACATATCGAAGTTTTACCTTAATCGTTCCATTTTCATTATAAATGCTCTTAAAGTTCGCTGATGAAACAGCATTGAGAAAATCCGTCGGGCTAACCTCAACGCTTGAAAATACTCTATCGTCTTTATCTATACAAAAATCGTATATCTCTGCAATTTTGGCAACTTCATATCTATAATTTTTTTCGTCTGCTTTTGGTTTTTCTTGTATCTCATTTGTCGATAATGTGGGAGTATTGATAACCTTTTCGGTCGTCTGATTATATGTTTTGTCCGTTTCGGAATTTTTTAGCCACCATTCCGCTTTTTCTAAATCGTTCTTCAATTTTTCTAAAACAGGGTTATTGATGGCTATGTTGCTAGGGTGGTCTTTTTCTGCTTTTTCTCCGTTTTCATCAACCCAAAACGCAGATTTTTTGTACCCGTCCAATTCATCTAATGAGATTTTTTTGTTCTTTGCTCGTTCTAATAAATCAGTCAAAGAATACGACCCTGTACTATCAAACTTAACATTCCCATTACTGTCATCAATGATAGTTCCGTGCGTTTGTCCTGATTTTATGGCTTTTTCTGTTTCTTCTATGATTTTATCTAACACATCTAAACGTTCCAACCAAACTGCCATTAAATTAAGAGTGTATTCATTGAGTACAGTTTTACATTCGTCAAAAAAATCTTCCAATGTAAAATCTAGTTCCGTTGCAATTTTAGCCATTCGGACAAAATAGTCCGCTCTAATACTGCTTTTATCTTTTTCATCAACGCTGTGCGTTTCGCTTTCCCGATACCCTTTAATTATTATCTTCTTAAAATCCATAATCATATATTTATTCATTAACTACGCTCAACAAACTGCCTGTTTTCGCCCAATGGGTTTGCAATAAATCGGCGTGCTGCTCTCTCGATACTTTGATGTACTTCATAAATGCACTTTCGGTTTTGTGTCCCGTAATTTGCATAATTGTAAGCGTTGAAACTCCATCTAAATATAAATTTGTTGCAAATGAACGCCGTGCGGTATGGGAACTTACCAACTCGTATTTTTTATATGTCTGCTTTACTCTCTTTCCACCCTTTGTGATTCCTTTTTGCTCGTTGCTGTTAATCCCTGCAAGTCTGCACACGTCTTTAATGTACTCATTGAATTTTTGGTTACTAATCACTTTTGGCAAATTAGCATCGTATTTTTTCCAAATATCTATAACAATAGGGTGTAGTGGAATTGTTACGGGTTTTCCTGTTTTTTGTTGCTCGATGTGTAGTTTGCCGTCTTTGATATTGTCGGCTGTGATGCTAGTGAAATCCGAAAAACGTAATCCTGTATATGCACCAATCAAAAACAAATCACGCACACGAATAAGACTATCCGACATATCATTGAAGTTGTATACCTGCATCAATTCATCGTCTGACAAATATACATCTTCGTTTTCCTCTAACACAACCTTAAATCGTTTATTCTTGTACTGATTGTTTGTATTGATATTTCTTTCGGTCGCTTCGTTTAACCACGTTTTGAGCGTTTGGAACTTATGCGCTATCGTATTGACTGACAAATTTAAACTTTGCAGATAGTTTGTGAAATCTGCGTGAAAGTCGAACGTAATATCTTCAAAATTCAAACGGATTCCTTTGTTACGCTTGTCTTCAAAGTCTTTTATCAGTTGATATGTGCGTTCGTGCTCTCGAATTACCTTATACGAAATTAGTTTGCCGTTCGGATTGGTACGGGTTTTATTCTCTTCGAGGAATACAGAAACAAAGCCGTGAAATGTTTTTTCGCTGTCATCGCTCACATTATTGGTATAATCGTCTAAAAACTTTCGCAAAATTTCTTTTGATAAATTCTTTCCCCTTGCTTTCAACTCTATGATATGTGTTTCTGTAACGGATTGCAATTCGTTGAGCCGTGAATTTATCACGTCTTTATCCGTTGCTACAATAACATCACGAACACGCATTTTAGCATCATTCCAATACTTCGGGTTTATCTTTAACCCCGTTGGGTAAAAAATTCGCTCTTTACTGCCAAACCAATAGACTAAATAGATAGGTTGGGGTTTTGCGCTGCTTTGTTGTCTTAACTTGAAAAGTACATTTGCCATATTGAAACGTTTTATCTATCTTTGCACAAAGATACGAAAAAAAATAACACGTTGCGGTTTTCGTTGCGGTTTTATTTCCTATTGTTGCGGTTTACTTCCGTTTCTTTCGGTTTTTCGACTTCTGCAAATCGCTTTAATTGCGTTATTATTAGTGGGTTTAGATGTATTTCCTATGATATAGTAGGAACGGGGTGTACTTTCTGGTATCCCGACATACAAAAAAGCTGATTTTCAAAAGAGAATCAGCTTTTTTGTATTCTTACTTTTCATATTTTAGTCTACAATTGCCAACATATGTTTATAAATACTTTCACTTAGTATCTTATATATATATTTCATATCTCCATCTGTCAATAAATCAATATGTTTACTCATCACCGTTTCATCAAATCGTACTGCCGGACCGGTTTGAGCTGCTTTTGGCGACAATTCCATTACTTTTGTTGCTGTTTCCATTATCAACGGTTTTAGCACATCGAAAGGAATATCTTCTTTTTCAAGAATTTCAGCCGAAAGAGTATATAAGTGATTAGTAAAATTGCACACGAAGACGGCCGCTAAATGCAAATATTGTCGTTTTTCGGACGACAAATAAGATATGTTTTTCGAAATGCTTTTTGCCAATGTTTCTAGAGAATGGATGGTTTCGGTATTACTTCCTTCAATAAAAACAAGAATATCAGCGAAATTTACCGTTTTGTTTTTACTGAATGTTTGCAAAGGGTAAATAATTCCATAATTATCTGTATATGGAACAAATACATTTATTGGAACACTACCGGCAGTATGCACCCAAATGCCTTTTGTTTTCGGCATTCTTTTCAAAATTTCGGGCAATGTATCATCTTTCACGGAAAAAATATAGAGGTCGGCATTGCAATCAATTTGCTCAACATCATCGGTATATCTTGCTCCTGTTTTCTCGGCAAGCGATTTCGCATTTTCAAGCGTACGACTGAAAATTTGTGCGATTTCGTTTCCCGATGCGTTTAACGCTATTGCTAAATGCGTTGCGAGATTGCCTGAGCCGATAAGTACAATTTTCATTTTCTATATATTAATACGAACCAACATCTTGAATATCTGATAACTGCATTATCAACTACATATCTCTAAGACTTACATATCCGGCTTGTGTAATACTTGCTTGCCCTTCATCTGACAATATCCAATTCAGAAATCTTCCGCCCACTTCATTTACATCTTCTGCGCGAATGGTGGCAAAGTATTGCGTAATAAATGGATAACTTTCGTTTCTAATGTTATCATCAGAAGGCATTACGCCGTTTATTTTCAATATTTTGAGATCTGGGTGTGTATATAGTATATCAATGTAATACTTGTATGTATATCCTAAACTCATCGTGTTATTTTTATAATAAACAACAGCATCAACTAACATTCCCATACCCACCGGAATTCTTTCCGTAGGCGGTTTTATTATTGTCTTTCCTTTCATCACAAACTCTTCCATTCCTGTTTGGCTTCCCGAATTTGGCGGACGTTGATAAGCAATAATTTCTTCATCTCTACCACCAACCCCTTTCCAATTTGTGATTTTCCCTGTGTAAATGTCTTGAATCTGCTCAACAGTCAAACCATCAACCGGATTGTTTTTGTGCGTAATAAAAACGAACGAATCGAAACAAATAGGCTCAATGATTAGTTCTACACCAGCTTCGGCAGCCATATTTAGCTCTGCTGTTGAAGGATGTGTGGCAAGCACAATATCAGGACGTTGGGCAAACCAATACTCATCCATCAAGACATTTATTTCTCTTTGGTAAGCAATCATCGCTGTTTTTTCAAGATTGTAAATGATGTTTCTATAAGCTGCGGCGGTTTGTGAGAAGTTTAAGAAAGATCTCATTCCAAAAAAAGTGCCTTCAAAATCCATAAATTGCCAAACAAACTCTTGTGCCATCGGCATCATCACGGTAGAGCCGTCCATTACAGGAAATGTTCCGTATGACTGTCTGTAACGAAGATGTTCAGTACTCCAAGGCCATCTTTGATATTTGTCAAATGATTTTGTTTCTACTTGGCCAAGTACAAATTGTGTTCTATCCGTAGCAATTTGTTTCCAATCATCACTTTTATCCGGCCAGAATTCAATGCTTTCGAAACTTGATGAGTATCGAAATTCTTCTCCTATCGGATAATCGGTTAAGTCCCACTTCGGTTCAGGTTCAGGTGGTGTTATATTTTTATCGCACGATAATAATACGAATACACAACTGCATAATAAAAAACCTATAATTGATTTCATGCTTTTTCGTTTTATATCCTTTCAGATAGTGAATATTTTATTTAACGTTCAGTTTTCGATTTTATTGTTCTGCTACATTGTCGTCCGTTTGCGTGCAGCAACTATATCCACCAATATGCACTTTTTCCCAACACAAATTTTCCACATCATTCGGCGTTCGTTCATTCTCTTTTTTCCCGAAAGCAATGATACACAACGTTTCAAGCGGTATCGGCACATTCAACAACTCGCTGATATACTGCGTTGATAACATCATTTCAGAAAACATTCGTTCACGCACCTGTATCCAGCAACTGCCGATACCAAGTTCCTCCGCTTGCAATTGCATATTAATAGCGGCAATTGACGCATCTTCAATCCACACATCGCTTTCAAGCGGATTACCAAGCACAACGACTGCCAACGCCGCATCTGCCAAAAATGATGCACCGTGTTCTTTACATTTCGACAATTTGGCGAGCATCTCTTTGTCTTCCACCGCGATAAACGTCCACGAACGTTTGTTTTTTGACGTGGGCGAAAGCAGTGCCGCTTCAAGAATTGTTTGTGTTTCTTCGGGCGATAGTAATTCGTTTTTGAATTTGCGAATGCTCCGACGATTTATCAGTAAGTTTCGAAAGTTGTTCATTGTTTTATAAGTTCAAAAGTTCAAGAGTTTAAAGATTCAAAAATCCTGGGCGGCAACCTTGAACTTTTGAATCTTTGAATTTTTGAACTTATCTAATAATCGTTTGTGCTCTATCCGGTCCTACGGAAACGATAGCGATAGGCACTTCCAATTCTTGTTCGAGAAATATAAGATAGTTATTGAATTCTTCGGGAAATTCGTTTTCCGATTGAATTTGCGTCATATCGGTTTGCCAACCCGGGAGTTCCACATACACAGGCTCTACGCCTTCGGAAAGGTCGAACGGAAAATCTTCCGTTTCTATGCCGTTTATATTATAGGAAACGCACGCTTTTATTGTTTCGAATGAGTCGAGCACGTCACTTTTCATCATCACGAGTTTGGTAACACCGTTTATCATAATCGTGTAACGAAGTGCTACCAAATCAATCCAACCACAACGACGCGGACGACCTGTTACGGAGCCATATTCGTGTCCTTTGTCGCGAAGAAGTTGTCCGGTTTCATCGAACAATTCTGTTGGAAACGGTCCACTACCCACACGTGTACAATAAGCTTTGAAAATGCCGAATACATCACCGATTTTTCGCGGCGCAATACCTAATCCGGTACAAGCACCGGCACAAATGGTGTTTGATGATGTTACAAATGGGTACGACCCAAAATCAACGTCAAGCAACGAGCCTTGCGCGCCTTCGGCAAGAATTTTTTCGCCATCTTTCAAACATTTATTGATAAGATTTTCCGAGTCGATAATTTGAAAAGTTTTCAATTTTTCTACGCCTTCAAACCACTCCTTTTCGATTTCTTCGAGATTGTATTTAAAGTTGTATTGTGCTAAAATTTCTTTGTGTCGCGCAACGGCTTTTTGGTATTTTTCGTCGAAATTGTGCAGCAAATCACCCACACGCAAACCGTTGCGGCTCACTTTATCGGTATAAGTGGGTCCGATTCCTTTTCCCGTTGTGCCGATTTTCGAATCGCCTTTCGCTTGCTCGTAAGCCGCGTCAAGCAGGCGGTGTGTGGGTAGAATGAGATGCGCTTTTTTCGAGATATACAATCGGTCAGTCAGCGGATGTCCCGATGCTTCAAGTCCTTCCACTTCGCTTTTAAACGTTGCAGGATCTATTACGACGCCATTTCCCACGATATTTATCTTTCCTTTTTGGAAAATTCCCGACGGAATTGACCGAAGTACATATTTTTGATTTTCAAATTCGAGCGTGTGTCCGGCATTGGGTCCGCCTTGAAAACGGGCTACCATATTATAGTTTGGCGTGAGCACATCCACTACTTTTCCTTTGCCTTCGTCGCCCCATTGAAGTCCTAAAATAACATCTACTTTCATTTACTATGTTGATTTGTTATATGTTGATTTGTTGGTTGACTGTTAATTTGATTATTTGTTGGTTGGTTACAAATCGACAAATAATCGAATCAACAAATCAACAACTAATTTTTTCCTTGTTTACTTTTCTGCTTCATTTCCATTTTCTTCGCGTGGCTGCATTTGCTGCACGTACCATAAATATACATACTATAATAGTTTACGGTAAATTTTTTTATTTTTTTGAGTTGCGATGCAATGGATAGATCTTCGTTTTTTGCTTCTCGTACTTCGCCGCAAGTGGTGCAAATCAAATGGTCGTGATTGTCATTTCCATACGCTTTTTCGTATTTCGACATATTGCCGCCGAACTGATGCTTCAACACTAGTCCGCAATCGAGCAACAACTCAATTGTATTATAAAGCGTGGCGCGACTGACACGAAAATTCACATCAATCATCGATTTATACAACGTGTCCATATCGAAATGCCCTTTCGTAGAATAAATATGATCGAGGATAGCGAAACGCTCGGGCGTTTTACGATGCTTATGCAGAGTGAGATACTCTGTAAGTTCATCTTTTACCTGTTTTCGTATTTTCTGATTGCTGTCCATTGTGCAAATTTATTTCATTTTTATGACTTTTCCTAATGAAACGAGCTTTAAAATTATTTTCATGCAAGAAGAATGATTCCGCGAGTTCCATCTGACCATAAGAAAAAATAAAATGTAAACAGATGAAATCTACTTAATCATCTCCGAATGAAAAAAGAACGCCGGAATAGAAATTTCGCTCTCGTTATTAAATGAGTCGGAAACGGTTATGAAATAGTAAAATGCCCGGTCATCTTTTTTCGGATTGTATTCAAAAAACGATTCTCGAACACCCACAGCCAACAAGTTTCGAGCAGTATTGGTACAAAAATCGTCGGTTTCGCTCCTATATACATTAAATGTAATGCGTTCGTTTTCGTGAAGCGAATTCCACGAAAGACGAAAAACATCGTCAGACACTCTTTCGGCGTGAAGATTGAATGGAAATGTAGGAATAGTGTCGTGCAACCAAGTCATCGGCGGAAGTTTTGCCGGATGCGTGTAATATTGTTGCAGCGAATGGAGGATTCCTTTTGCATTGGACAGAATATCTTCGACACGAAAAAAGATTTGTCCGTGCGTATCTCTCAAACGTGTATAATCTACTTGGTCGAGGATATCTTGACGAGACCAATCCGCGTTATCATTCATTCGATAAGCACCCAACCCGGGCACAATAATGCGATCATTACTCGTCTCAAGCCACTGTGTTACAAAAGGAAAAAAAAGCTCATCTTTATGATACATCATGGGATAAACGGCATCGTGTTTGCCTATTCGCAACCAATGTCCGGCATCTTGAAAAACGGTTTCTCTTGCCGTCCAACCGTGTCCTGTGCCGCAAGGCAATGCGCTATAGCGACCAAGTGGCGAACTACTTACTTGCACCCAAGGTTTGACGGATTTTACCCAATCGTATGTTGTTGTTACGAAACGGGTGATATTATCGCGCCGCCAATCATCGCGATTTTGTCCGTTTCCGAATCGGCGATGTGTTTCTTGGTCGGGAAACAATCCACGATTATCGGGATAACGAATATAATCGAAATGAATACCGTCAACATCGTAGTTTCCAACAATTTCTTGTATCAAAGAGAGCAAATAAACGTCTGTTTCGGGATTGCCCGGATCAAGCACCCATTCGCCATTAAAATTCCTTACAAGGTCCGGTCTTTTTCGTGTAATCGAGTTTGCACCAAGATTCCGCACGTGTCTGTCGGTGCCCACCGGATAGACCACAACCCACGCGTGAAGCGTCATTCCTCGTTTATGGCTTTCTTCTAATGCAAATGCAAGTGGGTCAAATGGTGGCTCCCCTACCCGATTTCGTGCAATTAATGACGACATCGGCTCTATTTGTGATTTATAAAAAACTTCGTTTCGCGCACGCACTTGAAACATTATCGTGTTAAAATGGTGGTGCTGCAACTCGTCTAACATCACGATTAGTTCTCTTTTTTGGGCTTCGACGCTACCTCTTGTTCGGGGCCAATCTAAGCCGTAATTTGTTGTTAGCCAAACAGCTCTGACTTCGGTGACAGGAGCTTCGTTAGCTTGTAGTTTTGTTGAAAATAGTAATAAAACAACAAGAAAAATCAGTATTTTGTACATTAATATATATTTGTTCTATGATTTCGAATACAAAAATAGTGTTTTATTTTGGGGAAATGAGATTTTTTTTGTTAATCTCTATATCAATCTTACCACAAAATTTGTACTTTTGTTTTTTGAATATTGAAAATACAAATATTGAATGAAACATAGGAAGTTAATACAGAGCGAGATAGAGGCATTAAAGAGAAATGGCTGTGTTGCCGAAAACTGGAACGATATATTAGTACACAACGATTTCAAGCCCGATTATATTAGATATGTAAAATTTTCAGGTAAAATAAAACTTGGCGTGTTTGAAGATGATTTCTGTCTTCCGGGCGGATTGAAAAAACATTCCGGCATTCAAAATGCGTGGCTTCATAATTGCGAAATCGGTAATAGCGCATTAATCGAAAATATTCAAAACTACATAGCCAACTATCAAATTGGCAACAATGTACATATACAAAATATACATTCGCTGTATGTAGATGGCGAAACATCGTTTGGCAATGGTGTGGAAGTTTCCGTGCTCAACGAAACGGGCGGAAGAGAAGTACTGATATACGACAAACTCAGCGCACATTTTGCTTATATTCTTTCGTGCTATCGACATCGACCCAAATTGATCGGCAAATTGCAAGATATGGTAAAATCATACGCTCGCAAACAAACATCTGCTACAGGTACTATCGGAAACAATGTAACTATTGTAAATACAGGAACAATTCGAAATGTAAAAATCGGCGATTGCACTGTTATTGAAGGGGCGCGTCTTTTGAGAAATGGAAGCATCAACAGTAATGTGTACGACCCTGTACATATCGGCTATAGCGTGATTGCGAAAGATTTCATCATTTGCTCTGGCTCAAATGTGGAAGACGGAGCGATGCTTACTCGTTGTTTTGTTGGGCAAGCTTGTTATTTGGGAAATACATACTCAGCAAGTGATTCTTTGTTTTTCAGTAATTGCCACGGCGAAAACGGCGAAGCGTGTGCCCTGTTTGCCGGTCCTTACACGGTTACACATCACAAATCTACTTTGTTGATTGCCGGAATGTTTTCGTTTATGAACGCCGGCTCGGGCTCAAATCAAAGCAATCATATGTACAAACTCGGTCCTATTCATCAAGGAATTGTGGAGCGTGGCGGAAAAACAACAAGTAACTCGTACATATTGTGGCCCTCGCGCGTGGGTGCATTTTCACTGATTATGGGACGGCATTATCACAATACGGACACATCAAATATGCCATTTTCGTATTTGATAGAAGATGATAATGAAACAGTTTTGGTGCCGGGCGTCAATTTGCGTAGCGTTGGAACAATCAGAGATGCACAAAAATTTCCGAAACGCGACAAACGAAAAGATATCGAAAAATTAGACCAAATAAACTTTAACCTATTGAGTCCGTACACAGTACAAAAAATGTTCAAGGGCATAAGTGTACTGAAAAATTTACTCGAAGCCTGCGGCGAAGTCAGCGATTTTTATTCCTATAAAGGATGTCGCATCAAAAACTCTTCGTTGAAAAACGGACTTAAATTGTATGATATGGCAATTAGTAAGTTTTTAGGAAATTCGATTATTTCGCGTTTGGAAAATTGTCCGTGTACGAATGATGAAGAGATTCGACAATATTTGGAGCCCAGCACAACCGTCGGGCTTTGCGAGTGGAACGATATAAGCGGTTTGCTCGCACCTCGTTCCGAGATAGATAAATTGATAGAAGACATCGAATCAGGGAAAATCGCCAATGTTGAAGAAATAAATAATGTATTCGCAGAACTGCACAAAAACTACTATTCATTGGAATGGACGTGGGCATGGGAAAAAATCAAGGAACATTACGGATTATCGCTTGAAACAATTACGGCAGAAGATGTTATCAGCGTCATTCATCGCTGGCAAGAAGCCGTTGTTCAATTAGATAAAATGATTTATGCCGATGCAAAAAAAGAATTTTCATTATCGGCTCAAACCGGTTTTGGAGTCGATGGTAACCGTCATCAAAAACAAGAAGATTTTGAACGCGTGCGAGGCGTTTTTGAGAAAAACGATTTTGTGCAAGCCGTATTGAAACACATAGATACCAAAACCGCGTTAGGGAATAGAATGGTAAAGAAATTACAAGAATCCCAAAGATAAATTCATCAATCAAAACACAAGAATCATTATCAGACACGATGCTATCCCCTACTTTTTTCTTATCTTCGCACATTCAAAATAAAAATCATCTATGATAAAAGTCGAAAACATACGCAAAAGCTACGGTACTTTACAAGTGCTGAAAGGAATTGATTTGGAAGTATCGAAGGGCGAAATCGTATCGATTGTGGGTCCGAGCGGCGCCGGAAAAACTACGTTACTTATGATTATGGGAACGTTGGACAGGGCTGATTCGGGAAAAATACTCATCGACGGAAACGATTTGAGCACGATAAGCGAAAAACAACTTGCCGATTTTCGGAATAAAAACATCGGATTCGTTTTTCAATTTCATCAACTCTTGCCCGAATTTTCGGCACTTGAAAATGTGATGATACCGGCATTAATTGGCGGAGAAAAACAAGCGGAAGCTGAAAAACGAGCAAAAGAATTGCTTGATATGATGGGACTTTCGGAACGAATCGAGCATAAACCATCAGAATTGTCGGGCGGAGAAAAACAGCGTGTTGCTGTTGCCCGTGCTTTGATAAACAATCCGTTAGTAGTGTTTGCCGATGAGCCGTCGGGCAGTTTGGATAGCGATAATAAAGAGGAATTGCACCAGCTTTTTTTTGAGCTTCGCGATAAATTGAATCAGACATTCATTATTGTTACGCACGATGAGCAATTGGCGGCGATTACGGATAGAACAATTCAGATGAAAGATGGGTTGATTGTCTGAACCACGATTTTAATAAGATTTATAAGATTATCAAGATTTTAATCCTGTAAATCTTAATAATCTTGACTAAAACTTGGTTCGGATAATTAAACGAATAAGCAAATCAACAAATCAACAATAAAAAATAATGAAGAAAATTTTTATGACAATTCTTGCCGCAGGGACTTTGCTTTCGTGCAACGAGGCATTGCAAAAAAACGGCAACGCCCCGATTATCGGAAGATCCAATCCTATCATCGAAAACGGGCTTTTGACACCAGAAATTCTCAACAGTTTTGCCCGAATAGGCGCAGTAGCAGTGTCACCCAACGGCACACAACTTGTATATCAAGTTCAGTTTGTGAGCATTGAACACAACAGAATGAATCCCGAACTGTTCATAATGAGTACCGACGGCTCAAACAAAAGACAGCTAACGCACACCACTTTTAGTGAAAGTAGTCCGCAATGGATTAACGGCGGCAACAAAATCGCTTTTTTGAGCAACGAATCCGGCTCATCGCAAATTTGGGAAATGAATCCCGATGGTAGCGGAAAACGACAAGTATCTGACATCGAGGGCGGCATTAGAGGTTTTCAGTTTTCGCCCGACGAAACAAAATTGCTCTTTTTCAGGCACGTGAGAACGAAACAATCCACTGCCGAACGCCATTCTGACTTGGCAAACGCCACCGGATTTGTCGTAGAAGACCTGATGTACAGGCATTGGGATCACTGGGTAACCGGAGCAATGCAACCATTTGTAGCCGATTTTTCGAACGGAAAAATTTCAAACGCCAAAAATCTGCTCGAAAGTACACCCTATCAATCGCCGCTCACACCATTTGGAGGCATCGACCAGTTTGCGTGGAGTCCCGACAGTCGTACACTCGCTTATACTGCGAAGAAATTGAGCGGAAAAGCATACGCCGTTTCCACCAATTCCGACATTTATTTCTACGATATGGCAACCGGACAAGTACGCAACATTTCGGAAGAAAACAAGGGATACGATAAAAATCCGCAATTTTCGCCCAATGGACAATTCATTGCTTGGCAAAGTCAGGAACGTGATGGATATGAGTCGGATAAAAGTCGTCTTTTTACGATGAATATCGCCACAGGCGAAAAAAATTATGTAACGGAAAATTGGGATCACAACACTGATGCTTTTTTGTGGAATACGGACAATAATTCGTTCTACATTTTATCGTCTGTAGCAGGCACAATACAGATTTATTCGGTAGATATGACGGAAAGAAAAGTAGAACAACTTACCGAGGGACGTCACAATTTCGGCTCGCTCGCACACGCCGGCAACAACACGTTGATAGCCACACGAGCAAGTATGTCGAAGCCGACAGAAATATTTGCCATAAACCGCACATCAGGCGAAGCCACCGAACTGTCGTTTGAAAACAAAGATATTTTAGCTCAATTACGTATGGGAAAAGTGGAAGAACGTTGGATTACCACCACCGATGGACAACAGATGCTCACGTGGGTGATTTATCCGCCTGATTTTGACCCGACAAAGCAGTATCCCGCTTTATTATTTTGCGGCGGCGGACCACAGAATATGATTGGTCAGAGTTGGTCGTATCGTTGGAATTTTCAGTTGATGGCAGCAAACGGTTATATTGTGGTTGCACCCAACCGTCGCGGGTTGCCCGGATTCGGAATGAAGTGGCTCGAACAAATCAGTGGCGATTGGACGGGACAAAATATGCTCGATTACCTTTCGGCGATTGATACCATATCCAAAGAACCTTTTGTAAATGAAAACAGATTAGGCGCTACCGGCGCAAGTTACGGCGGATTCTCGGTATTTTACTTGGCAGGACATCACGAGGGGCGTTTCAGTGCGTTCCTTTCGCACGCAGGCTTCCTCAATACCGAATCGTTTTATCTCGAAACCGAAGAGATGTTTTTTGCCAATTGGGATATCGGTGGTGCACCGTGGGACAGGTCGAACGCTGTGGCACAACGCACTTATGCCAATTCTCCACATCGTTTCATCGATAGATGGGATACGCCGATAATGGTTACGCACGGTGTGTTGGATTATCGTGTGCTTTATACGCAAAGTATGATGGCGTTTAATGCGGCGCAGTTGCGTGGTATTCCGTCGCGTATGCTCATTTATCCTGATGAAAACCATTGGATTCTTCGTCCGCAAAATAGCGTGTTGTTTCATCGCGAATTTGCGAAATGGTTTGATGAATGGTTAAAATAATAATTATCAACACTTAGTCAATATCTATCTATTTCCGTTGGCGAGTGTAGAGATTTTTTTGAAAAAAAGTTTGCAAAAAATTTGCAGATTCGAAAATAATACCTACCTTTGCACTCGCTAACAGGAAATGATAGCACAATGGTGTGGTAGTTCAGTTGGTTAGAATACCTGCCTGTCACGCAGGGGGTCGCGGGTTCGAGTCCCGTCCATACCGCAGAAACGCTTGATAATCGTATGATTATTAAGCGTTTTTTGTTTTTTCGCGCCGCATTTGTGTTACAAATTCAAAAAAATCTGTATCTTTGTGAGAGAAATAGCATGTTGTAACTTTGTAAATCAAATAAATACAACGGATAAGGAAATTAATGGGTCGGTGTATGGATTGAGTGAGGATTGCAGAAATTTCAAAAAGTGAAATATAGAAATATGAAAAATAATATAATTATATTTTTGACAATTATTGGTCTAATAATAGCGGGGTTTACATATTATTATCAGGTAATTTATAAAGAAAAAACTATTGTCAATATAGAAAAAATATCCGAAGTATTATTGACTAACCCAATGCCTGTAAGCGGATTAAAGGCACATTATACATATAATGATTCAATTTCTGTTGATAATTTATGGCAAACTACCTTTATCGTTAAAAATATTGGAAACAAGACCATATATGGTGCAGGATTTCAAAATCAATCAATTAGAGATTCACACATTCCTATTTCAATAATTGAATGCGATAGGGTTTTATCTGCTACAATTACAAATGAAAACAACGGAGCTTTTATGGTCATACCTTTGAAAATTACTATTGTACAGTGGAAACCCAAAGAATATATCGAAATAACTACCCTTACAGAGGGTATCAATCCTCCAAAATTAATAATCAGCGATAGAGAAATTAAAGATGCAGAAATTACCTATTCTGTGTATTCTCCAGGAGAGATAAAAATCAATCAAAAAATTATCGAACATCTACCAACAAATGTCATCAACACTTTAAAATGGATAATTACTTCAGTGATGGGTTTTCTTCTATTACTGGCAATATCTCAAGTAAGAAAGTCATACTTAGAAATTGATAGTAAAGCGGTTAGAGTGTTATTTGTTATCCTTTTGTTAATTTTCTTATCAATCATATTGATGCCTCTTTTGTGGATGTTTTAACTCAGTAAGAAAATCAAAAAATGCAAAATCAATTAACACCCCCTGATCCACATTTTATCCTCTATCAGGATATAAAAACCCACGTCGCCATCCACGTTCGTTTTGAGGGTGATGAGGTTTGGCTTACACAGTTGCAAATTGCTTTACTGTTCCATACTACCCGCACAAATGTGGCTCATCACATACGCAACATCTATCAAAGGTCTGAATTACAGAAAGAACGAACTTATGAGAAATTCTCACAAGTTCAAAAAGAGGGTAGTCGCACGGTTCAGCGCAATGTCGCTCATTACAATATGGATATGATTATTGCGGTAGGTTTTCGGGTAAATTCGGCGGCGGCAACGCAGTTTAGACAATGGGTAGTAGAAAGGCGCAAAAATGTCATCATTGAGAAAAGACAGCATTCTATCAATAAAATAACAAAAATCATAACGTCGTAATATTATATTTGTAATCTCAATATTCATCATAGAATCTGCCTGAAAAGGCGCAGGTATCGTTGCCAACAACAAGTATTTAGAAACGTTTTTGAGTAACTTAATGCTTGGCGAAAGTAATGTTTTGAAAAACAGAGAATTTCATATATGCTTTGTAACACCCGAAAATGTCGGTGTAAGCAATGCAAGTATCGGTGTAAAAAGTGGGATTTTGAATAATTTAAAATATAATCCGAAATTAACAGCACAGGAATTAGCAACAAAATTAAACAAAGCCAAACGAACAATAGAGAGAAATATCAAGGAATTACGCGAAAAAGGTATTATCTCTCGTATCGACTCTGATAAAACAGGGTATTGGAAAATAAACAACTAATAATTCAAACAAAACAACTAATGACAAGAAAATTGTCAATAATGCGAATGATGGGTTGAAAACAAGATATTCAACCCATCATTTACAATTACATCACCTACAGCCAACTATTATATTTCTTAATATACCATTTTTTCAGTATCTGCGCCAACATTATATAACAGAACAAGATAGCAACTAGCCAATAGTAAAAATGAAGTGGCAACGCAACAAATCCTATCGCTTTTCCAAGAGCGGTATAAGGCAGTGCAACTCCAACAATTAAGAGCAACATAGCTGTTGAAAACACGATTAGACTCGGTCTGGACTGGAAGAATGGAACTTTTTCTGTTCTTAGTACTTGCATCACCAATGTTTGTGTGAACAAGCTTTCTATAAACCAACCCGTTTGGAATATTCCGGCAAATATAAGCTGCTGTTGTGCCGATAATGCGTGATATCCAAGCCCGCCAAACGCCATCGGGCAAATTATAAACCACATCAGACCAAAAGTCGCATAATCGAATATAGAACTAGAAGGTCCTATGAAAATCATAAAACGTTTAATATCTGTTGCAACCCACTTTCTAGGCTTTGCCAAAAACTCTTTGTCTACATTATCCCAAGGAATGGAAATTTGAGAAAGGTCGTAAAGCAGATTCAAGATTAGAATCTGTATCGGAAGCATCGGAAGGAAAGGAAACATCGCGCTTGCACCTATTAACGAAAACACATTTCCGAAATTGGAACTTGCCGTTACTTTGATGTATTTCATTGTGTTGGCAAATGTTTTGCGCCCTTCTGTTACACCTTGATTCAGTACCAACAAACTTTTTTCCAACAAAATCAAATCAGCACTCTCTTTAGCAATATCTACCGCCGTATCAACAGAAATGCCGATATCTGCATTCCGCAGAGAAACAGCGTCATTGATACCATCGCCCATATACCCTACTACGTGTCCGTTTTGTCTTAGCAAATTAACAATTCTTCCTTTTTGCATCGGCGTTAATCTGGCAAAGATTTGATGTTGTTCAATCAACTCAGAAGCTTCCGAATCGGATAAATTATCCAATTCACTTCCGGTAATGATTCTGTCAAATTCTAATCCAACTTCTCGGCATACTTTTCCGGCAATCACATCATTGTCTCCGGTTAGTACCATTACTTTGATACCATTTTCTTTCAAAGAATCGAGCGCTTTTTTTGCCGTTTCCTTAGGTGGGTCAAGAAATGCAACAAATCCATCTAAAACCAAATCAGACTCATCTTCTACAGTATAAATATTACTGTGGTCTTTATCAAAAATACGATGAGCAACAGCAAGTACCCTTAAACCGTCTTCATTGAGAGACGCCACATTTTTTTGTATTTCAGCCTTTAATTCTTCGTTTAAAGGAACTTCACCCGATGGCGTATTCACAAATGCAGTACACGATAGCATTTCATCGACAGCTCCTTTGGTAATTATCATCGGCATTCCACCTGTTTGCTGTAAAACAACAGACATACGCCGACGTATAAAATCGTACGGAATCTCGTCCAAACTTTTCCAAGATACTGCCGCCTCTTTGCATATTTGTGCATCTTTGTCTTCGAGTATCGCTATATCCATTTGATTTTTCAATCCCGATTGGAAATAACTATTGAAACAAGCCAGTCTGAATACCTCAGCACTATCTTGCATAGAAATATCCAAATGTTTGACAACAATGATTTTATCTTGTGTAAGTGTTCCTGTTTTGTCCGTACACAATACATTCATTGCGCCAAAATTTTGAATGGCATTGAGTTTTTTTACCACTACTTTTTCCTTCGACATACGTACAGCACCCTTTGCCAAATTCGTTGTTACCACAACCGGCAACATTTCGGGCGTAAGTCCAACTGCTACTGATAAAGCAAACATAAGTGCTTGCAACCAGTCGCCTTTGGTAAATCCGGAAATAAAAAACACCACAGGAACCATTATCAACATAAACCTGATGAGCAACCAACTCACTTTGTTTACGCCAATATCAAAACTTGTTTGCTGGGTTGTCGTTGTGGTAAGTGCTTTTGCCATAGAGCCAAAATAAGTATTAGCTCCTGTGCTAAGCACAATTGCTGTGGCGCTTCCAATATCAACATTGGTACCCATAAAACACAAATTCTTGATATCAAGAACATTGTCTGTGTCAGTAGCTACATCGCCTTTTTCAACAGGTAAAGACTCTCCTGTCAAGGCTGATTGAGAAATATAAAGATTTTTGCTGTGAATTATCCTGACATCTGCCGGAATGATATCGCCGGCAGCCAATTGAATGATGTCGCCGGGAACAAGTTCTTCGATATAAATTTCCTTGTTTTCGGATTTTCCGGTTTCCGATATTCTCGTTACGGTACAGTTTGTGTGCACCATTGCTTTCAGTGCTTCGGCGCTTTTTCCGGATTTATATTCCTGCGTAAATTTTATGACAACAGACAGTAGTACCATTATCACAATGATAGTCATTCCCGTATAGTCCCCTGTCAGTACCGATACTAATGCAAGAACGAATAATACATAATTGAATGGATTGTTGAAAGCCATGAGTAGTTGCAGGTACCAAGGTTTTGGTTTGTCGTGCACTACTACATTTCGTCCATAAGAATTAAGTCGATTGTCTGCTTCTTCTTCTGTTAATCCCTGAGGATTTGAATTTAAATCCTGAATAACCTGTTCGGGGTTTTTCAGAGCGGAAGATTTTAAGTCTTGAGCGATACGTTTTTCTTGCTCAGTCCCCACTTGACTTTGAAGATTTTTATGAACCAATTTGAAAAAATAAGATTTCATGTTGTGTTATTTTTTATTTGTTTTAACTGTAAATCATTTTTGGGATTGTATTACAATATAGTAAACAAACTTATGGGGATTTTGTTGCAATATATCTCTACTTTTTTTATTTACCATAATAATAACTATCTTTGCAGATAGAAAAAACAACATACAATGAACAATAAAATAACATTCACAGACGTAAAAAACTCAACAGAAATACGCACCTATATCAAGCAAGCCGACCTGTCGCTCGAAGCTTTGGGATATACCGAACATAGTTTTGCGCACGCAACCAAATGTGCCGAAGTAGCGGGTAAGCTGTTGAAAGACTTAGGCTTTTCGGACGATGAAGTGGAGTTAGCAAAAATTGCTGCTTTTATGCACGACATCGGCAATGTGGTAAATCGTGCCGACCACGCCCAGAGCGGCGCTGTGATTTCGTTTTGCCTGCTTGAAAAAATGGGAATGTGTCCAACGTGTATTGCCCCAATTGTTACCGCGATTGGTAATCACGACGAAAAAACGGCTGTTCCCGTCAATGCCATTGCGGCAGCCGTTATCCTTGCAGACAAAACCGATGTGCGTCGTAGTCGTGTTCGTGTTGGAGCTGAACTTTGTAACGATATTCACGATAGAGTAAATTATGCGGTGGAAAAGACTGACTTAGTGCTGGATAATGAGAAAAAAACCATAACGGCATATTTGACCATTGATACCAAAATAAGCCCTGTAATGGATTATTTCGAGATATTTTTAGATAGGATGCTTCTTTGTCGCAAGGCAGCCGATTTTTTGGGACTTACATTTAAGTTGAATTTCAACGGAAAAACGTTATTGTAAAACAATGAAACGATTTATATCCAGCTTGTTATCTATTCTTTTCATCACTTACGCATCTGCCCAATTGAGGGTTTTTCAAACGGACGAAGACAAGAAAATATTTGAGCAATACCTCTCTTATATTGCACCTTACAAAGATGCGAGCGATGAAACAGTATTAGAAAAAACGGCTCTATTCTTCTTAGGGAAACCATACGTGGCGCATACATTAGAAGTAACCGACAAAGAAATGTTGATAGTCAATCTTCGAGAGTTTGATTGTATGACTTTCGTGGAAACGGTTTTTGCACTGGTACGCACAGTGAGAGCAGATAATCCCACTTTCGACACGTACCTCGATAATTTGCGAAATATACGTTATCGGAATGGTGAAA
Source organism: Dysgonamonadaceae bacterium (assembly GCA_031254645.1). GTDB lineage: Bacteria > Bacteroidota > Bacteroidia > Bacteroidales > Dysgonomonadaceae > JAIRUA01. The sequence goes on from JAIRUA010000030.1 coordinate 24,889, forward strand.
TCACAGATTATTCATCTCGTTTACATTACATCGCAGATTGGATTTATGAAAATGAAAAAAACGGATTTGTGAAAAATATTTCAAGTGAATTTTCCGGTCATCGAATTGAAACAAAAGCGATTCATTTTATGTCCAACAACCAACAGGCTTACAAACAGTTAAAAAATGATGATGCGATGCTCGAAAAAATTGTCAAAATTGAAAGTAATATCAACCAACGCGGCGGATTTGCCTTTATTCCCAAAGAACAAATTACAAACGTCGCTACGCAAATCCCCAATATGGTAGTGGTGGCTTTTACCACGAGTATCAACGGATTAGACGTTACGCACGTAGGTTTTACTTTTTGGAAAAACGATAGACTAAAGTTTATTCACGCTTCCACATCAAGCAACAAAGTGATAATCGACGAAAGAACAATAGCAGAATATTGCAATGCGCAACGTTCGTGCACAGGCGTGATGATAGTGAAAGTGTATTAACCGTTAACCACTAACCATTAATCATTATTTTTCCTATCTTTGCATCTTCAAAACAAAACAACAAAAACAGAAAACGATATAATGCTTACACTCAAAGTTATAAACGAAAATACAGACGAGGTTATTGGTAAACTTGCGAAAAAGAATTTCGACGCCGTAGAAGTGCTTGAAAAAGTAAAAGAGTTGGATAATGTACGTCGTAATACGCAAACACAACTTGATGCTACGTTAGCCGAAATCAATACACTCTCGAAGTCCATTGGCGGATTGATGAAAGAGGGCAAAAAAAATGAAGCCGACACTGCTAAAGAACAAGTAAGTACGTTGAAAGAATCGTCAAAACAATTGGACGAAACGCTCAAAGACAGCGAAACAAAAATACAAGAACTATTGGTAACTATTCCCAACCTGCCGCACGAATCTGTTCCCGTAGGGAAAACGCCAGAAGACAATGTAGTTGAGCGGAGCGGGGGAACGATGCCCACTCTTCAATCCGGTGCGCTTCCGCATTGGGATTTAGCGAAAAAATACGATTTAATTGATTTCGAATTGGGTGTAAAAATCACAGGTGCAGGATTTCCGGTGTATAAAGGAAAAGGCGCGAGATTGCAGCGTTCACTTATCAATTTCTTTTTGGACTGCGCGCGCGATGCCGGATTTCTCGAAATTCAACCGCCATACGTAGTTAATGCCGCTTCGGGTTTTGGTACAGGTCAGTTGCCTGACAAAGAGGGACAAATGTATCACGCACAATTAGACGATTTGTATTTGATTCCTACCGCAGAAGTGCCTGTTACGAATATTTATCGCGATGTCATTCTTGAAGATACCCAACTTCCGATACGCAACACAGCATATTCCGCCTGTTTCCGTCGCGAAGCCGGCTCGTATGGAAAAGATGTGCGCGGACTCAATCGTTTACACCAATTCGATAAGGTAGAAATCGTGTACATCGATAAACCCGAAAACTCGTATGCACGATTAGATGAAATGGTTGATTATGTGCAAACGCTTGTCGAAAAACTTGAACTTCCGTGGCGTATTCTTCGTCTTTGCGGCGGTGATATGAGTTTTACGTCGGCACTTACATTCGATTTTGAAGTATTTTCTGCTGCGCAGGAACGTTGGTTGGAAGTGAGTTCGGTATCTAATTTCGAGAGCTATCAGGCGAATCGCCTCAAATGCCGTTATCGTGATGCCGACCGCAAAACACAGCTTTGTCATACGCTCAATGGCAGTGCGCTTGCTTTACCACGCATTATGGCGGCGTTGCTTGAAAATAACCAAACACCGGAAGGTATTCGGATTCCGGAGGTATTGATACCGTATTGTGGGTTTGAGGTAATTGATTGATTTTTAGTACGCAGATGACGCGGATTTTACGGATTTACGCAGATTTTTGTTTTTGTTGAAAACGATACTTTGAAATTCAAAGCACTTTGTTTTTCAAAGTGGTGAAAACAAAAATCTGCGTAAATCCGTAAAATCCGCGTCATCTGTGTGCTAACTATCTACTCAAATATTTTTTTACACCCAGCTCCGCCAATTTTTCGTTTTTTTCGGCAACCGTATCTGCCAAACTTTTTTTGTAGGCGAGAAGTGCGTTGTAAATTTTTTCATCGGCAGTAGCCAAAATTTGCAATGCAGAAAGGGCTGCGTTGGCGCTAGCATCAATTCCCATTGTGTTTACAGGAATTCCGGGAGGCATTTGCACAATTGAGAAAAGGCTTGCCAATTCCGGTTTGCTTGAAATGGGTACACCGATAACGGGCAATGCGGTTTCTGCTGCAATCATTCCGGGTAAATGGGCTGCACCACCTGCTGCCGCTATAATCACTTTCAATCCGCGTTTGTGCGCTGTGGTGGCGTAATTTACTACTTCTTGCGGTGTGCGATGTGCGGAAACGATTTTTGTTTCAATGCCGACTTTTATACCGAATTGTGTTTCAAACAATTCAAAGATTTCAAATGCAGGTAGCATTTTGGGCAAGTCGCTGTCGCTACCGTAGATAATTCCGATTTGTATCATAATTATTCGTTTTTTATTCTTCGCTGATAAACAACGTATTCGTATCTTTACAAAGGTACTGCACCGCCATTCGACCTGTCATCAAAGCAGGCGGAAGTCCACCGGGAGGCATTATGCGCTGTCCGGCGAAATAAACGCCATCAAGTCCTTTTATAGTTGACGGATAGGGATTTATATTTAAACTTCCTGTGATTGCCGTCATCCACGAGCCTTTCCAGTTGCCGCAATATCGCTCGTAAGTGAGCGGTGTTGCTACATCAACTATTTCGATCTTTCCTTCCGCTTCGGGAATTTGTGCAACAATTGCTTCAATAATTTTATCGGCAATTTTTTGTTTTTCTTCTGCATAGCGATTTTCTTCTTTCGCTTTTTTCCAAAAATCGTACGAATCGCCTGCGAGTTGCAGGGTTAAAGTTGTTTTTCCGTCGGGCGAAAAATGGGGATCGTTCGCATAATTGTTGAGAAACAGCGAATTAAAAGTTTCGTTGGCGAATTGAATCGGCTCTTTTATCTTGAAAATTGACCTATCGGGATAATTTTGCAAATCGGCATTGATACCGAGTGAAACGAGTACGCAGGTGGTTGGCTCGGTTTTTCGATACATTTCGTCGAGCCACGCGCATTTTGGCAGAGTATCAAAGAGTTGCTCAATCGCCATTGTATCAGAAGCAACAATTACGGCATCGGCAGGAAAATGTGTATCGCCCGAAATAACACCTGTTACTTTACCATTCTCTACCACAATGCGTTCGACGTGTGTTTTGTAGAGAATTTTTCCGCCTAAATCAGTAAATTTATCGACAATTCGTTGCACAAAAGGCAGTGAACCGCCTTCGGGAAATCCGCCGTCGCCACGCGACAATGCGCCCATAGTGAGAAAGAGCATCGAAATTCCCTGTTGTCCGCCCGGAATGGCAAGAAACATATCGCGAATACCTTTGTGCGAAAAGCGGTGTGCATAGTCGTTTTTCGAGATTTTGGCGTATTTTCGCATCACGCCCATTGCGCGCATCGCGTGAAAAAGCAACGAAAGCGGTGGGTGCGAACGTTTTGTAACTTTCACGCCTTTTATATCTTGCACAGGCATCGAAAGTTTTTGTACTTTGCGGATATTGTTGCAAAATCGCTTGATTTCTTTTGCATCGGCAGGCGAAAGGGCGAGCCACTCTTGCTCGGTACGGTTTACGTCGCGATAGAGGCGAATGGGCATTCCTTTGTGGTTGTATTCCACGAACGGCTCGCTGTAATTGATTTTTACGTTGTCGTTGAGCGCACCAATGTGATGCCAAAGTTTGTTCATG